>NZ_CP077369.1:1200000-2400000 GCF_019048525.1 Acinetobacter lwoffii | reverse complement strand
AGCTCCTCCAATTGTTGGCAAATATTATTAATTCGATACTGGCTATTTTCAAGAATTTCAGGTGCCAATTGCAGATGCTGCATGTGCTCGAGTAACCCCTGATAAAGTGGTAATTGCTCGATTAATACCGCTTTGATTTCTTGTGGATCAATCATCGTGCTTTCGGCGATCTGTTCAATGACTGAATGCCAAATTGGCATGCCACCATGATCATCTCGCTCCCAACGTGTAGTTCGGGCAATACCATCTGGATGGAGCCACATCGGCGCAAAATCAAATAATGGGGTTAGTTGAATGATTCCATTATTGAAACGTTGAATCGCTGTATTACGGGTATGATTGTCTTTATTGCCTAAAGCGACATTGGCAAGATCACGCTTCAAATATTCAAAGATTTCCTGTTTTGGTTCAGTACAGCATTGCATCAACAGGCTACAGATCTGGTTATGGGTCATTCTTACCCCAAAACCGGCTTTTCCTCCCAGAGAAGCAATACTTTCCTGGGCAATTCTTTCAACCTTCCCATCGCTGACTTTACGGTCAAATCGGGGAATAAATAAAGTCTTACCATGCAGCTCCAGTTCCTGATGAACACGAAGTCCCAGGTATTGGGCAATTTTCATATATAAGGCTTCGTGCATCAAAATTTTATCTAGATTCTGATCACTGCCACGACTGAATTTCACCAGCCAATGCTGTTTGACCTGATCATCTGTCAGCGTGTGATCCAGATAGAACAGGTCATCGTGACCTTGGGTCAGCAGTAATTTTGGCCACTCGCCCTGAATACCAGAAGAACCGGCAATAAAAAGTCCATAAGAGGCCAAGGATTCAATAAATTTTTCTTGACGTTCTACGACTTGGTCCAGACTAAAGCCATGATTCTGCTGAACAGGGAACTGCCCCTGTAGCCATTCATAAGCCTCTTTAATCCGTAAATTACCAATCGGATTGCCTGCACCCGCTTTTAAAAGCGCCCAGTCTGCTTGTTCCTGAGTATTTTCAGAAAAATTAAGCTGACGGAGTAATTCTTTACGACCATAACCTTGAGGTAACAAATCCATCAGGAAGGCCGGCCAGGTAGATTGCAAGGTATTTTGCACATTTACTGGTAAATGATAGGCTAGCGCATGCCCATCGCTTAGGTTCATATAAGAAATAGCATATTCAAATAGATATGATGTGCGCGTGGCTGCTTGCCATCCAGTTTGTTGTTGACCGACAATCTCAACAATAGCGCAATCCAGCCATTCATCTTCCTGATAAACCTGCAGTGTGCAATATTGATCCATAATTTTATTAAAATAGTAAAGTAAAGTGATTTTATTTATTATATACCTATTTTAATAAAAAACTAATTTTATCTTCTAAAAGTTCTTTACCATTCTAAAAGGCCTTTCTTCACTAGAATACAAGACCCATGAGGCTATATAACAAGATGTATCCTGATAGAAATCACGATATAACCCAATTCATCCAAAAATAAGTTTGGCTAAAGACCTACATCGACATATAGCTTATAAATTTAATAATCCTGTAATTTTTTAAATATCTGGGGATATCTAGCCCTTACTACCTATAACTGCTTTTCTTTTGAATAAAATTTTAAGCAGCAAATAAAGGACTAAATCCCCGTTTGCGTAGTAATTTTCGGTACATGCTTGAACTCCGATCTGCCGGAAAATGCGCTTCTAAAGATAAATCCAGAGGTAAATATTCAGGTTTCTGATTTTCTACAATCACACGATCTTCCTCGAAAATTTTCATATTGAATGCATAGGCATCTTCAACCGGTAAATCTTTATCATAATTGCGGCAAATAGGCGCAAAAAGTCGTGTTGAACGTGCAGTCATCGGTGAAGCCGCATTCATGATGACCTGCTTGGCATCATTCGGAAAATGAATCGTAAGGGTTGCAGTAAAGGGTAGGCTCACTTCAAAATGACGTAACCATTTAAAATCTTCCTGGCCACGCTGCTCTGTTCCGATCGGATAACGTCCCACACTACTGATATAATCTGCATTAAAACCAACATCCGTTTCTGTCGTACTGTAATCAGGAACTTCTACATCCTCCGGATCACCAAAAGTATCGGGATGCACCCAGGCAAAATGTGCCACATCAATAAAACCTTCGAGCTGTCTTCCTGCAAAACATTGAATGTCTATCTGAGGGCAGACCAGTTGCTGATACTCAGCATCATCCCAAAAAGGCATATTAGGAATATGAGGTTCTGCATCTTTTGTAGCGCTTAATGAACACCAGATCAGACCATACTTTTCTACCGCAGCATAAGTTTTCAAATGGAAACGTTCCGATATTGTATGCTGAGGATGTGCAGGAATACGGTTGCATTTACCTTCATTGCCAAAGCGTAAACCGTGATAACGACACACCACGCCTTGGCCGTCATTTTTTCCCAAGCTTAAAGGTACACCGCGATGCGGACATGCATCTTTCGCCACCACCAGTTCATCGTTCATTTTATAAATCACCAGAGGCATATCAAGCAGCATGCTACTTGTTGGCTGATCTGTAATATCACGCGCAAGTGCAATCGGATACCAGTACTGAGCCAAAAGATTCCAGTCATGTTCCTCGAATGTCATATGGACTGGTAAGTCGGGACTAAAAGCGGCGATATTTGTATTCATAATGGGTTCTGTGTCATGACCTTTAGCTGGACTATAAAACAGCAATGTGTTCTATGAAATTTCAATTAATAGGACATAGGATTGCGTAAATCAGAACACTGACCAGCGATTAAAAACAAAATAAGCATCTTTCCAGGTTTTTTATGTTCAACCACGCAAATATTGAGATGGGATATTTCTAAGCTTAAATTTCGCTGAAAATAATCTTTTAAAGCCTATGTTAGCGCTGTCGATATCGGCTCTACCACTGAACTGGCTTTTTTGATGACTTATATCATTGGCGCTATCTGTGTATGGAATATCCCACTTGCTGCAGGGATGGCGGTTCTACTCACGATCATCCTGATGGGCAAACAGACATTGCATCAATTTGCCGGAAAAACGATCCAAAGCTATGAGTTAAGAGATGGCTTACTTTTATTGGCTTTGATATTGATTGCGTTGCCGGTCATGCCCAATAAGCCCTTGTGGGGCGCCGTACTGAATCCCTATATCATCCTTAAACTACTCATTTTAATCTTGATTGTGCAGTCCATGGCACATGTGGCAAAACGAATCCTATCCAATGATAAGGCTCTCATTTTATCTGCCTTAGCCTCGGGATTTGTCTCCAGTACGGCCACGATTGCCAGTTTGGGCATGCAAGTCCGATCCGGGCGGGCCAGTGCAAAATTAAATGCAGGCGCCGGATTGATCTCCTGTATTGCCACCTTATTACAGCTCTTGCTGATTGTTCTGGGAGTGAGCGTAGAGTGGTTCAAGTTCCAGCTGATTCCGAGTTTGGTGGGGATCGGAATTTTATGTATTGCAGCCGGATTCTTGATTTATCGAACTCCCCAAGCGGATAACAGTACGACCATCAATGAAATACAAGAAATTGATAGCCGAATGTTCAGTATAAAAGAAGCGGTGATTATTGCGGTCAGTTTGACCTTAATCCAGGCCGGGATTTACGGCGCAAATCTTTTACTGGGAGATAGCGGCTTAATTTTAGGTACTTTTTTAGCCTCTTTATTTGAAGTGCATGCTGCTGTAGCAGGTGTAGTGATACAAGGAAATCCTCACAACCTGACTTTAATTTATGCTGTCATGATTGGACTTGCGGCACATGCGGTGTCTAAAAGTATCAATTCTTTTGTGACCGGGGGATGGAAGTTTTTTCTGTATTTTGCGCCTAGCCAGATTCTACATATGTTAGGACTTATCTTTATTCTTCTGAGTTTGAAATAAAGAAGAGCGGGTTTGCATATATTATGAAATGATCTAATCATTTTAAGTCATTTTTAAGATTCAGATTCTAGGCTAAAGCATCTTAAAGTCTTTGAGCCACGGATCATGCTGAAGCTGTTTTCCCATTCGTCCTTTTTTAGTCAGCGACCTAAAAAGTCGATTAGTCTTTCAGGCTTCAACATGTTGCTGGCTATGTGGCTGGGATTGATCCTAAACTTTGCTTTCTATCAAAAAATTCATGAATTTACGCCTTATGCCAATCTAAAAGCAGGTCTGTTACTGGTCGCTACGGCGCTGATCATTATTGCGTTTTACAATCTGGTATTACAGTGGCTGAACTGGAAATGGAACGCCAAAATACTGGCCAGTGTCTTGATCATTCTGGGTGGTTTCAGTGCTTACTTTGTCAATAGTCTGGGGGTCGTTATTACGCCAGATCAGATCCAGAATATGCTGCAAACCGATGCCCGCGAAGTTCGAGATCTCTGGTCAATGCGACTGGTCATCTGGACACTAGTATTTGTAGTTTTTCCACTTTTTATCATCTGGATGCTTAAAATTCAGCCTGCATCGCTTGGGCATCAGCTGGTGCATAAAAGCCTGAGCAGTGTAGTCTCACTCGGACTGATTCTAGGTTTATTGTTCTGTTTCTATGTCGATTATGCCGCCATCTTCCGTGAGCACCGCGATCTGAAGGGTATGCTTTCTCCACAAAATAGCATCGCGTCCACCTTGTCCTATTATAAAAAGAAAGCACCTAAAGCGAATTTACCTTTGGTGGCTTTTGGCGAAGATGCACATCTGTTACAGCAGGCCCAAATGCAGGAGCATCCCAAATTGATGGTGCTAGTTGTTGGAGAAACTGCACGTGCCGAGAGTTTTGCTTTAAATGGCTATGCGCGCAATACCAATCCTGAACTGAGCAAGTTAGCGGTGATTAATTTCAATCAGGTGAGCTCTTGTGGAACTGCAACTGCCGTTTCAGTGCCTTGTATGTTTTCGGGCATGTCACGTGAAACCTATGATGAACAGCTAGCCAGCCACCGTGAAGGTTTGCTGGATATTGCTCAGCGCGCCGGATATCAGGTGACCTGGATTGATAATAACTCAGGCTGTAAAGGTGCCTGTGACCGGGTACAAAAGTATCAGATTCCGGCACAACTGAAACAGAAGTGGTGTGATGCTTCTGGTGAATGTTTTGATGAAATCCTGGTGGATAGTCTGAAAGATTATCTGGCGCATCTGGATAAAAATAACCAGAAACCGCAGTTAATTGTGCTGCATCAGATGGGCAGTCATGGGCCAGCATATTTCAAGCGTTCCAAAACGCCGTATCAGCCATTTCAACCAACTTGTAATAGCAATGCTATTCAGGGCTGCAGTACAGAAGAATTAAAGAATAGCTATGATAATTCGATTGTATATACAGACCATGTTCTTGCCCAGATCGTTGAAACTTTAAAGCAGCAAACTCAATATCAAACCGGTTTCTGGTACCTGTCTGATCATGGAGAATCTACCGGAGAGCATGGTTTATACCTGCATGGCGCACCTTATAGTATGGCGCCGACCCAGCAAACCCATGTCCCGATGCTGATGTGGTTCTCCGATGCCTGGAAGCAGCAGAATACCCAGCAGGTCAGCTGTCTCAAAGGACAGACCGAACAGGCCCGTAGTCAGGATCATCTTTTCCCCAGCTTATTAAGCTTGCTGGATATAAAAACGCAAGTGATTGAAGCTAAAAATGATATGCTTGCACAATGCTCACCATCCTTAAAGAACAGAGCTTGAAATGCATAAAATACTAATTATTGAAGACGACTTTATGATTGCCGAGTCGACTGAAACATTGCTCAAGCTGCATCAGTTTGATGTGCATTGGGTCAATAATGGGATTGAGGGTTTAAAACAGTTACAGCAGCAGGCATATGATATTGTCCTGCTCGATTTAGGCTTGCCGATGATGGATGGCATGCTGGTGCTAAAAAATATCCGGCAGAAGTTTCCGAATTTACCGGTGCTGATTATTTCTGCCCGGGATCAATTACAAAACCGGGTAGATGGGCTGAATCAGGGAGCAGATGATTACTTGATTAAACCCTATGAATTTGACGAGCTACTGGCCCGTATTCATGCCTTAATACGCCGTAGTGGTTTAAAAAATACCGGGATAGATACGAATAAGAAATTATCACACAGTGGTTTGGAACTAGATCTGGAGCAGCATATCGCTCTGTTTAATGGACAGGCTATAGAATTATCCAACCGGGAATGGTCCATCTTAATGGCCATGTTAAATCATCCGAATAAAATTTTTTCCAAGAATGATCTGGAAGACAAGCTTTATGATTTTGATAGTGATGTCAGTAGTAATACGGTAGAAGTCTATATCCATCATCTGCGGGCAAAATTAGGAAAAGACTTCATACGTACCATACGCGGGCTAGGATATCGCTTAGGATGAGCGCCATGCAGAAACGTTATTCCTTGCAAAAACGTCTGGTTATTTATATTTCATTATTTAGCGTAGTACTGGGCTGTGTGCTGATCTTTGCGGCATACCGGATTGCGCTCGAAGAAATTAATGAAGTACTGGATAAACAGATGCAAAGTCTGGCAGAGCGTATTGCAGAAAATCATCCGCAGCCCCTGCAGAGTCAAATCGATCTAGCCAAACAATACAGTGAAGAAGATTTATTTGTAGATATCTGGTCCTATGCAGATACAGCCACTTCCTTGCATCCGCAGGATGTTCTGGTGGCACCGGTCAGGAAAGCAGGTTTCTACAAGCATCAAACGCCATATGGAACCTGGTTAACTTATATTATTCCTGCTAAGCAATTACAGATTCAGGTGAGCCAGCAGCAAAATGTCCGGCAGGAACTGGCGCTGGAACTGGCAGCCAATATGTTTCTTCCTTACGTACTTTTTTTACCTTTTGCAGTGTTTGGCTTAGGCTGGATGATCCGGAAAAATTTTCAGCCACTCAATGACTTTAAAACTGAATTGGCCAGCCGCAAGGCACAAGACTTAAAGCCAATTGCAATGAAAGATTATCCCCTGGAGCTGGAACCGACCATTCAGGAAATGAATTATCTGTTTGGCCGAATTTCTCTGTCCCAACAGGAACAACGTCAATTTGTAGCGGATTCTGCACATGAATTACGCACGCCACTGACGGCCTTGAATTTACAGCTACAAATTTTGCTACAGCAGTTCCCTCAGAGCGAGTCTATCCATAATTTGAGTCAAGGCATTTTGCGCATGCAGCATCTGGTCAACCAGTTATTAAGTCTGGCCAAACAGGATGTGACCGAAGGTTTAAGCGAACCTGTTCAATTGCTATCACTGAATCAAATGACAGTCACCTGTATCGAAGAGCTGATTCAACTGGCGCTACAGAAAGACATTGATTTAGGGGTAGAGCAGCAGCAGGAACTATTGATTCAGGGCCAAGCTTCGGCCTTGCACTCGATTATTTATAATTTAATTGATAATGCGATTAAATATAGTCCGAAGGATGGCGTGATTAATGTGTCGATTTTCCAGCAAGGCCATCAGGCAGTTTTACAGATTGAAGACAGTGGTGCAGGGATAGATCCCGCTCAATTCAATCAGATCCGGCAACGCTTCTACCGGATACATAACCATGCAGAAATTGGCAGCGGTTTGGGTTTATCCATTGTAGATAAAGCCACCGAGCGCTTGGGTGGAACACTAGAATTTTCGCGAAGTGTCAATCTGAGTGGCCTTTGTGTACAGGTCAAGTTTCCTTTGGCCAAAGCCTAAGCAAATAGGCTTCTAGTTTTTGGAGTTAAGGTTGCCTGATACTAGAGCGTATAGGAGTGGTCTTTTCTATTGGGGGAGTTTGTGGCTAAACAGCGTATAGCCAATGACATTCATGCACCAGATAATCCAGCCAGTCCAAAGGTTATGACTCAGGAAATGTGCACCGCGCATCATTTGTGCCCAGCCCATGGCCAACCCTAAAATTACTGCAGCGATCAGAAGAAAATAAGCACGCTTGCGGTTAGAAATGCGATAAACAAAATAGCCGGCCATTAACGCAAAACCACTAGATGCATGCCCGCCAGGAAAACAGTGGCCTGCAGTGGCACTAAAATCCCACAAAATCCCATTATGGGTAGGTATGGTCATATCCCAGGGACAGGCATGGGCTGACTGGGATTTTAAAATTCCGATCGAGGCTGTGGTCAGCACTACCATGCTAAAAAAATAGCCAAATTCCCAGCGCCGTATATACCAGTTCTGCCATTTCAGTGATGCCAACCAGCCCAGTAATAATGTGATATACACTAGAATCAGCAGGTCTTTAACATAGCGATGATTGAGTTCTGCCAGTGCCCATTGTTTTCGAAGGGGAAATTGACCATGATCATCGATAAAGGGATAGATGAGCTGTAAGTCCAGCACTCCTCCAATGTCAAAGAAGTTGAGAAGAATCAAAAAACTGAAGATCAAAAGTAAAGTTTGGGTCAGTAAAAACCGGGAACGGTCAGTGATCATTTTTAAGTTGTCCATTTCAGGCAGTAGCAAGAGCAGAGGTCAAATCAAATGACCAGCCAAAATGATGCCCCAGGTCAGGGCAATTAAACTAAGTGCTACAAACTGAGCCGCACTGCCCATATCCTTGGCATTTTTAGACAGTTCATGCCGTTCCATGGAAATACGATCTACCACTGCCTCTATCGCTGAGTTAATCAGTTCAATGATCAACGCCAATAGGCACACGGCGACCATGAGCGCTTGCTCAACTCGGCTAACTGGCATCCAAAAGCTTAGAGGAATCAAAATAAGATTAATCAGCAGGATCTGCCGGAAGGCGGCCTCATTTTGAAAGGCGGTTTTAAAACCAGCCATGGAATAACGGGTCGCATTAAAAATACGCTGCGTTCCTGAGGTGCCTTTATAAGGTGATCGGTAGGAAGACATAAAGCAGATTCAGTCAATAGAGAGATAGGAACAACTTAAATTTTCAATCTTAAAATGCTCTTAAAAAAACCGGCCGTTCTCTGGATTTTTTATACACATAGCTTTTACATTCTTTTGCACAAAATTAAGAATTTTTTAAGTTTGGATTTCTATCTTGAGTAGCAAGTTAATTTCGTGGTGTGAGCCAAATGATCAAGTTTAGTTTTGATCCTTATTTATCTAGTCAGATTCACTTTCTAAATACATATTTCAAGCAGCCTGAATATAAAAAACAAATCAATCACAATAAATTTTTACTACAAGTACCTCCGGCGTATCCGGTAATTTCAGCACAGGATCAATCGCTACATTTGACGGTCAAAACTGTAGAACAAAGCGAGACACCTGAACGCCGTAGCCTGGAAAATTTTATTCAGGAAAAATATCAGCAAGTCCATCAGGCCACTGTATCGAGCTTCTCTTCAACCCTGTTTGCCGGTTATCACGGAGCCGAGATGCAGGTGGTGATTGGTATGCAGCATTTAAATCAATTTAATGCCTTTCTGGAACAGTATCTCGATGAACCCGTTGAAAACATATTAAGCAAACTGAGCCAGACCAGGGTCAGCCGAGACAAAGTAGTAGAAATTGGCAATCTGACAGCACTAGATATGGACAAAGCCAAACTGATGGTGTCCTTTCTGGTTTTTCATCTCTCGCAGCAACACATCGAATGGGCAGTATGTACCGGAACAACTGCAGTACGTTATGTGTTGCAACAGATGGGATTACGTTTTTATGTGCTTGAAAAGGCTGATCCGCAAGTCCTTGGAGAGGCACAACGCCTGTGGGGCAGTTATTACCAGCAGAAACCTTATGTGCTGGCGATTGATGTGGCAGAAGCCCTACAAGTCGCTCGTCAACTTTATCAATTTAGTCATTAAAGCATTTTGCTTGATCAGCGAGGCACAGAATTTAAATGATGACTGCTTTATTTGAACGTATCAACCTGCAAGCACGACAATATCCGCAACGAGAAGCGGTAGTCACCGCACAGGCCAACACTCAGCTATGCGGAGCTACAGCAGCGGGTAGAATTATTGAGTGCCAGTTTCAAGCAGCTTAATCTGCGCCATCTGGCCTTGTGGGGCATAAATAGTATAGACTGGATTGTAGTCGATCTTGCCGCACAAAAAGCCGGCATGACCGTGATTCCGGTGCCTCTGTTTTTTACTGCAGCGCAGGTACGGCATCTGCTTTCCGACAGCCGAACCGAGCTGCTCTGTATTCTGGATGAATCTTTCTCTGCACCAGAATGGCTGTTAAATCTGGCTCAAGACATGAGTAGAGATGAGATTTCCATTACTGGCCAGCTACATGCACGCTTTTTTCAGCTAGAGCAGGCAGTACAGTATTCATCTTCTTTACAAACCCAGCAACCGGCAAAAATCACCTATACCTCGGGCAGTACCGGGACACCGAAAGGCGTGTGTCTGGCTGAAGACACCATTGAGTCTATTACTCATTCACTGAGCCAGGCACTGACCAGCAGTCAGCTTGGACGGCATTTGTGCCTGATTCCATTTGCCACCTTATTAGAAAATATTGCCGGCATTTATGTCGCACTGAGCATGGGACGCGCCGTAATTGTTGGCGAGGTGAGCCAGTTTGGCCTGACATCTAATCATACTTTTGAGACAGAGCGGTTTGTAAATGCAGTGCAGAGCGTCTGCTAAATCCCACAATAAAGTATCAGCCCAGTTTTATTGGGCTGGACTGATTAATTCAATTTTCTTCTAAAAATTTCAAAATTCACTTTTATGGACAAGGAAGATATGAACTTAAAGTATCATGTACTCAATTTAACATAATATACATTATACGAAATACTATTGTTAGAACCCATTTAAAGTGTCTATATTCTCACCAATAAAAATGTCTGGTTTATGATGGTTTTTATCACCATGGACTGGATATAAAATATAGATGCTGATCACTATGTCTGATAAAGAAATTCAACGTCTTGCAGTTCTGCAAGACGTTAGAGATCATCGTATTACCCAGGTCCGTGCTGCTGAAATCCTGAATCTTTCCACCCGTCAAATTACCCGGTTATTGCAGAAGCTCAATCAAGATGGTGTCTCAGGTATGGCACATGCCAGTCGTGGTCAACCGGGTCATCGTCGCCATGACGTCCTGTTAAAATCAGAATGTCTTTCCATTATTTCTGAACATTTACTTGGCTTTGGTCCTACATTGGCGCATGAGAAGCTCAGCAGCATGTTTGGCCTGCATATCCCGGTAGAAACGGTTCGTCGCTGGATGACTGCAAATGACCTCTGGATTCCTCGATCCAAGCGCCTGAAACGTCCATATCAGCCTCGATACAACCGTGATTGCTTCGGTGAGCTGATCCAGATCGATGGCTCATATCATAACTGGTTTGAAGGTCGAGCTTCCAAATGCTGCTTGCTGGTTTATATCGATGACGCCACTGGAAAGCTGTTGCATCTGCGCTTTTGTGAGGCTGAAACGACCTTTGATTATATGCTTTCAACCCGAGCCTACATTGAGCAATACGGCAAGCCTTTAGCGTTTTATAGCGATAAACACTCGGTATTCCGAGTGAATCAGAAATCGAGCCAAGATAGCCAGATCACGCAATTTGGGTGGATTCTGAATGAGTTAAATATTGATATTATCTTCGCCAACTCACCCCAGGCCAAAGGCCGTGTGGAACGTGCCAATAGAACACTCCAGGATCGCCTGATCAAGGAAATGCGCCTAGAAGGTATCTGTTCAATTGCCGAGGCAAATGCCTGGCTGCCCTGCTTTATTGAGCATTTCAATCAGAAGTTTGCCAAGTGTGCGCGAAACTCAAAGAATTTACATCGGCCATTAACCGAATCTCATCTTGAACTGGATGATATTTTTACCTGGCAGGAACCGCGTAAGGTCACCAAGAATCTGACCCTGACCTATGACAAATGTATTTATCTGCTTGAACCGATAGAGCTGAATCATAAGCTTGTTGGGCAATATATTTCATTTCTGGAGTACCCGGATGGGACTGTGGCTCTCATGCACGAGGGACGAAAGCTCAACTACAGCATTTTCAATAAATTAGCTGGGCTACAGCAGAATGAGATCGTTGAGAATAAACGGTTAGGTACAGTTCTGGCACATATTCAGCAACAGCATGAAGAGTTGGAAAAACAGAATAAACGTTCCCGTCTCAAGAAAAGTATGCCGAGTCGTAAAGCTCAGAAAGCTGTTATTGAACAAAGAAAGTTAAATCCTGTGCTTGACTCTTATGGTTAAAAACAGGACATTTTAAATGGTTTATCGCATAGACATTTTAATTGGTGAATAACAACTATTAATATACTCATACAGGTCATTCACCATATACTTATAGCTGCTCAAGCAACTTAAACGTTAAAGCACTTCAAATTCAATCCGACGATTTCTCTTACGACCCTCAGCTGTTGCATTATCCGCTACAGGTTTACTTGAACCTGAACCTTCAGTACTCAGTAAATGCGCTGGAAGATTTTTTGCGATTAAATAAGCTTTTACTGCTTCTGCACGTTGCTGACTCAACATGAGATTTTTATTAGTATCGCCTGAACTATCCGTATGTCCAATAATCCGTATCTTTTTTCCGCTAACTTTATTTAAGGCACTGACCATTTCATCCAGTATCTGTATACCTGAAGTTGCTAATATTGCACTGCCAGATTCAAATTCAATAATCCGGTTCTTTAATGCAGCATCAATAATCTTCTGTTCTGCCTGATTGACTGAAAGCTGTGCATTTAAACGGTAATTTTCGGGTGTTAAACCCTTAAATCTTTCTGTAGTATCATGAATTTCATAAGAATTTGATACTTTACCCGTTAGCTGAATATCAGAACCTTTAATTGTTAACATTCCGTGTTTAACCTTTTTAAGATCTTCATTAATCACATCAGTGACTATATTTGACCAATCCGTTGGTGCTACTACTTGACGAATCTGAATGCGATCTATCACATTTTCCTGACCATAAATTGAATACAATTTCGCCAAAATAGCTTGCTTACTACTGTTATTCGGTACATTACCTTCAGCAATTACAGGTTGTGCATGCACATTAAAACCAATTAAAAAACAGAATAAAATAATGATTTTATTTAACTTTAAGTATTTATTTTTTATTTTCATTTTATGCTTCTATAAATGTTTATTTAATTAATTTAATGCTTTGAGTCAGGCTTATCTGACTCTCAGTTAAAGACTATTCTAGTACCGCCAACCTTGAATTATTTTCTACACTAAAATTGGTTGTTTTTAATTCATATCAATTCACCCACGTGATCCATTTACAATATGATTGATGAGTATCATGGCGCTAAAGTTCCTGTGTTTGCAGCAGTCGTCTTAGTTATCTGAGCTGTTTTTCCTGACATCGTCGTATTCTGTGCTGCGACCACTCTTACTGCTTTATTCGAAACAACCTGATCCACCAACTGTAAATTGCTATAACTTGGATTACTTCCGATAGAACTTGCATTATTTCCACTCACCAAACGAAAATTGGTCTTCACAAATAGTTCAGGATTCTCTTTACTGCGCCAGACCATCTCAAAAATATTGCCTTTTTGTGTACGCTGAGCACTATCAATCAAACGATTGATTCCATATTCCCCAGGCTCATCAAAAATGGTATGGGTCTTCCCTTCCAAATCAATCACCGTGATCCGTGCGCCTGGAATTGCGCCGGAATTTGGCCAGATAAAATTCACCCATTGTTGAATTCCGTTTTCAAATAGCATTCTTTGTCCATCAATATCAATGGTATAAGCCAATAAATGAGCCTGTTCCAGTGGGTAAAACTGGAAATTAGATTGATTGGGTCTCACTGCCTGACGACTGGTATTATTTAACTCACCAGTTGCCATACCATTCACAGGCGCGACATAATTTTGAAAGTTTGCAACAAACACAGGATTTAGATTAAGCCCTAAATCTTGCCAGGTTTTCGAGCTTAAGCTATAGCCACGACGGATCACTAAGGGGTCAAGATGCTCTTTGACAAAACGGGAAATACTGCCATTTTCACCAAAAATCTGATTAATTTCTTGAGAGGTTGCCTGTAAGCTACCTTGACTGCTAAACGGATATTTTTGCGATAAATTTGCATTAAATGGTTGATAGGCCTGTATTAGCCAGAGTTCGTTCATTTCAGCTTGTGCCGGAAGCATCAGACTTTCAAAGGAACGTGTGAGAGGAACACTAAACAACTTTTTAATCAGCTGTTGATCCAGCTCATGGGTTCCTACCGACATTTTCTCATCCACAAACTTTTGAGTGATATTAAAGATAGAATTCTGCTCATCAACGGTCTGCTTAAGGAGCATCATGCTCGCCGGACCAATATCTCCAGAACTTTTTAGATCATTAAAGCGACTCCGTATCTTGGCCAGAGATTGCATATACTCATCCAGCAGCGACCGGTTCTGCAAATCATCTCGTGTACGTACAATCTGGTAGAAGATCTGAAAGTCTTTGGCAATCATCCCCTGAGAGAAAGTCGATGCAGAATTCTGTGCCAACTTGCCATCATGACGTTGCAATATCTTGCGTTTAAACCAGGCAATAAAACCTTTTTGTGGAACCGCCAACTCAGCTTGTACCATTGGATTATCCCAGCTGGTTTCTTGCGCTACCCGTTGTATGACTTTACGAATCGGTGAGTTTTCTGGTTCGCCAAGAATATCTATCTGATATGTTTGCTGATTAAAGTCACCGGCCTTGGCATAATAAATGGCACCCAAGAATTTACGCCATTCGCTGATATATTCTTTTTTATACATTTCAGTCAGCTGGCGTCGAATTTGTTCAGGACTGCCACTAAAACTCAAATCATCAGACTGTGATGTATTAAGTACCCAATCTTTACTTTCAGTTGGGCTTTGCGCCGCGGTTTCTATGGCAGGTTGTACATATTCGTTCCAGGCTTGATAGCTATAAAAACCGGGTAAGGCATAACTTCCCAACATGGTTGTCTGAGCATTCTCCCCGACCATCTGTTTGATCGTTAATGCAGGAAAACGTATCAAAGCCCGCATTTTAATTTTGTTATATACACGATCTCGTGCAGACACTCCGGTCATCATCGCGGTTAAAACCTGGCGAGTCTGTTCAACCAGAACAGTATCGGAATCCAGCTGGGGAAATGAACTCGAATCTGTCAGTGTCATGGCATAGCTAAGTAACTGCTCGGCCTTTTGCAGCATTTCAGCACGTGGCAGCTGACCACGATGCTGATCCAGCCAAGTCCGCCAAAAACGTGTCAACTGATCGCTGAGATGACTGGAATCTATAGATTTACGGTTACTCAACATCAGATATGTTTTAAGTGCATTATAAGCATCTTGCGGATTTTGGTCAGATGGTTCTAATGCGAGTTGCTGAACTTGTGCAGTCGGATTAATTTGCACATGAATATGATTTTCTTTAAGAACTGCTGCATTGTTTTTTACCCGTTGTAGATATTCTGCAATATTTTGCTGGCTGGGCTGCAATACTAATTGCTCAATTCCTTTAAGATATTCAGCTTGCAGTTTCTCCCTGATCTGTTGTCCTTGATATAGACCAAAACTGTATTTTAATGGGCGCTTCTGATCAAATTGATCTAACTGTTGTAGATGAGCTTGCAAAATTAATAATGCATCGATTTGTGTGACCAGCTCCGTTCCTGACTGTTTCTGCATC
Source organism: Acinetobacter lwoffii (assembly GCF_019048525.1). Classification (NCBI taxonomy): domain Bacteria; kingdom Pseudomonadati; phylum Pseudomonadota; class Gammaproteobacteria; order Moraxellales; family Moraxellaceae; genus Acinetobacter; species Acinetobacter lwoffii. Next base: position 2,384,424 of record NZ_CP077369.1, on the reverse strand, counting down.
TGTACGACCTTATTCAGGTCCGCCTGAACTTCTTCCATTAATTGCTGATTATTTCGATAAGACCACACCCACAGACTCAACACCATCGATACAGTAAGTAAAGCACCAGTAAAAGCCATAAAGCGTCGGCGTTTTCGTGCCGGATTAATATGCTGCTTCACCAGATTTTTATCTTTAAGAATCACTTCAGAAAATAAACCTTTCAGAAAATAACCATGATTCTGTGATACAGACTCTTTAGACAGGCCAAGATCATGATTATCGCTACGGATCAGATGAAAGTCCTCAGCAATCTGTTCTGTCATTGGACTTTCAATGGAGCCTTCCTGTAAGGCGCTGGTAAAATAAAATCCACGAAAAACCGGTTTAAACTGATAAGGATTGTCTTGGAATAAAGTGAAGATAAAGGTTCTTAATACCGGTTTGAGACTCTTAAATTCCAATGGAAAGGTCATTACACTGGGTGAAATATGCTGTGAATGCCGACGGGTTAAATGGGTCATACTTACATTTTTCAGACCCTCATATAAAATGCCATAATGCTTTTCAAATAGCTGAACAGCATTTGCACTCGAGTCTGGTTGATAAGCCAAAGTTGCGCCCCAAACCTGATCCAATTCTTGTCCATGATAACAATCAAAAAATTCCGTGAAGCCGGCAATCAGGTCCATCTTGGAAAATACCAAATAAACTGGCGCAAAAACTTCTAGACGTTCAGTCAGGTCTTGAATACGGGCACGCAGGTTCTTGGCCAGTTGTAGAGATTTCTCCGGACTTTGATTGACCAACTCAGCGATACTTACGATCACAATAAGACCATTCACTGGCACTTTAGAACGATTTTTCTTGAGAATATTTAAAAAGCCTAACCATTCAGAATGGTCCTCCGGATAGACTGAATAGCGTCCGGCTGTATCCAGGAAAATACCCTGAGTTGAAAAAAACCAGTCACAGTTTCGAGTTCCGCTAAGTCCGGCAGAGACCATTTTCTGATGAGTTTCTTCAAAAGGAAACCGCAAACCGGAATGATAAATCGCCGAGCTTTTCCCAGCCGCCGGGTTACCGATGACCATATACCAAGGAAGTTCATACAGTGCCGCGTGACCCTTACGATCGCCTAATTTTGACTTACGAATCAGCTGAATAGATTGTTTGACTTGCTGACTGATCTGCTGAAGTTCTTCTTTATTATTGTATTTGCTTTCAGCTGCAAAACCTTGAGATAAGGCAGTCTCGATTTCTTCACCCTTTTTAGTATGCAGATAACACCGGATAAGTGTATAAATCCCCCAGCCTATTAATATGGCGACATAGACGGTCAGCAATATCCAGAAAATGCGATCAGAAACCGTATTTTTTATAGAAATAATGACCACTAAAAAGGATAAGGCCATCATTGTTTTAGGGTTGCTAATGTACTGCCAGACATACCCCAGCACTGTATAAAATAATGTATTCACTTTTATCTCTTTTTTCTTTAATTTTTATAAATAGTTAGGCTACTAATGAGATTTCATTCAGTTGATCACTTTCTTTATTTTTAAAACATAAATAGCTTGATTCTTGTTGTGTGCTATAGCTTATTGTAATGACATTGTCGTATAGATATGATGACATCATCGCTGCAAAAACTGCTGCCAATTGTTGGGTATGCCCCAAATAGCTTTGAGGATAAATGGTATGCTCCGGCTCAAAATCAATATTAGTAAATTTTTCTTGTATTATTTTCATTGTTTTAGACTGAGTGGCTTCATCTAAGAAAACTAAAAAAGGATGTGCCTGTTCCAGCTGATAGGACAGATCAACCTGATTCTGACCCAAGTACGCATATAGGTCAGTGACGTACTTGCTGAGAGTCAATATTCGTGAAGGCATCATCCCCTCAACCTCTAAGTCATGTGCGGATAAACACCAGCTGGCAGTATATTCTGCAGCAATATAGTCTTCATTTTTCCAAAATTGCTGATCTAGATAATCCTGATCAATTTCAGAATCCGCCATAATGATCAGGCTGATCTCATATGATTGACCTGAAATTTCCTGTACTAAATCTAGTAAGGCTGAATAAGCACGATCAGCAGACAGGAAATGAAACTCGATATGAATTTGGGCAGGCAGCAATGCATATTGTTGTTGAATTTGACTTATAAGCTGCTCTTGATAGAGATCACTCCAATCCCCAGTCATATGATCCACCAATAAAATATGCAGATTCAGCCTATTTAATCGACTTGCTGCTGTTGGATTAGAGGCAATATTTTCTTCATCTTCACAGTAGTTTTCCTGTATCCATCCCGGATGCATTCGATATTGATAAGCCAGTTCGTGATCATAAAATAGTGCTGAACGTTTTAACTGTTCCGAAATTAAGCTCAGACTTTCTTCATGCTGTTGGAGTTGTTGTTGAATCAACTGTTGAATTCGTTGTTCCCGTAATGTCGGAAGCATTTCTTCATTAGTTCTGTTTTCTTCAAGTAAGCGGTCCACAGAATGAATGCGATATGTCAATATAGGTAGACCAAAACGATTTAGCAGTTCTGAGTCCAGCTCAGGACTCTTGAACTGCTTCATGTGCTGCAAGATCTCTGCATTTTCGCCAAAACTGTGCCAAGCGGCAGCTGAAAAAATATTGAGCGTGTAATCCTCAATCGCTTGATCCAATTCTTCTTTATTTTCTAATTCTTGCTGTTGTGCTTGAAGAGATTTATGAGCCCTATCCTTTTGTTCTTGCTGTCTTTGTTTATAGGATTTTACAGCTTTATAAATAAAATAAGGTGTTAATAACAACAAGCAAATTAACAAAGGTAAAATGCCAAAATATAATAGGAAATCAATATTTGATGGATCGTATTGAGTATCTCGCCAGTAATAAATGACAAGAACATTGTTTAAAACGGATAAAACTATAAAAGTCTGAATAATACGCTTAATCATGACATTTTTCCTATCAGGCTATAGCAGGTTTCCGCATTGTGGATTGCCGGATTCAGCATTAATAAAGCTCCTCTGGCTAGCCCCATCGAATGTACTTCTCCAAGTTGGGCTGGGCATAATTCATCTTTGTCTAGAATCAACCGAAGATCCACTAACATGGTCGGGCTACACCAGGTTTGAAGTAACTGTTTCAATTTAGCGCTATGTATTCCTTCAGATAAAAAATTTATATAGTCTTCACGTTTTAATGGACCAATAACGATTTCAATTTTTTCATCAATTTGCTGAATGGTCTCTCCACAGAAGCTGTTGATTCCCAGTAAAACTGGTTGCAAAGCTCCCAAACCGCTTTTTTGCTGATCATCCAGTTGAAAGCTTTCCGGAATAAACTCATTAATCTTAAATTGATATTTAAAAATACAAGACAATATGCTGCTTAACGCATAATGGGTATTATTTTGCCCCTGCATCAAGCCTGAAAACTCAGCAAAATAGTCATCTATAGGTTGCTGTTCATGTTGTTGACCGCTATAGCCACTCAAAGCATGAAGCATGTTTAGATAATGATTTTCCTGCTCAACTTCATAACGCATTGGTAAATGATAGTTCAAACAGGCATCGACATATTGGGCGGTTAATTTATGATTAAATAGTCCGAGAAAGTGTAAGCTTTCTTCTCTGTGTGCCCGGGTACTCTGTTTAATTTTATTTGTATAGATATAAGGTAATACGCCCTGTACGCCAGTCAACCCTACGATTAAATTGGTCATCTGCACTTTATGATCTTCACATTGCAATGATTCAATTTCAGAAGTCGGAAAATTAAGATTGAGTGAACTAATAAATTGAAATGATTTACTCCATTCTTGATGTCTGTTTCGTTCAGGTGCATGTCTTAATAATCGCGTGGCTTGAATAAATTCAAAGCTGGTCGGCTGCTGAAAGAGCCGATCAACTACAGAAGCCTTTTGCCACCAACATTCTGTATGCATTGGTATAACTCCTGTTTTGACTTTGAATCTATGACGTGCATATCCACATAACTATTCATTTGAACTTTCAAATTAAAAATATAATTTAAAAGTTGCACAAAGATATACAGACTGGCTCCTCTAAAGACTTCTGGATCGATCTGGATTTCAACTTTGACACCCCGTACAAAAAGTGGAAATGGTTTATGCTCACGCAACTTCTGGCTCAGAGAAAACTGGATCGATTGAATTGAATTAATAATTAGCCGGTTGTCTTTGGATTGCGGCAAGTTATACAGTTCAAGTAATTCCTTAATGTGACTGACTGCATTTGCTTTCATTAAAGAAAGATTATTCAATGATAAATGCGAGATAATTCGCCACTGTTCTTGCTGCTTTTGATCAAAACAATAAGGTAAATTGGGTCTTTTTAATAATATGGCTTTACGTGCCAAACTATTGTCATTGAGAGATAAGTTATTCTGATCTTTGTTATAACTTTCATAAGGTAAATCCCGATTGCTGCATAACAACTGCATACTGATAAAGTCTGATGAAATTTTTTGTGGTTCTAAAGATTTGGAAATAATCGAATATTTCAGTTCTGTATGCTTGGTATTACTTTGCTCGGGCAACAGGTGATAATAAAATTGAGCATCAGCCTGATGATAATGACTCATGGCAAAAAAAGGTAATACGGGATAAGTTTTTTGACTGTTCTCGCGTTTCTCTCTCAATAACTTCATTTCGGTGATCGCATATACCTGAAAATATTCAGGATGATGTACATCACTTATTAATGAATATTCCAGGCGCAGATGATCAATTTTTTGTGGCTCAGCCTGTTTAGGGAATAAATTTATAACTGGTGTCGCAAATAATTTGAAATTAGCGCTATTTAATTCTGAATAATTTCTGATCATAGCTTGATCATTCAGATTTATTTTAAAATGAATGTGTAGCTCAAATTCTGCGGTTTCTATATTTAATTCTCTTAAAAAACTCAGATTGAGGTTAAGAAAATTAAATTTTTCTGGAAAGCAAAAATACTCGATTAATAAACGATAGGCATGATGAGTATGTTGATCAACTGGGAGCGCACTTTCCGCTTCAGTAAATCCCATTAGTTCAAATGGATTTTGAATATCAATCTCTTGATTCTGTACTATTACAGAAAAACCAGTCTCTGGCTTAAAAATACAATCTAGTACTTGCAATGGAAAGCTGGAAATTGCATCCAGATAAATAGGTAATTTTTGTTGTTCCAACAGTCGCTGCTGCTGGTTAAAAATTTCAATACCAAAGCTCAAGGTTGCATTTCGATTTAAATGAACATGAGTCGAAGCATGCGTTTTAAAATTAACAGATTTTAAGGCGATTGGTAATAAATTAACCTGGTTTGTCGTACGATACTCACACTGTACCCCACGGATACTTTTTGATTTTAATACAGTTTGCTTGGGAATCTGCTGGCTACTTTTAAGCTGTCGGATTTTACTGGCATCGTCAAAACTGACCACTGAACATGCTGGAAAAGGTTTAAGGTACTGTGGAAACATCACCTCAAAAATAGCACGTGTAAATACTTCATAACTATCGTGCAGTTTTTTATCAATTCGGGCAGAAATCAGGGAAAATGCCTGAATCAATCTTTCGATATGCGGATCATCGATCTGCTCTTGATTCAACGAAAGGTGTTGGGCAATTTTTGGGTATTTATTGGCAAAATCTCGTGATTGTTGCCCAAATTCCTGTAATTGTTTTTCGTAATACGGTAATAATTCTTCGATCACAGCACACCTGCTGATGTTTTAGACAAAATTACGTATTGTTGCGTAGTAGGCTTTAGGAATGCGTCAAAAATTACGGGTTCATATAGAGGATAAATATTTAAAAATGCCTGAATACTTAGACACAGACTTCCCCTATTATGCTCATCCATCAGCATCTCGACTTTTACCTGTGTTAAGCGTGGTTCATGCGCGTGAATAGAATGTTCAATCGAGCGGCAGATTTTATCCCGGTCCATTGGATTCGCCGTTGAAAGACCTACAAAATCAATGATGCCAAATTGAAGAATTGAACGTTTGACCTGGTCATAACTGTCATCTACATCCAAGTTAACTAAACGAGTATTCAACAGATCTTCCAGATCATCTGCTACAGACTCTCTTAAAGCCTGCAATGAAAGCCCTTGAGAACATTGAATGTCCTGAGGTAATAGACGGTCAAATAATGTTGTTCTAAATCCGTAAGGGTAAAGCTGATCCAAATTCATATTGTTATAGTCTAATTTTATTTATTTTTATAAATATCAGAGAGGCTGATCAAGACCAGCCTCTAAAAAAGGTCAAATTACGCTGCATAAGAAGCAGTATTATTTGATAATGACCATTTCTTGGTCACGGCACCCTTTTGTGTACCATTAATATCTTGCTGATTATACGTCCACTCAACTGCTGCATATTTCAAACCAAAAGCTTCTGTTGGAACGCCTTCTTGATTTACTGTCGGAGTGACCTGAGAAACCAGCACATGTTTTAATTTAATTTGCAGGTATTTAACGCGTTTATCACCATTAGCACGATAAAAATCGATTTGTACCTCATCGAAGGTATAACCTGCCGAACAAGCTTCCCAAAGTTTTGGGCTGGTTGCATCCAGATCTTTCATAAAAATCATGTCGGAATGTTCAACTCGTTCTGCGGTATGACCGCCTACACTGGAAGATGTGGCAGATTTTGGCTGACGAATGTTGTGCGACCAGGAATTTGCTTCTAGCCAGCTTTTATGTTCTGAATCACGAGATTCACCATCAACTTTATATTTGCCACGAAACTGGATGTAAATGTCTTTCATTTTAATAATTTTCCTGTTGTTATAAATATTCTTATAATTTTAGCAGCGGTCTTAATGACTCGACTGCGGTAACTCAGTGACCAGTCGTAAAGATACAGACAACTCGTCTAACTGAAAATGCGGTCTCAAAAAGACCACAGATTTGTAATGTCCAGGTTCAGCCGGATTTTCTACAACTTTTATCGAAGCTTCACGCAGTGGATACTGTGCTTTGGCTTCCTGTGAAGCGCCATCATCCAAAAGTACATATTGAGACAGCCAGTCGTTTAGAAATGCTTCGACATTTCCTGCAGATGTAAAACTTCCCACCTTATCTCGCATCATTGCTTTTAAATAATGAGCGATTCGCGAGACTGCCATAATGTACTGTATCTGACTGGATAATGCGGAATTGGCATTGGCAATATCGTTATCATATTTCTTTGGTTTTTGGGTAGATTGGGCGCCGAAGAACGCAGCATAATCGGTATTTTTACAATGTACTAATGGAATAAAGCCAAGATCACTGAGTTCTTTTTCACGACGGTCCGTAATCGCAATTTCAGTCGGGCATTTAAATATGACTTCCCCATCATTGGTTTTAAAGGTATGCACTGGCAGACCTTCGACCAAACCGCCACCCTCAACCCCACGAATCGCAGCACACCAACCATGCATATCAAAGGCGTTGGTTAAACGTGTGCCCAAAGCATAAGCGGCATTCATCCACAGGTATTCATTATGATTTTCACCTGAAACTTCTTCTACATAGTTAAAGTCTGCTGTCGTATTGCCATCTTTAGGATGATAAGGTAAACGGCCTAATACTCGTGGAATGGTCAATGCCACATAACGGGCATCATCACTTTCCCGGAATGAACGCCATTGCACATATTCCGCTGTTTCAAAAATTTTGGACACATCGCGTGGGCGATCAATATCGGTAAAAGTTTCCAGTCCGAACATGGAAGGACTTGCCGCTGAGAGAAACGGTGCATGTGCCGCTGCTGCGACATGTGAAATCTGTTCGAGCAAATACAGGTCTGAAGGTGTGCGATCAAACTCAAAGTCACCAATCAGGGTCGCATAAGGCGCACCGCCAAATGAACCATATTCTTCTTCATAGATTTTTTTAAATAGCGTACTTTGATCAAAATCACTGGCACTCTGAAAATCTTTAATCAGTTCTTTTTTAGTCGTATTCAGCATCCGAATCTTGATTAAAGAGTGTGAGGGCGTTTCCTGACAAAAGTAATACAGCCCTCGCCAGGTGGATTCGACTTTTTGAAACTGCTCATGATGCATGATCTTGCTCAGCTGGGTAGAAATAAGCGCATCTATTTCTGCAATGCGTTTATCTAAAGCCAAGGTCATATTGTCTGAAACTATAACTGTACCGGCCATGACTTCCTTGGCCAGTTCACTAATCAGACTCTTGGCACGACCATGTTCCTCTTCAGTACGCGCAATTCGACTACGTTCAACAATAGAGTCCAGAATTGAATATCCTTCAATAGCAATATCTGTGCTAGTTGCAGCATTAGAGTGATTCATTGTCTGCCTCCATACTCATTTTACGAATTTGGTCGGTATTTTTTAAAATATCATCCAGTAAACCTTCTAGACGTTCATTATTGGATATTTTATTGCGTAAATCAGTTAAACGCTCTCGTGCTTCTACCAGTTTTCGCAAAGGTTCGACTTGTTGGACTACCTGTTCTGGCTGAAAATCATCCATCGCATTAAAAACCAAATCTACTGATATTGTGCCACTCTCTTCAGTCAAACTATTTTCCACCTGAAAACTGGCACGAGGCGCCAGAGACTGCATCACCTCATCAATATTTCCCAAGTCTACATTGATAAATTTTTTATCTTTGAGCTTGGTTTTTTCAAGTTCCGATGCTGCTGAAAAATCTCCCAAAACCCCTACCACAAAGGGTAATTCTTTAATTTCACGGCCATCACCGACCTCAACATCGTAGGTCAATTGCACACGTGGTGGTCGAATACGCTGTAATTTTTTTTGTACACTTTCACGCTTAGCCATCATGATTTTCCTTATTAATTATTATTTAATGATCCAAATGGATTAGTACTAGGAGTGTGGGTTCGTGTACTGATACTTTCTGTTTTTTTATTACTGATAGCAGCCGTATTATTTTTTAGATTGCTTTTCGATACTTTATTTTTGTTTTGACTTAGGCTTTGTTTTACTGGGTTATTTGGTTTATTTTTAGTATTTTTTACTTTTGAATTCCGCGCCGTCGTTGATGCAGATTCAGAAAATTTTGCTACAGGCTGTGCCAGATAAATATGTTCAGTCAGCGATTTGGCCTGTGGGTAGGTAAATTCATTTAAGGCACGGACTTCTGTACTACGCATCTGTTCTAGGCTTTGGGAAGAGATCCCGATCCCTGCCAGGAATTTCAGATCAGTTAAATTCTGATGAATGTAATTTTGCTGATGTAATTGCTCGATTAAATTGAGCGCTTTCAGATGATCACCGACTTCAACATAGCGTTTGGCAATTTGGGTAGACAATTGCTGCTGCAGATGCATATTTTTTCTTGCTGTCTTGTCGCATAACTGCTGGTATAAATCAATGATAGTTGAATCAGTATCATTTTTTGCTTGTGGATAGCTCTTGATACATGATTTTTTTAATTCTGCTGCATGGGTTTGAGCAAAACATAGCTGCGCCATCCCTGAGATGAGCAATACAATAAAACCTAGATTATTTTTCAAAATAAGCCTCAATTTTTGGTTATTGTTTTATATTTTTATAATCAAAATTTATTTTTCTATTTTTATAATTCAAAAATCTAGTTGCGGATTTAACAAAAAATTATCACAGAAAGTCAATACATAAATGCGTTTTTGTTAAATTATTTTATGTAATTTTTAAAATGGTAAGATTCCGACCAATGAATGCAGACATTTGGATAGATTTGAGTAGAATATGCCAAAAATCTTGAGCCAATATATCTTGATTGCTCATAGAAAAACTTAAACAAATAAAAATAAACCTAATAATAACAAATATATAGCTATAAATTCCAAAAACATCAGGCTGTATATTCTAAAAGAGAAAAATATGAGTAATTTAAAAATTTTGATTACAAAATTATCTGAGCATGCACGCCTATGCCTTGAGAAATCAGCGAATTTCTGCATCAAACAGCGAAATTATGAAATCGAAATTGAGCATTTTCTCTTAGAATTGCTACAGCAGCCAGACCTGAACGATCTCAAATTATTGCTCAAAAAGTATAAAATTTCCGAAGATGATCTAACCCATCATCTGAATCAGAGCATTCAGCAAATGACTAAAGGCAATTCTCGTACGCCTATCTTTGCCAAATCCATTATTCGTGCATTAGAACATGCCTGGCTTTTGGCTTCAGCAGAACAGAATCCGATGATCCGTAGCGGACATTTACTGGTTGCCCTGCTCACTGCACCTGATCTATATCAAATGACGATTCGTGCTTCTACTTTATTTGAGCTATTTCCAATTGATCATCTCAAACATCATTTTTTGGAGCTCTGCGAGCAGAGTATTGAAAATATGAGCTATTCTCAGCTTACTAAGGTAAAAGAAGATTCACCTAACGCACAGCTAAAATTAAATAAAACATCGGCACTTGATCAATACACTATTAATCTAACTGAAAAAGCACGCCAAGGCCAAATCGACCCGGTGATCGGTCGTGAGTTTGAAATCCGTTTGATGGTGGATATCCTGATGCGCCGTCGTCAGAGCAATCCAATACTCACCGGCGACCCGGGAGTCGGTAAGACAGCTGTGGTAGAAGGATTAGCCCTGAAAATTGTGAATAATCAAGTACCTGATGTACTCAAAAATGTAGAACTTCATGTATTGGATCTGGGCTTATTACAAGCAGGTGCGAGTGTAAAAGGCGAGTTTGAGAATCGCCTGAAGCAAATTATTCGAGAAGTTCAGTCCTGCAGTTATCCTGTTATCTTGTTTATTGATGAAGCCCATACGCTGATTGGTGCAGGTGGTCAGGCTGGTCAGAATGATGCTGCCAATCTGTTAAAACCAGCTTTGGCACGAGGAGAACTGCGTACCATCGCCGCGACTACATGGGCGGAGTACAAACAATATTTTGAAAAAGATGCTGCGCTCAGCCGTCGTTTTCAGGTGATAAAGGTAGAAGAACCTAATGAAGAAGTCGCAATTAATATGTTGCGCGCCATGATTCCGCTCATGACTCAGCATTTTCAGTTGCAGATTGATGATGAAGCAATTACTGCTGCGGTGCGTAATTCACATCGTTATATCAGTGGACGGAAATTACCGGATAAGGCCATTAGTGTATTGGATACAGCCGCGGCACGGGTTGCCTTGAGCCAGAATGCGCAACCTGCAAAGTTAGAACAGTTACAGGCACAACTGCATAATTTTCGGCTAGAACATGAGATCTTAAATCAGGAGCATCAAAATTTTCCGTGTCATCAGACACGTTTAATTGAATTATCAGAAAATATTTCAAATTTGGAACAAGAAATTTCTCAGGTAGAACAGCAATGGCAGCAAGAACTTCAACTGGTTCAGGAAATAAAATTATTACAGGTTCAATCCAAAAAAATTGAAAATAAAAATAAAATTAAAGTATTACAGCAACATTTGATCCAGATTCAAGCTGATAACCCACTCGTGTTTGAACGCGTCACAGTCCCTATGATTAATCAAATTATTTCTGACTGGACCGGAATTCCAGTGGGTAAAATGATGAATGATGAAGTCCGACAGGTCTTAAAACTCCAAGATAAATTATCGCAGCGTGTGATGGGTCAGGACTTTGCTTTGCATCAACTGGTACAAGGTATTAAGACGTCTAAAGCAAAACTGGATGATCCGAACAAACCGCAAAGTGTATTTTTATTGCTTGGCCCAAGCGGTGTGGGGAAAACTGAAACTGCCCTAGCCTTGGCTCAAGAATTGTATGGGGGTGAGTCGCATCTGATCACGATAAATATGTCGGAATATCAGGAAGCTCATACCGTATCTTCCTTAAAAGGTGCTCCTCCAGGTTATGTCGGTTATGGTCAAGGAGGCATTTTGACTGAAGCGGTACGCCGTAATCCTTATAGCGTGGTTTTATTAGATGAAATCGAAAAAGCTCATCCTGATGTGCAGGAATTATTTTATCAGGTCTTTGATAAAGGAATGCTGGAAGATGGTGAAGGCCGTCTAATTGATTTTAAAAATACGACAATCCTGTTGGCCTCTAATGTCGGCTCCAGTGCCATTATGCAGGCTTGTGTAAATCAACCCGTCGAAAACTGGCCGGATGCAAAAAGCTTAATTGAACTGCTCAAACCAAGTTTGTATCAGCAATTTAAACCGGCATTTTTAGGGCGTATGCAGATTGTGCCTTATTATCCTTTACATGATGAGCTATTAATCCAGATCATTCAGTATAAACTGGGTAAAATTACCCAACGTATTCAGCAGCAATATGCCACGCAGGTTACTTATAGTGAGGACTTGCTCGAACTTCTACTCAGCCGATGTACAGAAGTAGATAGCGGTGCACGCAATATTGATCATATTTTAAATGCTTCAGTATTACCTGCTTTGGCTACAGAAATACTGATGGCCATGAGTGAGGAAAAGCTCCCTAAACTGATTCATATTGAGATCAAGAATGATGAAATTTTTTATAGCGCAGATCCGAAAGTTAAAACAGCGCCAAAAGTACGTTCTAAAAACAGTAAAGTAGATGCTGCCTAGTTAACGTAAATTCAAAATAAAAACAAATAAAATATAGTAATTGGAATAAAAAATGAGTCTGCAATTTGAATATTTATTAAAAAGTATTTCAGCCGATCAGCCTTGTGGTTTGGATTACTCATTTTCAAATGATTTTCATATGATTAAAAAGGCCAGAACTTGTGATGATCCTTTATTAGATCAAGGTGACTGGGTCTCAGAACCGAAACAGGCCGATTGGCAACTTGTACACGATAAAATAATCGAATTATTAAGCGAAAAAACAAAAGATATCCGTTTATATAGCTGGCTTATAGAGGCTTGGAGTCATCTCCATGGTTTTAAAGGAATTGCCCGAGGATTGCATCTGACCCAGCAAAGTTTAGAGCGTTATTGGTTAGCGTTACATCCTCAAATCGAAGAGGATGATCTTGATCAGCGTTTGGGATTATTACAAGGTCTGATTACGCAATTGCCAACGTTGATGAAACAGGTGTCTTTGGTCAGCTCTGCGCCTTTTTATAGTTTGGGTGATTATGAGCTATTACTGCATCAGCGCAATATACAGCTAAAACAACAGCAGCAAGATGACTGCTCTGAAAATAATGCTGTTCAGAACTTGGAGTATTTTGAACAATCGTTGCTGCAGACCTCCAAAATCGTGTTAAGCGAGAATGAAGGTTATCTTCAGGAAATCCAAACCCAATGGCAGCATCTTAAAAATACGCTGGATCATTTGCTGGGTCTGGATGCACCAAGTTTTGCAAGCACAGATTCTCAACTTGAGTCGATCTTTTCCAGTATTAAGCGCATTTATAAAACAGATATTTTTCCAATATCTCAGGATCAAATAAATCCACCACAATCTGGCACTCTCAAAATACCTGAAATAATAGTGATGAATACCTCGCTTAAAGATATACAAGAATTTCGACCTCAAGCCCAAAACCATCTGGCCAATCGTCAACAGGCGATGCAGTTATTACAAGAAATTGCACAGTATTTTCAATCGAATGAACCGCATAGTCCAGTGAGCTACATGCTGCAAAAGACGATTAAATGGAGTCAGATGCCATTACATGAATGGCTGGCTCAAGTGATTAAGAACGAGAATCCGATCGAAAATATACATGAATTACTAGGTGTATATGTCAACGATGAACTTAAGAATGAGTGGTAAATATTAAAATGTTTAAAGCAGAAAAAGTACTTTGGGGCGAAGGTCTGTTTTTAAGACCGCAACATTTTCAATTACAGGATGCCTATCATGAACAACGCTTGAGTCATATGATTCGGGCGACATTTCCTTTTGCTCACGGGATCCAATCCATTCAATTTGATGAAGCTCAATTCAATATGCATATATTGGCATTGAGCAAAATTGAAATGATCTGGCAAGATGGTGAAATTTATCAGGCGCCTGTACAGGATTTATTACCAGAACCGGTACAACTGGATACCTTAAACCTGCGTGGTGAAATGCTAATTTATTTGGCTTTACCGATGCTACAACCGAACAAGCAGAATGTAAGTCATGCTGAAAACACTCAGACGAGTCGTTATCACTCACATTTAATCTCTACTCATGATTTATTCACTGATGCCACTACAGCGGAGATCACCCTGTTACGCCGTCGGGCAGAATTTAAACTTTTTGAAGTTGGCCATGAACCTCAGCAGCCTCTGGATGGTTATTTATATCTTCCGGTTGCTCAAATCAAAAGACAAAGTTCGGGAAATTTTAATTTTGATCATAAATTTATTCCTCCAATTTTACATATTCAGGCCTGTGAATATCTGCTAGGCAATTTAAAGCGAACTTTGAATATTATCCGGGCCAAGATTAAAACGATTCAATCCAATAATCGGGAAAATGAACAGAAACTGATTGAATTCCGTTCTGGGGATATCGTCTCTTTCTGGCTAGTGAATGCCTTAAATACTGCTTATGCAACCTTAAATCATATTTTGCAATATCCCCAAATTCATCCGGAACGGCTATATGCGGAACTTTTAAGACTAAGCGGCTCCTTACTCACATTTTCAACAGCCTATGACATTGATCAACTACCGCAGTATCAGCATCATCATTTGTATGACAGTTTCAATCAGCTTGATATTATTCTCAGAGATTTACTCGATACAATTATTTCGAATCGATATATCAGCATCAGCTTAAAAGAAACGCGCCCGTCCTATTGGCTCGGTAGTCTGGAGACTGACAAGATCAGTCGCAATACCCGGCTATATCTTGCTGTATCGAGTAGCATTATGCCTGCACATGATCTGATTGCCTATGTTCCGATCCGTTTTAAAGTCGGCAGTAGCATAGATGTAGAACAACGTGTGGTTGCAGCTTTGCCTGCTGTACCCGTCCAGCACCTCATGCAGGTTCCTACTGCAATTCCAGTACGTTCCGGTGTGCATTATTTCGAGATCGAACCAAATAATGAACTGTATCAGCGCATGCTGGATTCAGAATCAATTTGTGTTTATATCCCGAACGGTTTTAAGGATATTACGGTTGAACTGATTGCTGTCATGAATGGATAAAATAAAAATGAATACAATCGCTAATTCTCCTTCTTCACTTTTTTCTTCACTTTTTGATGATGATCAAATCGGGGCCGGTTATACAGCCATGCAACCTGTAGAAAGCTACCCTACCTATACGAATAGTCTGGTAGATTTACTGCATGACGGCTTCTATATTGTTTTCCTGTTAAAAAATCATTATCTCCCTACAGATATTGAAGCCTTTCGTGAAAAAATTCTGGAGATGTTGAAAAGTTTTGAACATCAGGCACGTCAGATGCAATTTTCAGCTGAAGATATTCAAGATGCAAAATATGCCTATTGCGCTTTAGTAGATGAAACAATTGTCACGCAACAGGATGAGCGATTTTTTGATCTTCAAAATGCTTGGATGATCAGTCCTTTACAGTTAATCCTGTTTGGCTCACAACTTGCAGGTTTTCACTTCTTTGAAAATCTGGAAGAAATAAGCCATAAAGATAAGCAACGTCTGGCAGTATTAGAGGTATATCATTATTGCCTTTTATTGGGATTCCAGGGAAAGTATCGAATTGAATCTATTGAGCATTTAAATAGTCTGATTGCTCGTATCGGAGATCAGATTGATTATCTCAAGTGTAAAAAAGTTGCTTTTTCTCCTTTTTCAGCAATTCCAGATCAAATCCGACATATCATCCATCGTGAATTACCATTTTTCTGGATTCTGATATTTTTATTATTATTTGCTGTGATCAGCTTTGTGGTTTTTAAATATGCCTTGTCAACAGAACAGGCTGCTGTGTTTTCTCAATATCAAAATTTGATTAGCACTCCTGCTGAACAAGCTTATATTACGATTCATTTACCCTAACTCAATTTTCAAATAAATATGATGGACACTTATAAAAATCAAGACTTAAAAATGACGCCGTTGGAAAATTTATATCAATGAATAAAAAACTTTTTTGAATCATTATTAGATCAATCATTTAACTGATGATTTTGATTATATTAAGCAGCTTTACTGTATTAAGTCTGGCTATGTTAGTCTTGCTGTCCTACGAGTTTCGATTAAGAATACAGGATTTATTTCTTGGTTTGATTCCACAAAGCAAGCAACAATTTTCTCAAGCAAAACATTTTGTTCAGAAATTTTATCAGGCGGCATCGCCTAAGCATATTCAGTCTGAGTGGTATTTGCAGCAATGGTGGATTTTGATTGCAGGATTTAGCTTATTTGGCAGTATTTTAATATTCGCTTTTACGCAACCACTTACTGCAAGTAAGTTTGAAGCTGAATTTTTAAGGAAAGTTGATCCACAGATTTATGCATTATTAGATGGGCAAATATTAACAGCTCCAACTGAAGTCGATGAACAGCTTATTATTGAAGCCTTACAAGAAGAAGTTTTAGCAAATCATTCTGTAATTTCAGCGCAAAGCCTTAATCTGAATATTGAAGACATTCATATAAATCCAAATATCAGCACAGCAGACCGTAAATGGCATAAGATGAATCCGCGATTTAAACAGCGCTTACTGATGGTTTTTAAAATTATGCGCGAACAGCATGGTTATGAGCTGGTTTTACTCGAAGGTTATCGAAGTCCGGAAAGGCAAAACTCTTTGGCGACCAACAGCAATATTACCAAGGCCAAAGGCTTTCAAAGTTATCATCAGTTTGGGCTAGCTGCAGATATTGCCTTTAAGCGAAATGGTAAGGTAGTGATTAGTGAACGTGATCCATGGGGCATGCGTGGTTATGAACTGTATGGCCAGATTGCAGAATCGGTGGGTTTAACCTGGGGCGGTCGCTGGAAATCCATTAAAGATTTTGGGCATACTGAATATCGTATGCCCGGTTTAAAGAAAACAGCTGAAATGGCTCATCAACTCATTCATGAAGGACAATTACAGACTCAAACATTTCAGCCTTGAGTGTGAAATCGTAAATCAATTCAAAAAGGCTCTCATGTGCTGGATCACTTCATCTGGCTTTTCACCATGCAGCCAATGTCCTGTATTTTCAATGCATTCAATTTTCGCCTGAGAAAATTGTTCATTGATTGCCGCAAAATGTTCAGGTTTTGAGATATAAAAAGAATTACCGCCACGAAGAAATAAAGCTGGCTGATTAACTTTTTCGACCTTTTCCCAAGCCATAATATCTGGATAATGATCAAATAAAGCTTGAACATTAAAGAGCCATTGCCCTTTATTAAAGGATTTTAATAGAAACTGAATTACCATTTCTTCATGAATGTATTCACGCATAATTTTTGCTGCCTCAAGTCGTGAAGCAACATTTGCTTGTTGCACCGCAAATAAAGCTTTAAAAATCTCATTATGATGACTCTCATGATATTGGATTGGTGTAATATCAAGAACGACCAACTTTTCAGTTTGTACTCGGGCTAAATCAGCCAATTTCATAGCAATTTTTCCGCCCATAGAATGCCCTATTACTATGAACTTTTGAATATTTAAACTTGATAAAGTTTCTAGGACATCTTCCGCCATGAACTGATAATTTAAGTCTGAACTATGACCAGAAAGACCATGATTGCGTACATCAATTTGAAGCACGGTTCTTTGCTCAGAAAAATATCGAGCTAGTATTCCTAAATTACTTAAACTACCGAATAAACCATGAATAAAAATCATTGGAGATAGTACTGACGTTTCGTGGTGTTGGAGTTGATAATTTAGGATCATTTGAGAATTCCTTGATTTCTTTCTTTATTTAAGTGTTTATAATGGATTTATATTGGGAATTAATCAATTGCGAAATTTTTAAATATAAATTTTACTTAGGCTATTTTATGGGATATATTTTGCTTAGGCTAAATAATTCATAATCAATTTGTAAGTATTTAAAATTACGATTTTAGATCTGGATGGATATTTGGCTATCTATAAATATGAAAGAAGATGGTTGAGTTGTGGTGCAGACTAAATAAAATTAATGAAAATCTTAAAACTGGGATTTAATAACATGTAAACCACTTTTAGGTCAGAGTGTTTCTTAAACTAACTCGCTGTTATTACCCAAATAGACTGAGGTAATTTTGAAAATATTGTTTTTAATTATTCATTGCTTATTATTTATCAAAAAATGACTATTCATAAGTAGCTTATTAATCCACTTGATTCTGTTTAGAATAATACGTCTTAAGTCCAAATGAGTTACAGGTAGTAAACATCAACATTATAAATTTCCCCTCTCCCCCTTTCTTGAGAAAGTTGTTAAACTTATGTTTTGCTTAGGCTATTTTGGTATCTTAATATGCTTAAATTAGTAGCTTATATAAGCGTGCAATCACGCTATCCTACTTAAATTGTTCTGTTCAAGAAATACACCGCATAAATAAGACATTTTTTAGAAATTACAAAACCAAGATTATTCATTTATTCTTATCAATAGATTGAATACAGTGGATATATCCCCGAGGTATGAGGTATTCACATCAAAATAAATTTAAATTAACTTAACATTTTCTTTATTAAATGATATTCGGGAGATGGTCTTTCAGGTTTTAATATCTATAAAATTTGATTGTAAAACAGACTTATTTATTTTTAGTCTACTGCGAAAAACGTTCGAAAATGAAAAGTATTTTATAATTTATTCTACATCCCTATTTTTACAAAATACGTTTGTAGTCATTCCAGATTGAGTCAAACTTTGATCCTGCCGCTCAAGAAAGTTTTTGGCAATCATAGCCATCGTGGGCGCCATATCCAGACTGCTGTTTTCTTCGGACACCTTTTGAATATCCTGATAGGCTTTCAGTCGTTTGCAGAAAGCCTGACGTTGAGTTTGTGCATCTGCCTTTTGATCATCTTCATCTAAAATGTATTTGGTTTCATTCACGATTTTAGTCTGTGCTGAAATAAACTGGTCATAGGCACTTTGTGAAAGCCGCTGTGCGAAGACCACACTACTCAGTCCTAATAATAATCCAGCACAAATGAAAGATGATTTTTTTAGCATTTAAATTTCTTCTTTCCAGACATCTTCATAATCATCGGCATCAATCATGAAACGAAAACCTGTTTCCAGAGCCAGATACGGTAAAACTTCTGGTGCGATGTCCTGTAATTCACGTACTGTCATGGTTTCAAAAGCCTCTTCACTTGAAGGCTCTCCGCCATAAATGTACCAGCTGATATTTTCATCTGTTTCAGGCTTTTTACGGATGCCGACAATCGGATCCTGTTTTAAGGTATGTACGGCCACCGCAACAACATCATCCCCCGTGACTTCAACATAAGCCGAGCCTACTTCTTCACAAAGTAGCTTTTGCTCTGCGATCAGTTCTTGTAACGGTGACAGGTTTTGCGTGTTTTTCGACATTCGGTCTTTCTCATCATTCATTAGCGCGCTATTTTAACTTAATTTTAATGAAGCTGATTGGGATTTCGTCGAGATCTAAAAAATATCTGCCCTTAAACCGTGTTAAGCGCAGATATGGATCTCAGCTTATTGGAAGACTTTAAAGCGCTCTTCATCCGCCAGATAATCTTTGGCACGTGGCTCGCCTTCTATCGAACCAAAGACCAACTGTGCATGCAACTTCCAGTTCGATGGAATGTCCCATTCCGCATGTACCTGTTCATCCACGATCGGATTGTAGTGCTGCAATGATGCGCCCAGACCTTCTGTATGCAATGCTGTCCACGTTGCAAATTGCGCGATCGCAGTCGAATGCTCTGCCCAGATTGGAAAGTTATCAGCATAAGATGGGAATTGTTCCTGTAAGCCTTCTATAACTGTTTGATCTTCAAAAAATAAAACAGTGCCTAGCCCTGCCGCAAAACTTGCCATTTTTGCTGTGGTTCTTGCAGCGCTTTCTTCATCTTTGGCATAGCTTTTTAATTTATCTGCGACGAAGCCCCAGAACTTTTCATGTTCCGAATTGAATAAAATGACGGCGCGTGAAGACTGAGAATTGAAAGAAGATGGGCTCTGCTTAATTGCAGTCTGAATCAAATCAGTTAGATGTTCAGGAGATTGTTCAACATTCTTGGCAATGGCATAAATAGTACGGCGTTTAGTAATTAAATCTAAAAACTGATTCGACATTTTTGAAAATCCTGGGATATATCTTCGGGAAAATTTGAACCTTCAGTTATTTTTATGAAGGATAGCTAATCAATGGAGCTTTTGCTTTAACGTGAGATAAAGCCTATATACCTTAAAAAATAATGGACTCAATTACTAGGCTATTTAATTGATATTTTTATATATTTTTTAGCTAAAAATGATCATTTTCATCTATTTTTTGAACAATCGTTAAAACTACTGCCCTATGCGAGTGCCTGACGCTAAACAATGGTTCAACATGCGCTATTATTGATCAAAATTTTAAGAATAAAGACCTTCAATCACCAAATTTAATCTTGCTTAGGCTATTTCAAGAGATCATGCATTTTGAAATAAATCTCATATTGCAGATAAAATTAATCCCCCAAAATTGGAAGATTAATTTTATAAATAAAAGCTAAAAAACCCGTTTAAAACTTCGCGTTCAACACCTGAGCAGATACTTTAGTCTTCCACAGCTCACGTAAAATCGGTAAATAGAATTTCTCACCAAGTTCAACCAGCTCTGCATCAATCAGAGCATGCATCTCATGCATAAACAAATAATCCAGTTCAACTGTGGTTAGTTTAGTCTGCTGTTTTTGATAGTCTTTGCGTTTCTGTTGGGCTTGTTTAACCAGACGATCCGCAAATGCTTTATCTTTAAACTGGGTAATTGCTTTTAATCGAAGTTCGATAATACCCCATCCAGTTAAGAACATCTGGAAGGTTTCAAAATCATCGCTGGTCGATTCCCAAGACATTTCTTCCAGATTTTCATTATCGGGAAGCACAGGTAAAAGAAGTTCCATCACACTTGGGAAAATCTTTTTGAAATTCAGAATAAATTTAACAGGATGCTCACCTGGATAATCCTTGAATTGCGCCTTTCTTTGAACATCTGTTAAATAAATATCAAGCATAAAACAATCATCAGTGGTTAATCTCATCTAGCACTATTGTACGCAACTCTGCCTGAGATAAAAACCACTGCTGACTATTCCATGATAAAACAGGCGTAAAGATTGAAAATAAAAGTGCTCCGGCCCTTATTTAGCATTCGGTGAGACCATCTGTTCAGGACGCACCACTTCATCAAACTGTTCAGCGGTGACTAAACCCAGTTCAACAGCCACCTGTTTTAAGGTTTTTCCTTCCTTATAAGCTGTTTTGGCAACCTTGGCTGCATTCTCATAACCAATGACCGGATTCAATGCCGTGACCAGCATTAAAGAATCATGCAGGAAATGTTCAATTTTCTCATGATTCGGCTCAATGCCTACGGCGCAATGATCATTAAAACTGTTACACGCATCGCCTAAAAGCTGGATGGATTGCAACAGATTATAGGCAATGACCGGCATAAATACATTCAGTTCAAAGTTACCTGATGCACCTGCCACGTTAATGGTGGTGTCATTTCCGAGAACTTGCGCGACCACCATCGTCATCGCTTCACTTTGCGTCGGGTTCACCTTACCCGGCATGATGCTAGAACCCGGTTCATTTTCAGGAATACGCAATTCACCAAAACCACAACGTGGCCCGCTGGCTAGCCAGCGAATATCATTGGCAATCTTATTCAGGCTAACCGCTAAAGTCTTTAATGCACCAGAAGCAAATACCGCAGCATCACGGCCTGCCAAAGCCTCAAACTTGTTTGGCGCAGTTACAAATGGCAAGCCAGTTAATTGTCCCAGGGTTTTAGCAGACTGAACGGCATAATCAGGATGGGCATTCAGACCGGTACCAACCGCTGTACCGCCTAATGGTAATTCATATAGTCCGACCAATGCCTGTTCTAGACGAAGAAGCCCATGATCCAGCTGAGAGACATAACCGCTGAATTCCTGCCCCAAGGTTAAAGGCGTAGCATCTTGTAGATGTGTCCGGCCAATTTTTACAATATCGGCAAAATCCTGAGATTTGGCATATAAGGTATCGCGTAAACGTGTGACAGCCGGAATTAAGAGTTCATTGATCTGCAAGCTCGCAGCCACATGAATCGCCGTCGGAAATGAATCGTTAGTAGATTGGGCACGGTTGACATGATCATTCGGATGAACAGGCTTTTGCGCGCCTAAATGATTACCCAGTTTCTGGTTGGCAATATTGGCAATCACCTCATTACAGTTCATATTACTTTGCGTACCTGAACCGGTTTGCCAGACCACCAGTGGAAATTGACTGTCCCATTTTCCGCTAATGACTTCATCTGCAGCATCTACGATGTAGCGTGACAGTTCTGGGGGAATCTGGTTCAGCTCAGCATTGGTTAAAGCCGCAGCTTTTTTGACGAGTCCCATGGCACGAATCATTGGACGTGGCAAACGCTCATTTCCAATTTTGAAATTTTGCAAGCTACGCTGAGTCTGAGCGCCCCATAAAGCCTCGCTCGGTACAGCTACTTCTCCCATCGTGTCATGTTCAATACGTGTTTGCATGTTCAACCTCAATTCTTCTTGCCTGTTACTGATCTTAGGAATTTCTATATCAATGATTTAATCTATTTATTTAAAGTAATTGATTACAGCAACCATGTAAATGATAATTATTATCAAATATGAGTTGAATACTCTTACTTACTGCCCTCTGAGCATATTCTGATAAAACAACCATTCATCCTCAAGCATCTTTCTGAGTGAACGCTGAGGTTGCCAATGTAGGATATTTCGCGCTTTTCCAATGTTCGCCCCCAATTGATCCATTTCCGCATGTGGGTATGGCAGAGCATCCATGGTTTTGATTGCAGACTGAGTCACTTCAGCCAGCTGATCTAGTAAATCCTGTATGGAAATCAATTCACCGGCAATATTAAAGGCTTCACATTTTAATTCCTGCTGTTGTGATAGCCATTGCAAGGACTTGATCACGGCATCACAACAGTCTGCGACATGCAGAAAACTGCGTTCTACTGTGCCATCCGCAGTATGGGCCTGACGGCGTAATTCCAGATATTCACGTTGCTGTGCAGCGACCTGCATCGCCAAAGGCAAAATATTTTTCGGTAAAGGTGGCACCGCTTCCCCCAGCACACCGTGTTCAAAGGCGCCGGCGATATTGGACAGACGTAGGATCGCAATCCGCCATTCATTATCAGTTTTGGCAGTATCCCGGATAATTTCCTCAACCATTTGTTGCGATTTGATATAGGGATTCGGATAAGTGAAGTTAAAAGGCAGATCTTCGCTTAAGTCTGCACCAGATTGTCCATATACCGCCAGACTGGATAAATGTACCAGATGACGCACGCCGGTACGCTGCATGGCACGCATGAGACTCATAATACAGCTAACATTATCATTATAATATTCAAGTGGTTTTAATACTGATTCTTCCAATGATTTAAAACTTGCGGTATGCACCACAGCCTGAATCGAATGCTGCTCAAAGACTTTGTTCAATGCTGGCGTATTGCGAATATCAATTTTGATAAAAGGTACATACATACCAGAAATAAATTCGAGGCGCTCCAGAATCTGTAAGTTAGCATTGGCCAAATTATCGACCACAATGACCTCTAGTCCTTGTGCTAACAGACTTAAAGCAATATGTGAGCCTAAAAAGCCTAATCCACCCGTCACTAAAATCATTTATACTACCTACTTTCTGATGAAGCCAAGATCAATCTGTTGCTATTGATCAAGCCTGTAGTGAATTTCGATGAGCACCTTAATTCTTGTTACCTCCGCACCGACTTCCATTTATGCCTGGCATGCCCTGGGTTTGGCTCAGGCCTTGCAAGATAAACAGGAAGCATTCCGTGTATTCTTCTATCAGGACGGCGTATCGGTCGCAAATGCACTGCAATGGGTACCCGACGATCAACGTCATCTTACACATGCATGGCAAGCGCTACAGATTCGCCTCCCGGTCTGTGTAAGTGCAGCATTGGCACGTGGAATTACAGATCTGGACAATGCTCGACGTCACAATATTCAGCAGCATAATCTGGCAGATGCCTTTGAATTGGTCGGTTTAGGTGAACTTGCCGATGCTGTTCAGTCCTCACAACGTCTCATTCAATTCTAGATGTTTCATTTTTTAGAATGTGTTGCTTTTCCAAGGAATCTTGTGTGAAATCTGTACTTGTTATATTAACCCAAGCCAATCTGACCAGCCTGCAGGTGCATGAAAGCCTGTCAGCTACCATGGTCCTGGCAACCTTTGGCGCAGAAGTTAAAGTCCTGCTACAAGGTGCTGCCCTTAGTCTGCTGCGTTCAGAGCTGCAATTTGACCAGGTGCATCATGCATTCAAACTGGCATCAAATATGGTCGACAGTTTCGAGTTTTATGATCTCACTCCATTTCTGATTGAGCAGAAAAACCAGAATTCCCCATTTGTGACACAGAGCGAACAAGAAATCGAATTTATTGAGCTTAATTCTGAATTTATTCAAAGCTTTGATCATGTGTTGTATTGGTAAGAAGGATATACAAATGTCAAATCATACACTTTACCTGATCCAATCCAGCTATTCGGCAACAGCGCAGATCCTAGAGCAACTGGCTCAAACTTATACAATGGGTGATCAGGTCGTGCTGATGGGTGAAGCGGTTTTGCTGCTAGAGCATTCATTTCTTCAAAGCTTGCCGAAAATTCACATACTGAAAAATGATGCGGAGTTATTAGTACAGCCTTTGCCTGATCAGATAAAGCTTTTGAATTATGCGGATTTTGCAGATCTTTGCCTCGAGTTTAATCGCTGCATTTCAATGAAATAATAAATGAGTTAGATATGAATTTAGAATTGGATCAAGATGGCCATCTGGTTGACTATACCATCTGGAATGAAGAAGTCGCTCAAGTGCTGGCCGATAGTCTGAAACTGAGCTTAACTCCTTGGCATTTTGAAATTCTGCAAGCGGTACGTCAGTTCTATCAGCAGTTTGGTCATTCACCAGCAACACGACCACTGATTAAATTTTTAATGAAAACTGTCAGTGCCGATATCAATAATGCCATGCTTCAAGAAAAGTTTAATACTGGTCTGGTGGCCCGTCACTTAAGCCGTTTGGCTGGTGTACCCAAGCCTGCGAACTGTTTATAAAGATACTTAGCTTTTTAAAGTATGTATTTAAAGGCCCAAATCATATTTTGGGCTTTTTTATGAGAGCAATTTTTAGGCTTAGAATAATGAAAGATGCATCTGGATCTAATTTTTCAAATTCGAGTTTGTTCTAATACTCGCAATGCCCGATGCAATTCATGATCCATTTCAGGCAGAACCTTAATCAGAAAATCAATTTGTGCTTTCGCTTCGGCCTTGCTCACCAGTTGGGCCTCTACCAGTTTTTGCTGCTGAGTGATCAACAAACTGACTTGGTGAGGATCTGGTCGTTGTCCCTCACTTAAAGCGTTAATGATCTGAGTAAAGTCCAGATATAACTGTTCTTGTTGCTTTGATAATTCGCTTTGCTTTGCAACCGTATCATTCTGTTCCTTATTCGTAGTTTGACTATTCTCAGGAGAGTTAACAGATATATAGCTTGCCGATTTTTCAGCTGGCAGGACCGGATCAGAATGGGTCTGATCAGTAAAATTCGTCCGATAGATTTCTTGTCGTACCTGATAGCCAATACCGACTAAAGTCCCAAACAATAGCAATCCGAGTATTACATAGAACAGAATTGTTTTATCATTCATTTTTATGTCCTCAGCTCAACAAAGACAACCTTTATCAAAAAGCTGTCTTTTTCGCTAATCGACGATTGACTACGGCGTTGACCAGTCTGCTGGTGCATATCCAATCCGGACGCGTTGTGGATGATTTCCTACAGGCACACTCAGCACTTTATTGCCTGTGGCAAAATCAATCACTGTGACCACATCGGTTTCACTTTCTGAAATCACACAGCTACGACCATCCGGGCTTCGTGTTGCCCAATAAGGTTTACCTGCAGAAATCAGTTTCCCGGCAGTCAGCGTCTTGCGATCTACAATCGTAGCGTAGTTATCCATGGTACCAGCGACACAGAGCTTTTCACCATCAGCACTGATTGATAGGCCATGATGACGCGAATCATTGACCCATTTTGTCCGGTCTTTCGGAATACTGTCACTGCCAGAGAGTTGTCCGATCCGGCTAATCTTGTTCTGATTCAGATCATATTCAATCAGACCATTAAAAAATGAAACCTGGGCATACAGTTTGGTTTCATCCTTACTAAATACCATCGGTCTCACTGAATTGGATAAATCTTTGCGGCCAAATGCATCCAGTGCAGGTCTGAAATCGATTTTTCTTACCACCTGATGCGTATTGGCATCTGCGATAGTGATAAAACGCTTACCTTTAGTAAAATCTTGCCACTGTGCATCCATCGATGTTTCCACATTGCCGATAGCAGAGTTCAGAATCTTGTTGCCTCCATCGAAGTAAATGTTTTCATGCGGTTTGTCGCCAGTGCTGAAACGGCCCAACTCTTTACCGGTATGGATATCCAATACATGCACCACATTTCCTGAAGATGCAGATACGGCGACCCGCTGCCCATCTGGTGATACCGCCATATGGTCGGCACGGAAGCCTTCTACAGGCGTCCGCCAGTTAATCTTGCCGGTTTTGATATTAATCGATACCACATCGGCGAAACTTGGGCGTGATGCAACGACTGACTGCCCGTCTGGTGTCGAGTAGATATCATCTACCAGTTGGTCATTGCCTTCACCGGCTGTGGTCTGGATATAAGTATAAGCAATCAGTTTGATTGGATTCAGGTGAATTTCTTTAAGGCGCTCTTTACGATCAGGAATCATGTTAATGACGCCAATTTTGCCAAAATCACCCGATGGACGAATCACGGTTACCGTGCCATCCCAATTATTTCCGACAAAGAAAACCTGCTGTGAATTGGCAGGTACAGCTGAAGGCGCAGAAGCGGCCTGTACACTTGGCAACGCAGATAGCATCGCCATCGCAGATAATGTCAGACAGAACCGTGGCCATTTTTTATTTTGAATTTTCATCCATTATGCTCTGCATAATAATTTATATTTTTGTTTTCATTCCTTGTTGTGTACACAGCCAGGCTGTGTTTTAACTTATCTAATATACAAACGTATAAAATGATTTACTGTTATTTCCGACCAAAAAATATGCAGCTATTTTAAATTTATTACTTCAGGTTCTATGAATTTAGGTGATCATCGTACTTTGATTTTATGTATCCAGCACATCGACGAACTGTGCATTGAGCACTTTGGCAAGATCAGCCGGTTTTAATCCAATATCAAGTCCCCTTTTTCCACCGCTTACATACATTTTTTCAAGTCGATTTGCACTACTACAAATCACTGTTTTTAAACGTTTCTTTTGGCCAATGGGACTAATTCCGCCAACCAGATAACCGGTCAAACGTTCTGCATGTTTAGGATCTGCCATCTGGAGTTTTTTACATCCCACAGCCTGGGCTACTTTTTTCAGATTTAACTGATGATGTACCGGCAATATGGCAACAAAATACTGTTTATCATCCGTGACTAATAAAGTTTTAAAGACTTCTTCCACCGAAAGCCCCAATTTCTCAGCAGCTTCTAGCCCGAAACTTTTGGCATTGGCATCATGTTCATATTCATGAATGCTGTATTCAATTTTATTGGCTTTTAATAGTTTGCATGCAGGTGTCATAGAAAGTCTTGTTTGAGATGAATCGCATGATTATATAAAGATTAGCTCAAGAAGTTAATTTAGATGAGGCAACTACAGAGCAAATTTTGCTTTAAGCCCGTATTCCGCTTCAATCAGACCTATTTGGTTCAATCTTTACGCTCTTCAATACTTTTGAACTCTTCTGCAAAGATGATGACGAGCAAAATATCAACAAATGTATGTGTTTTTGCCACTATCTAAGCGTTAGGCGATTAATGGCTTCACTGTGTAGAAGGCTTGAAGATGAACACATTCGTCATTTCATGCGTCTATAAATACGAGGCATATAAGTCGAGCGTTTTATCTTAAACCCGCTGAGATTTAACCTTTATCTCCGGAAGAAGAAATAGATTCTTGTACAGTGTCTGTCATGAATACTTGAATTGAAAATGATGTAATTAATTCCAATATATTGGAAGAATAGACCTAGGAAAATCCAAGTACAATAAGAGAAAATATCATTAACATATTGTCTTATCTTATATTTTTAAATTTTCGTCAAGTTTTGAGAAACGGTCGATAGCTTATATATAAAGAGGATCATCAGCACAACTCTAAAGTCAGAATGTAAAGAGTTTTCTATGCTATAGAAGTCGAACATTGCAGTAAAATCAGCCAGACAACTCTTGTTCAAAACTAAAAATATCACTAAAAGGAAGAATTTAGCGTTAACATGAAGATACAGTTACATAAAGGATATTAACTGTTTTTGCCAATTGGGTTTACAATGAAAATAATCTGAATACCCAGCGAATTGTAATTTTTTAACATTGCCAAATCTCTGCAAAGTTTTCATTATAGCGCCACTGTTTGCTATATGCTTTCTACGTTAATTCAAAGAAATTATAAATAGTAATGTAGAAAATCATGCAATAATAAGCAGAGTTTGCAGACATCTTGCAAACAAACCCCGATACTTTTTAATTGGAGCATGCTGGATGAGTTCGACCATTTTGGTTATTCATGGACCGAATTTAAACTTGCTTGGGAAGCGCGAACCGGAAGTTTATGGTCACCTTAGTCTTGACGATATTAACCAGCAGCTGATTGCTCAGGCTCAACAAGCTACCTTACAACTCGATACTTTCCAGAGCAACTGGGAAGGTGCCATTGTTGACCGAATTCATCAAGCCCAGCAAGACGGCATTCAATATATCATTATTAATCCAGCAGCATTGACCCATACCTCTGTTGCTGTTCGCGATGCCCTCCTTGGCGTTGCCATTCCTTTCATTGAAGTCCATCTGTCTAATGTGCATGCACGTGAGGCATTCCGACATCATTCATACTTGTCCGATAAAGCCATCGGCGTGATCTGTGGTCTAGGTGCAAAAGGCTATGCTGCTGCCCTCGACTATATCATTGAAAAAATACAACCTTCTACACAATCTTAATTAGGAATACTGTCTCATGGATATCCGTAAAATCAAGAAACTCATCGACTTGATGATTGAATCTGACTTACAGGCGATCGAAGTTAAAGAAGGCGATCAATCGATTGCATTAACTCGTCGTAATCCAGTGGTTGCAGCAGCTGTTCCTGCGATGCCTGCACCAGCAGCCGAAGCGCCAGCAGCAAAATCTCCTCGCGGTGCTGTTGAAACTTCACCAATGGTCGGCGTGTTCTATGCAGCACCAAGCCCAGGTGAGCCGACCTTTGTTAAAGTTGGCCAGACCGTTTCTGCAGGCGATACGCTCGGTATTATCGAAGCAATGAAAATCATGAACCCGATAGAAGCAACTCAAAGCGGTGTGATTGAAGAAATTCTGGTGAAAAATGGTGAAGTGATTCAATTCGGTCAACCACTTTTCCGCTACCGCGCTTAATCACCCCGGGGATTTATAATGTTGCAAAAAGTTTTAATTGCAAACCGTGGTGAAATTGCGTTACGCATCACCCGTGCTTGCAGAACTTTAGGGATCAAAACTGTAGGTGTCTATTCTGACGCAGACAAGGACCTGATGCATTTACGTTTCTGTGATGAAGCAGTATGTATCGGCCCTGGTGCGAGCAGTGACAGCTACCTGAATATTCCTGCGATTATTACAGCTGCTGAAATTACCGGCGCAGATGCAATCCATCCTGGTTATGGATTCCTCGCTGAAAATGCAGAATTTGCAGAAATCGTGGAAAATTCTGGTTTTATCTTTATTGGTCCACGTCCGGAACATATCCGTTTAATGGGGAACAAGGTTTCTGCCATTATTGCCATGAAAAAAGCTGGTGTACCAACAGTACCAGGCTGCGACCATGCCGTAACGATTCACAATGCACTCGCTGAAGCCAAAGAGATCGGTTTTCCACTGATTGTAAAAGCTGCTTCTGGCGGTGGTGGTCGTGGTATGCGTATCGTAGAAAATGTCGATACCCTGCTTGAATCTGTTCAGGCTGCACAGCGTGATGCGGAAATGTGGTTTGGTGATGATACGGTCTATATGGAACGTTTCCTGCAAAAGCCACGTCACGTCGAAGTGCAAGTACTGGCTGATGGTAATGGCCATGCGATTCATCTGTATGATCGTGACTGTTCGCTACAGCGTCGCCATCAAAAAGTACTGGAAGAAGCACCAGCACCGAACTTACCAGAGCAAGCACGTGCTGATATTCTAGAAGCCTGTGTCAATGCGTGTAAATTGATGCAATACCGTGGTGCAGGTACATTCGAATTCCTGTTTGAAGATGATGAGTTCTTCTTCATTGAAATGAATACGCGTGTTCAGGTTGAGCATCCGGTGACTGAAATGGTCACGGGGATCGATATTATCGAACAGCAATTGCGTATTGCTGGCGGCTTAGGTCTCGATATTCAGCAAGAAGACGTCAAGGTTTTAGGACATGCGATTGAATGCCGTATTAACGCAGAAGATCCATCGACCTTCCTGCCTTCACCAGGCAAGATTGACAACTTCTATGCACCAGGCGGCGCAGGTATCCGTTTAGATTCGCATGTTTATCCAGGCTACAGCATTCCACCGTATTATGATTCAATGATTGCCAAACTGATTTCGCATGGTAAGGATCGTGAGACGTCTATTTCTCGAATGAGAAATGCTTTGGAAGAAATGATTTTGACTGGCGTTAAAACCAATATTCCTTTACACAAAGATTTAATCCTTCAGGATAAAAACTTCTGCAAACAGGCAATGGATATTCATTACCTAGAGAAGCATTTATTAAAGCAGCTTGAAGGTGCTGAAGACAAAGCTTAAATCAAAGCTCATAAAAAACCGCTGTCATTCAGCGGTTTTTTATTGTGTGCAATTTAAGGCAATACGCGTCTGAGCACGGCAAAACATTGCTCGGCTTTTTCATTGGCACAGAAGTTAATGGTATAAGGGTTTTGCCATTTGACAAAATACTGCGAAATTTCACCAGACTGATCCACCTGATTGCCTGAACAGTCTTTTTCATTATTGTCATATTTTACTTGCAGAATCAGCGCTGGAATCTGCTGCGAAGGATCCTGTGCCGGCTGATAGTCATATAGCCCCGACGTCCACTCATCGCCACTTTTAATCACCACATTATTATTGCCTTTAAAATTATAATATTCGATACATTTTTTATTATTCGGGATTTCCATTCCCCACAATCCGACAATTTCCGGACGGGTTTTCACAGTAAATGTATTTGGGATTTCAGCAGCTTTAGCAGGAGCATTCGCTGGTTTTTTATTTTCTGTCGCCATTAGCCAAGGTGAGCTCATGAGTAAGATAAGGCTAAGACATATTTTTTTCATATTTACCGGCATCTTGTTAACAATTGATTCTAAATTATCATATTTTTTGGGATCGTGTCCCGCTCTAACGCAATTTCAATACAGAGTCAGAAATTATTTATCACATTGTTTAAAAACATGGATTTCCTTTCTGACTGTTTTTGTATATATTTCGTATATAAGAATCTTAATAGTTCGTATTAATAACAGATTAATCAAACAATAAAATTATATTTTAGGTCAAACTTAGTTGCTGAACAAAGTGATCATTCACACTTAGAAATTTGAATAGGATTTTAAATTTGCAATTAGCTCGAATAACAGAACAACAATTAAATCATGAAACCTATGCTTATTTTGTCATTGTTTTCGCTGTTTTAGTCTGTTGTTTTATTGGGATCGCAACCAGACCGATTGAGTACCTGGCCTTATTGTGGCCGGCCAATGCTGCCTTGTTAGCCCTGTTCTTACGCTTTCCACATTTAAATAATGTGGGAGGTTGGCTTGGTGCATTCAGTGCTTTTATGTTTGCAGATCTCGTCACCGGAAACAGCCTATTACAAAGCTTGTTTCTTACCCTGTCTAATCTGATCAGCACTATTGTCTCGATATTTTTTATTCGATATTTCAAGATTAATTACAAATACTATAATACTGGTTATACATTCGTTCATTTATTTGGCATCTTCGCTTTTGCGGGCTGTCTGGCCAGCGCTGCTTTTGCAGTTGCCACCCTGCCAAACTTACCCAATACATTCATGACCAAAGAAAACTTATGGATTAATTTTGGTCTATGGTGGACGGGCGAGATGGTCAATTATATCGTGGTATTACCTTTGCTTCTGGCCTTTCCCAGAATCAAGGATATGCAGTATCTGTTTAAAAACCGCCGTCAAAAGCGTCATCATTTCAGTTATTTTCTGCCCGCAGCTACAGTCGTACTCTGTGTCATCATCACCAATATTTTTTCAGGTCCGGGCACCCTGCTCTATCCTTTGGCTGCGCTGATCTGGGCCGCATTAACCTATCGCCTGTTTAGCATGACACTGATTAATGCGTTTGTGACTATTTTAACCTATTACAGCCTGACGCGGTTTTATGCCACAACGCATGACATCTTGGCAGATTCTACGATTTATATTTCGCTCCGGATCGGGCTGTTTATGCTGGCCTTATCGCCGCTTATTCTTTGTATTATTAGTCAAAACCGCAATGAGCTGTTTAAACGGGTTCTCTATCTGGCCAATCATGACAGTCTGACCCGCACCATGAACCGTCATTTTTTCTTTCAGAAAGGTGAATATTTACTGCAATATGCCAACAGAATGGAATTTTCGGTCATCATGCTGGATATTGATCATTTCAAACGTCTGAACGATGATTTTGGCCATCATGTCGGTGACAAGGTGCTGCAACATTTTGCGGAAATCATTCGCTGCAATTTACGTGCTGAAGATCTGTTTGCACGAATTGGTGGGGAAGAATTTGTGCTGTTACTCTGGAATACCGAACCATCAGAAGCACGTCTTATTGCAGAACGGATTCGTGATCTGGTGGAAAAAACCCCGATTTATCAATCAGATGGATCGCCCCTGTATATTACCGTGAGTGTGGGCATCACTCATCAAAATGAACCGCAGGCCCAAGACCTGCAAAACCTGATCAATATTGCAGATCAAGCCTTGTATCAGGCCAAACATCGTGGGCGAAATCAGGTGGTGCTTGCATCTTGAGCCTAAATGATCTACAACCTTGAATCAGCAACACTAGGGAATGGCAATGAAATTTGAAGAATATCTGCAATATGACGGTTTAGGACTGGCTGATCTGGTCGCCAATAAACAAGTACATTCAAGTGAACTTTTATCTGCTGCACTAGAGCGTAGCTCAATTGCCAATCCCGAGCTAAATGCAATTATTATTCCGATGCATGAGCATGCATTGAAACGGAGCCAGCAAAATCTGTCCGGACCTTTTGCCGGTGTGCCTTTTCTGGTTAAAGACCTGTTTCAGGAATATGCCGGTTATCCGACTTCTTATGGCTGTCAGGGCTTAAAACGGATCGGTTATATTGCCGAAACCAATGCCGAGATTGTCAATCGCTGGGAAAAAGCCGGGATTGTGACTTTTGGACGTACCAATACCCCTGAATTTGGCATTAAAGGGATTACTGAACCGGATGCCTGGGGCAGCTGTAAAAATCCGTGGAATTTACAGCATAATAGCGGCGGCTCATCAGGTGGTTCAGCTTCTGCTGTGGCGGCCGGAATTGTACCAATTGCGGGTGCTGGTGATGGTGGCGGTTCGATCCGTATCCCTGCCTCCTATTGTGGCCTGTTTGGCCTAAAACCGAGTCGTGGCCGCACGCCTTGGGGACCGCAAATGAGTGAAGCTATGCATGGCGCTGCGATTCAGCATGTATTAACCAAAACGGTGCGTGATAGTGCTGCAATGCTGGATGCCACCCATGGTGAAGATCATAGTTCACTGTTTAAGATTCAGCGTCCACAGCATCATTATCTGGATGTGATTCAGCAACCGCCAAAAAAACTGAAAATTGCGTTTAGCACTTATTCTACGATTGGCACACCTGTTTCCCAGGATGCCATTAAAGCCATTGAAAAAACAGCCAAATTGCTAGAATCTTTGGGCCATGAGGTGGTCGAAGACCGCCCAGCCATTGATGGAATGCAACTGGCCAAGGATTTTATTACCACCTGGTTTAGCCAATTTTCATTTATGCTGGATGAAATCCAGAAAGGCTATCCGTCTAAAACAAATGATTTTGAATTGGACTCTTTAGCACTGGCGGCTTTTGGGGCCAAAACCAGCGCGATTGATTATATCCAGAACCTGAATAACTGGGGCCAGTATGTGACCCAGATGAATCATTTCTTTGATAATTATGACCTCTATCTAACGCCTGCAACGGCGACAGTGGCGCCGAAAAATGGTGAGGTCAAAACACCAAACTGGCAGAAACCGATTCTTAAAGCTTTATTGAAACTAAATAAAGCACATTTGCTGGCGCAAGGGAAACTAGTAAACCAGATTGTGAAAGAAAATCTAAAATGGGTGCCTTTCACGCAACTGGCCAATATTACCGGACTCCCGGCGATGTCTGTACCGCTGTACTGGAATGAACAAAACCTGCCGCTCGGTTCACAGTTTATTGCACCATTTGCCCGTGAGGATCTGCTACTACAACTGGCAGCCCAATTGGAGCAGGCACAACCGTGGTTTGGGCAATACGCCAAAATCCGTATTTAATGTTGAGATAATATTTTCAAGCCTGTTTTTGCAGTTCGACTTTATTTGGCAATCCGAAAATCAGTAACAAGCCAAGCAAGGTCAATGCTGCAGCAGCGATAAAAATAGATGTGCCGCCGACTTGATCCCAATAATGGCCGGCCAGAATACTGCCACTCGCCACACCAATGCCCCACATCGTGCTATATAGCGCTTGTCCACGCCCTTGCTGCCCTGCAGAGAAGTTCTGAAAAATCACCCGCATCGCGATCATATGAAATAAACCAAAACTTAAAGCGTGAATCGTTTGAGCAAAAAACTGTGCCATGAATGAAGTAGGAAAGACCCCGACGATTAACCATCTTAATCCAGTCATTAACAAGCATAGCGTGACCAGATGACGCCATGACCAGCGTGTCAGAAAGAACGTCGCATAGGCAAACATGATAATTTCCGTAATGACCCCGACTGACCACAGCAAGCCGATCTGAGTGGTGCTAAAT
This sequence comes from Acinetobacter lwoffii, assembly GCF_019048525.1. NCBI lineage: Bacteria > Pseudomonadati > Pseudomonadota > Gammaproteobacteria > Moraxellales > Moraxellaceae > Acinetobacter > Acinetobacter lwoffii. The sequence continues at coordinate 2,349,215 of NZ_CP077369.1, read as the reverse complement.
CCCGCCTGACTGAGATAATTGCTATAAAAACTATAAAACGGCGCATGTGAAAATAGCAGAATCAATTCAATCAGGAAAAAGCTATAGACGACTGGGCGTTTGAATATCGGCCATAAGGGTTCGAGCTGTTTCTGTGCGGTAGGTGCTGTCGTGGGTTCTTTAATGGTAAATGACCAGAGAAAGGCCAGAAATGAAATACACAGCAACAACACTGGCAACATACTGATACTAATAATTTCAAAGACGGCGCCTAAGCCGAATACACCAATAATAAAACCGACAGATCCCCATTTTCGTACTTTGCCATAGAGTTCTGCTCTTTTTTCCCCGAGCCAGAACAAAGTCACCCCTTCAAACTGTGCCAGAATGGCATTCTGAAAGAAACTAAAAATCAGCATCAGTAAAGCTACGGACTGAAAGCTATTGGGAATGATAAAAATCATGAACCAGATACAGGCTTCCATCCAGGTGGCAATACGCACCAGCAGCATGCGTTTACCGGATTTATCTGCAATCCAGCCCCAAATTAAGGGAGCAAAGAATCGGGTAACAATCGCAATAGAAGATAAAATCCCGATTTCCTGATAATTGAAGCCTTGATCTTCAAGATACAGACTCCAAAAAGGCATGAATGCCCCAACAATGGCATAGTAAAAAAAGTAAAATCCACTGAGTCTATGCTGGATTGCTAGAACTGGCATTGATTTATATATCCTAATATTTTCAAAATTTTAAACTCAATAAATTTCTATAGCACTGTATTCGACGACTCTTGATTTTTCTACGAGCATCTCGCATTATTCTAAAAATAAATTTTCATAAGTTTATGGCTAAATTTTGCTAAAGTAAAAAACTCTGTGCTGAGTTAAATTAAAGTAAGAACATAAATCGGCTTCTATATTGAGCACACGATAAAGAATGGAAACATTTTTAGAAAGGAGTTGGATGGACTTTAAATCTGAAGATCGATAATTACACAGACATTATCATTATTTTATGGCTAAAGTATGTCCAAAGAATTTTCAGATCATAGGCTAAAAAATTAAAACTAACTCTAGCTTTATAGCAAGGAGAAAATCAATGCCTAACTTTATAAAACCTATATGCTCGGGTCTAGTCTTCCTCCCTCTAATGGCAATAAGTATTTGTAGTGCTGCATATGCTAACACTTCCCCTATAGTATCTAACTCTCCAAAAGATAATATTCATCCCAATATAGATCATCATTTAAGTGAAAGTCTTTATCCTGATGAAGCAAACATAACTGAAAAAATCGCAGATATAATTGAGATATCGATTCGGAAAGAATATTCCACAGGTATCGCGCTACGTGATGCCCATCCCAAAGCACATGGTTGTGTACGTGCAGAATTCAAAGTAGATGAAGTTCTTCCTAAAAACTTGGTTCAAGGTGTTTTTATTCCGGGAAAAACATATCAAGCCTGGATTCGTTTCTCTAATGGTTCTAAAGATGGCCAACAAGCAGATATTAAAAAAGATGCCCGTGGCATGGCGATAAAACTTCTGGCTGTACCGGGAGAAAAGCTTTTAGATGATGAAACCTCTACTCAAGATTTCATTATGATCAATCATCCTGTCTTTTTTGTGAATGATCCAGTCCGATATATATCATTTATGCAAGATATAAATAGCGATAGATTTTTCAATAAGCTCCATATTCCTTTTGCATTAGGAGCTAAAGGAACCTGGATTGCCTTAAATACGAGAAATAAAATTTCTAATCCTTTGCAAACTAGATATTGGTCTATGGTGCCCTATCAATTAGGAATTGGCACTGATCGTCAAGCTATAAAGTATTCAGCTCAAGCATGTTCGACAGTGACAGATCCTCTTCCACATGCTCCGCATCATAATTTTCTAAGAGAAAAACTGCGCCAACATTTGCAAAAAAGTGAAGCATGTATGGAGTTTCTGGTACAGCCTAGAACATCAAACAGCATGTCGGTCGAAGATTCCATGACTGAATGGCAAGAAAGTGAGGCACCTTTTTACAAGGTAGCCACTATCCGGATTCCTCAACAAGTTTTTGATACGCCTGAACAAAACAAGTTTTGTGAAAACCTCTCTTTTACACCATGGCATACACTACCAGAGCACAAACCTCTAGGAGTAATAAACAGAATGCGAAAAGTGATTTATGATCGTATTAGTCAGCTTAGACATGATTTGAATTCTACTCACAGATCAGAACCACATTAAAATATAAGTGCTTATATGAAGCTATCAGCTAGACTAAAATAACCAGTTGTACTGCTCATTCGCCTTAACTTAAAAGCTTTAATTTACAAACTTTGTGCAGAGTTAATTTAGAAACATAAATAAAGCTGTTACATTAAAAATGACATTATAAAAAGGAAAATGGTTTCAGTGATGAAAATTAAACCTCCTATTATTAAATTGATCATGAGCTGTTTATGTTTAGGTTCAACATATGCAATAGCCTCTCCTCCACTTCCCGATAACAGCAAAATCCAAGCATCTCATATTTCGGAAAAAATACCGGGTACAATATTATCTATACAAGAACAAGATACTGATCTGTTTACGAATGCCTCACAACGTTTCTTAATTAATTATCGCAGTCGTGGCACAAAATCCGAGCCCATCGTCACTTCAGGCTATATCCTGTTACCTAAAGGCAAAGTCCCTAAAGATGGATGGCCTGTTCTGGCTTGGGCGCATGGTACAACTGGCGTTGCTGATACATGTGCACCCTCTGGCGATTATATGGGTGGGCCAGTCCATGTCTATCAACAAATCGCAGCTAAGGCATTGAATGCCTGGCTCGCTCGCGGCTATGCAGTCGTTGCACCTGATTATCAAGGTTTAGGCACTCCGGGCGGTCATCCTTATATGAATGCGCGAAGCCAGTTGCATACTGTCGTTGATGCTGTACGAGCGATCCACCATTTAAAGCCTTATAACTTTAGTAAAAATTGGTATGTTATGGGTCATAGTCAAGGAGGTGCAGCATCTCTTAAAGTTGCAGCATCCGGTCAAAAAGATGCGCCTGAATTTGATCTTCGCGGGGCAATTGCACTGGCACCAGGCGGTTATCAATATGAAGGAATCGCTGAATATGTTGCTAGCAATTCGCAAATCACGACTGATGTCGCCGCATTTTTTCCAATTGTGCTTTTAGGAGCAGAAGCTGCAGACCCGATGCTTGCTCCAGCAAATTTAGTTAGCCTAGAAATGGGAGAAATTCTTAATCATGCACGCAGTCGCTGTTTGTCAGAATTACAATCGGACCTAAAACAAGCACCTAAGACTGTCTTTAAATCAAATGTAAATCTGGCACCTTTGACAAATTATTTAAAAGAACAGTCTATTGAGAATATGATACCGACTGTGCCGGTTCTGCTGGTACAAGGTGAGAAAGATCAACTGGTCGATTATCGTGGTACTTATGCTTACTACCAGCAGGTATGTACAAAGCAAAAATCTATCGTCTTCCATCTCGTCAAAAATGGAGATCATCGTGATTCCTTAAGACAGAGTGAATTTCTGATTGGAAACTTTATCAATTCAGTTGGACAAGGAAAAGCTTTGAGCACCTGCCCTACAAAATAACTTGGTGAGCTTTTGCATTTAATCATTAAAAACGTAAATATTTTAATCTTCATATTTATAGAATAGTCCTTTAAAGGAATACTATTCTATAAAGAAGATAAACTAATGTTAATCCGTATTCTTACTTTGTGTTAAAACTACACTTACGCTTTCGAATTGTTTTGAGCCCATCATTTTTATACCTTAGTTCTTTAGCAGACAATAATTAGAATGAAAGAGGTTATTTATGTGCTCGAACTATGAATTCCCCTCAAAAAAACGTCTTTCCTTATTAGATATTCATGAAGAGCAACTCGAACTGGGCATGAAAACGCATATTTATCCTTTAGCACCCGCACCAATCATTATGCGTGGTGCTGACGAGTATGAGCTGGATATCGCACGTTTCGGACTGATTCCAACCTGGGCGAAAGAACTAAAATATGGCCGGCATACTTATAATGCACGGACAGAAACAGTAGCATCCAAACCAAGTTTTCGACATGCCTGGAAAAACAACCAGTTTGCTTTAGTACCGGTCGATACATTCTATGAACCTAAATATATAGAGGGTAAACCGCACTGGTTTGGTATTTCACGTGAAGATGGCAATCCTTTTACCGTTGCGGCGATTTATGATGACGCACACATTGATGGTGAGAAGATCAGATCATTTTCGATGCTAACCATAAATTCAGATCAACATCCCTTTATGAAACAGTTTCATGACCCGAATGACGAAAAACGCTCGATTATTGTAATTCCGGAAGAATCACGACATGACTGGTTGCACTGCGATCATGAACAAGCCCATGAATTTTTCTTTGAAATGAAAGATGAGTTTATTGCAAAGCCTAGAGATCAACGTTTATCGGGAAATTAAAAAGCCCTAAACCAAGTTAGGGCTTCGTCCATGTGAAAAAGCTATTTTTGCTCTCTCAATGGATTTTCCGGTTCTGCATTGGGTTTCTTCTCTGGTTTGACATGCTTATAAGATGCCTGATTACCCTTGTCATCATTTGATTCTTTATGCGGATTTGATTCTTGCTCTGGCTTATTTGTCATATGTATCTCCTTCATATATCTATTAAGAGATAAATATGACATCTGCTGCTAAACATCAATGTTATTTATGTTGTACATTCAGTTTTCTAAAGAAACAAACTTTCCTTCAAGTGCTCTTTTACATTACATAATTCCTGAAGTCCATCTGAGCAAATAAGCTATTCAGCCTGATCGTAGACGGTACAGCAGAGAATATGAATTCGCGTGCGCGCCGATATCAAATACATGAAATTTTCTAACCTTACCCACTGCCGGAAAAAGTCTTTTCATCTCAGCAAAACCTTTAGGATGCTTGGCCTTAATCAGTCAATCCCCACCAGCTAATGCAGTTTCAGCCTGTGGCCTCTTTTGAATTGCTTCAAGAATTCGAGCATGGGTGATCACACGCATAAATTTTATTGTATTCCAGTTCTAAGCAGCTAAGAATTTATCAAAACGTAATCCTATTGAAATGATTCTTTTATAAAGTATTCCTTGTGAGAAATTATGTTTAGATCCAAAAATTTCATCAGTAAAGAAAAACCCCGCCAACTGATGATTGAACGGGGATTGATCTTCATTAAGATGTCTGATGATTTGGCACATTATTCAATATTTTTCAAGCAATCACGACACTGTTTGACCTCATCATGGTCACACGTGTAGTTAATTTCAGTCGCACCATGAAGACCAAATAAACAAAATATAAATTGCATCATGTTTTTCTCCTGAGTGTACAAGGCTCGATTCAGGATCAAGCCTTATTGCTTTAAATATAGAATGACTCAATACAAAATGATTGGATCAGCGATCTAGAACAACTTCAGTACTCAGCTCTCTTAGCCCTTCAGTAAAATTGAAGCTTTTGGACTAAGTTCGTACAGGCTCTTCAGCTTGAGTCGTCTGATCCTTTTTACAATGATCACTTTTACAATGCTTGCTGCTCATCATCTGACACATTTTCTCTTTGCAAGATTTAAAACAACAGCCAACCATTACGCCCATGCCAAATGCGCATATACATCTCATCATAGCTTTGTCCTGTCTTTTCGTGAAAAGAGATATATAAATAACATCTATTCATGTATCTCTCCTGAGGGAATTTTCAGGCTTTATGTTGTGTATGAAAACTTATGTGAAAGAGAGTGAGCAAAAAATACAATCAGCAAAGAAAAAACCAGATTTAAGACGGAAAAGAAAAAGCCTGTTTAACTCTCCTAAATTAAACAGGCCTTATAATGTGCTGATTTTTAATTATTTTCATTAAGTTCTTAGAATGACGCCAAGATATCACTAGCCATGCAGCCGATCTGTGTAGGATATATAGATGCAATGTTTCAAAATATGAAAAAACCATTACTTTTGTTAATTAAATGACTGTAATTTATCCAAAAATATTTTTAATGAGAAAATAAGATTACTAAATAACCAAAACCCAAGAAGAATTGCTAAACCTATAAGTGAGAATGGGTTAATTTAGATTTTTAGAAGAAAATTCCTTATTTCAGTCAATATCGGATGTTATGAATGTTCAATGTCTCATAAAGTTTATAGATCATTGCTTTCTTTTTAGTCTTTTCTCTCTATAAGTTTTCATATGAGCAATAACAATATTTTGGCAGCATGAAAAATCGCATACTAATTACTTTATTGATGAGTCTGGCAATAAGCGGCTGCCAAAAACAGCAAGCAGAGAATTCAGCCGAGGCTGCTGCAAATATTAAAGCGCAGTTTGAACAGTCAGATAATCAACTCAGTGCTTATCTGGACAAACTCGACTCTTCAACAATTAGTCTGGAAGAAAGAACACGCATCCTGTGTGAACAATATCCTAAAGAATATAAAAATAACTACATGCCTGCTCTGCTAAAACTTGCACCCAAGGAATATACAGAAAAAGAGTTGCTCACAGACCTAGACAATGCCTTGAATTTCTACAAGCTAAAAGCCAATATTCAGTGTTAATAAATACTTAGTCTAATCGTGCAATGAAATATAAAAAAAACCGCCTGAATCAGGCGGTTTTTTTATGAAGAGCATATATCTTAAAAAAGATTAACGCTGTGGCTTTCACTGATCTTATTGATTACGTGAACGTTGTTGTTGCTGGTTACTGTTTTGCTGTGGCTGTTGTTGCTGTTGGCCTTGCTGGTTTTGTTGCTGCTGGTCGCGCTGTTGCTGGTTGTGTTGACCACCCTGCGGCTGTTGTTGTTGCTGGTTATTTTGTTGCTGATTTGGGTTTTGCTGGTTGTTTTGTTGACGCTGCTGATCTTGATTGCGCTGTTGATTTTGCTGTTGCTGTTGTTGCTGCTGTTTCTGTTGGTCTTGCTGTTGATTATTAGCCATGGTGGTATTCCTTACTATTTGCTTTAAATTAAAAGCCGATAGGTTTCGACTTAATATCTACTCTACGCATTTTTCAGATTTCGCCAACCTTTAACCTGTTACAGATTAATTCAATGTAAAAAATAGTAAGATAAGTACTTGAAGTGGAGATTAATGCGCAACATAAATTACCTGATATAATGCAACAGAAACATAATGAAAGACTTTATAGGTCAAAAATTTATTATCCAATAAAAGGAATAACTTAAGTCCTATTTCATATATAGGAAAATTTTTAATAAAATTTAAAAAGCGTTATTAAACAGAACCACTTAATAACTATACTATTGATATTTATAAATATATACAAATAAATCTAAATCTTCTATATTTTTAAAAAATTAAATAAAACATTAAAAATACAATTCTTTTTGAATATTATTAACTGTGAAGAAATACGATACTTAACATGACCTCACCAATAAAACTTAAGCTGTTTCGAATTTACCTTGACTTTAATTCAAATATTTTTACTTATTATTTTGGTATAAACTTAGATCAAATCATTGTTTGTAATTATATTTATTAATCTATTTATAATAAATAAGCCCCTTTAAAAGAGGCTTATTCTATTCAGTTTTTATTAGATATTGACCACTTTGACGATAATTGTTTGAGTATCTTCCTGCTCTTCGGCCAGATGCAAACGTTTAAGCTCTTTGCTTTTTACTTTGAACTGCAAGTTCTGATAAGAAATTGTGCTTGGTATCTGATCAAAATATTGACCATCAGCGTCAATTTCTTCCTGAAATAATGGTGTACCCAATTGATAGTCAAGACTTTTTAAGACTACATATTTTACTGTGGTTTTCATTCCAACACCCTACTTTCACTAAGCACTTTATTTTTATTTTTACCACTGTTCCGCCTGAGAAGAAACCTCTATTTTTGAAAATAGCCCAAGCTTTAACCATTCAGATTTTGCGATCAGATCAACATGAAATTACACTAATCTATGAAAAAAATTTTAACTTTCATAAAAATATAAATATACTTGGAGTTGATCGACAGAAAAAATCTGTCTAAATTGATCTAAAATCACTCCCACAAAGAAAAGAAAATATAGAGACTATGATAAAAACCTGTTGCGGCTTACTCGAAGAGAAAAACATAAAAATTGCCTTTATCGAAAGCGCAAGTTCTGGATATCTCAGTAGCCAGTTCTCCATTTGTAAAGGAGAAGGTGCCGAAATTCTGATTGGTGGTTTGATCTGCTACGATGTAAGTGTCAAGACTTCTGTATTGGGCATTTCCAAGAATCTGATCAATAGTCATACCGCGGAATCTATGCCGGTAACGGTTGCTCTGGCGGAAGCAGGTAAAAAAATGTTCCGTGATGCTGACTGGATTATCGCCTGTACAGGATTGCTTAAATCAGGTGGTAGCGCGACACCAGAGAAACCGGAAGGAACATTTTTTGTGGCCATTAATGATGGCACGCAAATCCATCAGTTCCAGTATTATCTCAAAGGCTCGCCACTTGAACGCCTCAACAAACTGTCAGCTGTGGTTGCACATGACATGATCAATCTGTTGAATAACAGCTAAGCTTTCAAAGTTACTGTGTAGCTTGAATAAGCTTCATTATTTCTACCGTATTTTAAGATAGATTGGCATGATCAAATGCCAATCTATTTTTTTTGAGGGTGGAATGACCATGAATATTAAAACCGCACTGCTTCTGCTCCCTCTGATCTTGCCCACTCTGACTTTCGCTACCGTAGGCGGCCCACAAAATATTGAAGTTCTAGGCTATGAAGTTAAAGAACAGAAGCTTTATATCATGCGTCACTATCTTGATGGTCGTGGACGCTTGCCTCAACTGTATTATTATAATTTTAAATCCCAAAAACCAAATCAATTGATTCAGGTCAGTTCCTTATATATCAATCCTAAAACCAAGCGCATCGATTATGATCAAGACAGTCGCAAGTTTGATCAGGACATTGCCAAAATCAAAAAACGTTTAGTTCCATTAAATCCGATTCAAAAATCAAAGCCACAGCTTAAGGTTTTAAAGACAACAAAAGGTAGCGCACCTGCTTGGCATGATCCTCAGGAAAAAGTGCCAAAATGGACCTATCAATATCAAGTGAAATCTGGCTCACAAAAAAGTCCGGTTCAGCAAGCAGTCAGTTATCAGCAAGGCTTGAAAATTAGCCAGGCCTATAAAGTCCCGCGACACAATAAGACCCTAGTAGTAGTAAAGTATCTGGGTATTCCTTTTGAAACAGGTTATAGCATTGAAGATCCGGCACTGTTAAGCCGATAACAGAATTCACTAAAAAAATAAGGTCTCAATTGAGACCTTATTTTTATTCTAGGACATTTACGGATTAAGCCGCTGTAGAACGCTCAGCGATTGGCACTACTTTACGTAGTTCTGGTCCGGTATAGTCTGCGCTTGGACGGATAATACGGTTGTCAGCACGCTGTTCCATCACATGCGCTGCCCAGCCTGTCACACGTGACATAACAAAGATCGGGGTAAACAACTTGGTTGGAATGCCCATAAAGTGATAAGCAGACGCATGGAAGAAATCGGCATTACAGAATAATTTCTTCTCGCGCCACATGACTTCTTCGCAGCGCACTGACACTGGATAAAGTACGGTATCACCGACATCTTTGGCTAAACGCTCCGACCAGACTTTAATAATGCCATTACGCGGATCATTGTCCTTATAGATCGCATGACCGAAGCCCATGATTTTTTCTTTACGTTCCAGCATGCCCAGCATTTCACGTTCAGCTTCTTCAGGCGACGTCCAGTTTTCGATCATGTCCATCGCAGCTTCGTTGGCACCGCCATGTAGAGGGCCACGCAAGGAACCGATTGCACCGGTAATACAGGAATGCATATCTGACAGCGTTGATGCACACACACGAGCGGTAAAAGTCGAAGCATTGAATTCATGCTCTGCATACAGAATCAAGGAAACATTCATTACCTGTTCATGTAGCTCATTTGGTTTTTCACCATGCAGAAGATGCAGGAACTGTGCACCGATTGAATCGTCATTGGTATTTTCTTCAATACGCACGCCGTCATGGCTATAACGATACCAGTAACAAATGATGGCCGGTAGCGTCGCCAAAATACGGTCTGCGATATCCTGTTGCCGCTCAAAAGACTGCTCAGTTTCAAGATTGCCCAGCATGGAAACGCCTGTACGCATCACATCCATTGGGTGGGAATCGGCTGGAATACGCTCAAGGACTTCTTTTAATGCCTGAGGTAAAGTGCGCAAGGATTTCAGTTTGGCTTTGTAGGCTGCCAATTGCTCTGCTGTCGGCAATTCTCCGAAGAAAATCAGATAAGCGACTTCTTCAAACTGGCAATGTTCAGCCAGCTCCTGCACGTCATAACCGCGATAGGTCAGACCTGCGCCACTTTTGCCTACTGTTGAAAGTGAGGTTTTACCTGCCACTTGTCCGCGCAATCCTGCGCCAGTGAGTACTTTTCCTTCAGCCATTTTTTTAATTCTCCTGTTTAAACAGTTTATCTAATGTGTCTTCGAAGCTGTGATAATCTAAAAATTCGTAGAGTTCTTTTCGTTGTTGCATAATATCCAGCACATTTACCTGAGTACCATGTTCGCGTACTGAACGCATCACTTCAAGTGCGGCTTTTTGCATTGCACGTGTCGCTGATAACGGATACAGCACCATGCCAATGCCCTGCTCCGCCAGTTCATCAACCGTATAATACGGTGTATCACCAAATTCGGTAATATTTGCCAAGACTGGCACACCGACCGCATCACACACTGTACGGTACATGGTGATATCGGTCATCGCCTCAGCAAAGATCGCATCTGCACCCGCTTCAACACAGGCAGAAGCACGATCAATCACTGCTTGCAAGCCTTCTTTTTGTAGCGCATCGGTACGCGCCATCACCACGAAGTTTGAATCGGTTTTCGCATCTACAGCCGCTTTGATACGATCGACCATTTCCTGCTGCGATACGATTTCTTTATTTGGACGATGACCACAACGCTTCTGTGCCACCTGATCTTCAATATGAACCGCAGCGGCTCCTGCAGCAGTCATCTGTTTGATCGTGCGGGCAATATTTAATGCACCGCCCCAACCGGTATCGATATCGACCAGCAAAGGTGTATCCACACGCTCAGTGATCCGGCGTACATCTTCAAGAACATTATCTAGGCTGGTCATGCCCAGATCAGGCAAACCATAAGAATAATTCGCGACACCCGCACCTGATAAATAAATGGCTTTATAACCGACCTGTTTGGCCATCATGGCAGCATAGGCATTTACTGTGCCCATAATTTGCAATGGTTTCTCGACTTCAAGCGCTTGTCTAAATCTTAAACCTGCAGACATTTGTTCTGTCATCTTCCTTTTCCACAGTCTTGGCTATAATTATTGAAATTCGAGTATACTCATTTGGCTTGCTCATTCCATAACCCGATAGAACAAATACTCTAAAACTTTAGTCAAATTTTTAAGTTTTGCTTTACCTAATTAGCAAATAGCGCACTTATCTGGCGCACTTATCTGGCGCAATTATGAAATATGTGCATATATTTGCTATGATGGCGTTTCAATCTCTATTGACATGTTGATGTACTATCTCCTATGCAAGACCTCGCCCTAGAACCGCTCGCCAAAGATCTGCCACAGACCAAACGTGGTCATGAGCGTTGTATTGCGCTGCTGATCAGTGCAACCGAGCTATTTCTGGAACGGGGTTATGATGCTGTGTCTCTGGATGATATCGTCCAGCATGCCGGTGGCTCTAAAGCCTCTATTTATAAGTACTTTGGCAATAAAGAAGGCTTGTTTAAAGCCATTTGCGATTATCGTCGTATCAAGTTTTTTGAAGATAACAGTATTCCGATCGAACTGATGGCACTGGATTTTCGTAGTTATTTAGTACACACGTTGCTTAATTTTTATCACCAGATTATGCAACCGGAAAACTCGGCCTTTATGCGTCTGGTGCTGGAACAAAGCCAGCGTAATCCTGAACTTGCTCAGCATATTCATGAGCGAGGCCCAGTGCATGTGCAAAGTGCCATTGCCAAGGCTTTAGAACAGGCAGATGCGCAAGGTTTATTGCATTGCGAAAATCCACAATATTCGGCGCAGCTGTATTTTGGTATTTTGCGCAATCTGGAATGGCGTATTCTGATGGGAATTCCGGTACAGGAAGATGATCAGGAAATCGACAAATACATCAGTTATTGTGTGGATCGCTTTTTAGACGGTCATCAAAAAGTCTAGTTTTTTTGCATTTTTCATTGCTTATAGTATATTAGCCGATTCCGTATTTTTTCTTAAACTAACCAACAACTGATTGTTGATCGAGTTTTTCGGCAATTATTGTGGAGTAACGAATGGCTCTCCGTCACTTTCTCACCTTACGCGATTTATCAACTTTAGAACTTAACCAGATTTTGCAACGCGCAATTGAGCTTAAGCGCAAACAGCATAACAATGAAGTGTTCCAACCATTTGTTGGTAAAGTGATGGGCATGATTTTTGAAAAATCGAGTACCCGTACGCGTGTTTCGTTTGAAGCTGGCATGAGCCAATTTGGTGGTAGCGCGATTTTCCTGTCTTCACGCGATACCCAGTTAGGTCGTGGTGAACCGATTGAAGATTCTGCACGTGTGATTTCAAGCATGCTGGATATTGTGATGATCCGTACTTTCGGCCATGATATCGTGGAGCGTTTTGCATCTTATTCAAAAGTTCCAGTGATTAATGCGTTGACTGATGACCACCACCCTTGCCAGTTACTTGCTGACATGCAAACCTATGTAGAGCAACGTGGCTCAATCGAAGGTAAAACTGTTGCCTGGATTGGTGATGGCAACAATATGTGTAACTCTTATATTGAAGCTGCACATATGTGGGGCTTTAATCTGAAAATTGCAGCGCCAAAAGGCTATGAGCCACAAGAAAAATTCCTGTCTGAATTTGCCCATTGTGTGGAACTGGTTCCTTCTGCTGAAGATGCAGCGGTGAATGCTGATCTGATCGTGACTGACGTTTGGGCAAGCATGGGCCAGGAAGAAGAACAAAAGATCCGTGAAAAAGCCTTTGCAGATTATCAGGTGAATGAACGTCTGATGGATCTTGCACATCCGGATTGCTTGTTTATGCACTGCTTGCCTGCGCATCGTGGCGAAGAGATTTCAGAAAATCTGCTTGACCATAAAAATGCCGTAGTTTGGGATGAAGCTGAAAACCGCTTGCACGCGCAAAAAGCTTTGGTTGAATTCCTGATTAATGAAAATCTGAAAAAAGACTAATTTTTTAAGATGAATCTTCACAAATTAAGCACCAATCTCTGGTGCTTTTTTTGTCTCAGCTCTTATAATCATTGTTGAAATGGAATAAAAAGTGATTTTATACAATGCAAAAAAAATATTGGGCTTTGGCACTCTTGACTGGTTTTAGCAGTGTCGCCTTACCGGTGCATGCTTCTGAATTTGACCAATATCTTCAAGAAAAAAATATTATTGACAGCAAATTTAAAATTCAGAAAAAAGCTGAGCTGAATGAATTGCTCGCAGTGCTCAGTGCAGAGGATTCCAGAACTTTACCATTGCAGATTGATCAAAATACGATTATTGAACAATTACAGTTAAGTGCCAATAAAACCACACTGAAAGGCATGATCATCACGCCCGATTTTAGCCAGTTTGAAAAAGACTTGGGGCGCAAAGAAGTGATGAAAGTCATTCGCAATAATCTGCTCAATAATTGTGAAATTTTCTTTGAGCATCGCTATCAGATTGAGAACCCTTACAAGGTTGAACTCAGCCTGAACTCGCAGACACAAACATATAAAACGGATATTTCCCAGAAAGATTGCAAATTAAAATAATCTAAACACATAAGACATTTATTTCGATTCAGGATTCAAAAATCCTGAAAACAAAAGGTAGCCGTGGCTACCTTTTTGATAAGGTTTGTTGTTATATCCTGCTAACGCACCAGACCCTGCGGCTGCAAAATAATAATCAACGCACCCAGTATCACCACCATGCCACCAAGCAGATCCCAACGCGATAGAGTCACTTGATCAACGAAGCGCAACCACATTAGCGCTGAAAAAATATAGATACCGCCATAAGCGGCATAGATTCGTCCTGAAGCAGCTGGATGCAAGGTTAACAGCCAGACAAAAGCCGCCAAAGCCAGAGTTGTCGGAATCCATAACCAGTGGCTTCTCCCCTGATTTAAAATCAGGTAGGGAAAATAACAGCCTAAAATTTCCATCAATGCCGTGACTAAAAACAGTAAAAATGTCGTGAACAGCTTGGTAACTTGAATATCCATAATTTATCTTTTAAATGATATAAATTTGATAATTTAAAATATGAGTGCATGAAAAAACCCGTGCAAGCACGGGTTTGATCCTTCTTTTTAATTAGGCTGGTTCAGCAGTCTGATCTTCAAAAACCTCAAGTTTTAAGCCAACCGCTTTACCATTTTCTTTTTTCACCGATACTGCAACATTGCCGCCATTTTCAGCCAGTTCACCAAACAGGATCATCTCAGCCAGCGGTTTTTTCAGGTGTTCCTGAATCAGACGCTGCATTGGACGTGCACCCATCAAACGGTCATAGCCATGTTCAGACATCCATTCACGTGCGCTCTGATCCACTTCCAGTATGACTTTTTTGTCATCCAGTTGTGCTTGAAGTTCAGTCAGGAATTTATCCACGACATTTTCAATAATGCTGCTTGGCAATGCCTTGAACTGAATCACGCCGTCGAGACGGTTACGGAATTCCGGCGAGAAGGCTTTCTTCATCGCTTCCTGATTATCGTTACTATTGTCCTGTTCCATAAAACCAATGCTGACACGCGAAATACTTTCAGCCCCAATATTGGTGGTGAGTACCAAGACCACGTTACGGAAATCAGATTTACGCCCGTTGTTATCAGTCAATGAACCATGATCCATAATCTGCAATAACAGATTAAACACATCTGGATGCGCTTTTTCGATCTCGTCTAGCAACAGCACACAATGCGGATTTTTGTGAATCGCATCGGTGAGCAGGCCACCTTGATCAAAACCGACATAGCCCGGAGGTGCACCGATTAAACGAGACACTGCATGGCGTTCCATATATTCCGACATATCAAAACGAACCAGTTCCACACCCATCTGTTTCGCGAGCTGCTTGGTCACTTCGGTTTTACCAACACCTGTAGGACCCGCAAAGACAAAACTACCTACAGGCTTATCTGGAGACTTCAAACCGGCACGTGACAGTTTAATCGCAGATGCCAAGGCCTCAATCGCTTCATCCTGACTAAAGACCACACGTTTCAGATCGCGCTCAAGATTTTCCAGCACGCTCTTATCATCTTTAGAAACAGTTTTTGGTGGAATACGCGCAATTTTAGAGACGATGTCTTCAATATTTTCCACAGTAATCAAACTGTCGTCTTGCTCCGCTTTTAAACGGCGCTGAGCACCGGCCTCATCAATGACATCAATCGCCTTATCTGGCAAGAAACGGTCGTTGATAAATTTCGCAGAAAGTTCTACCGCAGACACTAAGGCTTGATCTTCATATTCCACATGATGGAAATCTTCAAACTTCGATTTCAGACCACGTAGGATATCAATAGTTTCAGAAATAGATGGCTCATTCACATCAATTTTCTGGAAACGACGCGATAAAGCATGATCTTTCTCAAAGACCTGACGGTATTCCTGGAATGTGGTTGACCCAATGCAGCGTAAAGAACCATTTGCCAGCGCCGGTTTGATCAGATTCGATGCATCCATGGTACTGCCCATACTCGAGCCTGCACCAATAATCATGTGAATTTCATCAATAAACAGCACTGCTTCAGGTTTCTTTTTCAACGCATTTAAAAGCTGTTTCAAGCGTTTTTCAAAGTCGCCACGGTATTTGGTTCCTGCCACCAAAGCACCAATGTCCAGACTGAAAATTTCAGCATTTTCCAGTGGTTTTGGCGCTTTACCATTGACAATTAACCAAGCCAGCCCTTCAGCAATCGAGGTTTTACCGACACCTGGATCACCGACAAGGAGTGGGTTATTTTTACGACGGCGGCAAAGAATTTGCGCGGCACGCTCGATTTCTTTTTCACGACCAATCAGTGGATCGGTCTTACCTTTTTGTGCTTCAATATTCAGGTTAGTGGTATAAAGTTCAAGTGGACCTGAACTTGCTGAAGATGCTGATTCGCCATCTAGATCTTCGATTTCTTCTTCAGACTGTACATCTTCTTTACGCGTACCATGAGACAGGTACTGAGTCAGGGTCAGACGGTTAATTTGATGACGTTTAAGCAGATAGACTGCAAATGAGTCACGCTCAGAATACATGGCAACCAGAATATCAGCACCTTCTACAGTACGATCGCCACCGCTTGATTGCACGTGAAAAATCGCGCGTTGCAAGATCCGGTCGAAGCTTTCTGTAGGGTGTGGTGCCTGATCACTATTTTCACCAAGTTTAGGGGTATGTTGTTCTACGTACTCTTCTAATTCCTTACGCAACACGATGATGTCCGCACCACATGCTTTGAGTGCATTCACGGCAGAATCGTTGTCGAGCAAGGCTAACAATAAATGTTCTACGGTCAGGAACTCATGTCTCTTTTGACGAGCCATGCTGACAGCCAAACGTAGTGATACTTCTAATTGACGACTGAGCATGTAACCCCCTTAATCTTTAGGCTCTATTTGGCAAAGTAACGGATGACCTTGTGATCGAGCATAATTATTGACTTGGTTCGCTTTGGTCTCCGCAATGTCTCGAGGATAAACCCCAGCTACACCCTTTCCTTCATAATGTACAGTTAGCATTACTTGTGTAGCTTGGTCAAGATTCATTGCAAAGTATTGTTGTAAAATTTCAATTACAAACTCCATCGGCGTATAGTCGTCATTTAATAAAACAACAGCATAGAACGGTGGACGTTTTAGTTCTGGCGGTGCGGTCTGTACAGCTAGGTCAGAATCGCCGTCTTCAGAGGGTTCATTTGCTAAACGTGGGCTGATATGCCAATCAACGATTCCAGACTCATTAAAAGAATTTTTAATATCACTTAAACACATTTGACGTTTATTGCTTGGCATAAGATTTATATTTCACACTTAATTTGCATTTGCTTCGGTTTTCGGGATTTCTGACAAGGTGGCAGACTGATTTTCTACTGCTTTGCCCTGTTCCCAACTAAAACGACGAATCACAGGTTTGGCACCAGTAAGACGCACTTCAATAAATTCTGGCTTAAAGCCCTTAGGCATGCTCCAGCGGCCAGTGAGTCGCTCATAATTTTCGAAATTAAAGTTTTTATCTTCCAGTGGCACCACCAGAATTTCAGTCCCTTTAATCAGGCGCAATTCCACACTACCTGAAGCACGGCTTTTGCCCGGACTGACCTGAACCAGATCAATCTGATATTCAAAGGCATTTTCCGGCAAAGGTTTAATCGACAGGTTTTGAACCGCCAATGCCAAACCGCCACGCTGACGCAAAATCTCGCGATAAATGGTTCCTACACTTTCAGCCTGAACCTGTTCATCGCGTGCCTTGGTCATAGCCAGATACAGATCATTGGCATTGCTAACCGCCAGATCACGCTCCTGAACCGCAGTATTCAGCGTCTTGTTCAGTGTTTCCAGACTGGCTTTCTGAGTCTGTACTACATCGACCAGTTGCTCTGCATCTGCATCATAACCCGCCGCAGTCAAACCCTGACGATGTCCTACGGTATATCCGAGTACGCCACTGCTTAAGATCAATACAGCAGCACCAATGGCCAAGGGCGTATTGCCTTTCATGAATGGTTTCTTAGTACCGGGTTCCTGAGGAAGCGTCGTATTTGACTCGTTATTCGGCATTTTGATCTCTTGTTTGCTTTAATCAAGACACACATTTAAATCCAAATCTAAATGTGTGTGAAGTTCTAATACGTTTTTTATGGTAATAAACCAATATTATTTAAGCCAGCGTCTTCAGCAAAACCAAACATCAGGTTCATGTTCTGCACAGCCTGACCTGCTGCGCCTTTTACCAGATTGTCTTGTACAACCAGGATTACCAGTTTCGTTGGCTGTGGCTTATACAAGGCAATACGTAACTGATTCGCTCCACGCACTGAACGGGTTTCTGGTGAGCTACCCGCCGGCATAACATCCACAAATGCTTCATTGGCATAGAACTGCTCATATAGCGCTTGTAAATCTGCTGCTTGGCCTGCTTCAGTTAAATCGATATAGATGGTCGACAACATACCACGGATCATTGGCACCAAATGCGGTACAAATAAAATATGATCAAACACATTTTTTTGACCTGAAATATTTTCCAGTGCTTCGACAATTTCAGGATGATGGCGATGACCCGCTACACCATAGGCCTTAAAGTTATCAGCATTTTCAGAATAAATCATGCCCAGACTAGCTTTACGACCTGCACCTGATACACCCGACTTGGCATCGATAATAATGCTTTCAGGTTTCACCAATACTTCAGCCGCTTTTAAAACTGGCGCCAGACCTAACTGAACTGTGGTTGGATAACACCCCGGATTCCCGATCACATTGGCTTTTTTAATCTCTTCACGATTCAATTCAGATAAACCGTATACAGAATCTTTTAACAGTTCTGGACATGCATGTTGCATGCCATACCATTTTTCAAAATGTTCAAGATCTTGTAAACGAAAATCAGCAGCTAGGTCGATCACTTTTGTATTTGCAGCAACCAGCTCTTCGGCATGTTTCATTGCGACACCATGCGGCGTTGCAAAGAACACCACATCGCATGATTTTAATAAATCCAGACTTAAATCGGAAAATTTAAGATCGGTATGCCCGCGCAAGCTCGGGAACATGTCATCTACACGACGGCCTGCTTCAGTACGTGATGTCAGTGCTGTTACATTTACATCTGGATGTCGTAGCAAAAGACGCAAAAGTTCAACGCCTGTATAACCCGTACCACCCACAATACCCACTGAAATCACGATGATTACCTCAAATAAATGTTTCCTTTATACAGCCTAGTATGACAGGAAGTTGAGGTTTTCTAAACCATTTCACTGGGGTTTGCTGGTTTTTTAATTGATCAGTAGGATAAGTCCGATTTTGATCATGAAACTTTTAATTTGCTTAGGCTATTTTAATAGAGTTATATGGACTTATTAATTATGCTTTTAGGCACCCCACCAATATGGCAACGGCGTATTTTTCAGCGTTATACGATGCTGCTGGAAATGCTGATCATGCTTGGCAACTTCTGCCCAAAACCGTGGACTATGATCAAAATGCTTTGTATGTACCAGTTCATGGACAGCGACATAACGCGCGACTTGTTCAGGAAATAATACCAGCGCGCTGTTCAACATAATGTCATGTTTGGCAGAACAACTGCCCCATCGGGTTTTGGGATGTCTAATGTTGCAGTTTTTAAAAGGCAAATGACATTGCTGTGAGACGAGATTTAAATATGAAGGAAGATGTTCTTTTGCGTAGGCAATCACGAAAGCTTTTAAATATTCTTCAGGATGTCGGTCACTGATCCAAAGCTGTAGATCTTCATGATCAAAAATGAAGTTGTTCTTCTGGCTTTGATAAGAAATTTTTAATGGTGCTTTTAGATTGAATAACCGCAGCTCACTCGGTAGCGTCCGGTCAATATTTTCGATTTTTTCCTGCTGGGATTGCCAGGTTTTAATCAGCCAGCTTTCAGATTGTTCAATAAAATGCCGTATCTGTTTTTTGCTGCAAAAAACCGGGGCTGTGAGGCGAATCTGGGTCGCATCGACACGCAAACGTAACCGGGTTGAACGGACATTTCGGGTGATTTGGATTTCGGGTAGATCGGATAAGGTCATTATAGTTTTTTTAATCTCCCCAACCCCCTCTTTTTCAAAGAGGGGCTTTTAAAAGTCTCCCCTCTTGCACTTGTTTTAAAGCAGTGCTTCAAAACTTCGCTCAGGGAGATTTAGAGGGATTTTTTCTAGAAAGTTTAATTAAACCGCTGTACGCTCTTCAATTCCGTTATCAGTCGCGACAATGGCGATATCTGCTTTGTTGATCGCAAAGATACCGTTACATACCACGCCCGGAATATCGTTTAAGGTTTTTTCCAGTTCAAGTGCATTTAGAATATTCAGGTTGTACACATCTAAAATCACATTACCGTTGTCAGTGACCACACCTTCACGGTACGCAGGATCGCCACCTAAAGATACGATTTTACGCGCGACTGCAGAACGCGCCATTGGAATCACTTCTACAGGAAGCGGGAACTCACGCCCTAATTGTCCAACCCATTTAGAATCATCCACGATACACACAAATTTTTTCGCAATAGAGGCAACAATCTTTTCACGTGTCAGCGCTGCACCGCCACCTTTGATCATATGCATATGACGATCAATTTCATCTGCACCATCAACATAAGCATCCAGACCACTGACAGAGTTCATATCTACCACTTCAATGCCGAGTTTTTTCAAGCGTTGTGCAGTTGCTTCTGAACTGGCTACCGCAGCTTCCAATTGCAGCTCAGGCAATAAGTCAATTAAAAAGTTTACAGTACTGCCTGTACCTACGCCTAAAATGCCCCCTTTTGGCAAGTGTTTTAAAGCGGCTTTGGCTGCTGCTTGTTTTTTCTCATCTTGGGTTGCATATAGACTCATGGCTTCACTCAACTATTTTGGACTTTTGCAGCTTTTTTAAACCGCAAAGCCGTGTGGTTTGTTACAATAAGCCCCTATTTTAAACTGTTAGATGGAAAATTAACATGCTGTCTCGTTTGGTTCGACAAATTTTACAAGCAACGGTCTACGATGTTGCAATCGAAACTCCACTCGAAGCAGCGCCACGAATTAGCGAACGACTCAATAATAATATCCGCTTTAAACGTGAAGATTTACAACCGGTTTTTTCATTCAAGCTACGCGGTGCCTATAACCGTATTAGTCAATTACCGAAATCACAAATGGAACGTGGCGTTATTACTGCTTCAGCGGGTAACCATGCACAGGGCGTGGCACTCTCAGGGAAAAAGCTGGGTATTCGCGCGATTATTGTGATGCCTAAAACCACACCTGATATCAAGGTACAGGCGGTTAAGCGTCTTGGTGGCGAAGTGGTTTTGCATGGTGATTCATTTGATGTCGCCAACAAGTATGCGATTCAACGTGCCCAGGAAGATGGCATGACCTTCATTCCGCCTTATGATGATGAACTGGTGATTGCTGGCCAAGGTACGATTGCTAATGAAATTCTGCGTCAGTGGCGCGACGTCGATTATGTCTTCGTTGCAGTAGGCGGCGGCGGCCTGATCGCAGGTGTTGCAGCGTATTTAGGTGATGTCGCACCACATGTGAAAGTCATTCCCGTGGAATACGACGAATCTGCCTGTTTAAAAGCTGCTTTAGAAGCCAATGAGCGTGTGATTCTTCCATCTGTAGGTTTATTTGCTGATGGTACAGCTGTAGCCCAAATTGGTGAAAAACCATTTGATGTGATTCGTCTGCAAAAGTCGGACAATTCAGGCCCGATCGTTGAACCCAATGTGGTGCTGGTGAATACGGATGAAGTCTGTGCAGCGATTAAAGACACTTATGACGAATGCCGTAGCATTGTCGAACCATCTGGTGCAATGGCACTGGCCGGCATCAAAAAGTACGTAGCTGAACATGGTATCGAAGGGAAAAACATGGTGTCGATTGTCTGCGGCGCCAACATGAACTTCGACCGTTTACGTTATATCGCTGAACGTACCGAATTGGGTGAACGAAAAGAAGCGATTTTTGCCGTAACCATTCCAGAACAGAAAGGTTCATTCCTGAGCTTCTGCCGTGCCTTGCAAGGTCGTAATATTACTGAATTTAACTACCGTGCCAGCGATGCTTCTGCGGCACAGGTCTTTGTCGGTATTAGTCTAAAAAATGGCGAGAAAGAACGTCAAGAAATTTATGAAACCTTAAAGTTCCAGTATGACGTTGATGATCTGTCTGATGACGAAGTGGCCAAACTGCATATCCGTTACCTGATCGGTGGTCATGCCGATATTGAAAATGAACGCCTGTTCCGAGTGGAATTCCCGGAGCGTCCTGGCGCTTTACTGATGTTCCTGGAACGTCTGGGCCCGACCCATAACATTACCCTGTTCCACTACCGTAACCACGGCGCTGCTGAAGGACGTGTTCTGGTGGGTCTTGAAGCGACCGATGCACAACAAAATCCGGACGGTTTGATCGAAACTCTCGAAACCATTACCTATCCATATCAGGAAATTACCAATAATCTGGGTTATCAACGTTTCTTGAAGTAATTCTCTCAAACATAAACCGCCTTTCGAGGCGGTTTTTTATTTATATACAATAAATTTTATTAATGATTTTTTAAACTATTTAGAGTTGTAGTTAAAACTTCGTGTGCAACTTTAATATCAATACTGTGATATCTCCTGCGATCATCATCTAAAATTTTATCTTTACTAAATATAGCTAAATGTAAAATATCATTTTGAAGCTGATCAAGTTTTTCGTAAGTTTTAATTAATCTTCCCTTTAGCTGTTCAAGATCTTTATCTTTTTCTACTTCAAGAATGATCTCTAAATTAGAAATCATACCTACATATAAATCATAAATAATCGGATTCAATTCTTTTTCAATACCATAGTATACATTCCCCTCATTAGGTCCTTCATTTAAATTATCAATATGCGAAGCAATATATTGGGCAAAATATTTATCAAATTTTGTAATATCCAGATGGACTTCCTTTGCAATATTTGAAACTCTCTCAACTCTCTTTTGTGTTTTCCATTGCTTTGAAATACAGTAAGCCACGATAACCGTTAAAATTGCGGCAGCAATCGTTGCTATAGCTCCCCAATCAAGCACACAATTATCAACCATTTAGTTCTTTTCCTTTCTAAATAAACGATTTATATCAATTATGTAAAACTTCAAACATCTTGGATTAGATTAACGCTAACATAACTCAAAATACTTTATTTAGAATAATTAAGGATAGCAAATGGCATTATTTGCAGTCATTGGGCTTGGTAGTTTTGGTGCGACCGTGGCCACGCAACTGATCAGTCTGAAGCATGAAGTGATAGGGATCGATCTGAATAAAAAATATGTCGAAAATATTTCCGATCAACTAACCCATGCTGTGATTGCCGATGCAACCGATGAACATGTACTAGACGAGCTGAATATTCAGCGCTGTGATGCCGTTGTCGTTGCGATTGGAGAGGATATTGAGGCCAGCATTCTATGTGTATTGCATTTAAAAAATATGGGCGTGAAGAAAATCTGGGTAAAGGCCAAATCCAAATCCCACCACATGATTCTGACCCATCTCAATGTTGAAAAAATCATTCACCCTGAAGAAGATATGGGCGTTCGGGTGGCCCAGTCATTAAGCTATCCGATGGTCAGTCGTTATATGGCGCTTGAGGATGATCATTATATTGTCAAAATTGAAATTCATGCGGATCATCATGGTACGCCACTGAATCAGTTGATGAAGCATGCTCCTGAAATCACGACCTTATTACATAAACGCGGATCTACATTGCAATATCACGTAGATGCCAATCAGATTCTTCAGGAAGGCGATATTTTACTGGTTGAAGGATTGCTGGAACCTTTGCGCCGTCTTGCTAAATATTTTAAACATCTATGAAAAGTTCTGATTTAAAGCAACACAGGACGATTAACCTCAGTCCTCCAAGCTTACTGGCTTTGGGTTTTCTCGGATTAATTCTGATCGGCTCACTGCTATTGATGCTGCCTATTGCACATCATGGAGAAATCAGCTGGCTGGAGGCGATTTTTACAGCAACTTCTGCTGTGACCATTACCGGGCTATCGGTGGTGAATGTCGGTGAAGCCTATACCGTATTTGGTCAAATCGTGATTATGTTTTTGTTGCAATGCGGCGGCTTGGGTTTTATGACCTTTGCCATTCTGGCAGTGATGAGTCTGGCACCGCAACTGGGGCTAAAACAACAAGTCATGGCACAGGAGTCCATTGGACAAACTAGCCTGAAAAAAGTCAGTTTTACCATTAAAGCCGTGTTTTTATATTCTCTATTATTTGAAGCAATCGGTACGCTGATTCTGACTTTGGCTTGGCTCAAAGAATATCAGTTTAGCGATGCACTATTTTATGCAGCTTTTTATAGCGTCTCCGCTTTTAATAATGGTGGATTTTCACTATTTCCAAATAGCTTGATGAGCTTTTCAGGACAGTATCTGATTACCTTTACCATCAGTATGCTGTATATCATTGGCGGTATCGGTTTTCTGGTGCTGATGGACGTCAAAGAACATAAGCGCTGGCGTAAGTTGAGTACCAACAGCAAGCTAATCCTCTCAACGATTCTGGGTCTGAACCTAAGTGCTTTTATCGTACTTTGGCTATTGGAGGCTTCCAATCCACAGACCTTAGGTCTCATGAGTTTGGGCGATCAGGCCGTGAATGCCTGGTTCCATGCCACCGTTCCCCGCTCTTCAGGTTTTCATAGCTTGCCAATGGAACAAATGAGTGATGCATCCACTCTAGTTACCATATTTCTAATGTTTATTGGTGGAGGTTCCTTAAGTACGGCGGGCGGCATTAAGGTCGGTACGTTTATTATTGTGGTCATCAGCGTAATCAGTTTTTTAAGACGCGAAGATGAGATCCGGCTGTTTAATCACTCTATTCCTGAAAAAACTACGTTTAAAGCATTGGCCGTCGTGTGTATTACTGCAGCGTTGATCATGATGGGTTTTATGAGCTTATTAATCCTGGAACCTGAGCAGGATTTTCTGGATCTGTTGTTTGAAGCCGTGTCTGCGGCCTGTACCGTCGGTTTGTCCCGAGGGGTAACTGAGGAGCTACAACCTGCCAGTTTGATCATTCTGATGCTGTTAATGTTCGCAGGGCGTCTAGGGCCACTGACGCTTGCTTATTTTATTGCGACTCCCAAAAAGAGTCGTCTCAAACATCCGCCTTCAGAAATCCAGATTGGTTAATCTACCTAGAAAAAACCATGCATCGGCATGGTTTTTTATTTTCATTATAAGGTCATGAAACTTGGAATCTTAGAACCAGTTCATCAATGAGACACCTAAACCGACATACGTGGCACGGTGATTATAATCAATCAGACTTTCTCCGTAGCCATCAAATAGCTGGAATTGGCCACGCAAACGCCCACTGATCGGGAATGACCAATCGAACTGTACGGCTCCACGATTTTCATCTCCACCTTTTAAGGTATGTCGCAGCATTAATGAAAAATCATGCTCCTTATAACGATAAAATGCGGTCATGTCTCCACGGCCGATATAGTTCTTGATCTCTGGATTGTTATCGTCTTCTCGCTTCTCTTCAAAGCGATACCAAGGACGAACCATCAAGGCAAAATTGTCTTTTTCAAAACCAAGATTCAGCATCACCCGATTCCAGCTACGTGATAACGGATCAGAACGACCATTGGACTGATGATTGATGGTCAATCCCAACATACGCCAATTCAGACCCAAAAGATCATAGTTGGTACGGAAGATTAAACTGGCTTCGGGTTCATAGTTGGTCTCACGAAACGGACGTGATTCTTCCGAGTTATACACCTGCCAACGCGAAGACTGAGTATAACCAAGCCAGAGATCGCCATTATCTCCCAAGATATTTTCAACCGCCTTGGTCTTTAAAGACAGTTGAAACTTAGCTTCAGTTGAGGTGAGATTCTGTTTCTCTGTCTCTATATTGTTGGGATTTTCACTCTCGGGTAATTCATTCTTGTTTGATGTCCAGAAACCTGGCATCAAATACACCGGCTGATAAGAACGAATGTTCCAGGTGCCTAATTTACTTTCCGGAGAGAGTTCCCAGCGGCTATCCAGCAAAGACAGATTCGGCGTCAGCTTTGATCCTTCAGAAGCGTAAATATTGGAAACAGTCTGACCAATTTTCGCTTTTAAATTGTCGGGTTCAGGCGCAATTTCTGCTGCTGCACGACGTTCAGAAACGATTGCAGGCTTATCAGCAACCGGAATTTTAAATAAAGTATCATAACAGGCCAGACGCTCTGCACTAATTTCCAGTGCAGCACAGGCTCCAGCCGTTGCCGGCGTGGGACTGTTGACTACTGTTTCTTCCGCATTCACTTGCGTCCCAACTGCACAGCCCAGCAAAACGCTCAGCTGTAGAGTTGAGCGCTTAAACGAATTAAGCGCCATCCATTATCCTCTTTTTTTTATTTATAGAACTTGTTGAATTACAAAACCAAGCTGTTCCAGCATTTCACGTTTTGCCACTGGCGCTACAATGGCTTTCGTCGCCTGCTGCTCGACCAGATAGGTCTGTGCAACACGCTGCAAATCATCCAGTGTGACATTCAATAAACGTTCACGTAATTTTTTACGGAACGCTGGCGTACGTTGATGCAGGTAGGAATAACATGCAGTAATGGCTTCGCCTGCCGGTGAACCTGGTTTATCCATGCTGGCAATCAGACCCAGAATGGCTTCTTCCAACTGGTGTGGCTGTTGTGGTGCATTAAGTAACCACTGAATACTTGCATCAAAATCCTGGAAAGTTTCTGCCAGACGTGGGTCACGATAGCTGTAGAAACGGAACGAACAGGCATTGCCGTCATAGCTAGCACCACCACCATAAGCACCGCCTTTTTCACGGATGGCGCTGTGCAGGAAGCCATTACGCAAATAACCCGCCAGTACCATCAATGCAGCAGCATCAGGATGTGAGACTTCAACTGCTGGATAAGCAGCCGCACAGAACTGGACATTGGCTTGAATCAACCAGGCTTCGTGCTGATCATGGGTTACTTTTTCGACTTGAGTCAGGGCAACTGGTGCAGAATCCACCGCAAGCTTGTCCCAGACATTCTGGATTTCTTCGATCAGATGCTCAGATTGTGGTTCTTCACACACTAGCAGGAATTGCTTTGGTGCTTGCAACAAGACTCGATGAATCCGTTTTAATTCATCAATCAGCAGATCATATTCAGCCGGATCTTTTTCGATCTTAGACACCAGCTCGATCAGCCAGTTTAATGCACCCAAACCGGTATTGTGATAATCACGCAAAGCCAATGCACTATGCTGACGTGAAGCCGTTTGCATTGCATAGCTATGTCCAGAACCAGAAATACGTGACTGCCAGCGCGTTTTACGCTGTTGTAACAGTTCAACAATACGGTCTTTCTCATCAAAACGAAGCTGTTCAAAACCGATCTTTAACAGACGAATTGCATCCAGATGATTCACCAAAGATTTGGTGGTCAACGTCAACCAGGCAGTAATTTTGTTTTTGTCATCGACTTTAGAACGCAAAGATGCGCCCATGCCCAGACCGCCACTTACCGCTGTTTGCAGTTGCTGGAACTCAAGATAATCATACTCACCCGCACCCACCTCACCCATCAGGATTGAAAGCAGGTTAAAGTAAGGCGACTGCACCACTTCATCCGGAATATTGACCAGAACCTGTTGATAATAAATCCCATTGGTGCCGGCATGATACAGGTTCAACGGCGTATCAACACGGTTACAGATAATCTCACGCAACTGGCCTTGAACAATTTGCAATTCCGCAGGGACATCTTCCAGACCGACTTTCGGCAATAAATTCAAGTCATCCGGCGTGTCCTGACGCACATTCAATGCTTCAGTCTGCGCAATAATTTCAGCTTTCTGTTCTTCAGTCAGATTCTTGCCAATTTCAGCCAGACGCGCTTTTTCATCCGCTGCTTCTTTGGCAGATTTAGTCGCATCCGGAACCAGTGTCAATTGGACACGATGCGGATTATCCAGCAAATGCTCTTTGATCAGATTGGAAAGCCACATTGGATCTTGCAGCTCTTCTTTGACTGCGGCAATCGCAGAGTCCACATCCCAAACTTCGACCGGATCACGATGATGAATCGCGCTACCCAGACCGCTCAGAATCAAGCTCAAACCATACGGCGTACCATCGCCATTGATTTCACGCTGATGCAATTCAATTTGATGCAGGATCGCATCGACCATGCTCTGATCAACTGGTTTAGAGGCAACATCTTCCAGAACCTTAAACACACCATTTTTAAATTCTTCTGCATGTTCAGGATTTGAACCCTGTACCGCGCAGTAGAAAGTCATTTCAAAATTAGAATCATCCACGCCCATGAATGGACCTGTTGCATCTGCATAACCACAAGTTTCCAGATAATGACGCAGTGGCGATGCTGAATCTTCTAATAAGATACCTTCAACTAAACGCATGCCCAAACGCAGTTTAATGTCACTGGCTTCCGGTAATAACCATGACAGCACATGATAGGTCTTGTCCTGTAGATCTTCGGCATCGACCGCATAGCTGTCTGTAACCGTCAATGGTGCAGTCAGGCGGGTTTCAGGTGTTGGATACAGCGTCTGACCTTTTTCAAATTTAGACAATGCCAGATGTTCAAACTGCTCTTGCAATTCGAATGCGGTCTTATTGCCAAAGGTCATGAAGACTGCATTACTTGGATGATAATGTGACTTATAGAAATCAACCAACTCTTGGTAAGTCAGGTCAGGAATATCTTTAGGATCACCACCCGAATTATAGTGATAGGTCGTATTTGGGAATAAATGATGCGCCAGCGTGTGATACAACTGATCTGAAGGCGAACTCATCGCACCTTTCATTTCATTAAAGACCACGCCTTTATAGACAGGCTCGCCATTTTCCAGCTCAATGCGAATGCCTTCCTGGGCAAAATCTAGTGGATTGAGGTTCGCAGCAAATGCTGCATCCATATACACTTCAAGCAGGTTCTGGAAATCCTTGCTGTTCTGCGTCGCAAATGGGTACGCAGTCCAGTCCGCCGCAGTAAAGGCATTCATGAAAGTATTCAGTGAACGGCGAATCATCAGGAAGAATGGATCACGCACCGGGAATTTTTCTGAACCACACAGCGCAGTATGTTCCAGAATATGTGCTTCGCCTTTAGAATCCATCGGCTGGGTACGAAACGCCACCAGAAAGACATTTTCGTCGTGATTGGTCGCCAGATGATAATGTGTGGCGCCAGTCACTTTATGTTTATATTCAGACACGAAAATGTCTAAAGCTTCAACATGTTGTTGACGTACCAACTGAAACGCAGGATGTACAGTTTGAGAAATGGTTTCAGTGACATCTACAGTCATGCGATCTCCTAATGCTTTAATTAAAATAACTAAGCGCATTATAGCTTTAGTTATCTAAATTATTCACGTTGAAAACCGAGGATTTTGATCGAATTAAGTAAACTTGATCATTTGAAAATTAAATCATCAAATTTACTTCCTGCATCTAGATAAGTATTTACAAGCTTAAGAAATCAGATATTTAAAATAGTTATAGCTTGGATTGTTTTCCACAAATACATAATTCTGCTTTTGATAAAAACTGGCGGCCAGTCGGGTATCTGTTTGTAAGCATAAAGCTGAATAATGCGGACGTGCCAACTGTTCCAAATAAGCCAAAAGCTGTTTGCCTACGCCATGCTGACGATATTTCGGATGCACATAGAAACGGCGTACCCGACCAATCCGCTCTTCAATGCCGTTATCTCCCCATTGCTGGTTTAAGCCGCCACAGGCAACCAGTTTCTTGCCATCATGTGCCACTACCAGATATTCATTGGCGTGACTAAAGCAGTTTTTCCCGGTGCGATATTCTTCTATTAACTTATCTACCAAATTATAGCCTTCTTTACGTGCCAGAGTTGCC
The DNA here is from genome assembly GCF_019048525.1 of Acinetobacter lwoffii. Lineage (NCBI taxonomy): Bacteria > Pseudomonadati > Pseudomonadota > Gammaproteobacteria > Moraxellales > Moraxellaceae > Acinetobacter > Acinetobacter lwoffii. The sequence goes on along the minus strand of NZ_CP077369.1, from coordinate 2,319,441 downwards.
AGTGTTTCGATCTGATCCGGGAGTTGTTCGGCTGTTACAATTTTAATATTCATATACGCACACTATTTGAAATTGTTGTGAAGAATGACTGTTGCCAAGCGACTTAAAGTATCATGCCAGGAGCGATATCTCTTTATAAATAAAATATGATCCTTAAATCAATGCTGCGGCGCACCAGTGCATAAAAATAAGTCAGTTTTTAGACCAAAGATAGCTGCTGAACAAAATACAGCATTTTTTTAAATTATTTGAAAATGATTCAGCAAACTACAGCTATCCCAAGCAATCGTGTAAACTTAGGACTTTCATTTTTAATGTGATATTTGAACATGGCAACTGTTGATCTTTTTGCGATTGGTAATGCGCTGATTGACCAAGAATTTAAAGTTTCTGATGACTTTTTAACTGCACATCACTTGCAAAAAGGCACCATGCAACTTGCAGATGGTGAGACTCAGGCCACTCTTTATCAAAATCTTCAAGCGACTCAAGTGTATAAGGGTCAGGCTTCAGGCGGTTCAGCAGCCAACACTACCGTGGCATTTTCTGCGCTCGGTGGTTCTGCATTTTATGGCTGTCGGGTCGGAAATGACGAACTGGGGCACATCTACCTGAAGGGTTTGAATGATGCAGGTATTAAGACCACCACCCAATCGATCAGTGAAGGCGTAACAGGGACATGTATGGTTCTGGTCAGCCCTGATTCTGAACGTACCATGCATACCTATCTGGGTATTACGGCCGAACTGACTGATCAACAAATTGATTTCAGCGCACTAAATAGCGCGAAATGGCTATATCTCGAAGGTTATTTATCAACTTCTGACACAGCACGTCATGCCGTACAACAAGCACGTGATATTGCCCGTGCCAATGGCGTTAAAATTGCCCTAACTTTATCTGATCCTGCCATGGTGCAATACGCGCGTGCCGGTTTGGATGAAATGATTGCAGATGGTGTAGACTTGCTGTTATGTAACCAGCAAGAAGCGCTGATGTATACAGAAACAGATAATCTTGAGGCAGCCCTGCTTAAATTAAAAACAATCAGTCAGCACGTTGTCATTACATTGTCAGCTGAAGGCGCACTGATTTCGGATTATCAAAATACATTTACTGTTCCTGGCCGTAAAGTGCCTGCAGTAGATGCCAACGGTGCCGGTGATGCTTTTGCCGGGGCTTTCCTGTACGGATTGAATGCTAATTTGGGTCTTCAAGCTGCGGCTGAACTGGCGATTCTCATTTCGAGCCAAGTGGTTTCACAATTTGGTCCGCGCCTGGCAGTTGAAGACTATGCGGCATTATTACAAGACTTTCAAAAGGAATGTGCTTAATGTTTAAAATCTGCATGACCGAAGACGTTCCAGAGCGCGAAGCACGCTCTTTTGAGCTTCCTGATGGAGACAATATCTTTATCACACAGCGTGACGGTGCCTTCTATGCCTATCAAAACCTGTGTCCGCATTTGCAGGTTGAACTGGAATTTCTGGAAAACCAGTTTTTGGATCGTGATCAGGAATTTATTGAATGCTCCACGCATGGCGCCTTGTTTCTGGTAGAAAGCGGTGAATGCATTTCTGGGCCTTGCCAAGGTCAAGCACTTGAAAAAGTAGAGATTACCGTGCATTCTGATGGTGGAATTTACCTCTCAGAATAAGACGAAAACGGACTTCACCATGCCTGCATTTTTTCTAGACTATAACCTGATGCCTTTTCATCTGAGTTTATTGGCGATTATTCTGTTTGGTGTGGTGAAAACCATTGGTTTCTATTTTGGACTCAGACCCAGCAAGTTTCTGCAAAAAATTTCACCTTATGACTTTCAGCAGATGGATCTACTAAACGTCAAATTCTCCAAAACTTTGATTGTGTTTTTCTTCCTGATGAATTTTAGCTTTGCCGGCTATGTTTTACAGTTCCTGATCTATTCTCAGGAATTTAAATTTCTGCCTGCCTATTATCTGATTATTCCAGCTTTGATCATTGCGACTTTTTTTACTATTTTTATGATTCACTGTCTGGATCAGGTCATTCCCCCTAAATATAAAAAGAACAATGTCAATCTACTTGGTCGTCTGGCGACGATTTCCAGTGGCAATGCCCGTCCCGGTTTTTCTGCTCAAGCACGGGTACGGGATGAGTATGGACAACTACATTATGTACAGGTAGAACCTGAGTTTGGTGAACTCGGGTTTCAGTCGCAGATTATCCTGATTCGCATGAGAAAATCTCATTATGTTGCCAAGAAAATTTGTAAATCTAATCAGCTGTTTAGCATGAATCTAGATTAAATTCTAAATCATTTAATAGTTATTAAAAAATCCCGACAGATATCGGGATTTTTTTAATGTTTAGATTTATTTTTTAAGAAGTCCTGAAACCATATTCAATACATTTTGAATATCATTATTGGCTTCTTGCTTACTGGTCTGCTCACCTTGTGGAGTAAGCGAATCAATAATCTGCGGCAAGACCTGTGAAATCGCACTATAAACATCCTGTTTCGGTGCATGGGTTTGCTGTGCAACTTCTTCAACTTCTTGCTCATCAAACAGTTTTTGCACCTGCTGCGGATCGACATTTGCATTTTCACCGGGACCGGTCGACACCCAATCATCGACCTGGCTATTAAGCCCCTGTCCTTTGAGCTTGTCTAATGCACCCTGTAAACCGCCCTGTTTTTGAATCCAGGCCAGCACCAAAGGCAGTACTGCAATTAATAAGGTTTTACCGGTAGAACCACCTAGTCCTGAACGAGGCTGAGCAGATCCTTGATTGCTACCACCAAACTGACTTAGTACTGAACCTAAAATTGCCCCCAGACCATTTTGTCGATTCTGCTGGCCGGTTTGATTTTGCTGGTTTTGAGTATTTTGATTTTGCTGAGGATTTGACTGGTTTAAATGCCCTAGCACAGACCCCAGGATATCTGCCAAGCCACCTTGTTGTGAGGATTTCTGCTGCGACTGCCCGTCACCCAATGCATGCTTTGCTAATATTTCCACAATACTACTCAGGTTTGTCATGTCCTATATCCTATGTGCATCTTAATTACAGAATACGGCCTGCCCTCATATTGTCTAGGCAAGATTGTGTTAATATTTGCAATCTTAGTTAAGCAGGTTTTCGGCTTACCAGCGAAATTTATCCCAGTTTTCCGGATTGGCCCAAAACTTGGAGTTAAACCAGTCTGGCACGTGTTTATAGGTTAAAATATTAAACTGCCACAGCGCAAAATCGGCCTCATGTGTGGTCTTGTCAATCAACTGGGTAAATCCTAAAGGTCTCAATAACTTTTCATCTTGTAGCCGACTGATCACTACCAATCGTTTGGCAAACAAATCACGTAATTTCACCAGAATTTGACTCATGATCTGTTCAGACAAATGTTCTGTTTCTGCAGTATCCAGCATCACCACAGCCAAGTCATAACGTTGCTGAAAAGGCAGATTTAAAAAGTCAGATACGCTAAAATAGGACCATTGAATAGCTGGCTGAAACTGGACTTGGCTCAAGTCCTGCCCAATACAAATAGCAGTATGAATTGGCTGTTCCTGTGCGAAATCGTCTAGCATCGAAGTAATGACATTCTGCTCAGCCATAACTGCATCCTTATGATTTAAGTGAGTAACTTTTATGGAACTTCAGGGCATTTGTCATAAAATGCACGTCGGCCTCAAGGACCTTAGTGTAACTGATCAACAGATACAGCGGGCAAATGTTGAATATAAATTAATTTTAGATCGTGCAGAAATTGATCTTCCGTTTAATTTAGGCCAAGAAATCGAGATTGAATGGACCGGTAATATTTACTGCGTGTCTTGTGGCAACAAAACTTCCAAATCATTTTCGCAAGGTCACTGTTTTAAATGTTTTAAAACCAATGCTTCATGTGATATGTGCATCATGAAACCAGAGACTTGCCATTATCATTTGGGCACTTGCCGCGAAGATGAGTTTGCACAGAATGTCTGCTTTCAGCCACATATTGTCTATTTGGCTAATTCTAGCGCATTAAAGGTCGGCATTACCCGTACCAGCCAAATGCCGACTCGCTGGCTTGATCAGGGTGCTACCCAAGCCCTGCCGATTATGAAAGTTGGCTCGCGTCGTCTTTCAGGAAAGCTCGAAGTCATGTTTGGTACGCAGGTCGCTGATAAAACTGATTGGCGCAAGCTGCTCAAAGGTGAAGCAGAACCTTTGAATCTGATTGAAGTGCGTGAACAGCTGCTAGAAGAATTCGCGCCTAAAATTCAAAGCATTCGTGAAGAATTTAATCAGAATCTAGAATTTAATGAAAATATTAAAGTATTAGAAGATGAATTCGCACGAGAATTTATTTATCCGGTAGAACAATATCCGGAAAAGATTAAATCGCATAATCTGGATAAAACTCCTGTGATTCGTGGCAAATTACAAGGCATCAAGGGTCAGTATTTAATTCTGGATACTGGCGTGATTAATATGCGCAAATATACCGGTTATCAACTGATTATTCGTGCTTAAACCATTATTTGCCTAGAAAACAAAAAACCAGCCCGCAGGCTGGTTTTTTTATACAACAATTTTATTTGATTTTTGCCTGAGATTTCAGGTAACGCGTATAGTCATCAAATTCCTGCTGACCACGAAGTTGCTGATATAACTTCACCAACTCACTACGCTGTTCTGCACTTAATACATCCACCGGATTTTTCTTCACTTCTGATACCGCAACCACAACCAGTTCATTCGGCATTTTCGCTGTGGTCACTGACCAATGGCCTGCTTTTGGTGTCGGCAGACTAAAGGCCGCACGCTGTACATCACGTTTTAGTAAACCTTCAGCACGTGTGTAAACGCCAGCATCTTCAAAGATCAAATCACCTTTCGCCACTGCTGCAGCCGGTTTGGTTTTGAACTCATCCAAAGCTTTCTGAATTTTTGCTTTTGCCAAAGCAGCTGCTTTGTCTTCAATCAACTGAGCCTTAACACGCGGTTTTGCTTCTGCCAGTGTTTGTTCGCCAGCAGCATGATAATTACGCACCTTGATCCAGGCTACATCACCATTGGCCAACTGAATGCTTGATGAAGCATTACGATCACCATTTTTAACATCGTCATTAAACAGTTTAACCTTGAGGTTAGCATCGCTCAGCACTGGATCACGAGTCGAAAGTTTTACTCCTTGGGCTTTCTGGACTTGTACACCTTTAACTTCCTGTGTAACGACATCCAGAGAATCACTTCCTACTACCATATCATTTAGCGTATTGACCGTATCAGAGAAAGCATTGGATTTTTTAGCAGCTAAGGCTTCTTCAGACAAACGTGCTTTTTGTGATTCAAAAGAAGGAACCGCAACATCTGGCGTTTGCACAGAAATAATGTGGTATCCATAATCTGTTTTCACCGGTGCAGACACCTGACCCGATTTTAAAGAACTAACCGTCTGGTCAAATGCAGTACCGAATACACCTTCTTCATAGACAGCAAGCGCACCACCTTGAGACTTAGAATCAGGGTCTTCAGAATATTGTGCTGCTGCCTGAGCAAAAGTGGTACCGGCTTTAATTTTGGCTGCAATGTCGCTCGCCAGTTTTTTTGCTTCAGCATCACTACGGCTGTCCGCCGTAATTAAAATATGCTTCACATCTGGTTTAACTGCCTGTTTTTGTGTCGCAACAAAGGCGGTATAGGCTTCCTGAAGCTCAGCATCTGTAACCGCTAAACTCTGCACCTGAATATCGCTTGGCTTTAACACGACATAGTCGACATCTACACTGGTCGGCTGCTTAAACAGTGTTTTGTGCTTTTCATAATAGGCAGCAATGTCTGCATCAGTGACTTTGACATCTTTTTTATAGCTGTCCAGATTAATGCTGGAAATATGAATATGACGTTGTTCAGTTTGTAAATCGGCAATCTGCTGCATTTCGACTGGGCTTACCAGCGGATAATCCAGGAAAGTCGATGACAGCATTTTCAGCGCATGATCTTTACGTAAACTTTCAATCAAAGCACGATTAGTCATGCCAATTGATTTCAGATAATTTTCATATAAAGCATTCGAGAACTTGCCATCTTGCTGGAAAGTAGGCTGCTGAGCAATCATCTGTTCAATTTGCTGGTCACTCAGACTGATCCCTAATTCTTCAGCCTGTTGCAGCAATAAAGTACGTGCAACCAGAGTATCCATGGCTTTCTGGTCAATGAAGCTTTGATTCAGTAAAGTTTCATCCCCATTGGCATAACTGAGATATTGTTCTTTAAATGATTTGGTCAGTGACTCTAATTCTTTTTGAGATATTTCAGTCCCGTTCACTGATTTTGCCGCATCAGAGTTTCCGCTGCTAAAATATCCTTCAATACCTACAAGTGCTAACGGGGTCAAAAACAGAACGAGCAAGACTTTGCCCAACCAACCCTTAATAACTTTACGAAAAGCTTCCATAAGTATTCCAATATTTTATTTGCAAAGGATTTTAACCGAAAATACCCATTGAATGAATGTGTTAATCATCACAATTAAATTTATCAATAAAAAACGCGCCAAAGAAGGCGCGTTTCGTCGCTGGGTAAGCTTAAGCTACAGCGTCTTTTAAGCCTTTACCTGCTTTGAAGCTAGGTACTTTGCTTGCTTTGATCTCAAGAGTAGCACCAGTTTGTGGATTACGGCCAGTACGTGCAGCGCGCTCTTTCACACCGAAAGTACCAAAACCCACTAAAGTTACTGTATCACCCGATTTTAAAGCTTCAGTAACAGAAGCAATTGTAGCATCTAAAGCTTTACCTGCGTCAGCCTTAGATAATCCCCCTTTTTCTGCAATTGCATCAATTAATTCTGATTTATTCATGAAGATTACGTCCTCTTAATATCGTTTATTTAAGGTTCAAGAATTGGTTTAACATGCCATAACGCCTTTATAGCAATGCTTTAGGTATAAACGCAATACTTAAGAACCTCTTTTTTTTCAAAAAATATGCGAAAAAAACATTGAATAATAAATAAAGTCATTTTATTTAAGTTTTTTCGACAATTCTTCTTTCATTTTTTCTTGTTCCGCAGTCAACTGATCAACCTTGGTATGCAACTGAAGAATTAAACGTTCCAAATACTGTACATCCTTCAGTGTGACTAATCCTATACGATTCAATGAGTGATGAACAGAGTTGTCGATTAATTTTTCCACTTTGTCTTTGGTGTCTGTGACGGACTCTTTGGCCTTTTCTGAAACCTTCTCTACAGTTTGATCGGCAATATCTGCAGTTTTAGACTCAAGTTCTTCCCCGACCTTGACCAGCGAGTCAAACAGTTTATTGCCTTCTTCTTCTGCACGTGAAAATGCCCCGAGTCCAGCCAGCCAGATCTGTTTGGTGTATTTACGAAAATCAAGAACCGATTTGCGCTCCGAGGCAGATTTAGACTTGGGTTTCAGCATTTTCTCATTCGAAGCTTCAGCTGAGTCTTGTGCTGTTTTTGACTTGTCCATGTGCACGGCTCCTGTTTGTTTTCTGCGCAATTATTATAAATTCTTCTACAAAACCACTGCATAATAGCAAATTTAGTACTTGATAGATTTGATAAACTGTTCTACAAAGCAATTTATTTCAAGTCTAATTTGATTTAACCCTGAAATCTCTTCACAGGCAGGAAGCTTTTTCACTTTATATTTCAGGTAAGGATTGGTTGTATATGAGCGAATCGCAACAAAGTCAAAATCAACCGCATTTGTTGCTTACGATGACGTTAATTGTTTTAGAGACAATATTTACCTTCATTCTCAAGCATGATCATGTCGTTGCATTACAGGCCAAAAAGTTTGTAGATGAAAACATCTCGGTTAAAATCAATAGCTATATTCCGTATTTCGACTTTTATGTGCAATTCACCCCGAATGGACTGTTATTTGACCATAAAGCACCGGGGCGTATTGTCGACCTGGATGTGCGTACTACACTGCCCGATCTGATTAAAATTTTCATTTTTGGTAATCGTCGTAGCATTCGCAGCATGCGCATTGATGGTCATCAAGTTTTAAAAGATGAGTTTCGTGATCTGTTAACCGTATTGAGCTTACCAAAAGTATTGGCTGACTGGAGACACTGGCTATCTGAAGTGCCGACCAATGAAGCAGAAATTATTGCCTCTAAAAAGCGTATTGCGCCGCTTCTAAAGAAAATTGAAGAGCAGCGTTCCAAGATCAATACCCTGCAAGTGGAAGTCAAACAGTATAAAAACCGCCTGAAACGGGTTGAACGCCGTCAAAAGCGCATTAACATCATTTTTGGCTTAAGCAGCGTACTTTTGATTACGTTATTAGTGTATAATTGGCTGAGCATGTAAATCTTTCATTCTCCAAAAATTAAATCCCACTAAGGTCTACTAAAAATAACTTGACTAATTTAGTCGGGATTCATAAAATCTACACATCTAGTCTAACCATGTGTATCGAATCATGCGCCTAACCACTCGCGGTCGCTACGCTGTGACTGCTCTACTTGATCTAGCTTTGCAGCCTTCTGAAAAAACGATAACGCTCGCTGAAATTGCAGCACGTCAAACTATTTCTGTTGCTTATCTTGAGCAGTTATTTGCGAAGCTCAAGCGTCATGGTTTAGTTTCTAGTGTTCGTGGCGCAAATGGTGGTTACCATTTAGCACGTAATGCAGATGAAATTACTGTGTTAGCAATTATTGAAGCTGTAAACGAAACAGTTGATGCGACTCGCTGTGACCATAAAGGCAATTGCCAGAATGGCGCGATGTGCTTGACTCATGATTTATGGCAGGAACTCTCCCATCACATCGCCGATTATTTAGAAAAAATCTCGCTTGCTGATCTGGTTGCACGTGACAACGTCCAGACTGTGTCATTACGCCAAAAATCAGCACCTTTAGATTCAGCCCTTTTATCGGTTACAGGTATTTGACATGAAACGTCCGATTTATCTTGATTATGCAGCTACAACTCCTGTAGATCCTCAGGTTGCTGAACGTATGATGGAATGCTTAACATTCGATGGTACCTTTGGTAATGCGGCATCTCGTTCACACGCGTATGGTTGGCAAGCAGAAGAAAAAGTTGAATATGCACGTGAACAAGTTGCGAATTTAATTAAAGCTGATCCACGTGAAATCGTATGGACTTCGGGTGCGACCGAGTCAGACAACCTTGCGCTTAAAGGTGTGGCTCATTTCTATGCATCTAAAGGTAAACATATCGTTACCTCTAAAATCGAACATAAGGCAGTTTTAGATACCTGTCGTGAGCTTGAGTCTGAAGGTTTTGAAATTACCTATATTGAGCCTCAACCTCAAACCGGTTTAATTACTCCAGAAATCGTACAGGCAGCGATCCGTCCAGATACGATTCTTGTTTCCCTGATGATGGTGAACAATGAAATTGGTACTGTGACTGATGTTGCAGCGATTGGTGAAATCACTCGCGCCAACAAGATTTTCTTCCATGTAGATGCAGCTCAGGCGGCAGGTAAAGTTGAAATTGATCTTTCAACTTTAAAAGTAGACTTGATGAGTTTCTCTGCGCACAAGATCTATGGCCCTAAAGGTATTGGCGCACTGTTTGTACGTCGTAGCCCACGTGTACGCCTTAAAGCTGAAATGCATGGTGGCGGCCACGAACGTGGTATGCGTTCAGGTACCCTTGCGACTCACCAGATTGTAGGTATGGGTGAAGCCTTTGAACTTGCAGGCAAAAACCTGGAAGCTGAACAGACTCGTTTACGTGTACTTCGCGACAAGCTGTGGAATGGTTTACAAGGTCTTGAACAAGTGTTCCTGAACGGCCATCCAACACAAAACGTAGCGAACTACCTGAATATTAGCTTCAACTTCGTTGAAGGCGAATCATTGATGATGGCATTGAAAGATGCTGCGGTATCTTCAGGTTCGGCATGTACATCTGCAACACTTGAACCATCTTATGTACTTCGTGCATTGGGTCTTTCAGACGAACTTGCACACAGTTCGATCCGCTTCAGCTTCGGCAAATACACCACTGAAGAAGATATCGATCACGTATTGACTATCACTAAAGCTGCTGTTGAGAAGTTACGTGAACTTTCTCCGCTTTGGGATATGTATAAGGAAGGTATTGACCTTTCTAAAGTTGAGTGGGCTGAGCACTAATTTTCATTCTGAGATAGTGACAAATCCGTTGCTATCTCATTGAGAAAAGTTTTTTTACCCCCATATTTAATACTAAGGCTGACCCCGAGGTTTGGAGAAGCAACATGGCTTATAGCGAAAAAGTAATTGATCATTACGAAAACCCTCGTAATGTTGGCGTTTTAGACAAAAATGCTGAAAACGTTGGTACTGGTATGGTTGGTGCGCCAGCATGTGGTGACGTGATGCGTTTACAGATTCAGGTAAACGACGAAGGTGTGATTGAAGAAGCACGTTTCAAAACTTATGGTTGTGGTTCTGCCATTGCATCAAGTTCACTTGTGACCGAATGGCTCAAAGGTAAAACTTTGGATCAAGCTCAAGCGATCAAGAACATTGATATTGCAACTGAACTTGCACTTCCACCAGTAAAAGTACACTGCTCTGTTCTTGCTGAAGATGCAATCAAAGCAGCTGTAGAAGACTACCGTAGCAAGAAAGTTAAAACTTAATTGTTCCACGTTTTGAAATTTTAACGGAGTTTTCATGATCCATTTAACTGAAAATGCTGCAACTCATATCAGCAATTATTTAAAAAATCGCGGTAAGGGTGAAGGCATTCGCGTTGGTGTGAAAACTTCAGGCTGTTCTGGTCTGGCCTATGTGCTCGAGTTCGTCGATGAAGTCGATACACATGACCAAGCCTTTGAGCAGTTTGGGGTTAAAGTATTCGTTGACCCGAAAAGTCTAGTTTATCTTGAAGGTATGGAGATGGACTATGTTAAAAACGGCTTGAACGAAGGCTTCGAATTTAACAACCCTAACAAAAAAGGCGAATGCGGTTGTGGTGAATCCTTCACTGTATAAACCCGGCAGTTATTCTCTTTTGACATTAAAACAGTGTGTTTCACACTGTTTTAATTGCATTTATACAGTTATTTTTGCACATTAATCGCGGATCCCATCTCCCATGAATCATTTTGAGTTGTTCAACCTTCCTGTAGCACTCGATATTGATTTGGCGGCTTTAAAGACTGAATTTTTAAAGTTGCAGCAACAATATCACCCAGATAAAGCTGAAGACAAAGATCAGGCTCTGATTAAATCAAGTGATATCAATCAGGCATTTAAAGCCTTGTCAGCGGTCGATAGCCGTGCAGCGTATTTACTGTCTCTCAAGAAACAGGATTATCACTTAGATCAGTCGATCAGTGATTTTGAATTCTTGCAGGACGCTCTGGAAATTCGTGAACAACTTGACGATGCAACTTCTGCTGAAGATTTAACTTCACTAAAAGTCGAAGTCCAGCAATGGATTGAAGGCTTAGTTCGCGAGTTCAAAATTGATTATGCGGATGAAGATTGGGCCGAAGCACGCGATACAGTGCGCAAACTACGCTTCTTCGTTAAAGTCATGGCCGATATCGACAAAGCGGAAGACCGCTTCCTGGACGATGACAGCTTTGATCTTGATGATGATTTCTAATTTTTAGTATTTAATATTTAACGTGCAAAGGATGTAACACTATGGCTCTCTTGCAAATTGCAGAACCAGGTCAATCAAGTGCACCACATGAACACCGCATTGCGATTGGTATCGATTTAGGCACCACCCACTCTTTGGTTGCCACGGTTCTTTCAGGTAAAGCCAAAGTACTTAATGACGAACAAGGTCGTGTGCTACTTCCTTCTATCGTGCATTATGCAGAACAACAGACTCAATACGGCAATGAAGCTGCGCCTTTCATTACTACTGACCCTAAAAACACCATCGTTTCTGTAAAACGTTTTATGGGTCGCTCGAAAGCTGACATCAAATTCCAGCATCCTTATGCGTTGGTTGGTGAAGCGAATGAAATGCCGGCTTTTGAAACCGCACAAGGCCGTAAGACGCCGGTTGAGATTTCTGCAGAAATTTTAAAGCAGTTGAAAGACCGCGCTGAAGCCAGTCTGCAAAATCCGGTCAATGGTGCCGTTATTACTGTTCCGGCCTACTTTGATGAAGCACAGCGTCAGGCAACCCGTGATGCTGCTCAACTTGCTGGCTTGAATGTTTTACGTTTGTTGAATGAGCCAACCGCTGCTGCTGTTGCTTATGGTCTCGATCAGGAAAGCAACTTAAGTACAGATCGCAACTATGTGATCTACGACTTGGGTGGTGGTACCTTTGACGTTTCGATTCTGCGTTTTAGTCAAGGTGTGTTTGAAGTTCTGGCAACCGGTGGCCACACTGCCCTCGGTGGTGATGACCTAGATCGTTTGATCCTGAAATGGGCCAAGAAACAACTGAATATTGACACCTTGAATGATGCAGAATATGCACATTTTGTGGTTGCAGCACGTAAAGCCAAAGAAGCTTTGTCTGATGCAGATTCAGTTCAACTCAAATTGCTTGATCAGGTATTGACGCTTGACCGTCCGACATTTGAAGAGATCATTAAAGTTGCTTTGGATAAGACCATCAGCGTATGTAAGCGTGTGATGCGTGATGCCAAGCTTGAACTGGATGACATTCAAAATGTCGTTTTGGTCGGTGGCTCAACCCGTTCTTATGCAGTACAAAAAGCCGTGCGTGAAGTATTCAATCAAGAACCACTATGCACTATTAATCCGGATGAAGTGGTTGCGATTGGCGCATCAATTACTGCGAACCAATTGATTGGCAACTCAACTGATGGCTCATTACTATTAGACGTGACGCCTCTGTCTCTTGGTCTTGAAACCATGGGCGGACTGGTTGAACGATTAATTTCGCGTAATACTGCGATTCCAGTCGCTCGTCGTCAGGAATTTACGACTTATCAAGATGGCCAGACTGCCATGTTGATTCATGTGGTTCAAGGTGAACGTGATCTGGTTGAGCATTGCCGTAGTTTAGGGCGTTTTGTCCTGCATGGCATTCCACCAATGACTGCCGGTCAGGCACGTATTGAAGTGACGTTCCAGGTCGATGCAGATGGCTTGCTGACTGTATCTGCCAAAGAAACCACCTCTGGCGTGACGGCTCAAATCGATATCAAACCATCTTATGGTTTATCGGGTGAAGATACTGAACGTCTGTTGCTAGACGGTTATAAGTTCGCTGAAGAAGATAAGAATCTTCGTCATTTGAATGAAACCAAAGTGGAAGCACAGCGTGAGCTGGAAGCACTGGTTCAGGCACTCAAAGCGGATGCCGGTCTGTTGACTGAAGATCAACTTGCAGCACTGCAAACTGCGCAAGCACAACTTGAAACTCAGCTTCAGGGTTCAGATATCAAAGCGATTGAATCTGCCGTTGAACAGCTTAAAATACATAGTGATGCTTTTGCAGCAGCACGTATGAATCAACATATTGATGCAGCTCTTAAGGGCACTAAACTCGACGACTGGTCAAACTCAAACTAATTTAAGGTAACGACTATGCCACGTATTAAAGTTCTTCCACATGCGCAGATTTGCCCCGAAGGTGCTGAGTTTGAAGTCGAACAAAATGCCAATCTTTGCGAAAGCCTGCTAAAAAATGGCATTAAAATCGAACATGCTTGCGATATGTCAGCAGCGTGTACCACCTGCCATGTAGTGGTACGCAAAGGTTTTGACAGCCTGGAAGAAATGGATGATGTTGAAGCTGACTTACTCGATCGTGCCTGGGGTTTAGAACCTGATTCACGTCTTTCTTGTCAGGTTAAACTGGACGATGAAGATCTGGAAATTGAAATTCCAAAATACACCATTAACCATGCGTCAGAAAATCACTAAGATTTTCGTTGCAGGCTAAAATAAAAAACCACGCTCAGGCGTGGTTTTTTCTCTTTATAAGAAACAATTAAAGTAAATTTACATGAACTTTAAATGTGTTCAATTACTTCATCCTCAAGCTTCAATTTGACAATACCTTGTGAATTGGTCATTTTCTGCTGAGTTTCAATGCGTTTAATCATTTTTTCTAGTACATGAATCAGCTCAGGATATTCAAAGTTTCGCACTTCATCCAGATTCAGCAGTAAATGAAAGCCTTTATATTCATAGTCGAACCAACGTTGATACTCAACTTTCTGCGATGCATATTTTTCCATTAGCTGCCAAGTTCTTACCGGTGCTTTAATGCCTTTCAAGAAAATTGGTTTCTTCGGCGCACATAAATAATCATTTTTGATCAGATTATGAGTATCTTCTGAAATCAGGATTTCATCCACTTCAGCTGCGCTCTGTAAGCGCGCTGCCAGATTGGCATCCCGTCCTACAATGGTATAGGCCATCCGATGCGTCGCACCATAATTCCCGACGTGGCAATAACCGGTCGAAATACCCATACGGATATGCAGTGGCGGATAACCCATTTTAATCCAACGCTCACGCAGCAGTTTCATTTGCTGACGCATGGCAATCGCCATTTCCATACAGTTCTTGGCATCCTGCTCTACGCCTTCAGAGTTTGGATCACCAAAGAAAATCAGGATGGCATCACCCATAAATTTATCGACAGTCGCTTCATAATTTTTGGCGATTTCGGTCATATGCCGCAAATAATCATTGAGCAAGAATGCTAAATCATCTGGAATAAGCGTTTCAGACAGTTCTGTAAAGCCTTGAATATCCGAGAAGAAAATTGTTAACTTTTTACGTTTATATTCAATTTTCGCTTCAGATTCACCTTTCATGATGGATTGCCACAACTGCACAGGCGCATAACGACTCAGCTGATTGGCAAATTCCATATAACGGTTCATCTGTTCAAAATAATGATTTTTCTTCTGGGTCATATACTGCACACGACCACTCTGATAAAAACTTCCGACACCAAAATAGGTAATCAGGCAGATGAAGCCTAAAACCGTTAGTTCACTGCTTGTCGGTTCAAAATAAGTCCCAAAACCAAAGACCAGAATATTGGCCAGATAAAAAACGGTGATCCCGACCAGACTGGCCAGAGAAGCCATCATCAATGAAATTTTATTACTGATCGCGGTATAGAGTATTGCCACCAAACCCAGCAAGGACAATACCAAATCCAGCTGTACTGCGGCTAAAACCACTACAATGACAATAACATCAATCAGAAAAAGAACATTGCGCCGAATACGATAATCATGGCGATAGATCAACCAGCGCGACAGTTTCGAGCTAATCAATAAAATCAGGAATAAAAACACAGGAACAAAGAGCTGATACTGAGTATCCGGTTCAGTGTAATGAAAGACGACCAAAACCAGAGACAGCATGATATAGCCCATCAAGCGATGAAAATATTCAAACTGTTGTGGTTCTTTTTGAATCCAGTCGTCTAATTGCATTCAGTCACTCCCTGAAATCCGCAATCGTTCATAGATCTCGGAATACTTGGGGCTAATCAGTCCATACGCCAGTCAAATGGCATATCGCCTTGACCACGTAGCGCCAGCATGAGTGTTTGACGCATATGTGCTAATACTTCACTGCTATAAGGAACAGCTGGTGTACCCCAAACAGGCTTCGGCCATGCTACATCGTTCTGATAACGAACCACATGATGAAAATGCAATTGCGGAACCATATTGCCCAATGCCGCGACATTCATTTTATCCGCACGGAAAACACGTGCCAGCTGGCTTGATAACCAGCTTGATTCACGTAAAAACTGCTCTTGGTCAGCTTGGCTCAATTCATATAATTCAGAGACACCCGGCACACGTGGAATTAGGATCAGCCAGGGAAATTGCATATCATTCATCAAACGACATGTTGACAAAGGAAAGTCGCCTACAAAAAAAGTATCTTGAGCAAGTTGTGGATGCAAACTAAACATATCTTTATAAATGATGCAAAATTAGAATGATGGCTAATACTAACATATCCAACCGAAGCTGAATATTGAAAGCAATGGGTTTAAAGACAAATTCTCATGATTTGTTGCAAGGCGCATCACAAGAATTTGTTCGAACATTTCATTAAAAAATCTGGTTTATCATTCCTGAAAATTTCAATGAAAATGAAATGTATCATGAAGTTTCAAACTGATTTAGTCTAAATCAAATTAGCCCACTTCTTTCAATAGACTGTCCAGCAAATCCTGAATAAACTGAATCCGCTTTTGGTAATCTTCCAGCATGACCATGACCTTAAGACGTTGCCCGCCATTCATCCGGAAATAGGTTGGATGTTTCTGCATCATCTGGATAATGGTCATGGCCTGAACCGGGGTATCTGGCGCGAATTCCACATGCCCACCTTGAGCACTAATATCAATTTTGGTGATGCCAAGCTGCTCGGCTTTGAGACGAATTTGATGTACGGCAAAGAGCTGTTTGACTGGTTGTGGCGGTATGCCAAAACGGTCGATCAATTCCATCCGGATATTGTCCAGCTTCTCCTGAGTATCAGTATTACTGATACGCTTATAGAACAACAGACGCTGATGCACATCTCCGAGATAATCATCCGGAATGAGCGCTGGCATATGCAGGGTAATTTCTGCAGTCAGTGACAAGGGTGCATCGAAATTTGGAGTTTTGCCTTTTTGAATGGCTTTGGTGGCTTTTTCCAGCATTTCCATATACAGGCTATAACCAATCGCCTGCATTGAACCGCTCTGCTGTTCACCGAGTAATTCACCTGCCCCGCGAATTTCCAGATCTTCGGTGGCCAGCATAAATCCGGCTCCCAAGGTCGAAGCACGCTGGATCGCATCCAGACGTTTTTCGGCATCGCCTTTTAAGGCTTTTAAAGACGGCACCATTAAATAGGCATAGGCCTGATGATGCGAGCGCCCGACTCGGCCACGCAACTGATGAAGTTGCGCCAGTCCGAGCTTGTCGGCACGTTCAATCAAAATGGTATTGGCATTTGGGACATCAATCCCGGTTTCAATAATGGTCGAACACACCAGAACATTGTATTCCTTGTGATAGAACTGTTGCATCACCTGCTCCAGTTCACGTTCACGCATCTGGCCATGTGCCACAATCACCCGGGCTTCCGGCACCAATGTACGAATATGCGCTGCGGCACGGTCAATCGTATCGACTTCATTGTGCAGGAAATAGACCTGACCACCACGCAGCAATTCACGCAGGATTGCCTCTTTAATGGTGTCATCGGTATGTTCTTGCACAAAGGTTTTCACCGCAAGACGGCGTGCCGGCGGTGTGGCGATAATCGACAGATCACGCATGCCACTAAAGGCCATATTTAGCGTACGCGGAATTGGGGTCGCAGTCAGTGTCAGCATGTCGACATCGGCACGCATGGCCTTAATCCGTTCCTTATCGCGCACCCCGAAACGATGTTCTTCATCGACAATCATCAGGCCAAGATTTTTAAACTGGACATTTTCCTGTAAAATTTTATGCGTACCAATCACGATATCCACTTTGCCTTCAATCAGGTCGTCAATGGTCTTGGTATGTGCTTTGGAAGAACCGAAACGTGACAGCACTTCAATCCGAACTGGCCAATCGGCAAAGCGGTCTTTGAATGAATCATAATGCTGTTGTGCCAGCAAGGTGGTTGGCACCAGAATCGCCACCTGCCGGTTATTCTGTACCGCAACAAATGCAGCACGCATCGCCACTTCCGTTTTACCAAAGCCGACATCACCACAGACCAGTCGATCCATCGGTTTGGCTTGTTGCATGTCATGCAGCGTGGCTTCAATCGCATTGGCCTGATCCAGTGTTTCTTCATAGGCAAAGCCACTGGCAAACTGCATATACAGACTTTGATCAATTTCAAAACTGATGCCGGGTTTAGAGACACGGCGTGCCTGAATATGCAGCAACTCGGCCGCAACATCATGAATCTGTTCCAGCGCTTTATGTTTGGCTTTATTCCAAGCATCTGTCCCGAGCTTATGCAATGGTGCCAGATCCGGATCACCACCGCTATATCGGCTGATTAAATGCAGATTGGTCACCGGCACATAGACTTTGGCCGCATCGGCATAATCCAGCTGCAAGAATTCATGATCCTGATCATCAATACTTAAAGTGACCAGACCGGCATAACGCCCCACTCCATAATCGATATGCACCACAGGCGCGCCCATGGTCAGTTCAGTCAGACTGCGAATCAGAAATTCTTCTGAAACTTCCTGCTGACGTTTACGGCGGCGTTGTACCACGCGATGTTCATAGAGCTGGTTTTCAGAAATGATGCTGACACGATCGGTCAGCACCAGACCACGCTCTAATGGCGCATTGGTAATCGCAATCGCATACAGGGAGGTGATAAAACTCTCAAAGTTATCAACCGTCGGAATATCACCCAGACTTGGTCGTAACGCATCTTTTAAGCTTTCACGGCGTCCGGCACTCTCGGCCACCAGCAGCACCGGATGATTGGCCTGATCGATATATTTTTTGACTTCAATAAATGGTTTTTCACGTTTTGGATCGACAGGCAGACGTGGTGGCAACTGGGTATCAAGATTCAATACCCCAGCTTTTTGATCAAAAGATGTTTGTGCGGCAATGATGCGTGCAAACTGGTTCAGCTGCTCCAGCACCTGATTGGTCTGAAAAAACAGGCTTTCAGGCGGCATGATCGGTTGGTCGACATTGTGGCGACGATCTTCATAACGGCGCACCACATCTTGCCAAAACTGGCTGAGACTTTCGTCCAGAGCCTTATCTGTAATGACAATGCCATTCTTTGGTAGGTACGAAATCAGTGAACTTTGGCCTTGCATGGCTTCCGCGCTGAAAAACAAGGGCAAATAAAACTCGATTCCCGGCGAGACTATGCCATCCATCACATCCTGATAGATCGGGTTTTTCTTTGGATTCGCGGTCGGGAAAAATTCGGCATAGCGGTCACGGAAAGTGGCACGACCTTCCTTGAGCGGAAATTCCTGTGCCGGCAATACGGTAAACTGCTGCAAACTTTGCGTGGTGCGCTGAGTTTCGGCATCGAAAAATTTCAGGCTTTCAATTTCATCATCAAACAGGTCAATCCGAATCGGTGCTTCCTGTCCCGATGCGTAGATATCCATGATACTGCCGCGTACCGCGAATTCACCTGGATCATAGACGGTATCGACCAGATGATAACCGGCCTGAATCAACTTTTTCTTTTGTTGTTCCAGATCAAATTTCTGACCGACATGAATATCGAAATGCTCACCCAGAATCCATGAGGTTGGCGCCACACGTTGTGCCAAAGTTGAGGCGGACAACAACAGTACACCAGTTTTGGGCATATTGGATAAGATTGCCAGACGTTCCGAGACAATATCCTGGTGCGGAGACAGGCGGTCATAAGGCAAAATTTCCCAATCTGGAAAAATCGTGGGTTTAATCCCATAAAATTCCAGTTCACTTTCCAGTTGACCCAAATGCTGGTTATTGCGTGCAATCACAATAAATAAACGCGATTGCTGCTGCACGATTTCTTTGAGCAACAATGCCGTCGAGGAACCTTGCAGATTGCCTAACCAGCGTTTCTCGCCTGCTTTGAGTTGTGGTAAATTGAGTTGGGAAATTTCTTGTTGGAACATGGATATAGCTTTAAAGTCTAAATAACCTGAGGCTTATACTAGCACGATGATCTCAGGATATTTTGTTATTTTTATGCAGTCTTGCCACATCCATACGCTTCGATTTCAAGCCACTTTTAACACTTATTTTTTCTCTCGCAGAAAGTTACGATAATAATCATTTAACTTCTTGAGGATCATTTTAAATTGCAGCAGGTTCTCTTCGGTATTTCCCAAACTTGCATTAAAACGCTGATGGGCAATTTCCAGATCAATTTTTTCATTGATCAGCATCGCGGTGTCATATAACGCTTTTAAATCATCAAACTGTTTTAAACGGCGATTCGACAAATACTCTAATCGTGCACCCAATTCCTGATTGAGTTGAATACCATCGACGATATAACCTGTACCTTCTACATACTGGATATTCTGCTCTTCTAAATATAGCTGTGCAGTAGTCGGTTTATTACTTTTAAATAATGCACTGATTTTATCAAACATCGCCATTTACCCAGCCAAATATAGTTCAGCTTATAGTCTAGATGAAAATGCCTCAAATCCACATCCTGAACTTGAGGCAAATTATCAAAATAGCAGCAATTCGCTGTTTCAGACGATTTAATAGCTATATGTATATTAAGAAACCTGTTCGAGCTGATTCTCTGCTGAAGGGATTTCAGACACCAGATTTTCAAATGCAAAAATCTCTTCTAATTGCGCTTCACTCAATAAACCTAACTCTAATACCACTTGTGGCACAGTTTTATTTTCGCGCATACATTGTTTGCCGATTTCATCACATTTGGCATGTCCCAGAATCGGTTCAAGCAAGGTCACAATCCCGACACTGCGCATGACGGAACTTAAGCAAATCTGCTCGTTGGCCTGAATACCAGCAATACATTTTTGATTCAAGGTTTGCATGCCTTGGGTCAACAACTGAATCGATTCATTCATCGCCACGGCAATCACAGGTTCCATGACATTCAATTGTAGCTGCCCGGCTTCCGCAGCCATAGTAATGGTTAAGTCATTACCAATCACCCGGAATGCAATCTGATTGACCACTTCTGGAATCACCGGATTGATTTTTGCCGGCATGATCGAAGAACCTGCCTGTAATTCAGGTAAACGGATTTCAGCCAGACCGGTACGTGGCCCTGAGCTGAGCAGGCGCAAGTCATTACAGATTTTAGACAGTTTCACTGCCAGACGTTTTAAACTGCTCGACAAGATAATAAAGACGCCACAATCGCTGGTCGCCTCGACATAATCTGCCGCACCTTTTAAAGGCAAACCTGTCAGGTGCGCCAAGATTTCCACCACCTGCTTGGCATAGCCCGGCGGTGTATTGACCCCGGTCCCAATGGCGGTGGCGCCTAAATTGACTTCTAGCAACAACTGTCGCATCTGCCTAATCAGCTTCAGGTCTTCTTTTAATAAGGTGGCAAATGCCCGGAATTCCTGTTCCATGGTCATCGGAACTGCATCTTGTAACTGGGTACGCCCCATCTTGATGACATATTCAAATTCGGCAGCTTTATGATCAATACAATCTATCAATGCTTTAAGCACGCTCAACAATTCATCCAGACTGCTATAGGTCGCCAGACGCAAAGCCGTTGGATAGACATCATTGGTTGATTGCGAAGTATTGACATGATCATTCGGATGCAGAATGTGATAATTGCCTTTCTGATGGCCCGACATTTCAAGGGCAATATTGGCAATCACCTCATTGGCATTCATATTGATGGAGGTTCCGGCACCGCCCTGATAAGGATCGAGTGGAAATGCCGCTTGCCACGCTTCCGGATGCTGAATCAATTCATCACAAGCTTTCTGAATGGCAGTACTGGTCTGCTCGGACAGTTTCTGAAAATGCAGATTGGCCTGTGCCGAAGCTTTTTTCACTTGAGCCAAAGCACGAATAAAATGCGTTTGTTGCCCTACCGCCAATCCGGAAATCTTAAAATTTTCGATGGCACGTAAGGTATGAATCCCATAATAGCTATGCAACGGGATTTGTTTTTCCCCCAATAAATCACGTTCAATGCGGGTCAGTTCGATTTGAAGCATATTGTCCACTAAAAAATACTCTTGGCGATGCACCGTATTTGGTGTGACATTAATATGAGCAAACAAATACAGGCCTAATAGGAAGACTTTAACCTAGATTTGCTACGATTTATTACCAATACGCTAAAGCTGTGAGTTTTGTAAGATTGTGTAAGTAACTGGCTAAAATTCAAATATTTTAATTATTTATTCAAAATTTCCACTTTTCCCCTGAATTCGACGTCGTATCACCTTTTATCCGCTCAAGTTATTCCTGATTCAATTTCAGTGAATCACCACTCTGTTTACAATAGGCATACATAAAAGCTGTGTAATTGTTACAGAGTGTAATTTTTAAACCATGCTTGAATCACCTCCTTGCGA
Source organism: Acinetobacter lwoffii (assembly GCF_019048525.1). NCBI lineage: Bacteria > Pseudomonadati > Pseudomonadota > Gammaproteobacteria > Moraxellales > Moraxellaceae > Acinetobacter > Acinetobacter lwoffii. The sequence continues at coordinate 2,297,453 of NZ_CP077369.1, read as the reverse complement.
TCTCAGTACAAAAAATCATCTTGGACGATGATTTCCATATTTACAGGATGACCTGCCTATGACTTATTTAAACCCCACCCTGATTACCTTCATGTTTTATATTATCGCCATGATTGCAATCGGTTTATATGCTTATCGTGCCACCTCCAATTTTGACGAATATATTCTAGGTGGACGAAGTCTGGGCAGTGTGGTCACTGCACTTTCGGCGGGCGCATCGGATATGAGTGGCTGGCTACTAATGGGTCTTCCGGGAGCCATTTACCTGTCTGGCCTGTCAGAAGCCTGGATTGCGATCGGTTTGATTATGGGTGCATGGCTGAACTGGTTACTGGTGGCAGGTCGACTGCGTGCCCATACCGAATATCAGAACAATGCCCTGACCTTGCCGGATTATTTCACCAGCCGTTTTTCCGATCGTAAACGCATTTTACGGGTCTTGTCTGCCTTGGTGATTCTGGTGTTCTTTGCGATTTATTGTGCCTCAGGCATGGTCGCAGGTGCACGACTGTTTGAAAGCCTGTTTGGCTGGGATTACACCACGGCGCTTGTGATTGGTGCGATGGCGACGATTCTTTATGTCTGTATTGGTGGCTTTTTGGCGATCAGCTGGACCGATACATTCCAGGCCGGTTTGATGATTTTTGCCTTATTGCTGACTCCGATCATTACCTTCTTGGCCCTGGGCGACAACAGCCAGCAAGTGAGTGTCATCCTTGAATCGGTTCGCCCACATGCCTCCAGTATGCTTGAAGGTTTAAGCACCGTTGCGATTATTTCCAGTCTGGCCTGGGGCTTGGGTTATTTTGGTCAGCCGCATATTCTGGTGCGTTTTATGGCAGCAGATTCGGTCAAAACCATTCCTGCTGCGCGCCGTATTGGCATGACCTGGATGATTCTATGCCTAGGCGGTGCAGTGGCTGCCGGTTATATCGGTATTGCCTACTTCAGTGTCAATCCCACATTGGCCTCGGTGGTGAATCAAAACCCTGAAACGGTATTTATGGAGTTGACCAAAATCCTGTTTAATCCGTGGATTGCCGGAATCATTCTGGCTGCTATTCTGGCAGCAATCATGAGTACCTTAAGCTGTCAGCTTCTAGTCTGTTCAACGACCTTGACCGAAGATTTATACAAGAGTTTCCTGCGTAAAAATGCTTCACAAAAAGAACTGATCTGGGTCGGTCGCGGCATGGTCTTGGTGATTGCCCTGATTGCCATTTCACTGGCAATTAATCCGAACAGTAAGGTTTTGGGTCTAGTGGCTTATGCCTGGGCCGGCTTTGGTGCTGCATTTGGCCCACTGATTATCCTGTCTCTCTTCTGGAAACGAATGACCCTCAACGGCGCAATTGTGGGTATGGTTGTTGGTGCTGTGACTGTAATTGTCTGGAAAAATTATATGGGTGATATCGGTCTGTATGAGATTATTCCGGGCTTTATTCTGGCCACGCTCAGCATTATCATCGTCAGCCTGCTGGATAAAGCACCTAGCGAAGATGTGGTTCATCGTTTTGAAATGGCTAAAGCCGAGTATCAAAAAGAAATGGCGGAAATGAAAAAATAAATATTTTCTTCAGCATAAATTAAAGGGACTTTCGAGTCCTTTTTTTGATTTTAATTTACTGCTAATTATTTGGCTTTTCCCGGCATTTTCAGATGGATCTGCTGACTTTCTTTAATCACTTCCATCACCGGATAACTGCGCGTTTCTTTAATTCCGGGCAATTGCCACAAGATCTGACCAGAGATTTTCCGGAACTCATCCATATTGGCACATCGGATTTTTACCACAAAATCAAAACCGCCACTGATCATGTGACATTCGATAATTTCAGGAATCTGCCGCACAGCATGGGAAAATTCATCTAAAACATTCGGTGTGGTTTTATCCAATAAAATTTCAACAAAGACCACAAAACCATTATTCAACATGACTGGATTGAGGCGCGCTTCATAGCCCACAATAAAACCTTCCCGGGTCAGCTTTTGTACACGCGCCAAGGCTGCCGTAGGCGACAGATTGACCAGTTCAGCCAGTTTGATATTGGACAGCTTGGCATCGGATTGCAATAAACCCAGTATACGAATATCTATACGGTCAAGGTTCAAATAAGGACTTGGCATTAGAATTATTCTCTAAAAAAAGCGAAAACTATAGTGAGATATTTGTCGAATATTCTGTGATTATAGATTAAAACTCACTCACCTCAAAGAACTGATTGACGCAGTACAGGAAGTCACTATGCCAACCACTCTCCGCCCAGATTCAATTTTAGATTCAGCCCAGCATTCGAATTATATTGCTGAATTTAAACACAAAAACCAATACGAAGAACGTATTAATACGGCATGGCGTCGTGCTGAAACTGAATGCGTCGAAGAGTTATTGGCCCATAGTGAAATTTCTTCCGAAATGAGTGACAAGATTCAGGCGCTTGCCTTTGATCTCGCACATTCCTTACGTGAACGCAAAAGTTCCACTGGGAAAGCCGGTATTGTCCAAGGCTTATTGCAGGAATTTTCTTTATCCTCTCAGGAAGGCATTGCCCTGATGTGTCTGGCAGAAGCCTTGCTGCGGATTCCGGACAAAGCCACACGTGACCTGCTGATTCGAGACAAAATCAATCAAGGTAACTGGAAAGAACATTTGGGTCAGAGCCAGCTAATGTTTGTGAATGCGGCAGCCTGGGGACTGATGCTGACTGGCAAGCTGATGGAAACCCCGCAGCAAAAGAGCCTGTCTAGCTTGTTGACTGGTCTTTTGGCACGCAGTGGCCGCGGGATTATCCGTAAGGCCGTCGATGTTGCCATGCGCATGATGGGCGAGCAGTTTGTTACGGGTGAAACCATTGATGAAGCACTGAAAAATGCGGAGCCGCTGGAAGAAAAAGGCTTTCGCTATTCCTATGACATGCTGGGTGAAGCAGCACTGACCGATCCGGATGCTGAACGTTATTATCAGGATTATCAGCAAGCCATTCATGCCATTGGTCAAGCATCACAGGATAAAGATGTTTATGACGGGCCTGGCATTTCTATCAAACTCTCTGCGCTGCACCCCCGTTATCAGCGTTCGCAAATGGATCGCGTGCATGATGAGCTCTATGCAAAAGTACTGAAACTCGCGGTCTTGTCCAAGCAATACAATATTGGTTTAAATATCGATGCTGAAGAAAGTGATCGCCTTGAGATTTCACTGGAACTGTTAGAACGCCTGTGTTTTGAACCACAATTGCAGGACTGGAAAGGCATTGGCTTTGTGATTCAAGCCTATCAAAAACGCTGCTTCTATGTCGTGGATTACATCATTGATCTGGCGAAGCGCAGCCAGAAACGCTTGATGATTCGTCTAGTCAAAGGCGCATATTGGGACAGCGAAATCAAGAAAGCCCAAATTGATGGAATGTCGGATTATCCAGTATTTACCCGTAAGGTACATACCGATCTGTCTTATATCGCCTGTGCGCGTAAGCTGCTAGCTGAACCGGATTACATCTACCCGCAATTTGCCACTCACAATGCACAAACGGTAGCGACGATCTATCAACTGGCGCAACCCGAGCAATACTATGCCGGCCAATATGAGTTTCAATGTCTGCATGGCATGGGCGAACCGCTATATGAAAATGTCGTGGGCGACCCATCGAAAAATAAACTGGGTGTACCCTGCCGGATCTATGCGCCAGTCGGCAATCATGAAACCTTATTGGCTTATCTGGTGCGCCGTTTACTGGAAAATGGTGCTAATACGTCCTTCGTCAATCGTATTGCCGACAAGACCTTGAAAATTGAAGATTTAATTGAAAATTCTCAGCAAACCATTTTAAAGGCGTCAAAACAGGAAGGCGTGATGGGTGCCAAGCATCCTCATATTCCCTATCCGCAAGATCTTTATGCCGATGCACGCATGAACTCTTCAGGACTCGATTTGGCCAATGATGCTGAACTTAGTGTTTTAAATGAGGTTGCATCCAGTCTGGCGACAACCCAATTCCAGGCAGCAGCCATGGGAACAGCATTTAGCAGCGTGGATACAACCCATGCAGTTCCCGTAATCAATCCGGCGCAGCATCAGGATGTGGTCGGCACAGTCTATGAAGCAACTTCTGAACAGGCCGAAATTGCATTGACTCAAGCCGTCAATCCACAAAGTGTCTGGGCTAATCTGTCAAAAAATGAGCGTGCTGCCTGCCTGAATAAAGCCGCAGAACTGATGGAACAGCGTTTGCTTCCGCTCATGGTTCTTCTTTCTCGCGAAGCAGGTAAAACCTATGCCAATGCGATTGCCGAAGTACGTGAGGCGGTAGATTTCTTGCGTTACTATGCAGCTCAAGTTTTGGATCTCAGTGACAATGTACAGATCCAGCCTTTAGGCACCGTGCTGTGTATCAGTCCATGGAACTTCCCGCTGGCGATTTTTACCGGTCAGATTTCAGCAGCGCTGGTCGCTGGCAATACCGTGATTGCCAAACCGGCTGAACAAACACCGCTCATTGCAGCACAAGCCGTACAGATTTTATGGGAAGCCGGCATTCCGCAGGATGTGTTACAGCTATTGCCGGGCCGTGGTGAAACCATTGGTGCACAGCTCAGTGCAGATCCACGTATTCAGGGCATCATGTTTACCGGTTCCACCGAGGTCGCCCAAATTCTACAAAAAACCGTGGCAGAACGAATAAACCAGTTTGGAGAAAGCGTCACCCTAATTGCTGAAACTGGTGGTCAAAATGCCATGATTGTGGATTCATCTGCATTGACTGAACAGGTGGTGTTGGATGTTGTGAGCTCTGCCTATGACAGTGCCGGTCAGCGCTGTTCTGCCCTGCGTGTCCTTTGTGTGCAAGAGGATAATCTGGAGGCTGTTCGCAACATGCTCAAAGGTGCCATGCAACAGTTGCGCGTTGGCAATCCGGTCTTGCTGAAAACCGATATTGGTCCAGTGATTGATGCAGAAGCCCAGCAAAATATCCAAAAGCATATTGAGCAGATGCGCAGCAAAGGTCATACAGTTCATCAGTTGATGTTTAATCAGGACCAGACTGAATTAACTCCAGGAACATTCATTGCACCAACCCTGATTGAACTGCCAAATCTGGATGATCTGGAACGTGAAGTGTTTGGCCCGGTACTGCATCTGATCAGCTATAAATATGGCGAACTGGAACAGTTGTTAGATCAGATCAATAGCAAGGGTTATGGCCTGACCATGGGCTTGCACACGCGTATTGATGAAACCATGCAAACCGTGATTGCACGAGCGGAAGTCGGCAACCTGTATATCAACCGCAATATCGTTGGTGCGGTCGTGGGCGTCCAGCCCTTTGGTGGCGAAGGTCTGTCTGGCACCGGCCCGAAAGCAGGTGGCCCGTTGTATATCTACCGTTTAATGCATCAAGTATCCGAGAAAAAACTGGCGCAGCCTTATGCAGTTCAAGCGGGTCCAGCACTTGTTGAAAATAAACTTGTTCAGGAGTTTAAAGTCTGGGTAGCTAAAACTTTCCCAACTTTATCTTTAAAAGCACCTATGCAAATTGCGACTGGTCAAAGCTTTAGCCTGCAAGGTCCAACCGGTGAGGAAAATCAGTACCTAATCTTGCCACGAGAAAGTGTTCTATCTTTGGCACACACGGAGCAAGACCAGATTCAGCAAATTCTGGCAATTTTATCGGTCGGCAGTCGTCCTGCATTCCTAGCTGACAATACTTTTATTCTGAAATATTTACCAACCATGCCAGCCGCGATCAGCAAGCAATTTAAAGTGGTCCGGGATATTGAAACAGGCGCGTTTGATGCCGTCCTGCATCATGGTGATTCTTCTGAACTGATTGATTTTCAAAAACGCATTGCAGGCCGAAAAGGTGCAATTATTGGTATCACCCATTTAAGTTCGGGCAACTATGATATTCCGGTCGAGCGATTTGTGATTGAACGCGCCATCAGTATCAATACGGCGGCGGCAGGCGGAAATGCCAGCTTGATGACGATGGATAATCTCTAAATCAGTCCAATCATCTCATCATTTTTAGCTTAAATCTTTCCTCTTGATGGCCAAACCTCTCTCCTCAGAAGGTTTGGTCTTTTTTATGCAGCTTTTAAAGCGACTCAACTACAATAGGCTTAGGCAGATCGGCAATTTTTTGCTACCATTTGCGCTTTAAAATATTTGCGATTTCTTACTGCATATGACTTCATCTTATCAGCAACAACTTGAAGCCAAAATTGAACGCATCAGCGCTCAGTTTGCCGAATATCAACCACCTGCTTTAGAAGTATTCCAGTCTCCTGAAAAATATTTCCGCATGCGTGCTGAATTCCGGATCTGGCATACTGAAGATGATCTGTTTTATGCCATGTTTGAACGTGACGAGAACAACAATAAAAAAGTGATTCGGATTGATGAGTTTCCAATTGCAGACCGCAGTATTAATGACTTGATGCCGCAACTACTGGCAGCATTCAAGGCAGATGCCAATCTGGGTCATCGTTTATTTGAAGTCCATTTTCTGGCGACTTTAAGTGGTCAGGTTCTGGTATCCCTGATTTATCACCGCAAGCTGGATGAAAGCTGGGAACCTGCCGCGAAAGCCCTGGCGGAAAAGCTGAATATCAAACTGATTGGCCGCAGCCGTGGCCAGAAATTCGTCCTGACTGATGAATATGTGGTGGAAGAACTGTCTGTTTTTGATCGTCGCTATAAATATAAGCAGATCGAAAGCAGCTTTACCCAGCCGAATGCACAAGTCTGCCAAAAAATGCTGGAATGGGCATGTGATGCAGCGGAACAATCAGATAAAGATTTGCTGGAACTCTATTGTGGCAATGGCAACTTCACCCTACCGCTTTCGACCAAATTCCGCCGTGTTTTGGCCACTGAATTAGCCAAATCTTCAGTCTATGCAGCTGAGTGGAATATTGAGCAAAACCAGATTGAAAATATTCAGGTGGCGCGTCTGTCTGCTGAAGAATTCACTCAAGCGTATAATGGCGAACGTGTTTTCCGTCGCTTACAGGAAGCACAAATTGATATTTCGACTTATGATTTTGATACGGTATTTGTCGATCCACCGCGTGCTGGTATTGATGATGAAACGCTGAAACTGTTACAGTGTTTCCAGCATATTATTTACATTTCTTGTAATCCAGATACTTTATATGACAATCTGAAACAGTTGTCTCAAACGCATAAAATCAGCAAGTTCGCCATGTTTGATCAATTCCCGTATACGCACCATGTTGAGACAGGTGTCTTATTGGAAAAAGTATAAAGAATTTGTTTCAATTTATTATATTGTTACAAAAATGGAGCTTTTTGAAGCTCCATTTTTTATATTACAAATCATGTATTTAATAATGAATACTGACTTGTACAGCAAGAAATATCGTTAGACCTTCAGGCTTCTATCGGAAATTTTCAAGACCAACTGCTGCTTTTATCACATAGGTCCTATTGCTTTATTTATTTAATTGGCTATATTTCACTCTATGTTAGGTTGTTGTATGAAGGCTCTATGAGTTTTTGGCAAAAGTTGTTTTCTCATGAACAACACAATGAACACAAGAATCAAATTGCTTGTGTTGAAAATGATTGCTCTTGCAAGACAAATGAACAGCTTCTTGCAGCACTTTCTAAAGCCACTGATGAAGAAATCATCATCGGAATTAAAAAGGTTCTGGTATCTCGCGGCTATAGCCGCAAAGAACTGAATGAACTTCAGCACTTGCCATTGCAGTAATCGGCCAAGGTTACAGTCGTATAAAAAAAGCACTTGCGTAGTCAGGTGCTTTTTTTATGCTTGAAAGTTTAGTTTAAGGGTTTGGTCTTCTCTATTTCATCATAATTCATTTACTCCAACTTTAAAGCCTGAGGGATCAGGCAGAAAACGCTGAACAACTCATTTGATCCCTGCTTGTAATTTTGAAGAAATTTTAGTACTTGCTTGGGCTATTCAAACACTTTCATCAGAAGAATATGTTCTAAATTCTGCTTTCTTTTAATCCTTTTAAACTTGGCTTAATAACGCTTCAATTCTGATCTGAAACTCAGGCAAGGCATCGATTAATTTAGCAAAACACAGTACACTTCCTATTAAACGACAATGCTTTTTTAAATGGCTTAATTCTGATATGCAACAGACTAAACGGTTTCCCATAGGCGCACATCTTATGGTTAAACATTTCGGTTATACCCATCATGGGATTTACGCCGGACGTGGTCGTGTCATTCATTATTCCGGCTTTGCGCATTTATTCAAGAAACGCCCCATTGAAATCACCTCGATTGAAAAATTCAGTCATGGCAAACCGATTCATATGCAGCATTATGACTCGGCAAAATATAAAGGTCGTAAAGTGGTGCGCCGCATGCGGTCCAGAATGCATGAAAATAACTATCATCTGATTATTAATAATTGCGAGCATTTGTGTACTTGGGCCATTACCGGCATGGAAAGTAGTCCGCAAGTAATTTACATGATGAATCGCCTGACGACGATTGGTTATATCAGCTCGATGATGAGTTTTATGAACAGCATGTTCCTGACCCTGACCACGACCAGTTTCGCATTGGCGCTGTACATCAAGAAAAAACTCAGAGATAAAGCCAATCTGCGTTTGCAACAATACCGTGAATTGCAAGATCAGGCTAAAACCAAAGTGTCAGACCTGACCAATCTTAAACATCGTTAATTTAAAGCTCAGCCTGCCGATGATTTTTTGTGAGCAAGAAATTTTAAGTTCGTGTTTTACATTTTGATGATGTTGATAAGGAATCAAGTCAAATAGCCTTTTCTGGCTTGAATTGCCTCGGGTAGTGCTTTACCTAAAGAGCTTAGGGTTTCCCGCTCTACCAGCCGTACAATTGAATCTAGCGGTAGATCGTTATCCTGCAAGCCAAAGGGTTCTTCCAGCTCCGCACTGAGCTCATCGAGCCCGAGTAGCATATAAGCAATCAACCCGACCAGAATCGGCGTCCACAGGCCTAAATTCGCCTGCAAACTGAAAGGCAGGATAAAGCAAAAAGAATAAACCGCACGATGTAACAATACCGAATAAGAAAATGGTAATGGCGTTGACAAAATCCGGTCACAACCGGCCTGAATATCTCCCAAAGCCACAGTGTGCTGATTCAGGTTGTTATAAATAATATCGCTGATCTTGCCCTGCTGATACTGTTGTACCAGCTCTATTTGCATCTGTTCTAGCACCCATTGTGATGGATTGATTTGCATCGGCAATTGCTCGAATGACTTGGGTTCAAAACCGGTAGTGGCTTGATAAGTCTGAATACTGGGCGTTTGCTGTCTCAACCGGTCACGTAATAGATGGGTAAACAACATCATGCGGTACAATAAGACTTCACGGGTTTGATCGTCCAGAACGTGGCTATCACGGCATAAATGACGCGTGGTGGCAATCAGCGCGCCCCAAAGTTTGCGCCCTTCCCACCAGCGATCATAGCAGGCTGTATTTCTAAAACTTAAAAAAATCGAGAGAATGACACCAAAAATGGTAAAGCCAATTGCCGGAACAGCAGGAAGGCTGACGAAATGCGCCTGACTCAAATACACCAGCAAAGCTGAAATAAAAACCACCAAGATTAATGCTGGCAGTACCTTGGGCAGAATCGTTCCCTGCCAGGCAAACAGTAAACCCAAACTATTATTCTTATCACGCACAATCATGCAATTTTCCCTGCTGTATTGAAAAAGCCCAACCAGAGTTGGGCTTTTTACATTCTGACTTAAACCAGCTTATTTGCCTGGTTTAAAGCTGTCCTTAAGATCCAGAATACGGTTAAATACCGGTTTTTCGCTGGAATGATCATATTGATCTGCCACGAAATAACCTTCACGCTCAAACTGGAAACGATCCTCCGGCTGAGCTTGCGCTAATGGAGGCTCAATCACGGCCTGAACCACCTTCAATGATTCAGGGTTCAGGTTTGCCAAGAAGTCATCACCCACTTCTGGATCAGACTCCGTAAACAGACGGTCGTAAATACGCACTTCTGCAGGAACGCCTTTTGTCGCAGATACCCAGTGAATCACACCTTTGACCTTACGACCTTCAGGATTTTTACCCAAAGTTTCAGGATCAATCGAACATTTCAGCTCAACCACTTCGCCATTTTCATCTTTAATGACTTCGTCGCATTTGATCACATAGGCATGACGTAAACGGACTTCACCACCTGGAATCAAACGTTTAAAGCCTTTTGGTGGCTCTTCTTCAAAGTCTTTACGGTCAATATACAGCTCAGTCGTCAATGGAATAACGCGCTCGCCCATATCGACATTCGGATGACGTGAATGGGTCAGGTCCATATCGGCTGGCAAGTTGGTTAAAGTCACTTTTAATGGATTTAACACCGCCATACCACGAGCTGCGGTATTTTCCAGAGACTGGCGAATACAGTATTCCAGCATGGCTACATCGACGATACTGCCATCAACCTTCGACACACCGACACGTTGACAGAAATCACGTAGACCTTCAGGTGTGAAACCACGACGACGCATACCCACTACAGTTGGCATACGTGGATCATCCCAACCATTTACATGACCACCTTCAACCAGCTTACGCAATTTGCGTTTTGAGGTGATGGTATAGTCCACATTCAAACGGCTCGATTCATACTGACGTGGCACGGATGGTGATTTAACTTTTGCCACCACCCAGTCATAGAACGGACGGTGATCCTGGAATTCCAGGGTACAGAGTGAATGCGTAATGCCTTCAATCGCATCAGAAAGTGGATGCGCATAGTCATACATTGGATAAATTTTCCATTTATCGCCAGTCTGATGGTGTTCAGAATGCAGGATACGATACAGAATCGGATCACGCATATGCACGTTCGGTGAAGTCATATCGATCTTGGCACGTAATACAGCCTGACCTTCTGCATATTCACCGCTGCGCATTTTTTCAAAACGCTCCAGGTTTTCTGCAACCGTTGCATCGCGTTGTGGCGAGTTTTTGCCTGGCTCAACGAAATTACCGCGGTTCAAACGGATCTCTTCAGGGCTTTGCAAATCCACATAGGCATCGCCCTGCTCAATCAGCTGAACTGCCCAGGTATAAAGTTGATCGAAATAGCTTGATGCATAACGCGGCTCGCCTTCCCATTGGAAACCCAGCCATTTCACATCATTGGCAATACCATCCACATATTCCTGCTCTTCGGCATCCGGGTTGGTATCGTCAAAACGCAGGTTACACACACCTTTAAATTCTTCAGCAATACCGAAGTTCAAGCAAATTGCTTTCACATGGCCAATATGTAAATAGCCATTCGGCTCAGGCGGAAAACGCGTCACCACCTGTTGAGTACGACCAGCGGCTAAATCATCAGTAATGACCTGACGTACAAAGTCCAAGCCTGGTTGTTGTTCTTGCTGCTGCACTGAATCGACTGCATTGTTCTTCTGGGTCGGGTTCTCGGGCAGAGATGTCACAACATCATTTGGCTTCATGATCAATCATTCACTTCTAAAGTTAAAAAGGGATTAACGAATATTTCATCGTACAAGTTGTACGTATATTCATTATCAAAGTTCCTTAGTTTAACTATAGGTGCTTAATCTCTCAACCGCTAACTACGGTATTTGATTTCAATTCACTCATTTTAAAAAGTGAAAATACAGCAAGCTGCCCAAAACTAAAATATCAACACTTTACGAAACTGGAAAATGATTCAATTAGTGCCTGTCCGAAATATAACGCCCTGACTAGCTGCATTTGAAATGCCTTGATAAATCAACGTATAAATAAGGTATTATTTTTATGCTTTTAACAAAGAAAATAATGTTTTTACTTGCCTTGTCGAATGTAGTTTGCTTATGCTTCACTCATTCAGAAAAAACCATGGCACTCGTCCATGATCAGGAGATTACACAATGAGTTTTCCTCAAGTCGAATTAAACACCAATAAAGGTCGTATTGTTCTAGAACTCAATGCTGAAAAAGCACCTAAAACCGTAGCTAACTTTTTAGAATACGTACGTGACGGTTTTTATGACGGCGTAATTTTCCACCGTGTTATTGATGGTTTCATGATCCAAGGCGGCGGCATGGATGAAAACTTCAAAGAAAAAGCAACACGTGATGCAATCGAAAACGAAGCAGACAACGGCTTGACCAATGACGAAGGTACGATTGCAATGGCGCGTACTCAAGCACCGCATTCTGCTTCTGCTCAGTTCTTCATTAACGTGAAAAACAACTCATTCCTTAACCACTCTGGTAAAACTGCTCAAGGTTGGGGTTATGCCGTATTTGGTAAAGTCGTTGAAGGTATAGACGTTGTGAACGAAATCAAAAACGTACGTACTGGCAACCGTGGCTACCACGCTGACGTTCCTCTAGAAAACGTAGTAATCGAATCTGCAAAAATCATTTCTGAATAAAAAACGTCCTCTCCGTTCTTTTATGAGTTTTAAAGCAACGCTTTAAAACAGTGTAATGGAAAATCCCTCATATGAATGAGGGATCTAGAGAGGAATAAAAGGAAAAGATTCGTGACCTATCTGTTTATCTCAGATTTACATTTGTCACCTGATCACCCTCGACTTGTTCGGGGGTTTTTAGATTTATTAACTGAATATCAAAATCAAAATACCCAATTGTATATTCTGGGTGACTGGTTCAATGCCTGGATTGGTGATGACTATACCTCTCCATGGCTGGACGAAATTGTCACTGCATTAAAACAGTTTACTCAGGCTGGGAATCAAGTCTATTTTCAGGCCGGCAACCGGGATTTTGTCTTGGGAAGCAAATTTTTAGCTCGATTTGGCGGACAGCTTCTTCCCGAAATCGATCAGCTGATTATTGCCGGAACACGTTTTCGCCTGGAACATGGCGATGCACTATGCACCGATGATATTTCTTATCAGCGTTTTAAAAAGATTATTCGTCATCCCTGGCTACTGGGCTTCTTAAGAAAAACCCCGCTTTCATTTCGAACCAGACTGGCCAACCGCTTTCGTCAGCAAAGCCATCAGGCACAACAGTTTAAAAGCTATGAAGTGATGGATGTCAACCCGCATGCAGTTGAGCTGGCATTACAGCATGTAGATGTACTGATCCATGGTCATACGCATCGCGCAGCCATTCATGAACTGGGTCAAAAGAGAAGAATTGTGCTGGGCGACTGGAAAGAAGACAGCGCAGAGATTCTGGAAATTCAGGAAGATCAGAGTTTTGATACCCTGAAACTAAAAAAGTGGCGATATTAATCAGCCACTTTTTTACGATATTGATCTGCTTAACACAGACGATAAAGCTGGTTTACCCCAGTATAGAAACTTTTACCATCGAGATTGAACTGAAATTCCTCACCCGTTGGCAATTGAATCATTTTACCGACTTCAACCCAGATAAAACCGTCCATTGTATTTTGCTTACGCTTTAATGGAACCAGTTTCACGTTAATTTCATTGCCATCAGCGGCAGTGGCAATATGCCATTCATTGATTTTGATCAAAATATTTACTCACACGATATGAGCTTTTTGTGACTATATGGAGAGAGATTAATAACAACCTAGTTTACATAATAGTTCTATGGTTAGTAGATCTTATTTGAGTTCAAATACTTGAACTGAAAAGTACATCACAATCAGCTTAAAATAATAATAGAAGCAAGAACAGTACTTGCTTGAAGTGCAACCAGTGTAAGCTATTTATCTAGCAAAAGCAAAATTACATTGTAATGACAATAGAATGGGATTTTTAAGAACTTTTCTCATGCTTTGTTAATTTTTAGGCTTTTAACTCTTATTATCTAAAATTCATTTTAATGTTATTTCATTTATATTTATAAACAAAACCTGTCTTTAAATACTTGAAAATCAATATTAGAGACATGAAACTCAGTGCGAGGTACAACAAGTTCCACTCTCCTGTCTTTTGATAATTAAGGATTAAAAGAATAGCATTTAAGGCTGCAAACAGTACGTGAATCATAAAAGAGCTTGTTGCGCTCGTCTAGTTCTTTGCTGACGTTTATTCTTTAAGGTGTTCTGCTGTTTTTGTAAAAATTGTTCTACTTCTTGAAGGTTCATTATGATTTTCTTATGGCTGAATGAATAGCTCATCTAAAGAATTTCCGGTTAAAAATAAACTAAAAATCTAAGCAAGCTATTCATTCAGAATCTCTTGTTGATTAATAACCGCTAGTCGGATTAATCACATTGATATCCTTTTTATATTTCCCCAATAGATCACGCAAGGAATTCATCAAAACACTGGTATCTACGCCCACTGCTACAAACTCAGTGCCAAGTTCGATATATTTTAGCGTCACTTCATGCTGGGTTGACAGAATTCCTGCAGCTTTGCCTGCAGAACGAATCCGCTGGATTGCATCAATTACAGCTTTTTGTACTTCAGGATGATTCGGATCACCTTGATAACCCATAGTGGCAGATAGATCAACGGCGCCAATAAACACGCCATCAATCCCGTTGATCTGAAGAATAGCATCCAGATTTTCAAGTCCTGTGACCGATTCAATCTGGATTAATAAACAGATTTCTTCATGTGCCGTCTGATAATAATTTGGAATGCTGTTCCAGCGGGTGGCACGTGCCAGTGCAGCACCAACGCCACGAATTCCTTCAGGCGGATAACGGACTGCCCTGACCATGAGTTCGGCCTGTTCCACGGTTTCTACCATCGGAATCAACAACGTTTGTGCACCGATATCAAGGAGTTGCTTGATCAGTTGTACGCTACCAATGGGTGGTCGTACCACTGCTTGCGAGGGATAAGCAGCAATACTTTGCAGTTGCGACAAAGTCGTTCTCAAATCACTGGGTGCATGCTCACCATCAATCAGCAGCCAGTCATAACCTGCATTTGCCGCAATCTCGGTGCCATAGGCATCTGCCAATCCAATCCATAAGCCGATTTGCTGCTGGGTTTTCAGTTTGTGTTTAAAGTAATTGGTCACTTGCATCCGCTAACCTATTTGCATGTTGCTGGCGATGCCTCTTATTAAACGCTTCTCGCTTAAAAGTGCCAATAGACAAAAACTGGATTTTAATCTGATTTAACTCTAAGTTTTGCTTGAATCCAGCTCAAGATCATCTCAAAACAGGCTTTGCCTGATGCTTTTTTATTGTAATAATCAGGGGATGTGAAAAATGTATATATTTAAAACTTCTACTCGCTGTTTATTTAAAAAGATTGGAGCCCATTGATGGATTTACTCAAGATCACGCAGACCCGCTATACCACTAAAGCCTATGATCCTAGCAAGAAAATCCCGGCAGAACAGTTCGAGCGCTTATTAGAAATTTTGCGTCTGACACCCTCTTCAATCAATATTCAGCCTTGGCATTTTTTTATTGCCGATCATGATGCAGCCAAACAGCGCATTGCCAAAGCGTTGGTTGGTACTTATGCCTACAATGCACCCAAAGTTCTGGATTCATCCCATACCATTTTATTCTGCACCAAAGCCGATATTAATGAGTTGCATCTAGAAAACTTATTGAACCGCGATGATCTCAGTGGCCGTTTTAAAGATGAATCAGCCAAAGAAGGTCAGAAAAATACCCGTGCAGGTTATATTCATTATTATCGTAATGAAAAAGGTGATATTCAGCGTTGGGCTGAAAACCAGACCTTCATTGCACTCGGTCAAATGCTCTTGGCTGCCGGAATTGAAGGGGTTGATGCCACACCAATTGGCGGCTTTGACGAAGAGATGATTAGTGAAGAATTACAACTTGCAGAACAGGGTTTGATCCCTTCTGTATTGCTGACTTTAGGCTATCGCAGTGAAAATGATTTCAATGCCAAACTCCCTAAATCACGTCTTGCCGCTGAAGATATTTTCACCAAACTGTAAGGAATTTATGCTATAAAAGGGGTCAAGCGCCCCTTTCCATGTCAATTCGGGCCTATTTTTTGCTTTATTTAATTTACATCTAATAGAATAACAATAGAGGTCATCTATGTCGCTCCTTACATCCAAATCCCTGAAATTTGAATGCCATCATTGCGATAAAATTTATCTCCAGCACTATAAAGAGCAACAGCATCGTTATCCGCACTGTCCAGACTGCCAACAGTCCGGTTTATTGCTTGGACTGGCCGAAGCAGGTGACCTGCTCCGACATCCGATTGAATTTGCATCCTCTTATGTCAAGCAGACATTGCATAAGCTAGGCAAATCACACTAGTCAAGCCTAGCAGTAATCCTAGAGTACTTGCAGGTTTGAGCCGCTCTTTAAAGAATACCAGACCTGCTATCACACCAAATACCACCACCAGAATATTCATGCCGGCAAAGACGATCGCCGGTGAATCCTTGAGCAGCATATGGGCTTTGACATAGAAAGCAATATTGGCAAAATTCAGGATACCCAATAACAGACCAGCGCCGATATTCTGCATCGAGCCCAAGCTTTTATATTTGAGTAACAGATAGCCCATCGAAATGATCAGAGCGCAAACAAACATCAGATTCAGCGCCACCGCGAATTGCAGGCCAAGACTGGTTGTATATTTCAACAATACATCTATCAGTGCATAACCGACCCAGACTAAGCCCAGATATAACATTCCCTGACTGCCCTGTCCTGTACTTTGTCGATGTGAAAACAGGATGCACAGCACTGCGCCAATACCTAAAGCGATCCCGAGTATTTTCAGCTGATTAAACTGTTCCTGAAAAATAAAATAGGCCGCAGCCAGTGACAAGACTACAGAAAGTCGCTGGGCAATTTCGGTTTTTAAAATCCCAGCCGTTTGCAAAGCCTTGGCCAGAAGCAGGAATACACTCGGAAGCAAAATACCCAAAGCCAGAATAAGCAACCAAGGCGTCTGAGACATTGAAATATGTTGAATATCAGGTTGGAACCAGAAAAAACATAAGAGACTGGCTGTCATATAGTTCCAGTTAATCATGTGTATCGGACTCAAGCCCTTATTTTTGGCGACTTTTAATAATATTGAGACCGCAACGCTACATAGCGCTGCTGCGAAAATCAGTTCCATATGCTGCTCTTATTCTTGGTATTTATAAGTCTACAAAAAAGCCCACATTTGCAGTGGGCTTTTTTTATAAATGATTCACTGGGAATTATTTATAGTGTGACACCATTTTCTCTAAAGAAATTGGGCGAATCTTGTCTGCATTACCTGCAGTACCAAAAGCTTCGTAACGATCGATACAGATTTGCTTCATTGCGTCTACAGTTGCGCTGAAGAATTTACGTGGATCGAATTCGCTTGGTTTTTCTGCCATCATACGACGCATTGCACCGGTAGATGCTAAACGCAAGTCAGTATCGATGTTAATCTTGCGCACGCCGTGTTTGATCGCTTCAACCAGCTGTTCAACCGGAACACCGTAAGTTTCCTTGATGTCGCCGCCATACTGGTTAATCACTGCCAACCATTCTTGTGGCACAGAGCTTGAACCGTGCATGACAAGATGTGTGTTTGGAAGTGCTGCGTGAATTTCTTTAATGCGGTCAATCGCAAGAATATCACCTGTAGGTGGACGCGTGAACTTGTACGCACCGTGTGAAGTACCTACTGCAATTGCAAGCGCATCAACATTGGTATCAGCAACGAAGCTACGCGCTTCTTCAACTGAAGTCAGGAGTTGAGAATGATCCAGTACGCCTTCTGCGCCTACGCCATCTTCTTCACCCGCCATACCTGTTTCAAGGCTACCCAAACAACCGATTTCACCTTCAACAGATACGCCACACGCATGTGCCATTTGAACTGTACGGCGAGTCACATCAACGTTATATTCATATGAAGTTGGTGTTTTACCGTCTTCACCCAGTGAACCGTCCATCATTACTGATGAAAAGCCTAACTGGATTGAACGTTGACAAATGTCAGGGCTGGTACCGTGGTCTTGATGCATTACCACTGGAATATGTGGCCATTCTTCAATTGCAGCCAAAATCAGGTGACGCAAGAACGGAGCGCCTGCATATTTACGCGCACCCGCAGATGCTTGTACGATAACAGGTGAATTGGTTGCATCTGCTGCAAGCATAATTGCACGCATTTGTTCTAAGTTGTTTACGTTAAATGCTGGTACGCCGTAAGCATGTTCGCCGGCGTGATCCAAGAGCTGGCGCAATGAAATAAGAGCCATAATATCCTCCCAGTGAATGCCACATATTCTACATGTTCAAAGGTTTCAATTCAGCAACAAATAACACTATTTAAAAAAAATCCCTGCATTTGCAGGGATTTTGTGTCACATTAACCGGATTAAGGTGCTACAGGCTCTGAAGTCGCAGCAACTGACTCGTCTGCAGTCGCTTCGTCGGCTGGCGCATTGGCAACTTCAGCTGGAATATCGGTATTTTTTTCATCTAAAATTGGCTGGTCAATGGCATCAATGGCAGCTTGCTGTTCTGGAGTTACAGCCTGATCTGCCACGGCTGCCGAGCTTTCTGCTTCAGCTTCTGGTGCACTTTCCTGTTTTGCACACGCAGTCAATGCCAGAGATGCTGCTAATAATACTGCAATAGTTAACTGTTTCTTCATCACGTATTCTCGTCATTTGGTGATTTAATGACTGCATCTTATGACAGATTTATTGCATTTTAATGACGAAGCCATGAAGGGTAAATTTTCACTGTCAAAAAAATGACATAAAAAAAGCTGGCACTGGGCCAGCTTTTTAGCTTAGGACATACAATTAAGCACGTTCTAGAAGTACTGCAACAGCAGGAAGGGTTTTACCTTCAACGAATTCAAGGAATGCACCGCCACCCGTCGAGATATAACCAATTTTGTCAGCCACTTCATATTTATCAATCGCAGCAAGTGTATCCCCACCGCCCGCAATCGAAAAACCTTCAGATTCAGCAATCGCTAAAGATAAAGTTTTAGTACCTTCACCGAATTGATCTACTTCAAATACGCCGACTGGGCCATTCCAAAGAATGGTTTTAGAGGTTTTCAGGATTTCTGCAAATGCTTTCGCAGTTTCCGGGCCTACATCCAGAATCATGTCGTTATCAGCAACATCTGCAACGTTTTTCACCGTCGCTTTCGCAGCAGCCAATGAACCCAAGAAATCTTCAAAGTTAATTTCAGAGGCATCTGTAACGACTACGTCAGTTGGAAGTGGAACTGATACTTTTGCAGCAATGGCTTTTGCTGTATCGATTAGATCCTTTTCACACAGTGATTTGCCCACGTTATAGCCTGCCGCAGCAAGGAAAGTGTTGGCAATACCGCCACCAACGATCAATTGATCACAGATATCAGAAAGTGAGGTTAAAACATCTAGCTTGGTAGAGACTTTAGAACCTGCAACAATCGCCACCATTGGCTTTTCAGGGGTTTGCAGTGCACGACCAAGCGCATCAAGTTCAGCTGCCAGTAAAGGACCTGCAGCTGCAACTTTAGCCAGACGCGCTACGCCTTCAGTAGATGCTTCTGCACGGTGTGCTGTACCAAAGGCATCCATCACGAATACATCACACAATGCTGCATATTTTGCTGCAAGTTCAGGATTGTTTTTCTTCTCGCCGACGTTAAAACGGCAATTTTCCAGTAGAACTACCTGACCTGGCTGAACATCAACGCCATCTAAATAGTCAGTAAACAGTTTCACTTCTTGGCCCAAAGCTTCAGTCAAGTAAGCCGCTACAGGAGCAAGTGACTGTTCAGCTTTAGGCTCACCTTCAACCGGACGACCCAGATGAGAATACACCATGACTGCAGCGCCTTTTTCTAGTGCTGCTTTAATCGTTGGCAATGCTGCACGAAGACGCGCATCGCTGGTGATCACACCATTTTTAACAGGAACGTTTAAATCTTCACGGATCAGAACACGTTTACCTGCTAAATCGAGGTCAGTCATACGCTGAAAGTTCATGTAGAGCTCACTTTATAGATATTAAAACCAGGCGATTTTAAATGATTATGCAGAAAAAGGTTAGCATCTTTTGCAGAAAACATTATGAATGCCAAAGTTTTGTTATGATAGAAAAAAGCCTCTTTTAGATTCAGTCCCTATGTCGATACATCCTGATCCAAATCTTAACCGTTTGAACGTGTTAGGTGAGCCTTTGTCCAGCTGTTGCTTCGATCCGATTACCGGATATTTCCGCAATGGCTTTTGCCATACTGCGACCACCGATCTGGGCCAGCATACGGTTTGCGCGCAAATGACCTCAGAATTTCTGAATTTTTCTCAAAAAGTCGGTAATGACCTTATTACGCCTTTGCCCGAACTGGATTTCCCTGGCCTGCAACCTGGCGATTTCTGGTGTATCTGCGTAACGCGCTGGGTCGAAGCCTATGAAGCGGGTCAAGCTCCACCGATCAAGCTACAAGCCTGTCACAAAGCTGTTCTGGCGTATGTACCGTTAAATATTCTTGAGGAATATGCTGTCTAATGAATTCTGCACAGATTATCTTGGCATCGTCCAGTCAAACCCGCAAAGCGCTGATGGATCGTCTGCATATTAATTATATTTCCATGGTACCGGATATTGATGAATCTCCTCGCGGGGAAAATCACGCAGATGATCTGGCACAACGACTGGCTTTTGAGAAAGCCAGATATATTGCTGAACAAAATCCAGAAGCGATTGTGATCGGCTCAGATCAGGTGGCATGGCGTGAAGGTGCGCCGGATATTTTTATTGGTAAACCGTTAACGACTGAAAAGGCCATTCGCCAGCTACAAGCCAACTCGGACAAGATTGTCTATTTTAGTACTGCGCTCAGTGTGCAGCAGCTATCGACCGGTTTTGAACAAAGTCTGGTTGAACACTATAAAGTCAAGTTCCGCAAACTGTCTCAGGTCGAAATCGAGCGTTATGTCGAAATTGAACAACCTTTGCATTGTGCAGGCAGTTTCAAATGTGAAAGCCTCGGTATCAGCTTGTTTGAAGAAATGAACGGACAAGATCAGACCACGCTGATGGGCATGCCAATGATCAAGCTCTGTCATATTCTTCGTGAATTAAAAATTTTGGTTCCTTAATCTCTCCCTTTAAATTCAGGCTTTACTCTATGTCTCAACCTTTAGACGTACTAGGCGGTATTACCGCTGAACAATTCCTTAGCGAATACTGGCAAAAGAAACCTTTACTGGTGCGTAATGCAATGCCTGAAATCGCCAGTTTGCTTGAACCCAATGATGTGATGGAACTTGCGCTTGAAGAACATGTCACTGCCCGTCTCATCAAGCAGAAAGATCGTGATCCGAATCAATGGAGCGTGAAATCTTCACCTTTGCTCAAAGCAGATTTCCAGAAAATGCCCAAGCTCTGGACGCTTTTGGTTCAGGCTGTAGATCACTATTCATTTGACCTGTCGGCACTTTGGAAAAAATTCCCATTTATTCCACAATGGCGTCGCGATGACATCATGGTGTCTTATGCACCGCAAGGCGGTTCAGTCGGCAAGCATTTCGATTTCTATGATGTGTTTCTGGTACAAGGCTATGGCCATCGTCGCTGGCAGCTTGGGCAAATGTGTGATACCGAAACTCCATTTGTTCCGGGTCAACCGCTTAAATTATTGCCTGAAATAGAAGTGAACTTTGATGAAGTGCTGGCACCTGGCGACTTGCTCTATGTGCCGCCTGGTCTGGCTCATTACGGCGTGGCTGAAGATGACTGCCTGACTTATTCATTCGGTTTCCGCATGCCAAATATCAGTGACATGATGGATCGTGTCGGGGATAAATTCTCTGAAAATGAAACGCTGCGTAACCCATTGCTGGATATCATCCGTGATCAAGTCGGTGCTATCGGTGAAGTGAGCAGCAATGAGCTGGAATATCTGAAAGAACACATCATGCAGCAACTGCATAATTCCAATGTTCTCGAAGATGCCATCATGAGCTTGATGTCCGAACCTAAATATCCTGAAAACCTGCCTGAAGCAGAAGAAATCGGTACAGGTGATCTGGAAGAAGCACTCGATCAGGGCTATAGCCTGATGCTCGAACCTGCGTCACGCCTGCTTTATACTGAAACGGACGGCGACGTTCTGTTCTGGGCAAATGGTGAGGGTGTGTGCATCTCTGAGACATTTACCGCAAAACTCAAACAGCTTGCAGATGGTGAAGCGCTGTTATTCGGTGAAGACTTCGCTGATGAAGAAATTCTGGAAGATGTTGCTGCATTATTAAATGAAGCCGTGTTGATGCTGGTTCCACCGCCAGAAGACGAGTAATCTTTCCACGGTTCTATTTAGGCAATAATTTTAAGAGGATCACATGATCCTCTTTTTTATTTTTAGAGTCTAGAATTCTAACTAATTAAGGCTGATACAGCTCTAATACAACACGAATCAGCGTATCTCCTTGTTCAGATTCAATCTGGAACAATCCTCCCATGCGCTCAACCCGCATTTTCATGCTGCGCATTCCAATACTCAGACCATTTTTTTGCACCATGTCAGCATCGAAACCGATGCCATTATCCTGAATGCTTAAAGTAAGCTGATGTGGCTGGGAATATTCCAGACTGACTTTTACCTGACTGGCCTGACTATGCTTAATGATATTGGTCAGACTTTCTTCGACTACTCGGATCAAGGTCAAACACTGTAATGCCGTCGGTTCACGCTGCCAGACTTTTGGAAATGACCATTCAACTACAATCCCCATTTCTTCCATCAGCTGGGTAAAACGATAACGTACCGGTGCGATCCAGAGTACCGGCGTTTGTGGGACTTTATTTTCAATAGATGAACCACTGTCAATGATTTGTCTGAGATCATCTCTGAGCAGTTTCAGCATGGAAAGAAACTGCTGTTTAGAAACTGTTTCGCTACTTTGATCCACCAGAATCATGGAACGGACAATAGACCCTCCCAACCCGTCATGCAGTTCATGTGACAGATTAATCCGCTCTTGCAGACGAACATTCGTCAGCTCCAATTGATGTTTATCGCTCAGGCTTTTATTCAGGTCAGCACTGACCTGCTGGACTTTACGTTCTAACTGGGTATTAAATTTTTCGATTTTCCTGACATTACGATTCAGGCGTGTGCCCATAATCAGCACGACAAACAAGGTAATAATTGGTGAGGTATAGGGAGATAAAGGTGAAAACTCATTGACCTTGGTTTGGTTCAACATGATCAGGTCAATGATTACACACAGCAGAATCCCCCAGAGACACAAGGTCAGGAAGAGATATTCTCCATTTCGGGTTCTGATGGCCTGATAGCTGATATACACAGTACAACTAACAAAGAACAATACATAGAAGATAAACACTCCACCTAGCACATGCTCCAGATAATTCAAGGGACTGATCATCACCAGTAGGCTGGACAGAACGCTGACCAGAATAAATCCTCGCTCCAACTGCTTAAATTTCTGTTTTACAAAGCGGATCAGATACAGACAGAAACAATGGATATAAGCAATAAAAAAAAGCATATTGGCTTTAGCTGCCGAAATCGTGGAGCGAAATGGAAAATTTTCTGTAGTCAAGACATTGGAAATAAACAGAATCCACAACAGTGAACTGAGTGCCAGCCAGCCAAAAGTGGTTTCTGAACGCCGGAATAACCAGATAATGAAACAGATCAGCCCAATCGTGGCAGAGAAAATCATATTAATCTGGAATACAGTACGGCGATCCCAGATTTTGCCTAGATACTGCTGGCTATTCACCAGCACATTATTAAATTGAATGTTGCCCAGGCCCGCGCTTTGGAAACTGTAGCCATTTACATAAATCAGGATTTCATTACTGTCTTTACGCAAACCGCTAATCGGGAAAACCCAGTAACGCGGCATATTCCAGCTTTTCGACAAGGGCTCTTGCAAGTTCCGGTCAGACCAAAGCAAGTCACCATTCAGGAACACGGCACCTGCCGAATTAATATAATCAATAGAAAAGGCAACCGGTTCTGCAAGGCGGATGTTGTCCTGACATGACCAACGCCAGACAATCTTGTACCAGGCACCCCCATGATAATTCTTCCAGTTATTCTGCCAGTTATCCGGCAAACGTACGCTTTGCCAGCCTGATGTCGGCATCTCGGTAGGACCCTGAGCCTGAACCTTCTGAATATATTCGATCTTCACCTGACAAAGATCATTAATCTGAAAATGGTTTTGTGCCTGACTGATACTACAGAACAAGCAAAGCCAGCTGCACAGGACAAAAACACCGATCCATTTCAGTCGCTGCCGTTTGCTGCTTCTGGAACAGGCAGATGACATTACAGAATTCCCAGATGCCGTGCGGTACTGACCGCCTTGGTACGTTTACTGACCGAGAGTTTGCGGTAAATATGCTTGATATGACTTTCGACGGTATAGCGTGATACACAGAGCTGCTCGGCAATTTCACGATTACTCAGACCTTGCGCAACCAAGGACAGGATTTCCTGCTCCCGCTGTGTGAGCGTTTCCTGATCCGCAGCTGGCCTGTTCTGCTCTACTGTTAATGAAATGGCAGGAATAGAAATCTGTTTTAAAATTTCACGGGCAACAAAGGGATCAATCGGTGCACCGCCACGCAAAATACTGCGAATAGCCAAAGCGACTTCAACATCATCCCGCTCTTTGAGCACATAACCGGTTGCGCCGGCCTGAATTGCGCTAAACAGACTATCCTGGGTACTCCAGGCAGACACTACCAGAATCAACGCTTGTGCGTCCTGTTCGCGGATTTTTTCAATAATTGAAATCCCATTCCCATCTGGTAACCCCAAATCTACTAAGGCCAGTGCAATCGGCTGTTGATGAACTATGGAATATGCTTCTTTAACCGTGTTGGCAAATAGCAGAACGTCTTCGTTATAACCTAGATTGCTTAATATGATTTTTAAACGGCGCTGGATGACATATTCATCTTCAACGATTAATACTGGTACTGGCAAGACTGCCTCCGATGCTGTCATAAGCACGCCCCTTATATTTATTTTTATATATCCCCTTTAAGATTAAAATATAAACAAAATCACACTAAAAATCATGATTTATTTATTTTTTATTATCTGAAGTTTTAAGCAGCGAGAAACGCTTACGCCCGTTTTCCATATCATAGACATAAAAAATGCCATCTGTTTAGCAGATGGCAGTTCAAGATAGAAAATCTTTTGAAGTTATACGAGCTGTCTACTTTAAGCAGTACCGTATTGCTGTTTTAAATATTTCACAATCTCAGCCGATTCAAACATTTTGGTATCTGTATTTGGATCGACCAGATAGGGAAGCTGAATATTATTTCCCATCATTTCAAACAAATGTTCACGCTTACCGCCTGGTAGTGGTTCATATTTTCCCGGTTTTAAACGCAATTTGGCCGGTCCATAATCTTGCCAGCGCTCTTTAGCGACATTATGAAAAACAAACGGCACTTCCAGTTCACTCAAAACGGCGCGTACAATTCGGGTATAAGGACTGGCCTCAAAGCCCCATAATTCTAATAACAGTTCAGGTGTTGGCCGATCCTTAATCTTGGGATTCACCATTCCGCCGCGTAAACCATTGAGGACGGTTCCCGCAATTGCAGCCACTGGAATTTTAGGATAGTGAGCATATTTCTTGGGAGTTTTGCCGGTTTTGCCATAATGCTTGAACAGATGATCGATAATATCCTGAGACTCATAGAATCGATCACCGGTATTTTCATCAACTAAAAAAGGAAATTGCAGTTTTCCACCCAATTGCTGCACCTCAGGACGGAAATGAGTACCCCCTCGTGGACATGGATAAACTTCATAATCCAGATTTAGCAAGGTCATGACTTCACGCACCCGACGACAAAATGGTGAACCCTCGTATTCATAGAGCTTCAAGGCTTTTTCAGGCTGATTTGGAAACGGTGTACCCACCATCCCACGTCCACCTTCAGCGATTGAAGAGGCCAAAGCTTGTACAACTTTAATTTGATGACCCAACATACTATTTTCCTGTTTTTTGTTTTATTAAACTGAAAGACAGAATGTAAGCATTCTGTCTTTTCGGGTATAGATCAGTTTTGTTGTTATTCTTTCATGCAGAAATGCAGATTCTGGCCGATTAAGCCACTAAGGCTATTTTGGACACCACAATACCATTATTGTCCGCATAGACATAATCGCCAGAGTTAAATGTGACCCCACCAAAACAGAGAGCGATATCGACCTCACCCACGCCTTTACGGTTGCTCTTCTGTGGAATAGCCGCCAATGCATGCACTCCCAGATCAAGTTCAGCAATCGCATCCACATCACGGACACAACCGTAAATAATGACGCCATTCCAGTGATTTTTTACCGCTGATTCGGCAATCAGGTCACCCATCAAGGCACAGCGCATGGAGGCACCACCATCCACCACCAGGACCTTGCCTGTTCCATCTGTGGCCAATAACTCTTTCACCCGTGAGTTATCTTCAAAACATTTTACTGTCACAATCTGACCGCCAAAGGTTTTGCGCGCCCCATAACTCTTGAAAAATTTACCGTCCAGGCAAGGTGTAACTACCTGAAGCTCTAATTCTGGATGATCATCTAACAAGTCACAGGTGACAAATGCTGCTGTAGACACGGTGTTTTCCCCTCATTTCATTTTTTGTATGCGTAAATTATCATAAATTTCAAATTTTACCGTCTGAGTCAGCGCGGCCTCGACCATAGTATGAGCCACCTGATCGGCTGTCACTGGCTTATAGGCAAAACTATCTGGAATAAAACGCGATACTTTGTGGTAAACCTGCTGCGCGATATCTTCCAAAAAACGCTGCTCCGGACGTTCACCAATGAGCAATGAAGGTCGGATCAGGCTGATTCTGTCCAGAGTCAATGTTTGTACATATTCCTCCAGTTCACCTTTAACCCGATTATAGTAAAAATGTGATTGGGAATCGGCACCCATTGCGCTTAGCAAAAGATAATGGGCTGAGGTTTGCTGTAATAGCTCTGCAAAGTGAGCATTTATGGTATAGTCAATACTATAAAATGCCTGTTTGGATCCGGCTTTTTTCATGGTGCTGCCCAGGCAGCTAAAACCATGGCTATGCTTGCTGACATCCTGATCATTCAACATCAGGAAATCTTCCAGTACCAGTTGTTGAACTTTATCCAAAGCATCCAGATCATTTTGATGTTTTCTGACCACTGCAGTAATCTGCTGGCAAGTCGGCTCAGCTTGCAAACGTTTTATCAGTTGTTTTCCCACCAAGCCGGTGGCACCTATCACGATGGGATGAGTCAGTGATTTAGTCATTTTTTATACGATCTCCTAGGTGGAATACTAATCTAACGTTTTCTTTAGAATTTTTCTGCATCTAAAATGTTGTCAAAGCATGTCAAGACTTGACTTCGGTGCTTAGTTTAATCAAAATATGGCACTTGTTTACGGGCTGGTGATAATTCCTCTGATGTTGGTTTTCAGTTGAGTTTCAGCCCGCCCAGACCAATCTATTTCAAGGAGTGCACGAGTGGCAAACTCTGCTCAAGCTAAAAAACGTGCTCGTCAAAACGTTAAAGCACGCAAACACAACGCAAGCTTGCGTTCTATGGTTCGTACCTATCTTAAACGTACATTAGCTGCTATCAGCACTAATGACTATGCAGTTGCTACTGAAGCGTACAAATCGCTTGTTCCAGTAATCGACCGTATGGCTGACAAAGGCATCATCCATAAAAACAAAGCAGCTCGTCATAAGAGCCGCTTGAACGCGCAAGTTAAAGCATTAGCTTCTAACTAATCGCAAATGAAAAAAGCCCTTTTTTAGGGCTTTTTTTGTGCCTGAAATTTCAAGAAATCAGAAAAACAATCCGTTTAGATGCCCCTCATCCTGCCAATACGATGAGATAAAAAAATAAGTCGCACCTCCCTTTTTAGATTATTGATCTTTATCCATAGAGGATGGCGAAGTAGTCTTATCCTGTTTCGTATTATCAGTATCCCGTTTTTGGCATGCGGTTAAACCTAGAATCGCGATCAGGCTAAAAATTGTGATAACTTTCATAATTTTCCTCAAAATGAATATTTCTATATTTATTAAGCATAGATAATTTTTATACTTACATTATTGAATTTTCACCCTATAAATGTAAAAAGGTGCAGTTTAGAATTTATTTTTATCGTTTTAGCCTGAACTTTATTGAATGATCAATATGAAACGCCATACGATCTTCATAATTTCTAACTCCCCAATAAAAAACTCAATTGCTGCGAACAATTGAGTTTTGAATAGATCAATTTGATTTAAGAAAGTTGGGAACGTTTAAAATCGGCAATATCCAGTTCATGTACCTGACCGCGCCAGATCCATTTCAGTTTGGATTCTAAAAATACATCACCTTCAAACCATACAAACAGACCTTCCATCATTTTTGGCCAGTCTTCCCGACTGACGTCCTGACGTCCCGACATCACCGCAATCATTGCTGCCAAAATGGTGTCGTGGCTAACGGCCAAACTCAGCCCATATTTATTTTGTGGATGAGTGTTGTAAATCAGTTCCAGTACATCTACTACGCCATGAATCGGCTGTTTCATCCCCGGCAAGGCATTATTGACAAAACTGTTAATAAAACCAAGCGCACCCTGCTTGGCAAAATAAGGTCCGGCTTTTTGAATATCTAGCACAAAGCTGCCAGGCTCCACCAGAAGTCCCTGTTCAATAATTTCAATACGATGGGTATTCTGCTCAGGGGTAACCGCATCTGCCCCTTCAATCATCAGTGCAGCAGTATCAATACAACGCTGAATCGGACTCGAGATACAGTGATGAATCACGCGATCGGTTTGATCAGCTAGATAAGCACCCCATTCCTGCGCCAGATCCCGTCCCTGACTGGTCAGTTGCAGATCATAGCCTGCCAAACCCTGCCCCGGAACATCTTCACGAATCGAATGCCGTGTAAATAAGGTAACAGGCGTCTGTACATCGGGCAATAAATCAATTGCACTCAACATACTCGGTGGAAGCAGTTTCAGGGACACGTTACAGCCAACTCTGGATTGGTAATAGGTTAAGCACCACTATAACACGCTCAGAATTTTGCTCAATGCTCGGCCTGCATATCAGACACTGCCTGCAATGCAATAATTTTCATATCATTATTCTTATAGGCAATGAATCCGCCATTCAGCAAGGTATCCCGATGATTATAAATAAATGGACGGCCTTCTAAATCGATCAGACCACCCCCAATCCGTTCGAGCATACATTGACCAGCGCTGGTATCCCATTCCGAGGTCGGATGAAAGCGTGGATAGATATCGACCTGATCTTCCAGCATCATGCAAAATTTATAGGCACTGCCCGCTTTAAATTCGGTGTATTCCGTGAGCTTGGCCAAACTTTGTAAATATTCGAGATATTTCGGTTTCTGCTGGCTACTTTGGCTCAACCCTACAGCAATCATTTTAGATGTCGAAGACATTGCATAAGCAAACCATGTTCTAGTTTGAATATCATATTTATAAGGCAAGCCCTGCTCAGGACAGAAATAAATCAGTTGCTGCTCCGGAACCGCCAATATGGCAAAAGTGGTCAAACTGCCTCTGACTAGACTCAAATTAATGGTGAATTCGGGTCGCTGGTGCAAAAACTCTTTAGTGCCATCTAGCGGATCCAGTAACCAGAATTCTGACCATGAGCGACGTTCATGTTCCTGTCCTTCTTCAGACAGTAAAGGCAAGCTGGAAATCTCTGCCAAAGCTTGGGTCAGATAAGTATTGACCCGAAAATCTGCCTGAGTCACCGGAGAATTATCATTTTTTTTGATGACATCAAAAGCCGCACCAGAACAATAACGCTGATATTCTTCTCGCAAAATTTCACAGGCTTGTGTCAAAATGGGCACAAACTGCAAAATCATTGGATCTTGTGGTGCTGCTGTTGCTTTAAACATAGAAAACCTAAATATGTCAAAATGCTCTGAAAAACCTACCATAATTTTCGATATGGATGGCACTTTACTTGATCTTGCCTACGATGATTTCATCTGGAACGAGTTATTGCCTGTGCGTTATGCTGCCACACATGGCTGTAGCCTGGAACACAGCCAGACGACACTCTATGCATTCTATCAGGAACATAATCATACCTTAAACTGGTACTCTTCACGCTTCTGGACGGCTAAAGTCGAAGTCGATGTTCTGGCGATGCAAATTGAACATAAAGATAAAGTGGCCTTACGCCCTCATTGTCTCGAATTGCTCGATTATCTTAAAAATAAGGGCTATCCAATCTGGCTGGCCACCAATGCTGACTGTGCGGGTCTAGCATTTAAACTGGATCATTTGAATTTAAGAGATTATTTCGATGTCATCGTCAGCTCAGAAACGATCGGACATGCCAAAGAATTTATCGAGTTCTGGCAAGGCCTGAATGAACTGCATCCATTTGATCCTGCACATGCTTATTTTATTGATGATACTGAAAAAGTCCTGAATGGGGCTCAAGCCTATGGCATTCAGAACCTGTTCAGCATCCAGCAGCCCTCTTCAGCCAAACTAGCACGTCAGACTTGTAATTACCCGATGCTGCACCAATTAACAGATTTAATCACTCATTTAAATCAGGCTGAGGTAGAAAAAAAATATGCGTAAATCGTCTTTACCCGAAGATGCGGTAGGCATGCGTATAGACAAATGGCTGTGGGCAGCACGGTTTTTTAAAACCCGCTCGATTGCCAAACATGCGATTGAAGGTGGCAAAGTCCATCACAATGGTGAACGTGTCAAGGTATCGCGCGAAGTCCGTGTTGGTATGGAACTGACGATTCAGCAAGGCATCGACAAAAAAACCGTGCTGGTTAAGGAACTTTCTGATGTTCGTGGACCTGCACCCGTGGCACAAAAACTGTATGAAGAGACCGAAGTCAGTATTGCGCGCCGGGAATTGATTACGTCACAAAGAAAGTTGCATAATCTAGCTCGTCCCGACCATCGTCCAAGCAAGAAAGATCGTCGTGACATCAGTAGATTTAAAAATGAAAATAGTCAGAATTTCGATCAGTCATGGTCCTATAATGACGAATAAATTTAAGCGTCAGAATATGTCGTACATGCGCTGACTTTTATAGAACACTAGGGAAAATTCTGTCACTATACACCTGTGGAACAAAGCTCTAATTTAAGACATCCACTTGAGTACTAACTTAGTGACATCGTATTGAGGTTGTAAGATGGATGAGAATAAAAACAAGGCGCTCAACGCTGCCTTAAGCCAGATTGAAAAACAGTTTGGTAAAAATACAGTTATGCGTCTTGGTGACAATACCGTTCAGGCAGTTGAAGCCGTGTCTACAGGTTCTTTAACGCTGGATATCGCACTCGGTATTGGTGGTTTACCTAAAGGTCGTATCGTCGAGATCTATGGTCCTGAATCTTCAGGTAAAACCACAATGACATTGCAAGCAATTGCAGAGTGTCAGAAAGCAGGCGGTACGTGTGCATTTATCGATGCGGAACACGCACTTGATCCTCAATATGCGCGCAAACTTGGCGTAGATATCGACAATCTGCTGGTATCGCAACCGGATCACGGTGAACAGGCACTTGAAATTGCAGACATGCTGGTACGTTCTGGCGCGATCGACATGATCGTTGTCGATTCTGTTGCTGCATTGACACCACGTGCCGAAATTGAAGGCGAAATGGGTGACTCGCATATGGGTCTGCAAGCCCGTTTGATGAGCCAGGCACTGCGTAAAATTACCGGTAATGCCAAACGCTCAAACTGTATGGTGATCTTCATTAACCAGATTCGTATGAAGATTGGCGTCATGTTTGGTAGCCCGGAAACCACAACCGGTGGTAATGCACTGAAATTCTATGCCTCTGTTCGCTTGGACATCCGTCGTATTGGCCAAGTGAAAGAAGGTGACGAGATTGTTGGTTCTGAAACCAAAGTCAAAGTCGTGAAAAACAAAATGGCGCCTCCGTTTAAAGAAGCTTTATTCCAGATTCTTTATGGCAAAGGTGTTAACCATCTAGGTGAATTGATCGACCTTGCTGTACAGCAAGAAATCGTGCAGAAAGCTGGTGCGTGGTATTCTTATCAAGGCGACAAAATTGGCCAGGGTAAGAACAACACCATCCGTTATCTGGAAGAGCATAAAGAAATGGCTCAGACGATTGAAAAACTGATTCGTGACCAGCTTCTGACTAAAGCAGTGGTTGTTGAAGAAGACGATAGCAAGGAAGAACCTGACTTTTTAGATGCATGATCTTATTAGATGCATCATCTTTAAACGTCAATACACAGCGCCCTCCGGGGCGTTTTGTTATTATATAGGGAATCTAAAATCCGAGAGAATCATGTCAGACGCGAAATTCAGCAAACTGCTCGATTATGAAACTTTAAAACAGCAATTTGGTGATACTGAAGATCAAGCTCAACCTGCAAAAAGTGCGATCCAAGACGCTCCTGAATTTGATCCTGAAGAACGTTTGTTTTCCTCTACCCCAACTCAGGATGAGAAGAAACCGGGACTGACAGGCTCACGCTTACGTTCTTATGCCTTTGCGGTAATGACGCGCAAGGAATATTCCAAAGCCGAACTGATAGAGAAATTAGCACTCTATGCAGAACATCGTGATGAAGTCATTAACTTAGTGGAAGAACTGTCTCGTGAGAACTATCAAAGTGATCAGCGCGTGGCGGAAACCATGTTGTCGAGTCAAA
Source organism: Acinetobacter lwoffii (assembly GCF_019048525.1). Taxonomy (NCBI): domain Bacteria; kingdom Pseudomonadati; phylum Pseudomonadota; class Gammaproteobacteria; order Moraxellales; family Moraxellaceae; genus Acinetobacter; species Acinetobacter lwoffii. The sequence continues at coordinate 2,264,836 of NZ_CP077369.1, read as the reverse complement.
AGCGTAAAGGCAAAGGCCCCAATCAAATTAAAATGAAACTCAAGAGCAAAAAGATTGATGCCGCGCTTATTTCGGAGGAACTTAAAGAAACTGACTGGGTACAACAGGCCTACGAGCTAAAAGTCAAAAAATATGGAATTGAAGTCACTAAAGACCCTAAGCTCAAAGCCAAACAGATCCGTTTTTTAATGTATCGTGGTTTTGAAATGGATGCGATTATCAAGGCGATTAACCGTAAAGCAGAAGACTAAGTCTTATATTCTTTGAAAGTCTTAATGCATGTATAAGCATATTGGATATTTAATTCAATATTAGCTGCAAAATAAAATAAAGCACGGCAAAAGATAATGATGATTTAATCATTAAAACAATAAGATAATGCTGTTTGACGATATTAGAAAGAAATGAGACTTGAGAATAAAACTATGAATTCGTATTGTTATTATAATAAGAATATGGTGGCAACCCTACCAGCAAAGCTCCGGCACATCATAGTTCTATTACCGTTGCTACCTTCCGGTCCTGGCGGGGTTCATAGAGTACAATTGCGAAGTAACCAGCAGGGCTACCATTACAAAAACAGATTATAGAGATTTTTAATCAAGTTGCAAGCCTTGTTCCGCAAAATAATCCCTTAAGCTATCCGTTTGATTATTTTAAAAACAATATTGATATTTCTGCTGATTTTTAGGGGATCTTCACAATCAATCCATCAACACTCAGATTCACATGATCTTTGTAAAACCTTGTTGCATTTTCTAAAAATGCCGTTTTTAATGTGTGCAATGTATATGAATGATCTACTTTGAAAAGATGAGCAGCGGATCCGCATCTCACAAAGAATTATGGAAATTTTATGATGTTTAAAAAGACCGTATTGTGTGCAGTGACAGCACTCTTTACCATGCCTCTATTTGCCAATATTCCGATTGAATCGCGCGGCTTGAGCCAAGCTACGAATCAGACCGCAGTGAATACTCCAGCGGCAATTGCGGCTGGTGCAACTCCAGCCGTTCAAACCAATACCAGCTGGCAAATCATGCAAAAGAACCAGCAGCTCGAGAATGACCTGCGGATTTTGCGCGGTAAAATGGAAGAACAGGAAAATGAGATTGAACGGCTCAAAAATGAACTGACCAATCGTTATGCCGATCTTGATCAGCGCCTTGAACTGTTACAGCAAAAAATTGAACCTGCTGAGGACAATCCAACGGAGGAAAACCCACAGGATACTGCACCCAGCCTAAACACAAATAAGGTCAATACAGCAAGCAGCGGACAGCAACCTGCTGAGCTGGAAAAAGCAGCTTATACCGTGGCTTTAGATGCTTATAAAAATGGCGGTGCAGCCAAAGCCATTGCACCGATGCAAAACTTTATTAAAAACAATCCGAATAGCGTTTATATCAGCAATGCCTATTTCTGGTTAGCGGAATTCAATCTGGCGATTGACCCGCCAAAATTTACTGAAGCGAAACGTAATTATCTGATTGTCGTTGACCGTTACCCAAATTCTGCAAAAGCCTCCACTGCCCTGTATCAGCTTTATAACATCAGCAAAGATGTTGAAAAGAATACTACGCTTGCATCGCAATACAAAACAAAGCTATTGAAGAATTATCCGAAAGCTGAGGAAATTAAATTTCTTAAGTAAAATAGAAATTCCCAAAATAAAAAAGACACCTTCAGGTGTCTTTTTTATTACCTCAAACATTTAGCGCACAATGCCGCGCTTCGACTGTTCAAGAGAGTCAATTAGACGTTGTACTTCAGCCACTTCCGGCAAAATTCCTGTACGGATCTGCTCGATTGCTTCCTGAGTCGTTAAACCTGATTTATAAATCAGTTTAAAGGCATCACGTAAACCGCTGATTACGGTCTTCGACCAGCCTTTACGACGCATGCCTTCAATATTCATGGCAAATGCATGCGCAGGATTACCTGAAACCATCACATAAGCCGGCACATCTTTCAAAATCAGTGATGCACCACCAATCATGCTATAAGAATCAATCTTACAGAACTGATGAATGCCCGAGTTTCCGCCAATGACGACGTAGTCCCCGACATGGACATGTCCAGCCACACCGACGTTATTGGCAAAGATATTATAATCTCCAACCATACAGTCATGTGCAATATGAGTATTGACCATGAGCAGGTTATGACTACCGATCTTGGTCAGGCTCTGGTCCTGAACCGTACCACGATGCAGACTGCAATGCTCACGAATCTTGTTGTGATCGCCAATCTCAAGCCAGGTTTCTTCACCAGCATACTTAAGATCCTGACACACCTCGCCTACACTGGCGAACTGGAAAATTTCATTATATTCACCTATACGCGTATAGCCACCCACCACCACGTGTGAATGAAGTTTGCTACCCGCACCAATAGTGACATTTGGCCCGATAATACAATATGGGCCAATTTCTACATCAGCAGCAATGACTGCTGACGGGTCAATAATGGCAGTTGGATGAATAAGGGGATTATTGCTCATGCCTGCTCGACTTTTTGATGCGAAACCATAATTTCCGCGGTTGTTGCGACGACGCCATCTACAGTGGCAATACAATTATATTTGTAAATGCCCCGCTTTTGCATCACTAATTCAGATTTTAAAACCAATTGGTCACCTGCAACCACCTGTTTTTTAAATCTAACTTTTTCCGCACCGGCAAACAAGAACAAAGAACCTTCACTTGGTACTTCGTTATTCATCACAAAACCCAGAATTCCAGAGATTTGTGCCAGTGCCTCAACAATCAGTACACCTGGCATAATTGGATAATTCGGAAAATGGCCTTGTAAAAACTCTTCATTAATTGAGACGTTTTTATAACCAACAATGCCATTATCGGTAATTTCGACGACGCGATCAACCAATAAAAATGGATAGCGATGGGGCAAATATTCACGAATCTTTTGAATATTCATTGGCAATTCAGGCTTCGTGAATGTAGGCAAATTCGACTCTGTCATCATAATTATTTACGCAACTTAAATGTTGATTCAATGGACTCAATCTGAGATTGCATATGATCTAGTCGTTTGATCACCTGGGTCAATGGCACATCTGCTAATTGTCTGAGACGAACCACGGTACGTTTCCATTTCTGGTTTTCAAACAGACCAATCCCGGATGAATATTTTCCAGCTTCAGAAATATTATTTGTCACCATTGACATTCCGGTCAACGTCACATTATCGGCAATATTCAAGTGTCCAGAAATCGCAGAGGCACCACCAATGATACAGTTTTTGCCAATTGAAACACTTCCTGCAACGGCAGTTTTTGCAGCAATTGCGGTATGTGCACCAATTTTAACGTTATGCGCGATTTGCACAAGATTATCAATAATAACACCCTGTTGCAAAATCGTATCATCCAGCGCACCACGGTCTACGCTACAATTTGACCCAATACGCACATCATCCTCAATGCGTACAGAACCTAATTGCGCAATACGGTGCCATTTCCCTTGATAAGGTGCAAAACCAAACCCTTCGCTGCCAATCACGCTATTGGCATGAATACGTACCCGATTACCAATTTTTGCTGCGCCGGTGAGGGTCACATGTGAGTCAATAAAACAGTCCTGACCGATCTCGACATCATCATCGATCTGCACATGCGCCTGAACAATCGTATTCGCACCCACGACACAATGCTCACCAATCACCACATAATGACCAATATAAGCATCGTCCGCAATCACTGCCGACGGGTGAATTTGAGCAGTACTCTCAATGCCGCGCTGGCGATGTTTTTTCTCAAAGACATGCGTCAGAATCGCGAAAGCCAGATAGGGATTTGCCACAACAATAAAGTTTTGATGTGAAGTTATCTGTTGTTTTAGTTCAGCCGTGACAATTAAAGCACCTGCCTGACTTTGATTGGCCTGCTCTACATATTTATCGGCATTCACAAATGCCAGATCGTGTGAAGTTGCCTGTTCAAGACTGGCCAAAGCGCTCAAACGTAAATCTGTCTGACCTATGCACTCGCCCTGAACCAGGCGAGCGAGATCAGCTAACTGAAGCTGTTGATGATTCATTGATTATTTAATTGCATTAACCTTTTGAATCATTTTATCAGTTAAATCATATTTAGCATCATAAGCAAGCGCTGAATTTTTATTTAAAACCACATCGAGGTTATTTTCTCTACGTAATTGTTCAGCAATTTGCTTTACACGTGCATCAAATACAGTCCGGATCTGCTGAATCGAGCTTTGGACATTCGTCTGTACAGATTGTTGTAACTGATTTAATTCTTGCAACTTAGCCTGATATTGCGCAGACATTTTCTGTTTTTCAGTCTCACTGAGCTTGGTATTGGATTGAGCACGTTGCTGCAAAGCTTCCAGCTCTTTGCTGAGTTGCTCAATCTTGGTGGTTTGTGGCTGAATTTTTTGCTGAAATGCCGTGTTTTGTTGTTTCAGATAAGTACTACCTTCAACCACACGCTCCAAGTCAATTACCCCCATACTGGCCGCTTGAGTTAAAGGTGCAACACTTGCCAAAGCCAGGCTCATTGCCATAATCATTTTTTTCATATTCTTACTCATTCAAAAAAATTTGCTCACAAAACCTGCAGGCTTTATGAGCAAAATTTAGTTTCTAGGTCAAAACGATTTTAGAAAGTACGTCCAATTTCAAACTGGATATTTTGAGTATCATCCCCATCTTTATCATTCAATGGGTATGCATAGCTAAGTGATAATGGCCCAATCATGGTAATCCAGGTGAAACCTGCGCCTACGCTATAACGCATATTGCCTGCATCAAAACCAAAGTTATCTTTACAGTATTGCTTCGCATTTACATCAGTATTTTGTGGATTGAGATATAAATTTCCGCGAGGCACATCACACTGAGTATCAAAAACTTGTGCTCCCTCTGCAAAAAGTACCGGGCGAACCTGACGTGCCCAATCTCCTTTAAATGGCACAGGAAGCACTAATTCTGTACCAAACTGGACTAAGGCATTACCACCCACTTCTTCTGGACCAAAGTCTTGTTCTCGTGATTCATTATAAGTTACACCTGGATATTTAGGGCCTAAGGTACTGTTTTCATAACCACGGACTGAACCATAACCACCAGCGTAGAAATTCTTATAGAATGGTAGGTCATTACCATAGCCCAACTTACCATATCCACGCAGAACAAAATCTTTACCTAATGGGAAGAAAGCTTGCGCATCATAAGTGACTTTTTGATATTCCACATCACTACCCGGCAAGGCAATTTCTGCATTAACACGGTGTGACATGCCCGTTGTCGGGAACATTGGACGGTTTAAGGTATTATAAGACCAACCCAGATTCAGGTTATAAGTCAAGAAATCACCTTTAAATTCATTTCCATAAGTAATTTGTGGCACTGCGCAGTCATAACCAATTACTGTAGTACCATCTTGTCCATAAATAGGTACAGTTAATTGTGAGTTACCAGCGCTGTCTTTTGGACAGTAGGCACCATCTCTAGTACTTTTACCACCATTAGCTAATAAATAATCCCGTACATAAGTCGATACATATGGACCAGTAGTTACTTCAGTCTGATCGACGTTTAGACCCAAGCTGACACTCTGGTTTTCATCAATTGGATAACCAAAGTTAATCCCACCACCAAAACTATCCGTTACATAGTTGTTGACGTTATAGTCATCATCCAGCTTGGTTTTACGGTAGTACATATTATAGCCGCGACGTACACCATCAATAGTGAAGTACGGATCCATCACGCTCAAGTTATAGTAATCTTGCGTTTCAGAACGCGACAAATCGATTGAGACACTATTACCTGTACCCAGGAAGTTGGTCTGACTTAAACCTGCCTGGAAAGTTACACCACCGCTTTGCGAGAAACCAACTGCAAGAGTACTGGTCCCTGAATGCTGCTCTTCAACAGCAACATTCAAGTCCACCTGATCTGGTGCACCCGGAATACGTGCAGGTTTGATATCGACAGTTTTAAAGAAACCGGTACGTTCCAGACGAACCTTAGACAGGTCAATTTTTTCATTACTGGCAAGCGCACCTTCCATTTGGCGCATTTCACGACGTAGTACTTCATCTGCAGTTTTAGTATTACCAGTGAAATTAATACGTCGTACTGTGACTTGCTGACCTGGATTAATATAGTAATTTAGATCAACCAGTTTGGTTTCGTTGTTAATTTGAGGAACGATGTTGACTTCTGCATAGTAGTAGCCTGCATTACCATACTTACGCTGTAATAATTGCTTAACCGCATTAACTTTTTCCTGCGAATAAATTTCGCCTTCTTTGAAGATTTGTAAAGCCTGCAATTCTTCAGTCTTATAAAGCGCATCACCTAAGTATTTGGTTTGACCAAATTTAAATTGCTCGCCTTCATCCACAGAAACTTCGATAAAAACATTTTTTTTATCTTCACTCAAGTTCAGACTGGAATTGGTAATATTAAAGTTGATGTAACCGCGATTCAGATACATGGCACGCAAAGCTTCAAGACTTGCCGCCATCTTTTCACGTGCATAACGGTCATTACGCGAAATGACTGAACTCCAGCCACTTTCTTTTACTGCAAAGGCCTGCTTGATATCAGATTCTTTAAATACGGTATTCCCGATAATATTGATATCAAAAACTTTGGCCGCTTTACCTTCAATAAAATCAATTAGCAATTCAACACGGTTATTTGGTCGAGGCGTCGTGGTGACCGTAATATCGGCATCATAACGACCTTGCTGCATGTATTGCTGTTCAAGTTCAGTTTCAATAGTTTGCAGCGCTGATTTTTTCAGCACTTCACCTTCAGCCAGACCCATTTTTTTCAGGCCTTCCTCAAGTGCTTCCTTAGGAATCAACTTATTGCCTTTCAATTCGATTTTTGAAATGACCGGGCGTTCAACAACTTGGAAAACCAAAGTATTGCCTTGCTGCACGGCTTTAATGTCATCAAATAGGCCTGATGCATACATGCTACGAATTGCATTGGCAATGATTGGATCATTGACCCGATCACCACTGTTAATTGGCACTAGGCCATACACATTGTCAGGAGTTAAACGTACTAATCCATCAAATTTTATATCTTGTACAATGAATTCATCTGCTGCATATACTTGTTGTGCTACTGCCATTGCACTAACGAGTGCCAGAGGCATAAATAAATGTGTGTGCTGCATGCCAGTCTTTTCCGCTGTTAATTTATTCCATTTACGTTGTTATAAACGCATAAAATCATTAAATAATGCCAGAAGCATCATACTGCCGAGCAGTACCATACCAATTTTTAACCCAACCAATTGTATTTGTTCGGAAACAGGTTTACCACGAATTAATTCAACAAAATAGTAAACCAGATGTCCGCCATCAAGCATTGGAATAGGCAGTAGATTTAATATTCCTAAACTTACACTCATTAGCGCCATAAAGGAAATAAAAGTTTCCCAGCCCATTTCTGCGCTTTGTCCTGCCACTTTGGCAATGGTAATTGGACCTGATAAATTATCCAGACCAATCAGACCGCGTACCATTTTGACAATCGAGTTCAGAATCATCGAAGATAAATGTGCTGTTTTATCAAATGCCATTACCAACGCTTCACCTGGCGTGTAATGAATGGTCTGTTTATATTCTGCAGGAATGGTCATTTTACCCGGATCACTGTGTACACCCAGCATACCGGTCACATTGCCCATATTGTCACGTTTGCCTTGCGGCATGACTTCTAGCTGAACCACCTTATTTTCGCGTAAAACATCCATTTTGAGTAATTTTTCTGGAGATGCCTGTACCACCTGCACCACATCAAACCAGTCTTTCATCTGAACGCCGTCAATAGCCAGAATCTTGTCACCTTCTTTCAAACCTTGACGGATGGCTGCACCATCTTCACTCAGTTTGCTAATTACAGCCGGAATTTCTGGCCGATAAGGCAAGAAACCCAAACTTTCAAGTGGCGATTGACTTTGATCTTTTAAATAGTTTTGAATCGGCAACTGGAACAGTTTGTTTTCACCAGCACGATCTGCCTGAATAGAAACCACGCCAGTTTCACCAACACGATCCACCAAGGCATAACTGAGTTTTTCCCAAGTTTCTACCTGAGTACCATCCACAGCTATAATTTTGTCGCCCGGCTGCATTTGTACTGTTGCAGCAGGTGTATTTGGTAAAACTTTGCCTACCCGGGTATTGAGCTGTTCTTGAGCTGGTAAAAATAACACCCAAAATAGAAGAACTGCAAAAATCAGGTTGATGAATGGACCCGCTGCCACGATGGCAATCCGCTTCCACGGATGCTGACGATTGAAAGCTTTGGGTAAGTCCTCTTCAGCGACATTACCTTCACGCTCATCCAGCATCTTGACATAGCCACCCAAAGGTAAGGCAGACAACTGATACTGAATTCCGGATTTTTTCGAGGTCCATTTTAATAATGTTGGCCCAAATCCAATCGAATAGACCAATACTTTAACGCCCAGTTTACGCGCCACAATATAGTGACCGAACTCGTGAATCGCAATTAAGGGACCGAGTAAGAGAATTGCAGCGGCAATCATAAACAAGGCATTCATATCTTAACTTCCTTTATTCACAACGTATTGCTGTGATAAACCTCGTGCCATTTGATCTGCTTGCAAGATAGCCTCCAGATCATGTGCAGGTTGATTGTCCATCTGATTCAGGACGTGCTCAGCTACCTGAGGAATTTGGGTAAATCTGATCTGTTGATTTAAAAATGCAGCAACTGCAATTTCATTGGCCGCATTTAAAATCGTAGGTGCAATTCCGCCACTCTGCATGGCCTGACGGGCCAATTTTAATGCAGGGAAACGGAGCATGTCCGGTTCTTGAAAATTAAGTTGTGAATGCATAAACAGATCCAGTGGTGCCACATGCGTACTGATACGCTCAGGCCATGCCAATGCATGTGCAATAGGCGTGCCCATATCCGGATTACCCATTTGTGCCAAAGTCGAACCATCAACGTATTGAACCATGGAGTGAATAATACTCTGTGGATGCACAACAACTGTAACAAATTGTTCTTGAACTGCAAACAAATGACAGGCTTCGATCAATTCTAAACCTTTATTCATTAAGGTAGCAGAATCGACTGAAATTTTTTGACCCATGGACCAGTTAGGATGCTTGCAAGCTTGGGCAGGTGTGACCTCTTCAAGTTGCTGCATGCTGTGGTTCAGAAATGGGCCACCTGAAGCGGTCAGTAGAATCTGGGACACACCCAGTTTGGGCTTGCCATGACGCTCTGCTTCAAAATAATGCTGTGGCAGACATTGGAAAATCGCATTGTGTTCGGAATCCACGGGAAGCAGTAATGCCCCATGATCGCGCGCTGCCTGCATCATGATGTCACCTGACATCACCAAAGCTTCTTTATTGGCCAGCAGTACGCGCTTACCCGCTTTCACTGCAGCCAGTGTCGGCAACAAGCCTGCTGCACCAACGATTGCCGCCATGACGATATCAACATCCGCGTGTTCAGCCACAGCAATTAAACCGGCTTCATCTTGCAGAATTTCAATATCAGATAAATGATGTTGCTGAAGTAGTTTTGAAAGTTCATCTACTTTTTCAGCCGGTACCACCGCCACTTTAGGACGGTATTGCTGGCAAATTTCGACCAGCTCATCAATACGACTTTGCGCGGTCACAGCAAAAACCGAGTATGCTTCAGGATGTCGCTGCAAGATTTTTAAAGTACTTTGACCAATGGAACCTGTAGCACCCAGTATACAAACTGCTTGTGACATTTATAAATCTACACCAATAAGTTTTAAAACAGCCATACCTGCTGCAAAGATTGGAGCTGCAGCAAGCAAAGAATCAATACGATCCAGTACTCCGCCATGTCCTGGCAAAATTCGACCTGAATCCTTAATACCGGCACGACGTTTGATCATGGATTCAAACAGGTCACCCAGTACCGAACTAAATACTGTAACGACAGATAGAATCAGAAATAAAATCAGTTCTGGCCAAGTCATATCCAGATAAAGCAAGGCAACTGCCGTCACGATCAGCATTGAAGTAACGATACCGCCATACAGCCCTTCTACGGATTTATTAGGACTAACATTCGGCGCCAGCTTTTTCTTGCCAAATTTACGACCCACAAAATATGCACCACTATCTGCGCCCCATACCAGTAAAAACAGGTACATCAGCCACCACGGTGAACTTTGCCAGACAGAGAAAATTGCAGTAACCGCAGCAGAGATCAGAACTACGCCGATTCCGTGCAGGCTGGCGTTGTACCAGCCATCATATTCAGGATAGGTTTTAACCCAGTAAATACTGAGCAACCAGGTAATTATAGAAGCTACCCATAACAATAAGGCAACTTCGGCAAAATACAATGCCAAAGCTGAAAGTGCCGCAGTGAGCACTCCATATCCCCAAGCAACAGGTTTGATGACATGTTTAAATTTTCGCGGCATGAGTTTGAACCACTCATAGCCGGCCACCCCAGCAGCAAGAACCATCAATACAAACATTGGATAATGTGATTCGGTAGCAAACATACAGCTCAGTACAACTGCTACCAACACCAATGCGGTTATAATCCGCTCAAACATGTATTAATTCTCAAGTTTTTCCTGATGAATCTGTTCTGATGTTTTACCAAAACGACGTTCACGCCCACCAAATACGGCAAGTGCATCATCAAGTTCTTCAACGGTAAATTCTGGCCATAGCGTCTCAGTGAAATAAAGCTCTGCATAGGCTGCCTGCCATAACAGGAAATTCGAAAGACGGAAATCTCCACCCGTACGAATCAGCAGATCAACTGCAGGTAAATCACCGAGGCTGACATATTGACCAAATACATCAGTATTAATTGCATCAAGATCTAATTTATTTGTTAAAACATCGCTAGCAATTCGCTGTGCAGCTTGTGCCATATCCCACATACCACCATAACTGATTGCAATAGTGAGTGTCATACTATTGAAATTAGCAGTCCTTTGTTCGGCATGCAACATAAGTCCCTGTAATTCTGGGGACAAACGGCTGCGATCACCGATAAAGCGTAAGGCAATATTGAATTTTTCCATGCGGGGCAATTGTTCATGAATGGTATCAACCAGCAATTTCATGAGCAATTCAACTTCAAACTGTGGACGATTCCAGTTTTCACTTGAAAAGGCAAATACAGTTAAAGCCTGGATATTTCTTTTTTTACAGTGTTCAACAATCGGATCCAGAACCGTTTTTCCTTCACGGTGTCCATCACCTTTTTGCATCTGATTTTTTTTGGCAAAACGATTGTTGCCATCCATGATGATGGCAACATGTTTCGGAAGACGGGGATTTTCTTCAGCAACGGTCATCGATGAATTAGACCTTCATCAATTCAGCTTCTTTCGCAGCCAAGCGCTTGTCAACTTCAGCAACAAATTTGTCGGTAATTTTCTGGATTTCGTCAGCAGCACGACGCTCTTCATCTTCAGAAATTTCTTTTTCTTTCAACAAAGCCTTGATATCGCCCAATACATCACGGCGAATGTTACGGATCGCCACTTTGGCATTTTCTGCTTCATTACGCGCCACTTTCTGCATGTCACGACGCGTTTCTTCAGTCAACGCAGCCATTGGTACACGAATCGCATCTGCTGTAATTGGGTTCAGACCCAAATCAGATTCACGAATCGCTTTATCAATTGCAGAAACCATTGAACGTTCGAAAGGCTGGATTAACAAAGTACGTGAATCTTCAACACCTACGTTTGCCACCTGGTTCAATGGAACGTCTGAACCATAGTAAGAAACCATCACGTTATTTAAAATTGATGGATGCGCACGACCGGTACGAACTTTTGCAAAACCATGCTCTAGAGATTCTAGAGTTTTGTTCATACGGTCTTCGCTGTCTTTTTTAAGATCGTTAATCATATGATCTTCCTTACTTAATTCTTGAAAAGAGGTTATTACTAAATTAGCGTGTAGTATAAAGTGCTTTGGTGCTCACGTCATTAATTGGTAACGTGAGTCCCTTCTTTTTCACCCATCACAACGGAAAGCAATGCGCCAGATTTATTCATATCGAATACTTGTAGCGGCACATTGTGATCACGACATAAACAGATTGCAGTTAAGTCCATCACACCCAGCTTTTCGTCCAGAACTTGGTCAAAAGTCAATGTGTCATATTTAACCGCATCATCATATTTGCTTGGATCTTTATTATATACGCCATCAACTTTGGTCGCTTTCAAGATCAAGTCTGATTCGATTTCAATACCACGTAAACAGGCAGCTGTATCTGTCGTAAAGAACGGATTACCTGTACCTGCCACGAATACACACACTTCACCCTGAGTCAGGTGACGGATTGCATCACGGCTTGAGTAAGACTCAACCACGGCACCAATTGGCAATGCAGACATTAAACGGGTTTTAATATTACGGCGCACCAAAGCGTCGCGAAGTGCCAAACCGTTCATGACTGTTGCCAGCATACCCATCTGGTCGCCAGTTACACGACCAACTAGACCATCTTTTTGTAGCTGGCTACCGCGATACAGGTTACCACCACCCACAACAATACCTACTTGTACGCCTAAACCCACGAGGTGCGCAATAGAAAGTGACATCTGATCGAGCACTTGTGCATCGATCCCCATGTCTTTATTGCCTGCCAGCGCTTCACCAGAAAGCTTTAACAGGATGCGACCAAAGCGTGGCTTTTTAGAATCCAACATCATCAAACTCCAAAGTATTCAATTTAAATTTTTTTAATTCAAAATCTTAAGCAGACTTGATTGAAATGAGTTTTGCATACAGATCGTATTCATCTGCATCAGTAATTTCGACTTCAAGTAAATCCCCCGCCTTGATGACGCTTTTATCGATATCTTCAACAAAAACATTACCATCAATTTCAGGTGCATCTGCATAAGAACGCGCAACCGCTACCGGGAATTCATCTTCCAGGTCATCTACCAGCACAGTCATGGTCTGACCGATACGTTTTTGGAGTTTGGCTGCCGAGATTTCTTGCTGAACCTGCATGAAACGCTCATAACGCTCTTGTTTAATTTCTTCAGGAACGTGATCTGGCAAATCATTTGCTGTCGCACCTTCAACTGGCGAATAGGTAAAACATCCCACACGATCCAGCTGGGCTTCTTTCAGCCAGTCCAGTAACATCTGGAAGTCTTCTTCAGTTTCACCCGGGAAGCCCACCACAAATGTTGAACGCAACACCAGATCAGGACATTTCTCGCGCCAGATTTTCAAACGCTCCAGTGTATTTTCACTGTGCGCAGGTCGTTTCATCAGTTTGAGAATTTTTGGACTCGCGTGCTGGAATGGAATATCCAGATAAGGCAGGATTTTGCCTTGTGCCATCAGGTCAATTACTGCATCTACATGCGGATATGGGTAAACATAGTGCAAACGTACCCAGATTCCCAACTGACCCAATGCTTCACACATGTCATAGAATTTGGTTTTAACCGGCTGACCATTCCAGAAATCCAGCTTGTATTTCGTGTCCAGGCCATAAGCAGAAGTATCCTGGGAGATCACGAGTACTTCTTTTACACCGGCACGTTTCAGCGCTGCAGCTTCTTCAAGCACAGAACCAACTGGACGTGAAACCAGATCGCCACGCATGCTTGGAATAATACAGAAGGTACAACGATGGTTGCAGCCTTCAGATATTTTCAGATAAGCATAGTGTTTTGGCGTCAGGCGGATGCCTTGCTCTGGAACCAGATCAATAAATGGATTGTGTTTTGGCGGCTCAGGTACGTATTGATGAACCGCATCCATAACTTCTTTATATGCCGCTGCACCTGTCACTTTCAGGACATTGGGATGCATTTGGCGAATCTTGTCTTCGTCTTTACCTAGACAACCTGTTACGATCACGCGACCATTCGCGCTCATCGCCTCACCAATCGCATCGAGCGATTCTTGCACTGCGGATTCAATGAAACCACAGGTATTTACTACAACTAAATCAGCACCGTCATAATCCGAAGCGACGTCATAACCTTCAGTCTTTAACTGGGTTAAAATACGTTCAGAATCTACCAATGCCTTAGGACAACCTAAAGATACAAAACCGACTTTGGGGGACTTCATGAATTTTCGCTCTACTAGAATGCGCGTATTGTATGTCTTTTCGCATCATAAAAATAGTTGAAAACCTGACTCTTTGCATCATGCACTAAAATATTGCCATAAAATATTCAACATACCCACTCATGCACCAAAATGAATCATTTTAGATTTACAGCCTCAATTTAATCCGCTATATCTAAGATGAATTGTGTTGCTCTGTCACATTTCTGCATTTCATCGCAATAAATAATCTCTCGTCATAAAAGTTGGCGTGCATCTTGCATCAAATCAGAACTTAAAATTGATTAAATTGCTTTATGAAGATGCCATTGCGCCATTTTAATACAGGAACAAACCCGCGAATGGATCAAATTATTCCGATCGACTATCGTGCTTTAGTGGACAATATGACCACGTGTATCTTATTGATAGACCGCGATCTTAATATTTATTATCTGAATTCTGCCTGTGAAGCCTTATTTGATGTGAGCTTATTCCGCGCGAGCGGCACATCCGTGCTCAATATTTTGCAAAACCCGACAGATGAGTTTAATACCGAAGAAGCCCTGAATAATACTTTAACTACGGGACAGCCTTATACACGCCGCGAAGCCACTATTCTGGTCAACTTTAAAGACATTCATGTTGACTACACTGTTTCTCAGCTAAATCTGGGCAAACCTTATCATCCGCTACTGCTCATCGAACTCAATCCTCGCGATCGCATGTTAAAAATCTCTCGTGAAGAAAATCTGCTGCAACAGCATCAGGTAGCGCGTCAGCTGATTCGCGGTGTTGCGCATGAAATCAAGAATCCCTTGGGTGGCATTCGCGGGGCGACTCAACTCCTGGCACGCAGTTTGAATGATCCACAATACAAAGAATTTACCGACATTATTATTAGCGAAGTGGATCGACTCAGAAATCTGGCCGATACCATGCTCGGTTCACGCCAGCTTCCGAGCTATGAACTGGTCAATGTGCATGAACCTCTGGAACGGGTGCGTTCACTGATTGCCAATCAGACCAAAAAGAAAATCAAGATTACCCGGGATTACGACCTGTCCTTACCGGAAGTTCTGGCAGACCGCGACCAATTGATTCAGGTCATTTTGAATATTTGCGCCAATGCCGTACAGGCCATGACCGAGAACAAGGAGTTCTTTGTCGAACATCAACCGGAACTGATTTTAAGAACCCGGATTCAGCGTCTCTTTACCATTAACGGGGTGATTCACCGCTCTGTAGTAAGGATTGATATTGAAGACAACGGTCCAGGTGTGCCGGAAGAGATTATCGAATCGGTGTTTTATCCGCTGGTCACCAGTCGCGCAAAAGGTACCGGACTGGGCCTCAGTATTGCTCAAAATATTATTCATCAGCACAACGGCATGATCGAGTGTCAGTCCGTGGCTGGAAAAACCGTCTTTAGCTTATATTTACCTTGGGAGTCGAATCATGTCGCGAAATAAAATATGGGTGATTGATGACGATCGCGCCATGCGCTGGGTACTGGAAAAGACCTTTAAAGAGGAAGGTCTGGATGTGACCAGTTTTGAAGAAGCACAATCTGCACTAGACCAACTGAGTCTGGAAGCACCCGATGTGATTTTGACCGATATCCGCATGCCGGGTATTGATGGACTTACCTTCCTGGGCAAGGTTAAACACAGTTATCCTGACCTACCTGTCATTATTATGACGGCGCATTCAGACTTAGAATCGGCTGTTTCTAGCTATCAAACTGGTGCTTTTGAATATCTGCCTAAGCCTTTTGATATTGATGAAGCACTGGCGCTGGTAAATCGTGCAATTTTACATATCACCAAGCTACAGCAACAAGAATCAGCAAAAGCGGCTCCACCAATTCAATCTACCGAAATTATTGGTGAATCGCCTGCCATGCAGGAAGTGTTTCGTGCCATTGGCCGTTTATCACAATCGCATATTACCGTGTTGATTAATGGTGAGTCTGGTACAGGTAAAGAACTGGTAGCGCATGCCCTGCATCGTCATTCACCACGCAGCTCAAAACCTTTTATTGCCCTCAATATGGCGGCGATTCCAAAAGACCTGATCGAAACTGAACTTTTCGGCCATGAGAAAGGTGCATTTACCGGTGCTAATACCCAGCGCCAAGGTCGTTTTGAACAGGCAAATGGCGGTACGCTGTTTTTAGATGAAATTGGCGATATGCCATTTGAGACCCAGACCCGTTTATTGCGTGTCCTAGCCGATGGAGAGTTCTACCGAGTTGGCGGTCATATTCCGGTTAAGGTCGATGTGCGTATCGTGGCTGCAACACATCAGGATTTGGAAAAACTGGTCCATGATGGTCGTTTCCGTGAAGACTTATATCACCGCCTGAATGTAATTCGTATTCATATTCCAAAACTGGCACATCGCAGTGAAGATATTCCGATGCTGGCGCAGCATTTTCTGGCACGTGCCGGTAAAGAACTTGGGGTCAACCCAAAGATATTACGTCCTGAAACCCAAGAATATATGCAGAAATTGCCATGGCAAGGTAATGTGCGTCAACTTGAAAATACCTGTCGCTGGCTGACTGTCATGATCACAGGTCGTGAAGTCTATCCTGAAGACTTGCCACCTGAGCTGAAACAGATTCCAATTCATCAGCAGGATCCGGGTGCGCCAATTCCAACGCTAAACCAGATCGCACCGCATCACTGGGATGAATTGCTGGGTCAATGGGCGATGCAGAAACTCAAAAATGGTGAAATGAAACTTCTGGATGTTGCGACGCCAATGTTTGAACGCACCTTGATCAATGCAGCCTTGCAACAAACCCGTGGCCGTAAACGTCATGCCGCAGAGCTTCTAGGTTGGGGTCGCAATACTTTAACGCGCAAGCTTAAAGAATTGGGCATGGATACTACGGATGATGAAATCGAAGAAGAAATAGAAAGTTAATCTTTCCATATAAAAAAGCGCCGATTGGCGCTTTTTTATTGATGATGATCTATGCAGTAAAACCCACATAGCGGAAATACCCATCTATGCCCAGATCAGACTTATAGATCAGATAATTTGAATAAGTCGCTTGGGTGATTTCATCCAGCATATTCACCTGATCATCATTGGCATGCAAATCATCTACAGAACGCGGCATGCTGTGCTCGAATTCATCGGTCATATATTCAAAGCCTATATCCATGGCAATAAACAGGGTATGTTCACAAGGTTGCACATATTGCTCTTCTGCCCAATCAATCACGTTGTGCTGACAATGCGGACAGGCAATATTATCGGTGGCCTGAATCGAGAGTTGAATAAGTTGATAAGCCATATAAAAATCAATCTGTTTACTATCCGTATATTTTAGCAAATTTTATGGACTGACTTTATTCAATTAAAAGTCTCGACGATAAAAAAAGGAATCTTCAGATTCCCTTTTTGTATTGATAGATCTCAATGATTAATTACTTATGAGCAGCCTTATAACGTGATAGTGCGGTGACGGCTACTGCCGATACGACCACTGCTGGTAAACTTGCCACAAGAATACCTGTGGTGCCCAAACCTAATGCCAGAATTTTTCCAGTTAATAATGGTCCAGTCATCGCCCCTAAACGCCCTAAAGAGATCGCACTGCCCACGCCTGTCACTTTGCCTGCGCCTGAGTAAAAAATCGGTGAGATCCCATATAGAATAAATTGACCACCCGTAGAGAAAATGCCACCCATGACTCCCGCCAAAATTAATAACGGAATAGAAGTTGTGGTGAATAACAATACCAAGGCAACAAACAAGCCACTATAAATGATGGTCGCCATTTGCCAAAGCTTTAAACGATCCAGTAAATAACCTAGGCTCAGGGTTCCAATGACAGCGCCCACCTGGAACACCAACATCACCAAAAATGCCTGCTGTTTCTGCAAACCTTGTTCCATAAGTAAATTTGGCAACCAGCTAATCAAAATATAATTGATCATCAAGGTAAAAAAGAAGCCAACCCAAAGAGGCACTGTATTTTTATACTGTCGCTGCTTGAACAACACCTCAGCCATTCCCGGCACAGCTTCGCCAGAAACCGGTACTTCCGCATTCACTTTAGGCTTATCTTTAAGAATAAACGCCATTAATGGAATCAGTGCTAAAGGTGTTAATCCCCCAATCAGGAATAAGGTTTGCCATTGAATCTCTGGAAGCAGCATGGCCAGACCGGCAACAAAGATCGCCCCTACCGGTAAACCACAATACATCAGACTATTTAGCTTGCCACGGTTGGCTTCGGTTGCTTCATCACCGACGACTGAAATCATGGTTGGCATTGCCGCACCTAAACCCAGACCAGTAAAGAAACGCGCTGCATATAAAACTTCGATGCTGGGCGCAATTGCAGTCAGCGACATGAACAGACCAAAAATAGTCACAGAAAGCATCAGGACTTTCTTTTGTCCTAGATAATCTGCAATACGTCCGCCAAAGAATGCACCAAACAGCATTCCAAAGACACCCAGACTAAATACATAGCCCATTTGGATTTGATCTAAACTAAAGCTTGCCGCAATTCCTTTCGCTGCAATCCCGGGAGCTTGAAAGTCAAAACCTTCAAAAAATGCGACCCAAAAACATAAGAATATGGTTAATATTTTTTGGGCTTTTCCGCTATATGGCTGCGCCATGACTGATCTCCATCAATAATTCACAAACCGTTTGATAGTGTGACGATCCGTTGCATTATTCTTAACCTAATCTTGATAGAGAAATAGCACGACAATAGTCGGGTTTAAGCACATCAACATGTGTAAATACCCTCCAAATTAGACCTAAAAGATTGTATTTATAGACTTAACACATCTTAATAATATTTATTATATATATTTATCAAATACTTAATTTAATTGTAGTTATTTTTAATTCAACGATAGTCAAAACTTATACAAAACTACAAGCCGATAAAAAGCCCGCTTAATGCGGGCTTTTTTAGCGCAAAATCTTAAGCAGATTTCTTTGCTTGTGCATTCTTACGAATTGTAATCATCACCAGTTGAACTGCTGCAGGGGTTACACCTGGAATACGACTGGCTTGCGCCAATGTTTCAGGACGAACATCTTTCAGTTTCAGGGTAATTTCACGGGACAGACCTGACACGATGTCATAATCGAAATCCGCAGGAATACGGGTTTCTTCAAGACGTTTCATTTGTGCGACGTCTTCATGCTGACGATTAATATAACCCGCATATTTCACTGCAATTTCAATTTGCTCACCGACAAATGGTGATACTTCAGAATTGGTTAACTCTGCAATTTGAGCAAATGAAATGTTTGGACGTTTCAACAAATCAATCGCCGAACATTCTTTAGACAGGTCTGCACCGGTCATCTCAACGAATTTCTTACCCATTGGGTTATTTGGTGCGGCCCACAAGTGTTGCAAACGGCCTGTTTCTTTTTCCACTGCTTCCATTTTCTCACAGTACACTGCCCAACGCGCGTCATCCACCAGACCCATTTCACGACCAATGGCTGTTAAACGCTGATCTGCGTTATCTTCACGCAGCATCAAACGGTATTCGGCACGTGAGGTGAACATACGGTATGGTTCTTTGGTACCTAATGTGATCAGGTCATCAACCAGAACACCCATGTATGCTTCATCACGTTTTGGCGTCCATTGCTCCTGATCCCAAGCACGGCGTGCAGCGTTCAAGCCTGCAAGCAAACCTTGCGCACCCGCTTCTTCATAACCGGTTGTGCCGTTGATTTGACCGGCGAAATACAAGTTATTAATTGCTTTGGTTTCAAGGGTAAATTTCAACGCTTGTGGGTTGAAATAATCGTATTCAATGGCATAGCCCGGACGAAGAATGTGCGCATTTTCCATACCACGGATCGAGCGAACCAGTTCAAACTGAACGTCGAACGGTAAAGAAGTCGAAATACCATTTGGATAAAGCTCATGTGTATCCAAGCCTTCGGGCTCCAAGAAGACTTGGTGAGAATCTTTATCGGCAAAACGGTGAATCTTATCTTCAATCGATGGGCAATAACGTGGTCCAACACCTTCGATCACACCCGTGTACATCGGTGAACGGTCTAAACCGCCACGAATGATTTCATGCGTGCGTTCATTGGTATGCGTGATATAGCAATTTACCTGCTCAGGATGCATAGACACATCCCCCATGAATGACATGGTCGGAGATGGGAAATCACCCGGCTGTGGTGTCATCACAGAGAAATCCACTGAACGCGCGTCAATACGTGGTGGTGTACCTGTTTTTAAACGACCTACTGGCAAGTTTAATTCACGCAAACGATGTGCAAGTGAAATAGATGGCGGATCACCAGCACGACCACCGCTAGATTTCTCCAGACCAACGTGGATGACACCACCTAAGAATGTACCTGCTGTCAGCACCACAGTTTTCGCATCAAAACGGATACCCATTTGGGTAACCACACCTTTAACGGTATCGCCTTCAACAATCAGGTCATCTGCGGCTTGCTGAAAAATATCAAGGTTTGCTTGGTTTTCTAATGTTTCGCGAATAGCCGCTTTATAACGTACACGGTCCGCCTGCGCACGTGTTGCACGTACTGCAGCACCTTTACGCGAGTTCAAAATACGGAATTGAATACCGCCTTTATCGGCAGCCAGTGCCATCGCACCGCCCAAAGCATCAATTTCACGCACCAAATGCGATTTACCAATACCACCGATGGCCGGGTTACAGCTCATCTGCCCTAAAGTCTCAATGTTATGAGTTAAGAGTAAAGTCTGTCGACCCATACGCGCTGCAGCCAGAGCCGCTTCCGTACCGGCGTGACCGCCACCGATAACAATAACATCGTATACTTTAGGATAATGCATAGTGGTAATTGAGAGATAAAAAAGGATAGCTGAGCATTATAGCAAATTTCACTCTAAAGTAGACAAATTCAGTAGAATTTATCCTCAGATAAATCGCACTTAACTCGCACAACATTAAAGCACTGTAATTTAACTTTGCAGAGGGACTATATAAATTAAACATATAAGCTGAGAAATTTACTCGATTTGCATTGTTTAATCTCGCGCATTTTTTAATCTATATGTTGGTTACATTACAAACAAAGGTATAAAAGATGAATAAGAATATTTTCCTCTCAACCGTTCTATGTGGTTTATGTTTTGCGCCGTTTGCTGCATCAGCGAATGATAAGGTCGAAACCATTTATAATGCACAAAAGTACCAACAGGTTTGTAAAGGCAAATCCCAAGGTGCACAAGTCAGTTTTGCCCATCGCGGCATTATCTGGAATGGTACCTGTGAACAGCAGTTTTTCGCTTCATCCAAAAACGCTTCAATCAAAGGCGATGAAGCCGAACTCATGAGTACTTGTAGCGGCAACAGTGGTGCAACCACTGCCACCATTAATGGTACCGAAGTCAAAGGTAAATGCGCATTAGGCTTTATGCCACCACGCCCTCAGGGACAATCTCAGATGCAAAGCCAACCAATGCAGCCGCAAATGCAAAGTCAGCCTATGCAGCCACCGATGCAAAATCAACCAATGCAGCATCAGATGAACCAGCCAGCACAGCCTGACTCACCAATGCAAGGCCAGCCAGGTATGTAGCCGATATATATCTAAATAGTTTAGATTTCAAGTAAAAGCTTTGACGGGCAAAGTGACTGCATTTTGCCCGTTTTTTATTGCTTATTTATTCATCTAGGCTAAACTCGAAATATATCTATAAATGTATAATAAAAAGGCAAATTCATGGATTCGGGGTTTTTTAGCGTTTTTTTGCCAATTACATTGGCAATCATGATGATGGGGCTGGGGCTAGAACTCACCATCAAAGATTTCCTGCGCTTAAGTCGCTATCCTAAAGTCATTTTTATTACTTTATTTGCGCAGTTAGTGCTGTTACCCAGTATTGCTTTTTTTATTTGTCTGATTTTGGACTTGCCCGCTTTGCTTGCTGTAGGTCTGATGTTGCTAGCCGCCTCACCTGGTGGCCCAACCGCAAACCTGTTTAGCTACATATATAAAGGTGATGTAGCACTGAATATTACTCTAACCGCCATTAATACCATCATCTCTATTTTTACTCTGCCCTTTATTATCAATCTGTCCTTACACTACTTTATGAGTCATGACTCAAACGTGACTTTTCCAGTTGAAAAGATTGTGCAGGTCTTTTTAATTACCTTGATTCCCGTGATCATGGGTATGCTGCTTCGAGCCAAATTTCCAAACCTGTCGATTACAGTCAGCAGGCCCATGCGCTTACTCTCTATCGGTTTTCTAACCATCCTATTCATATTCGCCATTTTCAGAGAACGTTCGAATTTGGTCGAATACTTTGCCAATATTGGTACAGCAACTGCGATTTTATGTTTTTCCAGCCTGTTTATTGGCTATTGCATCCCTCTACTCATGGGCATTCCAGAGAAAATGGCACGTGCTTGTACCTTTGAAATCGGCATTCATAACACAGCCATTGCCCTAACCATTGCGATATCGGTCTTAAATAATGTCACGATGGCTATTCCTGCAGGCATTTATACAATTTTCATGTACAGTTTCGCCACTATTTTCGGTGTGCTGATTAGTCGCCAGCAAGTGGTGTATAGCAATAAAAGTCGTTTATCAGATTTGTAATTTATTTGGCTGATTCTGCTATAAGGCTGTATGCTTTTCTAAAGAAAATCAGAAGTATTAAAACAATTTTCGACAAGGAGCATACAGATGGATTCTGGCCTTATAACGATATTACTGCCGCTGGCACTTGCAATCATCATGATGGGACTGGGCCTTGAACTGACGCCTCGGGACTTTAGCCGTGTCACTCGTCACCCCAAAGCCGTATTTATAGCATTGTTCTGCCAACTGGTTATTCTGGTTGGCATTGCCTTTTTACTCTGCAAGCTATTCGCTTTAACCCCATTACTCTCAGTCGGGTTGATGCTCTTGGCGGCTTCGCCCGGGGGTGCAACAGCCAACCTGTTTAGCTATCTGTTTAAAGGTGACTTAGCCCTCAATATCACTTTGACTGCTATCAACTCAGTCATCGCAGCGATTACCTTACCTTTAATTATTAATTTTTCGATCATGCATTTTATGCAGGATAGCCAGCAAGTTGGCCTGCAATTCGGCAAGATTCTGCAAGTCTTTGCGATCATCCTGATTCCGGTGGGAATTGGCATGTTGATTCGGCGCTATGCACCAGGCGTGACAGCAAAACTGAATCGGCCGCTGCGGATTTTTTCGATTGGCTTTTTGGTGCTGATTATTATTGCCACACTCATCAAAGAGCGCAGCAATATCGGTGAATACTTGACCCAGGTGGGTCTGGCGACTGCCTTGTTCTGCATCCTGAGCCTGAGTATTGGTTATCTGATTCCGCGACTACTGAATATTAATAGCGCTCAAGCCCGTGCCAGTGCATTTGAAATTGGCATTCATAACAGCACCCTCGCCATGACCATTGCCCTGACCGTGATTGGCAGTGCTGCTGTGGCGATGCCAGCCGCGGTTTATTCTATCTTTATGTATATCTTTGCTGCAATTTTTGGCAGTCTGTTGAACCGGCTTGCACCACTCCCGGCGCAAACACCTTTAACGAATCTGGACTAGATAAGCTCTGGAACTGTTCAAAGGATGCCTCAGGCATCCTTTTTATTTTGGGAATGGATCAAGAAGATAGCAGCGTTGAGTCTGAACTTCCGTTACAATAGCTTTTTGAAAAATGTATAAAGGTTATTTCTGTGAAGTGGTTACAAATTCATATTACGGTTGAACAGGCTCAGGTTGATTTTACTGAGACATTACTCAGCTCGCTAGGCGCAGTGAGTGTGACTTTGGATGATGCTGAAAACCAGGATTTGCTGGAACCACTTCCAGGTGAAACACCACTCTGGAATAAAGTGATTGTGACCGGTATTTATGCGCAGGAAGAAGGCGAAGAAATTGATGTTACCGCACTAGAAACCTTTATTCGTGCACAAATGCCAGATGCTCCGATCCGTCATGAACTGATTGAAGATCAGGCTTGGGAACGCACCTGGATGGATGCCTATGAGCCAATTCAGATTGCTGATAAATACTGGATCGTACCCGAATGGATGGAAGCACCTGATGCCGATGCGGTAAACATCAAGCTTGATCCAGGGCTGGCTTTCGGAACAGGCAACCACGCTTCAACTTTCCTGTGCTTACAATGGCTCGGCAAAATTAATGTGAAAGATAAAATTGTCATCGATTATGGCTGTGGCTCAGGCATTCTCGCGGTAGCTGCACTCTTATTAGGTGCGAAAAAAGCATATGCCACGGATATCGATCCACAAGCTGTACTGGCGACTCAGCAAAACGCTGAACTGAATGGCGTACTGGACAAGCTTTATGTCGGACTGCCAGAAGAATTTAGAGATGAACTCGGCAATACCAAAGCTGACGTATTTGTTGCCAATATTCTGGCAGCACCACTAATGATGCTGGCTCCTGAGTTCGCAACTTTAATTAAATCTGAGGGACAGTTCGCACTTGCGGGTGTTATTGAAGAGCAAGTTGCTGATGTTACTAGCATTTACTCAAATTATTTTGATATATTAGAGGTAGAAAAACGAGACGAGCACTGGTGCCGTATCTCGGGTAAACGCCATAAGAACGAATGAGCCTATAAATAATCCATGAGTGACAAAAGAACCCATTGCCCTACCTGTTCCACCACCTATAAGGTCACAGTTGCTCAACTCACCGTTGCGCAGGGTATGGTTTGCTGTCCCAAATGTACTACTTCATTTAATGCCTTATCGCATTTGGTGACCGAAACCCGGAATTCGGTCACCGCATCAATATCTCAGGCTCAGTCGAACTCCAGCGAATTCAGCGAAACTGATACTCAAAATAACTCAGGTGTTTATCACGCAGATCAGCACAATCGTCATAGCCTGCTACAGATTTTTGATCAAAAAGTTGAACATTCCAATATTGACCTGGAAACCTATTTAAATAACCTGAATTATTTCAGTACCGAGCCAATTTCAGTATTACCGAGCATGAATTGGGAAGATCAGGCAGAAAAACAGACTAAACGCGGGCCAATGTACTATATAGGCTGGAGTTTACTCAATCTGTCACTGTTCAGCCTGCTGATGTTTCAATTCTTCTGGTTCAATCCGCAATACATCAAAAACAGTCACGTTATGAGCCTGGCCTTTAACACTGCCTGTGAAGTGTTTAATTGTTCCAATCTGGAAAAATACTACACACTGATTCAGGCCAATAAAGTCAAAATCAAGGCAACCGGTAATAATGAAGCTGAGTTTAGCGGTGAGCTGATCAATTTTCATGACCGTAGCCTGGCCTTACCGATTTTAAGAATCAATCTGGAACATCGCGGTGAAGTGATTGCAACTTATAACCTGTCCTCCGAAGAGTACCTGATTGAAAGTCTGGTCAATATTCAGCGCATCCCAAAAAACAGCCCGTTTAAATTCAAATTTAAGCTTCCAGTCGATCGTAAAAGCTTTGATCGCTATACTTTGGAAATAATTCGCCCCTAATCTGCTGAGAAAGCATTAAAAAATTAAAAAAAGTTAAAAAAAATGCAGTTTTCTTGCTCACTTTTGCTTAGACAATGGTATGATACGCGCCACGAAAGCTATGTGCTGCAACTCCTCGCGACTTTTTCACAACAAATACAGTCTTGCCTAATGCGCTATAAAATTTATTGCGTATCGTGCAGATTTTTTTGTTTTGATTTTGGTCAGTAACAAAACTTTAACTATTGTTACGCTTATTTTTCGACCAAATCGCAGAGATGTGTCAAGCTACAGGCTCAATGTAATGACTAAGTTTTAGAACTTCCGTTTTAGGATCTAAAATGGAGTTCATTTCAATTTCTAGACCACTTTTATATATCACTTTACCCAAGTGATATTTGTTTTTCGGATTAATTCGCATGAATAGCAAATCTCCTATTTTTACTGCACAATCTGATGTTGCTTTACGTATCCACGTAGATCGCGCAGTTCGCCACTATTTTGCACAACTGCAGGGCGAGCAACCATCTCAGGTATACGACATGGTGCTAGCAGAAATGGAGAAACCTCTTCTATCTGTAGTTCTAGAATATACACGTGGTAACCAAACACGTGCTGCCGAGATTCTCGGACTCAACCGTGGTACTTTACGTAAAAAGTTAAAAGCTCACGGTTTAATGAGTGAATAAATGATAAAATGCTTGCGGCTTCCGCAGGCATTTTTTTTAACCTGTAAATTGCTGATTTTGTTTTATTCTGTTCCTTGAAAACTGTGACGAAGATCATGACTATTAAACGCGCTTTAATCTCTGTGTCTGACAAGACTGGTATTGTTGAATTTGCACAAGAACTTGCTGCTCTAGGGGTAGAAATTTTATCTACAGGTGGTACCTACAAATTGTTGAAAGACAATAATGTGGCTGTAGTTGAAGTTTCGGAGCATACAGGTTTTCCAGAGATGATGGACGGCCGTGTAAAAACACTACATCCAAAAATTCATGGGGGTATCCTGGCTCGTCGTGGTCTAGACGAAGCTGTGATGGCTGAACACAACATTGATGCTATTGATTTAGTCGTTGTAAACCTTTATCCATTTGCTGCAACGGTAGCCAAACCAAACTGTTCACTTGCTGATGCTATCGAAAACATCGACATCGGTGGTCCTACCATGGTTCGTGCTGCAGCAAAAAACCATGCATCTGTAGGTATCATCGTAAATGCTTCTGACTATGCAACTGTCGTTGCCGAGCTTAAAGCTGAGGGTGCTTTATCTCATGCAACTCGTTTTGACCTAGCAGTAAAAGCATTTGAACATACTGCTCAATATGACGGCATGATCGCATCTTACTTAGGCGCTCGCGTAGGTAAAGAAGAAGGTCAGGCAGACAAATTTGCACGTACTTTCAATACTCAATTGAACAAAGTTCAAGACCTTCGTTACGGTGAAAACCCGCATCAAGCTGCTGCATTCTATGTAGAAGACACAGCGACTGAAGCTTCTGTTTCAACAGCGAAACAGCTTCAAGGTAAAGAACTCTCTTATAACAACATCGCAGATACTGATGCAGCACTTGAATGTGTGAAATCATTTGCGAAGCCTGCTTGTGTGATCGTTAAACACGCTAACCCATGTGGCGTTGCAGTATCTTTAGACGGTATTCAAGCAGCTTATGATCTTGCGTATGCAACAGATCCTGAATCTGCTTTCGGTGGTATCATTGCATTCAACCGTGAATTAGACGTTGCAACTGCACAAGCGATTGTAGATCGTCAATTCGTTGAAGTGATCATTGCACCGAGCGTTGCTGAAGGCGTTCTTGAAGTAACAGGCGCGAAGAAAAACGTACGCGTACTTGTATGTGGCGAACTTCCAGCAATCGATGCGCGTCAATCGCAACTTGACTACAAACGCGTAAACGGTGGTTTGTTAGTTCAAG
The DNA here is from genome assembly GCF_019048525.1 of Acinetobacter lwoffii. Taxonomy (NCBI): domain Bacteria; kingdom Pseudomonadati; phylum Pseudomonadota; class Gammaproteobacteria; order Moraxellales; family Moraxellaceae; genus Acinetobacter; species Acinetobacter lwoffii. The sequence goes on along the minus strand of NZ_CP077369.1, from coordinate 2,237,293 downwards.
ATCAAGACTTGGGCATGATCACTAAAGATGATCTTAAAGTAGTCACCAAACGTGCGCCGACTGAACAAGAAATCGATGACATGATCTTCGCTTGGAAAGTAGCGAAATACGTAAAATCTAACGCGATTGTGTATGCTAAAAACCGTCAAACCATTGGTGTCGGCGCTGGCCAAATGAGCCGTGTAAACTCAGCTCGTATTGCTGCAATCAAAGCTGAACATGCTGGCTTAGTAGTTGAAGGTGCGGTAATGGCATCTGACGCATTCTTCCCATTCCGTGATGGTATTGATAACGCTGCGAAAGCGGGTATCAAATGCATTATCCAACCGGGTGGTTCTATGCGTGATGAAGAAACGATTGCTGCGGCTGACGAAGCTGGTATTGCAATGGTGTTTACTGGTATGCGTCACTTCCGTCACTAATTAATTTTAAATCCTCCCTAGCCCTCCTTAATAAAGGAGGGTTTTCTATATCATAGTAGAGCGAAGGGAGTCCCCCTTTTATCAAAGGGGGATTTAGGGGGATTCTATTTCAGAAGGATTTTTTTTAATGAATATTTTAGTTTTGGGTAATGGTGGTCGTGAACATGCACTTGCATGGAAAATCGCGCAAGATGATAAAGTCGCAAAAGTATTTGTAGCACCGGGTAATGCAGGTACTGCAACAGAAAATAAATGCGAAAATGTTGCCTTAAATATTTTAGACAATGCTGCGATTATCGACTTTGCAAAAAGCAATGCGGTTGATTTAGTGGTTGTTGGTCCTGAAGCACCACTTGTAAATGGTGTTGTAGATGCATGCCGTGAAGCTGGCGTTAAAATTTGGGGTCCAACTCAATTTGCTGCGCAGCTTGAAGGCTCTAAAGCATTCGCTAAACACTTCCTTAAACGCCATAACATTCCAACGGCTTTCTATGACGTATTTACTGAAGTAGATGCTGCGAAAGCATTTGTTGAGAAAAATGGTGCGCCAATCGTGATCAAGGCTGATGGTCTTGCTGCAGGTAAAGGCGTAATCGTTGCCATGACCAATCAAGAAGCATTTGCAGCAATTGATGACATGCTTGCAGGTAACAAGTTTGGCGATGCAGGTTCTCGCGTTGTGATCGAAGAATTCCTTGCGGGTGAAGAAGCATCTTTCATTTGTATGATTGATGGCGACAACATCTTGCCAATGGCAACATCGCAAGACCATAAGCGTATTTTTGAAGGCGACCAAGGTCCGAACACCGGCGGTATGGGTGCTTACTCTCCTGCACCTGTTGTGACTGCTGATGTGTTTGAAAAAACCATGAATGAAGTGATGCGTCCTACCGTTGAAGGTATGAAAAAAGACGGTCACGTTTACACTGGTTTCTTATACGCTGGCTTGATGATTGACGACAAAGGTCAACCAAAAGTAATCGAGTTTAACTGTCGTTTTGGTGACCCTGAAACTCAACCGATCATGATGCGTTTAAAATCATCTTTGGTGGATCTCGTTGAAGCTGGTATTGCAGGTAACTTACCTGCTGAAGCTGAATGGGATGAGCGCAAGACTGTTGGTATCGTTTTAGCGTCAAAAGGCTACCCAGAAACTTCAAGCAATGGTGATGTGATTTCAGGCTTAGACACTGAAATGACTGATGCGAAAGTGTTCCATGCAGGTACTAAAGCCAATGAAAATGGCGATATCGTCACTGCTGGTGGTCGTGTACTTTGCGTGACTGCACTGGGTAATACCATTGGTGAAGCACAAGCAAAAGCTTTAGAACTTTGCCAAAAAGTAACGTTCGACGGCGTTCAATATCGTAAAGACATTGGTTACCGTGCGATTGTGCGTGAAAATGCTTAATTTTATTTAAGTATAAAAAACCCCGATTCTTTCGGGGTTTTTTTATTTGCTTATACAATCCACAGAACTATTCATACGCCTATAAATAATTTACTCTTTTGCACATCACTAAAATAAGAAGTTGAATATATGTATATTTGGAAATATTGCTGGGAATGTAAGCACGATACTCCACAAAATAGATTGAATTTAACAATCCACCCAAGAGTTATCGAAGGTTTTTCAAAAAATATAACGACTGATCAAGCAACCTCACTATGGACTTACAGCATTGATGCCTACCAGTTCACCCAATGTCAAAAATGTAATGCGCCATCATTACATTTAGACTCATTTCATGTAAAAGATATTGATGAGAACACTAGCCAAAAATGGGCTTCAATAAAATCTGATTTAGAGAACTTAGGGAAATGCGAATCTTATTAGATATCAAGTACGAGTTTTCCCAGATTCAACAAATCATTATTGCATGAAAAAAAATGGTCTTTCGATCTACCTAAAGATGATCTGTTGCTCTTCTTTGAAGTCATTTCAGCCTACGAAAAAGGATTATTTATTTTAGCTCTTTCAGGAATTCGAACTCTAATAGATAGATACTTAGTAAAAAAAGTAGGCGATATAGGAGGATTTGAAAGAAAGCTCAAAAAAATGTTAGAGGACAAACATATTAGTAAGACACAATATGAAATATTAAATACGATTATTGAGGGTGGAAATGCTTCTAACCATAGAGGCTTTAGACCTGAAGAGGAAATGGTAAAAACATTTTTAGACGTAGTCGAGGATATAATATCTTTGGACTATAAAACGAAACAGTTTAATGAGTTTAAAGAGCAAATCCCTAAACGAAACTAAAAAATCGTAACCAAATTAAGATACCTAATGACTATTCACCTTCAAACCCCTCGCCTGATCCTGCGCCAATGGCAAGACTCCGACACTGCGCCATTTATCCAAATGTGTGCAGATGACGAGGTCATGCGCTACTTCCCTAAAAAACTCGATGCGACTGAAGCAACTGCATTTATTGAACGTATTCGTACTGCCATAGAAACACGTGGATGGGGACTCTTTGCCGTAGAACTCAAAGCTACAGGCGAATTCATCGGTTTTATCGGCTTACACGTGCATCCATTTGAACTTGAAATTGCCGATGCCCCTGAAATTGGCTGGCGCTTGCTACCGCAATACTGGAATCAAGGCTATGCCACTGAAGGAGCCAAAGCGGTACTGAAATATGCCTTTAGAACTCTACGACTTGAAAAAGTCATTTCTTTTACTGCATGCGTCAACACGCCATCAGAACGTGTCATGCAAAACATTGGCTTAGAAAAAGTGGGAGAGTTTGATCATCCGCTTGTACCTGCCGATCATATCTTGTGTAGACACGTACTCTACAAAAAACAGCGTTCGGATTATCTGCATATTCCCTTCTGTTAAAACAAGCTTGTAATATCATGACCAGAGGAAACCAAGATCAGATACTGACTCGCTTAAGTTAATATAAAGGAAAGATTTATCTCGTTAATGATAGGATTTTCTTAATTTCCCAAAAATCACATATTTTTTATATTTATCTATATGCATTTTTCATATTTCTATCTTAAAAAATCTTATAAAGATCACTATTTAGACACATCTATTAAAACTATATTTTCAATATAAATAATATATTGTTTTAATTAATATTTTCTTTAAAAGATCTTTTTTTATATTCGACTAAAGAGATAAGCAAGGCTTTTTTATCCAGTATATCGAATATAGATTTATTGCTATGATATCCGCAACTTCAGAGCACATAAACCTTGGCATGTACTTATAAAATATCTATTTTCTCTCTCCAAAATAGATCAAGTACATCAGATTTGGGCTGCCTCTGACTTGATCAAGTTCACCAGAACTGTTGCTGCACGCTTGCATCTTCCGATCTCAAGCCCTCCTCAGCAATGATCAAGCCACCTACTTAGATCGTAATAAAACTCTTATTTAACACGATTTAAAAATGCTTATACTTTAGGCAAGAATAGAATTAGGACAATTTCATGAAAAAGTTACTTGGCGTTATCTTAAGTGCCTCTGTATTGACTTTAACTGGGTGTGGTAAACAAGAAGCGCCTGCCACTGATGCAGCGCAAAGCAAAGATGCTAATGGTCTTCAAACTGTAACTATGGCTTCGACCGGTTCAGATGCAGACGTATGGCGTTATATCGCGACCCTGCCTGAAACCAAAGCAGCCGGTATCAAACTTGATGTGAAAAATTTTACTGACTATGTGTCAATGAACACGGCAGTAGCCAACAAAGAAATTGATGTGAATGCATTCCAGTCTTATGCCTATATGGTGGCTTACAACGATGCCAACACAGCCAAAATTGTACCTCTATCTACCACTTATTTAGAGCCAATGGGTATTTACTCAAGCAAAGTGAAATCTTTAAACGAGTTTAAAACTGGTGCAACCATTGCTATTCCTAACGACGGCGCAAACGAATCACGTGCATTATTACTTTTACAATCAGCAGGCCTAGTTAAATTAAAAGCTGGTTTTGACAATGTCAAAGGTACAACTTCTGATGTGACCGAAAATGCAAAACAAATCGTGATTAAGCCAATTCAAATGGCGACTGCAGTACGTGTAAAAGATGAAGTTGATGCGATTGTGCTGGGCAATACCCTGGCAATGGAAGGTGGTTTAAACGTATTGAAAGATGCGATTTACTATGAGCCAATCGATCAAAGCACAAAAATGAATGTCAACGTATTAGCTGTTGCAGCAGACCGTCAAAACGATCCAGTCCTGCAAAAAGTGGGTGCGTTGTATCATACGCCAGCAGTAAAAGCATATGTTGATGAACATTTTGGTGGTACGAAAGTTGCGGTAAACAAACCTGTGACGTATTTAACTGAATCAAAATAGTACTATAATAGACTTTTAGAACAGGCAAGGACGATTTCTTGCCTGTTTTTTTATCCGTGATGCAGTTTTTGACACTATGATTGAATTTAAAGATATTTCAAAACAGTATGAGCTTAAGGGTCAAACCTTGCATGCCTTGAATCAGATTAATCTTCAGATTCCAACCGGCAGTATTTTTGGCATCATCGGTTATAGTGGTGCCGGTAAAAGCACCCTCATCCGTCTGATCAACCTGCTTGAGCGCCCAAGCTCAGGCCGGATTATCATTAACGGAACAGATTTTACCGCACTGGATGCCAAAGCATTGCGTCAAGAACGTGCCAGCATCGGCATGATTTTCCAGCATTTCAATTTAATGCAAACCAAAACCGTGGCAGCCAATATCGAAATGCCCATGAAACTCCTAGGCTGGAGCAAGGCAGAACGGGAAAAGCGCCTCGAAGAATTATTAGACTTTATTGACCTAAAACATAAACGTCATGCTTTTCCAGATGAATTGTCTGGCGGTCAAAAGCAGCGTGTTGGTATTGCCCGTGCCCTTGCCAATCATCCAAAAATTTTACTCTGTGATGAAGCGACTTCTGCACTTGATCCACAAACCACCAAATCTGTTCTACAGCTACTTAAAAAAATTAATGAAGAACAAGGCATCACCATTGTTATGGTTACCCATGAAATGGATGTAATTGAAACCGTGTGTGATTATGTCGCCGTGATGGAAAAAGGTGATGTGATTGAAACCGGCAGTACCTTACAAATATTCAGTCAGCCCCAGCACCCGACGACCAAGAATTTTATTCAGACCGTATTACAGCAGCATTTACCAGTCAATATTCTGAATAATCTGGAAAACCAGAACCACAACAGTATTTATTGCCTGAAATTCCTTGGTAGCTCGGCACAGGAAACCGTGATTCAAGCGGTGATTAAACAGTTTGATATCAGTTTAAATATTCTGTTTGCCAATATGACCGAAATTAATGGCACGGTGATTGGCCAGATGTTTATTCAGCTACTGGGTGATGCACAAGAAATTCAAGCAGCAATAAAATTCCTTGAACAACACGGCGTACAAGTCGATCAGGCGGGAGTACAGGCATGAGAGATTTAATTGTACAGTGGCTGACAACGATCACGGCGCCGTTCTGGAAAAGCTCCCTGTCGATAGATCAGTTTGTGACAGCATTGCAAGAAACCTTTCATATGGTGTTCTTCGCGATGCTGTTTGGCTGTATCTGGGGCTTCATTCAGGCGATTACTCTGCTGGTGACACGTCCGAATGGAATTCTGCCGAATCGTGTGATTTATCACGGTCTCAATCCTATTGTGAATGCGCTGCGTTCGCTGCCGTTTATTATCCTGCTAATTGCAGTCATTCCACTGACCAAGTTAATCGTTGGTACATCGATTGGTACATGGGCAGCAATTGTTCCATTGACCATTTATGTCGGCCCATACATTGGTCGCCTGATTGAAACATCTTTGCTTGAAGTGAATGAAGGTATTATCGAATCTGCCCAAGCCATGGGCGCGACGCCAATGCAGATTATATTTAAGTTTATTCTGCCGGAAGCGCGTAGTTCCCTGATTCTTAACCTGACCACCGCCACCATCAGTTTGATTGGTGCCACGGCAATGGCGGGTGCAGTCGGTGCGGGTGGTATTGGTGACTTAGCGATTTCTTATGGTTATCAGCGTTTTGATACCTCTGTTGTCATCATGACGGTGATCGTATTACTGATTCTGGTGCAGATTGTACAAAGCCTCGGTGACTGGTTATCCCGACTTCGTTAAGCTAGTTTTTATGTATGAATAAATCCCTCTTTTTGAGGGTTTTATTGTTTTTAATACTTACAAACCCTTTCTCATTATTTCAAAGTAAAGTCCGGCAACTATTTGATACGTGCCACGGCGACAGGAAGTCGCCCGTTGGTCTGTGGCACATGGAAGTGCCATCAGATCAACAAAGGGGTTTTGTTACTTTTGCCCCGTCAAAAGTAAAAGAAAATATCTTCTAACAACTAACTAAATAATCAGCTTAAAAAATCAAATTCAAACTTGACCTAAAAGTTAGCCATTTCCCCTCATTTTCAAACTGAAACAATAAATCCCATGTTAAACTATTCAATGGTTTTAGCAGGGACTCATCTATGCACTTTGTTCATCTTGGTATTCATACAGAATTTTCGATTACTGAATCCATCGTACGGATACCTGACCTGGTCAAAGCTGCCGAAAAAGAACAGATGCCTGCCCTTGCGCTCACGGATCTTTCTAACCTGCATGCTGCCGTCAAGTTCTATGGCAAATGTTTGGGCAAAGGAATCAAGCCGATTCTGGGTTCCGAAATTCGCCTGAATGATGCCGAACATCGCATGACCTTATTGGCCATGACCAATACCGGCTGGCGCAACCTGACTGAACTGGTATCTGAAGGCTTTATCAGTGGTCAGCAACTGGATATCCCCTGCGTTCAAAAACAATGGATTTTAAATCAGTCTGAGGACATGATTGCCCTGCTCGGCATGCATTCCGATGTCGGCAAAATGCTGATGAGTTCAAATCCGCAAAAAGCGGAACCGCTGCTAGAAGAATGGGTCGAAAAATTTGGCAATCGTGTTTATCTTGCCCTGACCCGCACCAATCGTCCGGATGAAGACAACTTCATTCTGGAAGCCGTGAAGCTGGCAAAAAAATACAATATCGGTGTGGTTGCACATAATGATGTGCACTTCATGACCCGTGACGATTATGAAGCGCATGAAGCGCGGGTATGTATTGCCGATGGTTACGTGCTCGGTGATAATCGCCGCCCTAAAACCTATTCACCTGAACAATATTTCAAATCTGCTGAAGAAATGACGGCGCTGTTCTCGGATATTCCCTCTGCGATTGAGAACACCTACCACATTGCCAAACGCTGTAATGTCACATTGCGACTGGGTCAATACTTTCTGCCGGATTATCCGATTCCTGAAGGTCATACCATTGATACTTTCTTTGCACACTTGTCCAAAGAAGGTCTGGAAGAACGTCTGAATTTCCTGTATCCGCCTGAACAACGTGATGAAGACTGGCCAGAGATTCGCAAGCCTTATGATGAGCGAATCGAATACGAGATTAATATCATTAACTCGATGGGATTTCCCGGCTACTTCCTGATCGTGATGGACTTCATTCAGTGGTCGAAAAGTAACGGCGTCCCGGTAGGTCCGGGCCGTGGTTCGGGTGCAGGCTCACTGGTCGCCTATAGCTTAAAAATTACCGATCTTGACCCGCTGCGTTATGAACTGCTGTTCGAACGTTTCCTGAACCCGGAACGTGTTTCGATGCCCGACTTCGACGTCGATTTCTGTATCGCAGGCCGTGACCGCGTGATTGACTATGTAGCACGTACCTATGGCCGTGATGCGGTCTCCCAGATTGCAACATTCGGCACTATGGCGGCCAAAGGTGCGATTCGTGATGTTGCGCGCGTTTTGGGTAAATCTTATGGCTTGGCGGATCGTATCTCGAAAATGATTCCGACCAAGCCTTTAGGTCTAAGCCTGCTTGAGTCACTAGAAGCTGAACCCCAGCTTAAAGATATCGTCACCAATCCATCCAATCCAGACCATGACGATGCAGCCGAAATCTGGGAAATGGCACTGAAACTGGAAGGTATTACCCGAAACACCGGTAAACACGCCGGTGGTGTGGTGATCTCGCCAACCAAAATTACCGATTTCTCTGCGGTCATGTGTGATGCCGATGGTACCGGACGCGTGGCACAGTTCGATAAAGACGATGTCGAATCTGCAGGTCTGGTGAAGTTTGACTTCTTGGGTTTGCGTAACCTGACGGTGATTGAAGATGCGGTTAAAAATATTAATAAACGCATCAAAGCGGATAAACCTTTAGATATTGCCTATATCCCGCTTGAGGATAAAGACGCATATCTGGTCTTTGCCAATGCTAACACCACCGCGGTATTCCAGTTTGAATCCGTGGGCATGAAAAAGATGCTGAAAGAGGCACGCCCGAGCAAGTTTGAAGAAATTATTGCTTTCGTGTCGCTGTACCGTCCAGGCCCGATGGATCTGATTCCTGACTTTATTCACCGGATGCATGGTGGTGATTTTGAATATTTGCATCCATTACTTGAAGGCGTACTAGAACCCACCTACGGGATTATGGTGTATCAGGAACAGGTCATGCAGGCTGCACAATACTGTGCTGGCTATACCCTCGGTGGCGCGGACTTGTTACGTCGGGCCATGGGTAAGAAAAAACCGGAAGAGATGGTCAAACAGCGCCAGATCTTTATTGAAGGTGCATCGAAAAAAGACATTGATGAAGCTACCGCCAACCATATCTTCGACTATATGGAAAAGTTCGCCGGCTATGGTTTTAACAAATCGCATGCGGCTGCCTATGCTTTGGTTGCTTACCAAACTGCATGGCTAAAAGCGCATTATCCGGCGGAATTCCTGTCTGCGGTATTGACCTCGGAGATGCAGAACACCGACAACGTGGTATTTCTGATTGATGACTGTCGCAAGAATAATCTGGAAGTTTTGCCGCCGTCAGTGAATATGTCGCTGTATCAATTCCATGCCACTGATGAGCAAACTATTGTCTATGGTCTGGGGGCAATCAAAGGCGTCGGTGAAGCGGCGATGCAATCGGTGATTGACTCACGTGCGCAAGAAGGTCCATTCCGTGACTTATTTGATTTCTGTCATCGTATTGACCTGAAAAAAATCAATAAGCGCACCCTGGAAGCACTGATTCGCTCAGGTGCACTGGATTGCTTAGGCATTGATCGTGCCGACCTGATGGCGCAACTGCCTGAAGCGGTTCAAGCTGCGGAACAGGCACGTTCCAACCGTGAAACCGGCATCATGGACTTGTTTGGCGAAGTGGAAGAAGTTCAGCGCAAGCCATCTAAACCCGTCAAACCTTGGGCGGATGAAGTTCGCCTGAAAGGTGAGAAAGACACACTTGGTCTGTATCTGACCGGCCACCCGATTGATGTGTATCGCAATGAGCTGAAAGCCTTTGTGCCTAGTCAGATCAATGAGCTAACGCCGACCCGCCGTGGTGTAACCACCGTGTTTGCAGGACTGGTGGTAGATATTGCCAACTTCCCGAACCGGATGATGATGACCCTAGATGATGGTACGGCACGGATTGAGATTTCAGCCAATCACGAACGCTTCAACCGCTTTAAAGAGATTATCCAGCTCGATAAAGTGGTGGTGATTGAAGGCGAAATCTATGAGCGTGAAGGCTTTGACCGTCCGATGGGACGCCTCACCAAGGCATTTAGCCTGAATGAAATTCGCCAGAAACGTGCCAATAGCATCAAGATCACCCTCACAGCCGAGCATTTCAGTAAGAGCTTGAGCCGTGACCTGCAGCAAATTCTGACTCCTTATTGCAATGTCGATATGTCCGCACATATTCCGGTGATTCTATATCTGGACTATCCGTATGCCACGACTGAACTGCATCTGGGTCTCAACTGGAAAGTCGCCCCACTGGATGAGCTCCTAGCCAAATTGCGTGATTATTTTGGTAAAGAAGCCTTGCATATTGAATACCAGGTCAAGTCCAAAGCTGCCAAAGCCGTGTTCTATGAACAGGCCAAGCCGGTGGATATTCCTCCGCCGCCTGCAGGCATGAGCATGGATGATGCACTGGAAATGTATCAGGCTGAATCCCAACCGCAATATTCATAAATCCTGATCTTTAAAACACCTTAAAATTGGAATCCTCATGAGTCAAATTGACAATGCTGCTGTTTCAGCACATCTCTCCCATGTGCGTATTGTCATGGTCAATACCACTTTACCTGCCAATATCGGCAGTGCCTTACGTGCCATGAAAACCATGGGCCTGTCCAAACTGGTTCTGGTGGCACCGAAAACCTATCCGCATCCGGATATTGATGCGCTGGCTGCGGGTGCAACTGACCTGATCGAGCAGATCGAGATTGTAGAAAGCCTGGAAGATGCCATTAAAGACTGTCAGATTGTATTCGGTACCAGCGCACGCAGCCGTACCATTCCCTGGCCGCTGTTAGATGTGCGTCCTGCCGCAGAAAAAGCCATGACCGCTGTTGTTCAAGAGCAGCAGGAAGTTGCGATTTTATTTGGCCGTGAAGACCGTGGTCTGACCAATGAAGAACTGGCGATGGCCAACTATCACCTGACTATTCCTGTGAATACTGATTATGGCGTACTGAATGTAGCTCAGGCGATTCAGGTGATCTGCTATGAGATGCGCATGGCGACGATGAGTCAAATTGAACAGCCACGTGATGCTAAAGCGACCATGCAAGTCATTGATGGCATTGAAATGGAATGGGATGAACCCTTGGTCAACCATGCCCAGATGGAACAATTCTATCCGCATTTGGAAAAAATGCTGGCAGAAATTGAATTTATGGATCCAAAAAATCCAAGATTATTGCCTTTACGCTTGCGTCGCCTCTTTGGACGTATACAATTAGATCGTATGGAATATCACTTACTTCGTGGTATTTTCAGCCGTGTTCAGGCATTGAACAACGGTACCTGGAAAAAATCTTCACACACATCATCACAGGACGAGGATCAAATCTAATGCTAAAACAGCTCAAAGAAGATATACAAGCTGTCTTTGCGCGCGATCCTGCAGCACGCAATACCTTAGAAGTCTTAACCACTTACCCTGGCATTCATGCGCTGATCATGCATCGCATGGCACATGAGCTATGGAATAAAGACTGTAAAGGAACTGCGCGTGCGTTGTCTTCGTTTAGCCGCTTTGCCACCGGCATTGAAATTCATCCCGGCGCAAAAATTGGCCGCCGTTTCTTTATCGATCACGGTATGGGTGTGGTCATTGGCGAAACTGCTGAAATTGGCGATGACGTGACGCTTTATCACGGCGTGACTTTGGGCGGAACGACCTGGAATAAGGGTAAACGTCATCCGACCCTAGAAGATGGCGTGGTGGTCGGTGCTGGTGCCAAGATTCTAGGGCCATTTACCGTGGGTAAAAATGCCAAAGTCGGTTCTAATGCGGTCGTCACCAAAGCGGTTCCTGAGAACGCCACAGCGGTGGGCAACCCGGCACGTTTTATCACTAAAGACAAACCCAAAGATGATGCTGAAGCCCGTCGTCGTGACTATGCCGAAAGTATCGGTTTCCAGCCCTATGCCGCGACTGAAGACCAGTCTGATCCGATTTTAGAAGGTATGCGGATTCTGCTGGATCGCATTCAGCAAAATGAAAAACGCATGAACAACTTGTGCAATCGTCTTTCTTTGTTAGATCCGACCTTTAACAAGCAGCAACAGGATGGCCAGCCTTTGAGCAAAAAAGAGTTGGAGATTCTGGAAGAAGCGCGCCGTGAATGTGAAGCGCAAACCAGCCAATCCAAAGCCTGAATATCACACTTCACTCTGTAACACGGGTTTACTTGCATGATCGTTATACTTTTCATAGACTGACGATCATGCAATTTTTGAATAGATGTTTTAAAAATAACAGAATGGATGACTATTATGACCTTTAAGCCCTTGGCACTTGCTTGCTTAGCATTCACAATTACTGCGTGTTCCACCACTCCTCAGAAATCTGCTGAGAAACCTGTGGACCAAGTGGTTTTTGTAGAGCCTGAACTGAGCCCACCATTTTATGCTTTAAATCCATTCAATTATAATGAACCGCCTGAATTTGAAGTGCATTTGAAAAAAGCTGCAGCGCAGCCTGTAACCAAGATGGTGGTGACGGATCCTAATGATCCATCCAAGCAACTGACCCTGGATGTGAATAAACTGATTATTCCAGTGGTAGATAGCAATACACGTGCAATGCGTTATGCAGCACTTGCCAATTCAAATGAAATCGATATCACCGAAATTGACGATTTCCTGCAAATGGTCGAAGGTAAGGCACGTCATTATCCACCACGTTTCAGCGATCGTCAGGAACGCCGTGGTTTTGAAGCCAAATTGCGTGAAGTCACCCGACAACTGGATACTTTAGCGGCCCGTCCAAATGCCTCTTTTGATGTGTTGATGCGTGCTTTTAAAGCCAGCGTGATGGCACGTAACCTGGATCTGGGTTCAGTTTATACCACCAATTCCCTGACCTATGCCCAGCGTATTCTCAAAATTAATCCAGAAGATCCTGAGGTCAACTTCTGGTTTGGTTTTGGTCTGTCTGAAGGCGGTGGTCAACGTGAAGCCATCGCTTATCTGGACAAAGCCATGAAAGCTGGCGTTCAGGAGGCTTATCTTTCTGCAGCCAATAACTATATTGCATTGGAACAGAAGAAAAATGCCACTCAAACCTTGGCGAACTATAAGGTGAAATATCCGCAAGAAGCTGAAGTGGCTGACCGCCTGATTCAGGAAATTGAGAAAAATGGCCGCTGGAATGTTTGGCAAATTCTGCAAAGCTCAACACCTGCTCCGGCTACAGACCCAGCAACAGCACCGGTGACCCCATAATCAAGATTCGCTTCAATTTGATTACAAATAGACTGCTACGGCGGTCTATTTTTATGGGAAAAAATTAGTAAAATACAAAACATTATCCCGCTTTATAACTTGAATTCAGTGAAAAGTTTTATGCACGAAAAAATAAATAAAAGATTAATGCTGTGCACTTTACTCATCACCAGCATACTCAGCGGCTGTCAGGTGGTCAGTGTTAAGGAACAGGCGATTAATGTCACGCTGAACAATGAGCGTGACAGTATCTTGACCCGCGACAAGCTTAGCGAAGCCAGTCTGAATGTGTTGTCCATGACAGGTCTTGAAGCTCAGATCTGTATTGATCAGCCCGAAGAATGTGTGGAAGATCTGAAAAGTATTCCCCAGATTTTAGATGAACAATTGCTTTCTACAGCAAGTGAATTATATCTAGCCAACTCCTTACAAAATGCCAAGTCTGCTGAATGTAACACCGGAATTTTAAACAAAACCCGATCACCGGAAAAACAGCAACAACACAAGCAGAACATCCAGAAATGTCTGGATCAGCAGCTCACTATGCTGGATAAAAGCATTCGTTATAGCTATGCCTATCTATTTAAAACCGAGCGTGCGCCGCAAGAGCGTATTTTTGATAACCGCCAGGTCCAGATTCGTGACTTTTATAACCTGGCAATTGCTCATCTGATTCAACGCTATGCTGAACGTTATGAAGCCAAACAGTCCGGCCAGCGCATTCAGGTCGGTGACAGTGTATACACCATTGATCTGGAAAATTTTCCGCAGCTGAAAAACCAGACCATTGAACAGCTGATGTCTACCTATAACATGAACTTTTCCGGCCTACGTTCCATCACCCGCCGTGATGGTTTTGGTTCAGAATTTTTAGTGGTTTTACCTGAAGCACAGCAAACCGAGCAGGATAAAAAATATATTGTCGATCCGCTCAAGCACAACTATCCAAATGGTAAAAATCCTAACATTCATTCAGCACGCTATCTGGCGACCACCATTACTGCTGTACCAAAATCCGCGAATTCGACTGAACAGATTTTATCTACTTCGGAGTTTCACCTGAAACTGTATGACCCTTATAAACATGAAAAGATCAAAGTAGCTTCGAAAGAATATGCGCTAGCCGCCAACTTTTCCGCACCTTACGGTTTATGGCTGGCCGAGAACAATCTGGGGCGTTTAGCCTATCTGACGCTGATTAATCGCGAAGACAGTCTGAGCATGCCGCACCTGTACATGCTGGAACCTTATAATCCGGACAAGAAAGTGCTGGTATTGATTCATGGCCTGGCCAGTAGTCCTGAAGCCTGGATTCGTCTGACCAACGACATTATGGGTGATCCGGTATTAAGAGAAAATTTCCAGGTCTGGCAGGTATTTTATTCTACTAATATGCCGATTCTGGAAAGCCGTTTTCAAATTAATGCACTGGTTCAGCAAGGCTTTGCCCAGGTCGCGAACAATGCACCAGCCAAAAAAGATGCGGTACTGGTCGGACATAGCATGGGAGGTGTGATTGCCCGTTTAATGGTCAGTCAGGCCGATATTACCCAAGATGCATTCAAGCTGGTACAAAATACCCGCATTGCACAATTTAAGGATAACCCGCTCTTTAAAGCACGCCTGCAAATGCGGCCTATTCCAAATTTCACTCGGGCCATTTTCTTAGCGACACCACATCGTGGGACAGAATATGCCGACCGCTGGCATACCAAACTGGCCCGTAAAATTATCCGTATACCGGGTGCATTTTTGGGTGCCTTTGCCGATACCCTGCAAGGCCAGATCGGGTTAAACGAGTTTGTCAAAGAACTGGGGCATGACCTGATTCAAAATGGCCCAAGCGATCTGAGTGAAAATTCAAAATTCACGGCGTTGACCCAGGATATTCAGCCTTCTAAAGATATCAAATTTCACTCGATTATCGGCAATACCGTAGATACGCAAGACACCAAGCTCATGAGCGATGATATCGTTTCATATGAGAGTGCTTACCTAAATGGTGCTGTATCTAGCAAAGTCATTAAGGGTGGCCACTCGATTCAGGAAACGCCTGAAGCCGTACTGGAATTACGCCGGATTCTCAGATTACATCTGACCGATCTTGGTCTTTATGATCCGGAATAAACTATCGTCTTGATTGAGACTTGCCACCGCATGTTCGCATCCGGTGGTTTATTTTTTAAAATTGCAAATAATGCTGAATAAGAAGCCATAGCGACAGATCTGAGCGCTGACTTAAAGATTCATCTGGAATTTCATTTCTTTCTAAAAATTAAATTTGATAGACTTGCTGCAATACAGCTTTAAAGCTGAATTGAATCAGCAGATTCATTTCACATTTTCGATCTCCTGTGCTCAACCATGTTGGATTGGCCTGATTGAAAATGTGCTTTAAATTTTCCTGCATAGCCTATTGAGCAGTATTTGCATTTATCTCTTGTTGAAAGGATTTATTTTTAATGACCAGTTCAGAAATTATGGCTGATCTTTCTACCTTAACGCCCATGATGCA
Organism: Acinetobacter lwoffii; assembly: GCF_019048525.1. Taxonomy (NCBI): domain Bacteria; kingdom Pseudomonadati; phylum Pseudomonadota; class Gammaproteobacteria; order Moraxellales; family Moraxellaceae; genus Acinetobacter; species Acinetobacter lwoffii. Next base: position 2,221,541 of record NZ_CP077369.1, on the reverse strand, counting down.
GCAATACATGTCGGTGAAAATGCAGCATCCGCATTCTTTGATGTTTTATCGTATGGGTGATTTTTATGAACTGTTCTTTGAAGATGCACACAAGGCAGCCAAGATTTTAGGCATTACCCTGACCCATCGTGGTAAAGCCAATGGTCAGCCAATTCCTATGGCGGGCGTGCCTTATCATGCAGCCGAGGGCTATCTGGCACGTCTGGTCAAAAAAGGCGAAACCGTGGTGATCTGCGAGCAGATCGGCGAGGTTACTGGCAAAGGACCGGTTGAGCGTGGTGTAGTTCGAATTATTACGCCGGGCACACTGACCGATGATGCCATGCTCGGTGCACATCAGAGCTCGAATCTGGTGGCTTTATGTATTCAGCAGAATCAGATCGGCATTGCACTTCTTGATCTCAGCGCCGGCCTATTTAAAGTCCAGCAGCAGGATTATGATCTTAACCAGCTCATGATTGAACTGGCGCGTTTGATGCCAAGCGAAATTCTGCTGGATGAAAGTATCACTGATCCGACATTGACCGAACAACTCAAACAGCAACTGGATATCTCGGTCACCAAACGTCCCGATGTCGACTTCAACCTGAACAATGCGCAAAAAACCTTATGCGACCAGTTTGCTGTCAGCACGCTTTCAGGTTTCGGCATTGATCATTTACCTTTGGCTAAAGCAGCGGCTGCGGCACTGATTCACTATGCAAAAGAAACCCAGAAAACTGCGTTACCGCATATCCGCACGATTCAGCTAGAACAAAGTTCAGATTTTATTGCTTTGGATCCGGTGACACGCCGTAATCTTGAACTGATTGAGCCTTTATTTGAACATGGGACATCCTTATTTCAACTGATCAATGACTGTCAGACTGCTATGGGTGGACGCTTGCTCAGTCGCACCCTGATGCAACCTTTACGCGATACCGCGCTGCTGGATGAGCGCCTGGATGCCATTCAAGCCTTGCTGCAAGGTTTCCACGAAGCACCTGTACGTCTGGTGCTTAAAGAGATTAGCGATATTGAACGCGTGCTGAGCCGTATTGCGCTTGGCAGTGCCCGCCCACGTGATCTGGTACAACTGCGTCAGGCCTGTGCGCAAATTCCATTTTTACGTCATGCCCTGCAACCGATTGTGAGTCAGCAACAGTCCACGCTCTTGGTGCAGCTCAATGAAGAACTCGGCGACTTCCATGGTTTGCATCAACGCCTGATGTCAGCCATTGTAGAAAATCCACCCGTCCTGCTGCGTGATGGTAATGTCATTGCAGAAGGTTTTGACAGTGAACTGGATGAACTGCGTCAGATTCGTGATCATGCCAGCCAGTTCCTGATTGATCTGGAAATCAAAGAGCGTGAACAAAGCGGCATTCCGGGACTGAAAATCGGCTATAACCGTGTTAGTGGCTATTATATTGAGTTAACCCGAGCACAAGCCGAACAGGCACCCGAGCATTATATCCGCAGGCAAACCCTGAAAAATGCCGAACGCTACATCACGCCTGAACTGAAAGCATTTGAAGACAAAGTCTTATCTAGCGAATCGCGTGCCTTGGCCCGTGAAAAAATGCTGTTTGAAATGCTGCTGGATGAACTGCGTCAGGATATCGGCAGTTTACAGATGATGAGCAGCGCCATTGCCCAGATTGATCTGATTGCTAATTTTGCCCATCAGGCGCGTTTACGCAACTGGTCGCGTCCAAAATTTAGCCCTGAAATCGGTGTAAGTATCACTGCTGGACGACATCCAGTGGTAGAAGCCCTCAGTAAATCGGCCTTTACTCCGAACGATACGCGACTGGATTTTTCCCATCGCATGGCCATCATTACCGGCCCCAACATGGGTGGTAAATCCACCTTTATGCGCCAGACTGCATTGATCGTGTTGCTGGCTTATTGTGGTGCCTATGTTCCAGCGCAAGCTGCAACTTTAGGTCCGGTTGACCGTGTCTTTACCCGTATTGGTTCTGCCGATGATTTATCGACCGGCAAATCAACCTTTATGGTGGAAATGACCGAAACCTCGCAAATCCTGCATCATGCCACCAGCCAGTCTTTGGTACTCATGGATGAAGTTGGCCGTGGAACCAGTACCTATGATGGCTTGTCTTTGGCTTGGGCCTGTGTGCTGGATCTGACCAAACGCATTCAATGTTTATGTCTATTTGCTACCCATTATTTCGAACTGACTGAACTGGATAAGGAAAGTGGCATTAATAACTACCATGTCACGGCCAAAGAGCTGAATGGTAATCTGATTTTATTGCATAAGGTGCAACATGGCCCGGCCAGTCAAAGTCATGGCTTGCAAGTCGCGAAATTGGCAGGCATTCCGGCTGCGGTGATTAAAGAAGCGCAAAACCGCTTAAAGATTCTGGAAAAACAGCATCAGGCCAAGCCACTGAGCCCGCAGCATGATCTGTTTGCAATGCCTGAAGTTATGGAGCCTATAGAACGTATCATCGAAATTGAAAAAGAATCGCCTGCACTGGACTTACTCGAAGATATTGATGTAGATAGTTTAACTCCGCGTGAAGCCTTGCAGCAGTTATATGCGCTCAAAGACCTGATCAAACAGCCAAGTTAATTCTCGGTCCTAGACCTCATCTGGCATAGGGTCGATGTCCTGAACATACCGATGAATGCTGTAATTCATCGGTATGCGACCTTTTTTCAAATTTAACAGCCCTATATATAACAAATATCAATAAAAGGAATTGTTAGTTCCCCCTGTTTTTGCCTAAAATACAGCATTCGTAATTAGAACCATATTTTTTAGGTAGCTGTCGCCATGACCTTCGTTGTCACTGAAAATTGTATTAAATGTAAATATCAAGACTGTGTTGAAGTTTGCCCTGTAGACTGTTTCTATGAAGGTCCTAACTTCCTTGTGATTAACCCGGACGAATGTATCGACTGTGCGTTATGCGAACCTGAATGCCCGGCAAATGCAATTTTCTCTGAAGACGAATTACCAGAAGGTCAGGAAGTCTTTATTGAACTGAATGCTGACCTGTCACAAAAATGGCCAAATATCACACAAATTGGTGACCAGCCAGCAGACCGTGAAGAATGGAATGGCAAAGCAGACAAATTACAATACCTTGAAAAGTAATTAGTTTAAACTTTAAAAGATCAGCAAATGCTGATCTTTTTTATACTCAACGCACACATTTCATTGCAATATTCTCCAAATTTCTCCCTATATTTAGTCTAAAATAGCGCTATTTTGTAAATATCTGATTTCTATAAATGAAGAACTTGTTAAAGGGATTATTGAGTCTTTGTATAATTCCTCTTGTTTTTGTGGGCTGTACCACGACCACAAAACAACCTGGACAGGCCACCACACCTGCTGGAAAACGGATTTACATTCCACAAGAACGTGTTCAATACGATCGTAAAGCCCACCCAAAAACTGTGCCTTATGTGTATACCCACTGGGTATCGGCACTGGATAATTTGTCACGCGTGCGTGAATATGAGGTTTTTCTGGAACGTCATGGGGTTGGCAATATCATTCCGAGTTTCGAATTGATGCGTACTGCACGTGATTGGGCCAAGTGTGGCCGTTCCCAATACATGATTCCAAGCCGTGAATTATGGGCCAATCAGATCCCAACTTTAAAAGTCTTTAAATATCTGGTTGCAGCCAATGTACTGACTGATTTTGAAGTCACATCAGTCTATCGTGACCTGCCTTTGAACCAGTGTGCCGGTGGTGCCAATTCTTCACGCCATCTTTACAACTCTGCGATCGATTTCCGGATTGGGCCTGAATATCCTCAGGCACAAGATTATAGCTATATTGAAAATACCAAGTTCAAATTGTGTCAGTTCTGGGTCCAGCATGGTCAAAGCCTAAATATGGGACTCGGCATGTATGCTTCTGGCCAAATCCACATCGATACCCAAGGTTATCGTACTTGGGGACCGAATTTAGGCCGTAATTCTTCGATGTGTAATTACTAAGTCATGACAACCGCTCTACAAAGTTCATCCAGGACTTTTTAGAGCCTAAAAAATCAGCACCTATAGAACAATAAATTGCGCTCTGCCGCGAAAAGTTTAAAATGCACGCATCGCAATCGAGGTGCTAAGACTATGCAACAAATGTGGACAGACATTGATCACTACATTGATTCACATTTAATTCCTGAAGACCCCATTCTGAATCAAACTCTTGAGAATACCGCAGCGCACGGTTTTCCTGATCATCTGGCTGTAGCACCAAATCAAGGCATGTTGTTGCAGATGCTAATCCAGATGAACCAGTGTAAACGTGTACTGGAACTCGGCACATTTGCAGCATATAGCACCATGTGGCTGGCACGTGCCTTGCCTGATGATGGCTATATCCTGACGATTGAAGGACGTGATACCCATGCGGCAATGGGTCAGGAAAATATTGATCGCGCGCAGCTTAAACAGACCGTCGAACTGAAATGCGGCCGTGCAGCAGATGTGCTTAAAGCCCTGCCTGAAGATACGGAAGCTTTCGATTTCATCTTTATTGATGCAGACAAACAGAGTTATCCGGAATATCTGGAACTCAGTTTAAACCTGTCGCACTCAGGTACACTTATTTTTCTGGACAATGTGATTCGTGCTGGCGAAATCATTAACCCGGACAATAATAAACCAAGTATTGAAGGCATTCGTGACATGTTTAAAGCGCTTCAAAATCATCCACGTATCTTGTCATGCACTGCTTTACAAACGGTTGGCAGCAAAGGACATGATGGTTTTGCACTCGCGATTGTGAAATAAAACAAGAAGAACAAAAATCACCCAATGACATATTTACCATAAATAACATTAACTTATAAATATTAACCACAGAGTTATCCACAATATATGAGGATAACTCTGGTCATTTTTAAATCAAGCTGTAACAATTTACGATTAGACTTCGCGCTTGGCTATTATATGCAATTCTCACTTCGCAACCAGTAAAGGCACTTTTGAATTCCGGAAAATCGTGGTCGCAATACTGCCCAAAAAGAACTGGTGAATTTTACTGTGACTAAATGCACCCAACACGATCAGCTGAATTCCGAGTTCCTGCTGATAGGTCAAAATATTTTCTGCGACATCGCCATAGCGGTATTGTGGCACCACATCTAAACCAGCCTGATTTAAATATTGCAAAGGCTCATTCAGAATCTCAGCATGATCACCGATATATAACAAATGGCATTGCAATAAGCGCAGCAGATCACTTTCCGCAATCCGTTTCATCATCTTGATACAGGTCGGTGAATATTCATAGGCGAAAATAAATCGTGTCGGCGGCTTAAACTGTTCTCCGACCGTCATCACGGTACAATTGGCCCCACGAATAAAATTTTCCACATTGGTACCGATCGGTTTGTTTTTTTCAGCCGAGCGTTCACCAAGCAATCCAATCACCGCGATATCATCAGGCTGCAGGATCTGGAAGCTTTGCTCCAGAAAATCACCCTTTTCCTGAATATGTGTGGTTTGAATACCGTGTTCTGCCAGAATCCGCTCGGAAATGTGTTGCAGCAGGTTATTGCTATAATCCAGCGCAATTTCACTTTGTTTTTGTTCAAGCTCAGCCAGTTCTTTCAGTAACATGGCATTACTTTCAAAGCCAATCACTCCGCTGATTTCCCCCAGATGATAACTGGCCGGGTAATAATCCAAAACCTGTAACAGGACCAGTTCACGGCCAGTCTGTTTGGCAATCCATGCCGCCGCGTCAGCCAGCGCGTTTATACATGGTGATGAGTCGATGCAGGCGATGACACGTTTCATGTTTAGCCTCTCTTCTATTTATGATAAAAATTTCTTAGTTATTTTTAACTTAGCATAAGCATTCAAAAATGTGCAGCGAAATCTGTAAGGCTTGACTTGAAATATGTTAACTTTTATGTGAACAAATATAGATCAATATATCGAACCATCTGCTGAGTCAGGCTGTTGCATCAAGCACTTGACTTCCAAAAGCTTATTCACGATAGCGAATGAATTGGGCCGGATTACCGGCGACAATCGCACGCTTCTCGACATCCTTGGTCACCATACTGTTCATTCCCACCACGGCCTGATCTGCGATTTTAATTCCGTCCTTGATACCGACATGCGCACCGAGCCACACATCCCGACCAATCTCGATGCCTTGCGAACGTACTGGCTGCTGATAAATCGGCTGCTCCAAATCCATGCCATGATCAAAGGCATAAAGATGACAATAAGCGGCGATACGCACCTGATCATGCAGTTTAATCCCCACCCGACCGCCATCCAGAATACAGTGATGATTAATCGCCACTTCATTACCAATGTCCAGAGGGCCATGCAAGGTGCAATCTGCGGCAATAAAGGTATTATCACCAATAATGATTTTGCGTCCCGGCTCCGCGAAAATATGTGCAAGAGGTGAAATAAAACAGTTTTCACCAATCTCGACGGTTTCCATCTCCATCAGATAAGCCTGATAGTCCTTTTGCCACGCTTCTGCCCAACCGCGATTTTTAGGCTTTAAGGACCAGTACAGCCAAGGCATATAATTCAGGCGATGTTTATGCTGCTCACGATATTTCAGTAATGGATCTACGTCAGTCATCTGTCGCTTCTTCTATGATTTTGAGCTGTTCCCGGCCACGGGTCACATCTTGAATTTTTAGGGCAAAAGGTTGAATTTGATGTAACTGAAATAAGGCTCTGACCTGTACTCCTTCAGCTGTATATTCTTCCTGATAGTCAATCTGTTGCTGGTTCAACTCATATTGAAAGATGGCCCACTCATTGAATTGACAGGAAAATTGCACCTTTTTCTTTTCAATCAGTTCAATTTTTTCTGCTAACAACAAACATTGTCCAGCACAGCCGCCATAGGCACGTACCAAGCCCCCTGTTCCCAGCTTGATCCCGCCATACCAGCGATTGACCAGCACCAGCACATTGGTCAGCTCATTGCCTTCAATGGTTGCCAGAATCGGGCGTCCTGCAGTACCTGAAGGTTCACCATCATCATTAAAGCGTACCTGATGGCCAATTTTCCAGGCCCAGCATTGATGGGTGGTACTTGGATCGCGATAAGCCTCCAGAAAATCTTTGACGTCCTGCTCATTTTCAACAGGTGTGGCAAAGGCCTGAAAGCGGCTTTTTTTGATGTCTTCCTCAAAACTGACCAGGCTGGCAATGGTAAATGGCATAACTTCAGGCTTTAAACTCTCACTGCTGCAGTATACCCGCTTTGCACAGACAAATAAAAAGCCTCTCCACGGAGATAATGCCAGTCAGTTAAGCAGACATTAGAAAAATGTAGTAAAAATGAGTGTATGCCAATACGCTCATTTTTTTTATGACTTTATCTGAAAATTTAGATTGCACCCTTCAACATTCTTTGCCTTCACTCAGCCATTTCAGTGAACTCATTGATTTAAACTGGATTAAAGAAAGCCTACATCAAACAGGTAAGGCTTCTATCAGGAGAAGAAAATTACCTGCCGAACATGTGGTATGGCTGGTAATTGGGCTTGCCCTATTTCGAGATCAACCGATCGGGTATGTCGTAGAGCAACTAAAACTTGTGTTTGGTACAACAGAATATTGTGTCCCCAGTGCAGCAGTGCAAGCACGACAACGTTTAGGACGAGAGCCCTTGAATACCTTGTTTTCTCTACTCAGCCAAGCCTGGTTTGAAGAATCCCAACAGCAATACTCAAACTTTCATGGCCTTAGTGTATGTGCTGTTGACGGGGTGGTTTGGTCTATGCCTTATACAGACGAGAATTTTGAACACTTTGGCTCATCTAAGGGTAAAACCGCTGCAGCCCCTTATCCACAAGTGAGAGCAACCTGCCTGGTAAATACCAGCACCCATGAAATCATTGATGCCCAAATAGGTAGCATGGATCAGGGTGAACTTACACTGGCAAATCGATTATGTCCTCCATCGCATAGTATTACCTTGTTTGATCGAGCCTATTTCTCTGCTGATTTCTTGATTGACTGGCAAACACGAGTAGAAGCCAGTCATTGGTTAATGAGAGCAAAAGATAATTTACGCTATGAGATCATTAAACGTAATTCCCCGCATGACTTTCAAATCAAAATGCCTCTTTCAGCTAGAGCCAGGAAGCTAAATCCATCATTAGGAGAATATTGGGAAGCGCGTTTGATTGAAGTTGAGCAGGCAGGGAAAATTAGACGTTATATCACTTCATTAATGGATTCAAAGGCATATCCACTGATAGGCTTGGCGAAGCTTTATGCCCAGCGCTGGGAAATAGAAATGTGTTACCGAGAAATCAAAAGTGATTTACAGGAAGGCAAGCATTTGAGGAGCAAGCAACCTGATTTAATTTATCAAGAATTATGGGGGGTCTTCATTGCCTATAATATTCTAAGAAGACAAATGAAACATATGGCTCAACGAGCAAAAGTCAGTCCTTTGAGAATCAGCTTTCATATTGCATCTATCGGTATCCTGAATATATTAAGATTTGACTCTTTAGACTCCGCAGGGAATTTACCCAAACATCTAGAAAGTTTACTGGAGAAATCTAAGAGGTATGTGTTGCCTGAGAGGAGGGTTAGAAGTTGCCCACGAGTTGTGAAAGGAAAACCACAGAAATACCCAAGAAAATGCCAGTCAATTTCTTAACTGACTGGCATTACTCCACGGAGAGGCCTGATTTTGATCGATTGTTTTACTCAATTGCTTGGCAAATATTACCGTTCACGCAAGGCTTCTTTGGCTTTATTAAATGGCTTGATCAGATAATCCATCACGGTTTTTGAACCAGTACGAATATCCACGGTGGCCACCATCCCTGGAGTAATATTGAACTCCTGCCCGGCATTATTGCTGAGCTTGTCGCTATCGGTACGGATATACACCCAATAATAAAATTGATCCTGCTTGACTTCATCACGCAAGGTATCCGGTGAAATCATGGTTACTTTACCGCTTAGCCCGCCATAAATTGAATAATCATAGGCGCTAATTTTGACCAGCGCTTCCTGATCAGGGCGAATAAAGGCAATATCACGCGGCGAAATTCGAGCTTCAACCAGTAATTTTTCATCTAGTGGCACGATGGTTATCAACTTGCCATTTTGTGGAATCACGCCGCCCAGCGTCATCACATCAATCTCTTTGACCACACCGCGAACCGGTGATTTAAAAACAGTTCGGCTCAAAGTATCCGACTTGCCACGTACCACCTGTTGCTGAGTTTCCACATCGGTATTGGCTTTGGACAGCTCTTGCCGCGCATTTACATAATATTGATTACGGATATCATTCATCTGATTACGCAGGTCATTGGCTTCACGTTTTAGACGCAACACTTCAACTTCACTGGCTGCCCCTTTGGCGACCAAGGGAGCGGTCATTTCCAGTTCTTGCTGCACCAGTAACAAAGCCTGTTCCAGGCCTGCAACAGATTCTTGCAAATTGGCTCGACGCGACTGATACAGGGCCGTTTCTTCTTTAACCAATTTGGGGTATTTCAACACTTCTTCAGGAAAGACCAACGGTGCGCCGGTGACTTCCGCACGTAAACGGGCTGAAGTGGCACGTGATGACACCAGCAAGGATTCTGATTCACCGACGTTGGATTCAAAGCGGGTCGGATCAAGCTGGGCCAATACTTGCCCACGCTCGACAATCTCACCTTCTTTGACATTAAGTTTAGTCAAAATACCGCCATCCAGAGACTGAATCACCTGCTCTTTGGATGATGGAATTATTTTTCCAGTACCGGTAGATACTTCTTCCAATTTGAATAACCAGGCCCAGCTCAGCAATACCAATAGGCCAATGCCGATAATCCAGATGATGATACTTGATTTCGGTAAGGGCGGCTCCTGAAAGCTGACCTTGCTGGAACGTTTTAGTTGTTGTAGTTCACTCATGCACTTGCTCCCACAACCCGCTTATTACCACCTTGCGACTGATTCAGGATCTGATCCCTTGGTCCATCCATCACAATCCTGCCATCATTGACCACCAGAATACGATCCACCAGTTCCAATACCGCACGGCGATGGGTCGCAACGATCATCGTACGATGGGTTAAATAACCTTTAAGATGATCAATCAACTGTTTTTCTGACACATCATCAATGGCAGCGGTCGGTTCATCCAGTAGCAAATTTTTTGGTTGACGGATCAATAACCGTGCCAATAACAAGGCTTGACGCTGCCCACCAGAAAAGCCGACACCACCCTCTAAAAGGATATGATCCAGTCCTTCTTTTTTCTCCTGTACAAATCCCAGTGCACCGGTAATTTGCAAGGCTTCCAGAATTTGCTGATCGGTGGCCAAAGGTGCACCCAAAGTCAGGTTTTCACGAATTGAACCATAAAATAACTGCGAGTTCTGATTTAGCAAACTCATATCACGCCGCACATCTGACGGATCAATCAGGGTCAGATCAATACCATCCAGCTTGACCTTGCCCTGTAACGGTGTCTGCATCCCAGACAAAAGCTGTAACAAGGTCGATTTTCCTGCACCATTACGGCCCAGAATCGCGATTTTCTCCCCCGGCTTGATTTCCAGCTTGGGAATCATCAAACTCGGTTTCGGATCATCATCGCCATATTTAAACACCACCCCGTTGAGCTCATAATGCCCATCCAGTGCCGGACGATGAATCAGGTGCGAATAATCCGGCTGATCCACTGGTTTTTTCATGAGTTCATCCAGACCAGCCTTGGCGACTTTAGCCTGTTGCAAGCGACCCAGTACACCCGTAATTTGTGAAATTGGTGCCAGCATGCGTGAAGATAGAATCGAACAGGCCACCAGTGCGCCTGTGGTCATGTCACCCTCCATCACCGCAAAGGCCCCGACTAAAACCACAATCGCAAAGGTCAGCCCCTGAATTTTTTGAGTCCAGGCGGTCATCAAGCCGACAATTTTACGTTGCTGTATGCTGACATCGGCTGATACTTCATTCATATGATTCCACTGATTCTGGAAACGCGTTTCAGCTCTTAACAGCTTGATGTCTTCAATTCCTTCTACAGCTTCTACCAGCAAGGCATTGCGGATGGCAGATTCGCGCATCCCCAACTGGGCCAGCTGTGCCAGTTTTTTCTGCGCCAGAATCCCTGGAAGAATCATTAAGGGCACAACGAGTAACATGACCCAGAACAGATTGCCACCGATCACCCAGAAGATGCCCAAGAACAGGAAGAAAAATGGCAGATCGGCAATGGCCGTAACTGTGGTTGAAGTCACCAGCTCGCGAATTTGTGAAATGAAGGTTCCTGTTGATTTGGAACGTTCATTGTTTTTAATCCGTAATGAATGACCAAACACCCGGTCAGAAATTTTTAAATCCGCACGTTTACCAATAATGTCTGACAGATAGATCCGCGAGACACGTAAAACAAACTCAAAAATCGCGGCGATCAGCACACCACCGGCCAACACCCATAACGTCGGAATGGACTGTGATGGAATGACACGGTCATAGACATTCATCGAGAAGACTATCGTGGCCAATGCTAGAATATTGGCAATTAAAGACGCAAACATCACATCGATATAACGCTTCCAGTCATTCAGGACAATTGACCAGAACCAGTTTTTCTCAAAGGGTTTGATATATTCATCCACCCGCGCATCTGGCACTGAAGATTCAGGACGCAGCACATAAAGATGCTTTATGCCAGTCTCTAAGTGTTCAACTGTAAAGCTTTGAGATAAACCTTCATCACCACTGAGCTGGATGCTGACATTGCCCTGTGTGTCGATGCGTTCGATCACGCCCACATCACCACTATCGAATTCAACCAGTAAAGGTAAACGCCATGAATTCAGCAGGCTGCGCTCAAATTTATTTTTACGGAGATTTAAACCCATCTGACGACTGACAATCTTGAGCATGTCATCGATGTCATGATGCTGATTCCAGTCCAGTTGCAGACGAATTCGCTCCTCAGAAGGCTCAATACGGTAATGCCGGGCAATATTTAAAACTGCCTGAAGCCAAGGTTGATAATTTATTATTGTAGTACTCATGGCTGAACTTCAAACCCCTGAATAGAAATGCTGTTAAGCGCGTAAATATCCCGTGTACGGCCCGTGACCTGAATGTACTGTACGATCGCCGAATAAATGTCATAGCGCGCCGCTTCAATTTCCTGCGCTGCACTATGAATGGCTTGCTCTGCATTCAGCAAATCCACTACGGTTCGGGTACCCAATTTATATTGTTCTTGATACAGCTCTTTGGTGCGTACCGTGGTTGCTCGGCGTTGGGATAAAACCCCCATTTGCTTTTGTTTATTTTCAATTTGCTCACGGATCAAGCGCACCTGATCCAGTACATCCAGATAGACCGTATTGACCTGTGCGCGTGCAGCTTCTTCGGCATAGCTTGCGGCACGAGTCTGTGAACGTGTTGCACCACCCTGATACAAATTACTGCTGGCTTCAATCATGACTGAATTATAGAAGCCATCATCTTCATTATTATTCGGATTCCGTCCATTCATCGCCTGACTTAGACTGCCTTTAACACTAATAGTCGGATAAGGACTTAATCGCGCCTGATCTTTTTGCAAACGGGCAATATTAACCCCGGCGTGTGCCAGAATCATGTTCGGAATCTGGGTAAATTCCGGATCTTGATAAAGATCGGCCTGTGCCACAATGCGCTCAGGAATATCCCATTCAATAGCTGATACATCAAATCCTAGCAAGGTACGCAAGCGTTGTTGATATTGTCTGAGTTGGGTCTGCTGTACAATCAGATTTTATTGCGCTGCTTCCAGATTGGACTGCGCCTGAATCGGGTCGGCCTGACTGCTGATTCCGGCGCGGGCACGCAAATTGGCAATTTCTGCAATCCGTGCAATGCCCTGAATCTGCTGCTGGGCAATCTTGGTAATCTCCTGATAGCGCTTAATATTCACTATTGCATCAGCCACTTCAAATGCGACCTGGTCCAGACTGACCAGCACCCTGGCCTGTTGTTCTGCCAAGCGGGCTTCTTCCACATTGACATTGGTTTTAATTTTGCCAAAGTCATACAGCATCTGGGTGGCATTCAAAGAAACCATTTGTCGTCCACGTTCACCGGAAGTGAGGTCACCTGTCCCGATACCCCCGGATAACTGCGGATAATAACCCGATCTCGCCACATCAATATTCGCGGCCTGCGCAGATAATGTCGAAATACTCTGGGTGATTTCAGGACGGCGCTGCACCGCCCGATGTACGGCTTCCATCAGATTCATTTTCTGTGGAATGCCAGCTGTGATCGTAGAACTTAAAGCTGGCTGTCCTGACTGTGGCCGGGTAATTTGCGGCAGCTCAGCTACTTTTGATGTATCTAATGAATAATGACCAAGCGAGGTAATATCAATGGTATGCGCTGACCGTGTTGGTTTGGGTGCAATCAACTGGCCCAAGCCATTCTTGAGATTGGCAAAATAATGGGGTGAGCTTTCTGCATGCCCCAAAGACACAGATAAAGGCAAAAGAAGAAATATCAATCCCCTTCTTTTTTGATCTGTTTTCCCCTGATTTTTTTTAAAGTGTTCTGCCCTAAATCGCATAATTATGTAATGTTTCTTGTTTTAGCCTAACAATATATCAAATCCCTTTAAAAGAAATCTTTTTCACTTTGATTTGATCAAAAAAAACCCTGCATTCGACAACTGGCGCCTGATGCAGGGTTTTTATAGAAAGCAGGATTATTTAAACAGTGAAATCATCACCCAGATAAACTTTTCTCACAGTCTCATTCGCCAGGATTTCTTCTGGTGTACCTTCAGCAAGCAATGCACCCTCACTGACAATATAAGCATGCTCACAAATCGCCAGCGTTTCACGCACATTATGATCGGTAATCAGCACCCCAATTCCGCGATCTTTCAAGGTCGTAATAATATCCTTAATATCTCCAACCGAAATCGGATCGACACCGGCAAAAGGCTCATCGAGTAACATAAATTTTGGGTCGGCCGCAAGTGCACGTGCAATCTCGGCACGACGTCGCTCACCTCCCGATACACTCATGCCCAAAGAATCTTTGATATGAGTGATTTTAAAGTCTGCCAGTAACTCCGCCAGACGTTGCTGACGTTGTGCCTTGGTCATATCTTTACGGGTTTCCAGAATTGCCATAATATTTTCTGAAATCGTCAGTTTTCGGAAAATTGAAGCTTCCTGCGGCAAATAACCAATCCCCTTACGTGCCCGTTCATGCATTGCGAGGTCGGAAAGATCCAGATCATCGAGATAGATTTCTCCCTTATCCATCCGCACCAGACCAACCACCATATAAAAACTGGTGGTTTTACCGGCACCATTTGGTCCCAGTAACCCGACAATCTGGCCACTTTCCATGCTGAACGATACATCTTTCACTACCCAGCGTTTATTATAGTTTTTCGCCAGATGTTTAATGGTGAGGGTTTGAACCTGCTGCGATTGCTCCATTAATCACGCGCTCCCGGGAAGGATGTTGAACTAGAGGGTGGAATCACGATTTGTACACGACCAGACGATGAACCGGTTTTGTTTGGTGTTCCGGTGGCTTCGATATCGCCTTTGTTCATGCTGTATTTTAAAGTCGCACCACGAATACTGGCACCGTCCTGTTGCAGGAAGGCATTGCCTGACAAGGTAATAATCCCGGTTTCAGCATTGTAGACAATTTTCTGCGCCTGACCTTTGGCAAGACCTTTGGCCGGATCCACTTTTTGCTGGAACTGTGCCGGGCTGCCAGTAGCCGTAATCAGGCTGATCTGACGCTTATTGTTCAGATTGGCCACAATCGAATTGGCTTGCAGCTTCATGGTGCCCTGTTCAATGATGACATTGCCCGAATACGTCGTCACACCCGTCCGCTCATTGAAAGTCGCCCGGTCAGCCAGCAAGGTGATTGGCTGGTTACGGTCAGATGGCAGTGCAAAAGCAGCGATTGAACCGAGTCCAACCACAGTCGCCAGCGTCATACGCTTCAGGAAAGTGTGCATCATTTTGGCTTTAGGAGTTTGGTTCATACTTTCCTCGAATATTAAAGAATTCGTATTGACCATCATTAAGATTGGCTTTAAGACCCTGGCTGACAAATTCAGCCTGTGGAGATTCCACAATCACTGTCTTGTCTGTTTCAATTTCACGTGTTTTCGGAAAAGCGGTCAGTTCTTCAGTACGAAACTGCATTTTCCCATTTTGCATGATTTTGGTGGCGAACACTTCTTGAGAGAGTACAACTTTTGTATTGTCATCATAACCATGCGCCATTTTGGCAAAGAAAGTTGCATCGACTTTGCCATTGTCATAAGTCGATGCTCGCAGATTTTCTAGCTTTGAAGTTTCTAGCTGCAGGTTCTGCTCAAGTCGGTCCACTTGGGCACGAACCGACACCTGGCCTGTTTCATCCGTCTGGGTTAAGTTAATATTTTGAGCGGAATAGGTCATGCTGCGCGCAGAATCTGCCTGCAGCTTGTTGCCCTTGCCGCTGTAATAGTAATAACCACCACTTATTGCGGCAATAATCACAGCCGTAATATATAAAACTTTAGTATCCATAAGCGGTGTACTTAATCCAAAAGATATGACTTATTAATAAGGCGCACGAGTATATTTTTCAAGTAACTCTTGGTACATGCCTTTGGACATTAACAGCATATCGCAGATTTCACGCACCGCACCACGTCCACCTTGGGCCTGAGTCACCAGATCGGCACGGCGGCGAACTTCAACATGACCATTAGGCACGGTCACTTTCATGCCGGCAATGGCAAAAGCAGACAGATCAGGCCAGTCATCGCCCATGTACAGGCAATCTTCAGGATCAATGTTGAGCTGTGCGCAGGCTTCACGAAGTGCTGTACCTTTGTCTTCACGGCCCTGATAGACCAGATCAACACCCAGATCCGACATACGCTTTTCTACGATATTGCTTTTACGTCCGGTGATAATAATCACCTTGATCCCTGCTTGCTGAACCAGTTTCATGCCCAGACCGTCACGAATATCAAAGGATTTGATCTCATCGCCAGTATTGGTCAGCGTTACAAAGCCATCACTTAAAATACCATCTACATCAAGCACCAGTGCTGCAATATGACGTGCCTGCTCTAATAATACATAAGATGCCATTTATTAATTTACCCCAGCCTGAATCAGGTCATGCATACTAATCACACCAATGACTTTATTGGCATCATCAACAACTACAAATTGATTAATTTTATGCTCATTCATACGTTCCAGTGCCACCACTGCACGTGCTTCCTGAGAAATGGTCAACGGATTTTTGGTCATCACGTCCTGAATAGCCAGATTGACATCAAAACCTTGCTGCTTATCAATCAAGCGACGCAAGTCACCATCGGTAAAAATCCCCAGCAACACATCATTTTCATCGACGACTGTGGTTAAGCCCAAGCGCTTGTTGGAAATTTCGTACAATACTTTATTCATGGCGGTATCTGGCGAGACTTTAGGTAAATCTGCGCCAGTACGCATCAGATGCTTCACATGCAATAACAGACGCTTACCCAGCGCACCTGCAGGATGTGAGCGTGCAAAATCATCCGAGGTAAAGCCGCGAGCATCCAATAAAGCTACCGCCAAAGCATCGCCCAAAGCCAATGTTGCCGTCGTTGACGATGTCGGCGCTAAACCCAGTGGACAAGCCTCCTGAATATTACCCAGCGTCAAAGCTACATCAGCATTTTGTGGCATTGGACCACGATCATCACCACTGATGGTAATCAGCGGAATTTCCAGATGCTTGATCAGCGGCATCAGCATCATGATTTCATCACTCTTGCCCGAGTTTGAAATTGCAATCAGCACATCACCAGCCACCAGCATACCCAAGTCGCCATGACCGGCTTCGCCCGGATGCATAAAGAACGACGGTGTTCCGGTCGAAGCAAAGGTCGCCGCCATTTTACGGCCAATATGACCTGACTTGCCCATTCCGGTAATCACCAGACGGCCAGTACACTGTAGAATAATTTCACATGCCCGGCTAAAACGGTCATCAATCTGTGTTGCTAAAATCTGTAGTGCATTTTCTTCGATGCGAAGTGTTTCAAGTGCGACTTTCTGGAAATCTAGTTGATTCGCTGTTTTTTGTGGATTCAAAGCCTGTTTACCTACGCTAAGGACAGAGAAAAACTCTGGTTTGATGGGCATAATTTTCGCAATTTTAGCATAGCTATGCAATTGTAAGCTTTCTAAATGTAGAAGATTCGACGGATTTTTAATATATTCAGATTGTATTCAACTTGCGCAATCTGGTATCTCCACCTCTACATTCGCTCCATTTTTAAAACTATAGAATGTACTTATTTTTATTTTTTAGGGGAACACGCTTACGCTATCCAAAATAGGTTTGATTCAAATCAGACCAGACTCATTCAAATATAATTCAATCATACTGGCAAACACTGCCTCTGAAAATGTAAGCTCAATATCGCCATTTCACTTCCTAAACCTCTTCTTCCTAAATCACTCTTGTTGCCTAACTCCCCTAAATAACTGAGGCTTTTTACGCTTTTATCTTTATGAATAATTATGCTTAGGTTAAGATGATTCATCCTTTTATTTGAAGTCTTTTGAACAGCTATGCAACCATTTGTTCTATATAACTCAGAGCAACGCAAAAAAGTAGAATTCGTACCTCGTGTTGAAGGTCAGATTGACCTGTATGTCTGTGGAATGACGGTTTATGACTACTGTCATATTGGACATGCACGTACAGTGGTTGCATTTGACTATATTATCCGCTTCCTGCGTAGCCAAGGCTGGAAAGTCAAATATGTGCGTAATATTACGGATATTGACGACAAAATTATTAAACGTGCCAATGAAAATGGCGAAAGTATCTCAGAATTAACAGGTCGCTTTATTGATGCGATGAATGAAGACTTTGCCAAACTGGGCTGCCTTGCACCTGATGTTGCACCTAAAGCAACAGATTATATCGATCAGATGCAAGATATGATCGGCAACCTGGTCGACAAAGGTACGGCTTATCCTTCCAATAATGGCGATGTCTACTTTGAGGTCGAGAAGTTTGCCAAATATGGTCGTCTGTCTGGCCGTAAATTAGAAGATATGCAAGCCGGCGCGTCTGAACGTGTCGATGTTGAAGTCGAAAAGAAACACCCGTTTGACTTTGTACTGTGGAAACATGCCAAGGAAAATGAACCGTCATGGGCATCTCCTTGGGGCAATGGCCGTCCGGGTTGGCATATTGAATGTTCAGCAATGTCGACCTGCTGCCTAGGCAATCATTTCGATATTCATGGCGGCGGTGCTGATTTGACCTTCCCGCACCATGAAAATGAAATTGCACAATCTGAAGCTTCTACTGGTGAACAGTATGTCAATTACTGGATGCATGCCGGATTTATTAATGTCGATGGCGAGAAAATGTCGAAGTCTTTAGGCAATTTCTTCACTATTCGCGACGTGATTGAAAAATTCCATCCGGAAGTGGTGCGTTATTTCATTGTTTCTTCCCATTATCGTAGCCCGGTGAATTACTCGGATGTTGCTTTAAAAGAAGCAAAAAATACCTTATCTCGTTTCTATCACTCGTTTAAAACCTATCAGGCGGTTTATGGTGATCATCTGATTGAAACTCTGGATGAGGCTTTTGTTGAACGTTTTAATACCGCTATGTGTGATGATTTCAATACGCCTGAAGCGATTGCGGTATTGTTCGAAATCAATAAAGAACTGAATCGTGCCGTGAAAGAAGAAAATGCGGAACAGGCAGCGATTTATTATGCAACTTTACGTCACCTGACCAATATTCTCGGTCTGGTACAGCAGGATGTAGAAGAGTTCCTCAAGTCTGACATTGGTCAGGAAGCTCTAGGGTTGTCACCTGAACAAATTGAAGATTTAATTCAACAGCGTCAGGATGCCAAGAAAGCCAAAGAATTCGCACGTGCGGATGAGATTCGTCAATCTTTACTTGATCAAGGTGTTGTTCTTGAGGATACCCGTCAAGGTACGGTTTGGCGCCGTGCTGATTAATTAATCAAACAGATTTATAGAGAGTTGACACTGCTGTGGAATTCTCTATAATTCACCTCATTGCGGGAATAGCTCAGTTGGTAGAGCATAACCTTGCCAAGGTTGGGGTCGGGAGTTCGAGTCTCCTTTCCCGCTCCAGAATACGAAAAACCCTTATCGAAAGATAAGGGTTTTTTTATTGTGTTTGAAAAAAATTTATTAATAAAATGCATATCTCAAATCACTTATTCATTCTCTTTCACCCTGACATTTTTTTGGGTTATTCATGACAAAGTGCTATTGTAAATAAACTTCAAAACTTTCAATTCTTTTAATTACGATATCGTTTCATGACTTATAAACTGAATGCACGTCATCTTGTTTTAGACCTTCTCTACGCTTCTAAAAACTCCACCCTGTCTATTAAGCGGATATTAACTGCTGCTGAATTATTGGGTATATCTGACAATGGTATCCGTGTCGCTGTAGCCCGATTAAATCAGGAAAATGTCATTCAAGCTGTAGAGCGCGGCGTATATCAATTGCTAGAGAAAAAATTCGATACTTCTTTTATCAGCTTAAACAAACACCCTGATATGCAAACGGCGACCACATGGAACGGAAAATATGTATTGGTCTATACCGGCACTTTGGGACGTGTAGACCGTACTGCCTTATCTAAAAGAGAAAAAGCGCTGCGTTATTATGGTTTTCAGGAACTAGAGCAAAATGTTTTTATTCGTCCCGATAATTTAACGCTAAACCTAAGTCCATTAAAAACAGCTGTAATCCAGTTTGGATTAGATCCTGACGCACGTTTTTTCCAAGTCAGTCAACTGGAAAGTGAAACCGAAGTTCGTGATTTATGGGATATCGAAGAGCTACATCAGACCTATCATGCAGTACAGCATGCTATCAACGACTGGTTTGAAAATTACCAAAATCTGACTTTAGCAGATGCTGCAAAAAGTGCCTTTTATCTAGGTAAGTCTGCCCTGTTTAGTTTACGTGCTGATCCTTTGCTTCCTGCAGAATGGATAGACACAGATGCCCGACAACAATTTGAGCTCGCGGTCCGCAAATTAGAAAAACAGGGTCAACTTTTATGGCAACACTATTTTAAAGACCAAGGGGTCTAATTTATTTCTTTTTTATACACAAAAATAAATTGACTGTAATATTTCATCCAAATATATTGAATAAAGCAATAAGAACTAAATATAGGCAGAAGAATGAACAGCAAGGTCAGTGTCACAGAACTTTTTAGTCGTGATGAAATTAAAGAACTCACCACGACCTCAAACTTGCACGGTGCCTGGGCAGTAGGTTCAACCTGGACTGTAATTGTCATGACCTTTGGCACGGTAGCCTATAGCTGGGAATATTTACCTACGTGGGGAAAAATACTGATATGTGCATTGGCATTGGCTATTCTTGCTGGACGCCAGCTTGCGATGGCTATTTTGATGCATGATGCCTCGCACCATAGCCTGTTCAAAACCAAATGGTTAAATACCCATCTGACTGATTGGCTCTGTGCACGCCCGATCTGGAATGATGTCAGCAAGTATCGTCCTTACCATTTGAAACATCATGCTAAAACCTCGCAGCCTGATGATCCTGACTTGGGGTTGGTGAAGAATTTCCCTATTACTCAAAGCTCACTATTCAGGAAATTCTTCCGTGACCTGAATGGGCAATCTGGGCTTAAATTTCTCGCTGGTCGGATATTGATGGATCTTGAATTACTGGAATGGAGTGTTTCCAATGACCCCAAGCCAATTCCGCGTGGTGATCGCAGCAATTTAGAGTTAGCAAAGAATCTATTTAAGAACAGTTCCGGTATGCTCATCTCAAATGCAGCAATTTTTTCTGCTCTTTGGGCCAGTGGGCATCCCAAACTGTATTTATTATGGCCTCTCGCCTATATCACTCCATTTCCTTTGTTCATCCGCATCCGAGCCATGGCTGAGCATGCCGGATTAGAAACCAGTCATTCTGCCCTTAGCAATACCCGCACCACCCGTGCAGACTGGCTGGCACGTGCTTTTGTAGCCCCAATTCATGTGAACTATCATATTGAACATCATTTGATGGCCTCTGTGCCGCATCAAAAGCTGGCGAAAATGCATCAGATGTTAAGGGAGCGTCAGTATGTCGATGCTCCGCCAAGTTATCTGGATGTGATTCGCTCACTTTTAAAAAAATAAAAAATATTTCTGCGGTTGAGACTATTCAATTTCAATGTGGATGGCTTTCGGCATGTAAATGCGGATGTGAGGATTGTCCCCGATGTTCTAGTGGGCAGTCTTCCGCTTCGATCTGCAAGGTCATCTCGGTAATATGATGCTCATGGTGGAGCATCTCAAAGGCCTGATGCCGCAGTTTCTGATAATCCACATTCGGCGCAACCAGATGCACAGTCAGCATGACTTTTTTGGAGGTAATTGCCCAAACCTTGAGCTGATGAATGTCCTGAACCCCTTCGAGCGCCAAAAGATCGTGGCGTAATTTTTCAATATCAATTTCATCCGGCACACCTTCAAGCAGAATATTGATGCTCTGTTTCAGCAAAATCCAGGTTCTTGGCAACACCCAAAATCCGATCAATACCGCAATCAGCGTATCCACCCACATCCAGCCAGTCAAATAAATCACCAGCGCCCCAATGATCACCCCGACTGATCCCAGTGCATCACTGAGCACTTCCAGATAAGCGCCTTTGACATTGAGACTTTCTTGACTGCTAGACACCAGAATTTTCATGGAAATCAGGTTAATGAACAGCCCCAAGGTGGCCACGATCATCATGCCCAAGCTCTGGATTTCTGGCGGATAACTCAAACGCTGATAAGCTTCAAACAAAATATAAATCGCAACCACAAACAGCATCACGGCATTAAACAGGGCAGCCAAAATCTCAAAGCGCTGATAACCAAATGTCCGTTTATTGTCTGCCGGTTTTTGCCCAATTTTGATAGCGACTAAAGCGATAGCCAGTGCAGCAGCATCGGTAAACATATGTGCAGCATCAGAAAGTAGGGCCAAACTTTGAGTTAGAAAACCAGCAATCACTTCCACAATTAAAAAAGTCGTGGTTAATGCCAACGCTATTGATAATTTTTTGGCATTTTTTGCAGTCACGGCGACATGACTATGTTCATGATGATGTGAATTCCCCACCGGCCCCTCCCTCCTTCTTATTCAACGAGGACTGTATCCTCAGCATCTTTTCAAGTTTTGTTCTGATTCATATTACGCTTGAATTTTACCTATTTAAGTAGGTTTTTTATGAACTGTTTTATCAGTCGACATTAGATTAAAGTTTTAGCTTTTTCATGTTCTGCCAGCCAGGCCTGTACCGAAGCACGCTTAAAATTACGCTCGACATATTCTATTATTTTCACAGGAAGTTTCACCTGATGGCTCAACAAACGATGCAACATAAAGGCCAGATCAAAGTCTGCAATTGACCAGTGTTCAGTCAACCATATGTCCTCCAGCATATATTCTGCCACATTCACCAAGCGCTGAATTTCTTCAGTGATCGGAGCTGTAAGAGGTATAGACATTTTTGCTAGATGAAATACCGAATCGGAAGGCATCTGCTGGCGGATTTGCATAAAATCGGTTTTGACCAAGGCTTGTATGGCCCGACATTTAGCTCTAGCATAAATTTCCTTAGGATATAAGGCTGGATAATTAGGTGCTGGAAAGGCATCTTCCAAGTATTCAGTGATCGCCCATGATTCAAACAGGCTAAAGTTATCTACTATTAAACACGGAACTTTAGCACTTGGACAAATGGCTTGATAAGCCGCAGATTTCTGTTGCTGCTGATCTAAATCAATCACGATTTCCTGAAAATCTAAACCCTTTTCTTTTAAGGCAACATAGACCGACATGGCATAAGGGCTGATTCTATTTTTATCGACATATAAACGTATATTTTGCATATCCTTGTTCCTGATAGGCTTGTTGTTTTTATTCAGTACGGCAGTCTTACTCTACTCTCTTTCCTATACAAAAGGAAAATGACCCACTTCATGTAGCGATCACACAAAAATGTTTATACAGTTGCCGATAGCGAAGCGATATTCATTATTTTCTATTTTGCACAGGATCGGTAGATAAAGCCTTTTATTTTGCTTTTGATTCACGTTAAATTAAATCATTCTCTTGATATCAAAAAACTATGCTGAACTTAGCCCACCTCCCCGATACCGTGTATGCCATTCAACATCTGGCTTTTGAAGACTTAGGCGCTTGGGAAGATATTTTTTATCAGCTCGGCTTACGTGTGCGTTATTTCGAAGCTGGTATCGATGATCTCAGCAAGGCTTTTGAACACTCCGGCTTAACGGTCATTCTCGGTGGCCCGATTGCAGTCTATGGAACAGAGGATTATCCTTTTTTACAACAAGAAATAGACTTACTTAAAGTTCGCTTAGAAAAGAATTTACCGACTTTAGGCATTTGTTTAGGTGCGCAGTTAATTGCTGCTGCATTGGATGCCAGAGTCTATCCAGGAGATGTGAAGGAAATTGGCTGGTCTAAACTCAGTCTTGCTTCTATTGAAAATAATCCACTAAAAGCTCTCGAAAATATCGACGTCCTGCATTGGCATGGTGATACATTTGACCTACCTGAACAGGCAGAATTACTGGCCAGCTCTGACCTTTATCCAAATCAGGCTTTTCAGGTAGGACAGAATATTCTAGCACTACAATTCCATGCTGAAGTGGCCAGTGAAAGTCTAGAAAAATGGCTGATTGGACATACCTGTGAGTTACGCAAAGCCCAGATCAATATCCCTGCATTGCGTGTGGATCATCAAAGCTATGCGCCCGCACTTGAACAGGCAGCCAGTTCGGTATTGATGCATTATTTAGAAAACCTGCAACTTAAATAACCGTAATAAAAAAGCACCCAATTGGGTGCTTTTTTAATTTGTCATGCTTATTTTTTCGGAGCAGGTACAGAAGCCTCGGTAGTAATGTTTACTGTAATTTTATCGCCCACATTTGGAACATAACCGCCTACCCCAAAGGCTGAACGGTTAAATGAAGTGGTTGCATTGAAACCAATCGTTTGTAATTTTGTCATTGGGTGCACGCCTTGTTTATTTAAAACTGCGTCCAGTACCACAGGTTTAGTGACATCTTTTACGGTTAAGTTACCGGTGATTTTGTATTTGTTTTTGCCTAAAGCCTGAACTTTAGTACTTTTAAAAGTGATATTCGGATATTTGGCAGCATCAAAAAATTCTGCTGTCTTAATATGGTCATCCAGCGCTTTCACATTCGTATTAATGCTTGCAACCGGGATATTCACATTGACCGAAGAATTCGCAGGTTTTACATTATCAACATTAATCGTACCCTGGATGTCACTGAAGTTTGCAGATGGTGTAGAGAAACCAAAGTGGCTCCAAGAGAACACCGTTGCTGAATGAGTCGGGTCAATCGTATAGGCCACTGGTTTTGCCATAGAAACTGTTGCTACAGATGCGACCGCCAAGCCTAATGCTAATGTTTTGAAATTCATGTTTTTATCTCACGTTTTGGATGTTATTAAGTGTATAGAATCTGGAACTGTTTACAGCCCTAAAGATAAAACGTTTTGTTGCAGCGATGAAACGATAAAATTGTAAGTTATTTTTTTAATTTTTGAGCTTTAATCCATACGGTACTGGATGAATCCAGTTTTCTTGGCGACTTTGTTATACAACGCTTGTGCCTGATGGTTTAATTCATGAGTCAGCCAGTAAACCCGGTCGCAATTACGCTGCTGCGCGACCTGATAGACATGCTGAATCAGCTTGCGCGCCACACCCTGTCCGCGATAATCAGGATGGGTAAATAGATCCTGCAAATAGGCATAGGGTCTTACTGTCCAGCTACTGTTATGTTCGATGACATGCACAATCCCTACGACCTTTCCATCAATCAAGGCCGCAAAACCGTACATTGAATCTAACTCATAATTAGTTAATTTATCCCAGGTATTTTTACTTACCTCATCCGAAATTTGGGTCTGATAAAAGCGTTGATAGTCTTGCCATAAAAATAGCCATTCCGGCTGTGATATTTGCTCTAGAGATTTGATCTGGATCTGGCACTGTATATTCATGTTTAACTGCTTCTTTGGCTTATTTCTTTAATTTAAGTCGTTTCAATAGTGGTCGCTGAATTTTTATAGCGGCCTAAACTTAGCTTTATCTCATCTGGTGCTCATAAGCAACCTGTCAGATGAAAATCATCCGGCATAAAAAAAGTCCCAATCAGGGACTTTTCATGCATTATGTTTAAAGTTTTTCAACCAGAATACGATCAACCTGTTTTAGGCCAGTCGTCTTTTCATGATTTTTACGACGCACTTTAATGACCTTTTCTTCGGCTAATTCTTGCAGCATTAAATCAACTGCAACCATCGCTTCAAGAGGTAATTCCTGTCCGATCCACTTGAGTTCGCCTGCATCCATTAAAGTAATTTCATCGTTAATTTGTTCATACAAGCTCATGTTCATCTCACTCTTTCATTTCGACTATGGGAGAACTTTCTAACGATTGCCACATGAAAACAACGCTAAAAAGCGAAAAAATAAAAGACGCCCCAAAAATGGAGCGTCTTTTAAAAAACTGCTTAATCAGTTGATTATGCAGTAATCTCTTTTACAGCTGCAACCACTGCTTCAGTAGTAATACCGAAGAACTGGAACAGATCTTTTGCAGGTGCAGATTCGCCATAAGTGGTCATACCGATTACGCGACCATCAAGACCCACAAATTTCCACCAGTAATCAACATGTGCAGCCTCAACAGCAACACGTGCACGAATATTTGATGGAAGAACCGCTTCACGATAAGCTGCATCTTGCTTCATGAATTCTTCAGCACATGGCATAGACACGACACGCACGCCTTCAAGCTGTGCATAAGCTTCCATTGCCAGAGATACTTCAGAACCAGTTGCAATAATGATGGCTTTCAATTCGCCTTTTTCTTGAGCCAGTACATAACCACCTTTCGCAGCGTTCTCAATTTGAGCTTGAGTACGGGTTTGGAATGGCAAATTCTGACGGGAGAAGATCAATGCGGTTGGACCTTCAGCACGCGTTAATGCAGATTTCCAAGAAATTGCCGCTTCAACCGTGTCACATGGACGCCATGTGTTTAGATTTGGCGTACCACGAAGGGATGCGATCTGCTCAACAGGTTGATGCGTTGGACCATCTTCACCTAGACCAATTGAGTCATGCGTATACACATGGATCACGCGCTGTTTCATCAATGCAGACATACGTACGGCATTACGTGCATATTCCATAAACATCAGGAATGTTGCTACGTAAGGGATAAAACCGCCATGCAGTGCAACACCATTCGCGATTGCAGTCATACCGAATTCACGTACGCCATAGTGTACGTAGTTACCTGCCGGATTGTCCTGTACGCCTTGCGCGCCTTTCCAAAGGGTCAGGTTAGAACCTGCAAGATCCGCAGAACCACCTAGAACTTCTGGCAATAATGGAACAAGTGCTTGTAATGCATTTTGGCTCGCTTTACGCGTTGCGATCGTTTCAGCTTTGGCATTCACTTCTGCAATATAAGCATCCGCTTTTGCAACGAAGTCAGCCGGTAATTCACCAGATAAACGACGTTTAAGCTCAGCTGCTTCAGTTGGATATTTTGCAGCATAAGCAGCAAATGTTTCGTTCCAAGCTGCTTCTGATTCAGCACCTTTGGCTTTCGCATCCCAAGCTGCATAAACATCTTCAGGAATTACAAATGCTTCATCAGTCCAGCCTAGTGCTTCACGAGTCAAGACGATTTCGTCATGACCGAGTGGTGCACCATGACTGTCTTCTTTACCTTGCTTGTTTGGTGAACCCAAACCAATCACGGTTTTACAGATAATGATGGTTGGTTTAGCAGTTTCAGCTTTCGCCTCAACAGTTGCCTGACGGATTGCATCTGCATCGTGACCATCAACTTTAATCACTTGCCAGCCGTACGCCAAGAAGCGTTGTTCTGTATCGTCAGAGAACCAGCCTTCCACTTCGCCATCAATCGAGATGCCATTGTCGTCATAGTAAGCAATCAATTTGCCCAGACCCAATGTACCCGCCAAAGAACATGCTTCGTGAGAAACACCTTCCATCAAACAGCCATCGCCGAGGAAGCAATAAGTGAAGTGATCTACAACTTGGATGTCGTCTTTGTTGAATTGCGCAGCTAGAGTTTTTTCAGCCAGTGCAAAACCGACAGCATTCGCGATGCCTTGACCTAAAGGACCAGTCGTCGTTTCAATCCCTGGTGCATAGCCCAACTCCGGGTGACCAGGTGTTTTAGAATGAAGTTGACGGAATGCTTTAAGATCTTCAATCGAAAGATCGTAGCCCGATAAATGAAGAAGCGCATATTGAAGCATAGAGCCATGGCCATTTGATAATACAAAACGGTCACGGTTTGCCCAATTCGGGTTGGTCGGGTTATGGTTCATGAATTCACGCCAAACCACATCAGCGATATCTGCCATCCCCATTGGAGCACCTGGATGTCCTGAGTTTGCTTTTTGCACAGCATCCATTGCCAATACACGAATTGCGTTTGCAATACGACGTTCATTAAGCGGGGTTGTCATAAATCAGAGTCCAAAATATTCAGAAATAGGAAATGATGAAAAGACTTTCAAAACTGTTGTCTATTGTCTTAAAAAAACAGCGAGGGGTAAAGACTAACCAACAATATTTATCAGTTTATTGAGTGTCTCTTGCCTTATCGTACAATTATTCCACATTTCTTCTTCGGCTTCGGTTCTTCAGATTGAATTATCCCGCATTTTCTAATTAACTTTCTTGTCTGTATCTGGATTCTAAGCTGATAAACAGGATTGAATTTATGCTGATTTTATTTCTATTTTATATGTCTCACATCATTATTTTTAAAGAAAATCTATACAATTCACTGATCCATTCATAATGTAATTTTTACTAAATTTTATAAAATATTGGCAGGATTGTTTGATATACAGGTGAAATCAAATTTGCTTAGGCTAATTTTCAACTTCGGTAGACTTAATGTCCCTGACAGTCTTTAGGCAAATAGCGCTGCTGAATATCAGTGGAATAACATTTGCCACTATGAACATCAAAAGCAACCGATTTCCCGCGAATGGCCATATCGACTCCCTGCTCTCGTATCTTGAACTCTATCCGGCAAGCGGCATTAATAATGACTTTTTCGATATATTGACCATGCCCACCAATCTGGCGTCCGGCATCACAGTGCTGATCCGAAGCAATAAACTGGGTTCGATATGCTCCAGCTTGTTCAAACACTTCTGTTAGTTGATTCCGCACGACATAAGCTTGATAGCTCATAAAAGCCATCGTCACTAAAATCGCGATGATGATAAGCACGATCAGCGCTTCAATCAGGGTAAATGCCTTTTGATACATGATTTCTGATCTCCTTACAGTCTTGCTCCAAGAAGTCCATAGCAAAAGATGTCGCAATTCCTAACCAGCTAATGTGGAAGACTTAGGCTAATATGAAGATATCCCCGAACATCGACAAGACAGTTGGTCGCAAGGCGCACAGTCTGAATCTGCTTTATTGGTGTAATGATCACTTGCTTAAGTAAATTTTGAATTTTGAGCTTTGTATTTTTTCTATCGTCTATTTTTTAAGATTTAATCGGAAATCTAAGCATTTAATTTTATGACAGTCTGATGGATTAAAATATTGTTGCTTCATATTCCTCAATCAATAATGCTGTCTAAATAGATATATCAATTTTTTTAATTCTATTAATCAATTAAAAACACAATAATTTGAAACAATTTCGACCAATTTTGTCGTGTTAAGCTAGTCCTAGAGCGCAACTCGATGTAACATATCGGGTCTTTAAAATTAACTGTGATAGGACTATGCGCGAGTACGCTGTATTTACTTCGGAATCTGTAAGCGAAGGCCATCCAGATAAAATGGCTGACCAAATCAGTGACGCTATTTTGGATGCAATCTTAAAAGAAGACCCATATGCACGGGTTGCTTGTGAAACGCTTGTAAAAACAGGTGCGGTTGTACTTGCCGGTGAAATCACAACGACAGCAAATGTTGATTTTGAGGCAATTGTACGTCATACCGTAAACGGAATTGGTTATCACCATTCTGATCTTGGTTTTGATGGTTCGACCTGTGCCGTGATCAATATGATTGGTAAACAGTCACCTGAAATTGCTCAGGGTGTCGACCGCCAGAAACCTGAAGATCAGGGTGCCGGTGACCAGGGCTTGATGTTCGGTTATGCAAGCCGCGAAACTGATGTATTAATGCCTGCGCCGATTTCATATGCGCATCGTTTAATGGAAAAGCAGGCTGAATTACGCCGTAATGGCACCTTGCCATGGTTACGCCCAGATGCAAAAAGCCAGGTAACTTTTGCTTATGAAAATGGCGTACCAGTTCGTTTAGATGCAGTCGTTCTTTCGACTCAACATGATCCTGAAATCACTCAAGCAAACCTGAAAGAAGCTGTGATTGAAGAAATCGTGAAGAAAATCATTCCTGCTGACATGTTCCATGCAGAGACCAAATTCCACATCAACCCAACGGGTATGTTTGTGATCGGTGGTCCTGTGGGTGACTGTGGTTTGACTGGACGTAAAATTATCGTAGATACCTACGGTGGTATGGCACGTCACGGCGGTGGTGCTTTCTCTGGTAAAGATCCATCTAAAGTTGACCGCTCTGCTGCATATGCAGGTCGTTATGTAGCGAAAAACATCGTTGCTGCTGGCCTGGCTGACAAGTGTGAAATTCAGGTGTCTTACGCGATTGGTGTTGCTGAGCCAACTTCAATTTCAATCAATACCTTCAATACTGCAAAAGTCTCTGAAGAATTGATTATTGCACTGGTTCGTGAACATTTCGACTTACGTCCATATGGCATTACCCGTATGCTTGACCTGATCCAACCGATGTATAAGCAAACTGCTGCTTATGGTCACTTCGGTCGTGAAGGTTCAGATACTGCATTTACCTGGGAAAAAACTGACAAAGTGGAAGCGCTTAAAGCGTCTGCTGGTCTATAAGTTTTTCTTAAAAAAAGCCTGCATCATGCAGGCTTTTTTTATGTCTTTTATTTTTTCATTTTTAGAATTATCTCTAGGTCCTGATGACAAATATTTAAATGCCAAGCTTCATACTATAACCTGCCTTTAGAATGATAGGCGAATTCAAACATGAGGTGCGACAGTTTCAAAAGTCTTATGATAATCAACAAGCTGAGCAAATTTCTCTAATGGTGTAAGCCAATCTAACGCTTTTCTAGGACGAGTATTCAGTGACATGGCAACTTGATTTAAATAATGCTGATCTGCCTGATTTAAATCAATCCCTTTAGGTAAATATTGCCTAATTAAACCATTCATATTTTCGCATGTGCCTTTTTGCCAGGGTGAATGTGGGTCACAAAAATATACATCTATGCCTAAATCTTCTTCGAGTATTTTATGTTCTGACATCTCACGTCCACGGTCATAGGTCAACGTTTTACGCAGTTCTGCAGGTAAATATTTCAGAGCTTCAGTTAAAGCCTTGCGCACTGATTCTGCCTTTGCATCAGGTAATGTTGCCAAGATACAGAGTCGTGTATTTCGTTCAATAAGTGTTGCTATCGAACTTTTATTGTCTTTACCTTTAATTAAATCGGCTTCCCAATGACCCGGTATTTTTCTTTCTTGAACTTCGGTTGGGCGCTCATGAATAGTTTTAATATCCTGTAATATAGAATCTTTTTTAGGTTCACCGTTAGCTTTTCGCTTTTTATTTTCATGACGCAGACAGGATAATAAGTCTTTTTTCAACTCACCCTTTGGTAATGCTCGTATCGTTGAATAAATCGTTGTATGGCTTACATTCATTGTTTGATCCAAATCAGGAAATATCTTTAAACGCTTTGCTATTTGCTGAGGAGACCATAAACAACGAATCGCTTCAACAATAAATTTCCAGAGGATTGAATCAATTTTGAGTTTTCTGTAACCACGTCTACGTCTAGCGAAGGTGTTATCAGAAGCATATCGAGCTTGATAAACGTCATTGATGCTATTTCTTTTAAGCTCACGATAGATCGTACTAGGATGTCTTTTAATGAGTTCAGCAAATTTTCTGGCTGAAAAGCCTTCTTTTCTTGACTCAAGCATTAATGCAGTACGATCTTCAAAGTTAAGATGATGGTATGACAATTTTATATACTCCATAAACCCTTTAAATTAATTAGGTGGTTTATGTCGCACTTCAAGTTTTACTCTGCCATACTTTTGAAACTCCCCTCTCTTTGAATATCGCTATTCCATGAAACTTAAAATAACTTCCGACTAAGCCATTACAGTATAAGTATCGAAAAAAGTTACAGTTAATCAACAAATGTTGATCTATTTGCTAGCATAAATCTAAATAAATGGCTGCTAAATTAGATTGCAGCTCTACAACAACAAAAGGATATTACTCGATGAATAAATTACTAATTGCTTTAGGTTTGGCGACCACTGTTGCCTTAGTCGGCTGTAGTAAAGAAGAAGCGCCTGAAACTGGTGCAACCACAGGTGAGCATTTAGAAAATGCAGCCAATCAAGCCGGTCATGATATGGAAGATGCCAGCCGTGAGGCTGCGGTAGAAACCGAACGAGCAATGAATAATGCCGCAGAAAATACTGCTCAGGCAGCGGACGAAGCAGCTGCTGCAACGTCTAGAGCAGCAGATGCCACTGCGGAAGCAGCACGTAAAGCAACTGCAGCAACTGCAGCGGCAGTTGAAGAAGGTGCCGGAGAAGTTCGGGAAAAAGCTGAAAACTGATTTTAGCATTCAGTTTGATGTTTAAAAGCCTGCGATTGCAGGCTTTTTTTATCAGCGATGATTTTAAATATCGAATGATCTAAATTGAAATTATATTATTTCTTGATGGGATCAATCTTTTATCTAAACAATTGGATAAAATCAGATAAATTGATAAAACTTATCAAGTATTAGAATGACTTAATTGTGATTGAATCGGCAAAACGGGCTGCATTTAAACTGAAATTAAGTAGAATACCAGCCTTTATTTTTAAAATTTAATCTCCCATGTCAGTCATTGTTGCTGCTTCCCAACGGTCGAATATTTCGGTCTGGGCAGCTTTTATCTTGCTTATCCTAGGTACAATCGGTGCCTATCAAATCGTAGGCTTAAATCAAGCCCTATTATTTTTGGTTGGTGGTGCACTGGGCATGACCCTGTACCATGCTTCATTTGGTTTTACTTCGAGCTGGCGTGTCTTTATCAAGGAACGTCGCGGTCGTGGTTTATGCGCACAAATGATTATGCTTGCTCTGGCCGTCCTGCTGTTTTTCCCGGCTTTAGGTGCAGGTGAATTGTTCGGCAACCCAGTCAAAGGCAATGTTAACCCCGTTTCCATGTCAGTCATGATTGGTGCCTTTATTTTCGGTATTGGTATGCAGCTCGGTGGCGGTTGTGCATCAGGTACGCTATATACCGTGGGTGGCGGTAGTGCACGTATGTTGATAACGCTGCTGTTTTTCTGTGTGGGTTCAATGATTGCGACCTCGCATCTTGACTGGTGGTTTGCCCTGCCTCATCTGGAGCCTATTTCACTGGTAGAAAGTTTAGGCGTCCTCCCTGGATTGCTGTTGAGCTTTATCATTTTTGCCATCATTGCTGCGGCAACTGTCTATTTCGAAAAGAAACGTCATGGCAGCTTGGAAATTGAGCCAAGCAGTGAACATCAGGGCTGGAAGCGCTTTATCCGTGGTCCATGGCCTTTGATTTGGGGCGGGATTATTCTGACCTTACTCAACTTTGCCACTTTGGCATTGGCGGGTCGTCCTTGGGGCGTGACCTCTGCGCTGGCAGTTTGGGGTGCCAAAGGTGCTATGCTTGTGGGTGTTGATGTAGCTTCTTGGGATTATTGGCAACAGGCGGGTAATGCAAAAGCGCTAGCCAACTCACTCTGGTATGACATTACCTCAATGATGAACTTCGGTATCATGCTGGGTGCTTTATTGGCAGCTAGCTTGGCAGGTAAATTTGCGCCGAATTTTAATATTCCAAAGCGCTCACTGATTGCTGCTGTTGTAGGTGGCTTAATGCTGGGCTACGGCGCACGCTTGGCCTACGGATGTAATATTGGTGCTTATTTCAGTGGGATCGCGTCTGGTAGTCTGCATGGCTGGTTGTGGCTGGTGTTTGCATTTATTGGCAATGGCATTGGGGTAAAACTTCGTCCAATCTTCTTCCCGGATGAAAAACCGCAGCCTGAAAAACTGACCGGTTGCTAATGCTTAAAATCAAAAAAGCCCATCAATTTTGATGGGCTTTTTTCTGTCTTTAGGATTTACAGCGCAGCCTTTAAATTACAGCCATAACCCATGGTCTGCTGAACCTGACGATAAGTCGTATAACGATCCAGAATAAAGGTATAAAAACGATCAGCATCGGAGAAATTGGCTTTTAAATTTTCATTCTTGGCATTAGGCAATTTAATATCATCGACCAGTTCCAGATTGTAATGTCCCAAGCGGTACATATCGGCAAAATAACTATTCATCATATCGCAATAGGCAATTTTACTGGGTTTTAATGCCGTACTGCTAACGAGATGTTGGTTTAAGCTTTGCAGATTATTGACATCTAAAGGAAACTGGTGCGCGAAAGCAATGCTTTCGACTTTCTTAAATTCCTGAAAGTCTTGGGCTAACTGGACATTGAGTGCATCAAAACGTTGCTGCAGTTCCTGTGCGGTCTGAACCTGATATTTGGCTGGATCTACGACCGGTTTTTGTGGTTGTTCCGAACATGCAGTTAATCCAGTGAGCAGCGCTAATGACGTTAGCCATACCTTCATGTTTATACACTCAATTTAAATATACCAATGCTTATTATGCCTGAAAGCAGCTTGATGTACTGTTTAAAGTAATTTCTCATTCATATAACGCCAGTAGCGCTTTGGCACATATTGAATATGCAATTTCATGTTCTTACGCGCCTGAATATTCACACTGTTAAAATAGTCTTTCCAGAGCTGATCATATAGCAGCTCTTGATCATCCAGTTCAATACTGAATGATTGACTATGACCAATCCGGATTTGTGGATCGATTATTTCAGCGTTCATCTCGACCTGATGCATCTGCCTTAAATCATAATAAATACCGTAATTACGCTGCTCGTCATAAATCAGCCAGCTTTGATCCTGATAACGCTCCTGAAAATGTCGGGAAATAATCGGCAAGACATTAAAATCCGGTCTGACCAGACTCAGAAACAAACCATCTTTGGCTTTTTTAAAGCGTACAAAAGCCTCCATACGATGCTTTTCCCGCCCCACTTGCTTGGCCCATTGCGACATGCCGATCACCGCAGTATGACCATAATCTTTATCGACTGGACGCTGGTTTTGAAAGACATAGACTGCAAAATCAAAAAGAGTCTGGAACGCTGCTTCCTGCTCTGACAAAAACGTATAGTAAAAAGCACGCAAACTGCTGGAAGATACTTTCTGCTTTAATCCCTGCCACACCCGCTGCCCATGCTGATCATTAGAGGCCACATGGATAAATTCATCAAATAAACCTGTTTGTGCTTGAGGATTGGCCGTCACTATCACGTTAAATTCTTTAAACTCGAAAGCACGAAATACACAACTGAGCAGACCAGTCATGCTGCCATCAAAACAGTAACTTGCCACTAGAAACCCAATCCTAATTGAGGTGAAAGTTGCTGCTGATATTTGGATTGTCCTGACATCAAAATTTGCTGGCGAATCTGATGGGACTGCTGATCTTTCTTAAATTTCGGTGTATCTGCACAGCGGATAAAATGCTGCGCCCGGTTATAAGCCACGCCCATGCGTTTTAGCTGGTCAATATGAATCTGTCCAAAACGGCGGGCCTGTACAATTTTCTGGGCAGAACGTACACCTATACCGGGTACCCGTAGAATCATTTTATAGTCGGCACGGTTAATATCGACTGGAAAGGCTTCAGGATGACGCAAGGCCCAACTGAGTTTGGGATCAATATCCAGCTCCAGATTCGGATGCTGCTCATCGACAATTTCATCAGCAGCAAAGCCATAAAAACGCATTAGCCAGTCGGATTGATACAGACGATTTTCTCTTAATAATGGTGGTGCTGAGCCGATGGCGGGTAAGGCTTTCTCTTCAGGGTTAATCGGAATATAACCAGAGAAATACACCCTTTTCAATTTGAATTCCTTGTAATGCTGGTCAGCCATCAAAATAATGTCCTGATCGGTTTCACTATGCGCGCCCACCACCATCTGTGTAGTTTGTCCGGCAGGTACAAACTTGGGGACTGACTTGATCAGCTTGCGTTCATCTTTGAGCTGGATCAACCGGTCACGCACAATGCCTAAGTCTTTTTGTACTTCAGCATGGGTTTTTTCAGGCGCAAATTTTTGCAGTCCCGCTTCCGTCGGCATTTCCAGATTAATACTCATACGGTCGACATACAGTCCAGCTTCGGTAATGATCTCCTGTGATGCACCCGGAATAGTTTTCAGATGGATATAGCCATTAAAGTTTTCTTCGAGTCTAAGTTTTTTGACCACCTGCAGCATCCGTTCCATGGTGTGATCGGCCGATTTAAAAATCCCCGAACTGAGAAACAGACCCTCAATATAATTACGCCGATAAAAATTCATGGTCAGATCCACGACTTCCTGCACGGTAAATGCAGCACGCTGGACGTCATTGGAACGGCGCGAAACACAATAGGAACAGTCAAAAATACAGACATTAGAGAACAGAATTTTCAATAAGGACACACAGCGGCCATCTTCGGTATAACTATGACAGATGCCATTCCCGGTATTGCCCACACCCTTGTCTTTATTTTTACGGTTGCTACCACTAGATGAACAAGACACATCATACTTGGCAGCATCGGCTAAAATTTGCAGTTTTTCACGGATACGATCAGACATGAGCTCAGAGAATATGTGACCAAAAGGCTATTATAAGGTGTTCAATTCTAGGCTAATAAAAGTTCTATCTTTTTGGCGACGTAGCGTGTCGCAAGAAATGTAAATAATACGTAACCCATGCTGCAGTATTTCAAAATAAAATAACCAATATGATTTGCTTAATTTTGTGCTCAAAGGCAAAGTAAAAGCATAACAAGGAGCAAATCTATGTCTTTATTAGAAAATCTCGGAATTAAACATCCTATTTTCTTGGCACCGATGGCAGGTGTCTCTACGCCCGAGCTTGCTGCCGAAGTGTCCAATCAGGGCGGCTTGGGTTCACTGGGTCTGGGGGCCAGCAGTATCGAGGCTGCACGAGAACAGATTTTAAAGACCCAGGAACTGACAGATTGCCCTTTTCAGGTTAATTTTTTCTGTCATGAGAGTGTACCTGTAGATGAGGCTGTAGCGCAGGCATGGATTGCACAATTTAAAGATAAATTTGCCGAATATGGCGCTCAGGCACCGGATCATTTGGAATGCATTTATCCGAGTTTTAAAGACAATGATAACTTCCTGAATCTGGTATTAGAAACCAAACCGCGAGCAGTCAGCTTTCATTTTGGGATTCCGCATCCGCATCAGATTCAAGCCTTAAAACAGGCCGGGATTCTGACCATGGTGTCTGCCACCAATTTTGCCGAAGCTAAAGCTATTGAAGCAGCCGGAATTGATATCATTATTGCGCAGGGTATTGAGGCTGGTGGCCATCGCGGGATTTTTAGCACCAAGTTTGATGCTTCAGTCAAAACCTCCAATCTGGTGAAGCTGATCAAACAGCATTCTTCCTTGCCGATTGTAGCGGCAGGCGGGATTATGACGGGTGAGCAAGCGCGTCAAATGATGGATTTCGGTGCAGATGCCGTGCAACTTGGGACTGCATTTGTGCAGTGTAAATCTTCTAATGCCAATGATGCCTATCGTAAAGCCTTATTTTCCAAGCCACTCACTCAGGTGAGTGCCAGTATTTCCGGTCGTCCTGCACGTGGCATTATTAACCACTGGCATATTGAAGTCGATACACCCGATCGGCTGGATGTTCCGGCTTATCCATATACTTATGATCTGGCCAAACAATTGCATGCTGCTGCCGCCAAACATGGGGATCAAGGGTATGGCGCATTCTGGGCAGGTTCAAATGTGGCGCAGATTCGTGAAATGGAAGCTTCCGATTTGATTAACCAGCTCGTACTGGAAATGAAGCATCTTTAATCATTGAATCATAAAAAAACCTCTCACATGGAGAGGTTTTTAATTTATCTAGAATTAGCGTGTGACACGATGCCAGGCATCTTTAACTGCAAATTTCGCTTCTTCCCAGTTGAGGCGTGATTCACCTTTTAACTGTTCCCACTTGGTACGCAGTTCAGGTTCGGCACGATCAAAATCCGTATCATGTTCATACATTGGACGGTTTTCATAACCGACCCGATAAGCGCCGCGATAATCACGATCGTAATCTAGATCGCCATATGTACTACGCGTTTCATTGAAATACGGGCGATTATGATACTCATCTCTCCAGTAATTATCTTCTGCACTCAAATGATCTGGATGTCGATAATTATCTGCCTCAGGCAAGTTCTCTGGATGCTGATAATTATCTGCCTGTTTCCCATGATCAGGTGTCGCAATGTCATTACCTGCAATTCCACCAACGACACCACCGATAATACCACCCACCACTGCACCTGGAGGGCCACCTACCAGACCTGCAACTGCACCTACCGCAGCTCCGCCCAAAGTACCGGCACTGGTCGCAGCCAGATTATCCTCACCTTCATTCATGTCTGGAACACGAGGATTATCTTTCACGGGTGTATTCAAATCTGGACGCGCATTAGTATCAGTCGGATTTATATTCAGGCCTTCACTGCGTTCTTGTGGCAATTCCGTTGACGTTTTATGGCTAAACTCTGTGACTGGACGATTGGTATTTGTCATTACAGATCTCCCTCAATGATGACGATAAACAAGATGGATCACATCTGGTTTATATCTGGATAGGTTCATCATAGAGGAAGCTTGAGTAAGCAATGTCCAAGTCCTGTCCAGTTTAAGTGAACAAACTGTACTGCTATGTATTAGACAGGCTGAAGTGTAAACAGAATGCAAAAATCAGCCTGCTCAAGATAAAAAAGGTAGGGATTTCATGCAAAAAATATTACATGATTCGCTGAATTTTGCCCGCCATTACTTGGTTTCCAGTAAATTCACCTGCTCGACTTGTACATCATTCATGGTTAAACCATGTTCTAGCAGTGCATTAAAATAATCCTCTACTACCCGATACTGGTCAGCAGTATTTTCTACCTGATACATGCTTTGACGAAATTCATTACTAGAACGCAGTCCTTTGGTGTACCAGGCAATATGTTTACGGGAAATCCGGCAGCCGGAATACTCGCCATAGAACTCGTATAATTCTGTCAAATGTCCCAATAGAACATCTTTCACTTCTGTAATACTCGGTGCATCAAGATGTTGACCGGTTTTCAAATAATGGGCAATTTCACGAAAAATCCAGGGCCGACCTTGTGCTGCACGACCAATCATAATTGCGTCTGCACCAGTATAATCCAGCACATATTTGGCTTTTTCCGGACTGTCGATATCACCGTTAGCAATCACGGGAATCTTCAACATTTCCTTTACGTCTTTGATTAAAGAATAACGCGCGGTATTCAGGTACATATCTTCACGGGTACGGCCATGTAAAGCCAGTGCCGCAATTCCGGCTTGTTCAGCACGTTTGGCGACCCGTATAATATTTTCCTGGCCGTTCAAATAACCAAGACGGGTTTTTAAGGTCACTGGCACATCAACTGCAGCCACAACTGCATCCAGAATACGCGCAACTAGATCTTCATCCTGCAATAAAGCAGAACCGGCGAGTCGGTTACAGACCTTTTTGGCTGGGCAGCCCATATTAATATCAACAATTTGCGCACCATTGGCCACCTGATAACGTGCCGCTTCAGCCAGATCATGGGGATCTGAACCAGCAATCTGCGCTGAAATCGGTGCCAGCTCTCCATCAAAATTGGCACGATATAAGCTCTTTTTACTCATGCGCAAAGTTTTGTCAGATGTCATCATTTCACTGACCGCATGGCCTGCACCAAAGTATTTGCACAAGGTTCTAAACGGACGATCGGTCACACCTGCCATGGGAGCGACAATCAAATTGTTTGACAGTTGATATGGACCAATATACATATAAATTCATCACTTTTTTGATGGGCATAGTATACTGCATCTGCCTTATTCGCTCATCTTTTCAATTAATTTACGACACCATGAATAAAACTTTCGCTTCTTGTTTTTCTTTTAGGTCATTGTCTGTACTTGTACTTTCTCTGGGCCTTGCCGGTTGTGGCAATGGTTCATGGTGGTCAAAAGATGATGAACCGACACTTGAAGTTGAACATATTCGCAAAGCTATTCCAAACCGTGTCAACCAACGTGAGTCTTGGGCACAAGATATTTATGACATTACCGAACAGCTCGGCATTCCTCAGACCAAGGAAAATGTTTGTACGATTGTGGCAGTGGTTGATCAGGAATCTAACTTTGTTGCAGATCCTACTGTTCCGGGTTTGGGTGAAAAGGCGGTTAAGGAAGTCCAAGGTCGCCTTGATGAAAAATTCAAAGATAAGCTTGGTCAAGCAATTGGTGGCACAGTTGCAGGATATTTCCAGGAAGTTCTCAAGAACCATCCGAGTCCTGAAGACAACTACTTAAGCCAGATGCGCCGGGTCAAAACCGAACGTGAACTCGACGAATTATATCGTGAAATATTTGATTATATGTCAAAGCATTATCATGTTAGCGCCCTGACTGGTGCTGCCAAACTGGTCGGCCAGAATATTGGCGAGAAAATGAATCCAATTACCACCTTGGGTTCAATGCAGGTACATATCAGCTATGCGAAAGAACATAAACGCCAAGGCGGCAATATCGCAGAGTTACGTACCGATCTCTACAGTCAATATGGCGGTCTGTATTATGGGATTCATCGCCTGATGATGTATCCGGCGGATTATGACAAGCCAATTTATCGTTTTGCGGACTATAACTCGGGCATGTATTCCAGTCGAAATGCCGCTTTTCAGAGCATGTTAAATGATTTAACTGAAGCCGAACTTGATCTGGATGGCGACTTATTGCTCTATACTAAAGATGGCGCGATCCGTTCGCAGAAGAGTCAATCTGAGCGTGAGTTAATCAGTGTTTTTGCCAAAAATAATTTTATTATCACTGAACGTCAAATCCGAGCTGATTTAAAGAAAGAAAAAGATAAAGACTTTGAAGATACGATGACTTATCGTGGTGTCAGCAAGCTTTATCAGGAAAAAACGGGTAAAGATCCTATCTATGCCATTATGCCTGAAGTGGTCATTTCCGGACCAAAATTAAGTCGTGATTATAATACTAACTGGTTTGCTACCCGCGTCGATGGTCGATATCAAACATGCATGCGCAAAATCAAAAATCTAAAACTCTAGCCTTATTTGATTTTGATGGAACCCTGTATCTACATGATAGCTTTACCGGGTTCATTTTCCATGCCTTAAGAAAACGGCATATTGTGAAACGCGGCATGCAAATTTTGCCATGGATACAGGCCTATTATTTAAATTTCTATCCGGCACACCGCATGCGACCCAAATTGTATGCCAGCATGTTTAAAGACAGTGATGCCGAGGAAATTCTGCAATTGACTCAGGACTATGCGCAAAAACTGATACTTAAATTAAACCCCAAACTATTAGAACAGCTTAGGCAACATCAGCAACTGGGTCATGAGATCGCGCTGGTTTCAGCATCACTGGATTTATACTTGAAACCGGTCTGTACCTATTTAAATATCGATTTACTGTGTAGCGAAGTTGAAATCAAAGCTGGAAAAATAACAGGATTTTATCAGACTCCAGATTGTAGTAATGCGCAGAAGAAACTGAGAATTTTAGAAAAATATCGTCTGGAAGATTATGCTGAAATTTATGCCTATGGTAACAGCGAAGAAGATCAGGAAATGCTGAGTTTGGCACATCAACGCTATCTGGAAGGACAAGATCAGCAATTGCCAAAAATTAATCTACCATCCGATTCAATGACATATTAGGGCTTTAAAATTTCCGCTTTATTGATACGCCATAATAATCTTTAACAAGCACTTAAATGACAGATGAGTTGTCGCTCAATGATACTTTTAAGGCAGATCTGATGACTGAATCATCCAGACTTTTTTGTTTAAATATAAGCTTCATCCATAAAAAAAACACCTCAAATAAGGTGGTTTTTAGCTTTAAGAAATATTATTTCTTAAACGGAAATGCATATTTCACAATACGTTTGATTACGCTGCCATACTGTTTTACCAGACTGGCATTGTTGTAGTTCAAACCATATTTTTCACACACCGCCTGAACTTTTGGCGCCATTTGGCGGTAACGACGGGCAGGCACATCAGGATACAGATGATGTTCAATCTGGTGACTTAAATGACCCGTCAAGATATGGAATGCTTCAGAACCGGTCAGGTTGGATGAACCACGGATCTGACGCATATACCAGTGACCACGACTTTCATTTTGCAGTACCGATTTCGGGAATACTTCTACATCTTTGGTAAAGTGGCCACAGAAAATAATACTAAAGGTCCAGATATTACGCAGACCATTGGCCACCATATTGCCGGTCAAAACAGGTAAAGCCGCAGGACCTGCGATGAGTGGGAAGAATACATAATCTTTAAACAGCTGTTTACCGATTTTGCTCTGCATTGGACGCCATTCTTCTTTGGTCTGCTCTTTGCTTTTACGGCCTTTGAAGTATTTACCCAATTCAAGATTCTGAATCGCAACACCCCACTGGAACAATAAACAGAATGGCACTGCATAAATTGGTTGTAGTAAATAACCCGGTTTCCAGCGCTGTTCCGGGAACAGGCGTAATAGGCCATAACCGATATCATCATCCATACCTTTAATATTGGTATAGGTATGATGCTTAAAGTTATGAGTTTGACGCCAGTTGTCTGAAGTCCCTACGATATCCCATTCATAGGTCTGACCATTGAGTTTAGGATCATTCATCCAATCATATTGACCGTGCATAACGTTATGACCCAGTTCCATATTTTCCATAATTTTGGCAAAGCCCAACAGGCCTGTACCCAATAACCAGGCTGGCGGGAACCAGCCTGCAAACAGCAAAGCACGACCGGCAATCGATGAATAACGAATGGTTGAATAGACACGACGGATATATTTGGCGTCTTTCTCACCTAGATCATCTAGCACTTCTTGCTTAATCGCATCGAGTTCACGTGCAAGTTCATCAAGTTCAAACTGGGTTAATTCACGGTTTTTAGGATTTTTAAAATACTGTAATTTTACTGGCATATTCATAGGATAAAACTCGCTTATAAGTCGATGACAAGGTCAGTCTGCGCTGAGTTAATACAAATTTTGAGCAGGTTACCGGGTTCGGTATTTTGCGCACCGTTGACCAAATTCTTGGTCGAACCTTCTACTTTATTGCAGGCACATTTATTACAAATGCCCATACGGCAACCATGGGTCGGTTTAATATTTTGCTGTTCCAGACTCACCAGAATGGACTGGCCTTTTGGAATGCTGACAATTTTTTTCGACTGGGTCAGGGTGACATTAATAAAGCCGGTATCCGATTGATCCGCCAAGCTCATGCTAAATGCTTCACCTTTAAACTGTTTTGCCTGAGCAAAAAGCTGTTCTGCTTTAGATACAAAACCTGAAGGGCCACAGCAATATACGATGCTATTTTCCAGATTTTGCAGATCGGTCAGATAGGTTTCATCAAGACGTGCAGCAGCTGGCTGTTCTTGAGTGGCATACACATGAAATGAGAAATTTGCATGTTTTTGAGCAAGTTCTTCAAACCGTGCTTTAAATGCGGCATCCTGATCTTTTTTAACCCAGTACCAGAGAGTGACCGGTGCAGATAGTTCACCTTTTTTGCTCAAGCTTTCCAGCATACTGAGCATTGGGGTAATACCACTCCCTGCTGCAAGCAAAATCAATGGACTCGTCTGCGCAGGCAAGGTCATATCACCATAAGGGTGACCAAATTCGATCACATCACCCACTTGTGCCTGTTCTGCAAACCATGTGCTGACTTTACCAGCATCGACTTTTTTCACGCTCAGCAATACATGCTGAGAATCGACACGGGTCAAGCTATAGCTACGTTCATAACGAATGCCATTCACTACCACATAGACCGGATGATGCTGCCCTGCTTCACCAAACTTAAATAAGCGATTCACCTGAATTTTCAGACTCAGCATATCCTGTGCTGCATTTTCTTTGTGCACGATCTTGCCTAATGGCTGATTCAACGACCATACAGGATTGAGTTTCTGAATCCAGAAATTAATCGCATGCTGATCGATTACACTGTCAGACAGTGCATTCAACGGCGTTTTAAGTTTTTGGAGTACATGCATCGTTTGCGACATCACCTTGGGTTTTTAATTATTATACACATGTATATATATTTGTATATACAACTGTATTGTTTCTAATCATTTCACAAGCTTGACTGGCTCGGTTATAATAAAATGATTCATGCATGAACCTATCGATGAACGAGCCTTCAATGAAAATAAGCAGTGACGCATCTTTATTACAATCGAAAAGCATTGATGAGCCGATTATCGTACGGAGTGTCGGTCGCAAGGCCACCATTACCAAGGAAGAACTGTTTCAGGCTGCGTTGAATCTGATTGGGCCACAAAAAAGTATTTCCTCTTTAAGTCTACGTGAAGTCGCGCGTGAAGCTGGTATTGCACCGAACAGCTTCTATCGTCATTTTAAAGATATTGATGAACTGGCCATTGAGCTGATTGATCGTGCCGGAATTGTATTGCGTCAGATTTTGCATGAAGCACGTCTGCAAGCTTCTCGCCAGAACAGCATCATCCGCAGTTCTGTGGAAGTTTTTATTGCCCAGCTGGATGCCGATGAAGGCAATCTGAGCCTGTTATTACGTGAAGGCTATACTGGCTCCAAGTCTTATAAACAGGCGGTAGAACGCCAGTTAAATTATTTTCAGCAAGAACTTCAGGATGATTTGATTCGTCTAGAACGCCTAAACAACAAGAAGTTATTTCATCCGGATATTGCCGCCAAAGCCATTACCCAACTGGTCTTCAACATGGGCGCCAATGTGATTGATATGCCTGCCGAAGACCGCAAAGAAATTGCCGAACAGACCATGATCATGATCCGGATGATTCTGGAAGGTGCGCGCCATCTGGAAGATTCTCAACTGCGCTAATTTTCCGATTTGCATGAAGCTGTATAAAAGAGACGTAATCAACGTCTCTTTTTTATGAGGATTACAAAAGTGCGAGTTGGGCTTTAACCACCGTTGCAGTGGCTTCCGGATACTCAAGCGGGAACATATGCCCGCCCTCGACCACTGAATAATTAATTTGATAAATCTTGTGCATGCCTTGGGGTAAACCCTGCTGATAAAACTGGCTCTGCTCTGCAGTCATCAAATGAATCGGTACTTCAGGCGGTCGGCGTGGTGTTCTCCACCACCACGCGGGTACTGTCCGGAAGATTTCCGCTTCTACCTGTTTTGGAATGGTTAACGTCACCCCACCGCGTTCAG
The DNA here is from genome assembly GCF_019048525.1 of Acinetobacter lwoffii. NCBI lineage: Bacteria > Pseudomonadati > Pseudomonadota > Gammaproteobacteria > Moraxellales > Moraxellaceae > Acinetobacter > Acinetobacter lwoffii. The sequence goes on along the minus strand of NZ_CP077369.1, from coordinate 2,176,832 downwards.
GTTCTGGCTGAATACCGCTCTCGATATAATCAGCAAAACACTGCTCATCGAAATTTTTAAATAGGCGGTTAGATCTCAAAGCTTCAATCGCGACCTGTTTCGATGGCCAATAATCTTTGCGTTTCAGCGTTATTCCTGCAGGTGTATAACGATCAATACTTTTCAAATTCAGCTTTTTGACCAGTTCAAATATGGCGCTGTTTTTTCCAATCACAAATGGTGGATCCATAATGACTAGTTTGGAAAATAGTTCGGGACGTCGATACGCCGCCATCAGGGTCACCAGACCACCAAAGGAATGTCCTAAGCCAATCACCGGCTGCTGAGGAAATTGCTGCTCGATATCTGCAATGACTTCATCGACCAGATAACGCCAGTCTCGCGTAATTGGATATTGCGGGTTCATGCCAATAAAGGGAATCGCTTTGACCTCATAGTCTTGCTGAAAACAGTCCAGAAACTTTTGATAAGTTGCGGAAGGGATACCATTGGCATGAGTAAAATGTAGGGCTTGCTTCATTATTTTTAAACGCAGCGCGTATTCATCCTGAAATCGTAAGATGAGCTTACCGCTTTAAAGATTTATTCGGCAGCGCACAAATGCTCAAAGCATGACCTCAAAGTCATTTCTCGCTATTTCTAAAAAATAAAAGACTATTTCTGTGATACAGTCAAATGTTGCATCGGTAGAAAAGTCGCTCCGCAACTGGCCTTATCTCCCGCAATGACTACCGCTCTTCCTTTGACTGTAACTGATAAGTCGCTAGCAATTGCTGCGACCATGGTCTGGCATTTTGGACAATAATGCTTCATCCCATTTAGATGCACGGCTATACCATTGATCAAAAAAGAGGGTTCACATTCAGTCACCATGCCGCCATGACTGGTCTTTGTGCCAAGGGTAATCAATGCTTTTGACATACATTTGTCATTCTTATTATTCAGTAGGCTAATTTTAAACAGGAGAAAAATGACAGGCCAGCATTCTCCGACAAAAAAATAATAAACCTGGATTTTGCCCATAAAAAAAGCAGCCGAAAGCTGCATTTTTTAATTGTGTAAAACTTAAGGCTTGACCACGACCATCACCTGAATCGCTTCAGGCGTTACCGATAGACCATCCAGTAGGCTTAGACCTTCTTTCTGCAACTTCTGTAAACGCGCAATTTCATCTTCACGGATACTTGGGTTGAACTGTTTCAGATAGGTCAGGCGATCAATTTCATATTGCCATTTGTTGCCATACACTTCTTTGGCTTGCTGCTTGAAGCCCGGCAATGCACTGCGTGCCAGTTCAAGCGCTTGCTGATAACGAGCTTCAATCACATCACGACGTGCTTTCACCACCTGACGGCAGCTATTGCCATCTAAATGATGCAAGTACGGTTTCAGGATTTCTGGTGCAATCTTCTGGGAGAGATCCTGACCTTTTTCACTAAGCAAGACACGAATCAACTGTTGCGGCAAGCTAGACGGCAAATTCAATGCTTTCGGTGCCACCACATCGACCTTGAACCAGACTTCTAATAATACCGAACCTTGTGGCAATGCTGCCGATTTTAATACCGCAACGTTGGTGCTACCAAAGCCTTGCGTATTGATCATTTCCATCACGCTTTCAGTGAATGGATGTTCAAGGGTCAGGTATTGTGCATCTTCACGGATCTGTGCCTGATCACGATAAAAAGTGGCAGTGATGCCTTCTTCATCCAGCGTCAAACCTTGAACCTGCATTTGATCTGTTGGCTTGATGATCACGGTACCGTTACTTTGCTCGTCAAAGTCAATATTCGTAGACGCCATAAAGCGTTTCATGAAAATCGGCAAAGTGGTATTATCATCATAATCTTCAAGCGCGTTGACAATTTCCTGTGCGACCACTGGACGGCAAGAGTTGTATTCCAGCAGACGGTCACGACCTTCCTGCAATTCAGCTTCCAAAGCTTCACGTTGCACACTGACTTCTTCCAGCAGGTCTTCAAATGCTTGACCTTTGTCTGCAAGTAGACAGTCTTTCAAACGGACAATAAAATTTTCCTGCAAGGTTTGTGCAGTTGGGGAAATATTACTGAAAATATTCAAGGCTTCGTTATACCAGCGGAACATGCGTTCTTGCGCAGTTCCCACCAGATAAGGCACATGAATCTGAATCCGGTTTTCTTGACCGATACGATCCAGACGACCAATACGCTGTTCTAACACGTCTGGATTGGCTGGAAGATCGAATAAAATCAGGTCAGAGGCAAACTGGAAGTTACGACCTTCCGAACCAATTTCCGAGCAGAGTAAAATCTGCGCGCCATACGAATCTTCAGCAAAATACGCCGCAGCCTGGTCACGTTCCAGCAGGCTCATACCTTCATGGAACATTGCGGTACGGATACCGGCATGTAGACGCAGTACATTTTCCAGCGCTTCAACTACTGGCCCACTACGTGCAATCAGTAAGACTTTCTTGTGTTTTAAATCGGTACGCAAACGCTCCATCAGCCACATCACGCGTGGATCGGCTTCCATCCACGAGCCGTCTAGCTGAGCTTCTTCAGGCCACATTTGCTCACGCAACTTACCATCTTTCGACCAGTGTTCCGGTGCTGGTAATGGTGCCGGCTGACAGTCACGACCCGGGAAGCCCTGAATGGCTTCACGCGTATTACGAAACAGGATACGACCGGTACCATGACGGTCTAAAAGTTCGTGAATGGCACGGAAACGCTGCTCAGGATGATCTTCAATTGAATGACCCAACAAGGCCTCAATCGCAGTCAAATGTTCTGCTTCAAGTGGCAGATTTGACATCAACACTTCTGCAATTTTAGCGGTGTGCTGATATTGCGCTTCTTCATCCAGGAAACGATCCAGCGAGTTAAAGCGCTGCGGATCGAGTAAACGCAGGCGTGCAAAGTGACTTTCTACCCCGAGCTGTTCCGGTGTTGCCGTCAATAACAATACGCCCGGCGTATGTTCAGCCAGTTCTTCGACCAGATCATAACGGTCATTACCGCCATCTTCTTCGCTCCACATCAAATGATGTGCTTCATCGACCACCAGCAAGTCGAAACCGGCTTCGAGCGCCTGTTCACGCAGATCTTCATGGTCGACCATCAAATCGACAGAGGCAATAATTTTTTGTTCGGTCAGGAATGGGTTTTGTTCAGGATCATGCTCTTTGATTGATGCAGTACGGGTCAAATCAAATAACGAGAACTCAAGATTGAAACGACGGCGCATCTCAATCATCCACTGATATTGCAGCGAATCTGGTACTAAAATCAGGATGCGTTCAGAACGGCCAGTTTTCAGCTGTTGATGGATGATCAAACCGGCTTCGATAGTTTTACCCAGACCGACTTCATCGGCCAGTAATACACGCGGAGCAAAACGCTGACCGACTTCATGCGCAATATACAACTGGTGTGGAATCAGGCCGACACGTGAACCGACCAGACCACGCAGTGGACTGCTTTGCATATTGGCCTGCATCAGCAGCGCTTCAATACGCAGGTCATACCATTCTTTATAATCGACCTGACTGGCCAATAAACGGTCTAGAGGCTTGGACAACTGGATGGTGGCACCAATGCGGGTTTCATTCAGCGATTTACGTTCTTCAGTCCCATCTTCCAGGGTACGAATGACGTGATAACGCACCACGCCATTGCGGTCTTCCACGGATTCTACAATCCATTTGGTCCCTTCCTGATCCTGTAATTCATCTTTCACATTAAATACGATACGAGATAAGGGTGCATTGCTACGTGCATAGACGCGAGTTTCATCGCTTTTCGGGAATAAAATGCTAACCGACCGCTCATCAACATCAATAAGAACGCCTAAACCGAGTTCTGTTTCAGTATCTGATAACCAACGTTGACCAATAGCAAATTGCTGCAATTTTTCCACCTTTATCTTAAGTACAAGATTATGAATATTAGGCTCAATCACGAAACGTCATTGGAGCAAAATTCCATACCTTCAAGCAATGTATTTTGACATAAAGCTCACTAAAAAGTGAGCATAATTCACGCCGATTAAAGAAGTATTTCCTAGAACGGCGCCGGACAATAAAATTCGACCAGCTGCTCTGTTTGAGGATGATAAAAACTCAAACGTTCCGCATGTAAACATAGACGTGAACTGAGCTGTTGCTGTTCGGGTGTCGCATATAAGGTATCGCCAATAATCGGATGTCCGAGATATTGCATATGCACCCGTAGCTGATGTGAACGGCCGGTAATTGGGGTCAGTTTCACCCGGGTCACAGGCTGTCCCTGAATATTAAAATGTTCAATCGCCTGCCAATGCGTGATGGCCGGCTTATGATGTGCGGGATCTGCGATATGTAAGGGCGGACGGCTTGGATCATACACCACTGGCACTTCAATAGTGCCTTCACCTTCGAGTGTACCTGCAACCACAGCCTGATAGGTTTTATCAGTCTGGCGTTCCTGAAACTGGCGGGAAATGGTTTTTTGTCCCCATTTAGTCAGACCAAAGGCCAAAATACCGGATGTATCGCGATCCAGTCGATGAATCAGTAAAGTTTTGGGTTCTAATTTGACCAGACGGTTGATCAGGCAATCTTGTAAGTCTTCTGTTTTACCGGGAACTGTGAGTAAACCTGCAGGTTTGTGGATGACCATGAAATCGTCATCACGATGTATCAGATGTTCGGTTAGAAAATTACTCAAAGTTCAATCCCAGGCTGATCGCGAAAAACAAGGCGGCAATGATAGAAAGCTTAGCCAATAATTACAATGCGCATTTATGTAAATGACGATGAAATTTCCGATTTAGCGCATAAAAATGCTCAATCTCAGCGCATCAAGCTGAGGATTGTAAAATGAAGCCTGCCAATTCATGCAAAGACGGATGCTTTAGCACATCTTCATAACGGATATTGGCACCATGCGCACGCCATATACCGACTAGACTCACCACCGCTACCGAATCCAGACCATAATTTTTTAAATCGACATAGGGATCAATTTCCAAGGCATCCATATCCAGCTGTTCTGCGACAGCCAACATAATGCCTTTGGTCGACAATACATATTCTGACGGCGCGCTTAAATCCCATAAGCGAGTCAGGCTATAAGTATTTAAGTGATGTATGCCCTGTGCCGAAATATTTTCGATCCATTGAATATGCTGATCTTGATTCGCCACTAAAATGGCGTCATCGACCACACCGATTTGATCCGTCACACTCATCAGATGCGGCAAAATCTGTTTCAGCATTGGCGTGACCTGACCGGCAAAAATTAGTTGCGGATGCGTTGAGGCATATTCTCCCAATTGCTGCATGCCTTGCATCAGGTCATCACCATATAAGTCAACAATCGGAATATCGAGTGCTTTGGCTTTATTGCTGATCTGGATCAGATGACTCATTAGGTCGCTTTCTTGTATGCCTACCATCATCCTTAAATTTTGTAATCCCACTAAAACCAAAACAGATTCATTTGATGCAAGCTGCCATTTGGCTTGGGATGGAGCAAGTTGGATTTTTTTAGGGATGGGGTACAGCATGGGAGGCTCTTATAAATACAAAATAGCATGATGATTCATGCTATTTTAGTTTAGCATCGATTTGAAAAACACTTTGATTTCACAGAGGTTTATTGTTCTAATTTCGTATCATCGCCATTATATTAAATGGCTTTAATTTTGCTTAGCCCTATATTCATTAAATGCTAGAAGCATTCCCTCTTTTTGTTCTGCGGAGGCATCTGGAAATGAATAAAATCTTTCATAATCTTTTCTAAATTGGCTGCTTTCAATTCTTTTAGCTAAGTCATCAATAAAACCTTTTCCTTGAGTCTGATATTGCTGAATCGTTTGTTTATCTAGGCAGATAGTTTTCGCCCAAGAAACTGCACTCATATTTATACAAACATTGAGGTATATATTTTCGCTATCCTCATATAGTTCCCAAAAATAAGGCTCTATTTCTATAAGTTGCATTTCACTAGTATTTCCAAACTTTTAATTATTTCTAAAATTAACATAATACACGTTATACGAAATTCTTTTGATTTCCTTTTTAAATTATAACTTTATTGTATATAGACAAGCCCACTCATTAGCGATTGGGCTTTTTAGTTGATATTTCACGTTCCACGCTTCATTTTGGTACAACTTTGAATGATTTTATTAAATTAAGCTGATCAATTTCTATTTTGGATTAGCTTTGCTTAGCCAAAAATTTCTCAATGGCTACCTGTGCAATCTCCGCATCTTCAAACGACTTCACACCCGACACACCCATCGCACCGACGAGCTGGCCTTGATACAGAATCGGTTCACCACCTTCCAACATTCCTGAGAAAGTTTCCATGGTCAGAAAACCCATCTGTCCGCCTTTGATAATATCCTCAAACAGTTTGGAGGGATGGCGACTCATAGCTGAACATTTAGCCTTTTCGACGGCCAGATTTGCAGTCATCGGTGCTGCACCATCCATACGCTTCATCGCAAGCAAATTACCCGTTTCATCTACGACTGCAATACTGACATTAAAACTGTTCTGAATGGCATATTGATGGGCTTGATCTAATAAAAATTCCGCATCGCTTAAAGTCAAATAATGTTTGGTTTGCATGAAAATGATCTCTAATTTTAAATGTAATTCCCCCTAAGCCTGAGCCATATATAGCGCAAGAATACTGGAGGAAGTCTTTAAATTTTCATTTCTATTCGATAGATGAAAGCCCTCTCCTTTAAGGCATAGGTATCTACACAATTCCTGAACTTTGCGTTAAATTGAAGAGCATGCTCTTCAATTTAACATCTCTGGCCTGGACCAGCGTCTTGTCAAGCGCTATAACAGCCTTGTAAAGCTCAATATGAACCCTCTTGCTTCACTTGCTCCGGCAATCAAAGACCTGGCTTCTGCCCAAAAGTCGAGTTTCGCAACCACACAAGCGGTCTGGCGATTCCTGAATAATGACAAAATCTCTTTTAGTCAGTTAAACCAGCCAATTGAACATCTTGCATGTGAACAGATCAAGGCATCACCGCATCAATATGCATTGATTGTTCATGACTGGTCTCAGCTACAGTATGTGAAACACCATCATAAAATTCAGCGCCTGCAAAGAACCCATCAATATGATTCAGGCTATGAATTGCAAAGCAGTCTGCTGGTTGATGCAGCCTCGGGACTACCTATTGCGCCACTGGCGCAGACACTATCAGATGCCTCAGGCTGCTATTCCACATTCAGTCAACACTCTGCTGGGCGCAAATCTCATCTAGATTCACTTACCGAACAAATCAAAGTGATTGAACAATATCCCATTGAGAAAACATGTGTTCATATCATTGATCGTGAAGGTGACTCCATTGCCCACCTAAGGGAAATGAGCAGCCAGGGTTTTAAATGGCTGATTCGGGCGAAAGAAGGCCATCGAATTGAGCATCAGGGCAAAACATGCAAAGTTGCAGAAGCCGCAGAACGAGTAGAAACGCAGCAGGTCCAGCCGATTGCCTATAAAGGAAACCGGCATATGTTGCATGTGGGAGAAACTGCTATCCGGATAACACGTGCAGCAAAACCGAAGAGAAATGACGATTCAGGCCAACGGGTTGCTCCCCAGCCAGGGAGTGCGATTGAAGCCAGATTAATTGTTGCCGTAGTGAAAGATGATCAGGATAAGACCGTCGCAAGATGGTCACTAATCAGCAATGTTCCATCAGAGATTACTACGGTAGAGATGACGACCTGGTATTACTGGCGCTGGACAATTGAATGCTATTTCAAGCTGCTCAAGCAGGCAGGTCATGATATTGAAGCATGGCTTCAGACCAGACCTGAAGCCATTTTAAGGCGGTTACTGATTAGCTGTATGGCTTGTGTTTTAACTTGGCGAATCCAGCGTTCTGAAGATGAACACCATCAGAAAATTCGTGTATTTCTCACCCGTCTTTCAGGTCGGCAGCAGAAAAGAGGTAGGTTGGAAAGTGCACCTGCCTTATTGGCAGGGCTTTCGATTTTACTGAACACTCTTCAACTGCTCTCGGAATATTCAATAGATGAACTCAATGAGATAGCCACAATGGCATTAGGTATCTCATAGATGTGTAGATACCTATGCCTTTAAGGAGAGGGTTTGGGAGAGGTATTACGCTTTCATCTCAGCAAAAGTTTCTTTAGCCGCTTGAATCGTGTAAGCAATATCTTCATCACTATGCGCAGCAGAAATAAATCCTGCTTCAAAAGCAGATGGTGCAAGGTTTACGCCACGATTTAACATGCCATGGAAGAATTTACGGAACGCATCGACATCGCATTTCAGCATAGAGTCGAAGCTAGTAATATCTTCCTGATCGGTAAAGTAAAGACCAAACATACCGCCCACTTGTTGGGTCTTGAATGGAATGCCTGCTTCATCAGCAGCAGTTTGTAAACCGGCGAGCAATTTTTCGAGTTGTGCGGTTAATTTTTCATAAAAACCTTCGGTACGTAAATGCTTGAACATCTCGATACCGGCACGCATTGCCAGTGGATTACCCGACAATGTACCTGCTTGGTATACCTTACCCAGTGGTGCAATACATTCCATCACTTCACGCTTACCACCAAAAGCGCCCACTGGCAGACCTGCACCAATGATTTTACCTAAAGTGGTTAAATCCGGAGTAACGCCATAATGTGCTTGCGCACCACCCAAACCGACACGGAAACCGGTCATTACTTCATCAATGATAAACACTGAACCATGTTCATCACAGACATCACGAATCGCTTGCAGGAAACCGTCAATTGGTTTCACCAAGTTCATGTTGCCTGCGACTGGCTCAACAATCACGCCGGCAATTTCCGAACCAAATTTGGCAAAGCATTCTTTTAAAGTCGCGATGTCGTTATATGGAAGTGTCAGCGTATGTTTTGCAAAATCCGCTGGCACGCCTGCCGACGTCGCTTCCCCTTCACCACTGGTCAATAAACCTGAACCGGCTTTTACCAATAATGAATCCGAATGACCGTGATAACAGCCTTCAAATTTTACAATCTTGTCACGGCCAGTATAACCACGCGCTAAACGAATCGCGGTCATGGTCGCTTCTGTACCTGAGTTGGTCATACGAACCAGCTCAATCGATGGCATGATCTCGCAGATAATGTCTGCCAGTGTGGTTTCATGAACTGTGGGCGCACCAAAGCTCAAACCGTCTACTGCGGCATCCTGAACCGCTTTAATAATCGCTGGATGCGCATGACCCAAAATCATCGGCCCCCATGAACCTACATAGTCCACATAACGTTTGCCATCGACATCATACAGATACGCACCTTGGGCTTTTTCGATAAAGACCGGCGTCCCACCGACACTATTAAATGCGCGTACAGGTGAATTGACGCCACCCGGGATATGTTTATTGGCTTGTTTGAACAATTGTTCTTGCTTTGGAGATAAGCTCATGAAGGCACTCGACTCAAAATTAAATCAATCAAAAAATTTTATGCTGTAGCTTGAAAAAGCGCAGACCATTCATCTAAACGTTCAGGAATGGCATTCATAGGAAGTCCCAATATATCACTAATCACCGCGCAATAATCCGCACCTGACTCAATGACATCCTTTGAATTTTCAACCGTTAAACCACCAATGGCACAGAGAGGCACGTTCAATTTTTCTTTGGCCAGTTTTAAGGTTTCAAGACCAATATTACCCGCTTCAGGTTTACTATCAGTCGCATAAATTGCTCCAAATGCCACATAATTCGCACCATCGGCAATGGCCTGTTTAGCCAGCTCAAGTGAGTTATTACAGCTACGGCCAATCAACACGCCTTTAGGCAAACGCGCAACAGCGTCGACAATCGAACCATCATCCTGGCCTAAATGCACACCCACGCCGTATTTAACCGCCATTTCCAGATCATCGTTAATCACGAAAGGTACGCCATATTCAGCACACATGGCTTTCATGTACTCGATTTCGTAAATTTGATCTTCTTTCGCCACTTTTTTACGGCGATATTGCAAGACCGCAACACCACCATTGGCCATTGCACCTTCCAACTTCGCTAATAAAAGCTCTAATGGATCATCATTGGTAATTAAATATAAACCGCGCATCTTGCTCGCCACTTGCTAGGATGGCTCTATTATAGGCATAACTCGGTTTAATTGCCGCCATCTTGCTGTTTCTAAGACTGGGCAGCAACAGATTTGCAGTTTTTTAGCGCAATTTGTCAATTAAATCTCAAATATCACCATTTTCAGGGATATACGGACTTTCAAATCTGCGTTTTAATCGCCTTATAACAATAATTATAACGTGTTAATGCTTACGCCCTCCGACAAACGCTTTTAGGATTTTGCAGATAACTTGGTGGAGAAGTTGCAAAATTCTAAGAGCGATTTTTTTGTCTTTTTTTCGCCTGGCTCAAGCGTACTCAAATTAATTAATATTAAAAATACCCATTTTCAGGGATAGCCCAATCGGCGCGAAGCGTCTTAAATAGCCTTAGACACAGAAAATAAACAGAAAAATAAATACCTGTGTTTGTAATACCCGATCCTTTCTGGTTTTGAGTCATTCGTTTGTGGGAAAACGTTTCAAAGCCAGAAAGGATCTTTTACTTTCAGCACAAATCCACATGAATTCTTCTATGAATATTTACACAATAGCATGAGCAAAATCTTGAACATTTATTGGTAGCAAACAGGCATAAAAAAAGCCCGGAGAAGGTCGCTCCAGGCTTGGAAAACTGATGTATTAATTAAAATATAATAGTTGATCAAAAAACCTAATCTGCAATACCATAATTATTAGAATAATAATTCTAGACTTGCAAGGCTTTTATCGAAATTTCATGCTTTAAGTGGGCACATTCCGATAAAAGTCATTCTGGCTTAACGGGAAATTTTATCGTATTTAAGGTCGATCAGACTGATATTACCACGCAGGACATCGGCAAACATGCGCCAGTCCGAGATAAAGCTATATACAGGCTGTTTGAAGCTGGCTGGTTTATTGCGCTCAAAGATAAAATGACCGACCCAGGCACAAGCATAGCCCGAGAGTAAACCATAGGCAAAATATCGCGGCTTGCCTTGACGAATGGCTTTAGCAAAACAGTATAAACCGATGCTACTGCCGGCCACGTGCAGACGGCGGCTGATGATATGCCGATGTTCGGTCAAATAGAAGCGATAAAATTCATGATAATTCTTAATCGGCATCTGGGTCTGAACCACCACCTCATTCTTACTTTCTGGTTGTACTTGTACATTCATCTGTCATCATCCTGACGTTTTTGTTTTACCTTAGCGTATATTTTGGCCAAATAACAGCCTTTTGATTCGCGCTTCAATGTATCTTGCACATCCCCGTGAACGCCTAAATCCGATCGTTTTAGCCTAAAATGAACCGATGAAATCTAAGTTTCAAACTTCTGTTTAAGCTTTTTATGCTCAGTCAAGTCTTACATGCATTTTGATTTTGGTTACAATCTGCTGCGCACAAATCTAAAAATATAATTGCGGCTGCTGTCCGCCTCATTTCAAAACCTTATTCAAGTGAAGATTCAGTGCTTAATTGCACTGAACAGATAGGATGATCATCATGGTTGAAGTTGAACTCAAGTTCCAGATTCCTGCGGCAAGACGCACTGCGCTGCTCAAGGCACTTGATCCGAAAAAGTCTCAACAGATCCAGCTTCAAGCCAAATATTATGATACTGCCGACCGCCAACTGGCCCGGCATGGGGTGGCACTACGTCAGCGTCTGGAAGGTACACGTTGGGTTCAAACCCTAAAAGCGGCCGGAAAAAGCCATATCGAACGCTTTGAACATAATCATGATCTAGGGAAATTAACTGCATCTCCTGAACTGGATTTAGATATTTATAAGGAATTTCCAGAAGCCGGGACAATTCTCAGCAATGCGCTCGGTAATCAGTTCGACCAGCTACAACTCCAGTTTGAAACCGATATTTCCCGCACGTTAAGGGTAATTGACTATGAAGATACCCAGATCGAAGTCAGCCTGGATATTGGACAGATCCGTACTCAGCATGCCGAGCAAGAAGTACATGAAGTCGAGTTCGAACTAAAAAATGGTTCAATTCAACATCTGCTGGCCTTTAGTTTTGAATGGGTCAAGAAATACCAGCTCTGGCTCGATGTACGCAGCAAGGCAGAAATAGGCAATTTATTGGCCACTTCACAGCGCGTTAGCCCTGCGACTCTCAGCAAAGAATTTCAGATCAGCAAAAAAGACAGCGCCAGTAAAACCATGTGCAGTCTGATTGCGCAGCAGATGCAGCATTTATTGCCGAATATCGCGGCGATTGCAGCACAGGTCGCAGAGCAGGAACATATTGATCAGGCACGACTGGCACTAGACCACTTATATCTGACCTTGCTGCTGTTCAAAGACTGGCATCCTCAGCTTTCGGACAAATGGGCACATCAACTGGCGGCCTTTAAGCAGCAATTTGAACATCTGCAACATTTGCAACACATGCAAAACAGCTTGGCCGGCTTCCTGCAAAATCCAACCACGGCAGAAAATCTGAGCAAAGATATTCTGTATGCGCAGGAGAAACTCGGCAATCTGGTCAAGTCTACCCAGAATGTGCATCATTATCTGGAATTACTGATGTTCAGCTTAAATGAAAATGAGCATGCTTCCCTGGATCTGAAAACCGCTGCGCAAACTACCTTGCAACAGCAATATAAAGCCTTGCAGGAACAAATGAATCAGACGGATATCACTGATTTTGAAAGTCTGGATCAATTGTCGGGCCGGATTCAGGAACTGAAATTCAGCTTTCCGATTTTAACCACGATCTATGATGTCAAAAATTTGCAGAAATACAGCAAAGCGCTGAACGATGCTCAACTGGCAGCCAGTGAATATCAAACTTTGGCCTCTTCTGCAGTTTATATTCAGCAGACCGAGCTGGAAGCAAGTGACTGGTTTGTGCTGGGTTGGCTGACCGCCAAGCAGGAAGTCTATGCGCAAAAACTGCTTGAAGCGACCGAACAGTTCCTGGTCAGTCGTAAATTCCTGAAATAAACATATTGAAATAAAAATATTGAAATAAATATCACAAGAAAAACTCAAAGCACGCCTTCTATGGCGTGCTTTTTGTTGCAGAAGCACATCACACCCCTGCCGATCTTTGGGCTATATTAATCTGTAAAACCAACATCGCGGAGGAATGACCCGATGGCAGAAATAGAACTCAAATTTCAGATTCCGCCACAGTCTCGTGTGCAATTTGAACAGGACATTCAGAAACTTCAGCCGACTCGGCATCGCCTGTGTGCACGCTATTTTGATACTGAAGCACAGCAATTACAACAACATCAGATTGCCCTGCGGCAACGTCTGGAAGACCAGCAATGGATTCAAACCCTGAAAGCAGCGACCGAACAACAATTTGAACGTTTTGAACTTGAGCATGAATTAAAAAGTCCTCCGGAACATTGTGATTTTCAGTTATATCGCAAACATAAACCGGCAAAAAAAATTCTGAAACAGGCGATCGGTGATCTGGAGACACCACTTATTCTGCAATTTGAAACAGATGTCGTACGGTATGTACTCACAGAAAGTCATCTGGACAGCCAGATTGAGATTGCTTTTGATGTCGGAGAAATTCGGCACAATGATCAAGCCATCGATATTTATGAGGTCGAATTTGAGCTTAAATCCGGCCAGCTGAGTGAATTGATTGATTTCATTCAGCCCTGGGTTCAGCGTTATGCTTTGTGGCTGGATACACGGAGCAAATCGGAACGCGGTTTTGCCTTATTACATGGTGAAGAGAGTCTACCGGTTCAGCATCAGCTTCCCTTAGTGCTTGAGCAGAAAGATCAGATCAGTACGATTTTGCAAAAGATTGTCGTCAATTGTTTGGCTCATCTTTTCCCAAATGCGACGGCGATTGCTGCCGAAAATTATAATAGTGATCATGTGCATCAGGCACGTGTTGCGATTCGACGTTTGCGCAGTGCTTTTAAAATTTTCCAGTCCGTGACTGAACATGTACAGCCAGAATGGCCGGAACAGCTACGGGATATTTTTCAGCAATTGGGTTCTACCCGAGATCGCGATGCCTTGGCAGAAAGCCTGATTCCACAACTGGAAAAAGCAGGTTCCCCCTTACTGAAATTACCGCCACACCGTCAAAAACAGCCAAATATCAGTGCGCTGTTTAGAAGTCCTGCCACAGTAGAATTAATGCTGCAACTATTCAGCTTTAGCCAAGAAAATACAGAGGGTAAAGCTAAGTCTTCGCATAAAATTTTGTGTAAAGGCCTGAGCAAGCTGCATCAGCAAATCTATCAGGATACCGAGAACTATCAAGAACTGGATATTGAATCCCGACATCGCACACGCAAACGGGTCAAACGCTTACGCTATAACGTAGAATTCTTGCAAAGCTTATTTCCTGAAAAAGAGGTTAAAGCTTATTTAAAAGCCTTAAAACCCTTGCAGGAAAGCCTTGGGCATTATAATGACCTGTTTGTAGCAGACGAATTATTTAGACCTTATGTCAAACAACAGGCCAAGGCTTGGTTTGTGCTGGGCTGGATAAGTGCGGAACAGCAGCGTTTGTCGAGTGAAGCAGCAGAACGTTTACAGCAGTTTGCAGAAAATACCAAGCGCTTCTGGTAAGACCGGGCTTGGTCAAACTGTGCTAGCGATATTTGCCAAACACTTTCCAGGTATTATTATCTGCCAGAGGATCGTTATAACTGTCGCTGCGTTGCTTGCGTGGCTTATCGCGTGCATCGACCAGCTCAAAATGTGGTTCGACACTCAGCACGATCCCATTCACATAAAAACGGGTGCGTGTATATTCGCTCTGGCCATGCTGAAACACATAAGTGCGTAAATCCACAAATTCACGGTGTGCCACCAAAGCTGCAGTATCGTCACTATCAAGCCACTGCCGCATGGCTGCAATCTGCTCGGGTTCGAACTGGCCGCATTTTTCGATCAGGCTGGCGACCCCACGAAAAGTTTTGGATTCCTTGGCGCGGGTTTTATTAATGCGAATCCGGTCAACATGAAAATAAAACAGCGGCAAGTTTAAATGACTCGGCAGATGGATCGCATCCAAGATTTCATCTTCCATAAAAGGCTGAAACAGATCCTGTGCCCTTTCAATCAGCCCGAGCCACTGGCTATAGTATTCATCTACCTGTGACTGGCTGCCATAATAAATCGGCAAGCCTTCAACATTGGCTAGATTTGCCGGTGGCCAAATATTCTGGCGCAATAAGGCAATATCACTTTTTAGGCTTTGTACTGCAATCGCATCCTGCATGGCATTCACTTTTATATGCTTAGGCTATTTTTTAGATTAAGGCAAAGGTTTAGTTTCTGCAAGGCTTTGCCTATAATTAACGATTGAGATTTTAGTGTTAGGAACAAATTCATGGTTCAAAAGATTGAAGCAACCGATGTAACCGAAGAAGAAGCGTTAAATGCGGCATTCTTTGAACGTGCTGATGAATTTATTCAACAAGCCAACGAGTTTTGTCGCGTAGAAAAAGGCTCACAGGAAAAACCGAGCGATAAGCGCGGTCAAGTCAGTGCGGCGATGTTATTTGGTACTGCCCGTTTCAATACCTGGGTGGCAGCGAATAACTTTAAAGATGGGAATGAAATGCGCGATGCCAAAGATCAGGTCATGTCTTATATCTTGCAGCAATTTCAAATGATGCTGGAAGATAACTATGATGAATACTGTGAACAGTTCGAAAACTATTTACGTTTCCGTCACAATGAAGAGTTTCATGCCAACAAGCATAACCATGATCACAAGCATGATCATTGATTAAAATACGAAAAGCCCCGCGGGGCTTTTTTTATTTGCTGTCATTTATCATATTGACTTTAAAGTGATTTAAGCACTATATAAATTGAATAATAAATAAACGAAAACAAGGCATAGCATGCAGCAACTTCCCTTCCCGATCATTGACCCTCATATCCACCAATGGGATCCGTACAATACCCCACATGCGGCAGCGCTAGCGGTAAAGCTGTTCGGCAATCATCCCAAATTACTAGACAGAATGGTTCGACTGTTGAAACCCAGAGACGTCATTGAGACCATTGGCCTGACACAGCACCTGACTGCACCTTATCTGCCTGCAAATTACAAGAAAGATGCAGGACATTATGAAATAGAGCAGATTGTGCATGTTGAAGCCAGCTGGCATGACCATAAAGGTACGGGTGTGGTAAATGAAACCCGTTTTATCGCTGGGCTTCCTTTTGATCAGCACACTATCCAATTGGGTGGAATTGTCGCCACGGCGGATCCGCGGCAGAAAAATTTTAAACAGTTGATTCAATTGCATCGCAAAGCTTCTCCCAAGTTTCGGGGCATCCGTAAAATGGCTGCAGTACATCCAGATAAAGGGATTCATGCCTAGACCGATGAACCGCATCTCTATCGCAACACAGATTTCCTGAAGGGCTTTGACGAACTGGCCAGGCAAGATTTAAGCTTTGATGCCTGGGTGTACTCTACCCAGATTGCGGATGTTACTGCGCTGGCCAAAGCCTTTCCAAACACCCCTATTGTGCTGGATCATCTGGGTACGCCCGCAGGTTTATTTGGCAAAGTGAGCAAAGCTACAGGCAAGACCGAACAAGATCGCACCCAGATATTTGCAGACTGGAAAGATCAGTTGGCAGAACTGGCCGAATGCAAAAATGTATCGACCAAAATGTCTGGTCTGTTTATGCCAGTCTTGGGACATGATTTTCACACGCAGAAACGGCTGGCAAGTAAACAGGAATTAGTGGAACGTGCCGCACCCGTGATCCAGCATACTTTAGACTGTTTTGGTTCTGGGCGCGTGATGTTTGCATCCAACTTTCCAATGGACAGTGTCAGTAGCTCACTCACCAACATTATTGATGCCTTTAGCGATATTGTGCAGGACTACAATGAAAATGCCTTAAAGCCGATTTTTTATGAAAATGCTAAACGTTTTTATCGACTTTGAGTAGATGAGGACATGCTAAGTTGGATAACAGATTCCAGTCTAAATACGCCTTCAGGCAAAGGACTTTGTATTTTACTCACTATTATTTCAAGCTGGATAACGTCTTATTATTATCAAGTGGCGATCCATCATCCTTTTGATCAAGATATTGCTTTCGTTTCAACTTTGCTTGGCTGTGGAATATTGATTTTCCTTCTTATTGTATCTGTTTGGAGTCTGCTCCTATCTATCCTTGCAAGCTTAACTGGAGGGATTGTTTTTAGCCATAGAGCAACCTAAAGCATAAAACTAAAATAAAAAAATCCCCTCACTTGAGGGGATTTTTTATCAACACTATGATGTTTTAACTTGCTTACCGTACTGATCAGCCATCACTTCCACCAGCTGGTCCGGCTTGATGTATTTTTTGATCATGGCATCAATATCGGCTTTGCTCAGTTGAGCAATCGCCTGATCACGTTTTTCCCGGTAAACCAGATTACGGTCTTTTTCCAGCTGTGGAATCAACATAGTGTGAATACGGCGATCATCTTCGAGTGCAGTTAAACGCTGTTTCAAGATACTGGCTTTTGCCGCTTCGACTTCCTGTTCAGTCACGCCACGTGTCAGCAGTTCATTGAGTACCTTATGCACTGCCTGAGAAACCTGTGCGGATTTTCCAGCCGTATAATTGGCACTAATCATCATGGCGCCCACATCTGCCCATTCATCGAGTTGCACATCTGCACTAAAACCATAGACTAGGGCATTTTTCTCGCGTAGCTCTTGTGCCAGTCGTGACGATAACTGTGAATCACCCAGAATATATCGAAATACCTGTAATGCAGGTGCATCGGCATGATCTGCGCCGACCGGCATGCTCATGAATGCCTCATAACTCCCGAATTCACGCTGCTCAGACAACGCATGAATTTTCTGGGCTGGATAGCTTCGATATTCCGATTTCAGACGCTCATAAGGCTGTGTAGCTTTCCAGTCTGAGAAACTGTTTTTCAGCGTTTTTTGCATCGATTTTGGATTAAACTCACCTGTGACCGCGATTTGTGCATGCTGGGTTTTTAAAAACTGCTGATACAGTGCCATAACCTGTTCGCGAGTCGCTTTCTGATACTGTTTTTTGGCCAGTTCAGGCTCGAAATGGAAACGCAGATCGCCAGGCTGATAGATCTCGAGAGTTCGCGCTATCGTCAAGCTCGACACGGTATCTGGTTCAGTGTAAGGACGATCCAGACTGGATAAAGTTTGACTCTTGATCAAGTCAAACTGGCTTTGCTCAAATGCCGGCGTTTTCAGTACATCAACCACATACTGGAAAAACTCTTCAAACTTTTCTTTTTTGGCGCTGATCTGCAAGGTCAGGCCATTGCCGGATGCACTGGCAGTCGCCGAACCGCCTACTTCAATAATTTTATCGGCAATCTGCTGCAAGCTTTGGGTTTTCGATGAGCGCAACATTAAATAAGCGGTCAGATCAAGAATCTCGCCTTTATTCATCAGACTTTGAGCGCTACCAAAATCCAGTGAAATTGTGGCATAGACTTTATCATCGCGTGTAGTCGTCGGAAACAGCGCGTATTTAATGCCATTTTTCAACTTGCCACGCTGAATCTGTTTGTCTTTACTATGCAAATACTGTTTGGACTGCTGTATATATTGTTTTACTTCAGCCTGATAGACACTGACATCTTTCAGAGGCTCTTCTGTTTCGGCCTGCTGATCCAGAGTTTTTGCCGGTGCTTCTGTCTGTGCCAGTTCCTGCGCTTTCTTCTGATCTTCCGGGGTAGGTAAAATATTGCCAGAAATACGGTATTCAGGTTTTAAAAAACTCTTATAGACCTGATTGACCTGATTCACACTCAGGCTTTGAATTGAATTCAGATCTTTAAAATACTGGCTCCAGTCACCTGAATACGCCACTGCATAATCGCTTAAACGTGAACCCAAAGCAGTCGCACTGTTTTTAATATTGTCGGCCTGATTTCGGGTCAGATTTTTAGCCCGGTTTAATTCTGCTTCGGTAAATGGCTGACTCTGTTCTACGCCTTGAATCAGTCCCTGCTCTATCGCTTGTGCCTGATGATTCGGAGCATAGATTGCTCCCATAAACACCAGATTAAAGTCTTTATCCAGCCAGGTACTGGATTGCACCGCTGTTGACTTCCCAGTTTCCACCATATTCTGATAGAGATGTCCACTTGGCTGCAAAGTATAGAGCGTTGGCGAAACAGCCAAAGCCGTTTTAATGCTTTCTTCGGATTGATTCAAATAAAGATTAAACTTGGCCAGATCACTGCCTTTCTTTACTGTAAATTCACGCTGTTTGATTTGCTCTGGTTTAAGCGCTGGGACTTTCACTTGCGCTGGTACATTTCGGGATTGAATCGGACTGAAATGCGTATCCAGCTGTTTTAAGACTTCGGCCTTATCAAATTTGCCCGAAATGACCACAAAGGCATTATTCGGTGCATACCATTGACGGTAAAAATGGTTTAGTTCCTGCATATTGATTGATTGCAGCTCATTTAGGTCACCAATCGGCAAACGGCCTAAATACTGATTGCCATAAGCAGATTTAAACACCTGATCGATCAATACTGAAAATGGCTGATCCAGACGAATTTCACGCTCGCGTTTTACAATATCAATTTCAGTCGGTACATATTTTTCCTGAAGCACCAGCTTGTCCATGCGTTCGGCTTCGAGAAAAATGACTTCACTCAGCGCAGTTTTTTCAGGACGGATCACATTAGTATATTTGGTTGAGTAATAGTCGGTACTGGCATTGGTCATCAAGGTATATTGATCCAGTCGACGCTGGAATTCATCCCCTTTGACATTTTCTGTGCCTTTAAAGGCCAAATGTTCCAGCAGATGCGCCAGACCGCCCTTGCCTTGAGGATCATTCAGGGAGCCGGTCAGATAGACCGTATTCATAAAAACTTTATTTTCTTTATCATTCGGTGCCAGGATAATGCGCAGTCCATTATCCAGTCGGTATTCTTCAACATTTTGTTCCGTTTTCACCAAAACAGGTTGTGCAAAACTCAGTGCACTACAGCCAGACAATACAATCGCCAGACTTAAATTTTTATAACGTAGCAACATTCTTCATCCAAATTATAAATATAAATTTTTATTCGCGCCCTTCTTAGAGAATGATTCTTTTTCTGAATAATCTATTCCAAGCCGGACCATCAAAATAACATGCCGTCTCACCTGACGACATGTAGTTCTATGTAATTAAAAAATTAAAGATAAATCTCAGCCTGCATATATAGCTTGCCGTAACCGGAAATTTCAATTCGATTCTGATCTTGCAAGGCACAATATAGCACCCCACCACGCGCCGAGGCCTGATAGGCAACCAGTTCATTTTTACCAAGTTTCTCGGCCCAGAGCGGCGCAATTCCAGTGTGAATTGAACCGGTTACCGGATCTTCATTGATTCCATTACTCGGTGCAAAATAACGTGAAATACAGTCGTATTGGGTATCTTGTGAAGTAATTGCAACATCTAAATAGGTATTTTGAGCAGTAATCGCAGTACGTTTGCCATTCAACTGTTTCAACAATTCAAAATCAGGCGTTTCATCCAGCACATCCTGTACCGATTCATATTCAACAATATAGCCCTGCGCGTTCAGATAAACCTGTTTAAACGGTTTGCTCAAGGCCTGTCTTAAAGCTTCAGGATATTCAGCAACTGGCTCTGCACGACGAACTGGAAAGTTCATTCTGATCTTGCCATCTGCATCCTGATTGACTACAAAAATGCCTAAGTCTTTTACATGAAAATGAATCGTTTTCCCCGTATCAAATTGATTGAATAGTACAAAGCTGCTGGCCAATGTCGCATGACCACAAAAATCTACTTCCTTGGTTGGCGTAAACCAGCGGATGGCATAATTATCGCTATCGATAACTTTAACAAAAGCCGTTTCAGACAGATTATTTTCCAAGGCGATATTTTGCATCAGACCATCTTCGAGCCATTCATCCAGCACAATCACGGCTGCGGGATTGCCTTTAAACAGTTCTGTGGTAAACGCATCGACCTGGTACATTTTCATTTTTTGAATTCCTGAATATAACGATCTCCAGTTTAAAAGCTTTTTTGCAAGAAGGAACTTGAATATGTTAATGATCTCATTAATCTAGCCTATTAAATAAATAGAGCAAATGGTGCTGCATGACAAACTCCCATCTTCAAAGTGTTCCCTTAGAAAAAGCTTATCGTCTGATTACCCATGGACCTACTGTGCTGGTATCTGCTCAAGACCAGCAGGATACAGATGTCATGGCAGCGGCCTGGGCATGCGCACTGGAATTCAGTCCTGCCAAAGTGACCGTGGTTCTGGACAAAAGTACCAAAACCCGAAATATTATTGAAAAATCAGGTTATTTCGCGCTGCAAATTCCAACATTGAAACAACTGAATATGGTCTATCGTCTGGGTACGCAGAGCCTGCATGATGTGCCTGACAAACTGGCACAATCCGGAGTAGAACTATTTCATTTTCCTGATGCTGATATTCCTGTAGTACAAGGCTGTGCGGCCTGGATACTCTGCGAGATGATTCCTGAGCCGCATAACCAGCAAATGCATGACCTGTTTATAGGCAAGGTGATTGCAGCCTATGCCGATGATCGGGTCTTCCGCGACGGCCACTGGCATTATCATGAAGTGGATGAAGAGTGGAAAAGTATTCATCATGTAGCCGGCGGGCATTTTTACACCATCGGCAATGCGGTGAGCATTGATGATCCGGAATTATAAATTTTTCAAATTTGGAATAAATGAAAGTAATCGCGGATGATCAGACGATATCAACCAGCACCAGAGTATCCGAAATTATGCTACTTTATCTATAATCTTCATTTGATGTGATGTGCTATGACACCCTTTAAAATTCACTGTATTGATGTCCAGAATTCACTGCAAAATTATATCTGGTTGCTTGAACATACCGCGTCGCATCAGGTGGCTGTGATTGATCCAACCGAAGCAGAATTGGTACAAGACTATTGTGCCGAACACGGTTTAACTGTAAGTCAAATCTGGCTGACTCACTGGCATAAAGATCATATTGGCGGTGTGCCGGAACTGATCCAAGGACAAAATCTGCCTGTGTATGGCCCACGGGCAGAACTAAGCAAAATTCCGTTTATCACCCATCCTCTTGAGCATGAAGAACAGTTTAATTTTCATGGAATAGATATCCAGGTGATTGCTGTACCCGGGCATACACTCGGCCATATTGTTTATTTTATTGATGCGATTGATGTGCTGTTCTGCGGCGATACCTTATTTGCCATGGGTTGTGGCCGGGTTTTTGAAGGCACCTATTCACAGATGTATCATTCACTGTCCCGTCTGGCTGCCTTGCCACCGCGCACCCAAGTCTATTGCACCCATGAATACACATTATCGAATGCACAGTTTGCCAAACACGTTGAACCGGACAATTCGGCAATTCTGGAACGCTTCGAACATATTGAGCGTTTGCGTATACTAGGCCAGTGCACGCTGCCAAGTAGTATTGAAGATGAATTGCAAACCAATCCTTTTCTGCGCGCAGAAAGCGTGGAAGAATTCCAGCGTTTAAGAACCCTGAAAGATCAGTTTTAAACCGGATTCAAAGCTGAAGATCAATGCTTCAGCCGACTTACTTATTTGTCATTTGCGATGCATAGAATGTTATTGAAAGGCACGTACAAATTTTGCACAAATTGGAATAAGTTGAATCTCCATCTAAAAAATGTCTTTCTGTGCCATTTTTTGCTTTCTTATAATTAATCAAGTCCTCTATTTTTTTAGAAACCAATTTCAGTTCCAACACATGAAATAATGACTTATAAATAACAGGATGATATTGATTTAAATTAGAGAAATTCGTGGAACATTGCTTAAATAATCAGCATGGAACCTAACAAGTGAATAAAAAAGCCCAATTTACTTGAATTGGGCTTTCACTTATACGCTAAACATATAATTTGTATAAAATAAAAAATAGCATTTCGTATAACGCGTATTATGTTAATTTTAGAAAATCGTAATAGGATAATAAAAATCTATATTGTTTTAAGAGAACTCTCTTATGATTAAATCTCTATAGTTCTTTTAATATTTGCTATGTATCAAAGAATCAAGCAATGGGCTAAATCAATTAAAAAAGACATCTTGGTTGTTTGGCTTATTGCAAAAGACAAGCGAACGCCCAATTCTGTAAAGTTTTTAGCTTTAATTATTGCTGCTTATGCCTTCTCACCAATTGATTTAATTCCAGATTTTATTCCCGTACTTGGGTATTTAGACGATATTATTATTGTACCTTTAGGTATTTTATTAGTTATCAAGCTTACCCCACAAAACATTGTAGATGATTGTAGAATTCTTGGAGAAACCTTAGTTGAAAGGCCTATAAACCGTTGGGCAGCAGGAATTATTATCCTGATATGGCTTGTAATATTGGGATATTTAACCATGTACTTCATGAACGATTCACTGTCTATACTGTCTATTTTTAACAAGTGAGATTTAGATACCCTCTCTCATTTGCACCCATTTAATATAATGGGCATTATTCAAAATTAAACTGTAAACCAAAATAGAAATAAAATGTCTGCTTTCAGAGCATGACATTAGTTCTGTCGTTCAACTTTAAAAGTGACATTGGCCATGTCGATCCCGAATGATGATATGTAGGATAGCAGTAACTAGTTTCTTGGATTCTATTCACTAAAACTGACAACGTATGTATCGCATGAAGCAATGTTAAAGAATCTGGTTACTTTGTGCATAAGTATCCAGTTCACCTTGAGTCACGACACGCACCGCCTGCATTTCATCAATACGTACCAGTAGCAAGCCACCTAAAGCAGGCTGATAACGACGGGCACTGCCGAAAGGCGTATAGGCCACTTTCGACTGAATACTAAAGCTCAACCAGTCTTCATGTCCCAACATCACAGCAACCGGATCAAGTCCCTGCTGCTGCATTAATTCAATTTGCTAATTCACATAGTCTTCAATGGTTAATTCAGTCATGGTGCGGGTATTCAGTTTGAGAATTACATTTCAGACAGTATAAAGCATGCAAATCGAGCTGAAGATCAGAAAACCAGCAGCCGGTATTCTTTTAATAAATAAGTCGATTGGATTTTAATTTCCTCATTCTAGATCTGAAATTTTCTATTTCATACGATTGATAAAATTAGGAAATAACCTGTTTCACTAATAAGCTATTGAATTAGAAAATTAATTATCCAAATTTATAGCTTATAAAAGCTTAATATTTAGTTACAACCTATTCAATATGATAAAAATCATTTACTTAACGTTTAAATTGATTTTTTCTTAATCAACCGATGTTCACTATATACACAAATTCATTTAAATTAATTTAAATAAAGGCATTTGCCCTTTAAAAGATAATTTTTCACCCTTATTTAAGATTTAACAATGATGAAGGAGTGATCTCGTGAAAAAAGTGGTTAAAGCGAAAAATTTGATTGCATTTCGACTATGGTTAGAAAAATTAGGATATTCGGTACGCACCCTGGCGGATGATCGTGGTTTCAGTTTCAGCTTCAAGAAAGAATATGGCCTGGTGACCTGTGATCTGGCAGGTAATGCTCTGGCACTACAGTTAGGCGAGGAATTTGAAGATCATTTAAAAGCCTGATTGCTTCTATTTAAGAGAAGAAAAATAAATTAATCTTTCCACTGATTCAACAGCGCTATTCTCCAGTTATTCAGCCCATTTCGATGGGCTTTTCTTTGTTTAGTAAATTTGAGGCAATAAAAAAGCAAGGCATTTGCCTTGCTTTAATATGATGGTGGGGACGGAGAGACTCGAACTCTCACACCTCGCGGCGCTGGAACCTAAATCCAGTGCGTCTACCAATTTCGCCACGTCCCCATCAGGGTACCAACTTAGCGTTGGATTTCTTTCAAACTTTGGCAGAGGATCAAGGATTCGAACCTTGACGAACGGTTTTGGAGACCGTCATGCTACCATTACACCAATCCTCTACTTCCACCCAATATCCAGTTACCCAAATATCGATTGGTGGGGACGGAGAGACTCGAACTCTCACACCTCGCGGCGCTGGAACCTAAATCCAGTGCGTCTACCAATTTCGCCACGTCCCCAATGGCTGTGTATATTATAGAGATAGACCGGCATTGACAAGCGATTTTACAAGCAATCACAATCTATTCCGCTATAAAATAAACAGTTAGTTTAATTTTTTATAAAATTTATGTCGAAAATTTGATTGATTTGAAGATATGACTGCCCATTCGTTATTTTTAATCATTTCGATTCAATTCCAACATTTCAAATTAAAACTCAAATAAATTTCTAATCTTGATCAACATGAGCATTCAAAATACTGAAACTATTATTCATAAATTATTTTTGAAGCAGTGCATGGAATCAGAATACAACACAGCATAAATACAACGGCTTTGCCAAATTTCAGGCAATAAAAAAGCAAGGCACTCGCCTTGCTTTAATATGATGGTGGGGATAGAGAGACTCGAACTCTCACGCCCAGAAGGCGCTGCGACCTGAACACAGTGCGTCTACCAATTCCGCCATATCCCCATGGCTGTGTATATTATAGCGATCAGACCTGATTCACAAGTAGTTCTATAAAAAGCTAAATACTTTTATATCAAAAATTAATCAGTTAATTCCCTATTGAGCAAATACTGCTCTATTTAGACCAATATATAAAATTGTTAGACACCATGGGACTGATCCATATAACATTTAAATTATTGAATATACAGATCGCATGAATTATTGCAGCAATACAATGAAATTTACTAAAGCCCTGCCCTTGCAATCATTCGCTAGATAATTTAAGCCCAGAACGCATTGATGTTCATCAATCTTGACAGCAAAAATCTGGTACTAAAAAAACCGCCCTCAAATTTCAGGCAATAAAAAAGCAAGGCATTAGCCTTGCTTTAATATGATGGTGGGGACGGAGAGACTCGAACTCTCACACCTCGCGGCGCTGGAACCTAAATCCAGTGCGTCTACCAATTTCGCCACGTCCCCATCAGGGTACCAACTTAGCGTTGGATTTCTTTCAAACTTTGGCAGAGGATCAAGGATTCGAACCTTGACGAACGGTTTTGGAGACCGTCATGCTACCATTACACCAATCCTCTACTTCCACCCAATATCCAGTTACCCAAATATCGATTGGTGGGGACGGAGAGACTCGAACTCTCACACCTCGCGGCGCTGGAACCTAAATCCAGTGCGTCTACCAATTTCGCCACGTCCCCAATGGCTGTGTATATTATAGAGATCATTTCCAGCTGACAAGCCGTTTATCATAAAAAAACACTCGTTTGATTAAATAAGAAACAATCCGAGTTTTATTGTATTTTTCTCATTCAATTTCAGTCATTAAGTAGTCTTTAACCGCTTGAAAATCGGCCAATCTATGCTGCTTCTGCTTACTTAACATTTCTTCTAATAAGCCTTGAAAAGCCTGTAAGTGCTGCGGTAACTCAACTTTCAGACGCTGACAATGCAAAAAGGCCCAATCCAGATAATCTGTCGCCTGTAAACGCTGACCACTCAACCACTCATAAAAAATAACACCCAAAGCATAAACTTCACTTTGTAAGCTTTTAGCTTGGCCTTGAAACAGTTCAGGTGCCATATAACGCGGTGTCGCATTCAGTTCATGCAGGTCATTCTGATGGAGTATTTGGACATGCTCAAAATCAAGCAGGCAGACCCTGCCCTGATTATTTACAAAATGTTCTTGCTTTAAATCGGCATGCAAATAACCCAATTCTTGCAGGCAGATTAAAGGCTCCACAGCTTGCAGCAAATGTTGCCGAATTTGCGTGATGGATTGCTGATGCGGCATGATCTGAAAATGCGCCGGCGCATCGACCAGAATTAAGGCCTGCTCAAATTGTTCATGATTGATCTTGAAAGGCTGTTGAATAATTTGATGTGGAAGGAAAAAATTTAGATCACTTGAGCTGGCATGAGCCTGATAAAAATCCAGCTCATGTTGCCAGCCTAGTTCAGCATGTGGAGATGATATTAAACTATCAGATCTATGCGATATCTGGGTTTTTAGCCAGAGCGCATTTCCCTTGGCATAATAAAGACGCCGACCAAAACCCAGACTACGGGCTTTGGTTCGTAGTTCAAAATCAGAAATATCGAGATGATCTAAATTAAGTCGTGGCAATGTATTCAGGTATTGGATTAAGTGTATGCTGATAATTTAGCAGCTCCAGACAATGCTGAATAGTTTTCCCGACCCGTTCCTGAGTCTCAATGAGGGAAATTTTCGGCCATGTGGCACGCTCGCCTTCACGCTGTAAAATTTTAAACAGATACGGCCGTGGATTCTGCAACATATAGCTATAGTGGCGCAGGCTATATTTACCGACAATATTCACATCACCATAATAACGCTGGTCAACTACACCATAGCCATGATCCAGCAGACGGCGTACAGGAGGTAAGCTTCCGGCATGCTCTCTGGCAAAATCCATCATGCCTTTGGTAATCACCGCGCCCTGACGGCGAACAATCCGTTGCGGCCAGGTCAAGGTACCTTTACGGAAACGTGAAATATCATCCTGCATGAATGGCACGATATGCGGGTTGGTCTGACTGGCAATGGTATAATTAATATTATACAGGCGTGCCATTTTCTCCTGCGGAAAATCACTGCGCACGCTGCCATCCACCCAGCGGGTTGAACCCATATAAGGCGTATATTGACCATCATAGCGCTTACTGGTCAAACGAACCGGTGGAAACATAACCGGCACCGCACAAGACGCCAGTACCGCACTCCAGACCAGCAAATCCGGAGAAGTATAGGCATTTAAAATGCGTGCATCCTGTCCAGCATCATAAGGTGCAACCGCAATATTGATATGCAGACCTGAGGTTTTGAGTGCTTCTTCGAAGGTCAGATCACCCAGATTTTCGACCAGAAATTTTTTTAGATATTTTACATCCGCCAGACCACCATTACCTTTCATCAATTCACTCATGGTGCGGAAATGAAAAGCCTCATGAAAGAAATTATGGCCTTTCAAAATATCAATATATTGCGAAGGTTTGGATACACCTAACATGGCGGTCATGATGGCACCCGCACTTGAACCGGACATTACCTTCGGCAACAAGTCCTGCTCCATTAAGGCTTTGCATACACCAGTATGAAACAGACCCAGCGTCGAACCACCGGAAAACATCAGGGCTGGCTGGCCATAGGCGCGCTGACAATGCTGAAAATATTCGATTTTTTCTTCCATACTGAGACAGGTACAGTCTATTGAAGCAATATAGGCTAAGCCTTGGCTGACTTCTTCGACATAATCTTCAATAATTCTTTTAGTGCCCACATAGGCTTCGGTAAACAGTAGAGGATGGGCAATGTTGGCAATATCGTAGCTCAGGCCTTCGCGCAAAATATACATCAGGTCACGGGTGCGCTTTTGTTGTCGATAGCGTCGTAATTTACCCAGACGATGTGCGATCACTTCTGCATCAAAGTAGGGTGAACTGTTATCAAATTTCCATTCCTGTGCACCTGATTCTTCATCTATTTTCAGGGCAATATATTTCCATTCCTCATAGGACTCAGCCTGTTGCAGCTGCTGCTTGAGCTTTTTAATACGATAGGCCTGATGTGGATTAATATCCTGAGTAAAATCTTTAAACAGCATCTGCCTTTTCCCTATATTTATTCTTGATACAGCTCGTACCCAGAGCCAGAAAATGTGTACAAATTTTCTATCCTCTACAATAACGAAAATTCTCTACTTTAAGCAAATTATCATACTTTTCTGGCTTTGACTGTGAATTTTGCAATGGTACTATCTTAGCCATAATTTTAAATCTGTAATGTTAAATCATGGCGAAAATTGAGTTACCTGACCATATTTTAAATGCCCTTTCGACTGTTCTGCAGCAACTTCAGCAAAGTCTGCCCGAACTAAAACAAATTCCTGATTTTTCTGCTCATGCCTATAAATGGCAACATGGTGAACTCAAACCTATTCATCAGCTTAGACAGATGGAACTGGCCGATTTAAAAGGGATTGAGCGACAAAAAGAAAAAGTCATCCAGAACACGTTGCAGTTTTTAAACGGCTTACCTGCCAATGATGTCTTACTGACCGGTTCACGCGGTACGGGTAAATCCTCCATTGTTCGTGCCCTACTCACCGAGTATGCAGATCAAGGGTTACGATTAATTGAAATCGAACGGGATGATTTATCCGATCTGCCTCAAATTCAGCAACTCATTGCAGAGCGTCCAGAGAAGTTTATTGTCTACTGTGATGATCTGGCCTTTAATGCCGAAGATGAAAATTATCGCAGTTTAAAGAGTGTTCTGGATGGTTCTTTACAGTCCGGTTCCAGCAATTTTGTGATTTATGCGACCAGTAACCGTCGTCATTTATTACCCGAATTCATGCATGAAAATACGCCCGTTACCCGAGTTGATGTGCCGCAATATACTGAATTACATCCTCAGGAAGCGATTGAAGAAAAAATTTCACTGTCTGACCGCTTTGGTTTATGGCTGTCTTTCTATCCAATGGATCAGAACCTGTATTTGGAAATTGTCGAACATTACCTCAAAAAGGCAGGCATGGAACTCACGCCAGAAACCCGTGCTGAAGCCCTACGCTGGTGTCAGGCACGCGGTCAACGTTCAGGACGTGCTGCCTATCAGTTTTCCAAACACTGGATTGGTTCAACCCAACTAAATGCCTCTTAACAACTTAAAAGCGACCGGTTCAGGTCGCTTTTTTCATATAAATCATTTATATAATGATGATATTCAAAAGAAAATTAAAATTATGGATGTCGGCGCAGTTCTCATTCAACTTAAGCCCTTACACATGCAGCAAGTTCATGACTGGCAGCGTACTTTGAAAGCACGTCAAGACGAAGTAATTGAAACGCTTAAGGCTGAACAGGTTCATGTCGAGTCCTGGTTTTATCTGCAACTTCATGGTCAGGACTATTTGATTGCATATATGCGCGCCGACAATATTCAAAAAGCGCAAAATATTGCAAAACTCAGTACTTTCCCAATTGACCAAGTGCATAAACAGTTTAAAACTTCATGGCAAGCGGTTTATCCCGCCGAATTGTTATTGGATGCTACAGTTACCTGATTTATTAGCACGGCTATTCAAAATAGTTTTGTAATAAAGACTTCTCCCCAATCAATAACAAAAAAAGCCCTGGAAATACAGGGCTTTTTTGACATCTCGAATTATTGTTTATCACCGATAATGGTAGACCATAGCAGGTCATCAATTTCACTGCCATTGAAATAAACAGTAGCCTTCAATGATTCAGGCTGGTTCTGTTTGACTTCAATCACCTGATCATCGCTGTCCTTAATTCTAAGCACGCCCTCTTTTGGCAAATGCTTATAGTTATTTAATACGGTTTCATCCATTTTAAATGGTGTCGTGGTATTAAAATCAAAACTGTAACGATAATCTGCCAGATCAGGCTGACCGATAATCATACCACGACTGGTTAAGGTACGAATCCCATTACTGCCACTACCATAATCATCAACCAAGCTGTAATTATAATTACGCACCTGCAGATATTCTTTGCTCTTTGTATCAAATGCGATTCCAGAAGTACCTGCCTGACCGGTCTCGGCGATACGCTGGAATTCCAACTGATCGATTTGATAAGATTCGGATTGCCCCATGTTATTTTTGGTTTTACGATGCGCAATTGTGCCAGAAATCAGGTAGTCGTCCTTGAGATTAAAATCTACATTTGAACCATAACGGACATTGCTAAAGCTTAAAGTCGTCGTGTCACCATTCACCGTCTGAGTAATGTTTGAGCCTTTACGGTAAGTTTTATCCAGAATAATACAGTTATCTTTATCTGTTTTTAATTTCAGGGTTTTGACCGAACCAGTGGTATTGACTTCCGAACAGATCAGATTTGGATATTTAATACTATTGATGCCCAAATTATAAATTTTGATAATACGTGCAGTACGCCCATAAGGATAATCTGCGAATACTTCTCCAATCATGTGACCTAGAGCAACATTATAGTCGGTATCATTACTGGTATTTCCGGAAATTTTATCGCGAATTTTCTTTACAATATCCTGATCTTCAAACGGGACAAACTCCTCTGAAAGCTCAGGGGAAATACTTTCCGTAGGAACATTTGGAGGTGTAGTGACAGTAGGACTGTCTGAGCTACTTCCCCCACCACCGCCACAGGCACTCATTAAACCCGAAACAAGAGCAAGTCCAAAGATAGAAATCTGCTTTTTCATAAAATTTATTCCCTAAAATTTCTTTGCATTTTTATTTGGTGATCACTAAAGATTGGCCTTCTCGAAACTGAACAGCTCAAATGCTATTTCTGCCGGTGATATTTTTTCTTGGCAGCCAGCTTTATCCTTCGATATCGCTTTATCTTTAAACAAAGAAATTTTTGGTTCTGTAATTTTAATGTATATTTCAAACAACAATTATCATAAGAAATGAAGTGCTTATGTGAATCTTGTTCCTTACCAGTGTCACTTTTCAATACAATTAAAGCGCATTTAATTAAATCAATTTACTTTGCAACAAAGCTTATAAAATTTGTAATTGTTAAGTTAAAGATGGATTGAATTTTCTTTTTATGGAGAATCATGTTCAACTTTTCATTCATGATTATGAAAGAGAATATTGAAAGATAGGATGACTTTAGAGCATAGAAAATGATCATTTTTATGATATGAGATACTTAATCATTTACAGAAAATTTTAAGCAGAAATTATTTGAGATTGCTCACGGATTCACTGGATTTTTTCCGACGTTTATATTCAAACATGTTCTGATCCGCTTGTGCGAGCGCTGCAAATAAACCCTGACTCGGATGACGCATCGCCATACCAATCGCTGCGCCAATGTTTGCTGCTGCAAAGGCATTAATTAAACGATCCACTAAACTTTCAGTACCCGTTTCATCATTTTCTACGCTAAGAATCACAAACTCATCACCACCCAAACGGGCAACAATATCGTTGATCCGTACATTATCTCGTAATACTTGAGCCGCATTTTGAATCAGCCTGTCACCTTCATCATGACCCAAACTATCATTCACCTTTTTTAGGTCATTCAGGTCAATAAATAATACAGCGGCGGGATGACCATATTGCTTGCAACGCTCTTCTTCAGCTCGCAGCAGTTTTTCCCAGGCCCGGCGATTATAGAGCCCGGTCAATTCATCTTTACTGGCTTCTTCCTGCAATAATTCATGCTGTCTTATCTGCTCACTCTGACGTAATTCTGCCTGCAAGATCGAACTGAGCAATTGTCCCAACAACTCGACCAGTTGCATATCTTGCACAATAGCTTCCGATTTGGTTTCTGGATCAATCGCACAGAGTGTTCCAAACAAACTGCCATCTTCTTTAAGGAGTGGCTGACCAATATAAGATTTTATACAGACCTGCTGATTAATCGGCGCTGTGGCGTATAAAGGAATTTCTTCAGAGCGGGGGGCAATTCTCGGGGCCTTACCTGCGACCATATGAGAACAAAAAGAATCAGCCCACTGAAACACTTGACCGGGTCGTATATCATAACCATGATCTTCACTTTGCAGCACAATCCAGTCTTGGCCTTCTACCCGGGTGATCATCCATAAATTAAAGCCAAAATGCTGATGCAAAAACTTTAACACCGCCTCTCCAGCATCCTGAAAACTTTTGAAATTTATATTTTCCATTCGAGATTGCCTCTGCTGCAAACCTGTAAAAATATGCATGATATCAACTTAAGCTATTAAACTATTTTTCCAGTTTCAATAGAATATAAGAGTTCTAAATACAGCTATAAAACTATATATTTACAACATACCGTTGCTATAAGTTTTCATTTAAAAATTCACAATAAAAAAGAGGCCTAAGCCTCTTTTCTTCAAGCCTGAAATCTATGCCTCAGTCGGATTAGTCAGTTCCGTCATTGGCCAACGTGGAGTTGTCGTCACAGCCAAGCCATCATGCTGTCCTGCTTTGAGACGCTGATAGCCCGCAAAAGCAATCATGGCACCATTGTCTGTACAGAGTGCAGGTTCAGCATAATAAACAGATGCACGAATCTTGGCTAAATCTGCTTCTAAACGCTCACGTAAACGCTTGTTGGCACTAACACCGCCCGCAATCACCAGGCGTTTAAGCCCCGTTTGCTTCAGTGCTTTCACCGACTTTTTCACCAGAGTATCGACAATGGCTTCCTGAAAACTGGCAGCGATATCGGCATCGCGGTTTTCATCACCGAGTTTTTTCATTTGTACAGAAACTGCGGTTTTTAGACCACTGAATGAAAATTCTAAACCTTGATGCAGCATTGGTCGCGGGAATGCAAATGCATTTGGATCGCCCTGCTCTGCCAGTTTGGAAATATTCGGGCCACCCGGATACGGCAGACCCATCATCTTCGCGACTTTATCAAATGCTTCGCCTGCCGCATCATCAATGGATTCACCCAAGAGTTCATACTGGCCAATGCCATAAGCAGCCATGAGCTGAGAATGTCCACCCGATACCAACAATGCGACAAATGGAAACTCAGGCGGAGTTTCTGACAATAAAGGTGCCAGCATATGACCTTCCATATGATGCACACCAATTGCGGGTTTATTCAGCGCAAAGGCCAAAGTACGACCAAACAATGCACCGGTCATGAGTGCGCCCATCAGACCCGGGCCACGGGTATATGCGACTGCATCAATTTCTGATTTTTTCACGCCGCTCTGTTCAAGCAGCTCATTGATAAGTGGAATCAGTTTACGCACATGATCACGTGACGCCAGCTCTGGAACTACACCGCCATATTCTGCATGCAGTTTAATCTGGCTATAAAGCACCTGTCCGCGCAAACCCAACTCGCTGTCATACAGCGCAAGTCCTGTTTCATCACACGACGTTTCCAAGCCTAAAACGATCATTAAACTGCCTATAACCTGTATCAATTCTATTGCAGCAACTATTATAGACTTGTGGTATGAGATGTAAATGAGTAAAATGCTGACCTTCACTTGTGATTGAGGGCAATTCAGCCCGAGATCTTACCCTAACTGATATGAGGATTCTTCATGCCACAAGTTAAATTGAAAGAAGGCGAACCAGTAGACGTAGCTATCCGTCGTTTCAAACGTTCATGCGAAAAAGCGGGTGTTCTTGCTGACGTACGTAAGCGTGAATTCTACGAGAAACCAACTCAAGAACGTAAGCGCAAAAAAGCTGCTGCTGTTAAACGCTACCAAAAGAAATTGGCGCGTGAATCAGTACGTACAACTCGCCTTTACTAAGATTAATTTGTGATTGATTGCCTGGAATAAATAATGACGACTTTAAAAGACCAAATCACGGATGTTTTGAAAGCAACAATGCGTGCCAAAGAAATGTCCAAGCTGACGGTCATTCGTAGTCTACAGGCAGCAATTAAGCAAATCGAAGTCGATGAGCGCAAAGAACTTGACGACGCTCAGGTTCTTGCGGTCATTGAAAAACAAATTAAACAACGTAAAGAATCGGTTAAAGCCTTTGCAGGCGCTGGCCGAGATGATTTAGCTAGTAAGGAACAAGCCGAAATTGAGATTTTGTCTCAGTTTCTACCAGAAGCTATGACTGAGGAAGAACTTGATTCCATGATTGCGCAAGCTATTGCAGCGCAACAAGCTACTAGCATGAAAGATATGGGTAAGGTGATGAATTCTCTGCGTCCGCTCATAGCCGGGCGCGCCGATCCTGCACAAGTTTCCGCCAAAATCAAAGCGCAACTTGCTTAATCCATACTCTCTAGCATTTCCTCTTTAACGTTGAACTGCCTTTAATCAAAGACAGTTCCTGACGTATTCTCATTGCAAATTACAATCGACCTGATAACGCTTAAGTAATTGCATCTCTTTAGACGATTTCACTTCTACAATTACATCCTGTTTACTCATATTTTGAAACTGACGATCTAGATAAGCACGATTCTGGTCAGCGGCTTGATATAAACGATCAACATAGCGTCCTACAATTCCACAAAATTTTGCATTCTGCTCAGGACTAAATCCCTGTTGCTGCGGATTTAAACCACTTAAAAACTGACGCGATTCCTTTTTATAATCCGCATTAATTCGTTCTATCGTTTCCACATATTCAACTGCACTCGCAGCAAAAACCCCATAACTCCACCCCAGTAGACACACGCCCAATAGTATTTTTTTCATATTATGCTTCAATTTGATTCACGCTGATCTTTCAAAAATATTGTAGCCTGATTGAATATATTCTTGCTATATCATCCTGATACAAAAACTTAAAACCCAGTTCAGCTTTAAATCTTATATTGATGTGCCTGCTGCATCTGCTTCAGACGCTGGCGAATGGTGGACGATAAAGATTGATTATTCTTTACGCTACGCTGTGCATGTAATAATGATTTGATGGCAGTTTCTTCATATCCTGACCAGTATTCTACTTCTGCACGATAGCGCAGCACATTAGCAGCCTTAATCGGCGAATCTGGCTCTGCATTGGCAGCCAGTTGCATTAGTCGCCAGCCACTGACATCTCGTGAATTGGCATTTAGAAATCGCTGCACTAAAACTTTTGCTTTATCGGGTTGCTTGGCGCGAATCAGCACTTCTGCATATTTATAATTGAGCGCTCGATTTTCCGGCATGATCCGCGCTGCTGACGCTACACTTTCCAAAGCTGCATCAAGCTGGTTCTGAGCTAAATAAATATCAGTCTGGAATAAAACCTGTAAAGGATGCATCTGGTTATGCTTTTTTGCTCGATCTAAAGTGGCCTGCGCGGCCTGGAAATCACTTTGCTGTATTTGATAGGCAGTTAAGGCAAGCTGGCCTGCAAAATTATTTTGCCGGTCCATCAGGATAAGCTGCTCTGCATTGGTCTGACCAGACAATACCCTGCTATACCACTTGATAATTTCAAAGTCTTGATCATTGAGATTGCGTTTCACCGCAGGAAGCTGGTTGGCACGTAAACGCGCTTCACTCATACGCTCTGTGGTGAGTGGATGAGTGAACCAGAAATCTGGCAGAAAGCTCAATCGGCTGGTCGAGCGATGCATGACCTCAAAGAAGTCTGCCATGCTATGCGGGTTATAGCCAGAACGGTACATATACTGCATCCCGATCCGGTCTGCTTCGCGCTCCTGATTACGACTATAGGTGAGCTGTTTATCTAGAAGTACTGCCTGTGAACCCATCATGACCGCTGTGCCGACATCACCATCTGCCTGAGAAGCGACCAAAGCACCGACGAGAATTCCGGCTAGCGCCAGTAAACCTTGGCCTTTAAATGCATCCTGAGAACGACTGTAATGACGTTGTGTGACATGTGCAATTTCATGCGCCATCACTCCTGCCACTTCATCCATGTTTCGGGCTGAATTAATCAGACCAGCATTAAGTGCAAAGAGGCCACCCGGTACGGCGAAAGCATTAATTTGCGGATCATTAATCACCAGCAAACCGATCGGCTGTTGTAACTGAGTTTGACTCAGTATATGAGAAAATACCGAAAGCAGTTGATCTTCAAGCCATGGATTCTGCATGACTGGCATTTGTTTATGCACTTCACGATAGACTTTTTCACCGATCATTTTTTCTTTTTGTTGATCGAGTAAGCCGACGCCTGTACCAATATCAGGCACAGAAAATTGTACATTTACTTGATTAAAATCATGGTTAGAGCCGTGCCCTGCTACCATATACAGACTTAAGCCACACGCCAGCGCCAATCGTTTCAATGAAAAATCTCTAATCCTGCCGATCTAATTTATCTTGAATATAGCATTGAACAATGAGCAGAGACGCAAGAAAATGTTATTTTTTAATACCATTTAAACGACGAATCAGATGCATTTTAAAATTCCGGATTGACCACATAACGGGGCACTCGTCCTTCCAAGGCATCAACAAGATTCTGATAAGCCAGTTCTGCCATTTTTTTACGGGTGGCTGCAGTGGCCGAACCCACATGTGGCAATGTAACCACATTATCCAACTGGAATAATTCCGATTCCTTTAACGGCTCTTTCTGATACACATCCAGACCGGCAGCAAAAACCTGCTTGGCTTTTAAAGCTGAAATTAATGCCTGTTCATCAATGACCGAGCCACGTGAAATATTGACCAATACTGCATGGGATTGCATTTTAGCCAATTCCGCTGTCGCAATCAGCGCCTTAGAATCCGCATTCAAATCTACTGCAACGACCACAAAGTCAGAACGCTGTAACAGTTCCTCAAGCTGGCAATATTTCGCATTCAACCCTTGAGCAAGTTCTGGTTTTTCCCGACGATTATGATACAGAATATTCATATTAAAACCGTAAAAACCACGACGTGCGATTGCAGCTCCAATATGACCGAGACCAATAATTCCGAGGGTTTTTCCAAAAATATCCATACCAAATTGTGCTTCGCCCACGGTACGCTGCCATTGTCCCTGCTTGGTCCATTGATCCAAGTAAGCCACTTTGCGTGCTGCTGACATCAGTAAAGTGAAAGCCAGGTCAGCAGTGGTTTCAGTCAGTACATGCGACGTATGACTGAGATAAATTTTCTTTTCATTTAAATAATCCAGTTCATAGTTGTCATAACCGACACTGACACTGGAGATAATTTTTAACCGGGTGACACTGGCCAGATTATCGCGATTCAACAAGCGCCCTGCGCCAATCATGCCATCAGCATCCTGAACCTGCTGCAAAAGCTGTTGATTCACATCGCCTAGCTTCGGTTGTATATAACTAACCTGATAATTTTGTTCCAGCTTGTTTTGAATATCAGTATCAATTTGACTAAATACAACCACTTTTTGTTTCATCTATTTTTATTCCACAGCAAGATTATCCCAGACTGGCAGTCCTATTTTGCATAAACTGCCATAAACGTTTTTTTAGAATCGGCTGATCCAGCATTTCTTGTAAAGATGCCAACTGGATCATTTTCGTATTTGATATATGCGCTACAGGCCCGAGGAAAATAATATTTTTCTCTGCACTCATTCCATCCAGAAAACCCTGAATATAGGATTCTACACCATGTCCATCCTGAACATTGGCCCAGGGAAATGGCCAGTTCAGCTCATGAAACTCACCTGGGACTGCACGCTGGATATTGCCCCATAAATTCTGGGTGTCTTCGGTCATTGCAGTTGCATCAATCACGATACTGCAATGTGCCAGACTTAAAGCCTGCAAACTGAATGGCGGGATTTGTACGATTTCACGCTGTTCCTGAACAGGTGCAATGTGAGTCGGTGCCGCAGGTGGTGTATCAACCTTAAGCGTAACAATTGGCTCTGGCTCAGGAATCGGTAGATCAGCCAACGCCTCTACGGAAGCAGGCTGTGGTAAGACGATATCGGTGTGAAATTCAGGTGCAGCCTGATCACGCCAGATCGAAACCTGGTGCGGCTGACATGCGCTGTCCCTAGGAATCCAGAGATCGATTCCTAATGTTGCCAGTATGTCACGCTGATGCCCAATCATCTTTTCATCATCACCAATTTCAGGCTGAACATTTTAGCCGGATTGCCTGTGCTTTGCCGAACTTTTTCAGCTTTTCTTTTTTATCCTGATGGATTCTAGTACAAAGTTTAGCTGTCTGCTAAAAACCGTGCTTTTAATACACAATTAAACCATTCCTGCTGTTATAACAGATTCCGGCTAAAGCTGCGCGTTGTCATTTATTTTCTACAGAATGGTTAAACTGTTCTTCTTTAACATTTGCTGAACGACCTGTTCTGCCTCAAAACCCAAGCGCCAATACAACAGCTCCATCACGTCCAACTCATCCTGTGTCACGATACGATCACTCCACAAACAGGCCTCTGCAATACCTAAAATACTGAGGCGATCACGCAATAATAGCCCCGCAATATCATTCAGGATTTCTGCTAGATCAATCGGCTCATCAGAAATTTCATTATATAAGTCCAGTTCCTGAGCGGTCAGAATCCGGTTTAAAATCCGCTCCCGCACCTCAAGCTGGTTGCCGCTATTAATCTGCTGTACATGCAGCAAGGCGTCGATCAAACGCACAATCTGTGGCTTGACCTCATCGAGTGCTGTAGGCGTATGTGCAGGAAGCAGATTTAACTCATATTTCACACATTCCAGTAATAATGCATCCAACAGGCCAATTTCGCCATCTTCCTGAATGATCCGTGCCAGCTTCATCAAAAACTGCCGTGCGACAGTTGTCGGCATGCCACCAATATTCTTGCAGGCTTGCTGAAAAATCGAAATATGCACCCGCCCGTCCAGATTGAGCAATGAATCTACAATGGCACGGCTGACTTCAGCCTCAGTCGGAATAAATTCACGATATTGACGAATCATTAAAATGGCGACCATCACTTCACGAGAACCGGTTGCCGTTTGTAATGCACGCTCAATCAGTTCCGGACGTGGCATCTTGAGCCGAAGTTCCGGATTCAGTGGTTTGATCGCATCTTTAATCGCAAAACTGATCGGAGACAGCCGCAATAATGGCAAAGGTTGTGGCGAGCTCCAGCTCATTGCAGTTTCAGGCACCACTTCTTCTAAAGAACGGAACAAACTAAACAAAGGCTGATTTTTGAGTTTTTTCAGATTCTCAAGCTGTAAGTCCTGAATCAAGGCAGGATTTAATTCATAAATCCGCTGATTGATATGGGGATGAATATTCAGCCAGTTTTGTGGGCTCAAGGAATTGGCAAAGCACATATGTGAAATGGATTCAGCATATTCACTATAAATCTGGGAGCCAGAATGATGCACATGGATTCTGAGTAAAGTCTGAATATTGGCATCATTTTGAATTAGGCGTCGGGTCTTTCGATCATTTTTATAGGTCCGACCACCCAGTGAAATATATTTAATAAAACGGGAAATCAAAACACCCAAACTACCAATCAGCCAGATCACCGCACCGACTGCAACATAGAAAGTTTCAAACTTGTTTTCACGCGGACTACCCGCTCGATAAAAACCGGACTTGGCAATCTTACTGCCACACTGACTAAACGTGGTTAAACTGCTATACAGGATTTTCAGGCGGGTATTTTCCGCAGCTTCACCAGAGAGAATTTTATTGAATTCATGGCTGAGCAAGCCATACAGCTCGACTTTATCCAGTGTTTGTATCGCACCCCAAGTCAGGATAATTGCGGTATCCCGCGGACTAAAACCTGCCGTCAATGCATTGACACCAACTTCATCGGGCAGCACATATACCGCCGGAACATCAATCAGAAAAGTCTCTGCCAGCTGCTGGTTAATGTGCAGTGCAGCACTTTCTTCTGGAATACTGTCCATCGGACTCAACCGACGCGCACCCAACTGCTTCGCCAGTGAATAACCACCATTCCGAAAAATATAAAACTCGTAGATGACCGAGATCATCATGGCACATAACAACAAAGCAATCAGGTAAGGACTCAGCGCATGCCAGAAGATTGACTGGCTAGGATCAGTATAAAAAACAAAGAGACCAACAACGGTATTAATAATAAAAATAGTCAACAGAATTGCAATCAGGCAAAAACTTACAGGCAGTACTATATTTTTGTTTTTTATAAAATCGTATCCTACGTTTCGCAATGCAGAATCCTAAAATGATGATTTTCAATGGGCTCATCATAAAACAAAAAAGCGGGAAATTCCCGCTTTTTCATGATGATTTTAACTACTTAGACTTCGCGTACGCCAGTCAAATCCACTGAAGCTGCATCAATATTGACATCAATATAATTGCTTTCTTTCATGGCACTGTCACTACGTTTTTGCTGAAGATCATCCAGATATTGCGCATCAATACCGCCCGAAACATAGATGCCATCAAAGACTGAACAATCAAAGTCTTTGACATCCGGTACTTTGGTGGTTCTTACCGCATCTTTCAAATCTTCCAGATCCTGGAAAATCAGACGGTCAGCACCAATAATTTCACGGATTTCTTCCACGCTACGTTCCGATGCAATCAGCTCAGATTTCGCCGGCATATCAATACCGTAAACGTTTGGATATTTCACCATCGGTGCTGCAGAAGCGAAGAATACTTTTTTCGCACCAGAATCACGAGCCATCTGGATAATTTCATTACAGGTCGTACCACGGACAATCGAGTCATCCACCAACAGTACGTTTTTACCTTTAAACTCAAGCTCAACCGGGTTCAGTTTTTGACGTACCGATTTTTTACGCAGCTGCTGACCAGGCATAATGAAGGTCCGGCCGATATAACGGTTTTTCATGAAACCTTCACGGAATTTCACGCCCAACATATTGGCAAGTTCTAGCGCTGAAGTACGTGAAGTATCCGGAATCGGAATCACCACATCAATATCATGCTCTTCACCCCACTCACGCAGAATTTTTTGCGCCAGCTTCTCACCCATTTTCAAACGTGCTTTATACACCGAGATTCCATCAATGATGGCATCTGGACGGGCAAAATAAACATATTCAAAAATACAAGGACGGTATTCAGCATTCGCCGCACATTGCTTGGTAAAAAAATTACCTTCTAAATCAATAAATACCGCTTCACCAGGCAAAATATCACGCTCAACTTTAAAGCCCAGTGCAGTAATCGCAACCGACTCAGAAGCAATGATATATTCCATACCCTGTTCAGTTTCACGTGAACCGTAGATCAGTGGACGAATACCATTTGGATCACGGAAGCCCACCAGCCCTTGACCGGTAATCATCGCCACTACGCCATAAGCACCTTTACAACGCTCATGCACACGTGTTACCGCATGGAAAATATCTTCTGACGTTGGTACCAATTTGCCATGTTTTTGCAATTCATGCGCCAACACGTTTAGCAGGACTTCCGAATCAGAATCAGTGTTCATATGACGCAAGTCAGTTTTGAACAGGTCATCATGAATTTCTTCGGCATTGGTCAGGTTACCATTATGTGCCAAGGTAATCCCGTACGGCGAGTTCACATAAAACGGCTGTGCTTCAGCACTGCTCGATGAACCGGCTGTTGGATAACGCACATGACCAATACCGTAATTTCCTTTCAAAGCACGCATATGACGGGTATGGAATACATCACGTACCATACCATTGTCTTTGCGCAGGAATAAACGTCCTTCATCACATGTCACGATCCCAGCTGCATCTTGTCCACGATGTTGTAACATCGTTAATGCATCAAACAACATTTGGTTAACGGGTGATTTACCAGCTATACCAACTACTCCACACATAGCAACCTCGCAGACAAGCTAGGATTAATAAAAAGGATTATTTGTAGACTCATCTGCAACTCCAGATTTGGACGATGTTTCAGATGATGAAGCTGAAGGTTTCGATGCCCCTTCAGGCTTGATATGTTGTAGTGCGCCATTCGCGGCTTCTTTCGACATTTGAGTCGCCCA
The DNA here is from genome assembly GCF_019048525.1 of Acinetobacter lwoffii. NCBI lineage: Bacteria > Pseudomonadati > Pseudomonadota > Gammaproteobacteria > Moraxellales > Moraxellaceae > Acinetobacter > Acinetobacter lwoffii. Next base: position 2,134,359 of record NZ_CP077369.1, on the reverse strand, counting down.
AGGCGCATAAGGCAATAAGGCTTGAATAAACTTGGACTGTTTCCAGTGCGGCGAGCTTTCTACCCACGGACCAATCCCCTGCATGGTAATCAGGACAATGAGCAAACCTTTCAGGCTACCAAAGACACCACCAGCCAGACGGTTGAGAGGACCCAGTTTAAGACTCTTTAAAATACGGTTCAACAGTGCAGTAACGATCCAGGTCAGAACTACAATCAGCAGGACGATAAAGGCGAAGGCCGCAATCTTTTGTACAACTGGATCTGTACTCAGAGCAACCATAGACGGCGCAAGTAGCGTTGAATATTTTGCCGCAACAATCAGGGCAAAGATCCATCCCACTAAGTTCGCAAAGGCTTTAATAAATCCTTGACGCAAACCGTTGAGCCCTCCAATGAGCAAGATAATCAGTAGAAAGATATCAATGGCATTCATAGGATTTAAAGTGCGTCTACACAATCTTTTACAAGTTTAGGTCCAGTATAGATGAGGCCACTATAAACCTGTACAAGGCTGGCGCCTGCCTGTTTCTTGGAAACAGCATCTGCACCTGAAAGAATACCACCCACACCAATCAATGGAATTTGTCCTTTTAATACCGCAGCAAATGCAGCCAGACATGCGGTACTTTTCTCAAATACTGGCGCGCCAGACAAACCGCCCGCTTCCTCTGCATGCTCCAGACCCTCTACCCCTTCACGTGACAGTGTGGTATTGGTCACGATCAGACCATCGATCTTGAATTGCAATAACTGTTTGGCAATAAAGGCAATATCGCTGTTATCCAGATCAGGCGCCACTTTGAGTACCAAAGGTACATAATGCTGGTATTCCTGAGCCAATTCAAGCTGACGCTTCTTCAATGTTTCCAGCAGTTCGGTGAGTGCATCACCACTTTGCAGGCTGCGCAGGTTTTTGGTATTGGGAGAAGAAATATTGACGGTAATATAAGAAGCATAATTATAGACTTTTTCTAAACAGATGAGGTAATCATCTACTGCTTTTTCTACCGGAGTATCAGCGTTTTTACCGATATTAATACCGAGAATACCTTTAAATTTGGCCGCTTTGACATTTTCAACCAGCTGATCCACGCCATCATTATTAAAGCCCATACGGTTAATAATGGCTTTGGCCTGTGGCAAACGGAATAAACGCGGATGAGGATTGCCGGCTTGCGGTCGCGGGGTAATGGTACCAATTTCAATAAAACCAAAACCTTGACCGGCAAGGGCGTCAATATAGGCACCATTTTTGTCCAAACCTGCCGCAAGACCTACCGGATTGGGAAATTCGATTCCCATACAGGTCACAGGTTTCGCAGCAACGTTTTGACGCATCAAGCCCATTTTATGGGATGATTTCAATAGTGATAATGTCAGCTCATGTGCACGCTCTGGTGCTAAAGAAAACAACAAAGGGCGGGCTAGAGAATACAACATATCCAGAAAAGTCTACTGCTTTTTAAGTCGGCATATTATAGGCATAGGCTGACAAAAAAACCATGCTTTGCAAATCTTTATTTTTACCGTTTATTGTATGGTCGCCGTTAATTTAATCTGTCCTGCCTCATTATTTAGTTCCATTTTCTCGATACTTAGCCCCATTTGTGCCAGCTGAGTCAGGAAATTTGCCAGTACTGCATAATTTTCATGCATGACCGCCAATTGAATTTTTCCTTCCATTTGCTGGGAAGCCACCGACAATCCTTGCTGCTGTGCGACTCGCTGTACTTTCTCCGCTGCATCCAGTTGGGTGTCCCCAGCCGGTTTCATGGTTACTGCATTACTTTGCATCCAAACAATGGTATCTTTCAGCTGATTTAAGCGTTTTTGCTGGGTATCTGCCGCCTGATGCATATACCAGAGTGCAGAACCGACTGCCGCCACAATCACAAAAACAGTGGTAAAAATCACCATTACCCGTTCACGTACCGACAAGCTGTCCAGATAATCACTCAGTTTTTCAAAAGACTGATCCATACGATTTTGTAGCGCTTCAATGCCTTTCATTATTGAATCCTCACCAGTCCGATCGCAGCTGTTCCGCTGGCCTGAATATTCCCCAGCTCCACCTTAAAGCCTTGCTGGCTTAATTGTGTGGTCAGTGCATTTAACGTTTCTGATGAATTGGCTTTAAGTTCCATACTTAGCACAGAAGCATCATAATTCACCCGTTGTGCCACAATCTGATTTTGCATCAAGACAGGCCCCACCCGACTAATCAGCTGTAATGCATGCGTATCTGCAATCTGGCTTTGACGCAACTGCCCTTCAAACTGACTTTTGATATTCTGCTCAGTGACCGGATAATTTTGTCCAAACCAGTATTTAAACTGGTCAATGGCTTGCGCAGCAGTCTGATTCGCCACTTTCTTATATTGATACCAGCGCATAGCATCATAACTAAACTGCAACACCAAAATACCCAGAAAAACTGCCGCGCAGGCTTTCCAGTAGCCGGAAATAGCACCATCGGATTTTGCTTTAGGCAAGACATTAAACGGATGCTGTTTCGGTTTTTTCAGTACAGGAATTCCATATTGGAAAGACTCCAGTTGCTCCTGAGTGACCAGTGCTTCAAGACTACGCAACTGCTCCTGATTCAGGTTGCTCACCTTATAGCTGAGGTCCTTGGGCTGATAATCCAGATAAAGGCTCAGATCATCTAGCGACTGACCGATATATTCCGACTCGCGCACCAGCAAACGCCCACCAATTTGAGCAATCACACGCTGGTTGGCCTCAGGAATCGGCAGCACCAAAAAGTCCGGCAACAAAGCTGCTAGCTTGACCGGGATCAGGCTTAAAGCATGTTGCAAGGTCTCAAGCGTAGAATTCGCAATTCCTATAATGCTGATCTGATCCGGCTGTTGAAAATGATGCAGCACTTTCATGGCATCTACCGGCAGCACCACATATTCTTCGAGCAAATATTTAATGCCATCATTGCCCATTTTCTTATATTGGCTCTTGGGCAAGGTCTGCTGCAAAATTTGCACATGACGGCTCGGGAAAAATACCACTGCCTCTTCGCCATGATGAGCTTGTATATCCTGAATCAGCTGCTCAAGTGTGTGCGCAGTGTTCCAGAACTCCCCAGTTGACCATTGCCAAACCCCATTGGCTTCTGGCATCCATAAATACAACATTGATTGTGTTCTGCCGTTTTAATTAATTTTTTATAGTGTAGGAATAAAGCTTTTTATCTGTGTGGATAAACCCGGGGCAATCACCGCCTGATCATAAATACGTGTCTCTGCCAATGCATAGGGATGAAAAGATTCAGCCAGCAGAATGGAAGACATATGTGCCACCACATTCATATGACACACCACTGCAATCGACTCATAAGGCAGTTGCGACAACCATTCTACTGCAACTTTGGCATCATCATCCGGTTTGATGGTATTACAGATCACCACCGGCACATCTTTAAAATACTGCTGCAAATGTGCCAGAGTTTCCTGCGCACGCAATAACGGACTGACCACAAAGACTTCAGGCTTAATCAGATCCTTTAAGAACTGTGCAGTTTGCTCAGCCTGTTGATGACCACGCTCCGTTAAAGGTCGCTTGGTGTCATTACCATTGACCGGTGGCGCGGCCTCGCCATGTCGAACTAAAGTCAGTTGCATTTGATTTCCTTATATTCTTTTGCCTGCATGATAAGCAGCGAATATGACAATTCGCAGACAGTCCCTGTGTTATAGATCAGACTTGATGATGTGGCAAGACAAATTCAACATCACTGCGATGACCGTTTTTCATCAATGACAATGCAATATTGAGTGGCGGCGCACCTTCAAAAATCACATCATACAAGGCCGAGGTAATCGGCATATACACATCGAGCTCTTCCGAACGTGCCTTGACCTGTACAATGGTATTAATCCCTTCTGCCGTTTGCCCCAACTCAGTCGTTGCCTGCTCCAAGGTTTTACCTTTACCAAGCGCATAACCCACCTGATAATTACGGCTAAGAGGGCTGCTACAGGTAGCGAACAAATCACCCACACCTGAAAGCCCAAGGAAAGTCAGCGGATTAGCACCGAGTTTTACTGCAAAACGGCTCATTTCGGCCAAAGCACGGGTCAGGATCATACTCTTGGTATTTTCACCCACGTTATACGCAGCAGCCATGCCCATCGCGACAGCATAGATATTTTTTAATGCGCCCCCGAGTTCTACCCCATGCACATCATCACTAGCAAATACGCGGAACAAGGCACTATGTAGGGCTTGTTGTACGGCATAACGCACCAGCTCGGACTGGCTGGCAATCACGGTTCCTGCCGGCTGTCCTGCCACAATTTCCTTGGCCAGATTCGGTCCTGATAACACACCATAAGGCACTTCAGGCAACACTTCACGAATAATATCGCTCATGAAACTAAAGGTTTTGGCTTCAATACCCTTGGTCAGCGAGATCACGGCTTGCGATGTAATAAAAGGTTTGATTTGCTGCAAAACATCCCGGAAAGAATGGCTCGGAATTGCGACTAAAATAATATCGCGATCACGCACAGCCTGTTCCAGGTCTGACACCGCCAGCAGATTTTCTTCTAACTTAAAATCTGGCAAATAGCGTTTATTGATATGGGTGGCATTAATATCTGCCGCAACTGCTTCATCACGAATCCAGATCATGGTATTGCAACCATTACGCACTGCAGTATTGGCCATTGCAGTACCAAAGCTGCCCCCACCCAATACCGTTACTCTTAAAGCTGTCTTATGATCAACTGCAACCGGTTCTACCAGTTTTGAGAAATTTAATTCTGACATCTTATTTTTTAATATCCTGTTATACCGTGCAAACTAGCTGTTCTGGTTCCAGTAACTGACAAAATCACCGGTTCGAATCTCTGTGCGTGCTGGAATTGCTTTTGCGGCAGTGCCAATATAAATAATACCCGAGACCAGATCGTCTTTTGAAATTCCCAATGCCTGCTTAAACAGGCCAGACTCGACTACAGCACCGCTACGCCACATGGTTGAGAAACCCTGAACCTGAAGTGACAGCAGAAAATTCTGAATCGCTGCGCCTGAACTAAGGATTTGCTCAAAATGAGGAACTTTAGGATGATCCTGCAAACGCGTTAAGGCAAGTACCAATAAAGGCGCACGAAATGGATGATTTTTAACACGCTCAATCTGCGCTGTTTCAGTTTCACCCAAATCGACGAGCGCCTGCGACAGCAACTCTCCAAAAGCTTCACGCTGATTATCTGGAACCACCACAAATGTGGTCGGCTTGAGCCGATGATGATCGGGTGCAGTTAATGCCGCCTGAAAGGCTTTTTCCAGTTGTTCTGCATTCGGTGCCGGTGCCAGCAGATGACCAATCGATTGTCGTTGGTGAATATTTTGATGAACGATGTCAATCGCAGATTCCGTCATTGCCTTGTATATCTACACTTAAAAACTATACTCAAGATTAGCATATTCAAAGAAAAATACGCTAGAAACTTCATAGCGATTCAGCCAGCTCATCACCACTTAAAAATAAACTTGCTTGGTTTTTCAATCCCGTACTGCTCTATTTTTCACCTAAGTCACATAGAGCTATACCAAAAATTGCCAAACCTATACAACAGCTACAAAATCTGCGCTGCTTGCTGTGTTGAAATATTCAGCATCGTATTTACTTGAGATTTCATGATGAAAAAAACAATCACTTTCAGCGGATTGGCTATTTCCGCATTACTGCTTACTGCCTGTGCCTCAAACCCGACTGCTTTGGCCGTTCAAAAGGAAAATAACCAGTATGAGGTGACCGGATTAGGTAAAAATCAACTGACCTCGAAAAACAATGCGATTACTGCGGCCAATAAAGCCTGTGGCTCTCGATCAACCCCAATTATTGTGGATGAAAAGACAGCTTATAACGGCGCTTTAAAAGGCGTGGTCGATGAACAAACAGGTCAGATGATCCAGGCAGCAGCTACCGTTCTCGGGAATATCGCAGGTACCAATACCGGTTTAAACCAAAATGATGATTATCAGACGGTTCTTACATTCCGCTGTCAGGCCAAATAAGCTAATAAACCATAGCGCAATAAAAAACCGCTCTTCAAGAGCGGTTTTTCGATGGTCTGGATTAACAATAACCTTCCAGACGGGTCAAAGGCAATTTTTGACCAATGGCTTTTTCAATTTCTGGCAGATAGAACGCATCATCTTCTGCAAGGAAACTGATACTCACACCACTGGTTCCCGCACGACCGGTACGACCAATACGATGCACATAATCATCCGACTGTTCCGGCAAGGTGAAGTTCACCACATGCGATACACCATCAACATGGATGCCACGACCTGCCACATCCGTTGCAATCATGATGTTATGTTTACCATTTTTGAACTGATCCAGCATTTTAAGGCGTTTGTCCTGAGCAATCTCGCCAGACAGCATCACTACTTTATAGCCATCACGTTTTAAATGGTCATAAAGTTTGCGCACCTGATCACGACGGTTGGCAAAAATCATGACTTTTTCAATCGGCTCATCACGCAAGATTTCTTGCAACAATTTATATTTGTCCGCCTTGGCGACCATATAAACCCGTTGCTCGACATCGGCATTGGTTTTCTTTTCCGGTTCAATTTCAACTGTGACCGGTTCAAATAACCATTGTTGTGCAAGATTCAGCACATCGTAGCTGAAAGTTGCAGAGAACATTAAAGTCTGACGTTGTTCTTTACGCGGCGAGAAACGCACAATGCGCTTTACTGAAGGAATAAAGCCCATATCTAGTAAGCGGTCGGCTTCATCAATGACCAAAAATTCAATCTGATCCAGCCAGACTTCTTTTTGTTCTACAAAATCGATCAAACGACCCGGTGTAGCCACCATAATATCGACAGGCGCTTTATTAAGCTGGTTCTTTTGCTTGTCAAAATCCACACCACCCAGCAAGGTCACCACATTGAGACCAGCATATTTCGCCAGATCCTGTGCATCGCTTTCGATCTGTAACGCCAGTTCACGGGTCGGTGCCAAAATCAGCGCACGTGGCTCACCACGATAGCGTTGTTCCTGAATCGGATTATTTAAGAGATCATTCATGATACTAATTAAAAAGGCAGCAGTTTTGCCTGTACCTGTCTGTGCACGGCCAATGGCATCATGTCCTGCCAGCGTGAATTTCAAAACCTTCTGCTGGATAGGCGTCATGGTGGTAAAGCCTAAAGCATCAATCGCTTTTTTTAGATTGGGATGTAAATTTAAGGTTTCAAAACCAGATGACATAAAGCGGTGCTCTAATTGGGTAATCACTAAGATAGGGATAGTATAAACAAAAAACGCCCCAAGTTATATTGGAGCGTTTTCTTTTTAGCTTAATCCGAAGATTAGTCTAATGGTTGAACTTCTTCAGCTTGAAAGCCTTTTTGGCCTTTAACAACACTGAATTCAACACGTTGGCCGTCACGAAGTGAACGGTGACCGTCACCTTGGATAGCACGGAAATGAACAAATACGTCATCACCGCCGTTACGTTGAATAAAGCCGAAGCCTTTAGTATCGTTAAACCACTTAACTACGCCTTGTTCGCGAGCAGCTGTCATAAGTTAATCCTCATTGAAACTAAAAGAAGGACCACCCGGTGTTGCAAACAGCAGAGCAAACAAGTTTGAAAATATTATTTTTAAGCTTGTAATCATTCTGTAAAACTATCAACAAAATCCCGGTTACATCCATTTATGTAATAGGGTGAAAAACAATCACTTTGTTTATTCAAAGTCCCAAATACGCAACGAGCTTAACATGGGTTTATCACAATTAATAGATTTTTTTTAGCATGTTCTGTTTGATTTAGTTATTTTTTTCATGAAAATTGTCAAAAGACTTTATAAAGTCATTTAGATCTTCTTTTTCTGAAACCAGTTTGGTTCTGGCATCATATTTGCTACTATTTATAGCCTTTTCTGCCATCTAAATAAAACCGCAATGTCCGAATATCCAGCGCAATTCAGCCTTATAGACGCTATGGGAAAACCGTGCCCGATGCCGCTATTAATGTTAAAGCGCGCACTAAAGGCCGGAAATCAGAAAACATTCCTGCTGAAATCATCTGATCCGCATAGCCAGACAGATGTCAGCCGCTATTGTCAGCTGCATCAGCTCAAGCTTGAATTTAAAAAAATTTCTGATACAGAGTTTCACTACTTAATTGAATCTTAAAAATTTTCAATTAAACTGTTGATCTTCACTTTCGTATACTTTTTTACATTTCTCTACCCAAATATCCATTATTTGCGGAGAGATTGGATTAAGATAAAACCTAGTTTAGGGTTATCCCGCACTTCAAGGAGAACACATGAGTGACAGCCGCAATCAGTTAATGCCCCTGTCATTATCGGCGCCAGGTGTCAACCTCGGTGCTTATATCAGCACTGTCAATCAGATTCCGATTTTAACGGCCGAACAAGAAAAAGAGTTGGCTGAACGCTATTATTATGACCAAGATTTAGATGCAGCGAAAATGCTGGTCATGTCGCATTTGCGTTTTGTAGTACATATTGCGCGTAGTTATGCAGGTTATGGTTTGCCACAAGGCGACCTGATTCAGGAAGGCAACCTGGGCCTGATGAAAGCTGTAAAACGTTTTGACCCGAATATGGGCGTACGTCTGGTGTCATTTGCCGTGCACTGGATCAAGGCGGAAATTCACGAATATGTGATCCGTAACTGGCGTATTGTGAAAATCGCCACCACTAAAGCGCAACGTAAACTGTTCTTTAATCTGCGAAGCCTGAAGAAATCATCGAAAAAGTTGACGCTCGCAGAAGCACAGTCTATTGCCAATGATTTAAATGTCACACCAGAACAAGTACTGGAAATGGAAGGCCGTCTGACGGCGTATGATGCGGCTTTTGATGCATCAAGCGATGACGATGATGAAGGTTCCACCCATGTGGCACCAGCGTTATATCTTGAAGATAATCGTTATGACCCGGCTCGTCTGATTGAAAATGAAGACTATGAGGAGCAAAGCACCTCTGCCCTGCATGAAGCCATGGATCAGCTAGATGATCGTTCACGTAATATCTTGCAGCGTCGCTGGCTAGATGACGAGAAATCGACCCTGCATGAGCTTGCAGCGGAATATAATGTTTCTGCGGAACGTATTCGTCAGCTGGAAAAAAATGCCATGGAAAAAATTAAAGTGGCGATGTCATCCAATTAACACCAAATTCTGTTACTGATTTACCTCGAAAAAGCCTTCTTTGATGAAGGCTTTTTTATGTCCGCATTTTGAATTTATGCTAAGGTTGAGCGCAAACTTTATCAGGAAGATCAATTCAAATGTGGATTGCGATTTCAGCACTTAATTTGGCACTTGCAGTCATGCTCGGTGCTTTTGGTGCACATGGTTTAAAAGCGCGGGCGACTGAAGCACAGCTCGGCTGGTGGCAAACGGCAACGGATTATTTTTTCTATCATGCCTTAGGACTACTGATTCTTTCTTTACTGGCGAAAGTCATCCCTGCATTGCCCATTCAATGGAGCTTCGGTCTGATTCAGGTCGGCATTTTACTGTTTTCTGGCTCACTGTATATCATGGCCTTAGGATTACCCCGCGGTTTAGGTGCTATTACGCCCATCGGCGGGGCTTTAATGATTGCCGGATGGTTAATTCTGGCCTGGAATGCTTTAAAATACGCCAGATAAGTTTGAACAACACTTAATCATGGAGGGTTGCTAGAATGATGATTTACATCAATGGCGAACAACAGGAAACTCACTGCAAGAATCTGCTGGAACTGATTCAGAGTATGGCGCTTGAGGGTAAGCGTTTTGCAGTTGAAGTCAATGAAATGATTATTCCTAAAAGCAGATTGGGCGATACGCCAATTTGCGATACAGACAAAATAGAAATTATTCACGCGGTCGGTGGCGGCTAATACTCGGGACAATTATGCAAGATTTATTACAGATTGGTTCACGCCAATTCCAGTCACGCCTTTTGGTAGGCACGGGCAAATACAAAGATTTAAATGAAACTCAGCAGGCCATTGAAACCAGTGGTGCAGAGATTGTCACTGTCGCTATTCGCCGTGTCAATATTGGCCAAGATCCTGACCAGCCGAACCTGCTGTCAGTCATTCCTCCGGAAAAATATACCATTTTGCCGAATACCGCAGGTTGCTTCGATGCCAATAGTGCCGTCCGCACCTGTATGCTGGCGCGTGAGTTGCTCGATGGCCACAATCTGGTCAAACTTGAAGTTTTGGGTGATGAAAAGACACTTTATCCAAACGTAACCGAAACACTGAAAGCTGCGCGCACCTTGATTGACGATGGCTTTGAGGTCATGGTTTATACCTCGGATGATCCGATCGTGGCGCAAGAGCTGGAAAGCATGGGCTGTGTTGCGATTATGCCATTGGGTAGCCTGATTGGTTCTGGTCTGGGCATTCTGAATCCACATACCCTGTCAATCATCAAGGAAAATGCCAAAGTTCCTGTCCTAGTCGATGCCGGTGTCGGTACAGCGAGTGATGCCGCGATTGCGATGGAACTGGGTTGTGATGGTGTACTCATGAATACAGCGATTGCAGCTGCACAAAATCCGGTATTAATGGCATCTGCGATGAAAAAAGCCGTTGAAGCAGGCCGAGAAGCTTTTCTTGCAGGCCGTATGCCGCGCAAGCGTATGGCCAATGCCAGCTCACCGGAAACCGGCTATTTCTTTAAATAAATTTTCATGAACAAAAATAAAGGACTCAATTGAGTCCTTTATTTTTGTTTTTAGTTAAGGAATCAGACCTTCATCACGCATAGCAATCTGTACAGACTGACGTTCTGCCACTTTATTACGGATATGAATAATATTTTTATATGGACTCAAATCATGCTCAATCTGGTTCGACCAGTTGGTCAAGACAAATAGATAGGCATCCGCAGGCCCAAAGTTATCATCCACCAGATAATCATTGTCCGATTCACCAATCGCTTTATCGATATAACTCAATAGTCGATCAATCTCTGCATAGGCTTTTTTCTTTTCATCTTCGGATAACTTGCCACCGAAGAACACCGCATAGGCATCATGTAGTTCAGAGTTCAGATAACCTAACCATTCCAGCACTTTGGCACGTCCCATGCCCGATGGTGGAATTAGATCTTGTTTTGGATCGTGTTGAGCAAGAAACGGTAGAATTGCAACATTTTCTGTCAGGATCAGACCAGGGTTAATTTCTAACGCTGGTACATAGCCTTTAGGATTAACTTCGTAATAATCCGTACCTTTTTCTGTTTTATGTGTTTTTAAATCAACACGTTCCAAATCAAAATCGACATTAATTTCATTTAAAATAATATGTGCTGCCAGTGAGCAGGCACCTGGTGAATAGTAAAGCTTCATTTCTGATCCTTGTTATACACTTCTCAATGTTTTAAATCGCTTCTGACAAACTTTCAAGTGATCAAACCTGTAAATTGCAAAAAAGCGTAACTGTCACCTCAGGGCAGTTACTCATTCAATATTCAGGATATTCCGGGCTTTTGCAAGTCAATCTTGTGTAGATTTTTATCTCTATCTGTTTAACATACACAGGTTTTCCAAATTTAGATGATATTTCGTGATTAGCCTGAAAAAAGAAGAATGGTTTTCCAATATCCGCACAGATGTATTGGCAGGTCTGGTGGTGGGACTTGCCCTGATTCCTGAATCAATTGCCTTCTCTGCCATTGCCGGTGTCGATCCGCAAGTCGGTTTATATGCCTCTTTCTGCATTGCAGTATCCATTGCCTTTTTTGGTGGCCGTCCTGCCATGATCTCTGCGGCTACAGGCGCAATGGCACTTTTGATGATTACCTTGGTAAAAGAACATGGTTTGCAATATCTGTTGGCTGCCACAATTCTGACCGGCATCATTCAGGTCATTGCGGGTTATTTTAAAGTCGCTAAATTAATGCGCTTTGTATCGCAGGCGGTGGTATACGGATTTTTGAATGCCTTGGCGATCCTGATATTTGTGGCACAAATCCCGGAAATTAACCGGATGGATAGCACCGGTTATCTGTTTATTGCGATTGGTCTGGCAATTATTTATCTGTTTCCGTATATCCCGAAAATTGGCAAAGCCATTCCCTCACCTTTAATCTGTATTATCGTATTAAGCGGGTTGGCGCTGTTGTTAAGTGCAGATATGCGTACCGTGAGCGATCTTGGACAATTCCCGGATACTTTGCCAGTATTCCTGATTCCAGAAATTCCACTCAATCTGGAAACCTTGCAAATTATCCTGCCTTATTCCTTTACCTTGGCGACTGTCGGTTTGCTGGAAAGCATGATGACCACTACGGTCATTGATGAAGTGACCGGAACTGAAGGTGACCGTCATCAGGAATGTCGTGGTCAGGGTATGGCCAATATTGTCAGCGGCTTTATGGGCGGGATGGCCGGTTGTGCCATGATCGGCCAGTCAATTATCAATGTGTCTTCAGGGGCACGTACCCGTTTATCGACTCTGGTCGCTGGCGTGTTTCTGCTGTGTCTCGTGGTTTTTTTGAAAGACTGGCTGGCTTATATCCCAATGGCAGCGCTGGTTGCGATCATGATTATGGTGGCATTTACCACCTTTCAATGGGGAGCAATCAAGCAATTCAGCAAACATCCGCTAGAATTTAATACCGTGATGATTGCCGTGATTATTGTCGTGCTTGCCACTCATAATCTGGCGCTTGGTGTATTTGTCGGCGTATTGCTCTCTGCCCTGTTCTTTATTAATAAACTGGAAAGAACCGTACATGTCTATACGCATTTGAATTCGGCTCATTCACGCAGCTACTTTATTTCTGGACAGATATTCTTTAGCAGTTCAGAGAAGTTCTATCAGTTCTTTGATTTTAAAGAGAAGCTTGAGCATGTCGAACTGGATCTGACCCATGCGCATATTTGGGACGTGACTTCGGTCAATATGCTGAATAACGTGATTCAGAAGTTTAAAGCCCAAGGGATAGATGTAAGGGTGATTGGTTTGAATGAAGCCAGCAGTACATTGATCGACCGGTTTAGTAGCTGATGAACGATGATTAATAAAAGAGCCTCAATTGGCTCTTTTATTTTATCTGGAAGATCTTGCCGATTTTTATGGAGAAATACCGAGAAAAGTTTGACTTGCTCGGCTCAGGACTTAAAATACCGCATTCTGAATTTTTAGATTTGCCAAAGTTATGTCGAACGATCAATTAGACCAGCAAGTCGTGGAGCTGGAAAACTTAAGCGAGCACCGTGAAATCGTGACGTTTATGCGCCGCTCAATGCCGCTGAATACCTCTCAACGTACTGCGCTTGAACAATATGGTCACTTAATTTTGGAATATCCAGTCGGTGATTTGCGTCAGCACTTTGAACATCCTGAACGTCCTTTGACTGTAGAAATTGGTTTTGGTATGGGCCGTTCACTGGTATTGATGGCCAAAGCTAATCCTGAACGTAACTTTGTCGGAATTGAAGTCCATGTACCTGGAATTGCGCAGTGCGTGTATGAAGCAGGTATTGAAGGCCTAACGAACTTACGTGTGCTGGATGCTGATGCAATTCAGGTATTACGTGAAATGCCAGACAATAGTATTAATGCAGTTCAGTTATACTTCCCTGATCCATGGCAGAAAAAACGTCATTTTAAACGCCGCTTTGTTTCGCATGACCGTATGCCGCTGGTGGAGCAAAAGCTGGAGCTTGGCGGAACTTTCCATGCTGCAACGGACTGGGAACCGTATGCGGAATGGATGATAGAAGTATTGGAAGAACGTCCACGTCTGGAAAATCTGGCGGGCAAAGGCAATAGCTATCCTCGTCCGGAATGGCGTCCACAAACCAAGTTTGAACGTCGCGGGATTGAAGCAGGTCACAAGATTAATGATTTTATCTTTAAGAAAATTTCTTAATCTAAGACTCAAAAAAAGCGCTGATTATTCAGCGCTTTTTTATGGGAAAAATTTGGCTTTGAACCCTGCTTCGTAGATAAATTATCAGCTTCTTCATTTCTGATGACGCGTGAGAATCTGCTGGCTCAACAACTGATAGACATTTTGTAAATCTTCTCGCTGCATATTGGCTAACATCTGCTGATGCATATTCAAGATATTCTGATCACCACGCATCGCTGGGCCGGTCTGCATTTGTTTGGGATCATTCTGAGTGGCTTTATTGGCAGTTTCCAGCATTAAGGGATACAACAAACTGAAATCGACCTGTTGTACATCAACCACCTGCTTGGCCATGTCATAACAGTAATTGGCAAAATTACAGGCAAATACCGCTGCAAGATGCAAACTGAGACGTTGACTGGAACTATAAGTATAAACACGATTGCTTAGGCTATTTGCCAGTTCTAATAACAGGATTTGGTCCTGTTCATTCACCGCTTCAATCAACAGTGGCGTCTGCTGCCAATCAATCTGGCGTTCGAGACTAAAGGTCTGTAAAGGATAAAATACGCCTGCACGCGCATGCACATTTTTCAGTAAATTGAGATGGGTGCTGCCAGAGGTATGTACGATCAGATTCTGCTGTAGATACGGATGAATCTGTTCAATGACGTTGGCAATCGACTGATCACTGACCGCGATAATGACCAGATCCACCTCATGATCCAGCTGTTGAGGCTGAGCGATGGCCTGAGCGTTGAATTGCTCAGCCAGATATTGTGCTTTTTCTAGGGTTCGACTGTAGATCTGTACGATCTCATGGTGTGCTGACAATACAAGGGCAAGATGATATGCCACTCGCCCTGCCCCAATCATACTGATCCGCATCTGCTGTTCTTCCTGATAAATTACGCACAGCATGCCAATAAATAAAGATTGAGGCAATTGGCCTTGATGTTTCGAATAGACTTTAGAACTTTCGCAGGGTCAGAATCTGTTCACTTCGACCAAAAGGTCCATGAACATCATGCAGAATCCCGCTGGTCAGACCAATACCATCTTCACCATATTGCTGCACCACTTCCAGTCCCAGCCATTTACCCTGCGGCAGACGGTGCATATGAATCTGCAGGTCCAGATTCGGAAATCCCCAACCGGAATTCGGGTCCTGACGTGGCACAATGCCATTGGCCGTATCGACCATACCGAGCAAACGACTAAAGTCTGTCGTCGGTTGACCTTCTACCATGTCCAGCGAATTTCTTAGCCAGACAATGCCCTTGCCTGCACGATGGTCAGCATGTGCCCGGGTTTCAATACTCTGGATATAACCGCCCGGCCAGCAGCGCATACCCTCCCAAACCGGTAAATATTCTGGACTTTCGATCGGAAAATCTTCCACTCCAGCAATGGCCGTGGTATTTGAAGTTAGCATTCTCCACGCGCGTGCCACGATACAGGTTTTACCATTGGCACACATTTCAGCTTCAACCAGTTCAATGGTTTTACCCGGACGGATCATGCGTGTGGTAATCGAAAATTCACCAAAGGCTATCAGGCCAAAAATATCCAGCCCGACCCGACCAATACGCATGTCAGCACGTGGCTGAAACTGTTCCAGTTCGACGCATAGAATACCGGTGGCTGGCGCCATGTGCTGCTCATGCGGATTCCACGCACCTTGTGCATGAATATTAGAACGGTAATAAGCCGTAGTACTGCCATCTGCATGCTGTTCGCGCTGAATAAAACTGTAATATGCCGACATTGTTTTAATACTTCCCTGAATATTCACTTAAACTTTAGAGTTTACAAAAAGTGCTTTTATCTTTATTTTCTGAGCAAAAAGCCATGATAATCCATGATTTGACAATAAATTTTGCACTGTTTAAATCCGACTTTGGTTAAAAGCGCTTTAAAATTATGCGCAGATAACAAGTAAAAATCCTGCTCCAAGCGTTCAATCATCTTGGTACTTTGCGTTACACTCAACCCTGTCTGTTGTGCCATCTTCTGCATAGTTTTAATGTCTTGCTGATCTTCAGGTTGCATCAGATCATAGGTCAATGCAAGACCATTGGTTTTAAGACACTGATAAATAGCCTGAAAAAATCCGTTTTTTTCGGAATTTGGAATGAAATGTGCCACTAGAATGGCCAACGCAGCATCAAACGTATCCGGCTGATTCAAATCTTGGATTGTGCTTTGGATAAGTTGTACCCTTTGTTGATCTATGGAATTCAGATTTTTACTAACCTGTTCCAGCATAGCTGCTGATGGATCAATTGCAGTAAAGGTCCAGTCTGGATGTTGCTCTAATAAATACGACAATTCATAACCTGTTCCGCAACCCACTATTAATATATGTGCGGTTTCTGGGAGTTCAGTGCTGAGAATTGCTTCAATCTGCTGATGCACCAGTTCATAACCGGGAATCAGTTTACGGATATGATCGTCATAACTGGCGACCACGACTTCACTGTGAAAGTTTTTTGCCATATTTTACTCTGATTTTAGATGTTCAGTACATTCATGTATTTCTATTACCAGACCGTCGTGATCAGTAAATTCATTTACAGACATTTTAGAATCTTGCTAAATGTACAACCTCAAACTGCTAGATATATTGAACGTCCATTGCGCAGGTTTTTCGTTACTTTGACGGGGCAAAGTAACCAAACCCTTTTGTTTCACTGATATGGCATCCCTGCCATACAGTGAAACGGCGACATCCATGTCGCCGGGCTCTCTGATGAGTTGCTATTAATTGTTAGCTTTAGGATTAGTTCTAACGTAAAAAATAAAGTTTAAGCAATCTCTTTCAAGTTCAGCTCTTCACGCATAAATTCACGCAATTTGAACTTCTGCGCCTTCCCTGAAGCCGTCATTGGAAATTCCTGGAAGAAACGCACATAGCGCGGCACTTTATTGTGAGAAATATGCTCCTTACAATACTGACGGATGGTTTCTTCAGTACAAGGATCATTTTCATGCAGGATGATGCAGGCACAAAGTTCCTCACCATATTTATGGTCTGGCACCCCAATCACCTGTACATCTGAAACAGCCGGATGGGTATAAAGGAAATCTTCAATTTCTTTCGGGAACAGGTTTTCCCCTCCACGAATCACCACGTCCTTGATTCGGCCCTTGATTTTGACAAAGCCTTCATCATCCATTTCAGCGATATCACCGGTATGCATCCAGCGCGCCGCATCAATCACTTCCTGGGTTTTATCCTGATCTTCCCAATAACCGAGCATCACTGAATAACCACGTACACACAGCTCACCCAATTGGCCGCGTGGAACCACCTTGCCATTTTCATCGACAATTTTAACTTCCAGATGCGGATGTACCCGGCCAACCGTACTGACACGTTGCTCGACACTGTCTGCCGTTGAGCTTTGTGCACTGACGGGTGCGGTTTCAGTCATGCCATAACAAATCGTGATTTCAGACATATGCATCCGTTCAATCACGCGCTGCATAATTTCCTGCGGACATGGACTACCCGCCATAATCCCGGTACGCAGACTGGACAGATCAAACTCGTCAAACTGTTCATGTTCCAGCACCGCAATAAACATAGTCGGCACACCATAAGCCGCGGTACATCTTTCCTGCTGGATGGCTTTTAAGGTTTCCAGCGGATTAAACACGGCAGACGGATAGATCATGGCAGAGCCATGCGTAATACAGGCCAGATTGCCCATGACCATACCAAAACAGTGGAATAAAGGCACTGAAATACAGACACGGTCTTCTGGCCCTAAATGAATGGCTTCACCGACAAAATAACCATTATTTAAAATATTATTATGGGTCAACATGGTGCCTTTCGGATTGCCCGTAGTGCCCGAGGTAAACTGGATATTAATCGTTTCATCAAACTGCAATTCACTGGAGATCTGTTGCAGTTGTTCCAACTCTTGCGCACTAGGCGAGCTTAGTAAATCCTGAAAACGGTGGATGCCGGTATGCTGCTGATCATCAATTTTAATCACATGCTTTAAATGTGGCAGTCGCTCTGCATTAAGGAATTTACCTTCGGTTTCCTGCAATTCCGGTGCAATTTTAGTCAGAATTTCCTGATAGTCCGTCGTCTTAAACTGCGCTGCAATCACCAGTCCCTTACAGGAGACCTTGTTTAGCACATATTCAAGCTCGTTGCTTTTATAAGCTGGATTTAAATTCACCAGAATAATGCCTGCCTTGAAGGCTGCAAACTGGGTAATGGTCCATTCCACACAGTTCGGCGACCAGATCGCCAGACGATCACCTTTTTGCATACCCATTTTCAGCAGCTGACAGGCAAAGGCATTGACTTGTTCCTGTAGCTGCCGGTAACTGAGGCGTATGTTCTGATGCAAACTCACTACCGCATCACGTTCTGCATACCGCTCGCAAGCCTGATCAAATTTTTCACCAATCGTCATGCCCAATAAAGGCTGGCTGCTGGTTCCATAGGCATAGCTTAACCGTACTTGTGTCATTGAATCGATCTCCTTGATTCTTTGTAATTCTGATTTTCAACTTTACTAATTGTTTTATGACCACGACGACCTTGTCTGTGTACCGGTTTTTTGTGTGTTTATGCTTGTAAATTTTCCTCCTGTCCACGTACTGCGTTGACACAAAAATCGGCAATCTGTTTGACAAAGTGATCCTTATACTTCTGATCAAACATGACATTTCGGGACGGATTTAAAGGTTCAATCACGACAAAGGTCATGGCACCAACTACGCCCAACGCTGCCGTATTCAAATCTTCAAATTCGAATTCTCCATTGACCTTTCCTTCGGCCAGAATTTCCTTAATGCTCTGCTTGAGCAGCTGCTTACTGCGAAAACGCTCATGTTCCATTTCCGGATCAACCGGTTCGAACATCAGTGAATACGCCAGTTGGGGGCTATTCATGGCACGCTTGACAAAAGTTGTAACAGATTTTTGCAATTTCAGTTTTGGCGACAAATCTGACTCGGCAATATGGTTCAGGATCCCGACTTCATGCTGAATCGCGGCCGACAAAACCTCGATCAAAATCTGGCTTTTGCTTTCGAAATATCGATAGACCAGCCCTGTAGAAACGCCTGCGCGCTCTGCAATCGCCTGAATCGATGCCTCCTTCAAGCCCCCTTGAATAATCAGTTCACGAGCAGATTCCAAAATCGACAGGCGATTTTGTTCCATTCGTTCCTGCATCAATGATGATCTTTTATAACTCATAAAATTATTCTCAACAAGATAAAATGAATTGTAAATCATTTTGTGAATATAGATTCACTTTTTTATTTTTTCATTGTATGTTAAAACCACAAGCACAACAAAAATGCTTTTTTGGACACAACAAATATAACCTCAGGATGGATGAAGAATGAATTTACAAAGCTTGGATTTCGGTTTGGATGAAACTCTAATAGCGCTTCGTGATTCAGTGGCCGCTTTTTGCGCCAAAGAAATTACCCCGATTGCTCAACAGGTTGACCGTGACAACAAGTTCCCTGCCCACCTTTGGAAAAAGTTTGGCGAGATGGGCCTGCTCGGGCTGACAGTCAGTGAGGAATATGGCGGTTCAAATTTTGGTTATCTGGCGCACATCATTGCCATGCAGGAAATTTCCCGTGCTTCTGCATCCATTGGGCTGTCCTATGGCGCACATTCTAACCTATGTGTAAACCAAATTAAGCGAAATGGTACTGAAGAACAGAAACAGCGTTATCTGCCTAAACTGATTTCAGGTGAATATGTCGGTGCCTTGGCAATGTCTGAACCGAATGCAGGCTCGGATGTGGTGAGCATGAAACTGAAAGCAGAAGACAAAGGCGATCACTACCTGTTGAATGGTTCAAAAATGTGGATCACCAATGGTGGCGATGCCGATGTCCTGGTGGTCTATGCAAAAACCGATTTGCAGGCCGGCGCCAAAGGCATGACCGCCTTTCTGGTTGAAAAAAATATGCCAGGTTTCAGTCATGGCACACATTTGGACAAACTGGGTATGCGCGGTTCAAACACTTATCCGCTGTTTTTTGACAATGTCGAAGTACCCAAAGAAAACGTCATGGGCGGCGTCGGTAATGGCACCAAGGTCTTGATGAGTGGTCTGGACTATGAGCGTGCTGTATTGAGTGCTGGCCCACTGGGGATTATGGATGCCTGTATGGATACCGTGATTCCATATATTCATGACCGTAAACAGTTTGGTCAGGCGCTGGGCGAATTCCAGTTAATGCAAGGCAAAATTGCCGACATGTATTCGACCTGGCTAGCCTGTAAGGCACTGGTTTATGCGGTCGGTGCTGAATGTGACAAAGCTGAGCATAGCCGTAGCCTGCGTAAAGATGCTGCCAGTGCCATTTTATATGCTGCTGAAAAAGCGACCTGGATGGCAGGAGAAACCATTCAGACTTTAGGTGGTAACGGTTATATCAACGAATTTGCTGCCGGCCGTTTATGGCGTGATGCCAAACTGTATGAAATTGGCGCCGGTACTTCAGAAATCCGCCGCATGCTGATTGGCCGTGAACTTTTCAACGAAACAGCCTAAACCTTAACACTTAGAATAAAACAAGGATGTTGGTCATGAATCAGTTATCGAGCAAAATCAATATACGTAGTGAAGAGTTTAAAACCAACCAGACTGCCATGCTGCAACTGGTGGATGACCTAAAACAGAAAATTGAAAAAATTGCTTTGGGTGGTGGCGAAACTGCCCGTCAAAAACATCTGGACCGTGGCAAATTACTCCCCCGTGAACGGATTAATCACCTGATCGATCCAGGAACCGCTTTTCTGGAAATTGGTCAGCTGGCTGCCTATCAGGTGTATCAGGATGATGTTCCTGCCGCAGGTGTGGTCGCTGGTGTTGGTCAGGTCAACGGTGTGACCTGCATGATCATCGCCAATGATGCTACGGTGAAAGGCGGTACTTATTATCCATTAACAGTGAAAAAGCATTTACGTGCCCAGGAAATTGCCGAACAGAACCATCTGACTTGTATTTATCTGGTGGATTCAGGCGGTGCATATTTGCCTTTACAGGATGAAGTATTTCCAGACCGCGATCACTTCGGCCGTATTTTCTACAATCAGGCACGTATGTCGAGCCAAGGTATCGCCCAAATTGCAGTGGTGATGGGCAGCTGTACTGCAGGCGGTGCTTATGTGCCTGCCATGTCAGATGAAACCATTATTGTCCGCAATCAGGGCACCATTTTCCTAGGCGGCCCTCCTCTAGTTAAGGCAGCTACTGGTGAAGTGGTGTCCAGTGAGGATCTCGGTGGTGGTGATGTGCATACCCGTTTGTCTGGCGTGGCTGATCATCTGGCTGAAAACGATGAACATGCACTTGCGATTGCCCGCAACATCGTGGCCAACCTGAACAAAAAGCCAAACAAGACCGCAGATGAAATCGAAGCGCCGCTGTTTGACAGTTCGGAACTGTACGGCATTGTGCCGAGTGACGCGCGCAAGCCTTTTGATATCCGTGAAGTGATAGCGCGTATTGTCGATGGCTCACGTTTTGACGAGTTCAAGGCACGTTTCGGCACTACCCTGGTGACCGGTTTTGCCAAGCTCTATGGCATGCCAATCGGGATTATTGCCAATAATGGCATTCTATTTTCCGAGTCTGCCCAAAAAGGCGCACATTTTATTGAACTGTGTACCCAGCGCAATATTCCGCTGATTTTCCTGCAAAACATTACCGGCTTTATGGTCGGTCGCCAGTATGAAAATGAAGGCATTGCCAAAAATGGTGCCAAGCTGGTGATGGCCGTCGCCAACGCCAATGTGCCTAAGTTGACTCTAGTGATTGGCGGTTCTTTTGGTGCTGGCAACTACGGTATGTGTGGCCGCGCCTACTCGCCGCGCTTTATGTGGACCTGGCCAAACTCGCGTATTTCAGTGATGGGCGGTGAACAGGCCTCTAGCGTTTTGTCGACCTTAAAACGTGACCAGATTGAACAGAAAGGCGGCAGCTGGTCAGCTGAAGAAGAAGACCAGTTTAAACAACCAATTCGTGATCAATACGAACGCCAAGGCCATCCTTATTATGCGTCTTCGCGTTTATGGGATGACGGTGTGATTGATCCGGCGCAATCACGTGAGGTTCTGGCTTTAAGTCTAGCTGCAGCCCTGAATGCGCCCATCCAGCCAACCAAATTCGGCGTGTTCCGCATGTAAGAGGTGACAAAATGACATATCAATTTTTACAGCTCGAACAGCAGAATCAGGTGGCAACGGTTTGGATTAACCGTGCTGAACTGCACAATGCCTTTAATACTCAAGTCATTGAAGAACTGCATGCTTGCTTCCAGTCTTTAAATAACCGTGATGATGTACGCGTGGTGATTCTGGCGGGTCGTGGCAAAAGCTTCTCTGCGGGTGCGGATCTGAACTGGATGAAACAGGCCGGTCAGGCATCACAGGCAGACAATGAGGCGGATGCGCTCAAACTGGCAAAAATGCTGCAAAGTCTGGCGACCTTAAAACAGCCAACCATTGCCCGGGTACACGGCATTGCCTTTGGTGGCGGCATGGGGCTGGCCTCAGCCTGTGATATTTGTGTGGCCAGTACAGATGCCAAGTTTGCCACTTCCGAGGTTCGCTTAGGTCTGGCACCTTCGACCATCAGCCCGTATGTAATTCGTGCAATTGGTACACGTCAAGCTTCACGTTATTTCCTGACTGCCGAGCGGATTACTGCTGAACAGGCCAAAAGCATTGGTCTTGCGCATGAAGTCACTCCACCAGAACAGCTCGACAGCAAAATTGATGAAATTGTGGAAGCACTTTTACTTGGTGGTCCTGCCGCACAGAGCGCATCGAAACAGTTGATTCAACTGGTTGACCAACAGGTATTGACCGAAGATTTACTGCTTAAAACAGCACAGCATATTGCCCATATTCGCCAGGGAGATGAGGCGAAAAATGGACTGAATGCATTTTTGAACAAACAAAGCCCGGCTTGGATCAAGACCACGGCATAACAACGAGAAGGATCCTACAATGTTTGAGAAGATTTTAATTGCCAACCGTGGTGAAATTGCCTGCCGTGTGATTCGTACAGCGAAGAAATTAGGAATTGCCACCGTTGCCGTCTATTCCGATGCTGATGCGCAGGCACAACATGTGAAACTGGCCGATGAAGCGATCTATATTGGTGAATCGCCAGCAGCTCAAAGTTATTTGCAAATTGATCGCATTATTCAGGCAGCCAAAAACACTGGTGCCCAGGCGATTCACCCCGGTTATGGTTTCCTGTCCGAAAATGACCAGTTTGCCTTGGCCTGTCAGGACAACAATATTGTCTTTATTGGCCCGCCAGTCGATGCCATTCTGGCAATGGGTCTAAAGGCCACCTCTAAAGCGCTGATGGAAAAAGCCGGTGTGCCTCTAACCCCCGGCTATCATGGGACCAATCAGGATGCCGACTTCCTGAAACAGCAGGCAGACAATATTGGCTATCCGGTACTGATCAAGGCCAGTGCCGGTGGTGGCGGTAAAGGCATGCGTCTGGTGGAACGCAGCGAAGATTTTCTTAGCTCGCTTGCTTCATGTAAGAGTGAAGCACGTTCAAGTTTTGGCAATGAAGACGTTCTGATTGAACGTTATGTGATTCAGCCACGTCATATTGAAGTGCAAGTTTTTGGCGATACACATGGCAACTATGTACATCTGTTTGAGCGTGATTGTTCGGTACAACGTCGCCACCAGAAAGTGCTAGAAGAAGCGCCTGCACCAAAAATGCCAGAAGATAAACTGGAAGCGATGCGTCAGGCTGCGATTGATGCCGCTCGTGCAGTGAATTACGTTGGCGCCGGTACGGTAGAGTTTATTGTCGAGCAAGACGGTACGGCCTATTTCATGGAAATGAACACCCGCCTACAGGTTGAACATCCGGTGACTGAAATGATTACCGGACAGGATCTGGTAGAATGGCAACTGCGCGTAGCTTTTGGTGAACCTTTACCGAAGCAGCAGCATGAATTGCAGATTCACGGTCATGCGCTTGAAGCCCGTGTCTATGCTGAAGAGCCGGAAAAAGGTTTTATCCCGGCGATCGGTCAGATCAGCTACCTGCATTATCCGGAGCAAAGTGACTGTGTACGTGTCGATAGCGGTATTGTCGAAGGCGACGAGATCAGCACTTATTATGATCCGATGATTGCCAAACTGATTGTCTGGGGTAAAAATCGTGAAGCAGCCCTAACCCAGATGCACCATGCGCTGGGTCAGTTCCATGTCGATGGTCTGGGTAACAATATTGCTTTTCTAGATCGCCTGGTGCTGTGTGACTCGTTTAAAAATGCACATTTAGATACTGGCCTGATTCAGCGTGAAGAAGAATTTCTGCTCAAACCTTCTGCGGATATCCGTGCCGAACTGGTAGTTAGTGCCGCACTGATTGAACTTCTGTCACATCAGGCACAGAATCCCGTTCCAAGCAACCCGGTATGGCAGCAGCAAGCATTCTGGCGCTTAAACCAACAGAATAGTCATACAGTGCAATTACAACGCAATGGCATTAACCTGAAAATTCAGTTCAGCACCCAAGATCAAGGCTTTGTTGCCAGCTATAACGGTCAGCAAATTCAGATTCAGGGTCAACTCGTCGATGCCCATACTTTAGCCTTGCAACTGGCGGGTAAACAGCAAAAACTGGCTTTTAGCCAGAGTGAGCAAGGCATTACCCTGTTCCAGAATGGTCAAAGCTATAAGTTTAATTACTTGAAGTCTGATTTTAATAATCAGGATGAACAAGGCACGGAAAATAACCTGATCGCACCAATGCCAGGTGTCATTACCCAGGTGCTCGTGGCAGCCAATGACAAAGTCAAAAAAGATGATGTGCTGATGACGCTGGAAGCCATGAAGATCGAATACTCGATTCGCGCACCGCATGACGGCATCATCGCAAGCTCATATTTTCAGAAGGGTGATCAGGTTAAAGCCGGTGATGAACTGGTCGAGTTCCAGCCTCTGGCGGAGGAAGTGGCATGACGGATTTTGTCAAAATCGTAGAGGTCGGGCCACGCGATGGCCTGCAAAATGAAAAAATACCTTTGACATTGGATGACCGGAAAAACCTGATTCTGGACCTAATGAAAACCGGTCTGCAGTCCATCGAAGTCGGCTCCTGCGTTTCAGCCAAATGGGTACCGCGAATGGCAGACAGTGATGTGCTCTTTGCCAGCCTACCCCAAGATCCGAATATTCAGTTCAGTTTATTAACCCCAAACATGAAAGGTTTTGAATCGGCACTGGCTGTGGGTTGCAAGGAAGTGGCGGTATTTACTGCAGCTTCTGAAAGCTTTACCCGCAAAAACATCAACTGCTCGATTGATGAAAGCTTCGAGAAGTTTGCCGATGTCATGGCAGCAGCCAAAGCCAATGATATTAAGGTACGTGGCTATGTTTCCTGCATGGCGGACTGTCCTTATGAAGGTGCCATTGATCCGAAGCAGGTGGTCAAAGTCACCCAGCGTTTGCTGGAGATGGGCTGCTATGAAGTGTCATTGGGTGAAACCATTGGTACAGCAACACCGGATCGGGTGAAAAATGTCTGGGAGGCCTGTCTGGCTGAACTTGATACTAAAGTTTTGGCAGGCCATTTTCATAATACTTACGGCATGGCCATTGCCAATATTTACCAGTCTTTACTGCAAGGCATTCGGGTCTTTGATTCATCCATTGCCGGCCTAGGTGGTTGCCCTTATGCCAAAGGCGCTTCCGGCAATGTCTCAACTGAAGACCTGTATTACCTGCTCTCGAATATGGGCTTTCAAACCGGTATTCAGCTGGATGCCCTGATGCAGGCCAGCCGTAATATCAGTGAAGTCTTGCAGCGCAATAATCCATCCAATTATGCCAATGCCTATTGGCAAAAAGCCTGTGCTTGAAAATAAACTTGCTTGAGCAAAATGCTTTCAAGCAAGCCATAAGGATATAAGCAGCAGATTGAAGTCTGCTACAACAATAATAGAGGTGACAAGATGTCAAACAAGGTTTATGACAGCGATCAATCCGCCTTAAAGGATGTGGTGCAAGATGGTCATACTCTGGCCGTTGGTGGTTTCGGCCTATGTGGTATTCCAGAAGCCCTGATTACAGCACTAAAAGAAACAGGTGCTAAGCAACTCACCTGTATTTCCAACAATGCCGGCGTAGACGGCTTCGGTCTCGGACTTCTGCTGGAAACCAAACAAATTAAAAAAATGATCTCCTCTTATGTGGGTGAGAATAAAGAGTTTGAACGTCAATATTTAAATGGCGAACTGGAAGTTGAGCTGACCCCACAGGGTACACTGGCAGAAAAATTACGTGCTGGCGGTGCCGGTATTCCGGCTTTTTATACGGCGACGGGTGTCGGAACCGTGATCGCTGAAGGTAAGGATGTCCGTGAATTTAATGGCAAGTCTTACATTCTGGAAGAATCTTTAACAGCTGATGTTGCTCTGGTTAAAGCCTATAAGGCCGATAAAGCCGGCAACCTGATTTTCCGTAAAACCGCCCAGAACTTTAATCCGGTCTGTGCCATGGCCGGCAAAATTACCATTGCTGAAGTCGAAGAGATTGTCGAAATTGGCGTGCTGGATCCAGATGAAATCCATCTTCCGGGAATTTATGTGAACCGGATAGTCGTGAATGCTCAACCGGAAAAACGTATTGAACAGATGACCTTAAAGGCGGAGGCTTGATCATGGCTTGGACACGTAATGAAATGGCGCAGCGCGCGGCACAAGAGCTTGAAGATGGTTTCTATGTCAATTTAGGGATTGGCCTGCCGACGCTAGTCGCAAATTATATTCCGGAAAATATCAATGTCTGGCTGCAATCGGAAAATGGTTTGCTGGGGATTGGTGAATTTCCAACCGAGGAAACTGTCGATGCCGACCTGATCAATGCCGGTAAACAGACGGTTACCGCGCGAAAAGGTGCTTCATTTTTCTCAAGTGCCGACTCCTTTGCCATGATCCGTGGTGGTCATGTCAATATTGCCATTTTGGGAGCCATGGAAGTGTCTGAAACTGGTGATCTGGCCAACTGGATGATTCCGGGTAAAAAGGTCAAAGGCATGGGCGGTGCCATGGATCTGGTCGCGGGTGTACAAAAAGTCGTGGTCTTAATGGAACACTGCGCCAAAGATGGTACACCGAAGATTGTACCGCAATGTAGCTTGCCGCTGACTGGTCAAGCTGTGGTCAACCGGATTATTACCGACCTCGGTGTACTGGATGTTAGTCCTGATGGAATTCGACTGGTTGAACTGGCACCAGAGGTCAGTTTTGAGGAGATTCAAAAAGTCACTGGGGTAGCGCTATTACGTAATGCTGCCTGATCCAGCCAGCCCTTAAGAATGAAGCATCTTAAGGGCTTTTTTATATATAGCCGTTTCATTTCAAAATAATAATCGCAGAATAAATGGATTTTAATCATGCAAACTCAACAAAATATTTTGCAGCGCTTCGCCTTGCGCGTCAGCGACTGGTCTGAAAAATGGTTTCCGGATTCTTATATTTTTGCCCTGCTCGGCGTCATCATTGTGGCGATTGCCGCTATCGGAATTGGTGCACCGGCACAGGATGTCGCGATTTCCTTTGGTGACGGCTTCTGGAGCCTGATTCCCTTTACCTTGCAGATGTGCATGCTGATCGTGGTCGGTTATGTGGTTTCGGTGTCCAAGCCTGTCCAGCTTCTGATCCAGAAAATGGCGCGCCTGCCACATTCCGGTCGTGGTGCGATTGTCCTGGTCGCCACGGTCAGCCTGTTAATTTCTCTGATTAATTGGGCCATGAGTACTGTACTGACTGCACTCCTAGTGATTGCACTGGCACAGCGTAAAGAGCTTAACATGGATTACCGCGCTGCTGCGGCTGCCGCGATTATCGGGATGGGTGCGACCTGGGCACTGGGCATCAGTTCTTCAGCTGCACAGTTACAGGCCAATAAAAGCAGTCTGCCTGAACCGATTTATAATCTGACGGGCGTGATTCCATTTACCGAAACCATTTTCCTGCCGCAATCCATGATCATGACGGCGGTACTGATTGTAGCTTCAATTGCGATTGCTTACTGGTCAGCACCTAAAGGGTCTGACATTAAAACCATTGAGCACTTCCCGATTCAGATTGAAGAAGAAAAACCGGAAGTATCTGCCGAAAAAAGACCGGGGGATTGGCTGGAAAATTCACCCATTTTAAGCATTCTGATTGTGATTCTGGGCGCAGTCTGGATGTTTAACGAATTTTCCAAAAGCAATCCGATTCTGGCCATTTCCAGCTTAAATACCTATAACTTTATCTTCCTGATTTTGGGCGTGGCCTTACACGGTACACCGCGAAATTTCCTGAATGCGGTATCCAAAGCCGTACCCGCCATTTCTGGGGTACTGATCCAGTTTCCGCTGTATGGCAGTATTGCCTTTATGATGACCAATGCGCTAAACCCGGCCGATCTGTCATTGTCACATTACATTGCCGAGTTCTTTGTTTCCATTGCCTCGCAGGAAACCTTTGCCATTGTGATGGGCTTATACTCGGCGATTCTGGGTTTCTTTATTCCTTCTGGCGGAGGGAAATGGATTATCGAAGCGCCCTATGTGATGCAGGCTGCGCATGACCTGAAAGTGCATCTGGGCTGGTCGGTACAGATTTATAATGCGGCAGAAGCCTTGCCGAATCTGATTAATCCATTCTTTATGCTTCCGATGTTGGGTATCCTGAAATTAAAAGCCAAAGATGTGATTGGATTTACGGTGACCCAGTTGATTTTCCATCTGCCTTTGGTACTGTTCCTGCTATGGTTCCTTGGTCGGACATTGACTTATAGCCCGCCGGTATTTTCTTAATTTAAGATAATAAAAAAGGACGAAAATTCGTCCTTTTTTATTTAGGCCGCTCTCTTAATTTCCTGTCTTCTCAACTACACCTTCATCATCTACTTCACGTACAATTCCCGTTTCGGTATTCACGACCTCAAAGGTCACGCGACGATTCTGAAACTGTCCGGCAGGTGTGGCATTGGGTTCAACCGGCTGATCCTCTCCCATGCCAACTGCCTGTAACTGTGCAGGATTGACCCCTTTTCCAACGAGATAACTGGTAATCGCTTGAGCTCGTTGCACAGACAGCACCTTATTTTCTGCTTCACTACCCTGAGCATCGGCATGTCCTGTAACCTTCAGAATGACATGCGGTGCTCGTTGCAATAATGCAGCAGCCTGATCCAGCACCAATTTATTGACCTCGGGAACTTCAGTCGATGCCGTATCAAAATTAATGATCTGTAAATTCAGTGCAGTCGCCACATCCAGCGCTTTAACATTATCGGTCTTGATACTGGCCAAGGCTTGTTCTGCCTCACTATTGGCGGTATTAATCACGTCACTTCTATTGAGCGGCTGCTGGGTCACCACTGTGACATTTTTGGCCAGACTACGAATTTGTGCTGCCAGACGCTCGGCCTCTGCATTGGTTGCTGCACGCACTGAAACCTGATTGCCAATCCAGTCAAGTGACACATTTGGCATTCCCTGCATTGTTCTCAACACAGTCGGAATAGTATCCTGATCAATAAATTCTGAATGATAAACCTCACTGCTCAGCGCCCCACAACCAATATTATAATTAAAGATCTGTTTGATCTCGTTTTGCAAAATTTCCATATACTGCGGATTATTCAGCTGTAATTGACAACTGACAATTTCGCCATTACTGCCTGTACTTAATCGCAAGGATGCAGGCTGAGCTGCAGCAACTTCACTGGTCGCTTGGGTATTTGAATCTTCAACATCATCCTGCATGCAGCTACGAACCAAAAACAGGATCAAACCCGCCAGGATCAGAAAAATAATAAACGGCCATAAAAAGCCGGTTTTTCTTTCTTCCTGAACAATGATGGTCTGCTCCGCCAATACAGGTTCCTGATTTAAATTCTGCCCTGCCAAGGGTGAAACTCCAAGCGCTGCCAGAATAGGGCCAGCCCAAAGGGGTAATGCGCGCTGAATCGAATCGGCGTGGGTTTCCAGCAAATGGCTAATCGCTTCCGGACTCGAAGCACCTGCTTCAGTCTGTAAAAAATTCATGGTCGGTACAATTGACCGGTTCAAGGTATGCTCTATTTCATCTTGCGGCGCGCTCTGATCCACTTGATCGAGAAATTGCTGCTTGAGTGCCGGGTTTGCATTGAATAATTCATGGATTTTTGGATTGAGTTGCTGACCAAGATTCTCAATCCAGGCTGGACGTGCACGCAATATATTTAAAAATATAGGATAGAATTGAGTCAGTGCCTGATCTTTGGCAAATAAATGCTCGGTTTCACCTTGAAGCACAATCGCCGTAACATCGCTTTTTAAGCGTTCTATAAAGTCTATATTCATAATCGTCACCATTCTTTTGATTTTTCTAATAATGTTTAATATTTAATCAGTGTAACGATCCCCATTTTTTTAAAATGTAAATAATTGTATGAATATCATAAAGTTTCACTATTTTTATTGAGCACTCATTTTACTGATACAGAATTTAAAAATAAAAAAAGCCAGCCGAAGCTGACTTTTATAAAATTGGGATCACTTAAGCAGTAAAAGTTTGAACAACTTTACCCAGCACTTTTTGATTAATTAGCGGGGTATTTTTACCTTGTGACACGATGCTTTCTTTATTCAGGGTCCATTCCAGTTCCGGATCTAGCAGCACCCAGCCTGATTCATTTATCCATCGATCTGCCATTTGTGCAACACGTGCCGGAGCTAAGGTTACTTTTTCCACCCATTCCAGTGGGGTCAACAAACCCTCACGAATCAGTTGCAGACCAAAAGGCACATAGGTATCAAAAGCAGTGAAACCTGGCTGCGTTTCAGCAAACGGCGCCATTTTCGCAGAGCTGCTCAGCGGTTCATGATGAGTACAAATCGCATCAATCACACCTGATTTTACACCCTGACGCAGTAATTCTTTATCCTGCTCAGAACGGAGTGGCGGACGTACATGTGCAAGAGAGTTAAATCCATCAATCAAATGATCGGTCAAATGTAACTGATGCATCGCTACATCACAGGTCACCGGTAAGCCTTTTTCCTTGGCAATACGGATCAATTCGACTGATGCACCACAAGACAACAGACCGAAGTGTGCACGTACATGGGTTGCTTCAATCATCAACAGATATTTGGCAATCGCCACGGTTTCAGCCAGTGCCGGAATCATCGGCAAGCCCTGACGTGAAGCAATAAAGCCTTCATGCACACAGCCGTCTTTGGCAATTTGTGGTTCTTCTGCATAGAACACCACCGTCAAGTCTAAACCTGCAGCATATTCAAGTGTACGTAATACCACATCATCATTGGCAAACGGCGCACTGGCATTGGAAACCGCAGTACAACCGCCCTTTTTCAAGCCCGCCATATTTGCCGGTTGTTGACCATTTAAGCCTTGGGTTTGCGCACCAATCACTTGAAGATAGATCCCACCATCCAGCATGGCTTTTTCGACCAGACCATGAATCAGCGCACCATTATCTTGTACGATTGGCTTTGAATCGGGTGGCGTAAATACGTGCAAAATGCCATTTTCACGTGCCGCTTTTCCTTCAGACTTAAGCGTACCGTGTTGCTGTTGACCCGGTTCACGTAAACGCGCACACAAATCGACCATGGTTGGCATTAACCATTTGCCTTGACCATCAATCGTTTCAAAGACGTCTGCTGTTTCTGCAACGAATTTACCATTTTCCAGATACACGGTCTGGATAGAATTAGTGTTTTGGATCGGATCAAGAACACGGACATTTTCAATTTTTACAATAGTCATGACTTATTCCTTAACCCGCAATCGCTTCAATCAAACCTTGTTCTTGTAACTGGCCTTGCATCGATAAAGCCAACACCGCCATACGCACGGCAATACCATTGGTCACCTGCTTCAAAATCACAGATTGCGGACCATCCGCAATACTTGAGTCGATTTCAACGCCGCGGTTCATTGGTCCCGGATGCATCACGATACAATCCGGTTTGGCCATGGCAAGACGTTCTTTATTCAAGCCATACATTTTGTAGAACTCTGCTTGCGAGGCCAGTGCCGGAGAATCAATACGCTCGTTTTGAATACGTAAGGTAATGATCACGTCGCAGTCTTTGATGCCGTCTTCCATATTGTTAAATAGACGAACACCATCGCCATATTCTTCAAAACCCAATGGCAGCAAGGTATTCGGTGCAATCACCCGGATATCCTGGCAACCTAAAGTTTGCAAGGCAGCCACATCTGAACGCGCGACACGTGAATGCTTGATATCGCCAATAATGGCAATCGACATTTCTTCGAATTTTTTATTGGTTTCGCGGCGAATGGTCAGCATGTCCAGCATCGCTTGAGTCGGATGCGCATGACGGCCATCACCGGCATTAATAATTGCCACTGTTGGACAGACATCCTTGGCAATAAAATGCGCTGCCCCTGAAGATGAATGACGCACCACGAAAATATCGGCCGCCATGGCTTCCAGATTCCATAAGGTGTCACGCAGGGTTTCACCTTTGGAAGTACTCGAACGGGCAATATCGATATTGAGAACGTTGGCAGAAAGGCGCTTGGCAGCGGCTTCAAAGGTGGTGCGGGTACGGGTTGAATTTTCGAAGAACAGGTTCATCACCGTTTTGCCTTCGAGCAAATTATTGGTGATCAGCTGATTTTGGTCATTAAAAAAGGACTGTGCAGTGTCCAATATTTTTGTCAGGGTTTCTTTAGAAAGACCTTCGATGGTCAAGAAGTGTTTTAGATTACCTTCTTTATTGAGTTGAATCTGGCTCGGTGTATGCAATGCCGCCAAGTGCATGAGAGATTCCTTATGCGTTAAGTCAACATATTATACAGAGATTGGCGAATTTTTATAGTTGGCCATGCTGCTACTTGTACAAAAAGCATCTGAACAATAAAAACAAAAAATCAGATTCCTTTGTATTTTTTCAATAACATAATTTAACCCGATTTGCATCTTGCTGATTTTAAGTACAAAACCAACGGGCGCTTCAGTCTGGAGCATTCACACCCATCTCAGGTTTAACGCAGTGCACCAATATACCGATGTGACACCTGTGCACGATAGATATCGTCTTCATCCGGTTCGACCGAGATCAGCCCTTCCTGCTGGATCGGATGTGCAGATTCTGTTTGTGAGTCTTGTGCTGTTTCAGAAATCTCCAGTACCATTTTGAGGCGCTGGATCAGATGATTCAAATCTGGATCCTGGGTTTGCTCTGCCAGTTGAATCACATGCCGGGCATAATCCAGGTTCTCTGCCAGATAAATTGCATCAATTACCCGACCGGAAACCCGTCGTAAACGTGCATAAATTAAAGTGGCCACTGAAAAAGCGTCATGGTTGCGTAACTGATTCTCTAACATCTTAACCCCCATTATAAAATTGAAAAATCAGGCAGCCATCGCTCCCCATCGACTGACCGCCTGATTTGCCATGTATAGAGCAAAATGCATACCAGTTCCTCAATTTATAGTGTGAATATTATTTTTCTCTATCACATGCCACGGCCTTTCAGAGAATTTCAAAAGCTTTCAATATAAAAATACGGTAAACTTAGCGCAGTTTTTTATTTATCTTTTTTGGTCTCTCTATTATATGAATACCTCTCCACGTTTAAGCAATTATTGGGTCACCTGTGCCGATGGTCTGGAAACCTTATTAGAAGAAGAAATACAAGGCTTAGGTGTTCAGAATATTGAGCGTTTTCCAGGCCGTTTAACCTTTAAAGGTACACTGGAAAATGCTTATCGTATCTGCATGTGGTCACGTCTGGCTTCACGTGTCTTGATGCCGATCCACACGCATGAAATTGAATTTTCTCATGATGCGCGTGATGTGGCAGAAGAACTCTATGAAGGGGCTCTCAGCTTTGACTGGTCGCTGATTTTTGCACCACAAAGTACCTTTGCGATTCGTTTGCATGTCGAACGTGATATCAAGGTCAATACCCAGTTTGCGACTTTACGTGCCAAAGATGGTGTCGTAGATTCCTTTATGGAAGCCGTAGGCAAACGTCCAAGC
This sequence comes from Acinetobacter lwoffii, assembly GCF_019048525.1. NCBI lineage: Bacteria > Pseudomonadati > Pseudomonadota > Gammaproteobacteria > Moraxellales > Moraxellaceae > Acinetobacter > Acinetobacter lwoffii. Next base: position 2,100,398 of record NZ_CP077369.1, on the reverse strand, counting down.
ATTGATACCAAACAGCCTGAAATTACCATGTATATTCTGGCAGGCAAGAAAGAACATACTTACTGCCTGGACCTGTCTGGCGACTCTTTGCATAAACGCGGTTATCGCCGCTTTATGACTGACGCCCCAATCAAGGAAAACCTGGCCGCTGCGATTCTGCAAAAAGGTGGTTTAAAAGCGTTAAATCCGGACATCATTGTCGATCCAATGTGTGGTTCAGGTACCTTTATTATTGAATCCCTAATGATTTTGACCGACCGTGCACCGGGTCTGGTCCGTCGTTTCGGTTTTAATGGCTGGAATGGCCATGACCATGAACTGTGGATGAGCATCAAGGCCGAAGCTGCTGAACGTCATCAAGCGGCAATGGAAAATCCATTACCACAATTCTATGCCTTCGATGCGGACTGGGAAGCGGTTAAAGCCACCAGACAAAATATTATCGCGGCGGGTTTTGAAGCTGCTCTCGACAATATCATGATCGAAGAACGGACTTTAAATGACTGGCCTGATTTCCATGCAGAAGGCAAGAAAGTATTCTTCGTGACCAACCCGCCATATGGCGAACGTCTCGGCGATAAAGCGCAAAACCGTTCTTTATACCTGGGTTTATCGGCTTTATTGCAAAAGAATTTCCCGAATCAAAAAGCGGCTGTGATTGCCTCCCAAGTGGAACAGGCCGATGTGCTAGCGTTCAATGATCCGCAAATCCTGCGTTTGATGAATGGTAAATTGCCGATCTATATCCGCTTCGGTACGGTTAAACCGGCCGCAGTGGTACGTCCATTCCTAGAAAGCTGGCAGCCTCAGCAGTTTGAACCGATTGAAGGTGCGATGGAATTTGCCAACCGTCTGACCAAAAATATGCAAGCTCTAAAAAAATGGGCAGTCAAGGAACAGATCCATTGTTTACGTCTCTATGATGCAGATTTACCTGATTTTAACGTCGCAGTAGATCTGTATGGCGAGCGTTTGCATGTACAAGAATATGCGCCACCTAAAACTATTGATCCGGAAAAAGCCAAAAAACGTTTCAACCTGGCCTTACAGGCAATTCGTGCCGTGACCGGTTTGGGCCGTGATGCGATCTTTATCAAGACCCGTGCACGTCAGGAAGGTAAAAACCAGTACACCAAACAAAGTACAGCATCCAAGCGTTTTATCGTTCAGGAAGGTCAAGCCAAGATTCTGGTCAACCTGACCGATTATCTGGATACCGGTCTGTTTCTGGATCACCGTCAAATGCGTTTACGTATTGCACGTGAAGCAAAAGGCAAACACTTCCTGAACCTGTACAGCTATACCTCAACGGCAAGTTTACATGCTGCTTTGGGTGGTGCTGCAAGTACAACCAGCGTCGATCTGTCGAATACTTATTTGAACTGGTCTAAAGAAAATTTTGTTCTGAACGGCTTAACCGTGGATCATGCGGATGAACAGCATCAGTTCTTTGCCTCTGACTGTTTCGAATGGCTAAAAGAAGGTCATGAGCAATATGAGCTGATCTTTATCGACCCACCAACCTTCTCAAACTCGAAGAAATTCTACGGGACCTTTGACGTACAGCGCGACCATTTGTCCCTGTTAAAACGTGCGATGAACCGCTTAACCACTGATGGTACCTTGTATTTCTCAAATAACTATCGTGGTTTTGAGATGGATGAAGAAATTCTGGCCTTCTTTGATGTTGAAGAAATTACCCAGGAAACCATTGGACCTGACTTCAAGCGGAATCAAAAGATTCACCGTGCCTGGAAAATCCGTCATCCGCAAGTGTAATTTGATGATGAATTAACTGTCTTTATCACGATTGATATCTTCTTTATTTTCCCTGAGCTGAGTTTTAAGCCATGCTTTAAAGCTCGCCGCAACAAGAATACAAAAGTGTTGCAATGCTCGAAGTTAAAAATAAGATTAAAAAAAACCCAGCCTAGGCTGGGTTTTTTGTTGCAAGGAGAAGCGGTTTAGTTAAGTTTCATTTTTTCAAAGATTAACTCACCTGCTTCAGCTTTTACCAGAATGGTATCGCCCGGCTGGAATTCTCCGCCCAGGATTTTCTGCGCCAGACCATTTTCAATCCGCTGCTGGATTGCACGTTTCAGTGGACGTGCTCCATACAATGGATCAAAGCCAGCATCGATTAACTGATCGAAGGCAGTATCGTCTACCGACAAGCGCATATCGCGTTCTGCCAGACGTTGACGTAAACGGTTCAACTGGATATCGGCAATACCGCGAATCTGGTCTTTTTCCAGCGCATGGAACACTACCAGTTCATCAATACGGTTGATAAATTCCGGACGGAAATGTTCCGATACCGCATTCATCACCACCGTACGGACTTCTTCTTTAGTGGCATTACCGCCCAATTCACGTACATCCTGCGAACCCAGGTTCGAAGTCATGACGATCACAGAGTTTTTAAAGTCCACTACCCGGCCTTGCGAGTCAGTTAAACGGCCATCATCCAGTACCTGTAGCAAGATATTAAATACGTCCGAATGCGCTTTTTCGACTTCATCAAACAAGATCACACTATACGGTTTACGACGTACGGCTTCAGTAAGCACCCCACCTTCTTCATAACCGACATAGCCCGGAGGCGCACCAACCAAACGGCTGACCGAATGTTTTTCCATAAATTCTGACATATCGATACGCACCATGGCATCGTCGCTGTCAAACAGGAAGTTCGCTAAGGCTTTGGTCAATTCTGTTTTACCCACACCCGTTGGCCCCAGGAACAGGAATGATCCACTTGGACGGTTCGGATCTGACAGACCGGCACGTGAACGGCGCACCGCATTAGACACCGCAACTACGGCTTCATCTTGCCCTACCACACGGTTATGCAGAAATTCTTCCATATGTAGAAGTTTGTCACGCTCGCCTTGCAGCATTTTCGCCACAGGAATTCCTGTGGCTGCACTGACCACTTCTGCGATTTCATTGTCGGTGACTTTGTTACGCAGCAATTTTGGCGTTGCACTTTCATCGGCTTTTTCAGCCAGCTCAAGCTGCTTTTGCAACTCTGGAATCACGCCATATTGCAAACGTGCTGCCTCGCCCAGATCACCTTCACGTTGCGCTTTTTCAAGTGCTGTACGCGCCTGATCCAGTTTGATCTGTACGTCTTTATTGCCTTCGACCAGCGCTTTATCTGCGCGCCAGACTTCTTCTAGGTCATGATACTCTTTTTCAACTGTGGCGATCTGATCGGACAAGTATTGAATCTCAGCTTTGGCACCTGAGTCTTCATCTTTTTTCACCGCTTCCAGCTGCATTTTTAACTGAATCAGACGGCGTTCCAGTTTATCCAGTGCTTCTGGTTTAGAATCGAGTTCCATTTTGATGCGCGATGCTGCTTCATCAATCAGGTCAATGGCTTTATCCGGCAACTGACGGTCGGTAATATAACGATGTGACATTTTCGCCGCCGCAATAATCGCGGAATCCAGAATCTGTACCCCGTGATGGGTTGCATAGCGATCTTTCAGACCACGCAGAATCGCAATGGTATCTTCCACGCTTGGCTCATCGACCAGTACTTTCTGGAAACGACGTTCCAGCGCTGCATCTTTTTCAATATACTGACGATATTCATCCAGTGTGGTCGCACCGACGCAGCGCAGCTCGCCACGGGCCAGCGCAGGTTTCAGCATGTTACCGGCATCCATCGCGCCATCACCTTTACCGGCACCCACCAAGGTATGCAACTCGTCGATAAACAGGATGATTTCGCCTTCATGTTTGGCAATATCTTTCAGAACGGCTTTTAAGCGTTCTTCAAACTCACCACGGTATTTGGCACCGGCCAGCAAAGAACCCAGATCAAGTGATAAAACACGTTTACCTTTGAGTCCTTCAGGCACTTCACCATTGATAATACGCTGCGCCAGACCTTCGACGATTGCAGTTTTACCGACCCCTGGCTCACCGATGAGTACCGGGTTATTTTTGGTACGGCGTGATAAGACCTGAATGGTACGGCGGATTTCATCATCACGGCCAATCACAGGATCAAGCTTGCCTGCCAACGCACGTTCAGTTAAATCAATGGTGTACTTATTCAGTGAATCACGCTGATCTTCATGATTATTGCTCATGACTTTTTCATCGCCTCGAAATTGATTAATCACTTGGCCTAAAGTCTCTGCCTTTACGCCAATACTATTTAATAAGGTTTTGGTATTTCCGGTTTCTGCCAGCGCCAACAGCACCCAATCCGTAGATAAAAACTCATCTCCGGCTTTTTGCGCAAAGCTGTCTGCCAGATGCAATACTTTTGCCGCTTCAGGACTGAGGTTGATATCTGCTGATGGATTGGTCAGGGTTGCCGCATTGCTCAATGCTGTTTGCAGCTTGGTTTGTAGCTCACGCAGATTAGCACCGGCCTGTTGCAGCAGGCTGACATTGGATGCTTCATCCATCAAGGTGGCCAAGATATGGATCCCATCAATGGAGGTATGATCCTTACTCATGGCCAGCGATTGTGCATCGGAAAGGGTTTGCTGCAGGCGATTGGTAAATTTTTCAAAACGCATTCTTGTTATTCCTCACAACAAATTTTCTACTTGATGGATATATGGGTGCACTTGATAAAATTTCAAATCATTTTTATATATTTTTCAAAAACTTAATTTATATTAGAAGACAAATATCAGTAATAATATTGGTATATATAAAGCAGATTTCAAGAGCGCCAAATAGAATTTTTATCTGCTTGTTCAGATGACCTGTATTGAATTTCCTTTCTGATCAATGAAGACGACTTAAATGTGTCGCATCCGTTCCAGAACATCGATTACTTGGCTGAATCCTTGCGGCGTTTGGATCAGCCTACGTGGTAACTGATCATCTAGAGAGCGATTGGGTGAATTGATAAAAAGGCGCATTACTTCAAAATCGCCACCAGCAAGCTTAAACAATTGCTGATAATAAAGCGAGTGCCTGTTTTCCTTCACTCGTATGCGGAGCTAAATCATCCATTTGCACAAGCGATAATACCTCTTGCTCCGGGACGCCGAGAATGGCAGCAAGTTCCGATTGCGTAAGCTGTAATTGCTCGGCTATTCGACTCGTGGCTTTCACTAATACTGTAGTTGGTAATGTCGTGGCTTCTGGATTCATTTTTTAAAGCTCATCTTCTTATGTTCATTTGATTATGCCGTTTTTAATTTCTGACATCTAGGTTGTGTGGACTCAACTTTGTTAATTCTTAAAATAAAAACACCCTCATAGGAGGGTGCATTTCAATCAGCACAAAGTTAAGGTGCAGGGTTCGGCTGCTGACGGTGAATATCTTCAATAGCTTTAAGAATTTCTTCTGATAGATCGATTTCAAATGCCTGAATATTTTCTTTCAGCTGATCCAGATTGGTCGCACCGATAATGGTACTGGTCACAAAGAACTGCTGCTTGATAAAGGCCAAAGCCAATTGGGTAAGACTTAAGCCATGCTGTTCTGCCAGCTGGGCATATTGCTCGGTTGCCCATTCACTTTGCGGATTGCTATAACGGCTAAAGCGGGAGAACAGTGTTACACGCGCATTGGCAGGACGTGCACCATGCCGGAATTTACCGGTCAGATAACCAAATGCCAAAGGTGAATACGCCAACAAGCCCACACCTTCATAATGGGCAATTTCTGACATGCCGATTTCATAAGTACGGTTCAGCAGGTTATATGGGTTTTGTACACTGACAAATTTGGACAAACCTAATTTCTCTGCGAGGTGCAGAAATTTCATCGTGCCCCACGGGGTTTCATTGGAAAGACCAATATAACGGATACGGCCTTTTTTAATTTCATCCTGCAAGGCGGTCAGGGTTTCTTCGAGATCTGTCCCGGTACGGTCTTCTGCCGCTTCAGCATTGCCATAACCCAGCTTGCCAAAGAAATTGGTGGGGCGTTGCGGCCAGTGCAGCTGATACAGGTCAATATAATCCGTTTGCAGGCGTGACAATGACTGGTCAATTGCTGCTGAAATTTCATCGGCAACGAAACGAGTTTTACCATCCCGGATATGGCTACCACCTTGCGAGGGTCCGGCAATTTTTGAGGCTAAAAAAAGTTTGTCACGGCCACCACGGGCAGCGATCCAGTTCCCGATAATACGCTCGGTAGCACCCTGCGTTTCAGGTTTTGGCGGTACCGGGTACATTTCCGCAGTATCCCAGAAATACACTCCCTGATCTAAAGCATAATCCAGTTGCTGAAAAGCCTGTTCTTGTGTGTTCTGCTCACCAAAGGTCATGGTGCCCAAACAAATTTCTGGCAAAAAAATGCCGGTATCCGCCAATGGTCTGAATTGCATAAAAACATCCTGTGAATTTTATTCAGTGAATTGAGATCAAGTGGGCTATAGCCTATCGGAATTATAAGGGAGACTTAAATCATCTTTTCTGAGAAGCTTGTTCTAAATTTTTATGTATTGAGTAATGACGCATAAAAAAAGCAAATCCGAAGATTTGCTTTTTAATATCTGGATTATTCGTCTATGGCACCATCTGCCACTGCTTCAGATGCTTCTTCTAATGAAGCATCAAAGATCAGGATGGCTTTACCATCGGTTTCGATCATGCCCTGCTCTTCCAGGGTTTTTAGTACACGTCCGACCATTTCGCGGGAACAGCCAACAATGCGACCAATTTCCTGACGGGTAATACGAATCTGACGGCCATTCGGCAAAATCATCGCTTCTGGCTGTGAAGACAGGTCGATCAGACAACGTGCAATCCGGCCTGAAACATCAATAAATGCCAGATCAGTGACTTTACGTGTGGTATTTTTCAAGCGGCGTACTAATTGAGCAAATACTGCATAGCTCAGATCAGGATATTGCTTGCTAATTTCGTGAAAGTTTTCATAGGTAATTTCGGCAATTTCACACACATCACGGGTACGAACTTCCGCAGTACGTTGTGGATTAACCTCGAATAGACCCATTTCCCCAAAGAAGTCACCCGCATTTAAATATGCCACGACAATTTCACGATCATCATCTTCACGAAGAATGATAGATACAGACCCCTTCAGAATTAAATATAAAGATTTAGATTCTGATCCTGCATCAATGATCGTGGTACGTTTTGGATAACGATTAATATATGCACGTTTTAACAGTGCTTTCACGGATTCTGGTAATTGCCCCGGAGAAAGCGCATCAGTGCTTAATTGTGAAAAGTTTGAAGTCATGCTAACAGTTCCGATTATGGATAATTTATAGATCGCACAAGACCTAATGTGAACTTGTCACACAGTGGGATTGAAATTCCGTATCAACCCAATTTATGTTAGTGTACAGTTACTTGACAAATTTATAGCTTTTTTTAGGTAGTTGCAATGCAAACAAGCGTTCATTGGTTAGAGAATGTTGCTTTTGAAGCAAAAACTCAAAGTGGTCATAGCCTTATCATGGATGGTTCAGCTGAATACGGTGGTGAAAACCGTGGTCCCCGTCCTATGGAACTGCTTTTAACGGGTCTGGGCGGTTGTGCGTCTTTTGATATTGTTACCATTTTAAAGAAGGCTCGTCAGGATATTACCGATGTACGCTGCGAATTAAAGGCTGAACGTGCAGATACAATTCCGGCAGTATTCACGAAAATTCACTTGCATTTTGTAGTGACCGGCAAAGCGATTAAAGAGAAACAGGTCGCAAAAGCCGTAGAACTTTCTGCTGAAAAATATTGCTCTGCCAGCAAAATGCTGTCTGATGGCGGTGTTGAAATCACCCATGATTATGAAATAATCGAAGCAGAATAAAATCTAGATTCTGTAAAAAAAGCGGCTGGAAAAGCTGCTTTTTTTGTATCAGAAAATTGCCTTTTCTCAGAACCGCTGAACTGAATACTGATTGCCATCTTCAAAGCTCAAGATATTTTCTGGAAATCTTAAGGCGCCGAGTCGATGTCTGAACGCGACACCCTGTTGACGATCGAGATAGCGTTTACCCACTGAATAATCCACACAAAATACGTTTTGTTGCTGTCCATACCATTGCAGTGCATCGATCGATTTGAGTAAACCGGTTTTTTCTTCAGTAGATTTAAAGTTCCGCCAATAATGTCCAGTAATGACTGGAATTTGGTCGGTATAGCTGTCCCACCATGGCACGCGGTCGATCATCCGCCACCTTCCACCGGCATAAATCGGTTCTAAGGCGATTTTTTCCGCACCAGAAGTAATGACCCGAATCGGATTGTGCATTTGCTCACGTAGCTCTTTTTCTGCGAGATGTTGCAATAAAGGTAAAGTTGCAGCCGGGTCTTTGAACTGGTGTTGGTAGCGTTGCTGCTCTATCTGGATGAATTCATTAATACCTAAGGCTTGCAGATCCAGCGCTGTATGTTGAACGAAATCAGCATAGGCTTCGCCAAGCGAAGTAAAACCAGAATTGCGTAATTGATCAATTGATCCTTGATGCCAACAGGCATGTACAACACGCAGCTGCTCCGACTCCAAGGCCAACGGTAAGCTATTTAAAAAATCCAGAATCCATTGTCGATCTTTGATTGAGGCTTGGATCGAATCAAAAGGTTTCAGATCATCCTGATGCGGTGAACCAAAAAACCAGCCATTGCCTTCCCGCAAAGTATCGGTCAATAGGTTCAATTCATGATTACCCATCACACATTGTGCATAGCCTTCATCTACCAGCTGTTTGACGCATTTGATCACCGCAACACTGTCTTGCCCCCGGTCACATAGATCACCGACAAAAATTAGTTTGCGCTGTTCTGGATGATGACCATTCCGGTCATAACCTAATACCTGGATCAGTTGTTCCAGCGCGGCAATCTCACCATGAATATCCCCCACGATATCCACGGGACCAGTGAAAGCCTGCTGTATAAATGAGTACTTCATTTATGCATCCTGAATTAAGTCTAAAACAGAATATATCCCTAATAAGTATCCTTTAAATTTATGAAGATCTGAATACAGAATGAATCATCATTTAAATAATTTAACCCGAATCACGGATAAGAAATTGACTTGAAAAATAAGAGGACTAGAGCCATCAGTTGAGTTACCAAACCAAACTCACAACTCTAGTCCTGATGTTCAATAGTACCGATTCTGCTTAATTGATGATTTCTTTCTTAAATTTGAAGCAACTTATTGGAAGTTCCTCAAACAAAGTCATCATTCTCTAAGAATCAGAAATGCTCAGCTCACAATTTCAGAAATCTGCTTTATCACCATTTGGTACAAATGTTCTCATTTCAATAATTTCAAAGCCTTTTTTACATGGCTAAAGCTGGATAAAAGCTTTTTATTTAAGCACTTGCCTTGCTGCCAACGCATGATTCACTTGATCAATAGGCATGAATTAGCACTACATGCCCTGTATGTAGCTTTGATGAAAGGCAAAGATAAACAATACTTATAGATTGATTCAACAACGCTACCTGTTTGTAAAAATCAACGTATTCAATGCCATAAATCATTAGCCCAAATCGCATCACGTGGCAAAAGTTCTATGGGTTGGTTTTATGGCTGTAAATTACATATCGTGATGAACCAATTTGGTGAAATTAGTTGTTCTGCTTTATCGAATGGACATGTTGCTGACATAAAAATGGTTGAGCAATTGGTTGATGGTTTTGCATCGCTTCAAACAGTTCATTTACGCTGACTTCCTGAATCCGGCTTTTTGCATTCTGGATCAATTGCTCTGCAGTTTTCATCATTTTCATTCTTCCTCGGCCATTAAAATTATATTTTGTATAAACGATGCTCAGGTAGATTGAAAGCGTTTGAGTTTAAATTTACAACTGGCTATTTAGCCCATGAGCGCTGAATAGATTAAATACATCGCCACCCCAACCACGGTAGTGGCAAATATTTTCTGTACCTTGTTACTGTCAATCCGCTGCATCAGACTGCGTCCAATTAACATCCCGACAATACAGGCCAGGACAAAGGTCAGCGTAACCGAAACAGGATATTGAAAGCCATCCAGCACGTGTGCAGAAATACTGACCCCACCAATCAGGAAAATAACCATCAGGGAAGTCGCAACGATACTGCGCATATCAAGGTCGGTGAATTTACGCAGGGCTGGAACAATTACAAAACCACCCCCAACAGACCGGTTAATAAACCTGCCACAACACCAATACCTGCTAGGAACGAAGCAGTTTTGACATTCCAGATCAGACGACCGGTCGATTGATTGACCTTGCACGGTGCATTGCCATGATCGGTCACTTTATTAAAAAAGATCCGGTAAGCCACGATCAGCATGACCAGACTGAAAGCCAGCGTCAGCCAGACCGGAGAAACGATATCGGCCAGATGCACGCCATAACGCGCTGTAGGAATACTAATGAGAGCAATCCAGAGGGCAGCGCGATAACGTACAATACGCTTGAACAAATCCTCGAACGTTCCGACCAAGGCCGACAGCGTGACCGCAAGCAATCCCACCGGCGCAGCCTGGGCCACCGTCCAACCCTGGGTCGTCATCAGTGCAGGTACAGCCAGAATACCGCCACCGGCACCGATCAAACCCAATAGCACTCCGATAACTAGCCCTTCAAGTATTAATGCCCACATCGCCCTCTCCCTTATCCACAAAAATGATTCAATAAAAGTTGAACTTTTTGTTGAATCACGACACAAGCTTATTTGAAGTAGTTAATAGGAAGCTTGAGGTAAGAAACACCGTTTTGTTCTGGCTCAGGAAATTGTCCTGCTTTCATATTGATCTGAATCGCCGGTAGAATCAGCTTAGGCATACTCAGTCCTGAATCCCGCTGATTTCGCATCTGAGCAAATTCAGCTTTACTGATTCCCTGATGAATATGGATATTCTGTTTTTTCTGCGTCTGTATATCAGATTCACACACATACGATTCACGTGTTTCAGGCAGATAGTCATGACATAAAAAGACCCGGGTATCTTCTGGCAACTGAAACAGGCTTTGCACCGAATCATAAAGCTGTTCTGCGCTGCCTCGCGGAAAATCACAACGTGCTGTACCATAATCTGGCATGAACAACGTATCACCCACAAAAACCGCATCGCCAATCACATAACTCAGGCAAGCAGGCGTATGTCCCGGTGTTGGAATGTTATAGGCTTTCAATGTTCCAATTTGGAACGACTCATGATCTTCAAATAAATAATCAAAGAGCTGCTGGGCATTCCATTGTTTAATATCTAGATGATAAATCGCGCCAAAAGTTTCCTGAACAATACCAATTTTCTGGCTCATGGCAATTTTGCCACCCAGTTCTTCTTTGAGATATTGCGCTGCAGTTAAATGATCAGCATGGACATGGGTTTCGAGAATCCACTCGACCGTTAAACCCTGCTCTTTAATATAGGCAATAATTTTATCGGCATGAATAGTGGATGTACTTGCTGATGCCGGATCATAATCCAGAACGCTATCAATAATGGCGCAGGCTTTGGTCGCCGGATCACGTACAACATAACTGAAGGTATTGGTATCTTCGTGAAAAAAATCTTTTACTATAGGTAAATTTGACATCGTTAAGCTCCTGACCATTTACGGTGAATCCATACACCCACCAGCATTGCTACAATAAAATAGAGCACTTGATAGTGGCCCAAACCGATCAAAGTGAAACTTGGCGCCGGACAGATGCCGGCAATGCCCCAACCTGCACCAAATAAAACCGCACCCGTGATCAGCTTCTTATCTATCTGATTATTTTTAGGTAAATCAATAGGTTCATTAAATACTGTTTTCGGTTGCGCCGTACGTAATGCTTTCTGGTAGGGAATAAAGGCCACAGTAATCGCGCCCATCATCACAAAGGCCAGACTGGCATCCCAATCGCCAAACAGATCCAGGAAATCGAGTACTTTTTCCGGATTGGACATGCCCGATACCATCAATCCCACAGAGAACAGCGCACCAAATAAAAAGGCAAACACATTTTTCATTTTAGAATGCTCCTGTGATATGACGGATAAGGTAAACAGCGACAAAACCTGCAAACATAAAAGTCATGGTCGCGACAATAGAACGCTTAGACAGGCGACTGATACCACAAATTCCGTGACCACTGGTACAGCCCGAACCCAAGCGTGTTCCAAAACCTACCAGCAGACCTGCCACAATCATCATCAGTGGGCTGGCGTTCAATTCGATTTCTGGTTGTACAAACAGACCATAAATAAACGGTGTGAGGATCAAACCTGATAAAAACCAGATCGCAGGCGTTTTAAATACGGTTTTTGAGTTTAATACCTGCCCAATCAAGCCACTGATCCCTGCAATACGGCCATTGACGTAAAGATAGCCAACTACAGAAAGTCCGAGCATTAAACCGCCAATAAATGCGATGAGGAAGTCATGCATGGTGAATCAATCTCTATACAATATACTTTTTTATATTATATAATAAAAAATAATAATCAAGCAGTTTTGTGGTAAATTGTGTAAACTGCATGGGTTACATCAAAGGTTTCAAGGACATCTATGGATATGATTGCTGCAAATGCCAAAATTGATTTTTCACAGGTCGATTTCGTCAGCCAATGCCTAAAAGTTTTAGCCAATCCTGATCGTCTGAAAATCTTATGTGTCCTGGTTGACGGGGAAATGAATGTTCAGGAAATTGAAGAATCTACCGATATTCATCAACCTACACTTTCACAACAGCTGACTGTACTGCGTAAGGCCGACATGGTTGGCACCCGACGTGAGGGCAAACAGATTTTCTATCGTCTGAGTGACCCCAAGGTCTTGAGCCTGATGCAAAAGCTGTACGAGCTGTATTGCGCCCAGCCCTCTTCTTAGTGCAGCCAAAAAGAAATGATCAGAAGCAGTCCGCTAAAAGCAGTAAACAGATTTAGCCATACGGGATACTGGGTGTAATAACCTTCAATAAATTCCGGCGGTCGCAGTGATGTCAAACCCCGTCGATATTGCAGGATTGAGGCGAAATTCACCAACATACCAAATACAATCACCGCAATTCCCAACCATTGTGAATAAGCTATTTTCTGTGCATAAGTGTCTGGGTCCACCAGTTGCACTAGCAGGTTGGATTTTTCAATCACAAAACCAAAAGCAATTAATGCCAAACCACTCCGGTTCCACGCCAGAGCGGTTCGTTCCAAAGCAAGCAGTACCCGTGGATCATCCAAATTTGACATATCTTATCTGCTCTTCATGCTTAGCCTATCCTCCAATGTAAATCTGCCTCCCTATCATGTATAGATGTTTTAAGTAAAAATTACTTTTCTATCATGTAGTTAAAATATTATTGTTCAAAAATTTCCTTGACATCCATCGCCAGGCCTTGAGCAGATTTAAATTCACCCTGATTGTTTTTCCAGACCATCGACGGTGTGGAGAAAAAGCCGTATTTCCCCATTAGGGCCTGGTTGGCATCAATTTTTGCAGCAATTTCGACAGGAATCTTTTCCATTTTCTTGAGCTGCTTTTTGCCTTTATTCTTGTTTATATCATTAAAAACTGCCGCTGGATCTTTCGAATTCAATAGTGTTGCCACCTGGCCACGGCTTTCTTCACGGATCACACCGACCTGAATATGACGCAGCTGTACCTTCCCTGATTCTACCCAAGGTCGGGCCGCCTGCCAGAATTTATAGCAATATGGGCAATTCGGATCGGAAAAGACATAAACCACCCGTGGTGCATCTGGCTTGCCATCCTGGATCCAGGTCGATTTTTCCAGGGTTTTCCATACATCGTCCAATACCGCTTTTTTCATATGCTTTTCAATCTGCTCATTGGAAAGGCTTTTCCCTTGTGCATCAAACAGTTCGCCCTTGATATAGTATTTATCATCATTGGAGATAAATACCGTATTGGAGTACTGGTCTTCATGCCCCACCCAGCCGGTCATTCCTTGTGGTGCCGGAATCTGTTTTACAAACACAAAGCCCTGTTTTTCAATATTCTGTTTAATATTTGCCTGCGTGTGCATGCTCATGATCAGAAACATGCCTGCACCAAGCACCTGGTTAATTTTATTCATACTACGTCCTTCCGTTTTTTAAGGTTGATCTGAAATCCTGTTTAAATATTGCTGCAACATGGCCGGACTGAGTTCCCCCATATGCCGCTCGACCAGCTGACCTTGAGCATTAAAAAACAGCGTCGTTGGCAGGCCGAAACTATTCAGCTGCTGGGGTAGTTCACCATATGGGTCCAGCAGGACATGTTTAAATTGAAACTGATGTTTTCTTAAATAGGCATTTACGATGGCTACCTCCTCACCCTGATTGAGCATGACAAAATTCATTTGAGGATGCTGCTTGGCTGCTTTAGCCAACACCGGCATTTCACGGTGACACGGCGGACACCAGCTCGCCCACAAATTAATTACCGTGGGCTGGCCAATGAATTGGCTGAGTGAAACCTTGTCTGTACCCAGACGCTCCTGTTCTAGTCCAGCAAAGGCGAGATCAGGAAACGCTGCTTCAGTTTTTAGACTGGATTTGAACGCGAGCCCAAGCCCGATCCAGAGTACCAATATGATCAACAAGATGGCTTTAAATCTGGTCTGCAGCTGTCTGTTTCGAATGACATACCACAAAGCACCAAGCAGCACCCCTCCCCATAAATGGAAACCTTTGTCCTGGATTTTCAGTATGTCGATGGGTGCTGCAAAATACAGCTCGGCATTGAGCAGAACGAAAATAAGACGCGCACCCAGCATCCCCAGCAAAAAACTGCTCCAGAGCAAATCCTGACTTTTCCCAAGCTGCTGTTTAGACCATGAATACTTTCTGGCTAATCCAAACAGGATGGCAGATAACAGCATCAAGCCAGTGGCAACAATAATAAGTGCCCAGGGCAACATCAAAGGTCCCAGATGCAGTGCATCACTGGAAATCATCATGGTTGCTCTCCTTGCAGTTGCTGCAATGTGCCTAGTAAATGTGTCGCGCTAAAGCTTCCGGTTAAACGCAAGTCTCGCTGTTCCTGATGCGCTGCATTTAGAAATATGAAGGTGGGTGGTCCGAGGATTTGCCATTCTTTTAGCAGCTCATCCTGACTTGGATGATAGTGGGTCAGGTCTAATTTGATACGAACCACATTTTGTAAAGCCGTCTGGACATCACTACGTGGAATCACATCCTTTTCAATCGGTTGACAGGCCACACACCAGTCTGCATAGACATCAATCACCACCGGGTGTGCAGGATGTTTAACTAAAACCTGTCGCAATTGTGCGGCGGTACTGACCTTCTGCCATTCAAGCCGTGATTCTACATGGGCCACCTGTACCTGACTCCAGACATGGTAGAGCTGCATGCCTCCTGCATAGACCAGTAAACCACTGAGCAGCATCAGGCCTATTTTCGCTACAGACCGATGCACATGAGGCAGCATCTTGAACAAGAAGTAGCCTGAACAGGTGATCAGTACCACACCCAAAAGGCTCAGGTATAAAATGCCGGGCAATAGTGGACGGGCGAAATACAAGGCCAGCGCCAGCATGACAAAGCCAAAACTAAACTTCAGGCGATCCATCCAGATACCAGGCTTGGGTAAAAGATGGGACCCAAATACGGCAGCAATAAATAGTGGCAAGCCCAGCCCAAGGCCTAAGACGAACAGATAACTGGCTCCCAGCATTGGTTGATTAAGCTGAGACACATAGATTAAGGCACCGGCCAACGGTGCACTCATACATGGCCCGACAATCAGTGCCGCGATCATGCCCATAAGACCGGCACCAATCAGCGTGCCACCCTTCTGCTTTTGCTGCCATTGATCCAGACGCTGCAACATGCCTTGGGGTAAGGACAGCTGAAATGCTCCGAACAGATTAAGTGCGAACAAAACAAACAGAATGCTGAAAATACTGATGAATACCGGACTTTGAAACCAGCGCTGAAAACTGTAACCGAGCTGTGCCACAGCAAGTCCCATGACCGCATAGACCAGTGCCATACCCAAAACGAAAACCAGTGCAATCAGTGCCGCACGGTAGCCCCGGTGCTGCTGAACCAGAATTCCCGTTAAAATTGGAATTAAAGGTAAAGAACATGGTAAAAATGCCAGCAGAATGCCAAGCCCGAGAAAAATCAGGGCATTAATTAACAGACCTTGTTCTGACAGCAGACTTAAAAAATACTGGTCATTGTTCCACTGGCTATTCATGCCTGCTGACGAAGTTTGATTTTTAGGGTCTGCAATGAGCTGGTCATTTTTCTCTGTTAATTCCACCTCAGGCTGCACCACAGGTTCAGAAACTGCAGCGACTTGTATTTCCTCTACCTTTTCTTCGGTCAATGCTTTATCTGTACTTGGAGTTTGCTCTATAGCTTGGAGCTCATCTTTCTGAGCAGTCAGAATTTTTTCGTTTGCTTCTGGCGGTACAGTGCTGGTCAGCAGTTTTGGGGTTTTGCTCAAGTTTTGCGCTGGAAATAAACCATCTGCATCAGTTTTTACTGTGGTGCGTTGTACCGGATAACATAAACCGCTTTCTGCACAGCCCTGCCACTGCACCACAAACTTCTGGTTGGGCTGAACCTTCATATTGGTTTTGACTTGCCCATAATGGACCTGGGTCAAACCGAAATTGGGGTCATCTTTGTCTTCGGGTTTGGGCAGTGCCAACTTGACTGGGGTCTGCTGATGAGACACTTTAAGCTGGTCATGATACAAGTAATAGCCATCTGCGATTTTCCAGCTAAGCTCTGCCTGATCCTGGCTTGTAGAAACCACCTGAAACTGAAATGCCTGATCTGGTGGTAAAAAGTCTGCATGTGCAGTTCCCGTCATGATTCCACCGCCGATCACGGCACCCAATATCCACGTCAACATCCAGCTGATCTCCTCCTGTTAGGACTGCATTATTGAAAAACTAAAATTAAGGCAACATTAACAGCCCAAATCATTTATAAAATAATGGCAGTTTGATCAGGATGTTCTATGTTTATTGTATTGGTTGAGGATGATCCCTATATCGCACAGAGCATTTGTGCTGCTCTGAACTATCTGAATATTTCAGTGGAGCATGTCAGTAACGCACGTGCTGCAGATTATTTTATCCGGCATAGTGCAGTCGATTTGTGTTTACTGGATTTAGGCCTGCCGGATCAGGATGGCCTGGACTTGCTGCACAGCTGGCGGCGCGACCAGATTGATCTCCCGGTACTGGTATTGACGGCGCGGCTGCGGACCGATCAGTGTGTTCAGGCCCTGAATGCCGGTGCCGATGACTATCTGACCAAACCCTTTGAACTGGAGGAACTGATTGCCCGGATTCATGCCCTCACCCGTCGCCACCGCGGCTTTGCCTCCAATACCCTGCAATTTGATGAACTGGTTCTAAATCGGGATACCCAGACTGTGATCTATCAAGACCAGACCGTGAATTTATCTCGCCGTGAATTCAGCCTGCTGGAAACCCTGATGAGCCACCCCAACCAGATCCTGAAAAATGAACAGCTTATTGACAAGCTCTATGGTTTTCAGGACTCTATAGAGAGCAATGCCCTGAATGTACACATTTATCACCTGAGACAAAAACTGCATCCAGATTTAATTCAGACCATTCGTGGTGTGGGATATATTTTCAAACCGTTTGAGCAGCGTCATGTTTAGTCACAGCTTGAAATGGCGTTTGGTCATGAGCCTTTTGGCCATGTTTATTGTGCTGTGGAGTGCAGTATTTTCATGGCTGTATATTGACCTGAAACAACGCTTACAAGACACACTGGATCAACGCTTATCGGCATCTGCACAAATGGTTGCCCGGCTGATTCAGCAGTTACCACTGGATAGTCTGGGGGATGCAACATTATCCAAATTAGCCAAGAATGATGATGCAAACCAGTTAATTGCCTGTGAAGTCTCTCTTTTTAGCTCTGACATCTCGTTAGGCAATCAGGTGATTGCCAAAACACGCGGTGCCCCCCCAAATTTAAGCCAGCGACCACAAGGATTCAGCACCTGGCAGCAGGATAATACAGAATGGCGCAGTTATGTTCTGCGTCGTGGTGATATTCAGGTAGTGGCGGCAGAACGTATGTTCTTGAGGGATACGCTACTACAGCAGATTCTGCAGTCGGTACTGGTTCCCTTGGTCTTCTCACTGCTGATCTGTATTGCCCTGATCATCTTTATTATCCGCAGACAGTTCCGGTCTTTGGATCAGCTCAGTCAATACCTGAACCAGAAAAACCTTAACTATTCAGAGGCGGCAGATTTTTTAATGCAGCTCAAGCCTGCAAGCATTCCCCAGGAAGTACAGCCTTTTGTCAACAATTCCACGCAGTTGATTCAGAAAATTAATGACAGTCTGCAACAGGAGAAAGCCTTTAGTGCCTATGCTGCACATGAATTACGCAGTCCCCTGACCGCAATTAAAACCCATGTACAACTGGCCCAGCTGATCAGTCAGCAGCAGAACCTGCCTAACACCATTCAGCACAATTTGCAGCAGGCCAATGAGAGCATCCGGCGTTATACGCTGTT
The DNA here is from genome assembly GCF_019048525.1 of Acinetobacter lwoffii. Classification (NCBI taxonomy): domain Bacteria; kingdom Pseudomonadati; phylum Pseudomonadota; class Gammaproteobacteria; order Moraxellales; family Moraxellaceae; genus Acinetobacter; species Acinetobacter lwoffii. The sequence goes on along the minus strand of NZ_CP077369.1, from coordinate 2,081,948 downwards.
ACTCGAACAGCTTTTATTACTGACCCAATCAGAAAACAGTCTCCAGGAAATGACTGAGACCATCTGGCTTCGCCCCACACTTGAGAAAGTACTTGCAGACTTAGGTACACACTATCCAGAAATGAATGAAAAAATACAGGTGAACTGGGACAACTTGGGCGAAATTCAGCTGCCTGAATTTGTGCTGTATACGGTACTGAAAAATCTGCTTGAAAATGCATTGCTGCATGCACAGGCTGCCTATATCTGGATTTCCATGCAGTCTGATGGCCTGGTGATTGAAGATGATGGACAACAACTTACAACAGAAGATATTCAACATTTAGGACAACGCTTCTGGCGCAAATCTGCTCAGCAGCACGGCCATGGTCTGGGACTGGCATTGACCGCTAACCTATTAAAACAGTATGGCTATCAGCTCTCTTTCAATGCCCGACAGCCTTATGGGCTTCGCATTAAAATCAAGTGCGATGTGTCTAAGCGTGACCTGCAAGCTTGGACATAAAAAAATACAATATGGCTAAAAACCAAAGAGATTTCTATTGATAAAAATATAGAATTTTCAAGAAACTATCTAACACTTACTATTTTAAATCATTCTTTCTTATTTTTTAAAAACACACTTTTTCCAACAAAAACCCTCGATGTATTCCCAATGTTCTGATCAGGCGATCACAACGCACTTTTAATTTTTAGCATAGGGACAGGTATAAAAATAATAAGACCCCTCTATGAAAACAAAAACGCCAGAGGTAAAGATCACTTGATGCAACTGGGACCTGTCATCAATTAGCTTAAGAAAATCTAATCTGTCCTCATTATTTTTTCATGACTAAACGCTATGCATTAACAGATGATCAGTGGGAACTGATTAAGGATCTGTTGCCCGGACGAGCAAGTACTGTTGGAGACTTCCAAAGACAGCAGGCTATTTGTTGAAGCAGTATTGTATCGGTATCGTTCAGGTATTCCATGGCGAGATTTAGCAGAACGCTTTGGGGATTTTAGAATCGTGCACACTCGCTTCAGTCCTAAAAATCCCGGATAATCACCGCCCCACGGTTCTGATTAATTTTTTAAAAATTTCCTTTCGATGCCCAGGCTTGCGCTAAACTCAAAGCATCTTATCGCACCGTAATGCACTGTTATGGAATTCAAGGCCTGGTATCAGCTTCGCAGATTTATTTATGACAATTTGCATAATGAAGAACACGAAAGCATCTTAAGTCGCGTCATCAATATATTTCTGATTATATTGATTATTGGGAATACTGCTGCCGTTTTACTTGAATCGATCAATGACCTCTATCAATCCTATCAGCTGCTGTTTGATGCCTTTGAATTATTCTCGATTTTTATTTTTACCCTGGAATATTTATTAAGATTTTGGGCCATTGCGGAAAAAGACCCCTTTGAAGGTGCATGGAAAAACCGATGGTTATGGATCCGTAGTGGCGGTGCCATCATTGACCTGTTGGCGATTCTCCCGGCCTATATTAACTTCTTTGTGCATCTCGATTTACGCTTCCTGCGAATCCTTCGATTATTCAGATTACTCAAATTAACCCGTTATTTCGTCTCCCTGCAGATTTTATTGCGGGTGATCAAGCGCGAAAAGGGCTCATTTCAGGCGGTTATTTTTATCCTGCTGATCATGATCATCATCGCGGCGGCTGGAGTATATGTGGTTGAAAATAAGGCTCAACCAGAAGTCTTTAGCTCCATCCCTGCATCCATGTGGTGGGCAGTGGTGACACTGACCACGGTCGGCTATGGCGATGTGACACCAATCACCCCCTTAGGCCGCTTTCTAGGGGCTTTAATTACTATTTTAGGGGTGGGTCTGGCAGCGCTTCCTGCGGGTATTCTGGCAAATGGTCTGGCCAATGAGCTGAGACAGCGCAAGCACAAACTGGAATTAAGATTTCGTGAACTGCTCGATGATGCAGAAATTGACTTAATTGAAGATCAAGAAAAAATTGAAATTTTACGTAAAGAAGTCGGACTGAGCAAAGAACAAATGCAGGATATCCTGTTAGAACTTATTCGTGAGCGTAAGAAAGAACAACTCGAGCAGGAAAAAAACAAATATTTCTTCTGTCCACATTGTGGGCATAAGTTACCTGATTAAATTCGAACGTCAATGCAAGCGTATCATCACGAGCATCAGACCATCGGGTATGACGCTCGTTGCAGACAGATACTATTCACTCAATCCACTCGACTGAATCAGGATCAAATCCTCTCAGGCCAAAAATGCAGCGATGTCTTCCGCTACTGCCCGAGCTGTCCGGGAAACCCCGACCAGCGTGGCCGAAGCAGCACCGGTCCATTCTCCATAGCCCACCAGCCATAAATTTGGTACCTGAACAGAGCGGCCATTCTGAACCGCAATGGTCTGGTCCGGCTGGATGATTCCGAGGCTGCTGAGGTGATTCAGCGCCGCCTTAAATCCTGTACACCAGATCACCACATCCACATGCGCTGTGCTGCCATCTTCCCAAATCACGCCATGTTCTGTAAAAGCTGAAAATGGACGCCTGCTCTGCAAAATGCCTCGCTCACGTGCATCTTTAACTGAATCAATCATGACAATATCACCCAACCCCCCAATGGGCTGCTCAATCTTTCTACCTTCCTGCTGGGCTTTCAGGCGCTCAGTCGCCCTTAAGAACAGGACACGGCCATCGACATCATCTGCCAGAAACTGCGGCGGTGTCTGGGTGATCCAAAGCGTTTCGGCCACCTGAGATACTTCTGCCAAGATTTGTGCACCAGAGTTACCGCCACCCACCACCATGACTTTCTTGGTTTTAAATAACTCAGCATTTTTATAATCTGCGGAATGCAGTTGTACGCCCTGAAAATGCTCACGGCCGGCATACTCGGGAATAAATGGTTGGCTCCATGTCCCTGTAGCGCTTACCACCGCTTTGGCTTTCCAGGATTGTTCCCCGGCATAAACCTCTAAATACTGGCCCTTACTTTCCACGCGTTCCACACGCACCGGACGAACTACAGGAAAGTGATAGCGCTGCTCATAGGCGGTCAAATAATCGATCACCTCATTGCGGGTCGGATAGGTCTGTTCGGTCGCCGGCATCATCCAGCCTGACAGCGAACTCCAGCTATTCGGGGAGAAAAGGCGCAAGGACTCCCAGGCATGCTGCCAGGCACCTCCAGGCTGAGGCTGATCATCTAGGATGATAAACGGAATGTTCTTACGCTTTAAGAAATAAGCCGTGGACAAACCGGCCTGTCCACCACCGATGATGATCACATCAACTTCAGCTTGTAATTGAGCCAAAATATTTCCCCCCTTCTTTATTGTCATCAAATAAAAACCCAGCCTGCTTATCAGACTGGGCGTATTTCATAAAATTTTCAAGCGTTTAAATTAGCCTTCGATTGCTCAAGATACTTTTCAGTCTCTCTGATCACCTAGAATTTATAAACTACGCTGATTTACCCGTTTGGAAAGCTCTTCAGCCGATTCCTTGCGTTCCGAATAACGGTTGGTCAAATAAGCACTTTGCCCACGGGTTAGTAAAGTAAACTTATACAGTTCTTCCATCACATCGACAATCCGGTCATAGAATGCTGATGGCTTCATTCGTCCATCTTCTTCAAATTCCAGGAATGCTTTTGGAATTGAAGACTGATTTGGAATCGTGATCATCCGCATCCAACGCCCCAAAACACGCATCTGGTTCAGACTATTAAAGGACTGTGATCCCCCACTGACTTGCATCAAGGCAAGGGTTTTTCCCTGAGTGGCACGAATTGCACCCCCTGCCAGAGGAATCCAGTCAATCTGCGATTTAAAGATGGAACTCATAGAACCATGGCGTTCCGGTGAACACCACACCATACCTTCAGCCCATGCCAGAAGCTCATACAGTTCTTTTACTTTTGGATGTTCAGTATCAGCATCTTCCGGTAAAGGTAGCCCTTTCGGATGGAAGATTTTTACTTCTGCCCCAAAATATTCAAGGATTCGACCAGCTTCAAGAACTGCAAGGCGACTGTAAGAACGTTCCCGATTAGACCCATAGAGCAGTAAAATCCGAGGAGGATGAGCTAGTTCTTTGGCTTGGACTTTTTCAAAGGTGGGTTGTTCAATAAGATTTGGATCTACGTTAGGCAGGTTCATCGGATCAAGCCTCTTTAAAATATTTCTTTCTTAGCCACAGTGAAACACTCACTAAAGCAATTAACACAGGTACTTCAACCAATGGCCCAATAATCGTGGTAAAAGCAACTGGCGAAGCGATACCAAAAGTTGCAATAGCGACTGCAAGTGATAATTCAAAATTATTTCCAGCCGCAGTAAATGAGATTGCAGCAGTTTTTGGATAATCATTGCCCATCCATTTACTCATAAAGAAGCTAATAAAGAACATGGCCACAAAGTAAATGATTAAAGGAATCGCGATGCGTAAAACTTCCAGTGGAAGACTTACGACATCACCCCCTTTTAAGCTAAACATCGCCAAAATCGTAAACAGCAAAGCCATCAAACTCAGCGGGCTGATTTTTGGAATGAACTTGTTTTGATACCATTCTACGCCTTTTTGTTTCACCAAAATTAAGCGCGTTAAGAAACCCAATAAGAACGGAATTCCAAGATAAACCAGAACAGCATGGGTAATGGTCCAGAAGCTAAGATTGATCACTTGAGCTTCAATACCAAAATATGGCGGAAGGAAGGTCAGGAATAACCAGGCATAGGTACTGAAGAATAAAATCTGGAAAATACTGTTAAACGCCACCAATGCTGCAACATATTGGTTATCACCACAGGCCAGACCATTCCACACCAGTACCATGGCGATACATCGAGCTAAACCAATCAGGATCACGCCTGTCATATACTCTGGATAGCTATGCAAAAAAATCACAGCCAACGCAAACATCAGTACCGGAGCAATCAACCAGTTTTGAATTAAAGATAGCGTCAGGGTTTTCTTATCCTTAAACACTTGCGGCAAGGTCGCATAATCCACTTTTGCCAGGGGTGGATACATCATCAGAATCAGACCAATCGCGATTGGAATATTGACTGAATTAATACTGAATTGATCCAGAGCAACCGATGCTTGAGGAAAAAAGTTTCCTATGGCGATGCCTAACGCCATGGCAATAAAAATCCAGAGCGTCAGGTTGCGATCTAAAAAGGACATGCGTTTTTCAGACATGTGACTTACTCAACATTCGAAATTTGATTAATCGCTGCAATCAATTGCGAGCGAGAAAGCTCATTTACGTTAAGTTTAAACAAAGCATCCAAGCGACGATTGATATGTTCAACAGTGCTCATAAAGGCTTTCATTTTTTCTTCTTTATCCACCTCTAAATGGGACGGATCAGACAGGCCCCAGTGCGCCTTGATCGCTCCGCCAAGATAAAGAGGACACGCTTCCTGTGCAGCCGCATCACAGACGGTAATCACCACGTCTGGCTGATACTGTTCACAGGCATCAATGCTTTTGCTGGATAAGCCTTCAGTCGACAAGCCCAGATTGTGCAGGGTTTCAAGCGTCAAGGGATGCACCTGACCGGAAGGTTTGCTGCCGGCACTGTAAGCGACCCAGCCTTCTGGCGCACGGCTATTGAACAACACTTGAGAGAGAATGCTGCGGCAACTGTTCCCCGTACATAAAAACAAAAATTTCATGAAAACTTACTCGCAATGGCTCTGAATCGATAGAGCGGAAGAATCAAATAAAACCGGAACCTCACTAGCTTTTAGCACGTCCAGAATTTCAAAACACCAGGCCGGCAATTGCTGATTAATGCTGTAGTACACCCACTGGCTTTGCCGGCGATCGTTGAGTAAACCACAAGAACGTAACAAGGCCAGATGACGTGAAATTTTCGGCTGGCTTAACTGCAGTTTATCGGTCAGATCACAGACGCATTGCTCTTTGTTTTGTGCAATTAGCAGGACAATACTGAGACGTGTTTCATCAGATAAACATTTAAAAAACTGAACGTGGTCCATAATTGCTCCCATTTTTTATGCAAATATACACATATCCATATATATGGTAAAGATGACCTGTCAAAAATGATATCCAGATCAGAATATGCCTACCAGAAAGCGCTCGCTTGAACAATTTCCCGCTTTTTCCGATATAGGTCATCGTCAATGTGTTTTTCAGATAAAAAAGCTCCAATCAAGTTGAAGCTTTTTCGCATGGGGGGACACTTTATTTTACCCGATTGCCCTGTTCATCCACGATGATTTCACCGTCTTCTTTGGCAAAGGCTTTTAATTGTGGCAAACGCAGAATATCCAGTACCACTTCCGATGGACGGCATAATCGGGTTCCAAACTCGGTAACCACCAACGGGCGATTGATCAGGATCGGATGTTGCAGCATGGTATCCAGCAGTTTCTCATCGCTCCAGCCGGCATCATCCAGATTCAGCTCGGTGTAGGGATCGACATTTTTACGGAGCACTTCACGAACCGTCAAACCGGCATCCCGAATCATGTTGACCAGCTGATCTTTCGAGGGTGGCGTAAGCAGATATTCGATCACTTCCGGCTCAATTCCCGCATTGCGAATTAACGCCAGCGTATTGCGTGAGGTGCCACAGGCCGGGTTATGATAAATTTGGACTTTTGGCATTTGATTCATGAGCTTCCCTCTTATCAATGAATCATAGTTTTATATATGAATATACGCATATTCGCAATATAAAATATATGTGCTTTATGAATAAAATCTGAGATGAGGACTCTAAAACCATTGGAAACAGTTTCAAAATGAGGCTGTCTTATGTCTAGGATACTGGGAGCAGTCCAGTTGATCCGGATGCTTATTACGGAGACATGCAATCTGATGACATTATTATGGTTCGTTACGGTGATGATGCTACTTTCAAAAATTAGTTATTGAGACAAATGGAAAAAGATATCTTCAGGCTCTAAGTCCAGAGTTCAAGCCAAATATTATTGAGTTAAACAACCAATGTATATTTGTAGGTCAGGTAGTTAACTGTATACGCTATGTTTATCGAGCGAGAACAAGATTTAGAAAGAATTAACAAAAGCCAATATATTCAGCGTTGTCTAAATTGATAAAATCGCCGTTTTCTACAGAAAATTTAAGATTGTTAAGGATTGAAGTGAATATTCAAAATGATTTACCAGAACTAAGTAATTACAGTGAGTTAAGCAGTAAAGAGCAATTAGCTATCCATCAAATGCTTATTTCGTACGTACGCTCAGATCACCTCTATAATATTATCTTGACCCATAATGTTGAACCTTACGACTTAGTTAAACTTGTAAGTATTAGTTTTGAGAATAGAGATGCTGCTATCTGGGTTCATTTTGAAACTATTACAGCTGAGAGACTGACAATGCCTCTCGATTTTATTTCAAGAATAGAAGTATGTAATTACGAAGTTTTTTAAGACTAGAATCGAGTCCCCCTAGCGTGGGGATTTATGGGCTTTGTTGCACAAACCTATCTGTAAAGGCTTTTTCAGCGATATAATTTTCAAATGAAGAAGCCTACACACAAAATCTACCGCACAACCAATTGGCCCGCATATAACCGAGCACTCATGAGTCGCGGAAATATTGCCATTTGGTTTGATCCTGCTACGCAATGGTATGCGCCATCAAAAGGCAAACAAGGGCGAAATCAAACCTACTCCGACGCAGCCATCCAATGCTGCTTAATGATTAAATCCTTATTCCGTCTGTCTTTACGTATGGTCACTGGCTTTGTGCAAAGTCTGATTAAACTTTGCGGATTAAATTGGATAGCGCCAGACTACACTACAATTTGTAGACGACAACAGCATATTGATATTGCAATCAGCTACCAAAAAAGTAGCGATGGGCTGCATCTACTCGTAGACTCTACAGGCATGAAGTTTCTAGGTGAGGGCGAATGGAAACGCAAGAAACATGGAGCTGAATATCGTCGCCAATGGCGTAAACTACATATTGGTATAGATGCCAAAACCCTACAAATACGCGCTATTCAGCTCACAACCAATAATGTCAGTGATTCACAGGTGCTTGGTGATTTACTTAATCAGATTCCACAAGATGAGCAGATTGACTCTGTTTATACCGATGGAGCTTATGACACCAAGCAATGCCGTCAGGTCATTGCAGATCGGCAAGCACATGCGGTGATTCCACCTAGAAAAAATGCGAAACCATGGAAAGATACAAAGAGTAGCTCGCTAGAGCGAAATGAATTACTTCGAACAGTTAAACGTTTAGGCAGGACATTATGGAAAAAATGGTCAGGCTATCATCGCCGCAGTTTGGTGGAAACCAAGATGCATTGCATCAAATTATTAGGCGATAAATTAATGGCAAGAAGCTTTCCTAGTCAGGTGAATGAAATTCATGCACGTGTAGCAGTCCTCAACAGATTTACGGAATTAGGTCGACCACTTACCCAAGTTACGCCTTAAATTTGGCTCAATTAGGGGCGCTTTGTATTTCAAATCTTTGTGCAACAAAGCCACTGGATTGTATTATTGAGTGAAGATAATGGCTATAACGTTAAGCCTGGACAAGTATTTCATTGGGCAGACTCATTCTGCTCACACATGGTACAAAGTAATATGCCTCGTATTGCTCCCTATTCACCTGATATTCAAGTTTACGCAGATGCACCTATAAATCACCTAGTCTCAATTAAAGCCTATATCGGCCAACCTCTGTATAAAGAAGATGGCTCTCTTTTTGGCACTCTATGTGCAATTGATCCCGAACCTCAACCTAAAATTCTTGTTGAAGATGCTCCATTATTCGAGTTGATAGCAAAGGTACTCAGTTATACGATTCAAGCTGATATGAAAGCTGCTGAGTACATACGTAAAGCTGAGCGTTTTGAAATAGAAGCAATGTCCGACCCAATGACTGGACTTTTCAATCGTCGTGCTTGGGATGAGCTTATTATCAAAGAGGAAGAGCGCTGTAAGCGTTATGGTCACCCTACTGCTATTCTTATGATAGACCTTAATGATCTTAAGATCACAAATGATACTCTGGGTCATGCTGCAGGTGATGAGCTCATTCAAAGAATGGCTTTAGCTCTCAAAAACACGGTACGTAGTAATGATATTATCGCTCGCTTAGGGGGTGATGAGTTTGCTGTGATGACCATTGAAACTAACTTAGAGCATGCGAAGAAGCTTGCATCAAGAATTCAAAATACTTTTACAAAAGTTGGAATTAGTGCTGCAATTGGCTTTGCAATGCGTAATCCAACCTTTGGGTTAGCTGAAGCTATCAAAGAAGCAGATGCAAAGATGTATCAGAATAAAGTTATGGTCAAATCGAGTAACCATTAATTAAACTACTTACCCGATGCAGTCTTTGTATCTGGTAAGGCCTTATCTACAATCTGAAGATGTACTATTGAAATAATTCAATATAACCGAAAACCCTAGAGATTTTTTTGAAATAAAAACTATTATTTTTCATATCATTAAGAGCTTTAATCCGTTTTAATTCTGCACTTAGCCCTATCAAAATTGCGACTTTTCCAACAAAAATCCTGCAGTTTATTCCCAGGTTTTTGATCAAACGGTTAGGATCAACAATTTACTTTTATCATGAAGACTGATTATAAAAATAATAAAAGTCCATGCCAAAAAACCTTAAGTTCGCCAGCGAGCGCCGTAGTGACCAACGTAAAAAAGTCATACAAGCCGAAATGCTGCAGGCCCAAACATTTATACAGATCTATCTGCTCTTACCTTTCTTCTTTAAGGCATATCAGCATCAGCAACATCTTACGATGCGCAAACCCTAGAAGATGTCATCTAGCATGAAGCAAGCGCTGTGCGTGATAAAAAATTGACTGAACCTACACTGCGAATCTGCCTGTGGCTGATCAGCCTATTCCAGCCGAATACAACGCAAGTGCAGCACTTCAATCAATTTATTAATTTGCGGCACTTTGAGCTGAAATATTTAAGCTAAATGTCATGAATAGACATATCTGCCAGTACACCAAACTTTTCATCAAACGGCGCTAATTGTTCTTTGACGTATTTGGATCCGCGAAGTTTACGGCCATGCTCATCATAGTATTTATGAAAAAGTGTTTTGAAGGGATAGTACTGTTTTATGCTCAAGTCTTCCGCCATCTGATTGACCTTCGCTTCAAGCATCTTTTGAGCTACCCCTTGCTCACATTCTTTTGCGGTATCACGAGTTGCTGAAGAACGTTTTCCATTGATCATTAGTTCAATGTAGTAGGCCGAACCGCGCTTTCTGGGCTTGGGTAATTTCATGACGTAATTTCCAAAATTCTTGACGTAAACTTGACGTAAATTTAACGGCAATAACTGCATAAAATACGGGTTTTGCAGATAGTGCGGATAACGGCTCACTTTACTCAAGGCATTAAAAAGGGGCTTTAAGCTACTGTTTTCGCTTAAAACCCTTATAACATAACGTTTAGAATCTTGGTAGGTATAAGCAGACTCGAACTGCTGACCTCTACGATGTCAACGTAGCGCTCTAACCAACTGAGCTATACACCTAGAATGCTTGGCATATTATAAATTTTTCCGACCGAAAACAAGCCTTTTCATTTAGTTTTTAAAACGTCCGCGCAAGTTTTAAGCAAATCCTTGAATTTTTTCAATTCTTGTTCAGTTATTGGGGTTCCCGAATAAAGATTTTTTTCAAAAACCTGTATAGCTTGAATAAAGGCAGTCTGGTTTTCAATCTGAACCTGTTGAGATAAACGCTGCATCCAGTGATGAAAAGTTTCTGCAGGCTGTTTTTTGAGATGATCAGTTAGAGATTGATTCAGCTGTTGAATCGCACGATCAAATGGAGATTGCGCCTGTCGGGCTTTTAGATAAATTCTGAAGATATAGGCCAAAATCAATAGTGCAATACTGCCCAGTAAAATTATGACACTCGAATAAACTGAACCGAGTCCTAATTTTGATAACCAGCTCTGTTGTGATTCTGCATTATAACCCACCACCTTACTTTGCCATTGGTAGCTGGCATAATCGCTCCAAACACGTAGTTTGGTGATCCATAGATTATGCTGCGAGTTCCAGATCGACTGATTTGCCGATACCCATGCATCCTGAGAAAGCAGATTTTGCATACCATCATCTATACGCTGTGGAGTGATCATTGCGGTTGGATCAAAGCGTTGCCATTTCTGGTCAATCCAGACTTCTGTCCAGGCGTGCGCATCGAGCTGCCGGACTTCCCAGCTCATGCGATCTGGTGCCAACTCCCCCCCCTGATAGCCGGTGACCACCCGTGCAGGAATCCCGACATAACGCATCAACATCACGAAACTCGAGGCATAGTGTTCACAAAAGCCTTGCCGGGAATTAAACAGGAACTCATCAATCCGGTTTTGTCCTAATTGGCCCGGCTTTAAGGTATAAACAAAATTATTCTGCTGATACCAGTTCAAGACTTTCTGTACATAACGCCGAGGATCTTCTGCACTTTGCGTATAGAGACGTTGTGCTAATTGTTGCGCTCGCGGGTCAAGTCGGCGCTGCACCTGAGTATTCGTTCGCTCGATATATTGCGTTGGCAAAGCCTGAGGATCATATGCTGTCCCGACCCACTGTAACGGAATCGGTTCAACACGTTGCGTGAGCCGTCTCGGTACAATGCTCCAATCCTGACGGTTATAATAACGGCGTTCCACAGGTATCGATTTTTCCAACCCCATGATCCAGAACACCGAAGGATCCGCAGCCAGATATTGGTAGTTCCAGCCTGTAGGTACGGGTGAGGTATCCATCGGTTGTCGCATTAAAGGCTGCTGATTGACGAAACTGCTGGTCCAGCGTTGCCCGTCATATTCATCTAGCACCAAGGCTCGCCAATAGAGTTCTGAGCGCGGCGGAAGCTTGCTGACATCACCAATAATCCGGAAAGCCAGTGAACTAGATTGGGATAATTCGGCAATATCCCCAGGTGACATACTGTCGCCAATGCCGGTCACGCCTTTATTTTCAGGAATGGGAATATGCCAAAGTGGCGGCAAGCGCGGAAAGAAAATAAATAGCAAAATGAAAAATGGAACGGCGTACAAGATAAACTTGCCCACATGCTTGGCATCCTGTTGCAATGCTGCGCGCTGAGTGATCTGCTCCTGTTCAAACTCACTGGTTTGAATCCGGTACAGGCCAATCAGACAGCTGATTAAACACAGCACAATCACGATCGCCATCCCAAAAGATTGGCTATATAGGAATGAGCTGGCAGCAACAAACAGGGCAAAATTAAACAGAATAATCAGGTCACGTTTATTTTTACTTTCCAGTGATTTAGCAAATAAAAAAGTAGATAAAACTGCTACCCCAGCCTCAACACCGATAAAACTATGATGGCTCAAATAAATACTGCCGAGTGCCAACGCCGTCAGCAGAAAAGTGCCCGTTTTTGGAAATGGCTGCTGACGTTTCAGAAAAATCCAGATACACACAATACTAATCGCAAAAATAATACTGAGTAGAACTGGAATAAATGCCATCTGAGCGATGAGAATCAGGCCCAAAGTCAGCACAATCGAGGTCCGGATTTTTGCATTGATCATGAATTTACCCGCCTTAGGCCTGCGCCAACAATTGTTTGGCTTTCCGCAGTTGTTCTTCACCTGCGCCCTGAGGCAATTCGGCCTGTGGCAAATGCAGACTATACGCACATTGCTGCTGTTCGCATTGCTCGACCAGACCCATCACAAATTCAAGTTTTTCTTCATGTGACTGACTCGGCATATGTGCATAATGAATCTCGATACTGTGTTCATCCTGATATTGCTCAAAGACTTTGATATACAAGCCTTGTCCACGCGCAAACTGCTTCCAGGACACCGCCTGCAAGGAATCGCCTGACTGGTAATTGCGCAATTCACGAAACTCATCCATATCCGGTTCAAAACGGTTGAAATGATATTTATTTTCTGTGCTAAAAACCTCAGCTTTAGGCGCGATCCAAGCCGAATGCTGATGATAAAGATAGGTCCAGGCTCGAACTAAACCAAAGGGATAAACCGAATAAATCTGAATCACCGGGTAATCAAACTTGCCACGTTGCTCTGCATAAAATGGCAGAATAAATTGCTGCTTTGCTGCATTCAGATAAACTTTCGCTAGCTGATTCCCTGCTTTGATATACAAATAACGGGGGCGAAGTTGCTGTTGTTGAAAATAAAGATGCAGATTCAGGCTATGACCGACCTGCCCCACATCATCTGCGATCAACTCAATTTTCAGGTCATGCAATTGCTTAAAAGTCAGATAAAAACTGATACACAGCACCGCACTGATTAAAAAGCAGAAACCTAAAATCAGGTTATTGGCATAGTTCACCCCAGCCACAAAGGTGATGAAGATCAAGACCAGATACAGATAGCCCTGTTGATAAATAAATACCAAGACATCTTTCTGCGAGAGCTGTTTCTGCTGTGAAAATTGAAAGCGTTTGGCCAGCCATTTTTGCCAGGTTTTATCCAAGAGAGGACTCCTTTAGCTGACCGCAACCTGTTGTATGACATTAAAAGTTTCAGCTTCACTCAACCCCAGACGATGCGAAGTCACCGCGACAAATACAGCCTGCACATCATCCGGCGTGACAAAAGCACGTTGCTGAATCAAAGCATACGCTTGTGCTGCGCGCTTCAAGGCCAGAAGGCCACGCGTAGAAAGTCCATGACGGTTTTTACGGGTTTCTTCTGCCAGATCAAGCAAATATTCCTGAATCGCTTCACTGATAAATATCTGATGCGTCAGACTTTGCAGATCCAGAATTTCATCTTCGGTAAAAATATGCGCCAGACTTGCAATCAGGGCAAAACGGGATTCCTGCTGTAATAACAGTTTTTCTGCATGGCGTGATGGATACCCCAAAGATAAACGCATCAGGAAACGGTCTAGCTGGGATTCCGGCAAAGCGTAAGTACCACTTTGGAATAGCGGGTTTTGTGTCGCAATCACCCAGAAAGGTTTCGGTAAGGCATAGCGTACGCCATCAATGGTGGCATAGCCTTCTTCCATGGCTTCGAGTAAGGCACTTTGGGTTTTGGGACTACAACGGTTGATTTCATCTGCCAGTAAAATCTGAGTAAAAATCGGGCCTTGTTTAAACTCGAACTGATGTTCTTTCTGGTTAAACATGTTAATACCGATGACATCACTGGCCAGCATGTCATTGGTAAATTGGATCCGCTGGAACTTTAACCCAGCCAGATGTGCCAGACTGCTGGCTAATGTAGTTTTACCCAATCCGGGTAAATCTTCAAATAAGACATGTCCGCCTGCAATCAAACAACAGAGTGCCAGTGTGGTCTGGGCCTGCTTATCCAACACAATGGCATTAACTTCTTCAAAAAAACGCTGGATCTTGGGTGCATAACTTGCAATTTTTTGTTCAAGCACAGTATTGATGTGTGCAATGTCGTTATTTTCCTTTTGTTTCATGCCCCAGATCACAATAATTTCCTTAATAAAACATGGCCTAAGATTAACATACACTGAAATTTAAATTTTCCCAAAAGATCAATCATCTGTCTGTGTAACTGAATAAATACACTCACTAGAAAATACCGGAATAGATAGAACACACAGAAATGAGATCTAGAAAATAAAAATGACCGCTACAGAAAAAGATGTTTTTGAATCAAATATCAAAATACTTATAGGACTTTGCCGTCTCTTGAAAAGACTTATAAATAAAAATTCATACTTAAAAGGTATATAAACCCAGATCATTTTTTCGATTTTTATAATTTTTTTTGGAAATAGCTCAACTCATGCAATCAGGGTTATTAGATGGCCTATTCTTTTAGAGAAAAAAAGCGCCCCCGAAAGGCGCTTGCTGTTACTTAACCATTAACATGGACATTTCTTCATACCACTACCCGCGGATGGATAACGCGAATCTACACAATGGCGATAGAAAGTCTTAGGATCCATGGGTTCCAGATCCGGGTGATGCTTGCGCATATGCTCCACATAGGTCTGATAATCTGGCACACCGACCATCAAACGGAAACTTTGCTGCAAACGTTGCCACAGGGTTGCAATCCGTGACCAGTTTTTCGGGTTCAGGATCAAATCCTTCTGCGACATCACGGTCATTTTGATGATTTTATAAATCATCGTTTTCCCGCTTTTGGCAAACTTCAGATTCATAATATTCTCCTTAATGACCTTTCGCTGGCTGAATCTCTTCTGGATCACGATAAATCGCTTCTGCCTCATGCACGGTCGGTACCGGACTTGCCAAGGCACGGCGAATCACACCAATCGCAGCGAACAACATCACAAAAGCCACAATCATGAAGAAAGCACAAAGTGCAGCATTGATCTGGTTCGACATCGCTACCGTCTGCATTTCAGCCATAGTTTTCGCTGGCGCCAGGATTTCATTATTGGCAATTGCCGTGTTGAAACGGTCAGCTTGAGCAAGGAAACCAATCTTTGGATTTTCATGGAAAATCTTCTGCCAGCCTGCTGTCATGGAAGTAATGAACAGGAATACTGTTGGGATAATTGTTACCCAGACATATTTCTGTTTTTTCATCTTGAACAGAATGACGGTACCAAGAATGAGTGCCATCGCAGCCAGAATCTGGTTACCAATACCAAACAGTGGCCATAAGCTGTTAATCCCGCCCAGTGGATCGACTACGCCCTGATACACAAAGAAGCCCCAGCCTGCCACTGCAACCGCAGTACCCAATAGGTTTCCGAAGAAGTTATGCGACTGTTTCACCGCAGGAATCACGATACCCACGGTATCCTGCACCATGAAACGACAGGCACGGGTACCAGCATCTACAGCAGTCAGGATAAACAATGCTTCAAACAGAATCGCAAAGTGATACCAGAATGCCATCATTTCACGACTGTTGAAAATTTCAGTGATGATATGTGCCATACCAATTGCAAAGGTAGGCGCACCACCAGTACGTGACAAAATCGAGTTTTCACCGACTTCTTGTGCCAGTAAGGTCAAGGCTTCAGGCGTTACCACAAAACCAAGGGTTCGTACTGCTTCTGCTGCACTTTCGGCTGTAGTACCGAGTAATGCGGCTGGTGAGTTAATGGCAAAGTAAATTCCTGGATCCAGAATTGCAGCACAGATCAAGGCCATGATCGCCACAAAAGATTCCATCAACATACCGCCGTAACCGATCATGCGGATATCGCGTTCATTGTTGACCAGTTTCGGTGTCGTCCCCGAAGATACCAAGGCATGGAAACCGGAAATCGCACCACACGCAATAGTAATGAACAGGAATGGGAACATAGAACCTGCGAATACAGGACCAGTCCCATCAATGAATTTGGTAATCGCTGGCAGTTTCATTTCAGGCATGGCAAACAGGATACCCACGGCCAAACCTGCAATCACGCCAATTTTCAGGAAGGTCGACAGATAATCACGTGGAGCAAGCAATAGCCAGACTGGCAATACCGACGCAATGAAGCCATAAATGATCAGCGCCCAAGTCAGTTCAGTGCCAGAAAGTGTAAAGAATGGCCCCCAATATGGATGTTGTGCGATGTTTTCACCGTAGATAATGCCCAGCATCATCAAGACAAAACCAATAATCGAGACTTCAGCAATTTTACCCGGGCGGATAAAACGCATGTAGATGCCCATAAAGATCGCAATCGGAATGGTGGCTGCAATACTGAATACACCCCATGGACTGTTAGTCAGTGCTTTAACAACGACTAGCGCCAATACTGCCAGAATGATGATCATCACGCCCAAGGCACCGAGCATCACGATAATACCGGCAAAGGTTCCGAGTTCCTGCTTAGCCATCTCACCAAGTGATCGACCGTCACGACGGGTGGAAATAAACAGTACCAGGAAGTCTTGTACCGCACCTGCCAGCACCACACCGACCAGTAGCCAGATCGTCCCAGGTAAATAGCCCATCTGCGCTGCCAGGATCGGACCGACTAAAGGACCTGCACCGGCAATCGCTGCAAAGTGATGGCCAAATAGAACGCTTTTATTGGTCGGCACATAGTCCAGACCATCGGCCAGACGATGCGCAGGCGTTAAACGGCGTTCATTCAGCTCAAATACTTTGGTGGCAATAAATAAACTGTAGAAACGGTAAGCAATGCTATAGACACAGGCGGCGGCAAGTACCAGCCAGACTGCATTGACATGCTCACCCCGACTCAGTGCCAGAACTCCGAAAGAGACTGCACCCACAATGGCTACCAAAAGCCAAATCATTTTCGAAGTCAGCGTCGACTTCTTTTGTAAAGTTTCCATTCAATCCCTCATATTGTGATGCATACAAATCAGCGTGATTGTTGTTGTTCGAGGTACTGCTGTTTTCCCTTGCGACTTTACGCCTGTTCTTTTGCTTTTCCTCTACGACTTTGGCATAAAAAAAGGGATGATTTAAATCATCCCTCTCGATAATAGTCTATTTTCAAACCATTATGCACGTTCTAAATAGTCACCAGTACGGGTATCTACACGAACGCTTTCTTCTTGCTGTACGAATAATGGAACACGTACTACAGCACCTGTTTCAAGTTTCGCTGGCTTACCGCCACCGCCAGAAGTATCACCACGAACACCTGGATCAGTTTCAACGATTTTAAGTACGACGAAGTTCGGTGGAGTCACGTTTAAAGGCACGCCATTGAACAACATGATGGTACATTTTTCATTTGAATCGTCTTTTAACCATTTTGCAGCATCGCTCATTGCTGTTTTATCAGCTGCGATCTGTTCAAAGGTAACAGGATCCATGAAGTTCCACATTTCGCCATCGTTGTACAAGTATTCCATTTCTACTTCAACGATATCAGCCGCTTCTAGGTTCTCGCCTGATTTGAAAGTTTTTTCCAGAACTTTACCTGATTTAAGGTTACGTAATTTTACGCGGTTAAAAGCTTGGCCTTTACCTGGTTTTACGTATTCGTTTTCCATGATTGAACATGGGTTGCCATCAAGCATAACCTTAAGGCCTGACTTGAAATCATTCGTAGAATAATAGGCCATGACTGGCGCACTCCAAACTTACTAACTTTAATCTATTGATGCTATGGGCTGTTGCGATGTCATTTAGCAAGTCTGACACGAACATTGAGTTGCCACATGCACATTCATTTGATGTTGCGTATTCTAAATGAGCAATACACTTTGCCGCAATGAAAAAATCCGCTTTCACCCACTCAGGCTGTTTAAGTTACAATCAGACATGAAAATCCTTTGTTTATTCATGTCTTGCTCAACGTTAAAATACCATCAGGCGAGCACCAAGATCAGCATAGCTGAATCGCTCTTTATTTTACAGCGCAGTGGATTATTGCGCTTCGGCACAAACTGTTAAACTGCGCCCATCAGGCTTTGTCCTCTCACTTATTATTGTTAATCTTCCGGCATGACGAACTATTTATATCAAGAACAAAACTGGCAATCACAGCTCAGCGACCTGCTCACTGATCCCCGCGAACTGCTTGAAGTACTGCAACTTGCACCAGAGCAACTGCTCTCAGGTGCCATTTTAGCTTCTGAACAGTTTAAGTTGCGTGTGCCGCGTGCTTTTGTCGGCAAAATGCAGGTCGGAAACCCTTTAGACCCATTGCTTTTACAAGTGCTACCCCATCACTTGGAACTGGAAGAACATCCAGGATTTGTTACCGACCCCTTGGGCGAAGAACAGGCCAATCAGCAACCCGGCGTACTGCACAAATATAAATCCCGTTTCTTGCTGACACTGACTGGTGCCTGTGCTGTACATTGCCGTTATTGTTTCCGCCGGCATTTCCCCTATCAGGAAAATCTGCCTAAAAATGAAGACTGGATAAATATCAAGCAATATCTGGAAAGCCAGCCTGATATTAATGAAGTGATTCTGAGTGGCGGTGATCCACTAACCTTATCGAACCGGAAATTAAAAACCTGGATTGAACGATTAGAATCAGTACCACATCTCAAATTCTTAAGAATACATTCACGAGTTCCTATTGTGATCCCCAACCGAGTCGACGAAGAGCTACTTAGCATGTTAAAAAACAGTAGGCTACGTATTATTCTGGTGGTACACTCAAACCATGCATCGGAGCTGGATGACTTCACTTGCAAGCGTTTAAACCAACTGGTTCAACAGCAGATCACCGTTCTGAATCAGGCGGTTTTATTAAACGGGGTGAATGATTCTGCTCAGGTTTTAGTAGATTTAAGCTATCGCTTGTTTGATGCCGGGGTCATGCCTTATTATTTACATGTACTTGATAAAGTAAAAGGTGCGCATCATTTTGATTTAGCGCCTGACCATATTAATGAGATTTATACAGAAGTTTTAGCGAACCTGCCGGGGTATTTGGTTCCTAAACTGGTTCGAGAAATAGCGGGCGAGAAGAATAAGACACCGCTTTTTGGGGTTTCAACATTTTTGAGTTAAATAATAAAGATGAGCACGCATACTTCAGACATTTTTCAGACACCGACGGAACTTAAACGAGAGCAGTTGAGCTTTTGTCCAACCACTGCCAAGGCTTTGCAGGAATGGGTTGCGGGGATTTCGATTCTACAACTAGGGAATTCATCCAAATCCCTGTTTAATGCCTTATTGGAAGTTTCTGAGCTGAAATGTACAGAAACCCTGCGCTTTGACCTGATTCAGGTCTTGCATCCCACCCTTGAAAATGTCCTGACCAGTCTGGAAAAGCATTTCGTCAATCAGGGCCTGATCACTTCCGACCGGAATGACCAGATTATTGAGCTGGCTATGCTGCTGCGCAGTCATTTTGCCAAAATTTATATCGATATCGTCAAACGCTGTAATCATCAGCTGACCCATCAGAAGTTTTCGCTATTTTCTCTAGGCAAAAAGAAGAGCATTCAAACTGCCCGGATGGTATCGATTTATTATGCCCTGCAACAACTCACACTTCTTTTATATCAACAGCATATGCTGTATAGCACGCCAGGTCTGGGACAATGGCTGGCTGCCCATCAACTGCTTGAATGTGCAATAGACAATAATTTCTATCAAAGCAATATCAATCAGGTATTAGGTACCCAGCATGAGATCCAGAACATTGCACATGCCTATGCACAGCTGATTTTACTGGATATCTTCAATACTCATCAGATCCGGCCTGCAGAAATTCAGGGCCTGTATCTATGCAGTTTTGACTGGGCCAAACTGGTACAGATCCTGCCGAAGGAAACCACGCTGTCCCGTTATGTGGTCGATGCCAGCAAAGATCATCCGCCGATCTTTAATTCCCATCAAGAGCCACAGTTTCAGCCGAGCTTCTATATTTCCACACAGAATCTGATGGATCATTTAACGGGTACTCAAAGTAAAAATGCCCAGTATCTGTCGCGGAATGAAAAACTGTTCCTGACCCCTGCACTGCATTTTCATATCTACAATCTGCTCTCGAACAATGTCGAGCGTCGTCATGAACGTTATGAATATTCAGCACAGATCAATATCTGCTTTGGCTTAAGCGTGGCGCATTTTTACCTGTCTAAAGGTAAAAACTTCAACGAAACTCTGGAACTCGAGGCCAATTATAATTTCCAGAGCGAAAGCAGTTTTGTCAGCTCGATGGAAAACGCCATTCCAAGTAGTTTTAGCAGCATCAAGGCGCTCGATCGAGAAACCAAACAGATCCATAGCGCTGAAGTTCTGGATATCAGTGTCAATGGTTACCGGATTAAATGGACTGGTATTACCCCGGCTAACCTGAAAACCGGTGAATTCATTCTGGTTCAGGAAAAAACCCAGAGTCAGTGGCGTGGCGGTGTGATTCGCTGGATCAAGCAGTCAACGGATAAGAGCCTGGAAATCGGGCTGGAAATTTTGGCACAAGAGCTCTTTCCTTGTGCAGCTTATACCCGTACCGAACGTCATCATGTCAACTATCAGCCTGCCCTGTTGGTGAAAATGACGCAACTGGATCAGGTCTCGACCAGCTTGATTGTCTCTGGTTCACAGATGTTTAGGGAAAAACAAACCATTCATTTACGTCTCGGTCAGGAAGAAATCAAAATCTATCTGACCAAAGCACAACTGATTACGCAGAGTTTCATCCGTTTTGATTATGAATTACTCAATGATCAGGAAGAAGAGATGATCGAAAACTTTATCGATCAGCACATGAATGAAAGCAGAAATCATGATTTATGGGAAGCATTGAAGTGAGAAATCCATTATTGTCTAAAAAGTTAAAACGTACTGAAACACGTTTACTGATTATTGATGATAATCAAATTAGATATAACCAAATCCGTGATCTGCTGACCAGTCATGATTATCAGGTGGATGCTGTCCTGCTGGATGATCTGCAATCTTTTGAAAAACAATTAAATTTCAACTGGGATCTGATTATTTTTGGACGTGCCTACGACCTGAAATATGAACAGGCCTTAAGTTTGGTGCGCCTTTCGCAGCAACCTAATCTGCCGATGATTTTGCTTAAACCGGATGATTACCAGGCTGAACAATATGCGCAATATATCCGTAAAGGGGTATATGACATTCTCAATTTTGACTACCTGGAACGCTTTTATGTGGGACTGGTCCGAGCATTGTCATTTAGCCGTTTGTCACAGTCTCAGCAACATTTAATGACTGAGCTGGAAACAGCACAAATTCAGGCACAATCTTTAGTAGACGACAGCAACCGTGCTGTTGCCACCATTCAGGAAGGGATTCATATTCAGGCCAATGCGGACTACCTGAAACTGTTTGGCTTGCAAAATGAAGATGAGATTATTGGCCTACCGCTTCTGGATCTGCTCCAGCCTTCAGATTTGAATGATTTTAAAACGCGTTTCAAAAAGATTTCTCAGGGTCAATTTGATTTAGGTCGGGTCGAGATCCAGTCTCTGAATCCGCATGTGTCCGCATCTAATCCATTAAAACTGGAATTCTTGCCTTCAACGGCTGAAGAAGATGCGGTACAAATTAGCATTGATACTCAATCTCAAACGGTTTTTTCCGAGAAAACTCCTGGAAAACCAAGTGTTTTTCAGTCACTTAAACGTGAACTGAACAAGCAGTCTGCACCGGTGAATGCCTTAGTCACTTTCTCTTTAAGTGCATATGACCCGGAAGTTCTACAATCTGACTGGGCCACTTTTAATGGGTACTTTGATGCAGTCAAAGAATTCCTCAAGGAACAGACCCATATTCCCCTGTTTAAACTGGAATATGATGTCGTTGTCGGTCTGTTTCAGGCAGACTCTAAAGCAATTCTTGAATCCAAACTGATCAGTTTAAATGCCTTAGGCAAACCGCAACTCATTACAGTGGGACCAAAGTCATTCCCTCTAAATTTGCGCTTGGGCTATGTCATGCTTGAACAGGGTTTGCAAGATGAAATGCAATGCAATACGCTGATTGGACAAGCATTCTCGACATCTTTACCTCAAGCAGAAGCTGTACCTGAATTTAAACTTGATATTCCTGCGTCACTGAGCAGTCCGGTTGCGGTAGAAATGCCAAGTATAGATTTCAGTGTTGCTGAAACACCAGTTGCCAGCCCAACATTGGCAGCCGTCAGTCCAGCAGTCACGTCTATTCCTAGCGCTACACCTTCTATTTTGAAAGCCTTAAGTGAATGTCTGGAACGTGGGGAGATCCATTTAAAATATCAACAACTCTATGATAAAGAAGATACGCGTTTATATACCTATGAAGTGACCAGTGGCTTTATTTTTGAGAATAAATGGCAGGATATTTCTAGCCTTTTAGAACTTCATGAAGATGATGAACTGTCCATTAAACTGGATCGCTGGATTCTGGTTGAAGCCAGTAAACAGCTACACAACTTTATTACCCAGTATCCTGATGCAAGCTTAATTGTCAATTTGAACCGTGCCGTACTATTTAAAGACCGCACCTTCCCGGAATTTATTTCCAAGCTGATTACGATTATTCGCAGTAAAGTGAAGCATCCGCTAATCTTGCAATTCTCAGAAGAAGATATTTTACTGAATCAACAAGATGCACAAAAATATCTACGCGTGCTGTATGAACATGGCGCACTGATTGCACTGCGTGATTTTGGTCAATCCATGTACAGTCAAAATTTACTGCGCGAACTTGAACTGGATGGTGTCAGCTTACATTCAAACTTAACCAATATGCTCAATAAAGATACCGAGATTGAGCAACTACAGGAAAAAATTACCAGCTATAATGAAATCAAGCCACTCAACATTCTGATTCGTGAATTAAATGATATGACACTGTTCGCGAATGCCTGGAACGTGGATGCCCGCTTTATTCAGGGGAATTATTTCCAGAAAAAACTCGATCATTTGATTGATGTACAAGATCACTAAGATCTTGTACAAGCCTGCGCATTTAGGAAATCGAATGATAATTTTTTAAATTGCAGGCACAAAAAAAACGGGCTTAAAGCCCGTTTTTTCATTTTGGGTATTAACGTTTAACAGAACGTGACATACCAGCAAAACGTTGTTTGAACTTGTCGATACGACCGCCAGTGTCAACGTTCTTTTGCTTACCAGTGTAGAATGGGTGGCAAGCTGAACATACGTCTAGATAAAGAGTTTCTTTACCAAGAGCTGAACGAGTTTCGATTACGTTACCACATGAACAAGTAGCAACTAAAGTTTCATATTTTGGGTGAATATCGGCGCGCATCGTCGATTACTCCATTAGATTCAAGAAGGTTTAGCTGTCATCGCTATTGATCACTCTCAAATGAGGAAGCAGGAACATCGTTCATGCAGATCAACACCACAACAGACCATTCTTTTGGCCCACCGAGACGGATACCGTCAGAGCTAAGCACAACAAGTGGGCGTCATTATACGTGAAACGAATTCAATATGCGAATTATTCTTCAGCTTCTGATCCAGCCTCTTTGGCCCACAGATTGGCAATAATCCCGCAGACCATCAACTGAATCTGATGGAAAATCATGATCGGCAGGACAATCATGCCCAGCGGCTGGCCAATAAATAAAATTTGCGCCATCGGTACTCCACTGGCCAGGGTTTTTTTAGAACCACAAAAGAATGCCGTTTTCTGGTCAGCGCGGCTGAAGCCCAGCCAGCGTGGAATATAAAGTGATAATAACATCACAATGGTGAGTAACACCGAGCAAGCCAGCAATAGCAGCAACAAGGTACTCAGGCTCACTTCATTCCACAGACCAGCCACTACGGCGCTACTAAAAGCGCCATACACCACCAGTAAAATCGAGCCTTGATCGAAGACCTTGACGATTTTTGGCATTTTCATCATTTGCGGATAGATCCATGGACGCAGAATCTGTCCTAAAATAAACGGTACCAAGAGCAGCAGTGTAATCTGGATAATCGAAGAAGTCGGATCAAAACCATGATCAGATTGACCGAGAATAAAAAATGCCACCAATAATGGGGTAATAAACATACCGATCAGATTGGAAAAAGAGGCACTACATACCGCCCCGGCGACATTGCCATGAGCCACTGAAGTAAAGGCGATCGAGGACTGCACGGTGGATGGCAGGAAACACATAAACAGGAAACCCCAATATAGTTCCTGTCCGAGCATGGGTAATAAAATCGGCTTGGCCAAAAGCCCGAGAATCGGAAACAGGGCAAAAGTTAGCGCAAAAACTAAAGTATGCAATTTCCAGTGCATAATGCCTTGCACCACAGCTTCACGAGACAGTTTGGCGCCGTGCAGGAAAAACAGGATGGCGATCGCTCCTGTCGTCACCCAGCCAAAGACTTCAGCCGCCTTCCCCGAAACTGGCAACACACTGGCCAGCAAAACCATCACAAACAACAGTATCGTAAACCGATCCAATGCCAAGAACTTAAGCATATCTCTATAATCCCTCAGATTTTATTGTTTGATATAAAAATGCCCGGCTATCTTAACAGATGCCGGGCCCATGCTATGCACTCAGATTGATGTAATATTTTCATCTATACATGAATGCATTTCATATATCTCGCTACATCACACTTAGTTATTACGTGCATTGTTGTCTTGCTGGATCAGCTCGATCTTGTAGCCATCTGGATCTTCTACAAATGCAATTACAGTCACGCCACCTTTCATCGGACCGGCTTCACGCACCACATTACCGCCACGCGCTTTAATCTCTTCGCAAGCCTTGTAAGCATCATCAACTGCAATCGCGATATGACCATAAGCATTGCCCAGTTCATAGCTGTCTGTATCCCAGTTATGGGTCAATTCCAGTACGGTGTGATTCTCTTCATCGCCATAACCGACAAAAGCCAGGGTAAAACGGCCTTCTTCGTAATCACGCTTACGAAGCAAAGTCATGCCAAGTACTTCAGTATAGAACTTGAGAGATTGTTCTAAATTGCCTACACGTAACATGGTATGCAGCATGCGCATATTAATCATCCTTCTGTACAGATTGTTGTTGGTGTTCACCGAGCAGTTTTGCGACCCAAACCACCAGAATCAGGATCGGAATCCCGATTAGAGTAGTCATCAGGAAGAAATTCGGATAACCGATATTGGTGACTATAGTACCCGAATATCCGCCTAAAATCTTAGGGGTCAAAGTCATGAGTGAGCTAAAAATCGCATATTGAACAGCGGTAAAAGACACACTGGTCAAGCTCGACAAGAATGCAATAAACGCAGCACCAGCCAGCCCAGCAGCCAGATTGTCGACAATAATAGCAAAATAAAGCCACTTGTCGCTATAAGGTTTAATTACCTTACCACTGACTTCGACTGTATCTGAACTGTTGCCATCCACCACTGCCAAGGGCTGAATATCGACATCCAGATTCTGGGTACTAGCCAACTGATCATTGACCTGATAAACATGCGTGGTTTGCTGAAGTGCCTGATCATCTTGCATCAAGACTGCACTGATAATATGTGCAGGTGACTGAATCAGTTGCTGTGCAGGAATCGCGGCAGTAAATACGCCTTCACTTTCCAGTTTTGCCTCAATATTCTGATCATTGATTTGCAAAACAATCTTTTGATTTTCTTGCAGTGCTTCACCGACATACTGGCCGCGCACCACAATGGTCTTGTCCTGCTCAGCTGCGGTGAGAGTATTGTCACTGGTGATCGGCAGGATCTGTAACTGAGTGCTGCCCTGTTGTGCAGTCAAATAT
The DNA here is from genome assembly GCF_019048525.1 of Acinetobacter lwoffii. Classification (NCBI taxonomy): domain Bacteria; kingdom Pseudomonadati; phylum Pseudomonadota; class Gammaproteobacteria; order Moraxellales; family Moraxellaceae; genus Acinetobacter; species Acinetobacter lwoffii. The sequence goes on along the minus strand of NZ_CP077369.1, from coordinate 2,055,826 downwards.
GGCATATTGACCTGCACAGGCGCTTGATTAGTATTATCTGTATTGAGATAAGCGGCTGAGACTTGCAGCTGTTTGCTCTGCGCCAGCACTGCACTTGGGATATCCAGCTTCCAGTAACCTACTTCATCGGTCTCTGCCTGATAAACCTGATTACCGGCTTTAACTTCGACAGCTGCCAGTTTTTCACCAGACTTGACCAGTCCGATAAAAATCAGGTTGGTGGAACAGGCCAGTACGGCGCCGACAAACATCAGTTTCATGATGTTCATCTTCTGGGCCAAGAGCCCGCCAAGGAAACCACCGACTAAAGAGAAAATCACCCCATAGACTTTAACGGCCTCGGCAATCTGTTCTTTACTGAAATTCAGGTCCTGATAGAACACATTGGAAATGACGCCGGCAATAATATCGGAAACCCGATAAAAACCGATCAACAATAACAGCACCAATGCAAGTTTCAAGCCATAACGCTTAAAGAAATCTGCAACCGGATTGACCCAGGTTTCATAGGCCATCTGCTTGTTAACCGCACCCATTTTTACCAAGCCTGCACCAATCGCAAAGGCCACTGCACCCGAGCCAACAAAGCGCAAAGCTTCAAAACAGAACAAGGCAAAGGTATCTTGAATGGCGAATTGTTCGGTGATGCTGGCCACCAGATTGCCCGAATAGATATAGCTCAGAACAAAACTGATCACCGCCACAAAAAACACCGCAACTAAACGGAAATAATCACTGCGCACATAGTGTTTGCGTACCCGGTTAACCTGCGGCTCCCGAATGGACAGTGTGGTGATAATACCGACCAGCATGACGGCAGCCATGGCCAGATAAGTCCATTTCCAGGCATCATAGATATAGTTGCCTTTCGCAGTTCCCAAATAGGCTGCCAGAAACAAGGCACCAGCACCGGCCACGATCATCCCGATCCGGTAACCGGCATTATAGGTGGCGGCCAATACGGTCTGCATCTGGGTTTCCGCCAGTTCAATCCGGTAGGCATCAATCACAATATCCTGTGTTGCTGCGGAGAAACCAAGCAGGACTGCACCGAGCGCCATTTGCTGTAAATGTGTTGCACCCAAAGCCGGATCAGAAAAGGCCATAATTGAAATGGCACAGACAATCAGAATCTGCGCAATCAGCAACCAGGCACGACGATGCCCCAGAGCCTTGGTCAGAAATGGGACTGGCAGTTCATCAATGAGCGGTGCCCAGACGAATTTAAACGAATAGCCCAATGCGGCCCAGCTAAAGAAAGTTACTGCACTTTTGCTGATTCCGGCCTCACCTAACCATAAAGACAGACTGGAAAAAATCAGAAGAATCGGCACACCAGCCGAAAATCCCAAGAACAGCATGATCAATGCACGTCGATCTAAAAATGCTGTAAATGCGGATTTCCAACCCGTCGTTTGTGTTGTCATTGCTTTATTATTTTCCGCAGAAAAACCAATTGCTGCTATTCAATCCTGTAATAGCGTATCTTTCAACAAGATTTATATATTTATCACATTTCCGGTTTTTTATTTTCTGGCAAAAGCGACATGTTGGCTTGAATTTTTCAAGTAAATCTGTATACCTTAACTCTCATCAACGTAATATTTCGTTTTGGATTTTCAACAGTGACCCAGAGACTCGATCAAATTAATTCTTCTATTGCCAGCAACACCAGCACAACTCCACAAAAAATCCGCTCAGATTTACTTATCTCTGCATTTGAACAAAGCGAAATTAAAAATACTCTGGACCATACCCGGTTAACATCCACCCAGCTGACGCACATTCCAAACTTAGAAAAAATTCCTGCGTCAACCAAACGGATCAAGCCCCTGAATAACTTTTTGGGCCAAGATCGCGCACGCGCCTCAGTTGAGGCCGGGATTGCCCTGCCTTATTCCGGCTATAACATTTTTGCTGTCGGTACAGCAGGACTCGGAAAACGCACCATGGTGAAGCGTTTGCTGCAACAGCACGCCAAAACTATGGAAACCCCGAATGACTGGGTGTACGTCAATAACTTTCAGAACCAGCGTCAGCCGATTGCGCTAGAACTGCCCTCAGGTCAAGGTCCAAAATTCCAAGCCATGTTAAATCAAAGCTGGCAAACGATTCTAAAGCAGCTTGAGCGCCGTTTTACTGCAGAGACCTATCACAACCGCATTGAAATGATTCGTCAGGAAACTGGGGATGAGCAGCAGCAGGCGCTCATCGAACTGACCAAAGAAGGCGCAGAACTGGATCTGAAGCTAATCTCACGACATGATGAGCACTGTTTTGTCCCTGTGCATCTGATTGATGACAAATTACAGGAAATGTCTCAGGAAGATCTGAATGCCTTAAGCAACAAAGATCGTGCCGAATTAGCGTCCAACATGCGTTATATGGACAAGAAACTGGAACGTCTGGGTTTGCATCTGGGTGATCTGGAAGATGATGCACGCGATCGCGTACAGATCCTGAACCGCGATATCGCCAAGCAGGTAGTCTTGCCGCGAGTCGAACAGATTCTGGCGAAATTCAAACATGTCGAAGGTCTGGAACATTACCTGAAATACTATGCCGAAGACATTATCAACAATGTCGAAATTGTGCTGGAACAGGAAGAAGATGACTTCACTCCGGCACTGTTCAGTCGCGTTCCCGCACGTTATCAGGCCAATGTGATTATTACCCATAAGCCGAACAGTGGCGCACCGGTGATCTTTGAAGATTTTCCAACGCATTACAACCTTTTGGGTCATGTGGAACAACTGACTCAAAATGGTACGATTACCACGGACTTTACTTTGATTCGTCCAGGTACCTTGCATAAAGCTAATGGCGGCTTCCTGATGCTGGAAGCGGAACAATTGCTGGAACAGCCGTATGCATGGCAAGGGTTGAAGCGCGCGCTTAAATCGGGGCATTTAAAACTGTCTTCACTTGAGCATATGATCACGCTGACCGGCAGTATTTCGATTGAACCTGCCTCAATTCCCCTGAATATCAAGGTCATCTTGCTGGCTGAGCCTGAAATCTATTATGAAATTTTAGAGCTTGAACCAGAGCTAGGCAGCATCTTTAAAATCCGTGCCGATTTTACCGATACATTACAACGTAATGACAATAACGAGCAGGCTTATATGCAGCTGATTGCCGACTATGTGCAATCGGATAAATTATTGCCTTTTGACCGTTCTGCTTTAGCCGCCTTGCTCACAGATTCCAGCCGTCAAGCCGAAGATCAAAGTTCATTGTCATTACATGCTCTTACGCTGGGCGATCTGATCCGTGAAGCACATCATCATGCCTTCCAGGCCGGTGACAAGATGGTTTCAGAAAAACATATCAACACCGCATTGGATCACCGTAAATATCGTCTCGGCTATTTACGTGAACTGTATTGGCAAGATCTGACTCGTGGTACTCAACTGATCGAAACCCGCGGCCATCGTCTGGGCCAAATCAATGCCCTGTCCGTCATTCACTATGCTGATGTTGAGTTTGGTCTGCCTTCACGTCTGACTGCTTCGGTTTACCAAGGTGGCGGTGATATTCTGGATATCGAACGCAGTGTCGAACTCGGTGGCTCCTTACATGCCAAGGGCGTGTTGCTGATGTCGTCTTTCCTGAAAGCACATTTCGGCCGTGAACAGACCTTGCACTTCTCTGCTGCACTGGCCTTTGAACAAAGTTATGGTCAGGTCGATGGTGACAGTGCCACAGTCGCGGAGCTTTCTGCCCTGTTATCTGCTATCAGCCAGTTACCGATTGATCAGTCCTGGGCCATTACCGGTTCCATGAACCAGCTGGGACAAGTACAACCGGTAGGTGGTGTGAATGCCAAAATTGAAGGTTTTTTTGATGCTTGCAAGTTACAAGGTCTGACAGGAAAACAAGGTGTAATTATCCCACGTCAAAATATGCAACATCTGATGCTGCGTAAAGATGTCACCATTGCTGTGGAAGAAGGTCAGTTCCATATTCACGCGATTGATACCATTGATCAGGCGCTGGAAATCCTGATGGCACGTCCTGTCGGCACCTTGGATAAAAAAGGTCGCTATAGCAAAAATTCAATCTATGCCGCAGTAATGGCACAGCTGGATTATTGGCAAGCGATTGAAGATGGTGCCGAACTGGTCGAAGTGCCGAAGAAAAAGAAAAAGAAGAAGAAAAAAAAAGACAAGAAGCAAATCGTCGAGCCACAAACTGAAGTTGAAGCTGATGCTTCGACAGTTGAAAAGCCGGATGCAGCGACAGAGGATTAACTCTGACCTTGCTCCAGATAAAATAGAGATAAAAAAAGCGCTTCTCAATGAAGCGCTTTTTCACATCTGAACTTAATTTAATACAAAATTAAGCATCAGCTGCCGGGCTGTACTGTTCAACTAAAGGCTTTAATTCACCTTTTTGGAACATGTCGAGCATGATATCACTACCACCGATCAACTCACCATTGATCCAAAGCTGTGGAAATGTCGGCCAGTTGGCGATTTGTGGTAACATCGCGCGAATGTCCTGGTTTTCCAGAATGTTTACATAAGCAAACGGACGACCAATTTGACTGAGTGCTTCTACTGCACGTGCAGAAAAACCACATTGTGGAAATTGCGGTGTGCCTTTCATGTAAAGAAGTACTGCGTGTTTTGCAATTTGGTCACGAATTAACGCTTCGGTATCGCGTGCTTGTTCAGTCATTGATAAATCCTCAACTCATCTGTCTCGCATTATACCCAAATCCAGGCAAAACAGTATGTCTAAAGCAATAATTCCAATTTTATTTACAATTACCCTTTAAATCTGAGCGGGTTTTTGCTTATATAAGTTTTTCTTTCCACCTAACAGTTAAGAGTTAGTCATGAATAATATTACCCTCGCACCGGTACAAACTGATCAACCGTCTCATTTGATGCCTGTTTTTGGCCGTCAACCGATCAGCTTTGTCCGAGGACGAGGTGCATATCTTTATACCGAAGATGGTACAGAGTATTTAGATGCATTAACCGGAATTGCGGTATGCGGTTTGGGCCATGCGCATCCAGTCATTGCCGAAGCGATTGCTGAACAGGCAGCGACCCTGATTCATACCAGCAACCTGTTTGAAGTGCCTTGGCAAACCGCTGCCGCACAGAAACTGGCTGAAGTTGCAGGTATGGAAGAAGTATTTTTCTCCAACAGTGGCGCAGAATCAAATGAAGGTGCAATCAAAATTGCACGTAAATTTGGTCATATGCAAGGCATTGCATCGCCTAAAATCATTGTTGCCGACCAGTCTTTCCATGGTCGTACCATGGCCACCTTATCTGCTACAGGCAATAAAAAAGTGCAGGAAGGCTTTGGCCCACTGGTTGAAGGTTTTGTCCGTGTACCTTTTGGTGATATCGAAGCGATTGAAGAAGCGGCAATCAATCACCCGGATATCGTAGCGATTTTGGTTGAGCCTATTCAGGGTGAAGGCGGTGTCAATACCGCACCTCAAGGTTTCAGCTATTTAGAAGAAATTCGCCAAATCTGCAACCAGCATAACTGGCTGATGATGCTGGACGAAGTGCAAACTGGTAATGGCCGTACCGGTAAATACTTTGCTTATCAGCACACCAATATTATTCCGGATGTACTGACCACAGCCAAAGGCTTAGGAAATGGCTTCCCGATTGGTGCAGTCATGACCCAAGGTCGTGGCGTCGGTGTATTAACTGCTGGAAATCACGGTTCTACCTATAGCGGTACAGCACTGGGTTCGCGTGTGGTCTATACCATTCTCGATATTATGCGAAAAGAAAATATCGTCGCGAATGCGGCTGAAAAAGGTGCTTATATCGTTGACCAGCTACGCAACAAACTGGCAGATCAAAATGTCATCGTACGTGGTTTCGGTCTGATGATCGGGATTGAATTACCAAAAGAATGTGGTGATCTGGTTGCGATTGCACGCAATGAATACAAGATGATTATCAATGTCACTGCAGGCAATGTCGTTCGTCTGTTGCCTACCCTGAATATTACCCAGGAGCAGGCAGACCAGTTGATCGAACGTCTGGTAAAAATGATCAAAGCTTATTTGGCATAAAGCCCTAGCCTAAAAATTAAAAAAGCCGCTCTAAAGCGGCTTTTTTATTATTCTGTACTCTATGATGCGTTTTGTAACATACGTCCGCCAGAGATCTGGCTAAAATATTGTTTCAGGGTATCAAGACAACGAAGAATTTTTGTCGGTTGTTGTTCACGTTTCGGAATAACCGCATACAGTGTAATCGATGGCAGTCTCCATTCAGGCAGAACTTCAACTAAAGTACCGTTAAGCAAATCCTTTTTAGCATCAAGATATAAAACCTTGGCAATCCCATTACCCTGCAAGCACATCGATTTTGCAACCAAACCGTTATTGGTACTGAAACGGGATTTCAGTTCAAACTCGGCTTTTTCTGCAGTATTCACATGTTGGAAATGATAATACTGATGGTTTTTAAGATGCGTTAAAGGCAAGACCTCATGATTTTTAAGATCATCAGGTTTCGAAATAATGGTGCTTTGATTAATATAACTCGGTGTCGCCACCAGAATTTGCTCAATCTGCATCAATGGCACAACCTGAAGATTATGCTCATCATTTTTCTGTTCAAATCTTAGGGCGATATCAACCCGCCCATCCAACAAATCAACCTCATGATTGTTTGTTTCTAAATGTACTGCCAAGCCGCGATGTGCAGCTATCCAATGAGAAAGTGCAGGAATCACATGATTCGCGCATAATTCTGGCAAAGAAACGATACGCAGCTCACCCACGAGATCATCACGTAACTCATTGATCCGGACTTTACCGCGCTCAGCAGCAGATAACATTTCTTGACAGCTATGGAAAAAAGCTTGTCCCGCTTCGGTCAGACTTAATTTTCTCGTCGAACGATTTAGAAGTACGACTTCCATATCGTGTTCTAACGAGCGAATTTGTTGACTGACGGCGCTGGTCGTAATCCCTAATTCACGGGCAGCACCGCTAAACGAGTTCTTCTCCACAACGCAAGCAAAGACACCCATTGCTCGAAGTTGATCTAACATAAATTTCCCTCTAAACTTATGAGGTGCTTCATCATTTGATAAAAGCAACTTATTGTATTATACGGCGAAATTTACACTTTGCATTATTTATTTAATTGTTTGGTAAAACTGCAGTAGGATTAATAGGTTTGCCGTCTAAGCGCACCTGAAACTCAAGCATGGTACGGTTTGTACCAGTTGATCCCATTTCTGCAATTTTTTGACCAGCCGTTACATTTTGGCCACTTTTCACATTCAATTTACTGTTATGTGCATAAGCGGTGATATAGCCATTGATATGCTTTACCAACACCAGATTGCCATATTCTTTCAGGCCATCAGCGGCATACACCACCTGCCCGTCTGCTGCTGCAAATACCGGATCACCGACATTGCCACTATAGCGGGTGCCCTTGATATTAGAAGCTAAATTGTATTGCTGAAGAATCGCGCCATTCGATGGTTTTACCCAACGTAGACCTGCTGCAGTAGATACTGGCGTTACAGGTGCAGATGTACTGACGCGTGGTGTGGTTTGTACTGTCGTTGCTGGTGTCACCGGTGCCGGTGTAGGCACTGCAATTGTTTGACGCTGGATTGGCGCTGCCTGAGTCACTGCTTGGGTGCTGGTGCTACGGCGCGTAGTATGGGTTTTCAGGCGGATCGATTGTCCGACATAAATCCGGTACGGCGCACTGATATCATTCATCTCTGCGACACTGATATAGTTCAGTCCATAACGTGCTGCAATCCCACTCAATGTATCTCCTGAACGCACCGTATAGAAATCAGGAGCTGTTGCATAACGCGTTGCATTATTCACCTGGGGTTTGGTGGCACAACCGGTAATTACTCCTGTAGAAATAACAACGGTCGATAAAACGAGGGTTTTAATCAGGGTTGCAGGCGAAGCTACGACACATTTCGGTAACACCAAGAACATTATCTTCCTCTCTAATGCTATACGGTTGCAAAATTCCGTTAAGATTAGCAAAGTTTTACGGCAATATACTTGCAATCGCGAGTTTTTCACAAAGTTATAACACTAAGGACGCATTTTCTGCCAATTGTGTTTGCAAATTCCGCAAACTCTCATAATTGGTGGCATCCATCTGAATCGGGGTAATACTGACATAGCCATTGGCGACCGCAGAGAAGTCCGAATCAATTTCGTTAAATCCTGGCTTAGGGTCTGCGACTGCTTCTCCTGAGAGTCCAATCCAGAATACCTGACGACCACGCGGATCTATATGACTCGTCACCGGTTTAGACTGACGGCGGCGACTTTGATATGTCACTTTTTCACCCTGCAATTCAGTTACATCTGGAATATTGATATTAAAAATATGTCGCTCAGGCAGAACAGGCAAACCACGAGCAATAAAATCATGCACCCATTCGGCGGCCAACTGATAATCCTGAGGCTGCTGATAGCCACGTACATTCGGCCCACTCAGTGATACGGCAATCGCAGGATGTTTAGTTAAACGACCTTCAAAGGCCGCCCCGACTGTACCGGAATACAAGATATCATCTCCCAGATTTGCGCCGCTATTTATCCCGCTAATCACCAGGTCAAATTCAAAATCAAATAGCCCGTTCATAGCCAAGTAAACGCAATCTGCCGGCGTCCCATTAACCGCCCAGACATCAGGAGAAATCTGGATTGGGCGTAAAGGGCGGTCCAAAGTTAAGGCACTAGAAAAGCCACTGCGTTCACTTTCCGGTGCCACAATCACCACTCGCCCCAAAGGCTTTAGCGCTTGCGCCAAAGCCTGAATACCGGGTGCAAACACCCCATCATCATTTGAAACTAAAATATTCACTAAAAAATCTCGTTACGCTAAAAAATGACTGACTAGGACATTTCATTGTATTAGTGCAGGAATTATATATATTTATTGCTCGACATCCATCTTTATAATATGTGGCTCAAGATGATTAAAAAATTCTCTTTATTTAGCGCTCTCACTTTAAGCTTGGCAGCATTTATTTCCCCTTCAGTTATGGCAAACGATCTGACTGTTGAAGAAAACAATACCATTGTAAAAGAAGATATTGCATCAGCACAGGTTATGGCTGAAGTTTGCCCGGCAATCATTGGTCAAAATCCAAAATTTAACAGCACCGTTGAACAATTGATCCAGTCTTATCTTGCAGACTACTCAGATAAAGGCATGAGCTATCAAAAGCTACAGGCAGACAGTGAATATAAATCTTTACTTGAAGAAGCACGTCAGGGTGCAAAGCAAACCAGCTCAGACGAGCAGAAAACTGTCTGTGAAGAAATGCTAAACTACCAAGGCTAAGCCAGCTAAATTTTCAAATAAGACGGTGTAAACATCGTCTTATTTTCTCTTACAGATTTATTCATAATTCTACAGCTTCGCTACATTTTCCCACTTTTCAATTTCAAAAATAAGTTTAAGCTAGGCAAATTATTGTTCTAAATCCATTTTTTGAGTTTTCAATGAAAAATCCAATATTCCAAGCTTTAACATTCTGCGCAATTTCTGCCGCCACTCTTTTGGGAACTTCTGCATTTGCAGCCGATGAAAACATTAATGTTACCCCAACTCAGCAAGTGACCAAACAGGAACTGGCAGCCATTTATGTTCTTTCAGAAATCTGTCCAAGCATGGTCAAAGACAAGTCACAGTTTAATCAGGGTTATACCAAGCTGGTGACTGAGTATATGCCGAGCCAGCGTAATCCGGTTGAAAGCTTAAACCAGATGGCAAAACAGAACGATTTCCGCAATATTCTGGCCGAAGCACAATCGGATGCCAAGAAAGCCGGCAAGAAAAAAAATCAGGTGATTTGTAATGAATTAACCACCTATAACAATTAAGCTGCTTTTCTGCCGATAACTTACAATACTTTTGAAATAAGACCGGGTTTCCCATAGAAGTCAGCCTAGCTTTGTCCTAAAATGCTAGGCTCTTCGTGCTTACATCAAGATATAGGAACCCACTAGAAATGACCCAAAAAACTGCCCTTGCTGCATTATTATTAGTTCCTAGTTTTAGCTTTGCAGCAACTGTCCTATCTGCACCACCAGAATTGAATAATAAATCCTACGTGCTAATGGACTACGAGACAGGGCAACTTCTCGCTTCAAAAAATGAAAATGAAAAATTAGCCCCTGCTTCAATGACCAAGATGATGACCAGTTACATCATCGAACAAAAACTATTGAGCGGTGAACTCACTGAAGATGAACAAGTGCGCATGAACGAGTCAGCATGGTGTCGCGGCAGTAGCGCGGAATCATGTATGTATGTACCTTTAAATGGTACGGCAACTGCACTTGAAATGCTTCGCGGGATTATTATTCAATCAGGGAATGATGCATCGAAAGCCATGGCTGAACATATTGCAGGGAACGAGGGTACCTTTGCACATATGATGAACCAGGAAGCTAAACGTATTGGCATGACCAATACCAGCTTCGTGAACTCAACCGGTATGCCGGCTGAAGGTCATTATTCAACTGCCAAAGATATGGCAACGCTGGCACAACACATCATTAAAGACAGTTCTAAATATTATCCGATTTATGCGGAAAAAGAATTTACCTTTAATGGCATCAAGCAAGGTAACCGTAATGCCCTGCTATATACTGACCCGAGTGTAGATGGTTTAAAAACTGGCCATACTGATGAAGCTGGTTATTGTTTGACCACCTCTTCAAAACGTGGACCTACACGTTTGATTTCAGTGATTTTTGGTGCACCAACCATGCAGGAACGTGCGACACAAACACGTGAATTGCTGGCTTGGGGTTATGCAAACTTCGAAACCAAAAATGTTCAACCTGCCAAACAGGTACTTGCCAAAGCCAAAGTTTGGTTTGGTAAGGAAGATGAAGTTCAGATCGGTCTTGCGGAAAACTTTAACGTGACCATGCCAAAAGGTCAGGCTAATGCGATTAAAACCCAGCTGGTGGTTCAGCCTAAACTGACTGCACCTTTACAGCCTGGTCAGGTCGTAGGTAAATACGTAGCGACTCTGGATGGTAAAGTAATTTCAGAAAAACCGTTGGTGGCTTTAAACGCGGTTGAAGAAGCTGGTTTCTTCGCACGTATGCTCGACCACATTAAACAATTCTTCTCAAACTTGTTCTAAGTTTAAATAGACTGTTTTAGTCTAGCACTAAGACCAAAGCACTCATTCAGATGGGTGCTTTTTATTTTATACTATGCACATGATCCTTAAACTTTTAATGAGCAGATCACCATGAGCCAAAACATTCGTTCTTATTTAGACACGACTCCACAAATTGATGAATCGTGTTATATCGATCCGATGGGAATCGTGGTCGGCGATGTGGTCTTGGCTGAAAATGTTTCTGTCTGGCCTTTTGCCGTGATTCGTGGTGATGTTAATTCAATCCGGATTGGTAAAAATTCGAATGTTCAGGATCATGCCATGTTGCATGTCAGTCATAAAAAAGCCGATAAACCGAATGGTTCGCCTTTGATCATTGGTGAAGATGTCACGATTGGCCATCATGTGACATTGCATGGTTGTACGATTGGTAATCGTGTACTAATTGGGATTAACAGCATTATTCTGGATGATGTCATCATTCCGAATGATGTGATGATTGGTGCAGGTACGCTAGTTCCACCGGGTAAAGTTTTGGAAAGTGGCTGGCTCTATGTTGGTAGCCCGGCAAAAAAAGCACGTCCGCTCACTGAAAAAGAAATGGCGTTCTTGCCGTATTCTGCACATAATTATGTAAAAGTTTCTGGGAATTATAAATAACTGTTTTAATTGCCAAATTTTTTGATCGTTAGATACAATAAATTAAATCTATCTCTATATGAATATTTATGTTTAAAGAAATTGAAAAATATGTGGGATTTTATCTACTCACCTACATAATAATTTTATTCATATGTGGATTTTTTCAGTACATAGCAGTGTGTCAAGGACAATCTTTATCTTGTAGCTTCAGTATGACTGGAATTAACACAATTATTACAACCACTGCTTATGTAATAACACCTATAGTTGCCATCATTGGTTTTATTTCTTGGAAGGTACAATATAACATTCAACTCGAAAAAAATGATCTCAGAAATGCTTTAGAGGCTGCCGTCATACTCAAGGAAAATATAAATTATTTTGAAGTACATTTAAATAACTTATATGTACAAATACAAGAAGTACCCGTAAAAAACTTCGAAACACTTATTTCACATTATGATGAAAATAAAGTTGAAATTAGACAAAAAAGACGTGAACTTTCCCTGAAGAATACAATCAAATATTACTCATGTGAACCGTACCGGGTTTGTCGGAGACTTTTTTATTTAAGTTAAGCCACCTGACCTAACGGGTTAATCTTATCATAGTACATTGCTTCAAACTCAAAAGGCGACACATAACCCAGTGCACTGTGTACACGCTTTTTATTGAACCAATCTACCCAGTTTAGTGTCGCAAGTTGTACATCTGCTAAACCTTGCCAATCTGCTTTTAAATATTCAATCACCTCTGTTTTGTATAAGCCATTCACCGTTTCAGCCAAAGCATTATCGTATGAATCACCAGTTGTACCGACTGATGCTCGTAAATTTGCTGCTTCTAAACGATTGGTATAGCGAATCGAAAGATATTGCACACCCCTGTCGGAATGATGAATCACATTCTTTGGCATGCCTCGATCGTGCAATGCTTGCTCAAGTGCATCGAGCACCATATCTGTATTCATTCGTGTAGATACTTTCCATCCAACAATTGCTCGTGAGAACACATCAATAATAAAGGCGGTATAGACCCAGCCTGAATGAGTTTGAATATACGTAAAGTCACTGACCCATAATTGGTCAGGTCGATCAGCACTAAAATTACGTTTCACTAAATCATCTGCTCGTTTTTGATCATCTCGGTTGCGGGTAGTTTGTTTGTTCTTACCACGCCAAACACCTTGTATATCTAGCTTCTGCATCAATCGAGCAACTGTACAACGTGCAATAACATAGCCTTCACGTTTCAATTTTTGCCAAACTTTACGTACACCATATCGACCTGAACTTTCCTTCCAAATTCGTTTAATTTGTTCAGCATGATGCTTATCATGTAGATCTCGTTTCGCTCGATGTTCTGGATTGTCAGCGAGATCTAAAGTTCGGTAATAGGTTGAAGCTGCGATCGGTAAAATCCTACAAATCGCATCAACACCATATAAGTCTTTATTGTTATGGATAAAATCCACCATTATTTGTGTGGGCGGTCGAGCTCCGCCTGGGCGAAAAAAGCGGCTGCTTTACGTAGAATTTCATTGGCACGCTTTAATTCTTTAATTTCACGTTCCATTTGCTTCATTTTTTCTTGATCAGATATCTGTTGTACTTTAATAGGATTTTGCTGATCTAAATGCTTTTGATGCCAGGCACGAAGTGTTTCAGGAGTACAACCAATCTTAGGCGCAATTGCTGTGATTGCAGCCCAAGTAGAAGGATAATCTTTTTCAGATTCAATTAGTAATTGAACCGCTCTTTCTCTAATTTCGGGGGTATAGGTTGGTTTTTTCATCGGAATAGTCTCTCAGAATATTGAGTCTCCGACAAACCCGGTACGGTTCACATGTCTAGAAATATGCCAACATCCAATTCCTGAAAGTCAAATTGACTTTCTATATAATCATAACAATGAATTTGAAGGAAAGTTTAAAACTATAGTTTTCGGAAAATTTCATCATAGCCACACACCCTAAAATTTTATACAATAGTGCATCCTTTTCCATGGTGCTGCTTTATGACTGCTTGGACTGCTCATGTCACTGTCGCAACTGTCGTTGAAAAAGACGGAAAATTCCTGTTTGTAGAAGAACATACAGAAGGTGTGACACACACGGTATTTAATCAGCCTGCGGGTCATATCGAATGTGGCGAAACTATTATTGAAGCTGCCATTCGCGAAACCATGGAAGAAACCGGACATACAGTGAGTATTGAATCACTGCTAGGTATTTATACCTATACCCCACCGATGTTCCCGGATCGTACTTATTTTCGTTTCTGCTTTTTAGCCAAATCCATTGACTACGACCCAAATGCCGCTTTAGATGCTGACATTATCGGTGCAGTCTGGATGACGCTAGATGAATTGCTTGAATCTGCTCGTGCGCGTAGCCCACTGGTGATTAAAGCCGTACAAGATGCGCTTTCAGGTCAAAAGTACCCTTTATCGCTCATTTACGAGCACCAAAATTCTCCCTTAATTTCAAATTTGGATGCCTAATCCTATGCAACAACGTGTCATCGTCGGTATGTCAGGTGGTGTAGATTCATCTGTTTCTGCTGCCCTTTTACTTCAACAAGGTTATCAGGTTGAAGGTCTTTTCATGAAAAACTGGGAAGAAGATGACGGCACAGAATATTGCACGGCGATGGAGGATCTTGCCGATGCACAAGCCGTTTGCGACAAAATCGGCATTAAACTGCATACCGCAAACTTTGCCATGGAATATTGGGATCGCGTATTCGAACATTTCCTGGCGGAATATGCAGCTGGCCGTACGCCAAACCCAGACATTTTATGTAATAAAGAAATTAAATTTCGTGCCTTTCTCGATCACGCAGTAAATCTGGGTGCAGATTTTATTGCGACGGGTCATTATTGCCGTCGTGGTGAAACCATGACCAACTCACGTGGTGAAGAATATGCACCTTTATTGCGTGGTGTGGACAATAACAAAGACCAGACTTATTTCCTGCATGCGGTTCATGGTCGTGAAATTAATAAGACCCTGTTCCCTGTTGGTGAAATTGAAAAGCCACAAGTCCGTAAAATTGCAGAAGAATTAGATCTGGTTACGGCCAAGAAAAAAGACTCGACTGGGATCTGTTTTATTGGTGAACGTCGTTTTAATGACTTTTTAAAGCAATATTTACCTGCTCAACCCGGAAAAATCGTGCTGGAAGATGGTAAAGAGGTTGGTGATCATCACGGCTTAATGTACTATACGCTCGGTCAACGCGGTGGTATTGGTATTGGCGGTATGAAAGGCGTTGCTGAAGGTGCCTGGTTCGTATTGCATAAAGATATCGAAGGCAATCGTCTGGTGGTCGGTCAAGGCCATGAACACCCACTCATGCAAAGTACTACACTTTGGAGTGAAGCGATTGACTGGGTCGCAGGTGAGCAGGATATTCCTGAAACAGGCTTCCGCTGTACGGCCAAAACCCGTTACCGTCAGACTGATCAAGCATGTACTGTGTATCAAGATTCAGAATCACCGAATGGTGTTCGTGTTGAGTTTGATGAACCTCAACGTGCAGTGACCCCGGGTCAAAGCGTGGTGTTCTATTCAGGTGAAGTTTGTTTAGGGGGTGGTGTGATTCATCATACCAATGCACCTAAACCTGATTTTATAAAAGGATGAATTCGGCATGACGGAGTTACCATTTCAACCAGCCACAACGTTGAATACTCGTCAAAATCGTGCTTTGGCATTAGCGGGTGTGTTTCAGGCCACCCAGCTGACCCATATGACAGCATTGACGGGTCAGCAAAGCATTGGTGAAAGTGGTAACTTTTATTTTGAACAGTTGATTAGAGCCAGTCTTAATATCCGTCCCGGCAGCAATCAGAATGCCCAGACGCTCGACTTTTTTAATCAACTGGCTGATATTTCCTTAGGTTTAAAAATATTAGAAAGCAGCATCATTCAACCCTTCAATACTTCTCCAAAATCCAGAATTCCAAAACTTTCCAGCACCAAACTTCCCATGAGCTATGCAATGGCACTTCTTCAGTTAGAAAAGAAGGTCTATAGCAATCCCAAATTTGTTGAAATTATTGAACAGTCCCAACAGAAAATTCTCAGACAGCTTTCTTTCTTTGATAATAATTACCTGCACCCCAGCATCATTGCCAATCTAGCTCAAACCTATGTCGATACTGCCGGACAGATTAATCCGCGCATTATGGTACGTGGCAATGCCGAAGCCTTTAAGGATGCCGGACACACCAACCGCATTCGTGCGTCTTTATTTACCGGTTTGCAAATGGCACACCTGTGGCGTCAGCTCGGTGGCAGCTCTTGGGGCATGGTATTTGGCAAACGCAAGTTGCTACAAGATATTCAGAATCTAGCGCGTTTACAGTTTCAGGTGGTTTAACTGATGCTGCACGTGTTTCGTTTTACGTTTAATTCCAAAATCTAAGGAATCGATATGAACGCTTTAACTGCACTTTCTCCATTAGATGGACGTTACGCGAGCAAATGTGATGCTCTACGTCCTTTTCTTTCTGAGTTTGGTTTAATCCATGCTCGTGTGACTGTTGAAGTGCGTTGGTTACAAGCGCTTGCAAACCACCCGGAAATTACTGAAATACCGGCGTTTTCATGCGAAACTAATGCAGCGCTTGATGCGATTGTGAGCGATTTTTCTGAAGATGACGCCAATCGCATCAAAGAGATCGAACGCACCACTAACCACGACGTTAAAGCGGTTGAGTATTTCCTGAAAGAAAAAATCGCTGGTATTGAAGAACTTAAAAATGCCGGTGAATTCATTCACTTTGCATGTACATCTGAAGATATCAACAACCTGTCACATGCCCTCATGTTGAAGAGCGGTCGTGATGTACTGGTTGCATCTATGCAGCAAATCATTGATTCAATCGTTGCGCTTTCTGAAAAGCATGCAGACCAGCCAATGTTGTCTCGTACTCATGGTCAAACTGCAAGCCCGACGACTTTGGGTAAAGAAATGGCAAACGTGGCTTACCGTCTTGCACGTCAAATCAAACAGTTTAAAAATGTTGAGCTACTGGGCAAAATCAATGGTGCAGTCGGTAACTACAATGCGCACTACTCTGCTTACCCAGACATCAACTGGCCTGCGCATTCACGAGCATTTGTAGAGTCTCTGGGTCTAGACTTCAACCCGTACACCACTCAAATCGAGCCACACGATTATATGGCTGAATTGTTTGATGCGCTGCGTCGTTTCAACACTATTCTGATCGATTTTAACCGTGATGTTTGGGGCTATATCTCTCTTGGTTTCTTCAAGCAAAAACTGAAAGAAGGCGAAGTCGGTTCTTCAACCATGCCGCACAAAGTTAACCCGATTGACTTCGAAAACTCTGAAGGCAACTTGGGTATTGCAAATGCTGTACTTGCACACCTTGGTGAAAAACTGCCAATTTCTCGTTGGCAGCGTGACCTGACTGACTCTACTGTGCTTCGTAACATGGGTGTTGGTTTTGCGCAAAGCTTAATTGCTTTTGAAGCTTGCTCTAAAGGTATTGGTAAACTTGAGTTGAATGCTGCGCGTATCAATGAAGATTTGGATAATGCCCAAGAAGTATTGGCTGAGCCTATTCAAACTGTAATGCGTCGTTACAACGTTGAAAAACCGTACGAAAAACTGAAAGCCCTGACTCGTGGTCAAGCCATGACTCGCGACATGATGGTAGATTTCGTAAACGGTAACGAGTTAGAAGCTGTTCCTGCTGCTGACCGTGCGCGTTTAGCGGAAATGACACCTGCATCATATACAGGTAATGCTGCTGATCAAGCTAAACAGGTAGCTGAGCTGATTGCAAAAATCTAATTTGCAATAAGACGAAAAGGCGAAGCTCAGGCTTCGCCTTTTTATTTATAATGTATTTTATTCTAAAAAGATATTTCATAATAACGACATGATTGATCATCGACTTTCCGCCAAACATTACACGAGCCTGGGCATTTTAATTCTGGCGATTTTGTTTGCCAGTATTCGTCCTTTAGAACTGGAAGCTTATCTCTTGCATCAGGCAGGTACAGTTTTCATGATCATCATGCTGCTCATCTGCTTGTATAAAATTGGCCTGAATTTTTTAAGTTTTAATTTATATATTCTTTTTCTGATTGTTCATGTGATTGCTGCGCACTATCTGTATTCTTATGTGCCCTATAACCAGTGGATCGAACAGATTTTTGGCTTTAATCTGAATGAAACCATGCACTGGTCACGCAATATGTTCGACCGTTTTGTCCATCTGGCCTACGGATTATTACTTTATCCAGTTTTTTACCGGCTGTTTCAGGTCTGGTTGCCGCAGCAAAAACCTGTGGTCATTTCCCTGCTGGTGATTCAGTTTGTGGTGGCCAGCAGCATGATCTATGAGTGGCTGGAATGGTTGATCGCCATTGGTTTATCTCCTGAGGAAGCTGAAAACTATAATGGACAACAAGGTGATATCTGGGATGCGCACAAAGACATCTTGCTTGCTACGATTGGTGCAGCGATAACAGGCGGGCTGCAATTGATACCGAAAAATCAAAAAAGCTCACCGAAGTGAGCTTTGAAATTCATTCAAGATCAACTGAATTAAAGTTTTGGATGACGCATTTAATTACGTTCATATTCTTCAATTAAGAATATGGGCAATATCGCATCCAATCATCCTTCATTTTTTGCAGTTCATTCCCCGTCAACATCTCACTGTAATAAATGAAATAGGTTGCATCAGGATATTGAATCTCATGAAGGAACATTATGCCACGCAGTGACACAGATAACTCCTCAGGAAAATCATTCTCTAAATAAAGTTCTTCAAATTCATAATTAAAATAACAATTTTGCGTCGCAAGAAATGCTTCAGCTATAGCCATGTTTCTGCTCTAACAATAAAATATGCTTTATTTTATCTGATTAGTTTCAGTGATGGTTTACATTTCATTCGGTTCAATCCATTGAACAAACTTAGATTCTGACAAATGTGGATATTTGAACTTATCTAGATATTCAAAGCAGGCCTTTTGGCCTTGAGGGATTTTATCCAGATGCTTATCGAAGAATAAATGCCGACTATATTGAGCGCCATCAAAGCGAATACTCACACGTTCAAATTCGTTACCACCTCGAACTTTATGCATCTGATAAAACTGCACAACGCCACATTCTTTCGATGGAATAACAGGTGGATCATTGGGCTTTAGAAAGCTATACAGCAGAAAGATACAAACGCCGGGTAGAAAACTCAGCCAAAACAAAACCTTCTTAGAATTATCCTGAGTTAATTTTGCTTCAGAATAAAGCATACATAACATCGGAATAAATACGATACTAAAAAACCCAAGCAACAAAATAAACGTGAGCATATGAGCCTAGACTCAATCAGAGTACTCCACTTATATCACAACAATATGATTTCAAAAAATAAAAAAGCCCACCGAAGTGAGCTTTAAAATTCATTCAAGATCAATTGGATTAAAGTTTTGGATCACGTATTTGCACCAGATTTGCGTTTGCTTTACTTAAGCTTTCCATAACGTTATTCATGACAGTGGGTATCAGTGAATCAGCAATTTGCGCTGCTTGCAGGCCGAGTTTTTCACCCAAAGTTGGTTTCTTGCGGGTCTGGATGGAATAGATATCATGTTGGGTCAACAAGTTGAGCAGGTATTCATCTGAGGTTTGCAGTTTATCCACCAGATTTAGATCCAGCGCATCCCGACCATACCAATGCTCACCAGTGGCCACTTTTTCAATATTCAGCTGCGGGCGATACTTCTCAACGAAATGTTTGAATAAAGCATGGGTTTGCTGTAGTTCTTCTTCAAACTTAGCCTTACCCTCTTCGGTATTTTCACCAAACATAGTCACGGTACGTTTGTACTGTCCAGCGGTATAGAGTTCAAAGTCGATTTTATTGTCTTTCAGTAGGCGGTTAAAGTTGGGGACTTGAGCAACCACACCAATTGAACCGACAATCGCGAATGGTGCAGAAATAATCTCATTGGCAATACACGCCATCATATAACCGCCACTAGCGGCTACTTTATCGACACAGATGGTCAGATGAAAACCTGCCTCGCGTAAACGTACCAGTTGAGCTGCTGCAAGTCCATAACCATGGACCATGCCGCCCGGACTTTCCAGACGCACTACAACGCGGTCACGACCTGCTTTGGCTGTGGCCAGAATCAGAGTGATTTCTTCACGTAAGCCTTCTACCGCAGAAGCAGCCATATCACCTTTAAAATCGAGCACATAGATTTTTTGATTGGTTTTCTTACGTGCACGCGCTTCTTTTGACAGTTGTTGCGATAACTGTAAAAGTTCCAGTTTAGAGCCAGTAGTTTGCGCTATTTTTTTTCGTTGTTCATTGATACGCGCATTGAGATGACTAATACGGATTTCAGCGGACAGTTTCGGAGTATGAAATAACATAAAAAATCTATTCTCTATTTAATTCGGATTTATTCCTTTAGATTAGGTCAATTTCGGTTTTTTTCAACTTTATTTCGAGAATTATTACGATTATCACCATCTATTTCACCTATAAAAAAAGAGCCTTACGGCTCTTATTCTAGAGATCGGATTAACCGAAACGCCCGGTAATATAGGCTTCAGTCAACTGATGATCTGGCTGGGTAAAGACTTTTTCGGTCGAGTTGACTTCAATCAGATCACCCAAATGGAAATATGCAGTACGATCAGATACACGCGCTGCCTGTTGCATAGAGTGCGTTACAATCGCGATGGTATATTGCGTAGAAAGCTCAGAAATCAGCTCTTCTACTTTAGCGGTTGCAATGGGATCAAGTGCTGAACATGGTTCATCCATCAGGATCACTTCCGGGCTGACTGCAATGGTACGCGCGATACACAGACGTTGCTGCTGACCACCCGATAAACCTGTTCCCGGCTGGTTTAAACGATCTTTCACTTCTTCCCACAAACCAGCTTTACGCAAACTGCCTTCTACAATTTCTTCAAGATCGTACTTGTCACGCGCCAAACCATGCAGTTTTGGACCATAGGAGACATTATCGAAGATTGATTTCGGGAATGGGTTCGGCTTCTGGAAAACCATACCAACCTGTGCACGTAGCAAGACCACATCTAGGTTTGGATCATAAATATCCTGATTGTCCAGCATGACTTTACCGGTCACACGGCAGCTATCAATCGTATCGTTCATGCGGTTTAAGGTACGCAGAAAGGTCGATTTACCACAGCCTGATGGCCCAATAAAAGCAATCACTTCATTTTCATAAATGTTCAGGTCAATGCCTTTAATCGCTTCCGCTTCACCATAGTACACATGCACATCAGAAGTACTAAGTTTCACATTCGTCGACTTCGCATCTTTTTTGCTGCTGCTTTGCGTATCGAACTGGGAAACAAACGGAGTTGCCGGCTTTTGAGTCGCCTCATCCGAGGTGAATTGTGTCTGTTGTGGATTCACGATTTGATCCTTTTTTAAGGAATTTTGAATAACAGTTGTGTTCATGATTCTGCCCCTATTACCAACGGACTTCAAATTTCTTACGTAACCAGATGGCCAGACTGTTCAAGCTGATCATCATGGCCAGAAGTACAATAATTGCTGCTGCGGTACGCCCTTCAAAGAAGTTACGTAATTCATTGCCTTGCCATAAGAAAATCTGCACCGGTAAAGCCGTTGACTGATCAAATGGTGTGGCTGGAACGCTGGCAACAAAAGCACTCATCCCGATTAATAACAATGGTGCAGTTTCACCCAAAGCCTGTGCGACCCCAATGATTGCGCCCGTCAAAATACCCGGCAAAGCCAAAGGCAAGACGTGATGAAATACTGTCTGGATGCGGGAAGCACCGAGGCCCAAAGCTGCCTGACGAATCGAAGGTGGAACCGCTTTAAGTGATGCGCGTGTGGTGATGATCACAGTCGGTAAGGTCATCAGACTCAGTACCAGACCACCCACCAATGGGGCTGACAGTGGCAAATGCATCCAGCCAATGAAGATCGCTGCACCCAATAGACCGAAGACAATCGATGGTACGGCTGCCAGGTTGTTGATATTGACTTCGACCACATCGGTAATCCAGTTTTTCGGTGCAAACTCTTCCAGATAAATCGCAGAGGCCACCCCGATTGGAATCGAGATAAAGATCACGATCATCATCATGAACAGTGAGCCCATGAAGGCGCCTGCCAAGCCTGAAGTTGCCGGTGAGCTGCGTGAGTCAGGACTGGTGAAAATATTGGTATTGAAACTATTTTCAATCACACCAGAGGCTTTCATCTCGTCCGCCACCTGACGTACTTCAGGACTGAGCTGCTGCTGTTCATCGGGAAGATCACGGTCAATATTTCCCGCCAACCAGACATCGACATTGGCATCCGCCAGAATTTTCACTTCCTTACTTTGACCGACCAGACTCGGGTCATTCATGACCATGTCACGCAAGCGATACGCCTCAGAACTGGTATATAAAGAACCCAGTTCATCACGCTGGCTTTCCAGCTTGCTGTCTTTGGCGATCATGCCGTTGATAATTAGTGCATCCCAATCCACCATTCCGACTTCAGTCTGCCATGCGATAAAGCGATCTTCAAACTGTGCTGGAGATTCTCCTGCAGCTGGCTTTGGTTTTGGACCAATATCCACAATGGCTGGATCGAAATGAATCGGCAAACTCATGCTGCTTTGCCAGAATGCAGGCAAACCTTTGGATAAAATACTCCCGAACAGCAATACCACAAAGAACAGACCTGCCAGTACCGCAGAGAAACCAAATAAACGGAAGGTTTTTTCTTTACGATGACGTCGTGCCAAAGAGCTTTGAATGGTCTTCTTACGCTTTTCACGCAGCTCGGCGGCGATGGATGGATCAATACGCTGATCCACAGGCGTTGTATTTGAAGTACTCATTAGTCGTATTGCTCACGATATTTACGCACGATGATCAGTGCAACAATGTTCAAACCCAAGGTAATGACGAATAGCGTCAATCCTAGTGCAAAGGCTACCAGTGCTTGTGGACTAGCAAAATCAGTATCGCCAGTTAACTGATTCACGATGGTAATCGTGACCGTAGATACGGCTTCAAGCGGATTGGCATGCAACTGCGGACTGTTCCCGGCTGCAAGAACCACGATCATGGTTTCACCAATTGCACGTGACGCTGCCAACAGGAACGCACCGATAATACCCGGTAGGGCTGCGGGTAAAACCACCTGACGAATCGTTTCAGATTTGGTCGCCCCCAAGCCCAAAGAACCATCACGTAAGGCACGCGGCACCTGAGTGATGATGTCGTCTGACAAAGAAGATACAAATGGAATGATCATGATGCCCATGACCAGACCGGCGGTCAGCGCACTGGTGGCATTAATTTCGAGTCCGACCAGAGCACCCATGCTTTTAAGGAATGGACCGATGATCATCAAGGCAAAGACACCATAGACAATCGTAGGAATACCCGCCAACACTTCAATCATAGGTTTTGCCCAAGAGCGGAATCGCGGTGAAGCATATTCTGCCAGATAGATCGCAATCATCAGACCAACCGGAACTGCAACTAAAAGTGCGATCCCGCTGACCATGAGCGTGCCCCAGAGCAGTGGCAATAAACCATAACTGCCTTCAGCACTGCCAGAGGTGCTAAACCCTGGGTTCCATTGGGTACCAAAGAAGAAATCCAGTGGGCTGACGAAACTGAAGAAACGCATCGCCTCGCCAAACATCGACATTACAATCCCGAGAGTGGTCAGAATCGCCACACCCGAACACAATGCCAGGCCGATATTAATCATTTTTTCGACTTGGTTACGTGCACGGAATTCCTGGCTAATATGTTTCTTTGCCCAGACCAGACCAGCCAGTGCAGCTGAAATCACGACTGCCAATTTGGCAAAGGTACCAATGGTCGAGAATTTAGCCAGCTGTTCCGCAGCTGCGACTTCATAGGCTGCCGGTGTATCACTCACTCCAAAACCTGAGGCAAGTGCCTGAACGCGATCAATCACAACGCTCAAACTTGCCGGATCCAGACTGGCCGAAACATTTTCTGGCAAATGGTTGAGTACCACCTGCTTCAGAAAAGTGGGTTCCACCATATTCCAAACAATCAAAATTAAAAACGCAGGGATACCACACCATAGTGCAACCAGGGCACCATAATATCCGGGACGCGAGTGTAAGTTTGCAGAATTGCTTCCCTTACCTGCTAAGCTACGGCTTTTACTTAATCCGATTTGATAGGCTATGGCCATGATGGCCAATAACACACCTATAAGTAGCAGATTCATGTATTCTCCACTGTTTTTTCAATTTTCATGGTTTGAAAAAACTTGTTTATCGCAAAAAGCCGATGGTAGGTTGACCCTACCACCAGCGTTTTCAAAATCATTTATTACTTCACAACAACCGCTTTACCAGCCTTGAAATTTGCCAGGACTGCCGCACGTTCTTTATCAGACATTGAAATCAGACCTGCTTTTTCCAGCTTAGAGCCTTTGCCAGATACTTTCTTGTTCAGGAAGTATTCTGTGAACTGCGGTAAGCCTTTGATCGATTTCAAGTGCTCGCCTTTCACATAGAAGAACAATGGACGTGATACCGGATAAGCACCATTCAAGATGGTCTTTTCAGAAGGCGCTACATTGTTCACCGTAGCAACACGTAGACGGTCACGGTTCTGGTCATAGAAACCTAGGCCAAACACACCTACCGCACTTGGAGAAGTTTTTAAACGTGCCAATGTTTCGGTATAGTCACCGGCAATCTCAACCACACGGCCATCTTTACGGAATGTTGTACAAGCTTTTTTCTTAGCATCTTTGTCTAGAGACTTAATTGCAGCATACGTTTCACAACCTGCATCCACCATTTTCTCCTGGAAGACTTCGCGCGTACCATGATTCGACGCAGGAATTACCAGGGTGATCGGTTCATTCGGAAGTGCTTTGTCAATTTGGTTCCAACGCGTGTACGGGTTAGCGACCATTTTTCCATTTGATGGAAGTTGTGCAGCAAGTGCAGCGAAGACATGTTGTGGACGCAGTTTATAAGCCGCTTTGTTTGCATTCGATGCAAACACAATACCGTCATAACCAATTTTGATTTCTAGGACTTGGTTAACGCCATTCTTTTTACATTCTGCCAGCTCTGTACTCTTGATTTGACGAGAAGAGTTTGCGATATCAATCGTGTTATCACCCACGCCATTACAGAACTGCTTTAAACCACCTGAAGAACCGCCAGAACCGACAACTGGTGTTTTAAACTGTGGAAAAGTATTACCGAATTCTTCTGCCACGATACTGGCATATGGAAGTACAGTTGAAGAACCTGCAATTTGAATGGTGTCACGTGCTGCGTGTGCAGTCGTTACAGCAGTTGCCCCGGTTACTGCTAATGCTAAAGCTATATTTGTAAAGCGCATTCTAGTATCTCTCTCATTTATGCAAATTTGGAGTACACCACTTTTTATTCAGTTTTGTACTTCTTTCGATACCTGCATTTTGATTTTAGAATATGACAGATAAGTTACAGCTTTATTACGATTTAGTGATTTTTAATCTAGCGGCTTTTTCTTGATTAAATTTTTATGGATTTCAATGATTAAGTTCTTTATGTCATTCACTTCAATAAAAAATTTTAGACCAATGACATGTAACAATTTTTATAAAACTGAACTCAGGATAAATCCTGCTCCCCAGTTTTACATAAGCCTATGACAAATAAATAACAGGCTAAACGGGATTCAGATCTTCCGTGTTTTTGTGGGGAATTTCGATCTGGGAAATGACCTTTTTATTTTTTAAGCCTACAAAAAAAGGAGATCATTTCGATCTCCTTTTTTCACACCACAATCACTTATGCAATTGGTGGCGTGTAGGTACCATCAGCGATTGAATCCTTGATACGATCCGCTTCTGCAAGCACTAGCGCCAACAGGTTCTTCACATTATCAAGCGTTGCAACCGGGCTTAAAGTAGTCATTTTCAGAGACTGAACCTGACCAACTTTCGTCACACCAATGTTCGCTTCACCACGTGCAAACAGTTCGTCTGCTACGTTTTGATTGAGCGTATCGAGTAATTCAACCGGATATCCCGCTGGAACCACACGGAACAAGACAGACGCGAATTGAGGCTCAAGCAGAAGCTCCAGACCATCAGTCGCTTTAATGTAGTCTGCCACATCACGGGTTAATTTCACGCCATGATCGATCATCGAACCATAAAGCTCTTCGCCCAGTGCTTCAACTGTCATCCACAATTTCAATGCATCAAAACGACGCGTCGTTTGTAGTGACTTCGATACCAGGTTAGGAACGCCATGCTCTTCATCATAAGCGGAGTTCAGATACTCTGCTTCATAATGCATGAAACGGTAATTCGCTTCATCTTTCAGCAGGAACGCGCCACAAGAAATGGTTTGAAAATAATGCTTATGGAAATCAAGCGTGATCGAATCCGACAGCTCAATCCCGTCCAGCATAGAACGATAGTCATTGGATAGAATCAGTGCACCACCCCATGCCGCATCGATGTGCATCCACGCGCCATATTTATTGGTGATTTCACGAATTGCTTTCAATGGATCAATCGCACCAGCATCCGTTGTACCCGCTGTTGCCACCACACATGCCACGATCTTGCCTTCAGACTGAAGATGCGCCATGGTTTTTTCCAGTGCATCTACGTCCATCTGTGCATTTTCATTCACAGGAACAGTGACCACTGACTGGAAGCCCATGCCCATCATCGCCATGTTCTTTTGCACAGAGAAATGTGCATTTTCAGAACAGATGACTTTGACATTACGCATCGCATCCGCAGGAATACCATCGCGCTGAACCGACCACGGATTACCGTTTTCGTCTTTCCAGTTTTTCGCAATGCAAGCATCACGCGCCAGCAATACGCCCATCAAGTTAGACTGTGTCCCACCAGAAGTGAATACACCGGCCTGACCTGCACCATAGCCCACTTTTTGACGTAACCAGTCAATCAGCTGAACTTCCATCAACGAACCGGCCGGGCTTTGATCCCATGAGTCCATTGACTGGTTGGTTGCGTTAATCAGCACTTCCGCGATCTGACTGGTCACCATTGTTGGACAGTGAAGATGCGCAAGTGAATGTGGATGATGTACTTTTAAGCTCTTGTTGAGGAATAGCTCAACCATACGCTCAAGAGATTTTTCTACACCCAAACCTTCTTTTGAAGGATTAAATGCAATCGCACTGCGTAGCTCGTTAATGCTGCCGCCAGTGTACATTTTGTCGTTTTGCAACCATGCCGCAACCGCTTTGGTCGCTTGGTCCATGCCAGCCTGATAGTCAGCAATGGATGCAGCATCATTGCAGAGTAACGCTTTACGATGTTCTGCGAAATCTACCATGAATTATGCGCCTCGAACTGCAACTAGTGCTTCAGCAACCGATTTTTTGAAACGAGCAATCACTTCAACACATTCGTCTTGAGTAATGATCAACGGGCAAAGTAAACGAATCACTGTACCGTTACGACCACCTTTCTCAAGCAATAATTTATTGTTGAAACAAGCGGTTTGGATCGCTGCAGCCAACTGACCATCAGCAGGTAAAGAACCCATATGATCCGCATCTTTGCGCTCATCTACGATTTCAACGCCGATCATCAGACCACGGCCACGCACGTTACCGATACACGGGAATTCAGTAGCCAGTTTTTTAAGTTCAGCTTGCAGGAAATCACCACGCTCTTGTGCATTTTGAGCCAGGTTCTGTTCTTTAATGGTATTGATCGTTGCAAGACCTGTACCCATCGCCAATTGGTTACCACGGAAAGTACCGGTATGACCAGCAGGTTGCCAAGCATCAAACTTACGTTTAATACCCAGTACGGCAAGCGGCAAGCTACCACCTACGGCTTTAGACATCACTACAACATCAGGTTCAATCCCTGCGTGTTCGAATGCAAACATTTTGCCTGAACGTGCAAAACCAGCCTGAACTTCATCAAGAATCAATACGATGTTGTGTTTTTCAGTCACTTCCCGGATTTTTTGCAACCATTTTACTGGCGCCGTTACCACACCGCCTTCACCTTGAATCGCTTCAAGAATTACAGCTGCAGGTTTGGTCACACCACTTTCTACATCTTCAATGAAGTTTTCAAAGTAGTAAGTCAGGGCATCAACACCGGCTTCACCACCAAGACCCAATGGGCAACGGTATTCATGCGGGTATGGCATGAACTGTACACCCGGCATCAAGCCGTTCACTGCATTTTTCGCAGACAGGTTACCTGTCATTGCCAATGCACCGTGAGTCATACCGTGATAACCGCCAGAGAAGCTGATCACTGAGCTACGACCGGTAAAGGTTTTCGCCAGTTTAATCGCGGCTTCGGTTGCATCTGCACCGGATGGACCACAGAACTGCAAGCAGTATTCTTCTTGGCCACCTGGAAGATAAGAAAGAAGTGCTTCAGTAAAAGCATCTTTTAAAGGAGTAGTAAGATCCAGGGTATGCAATGGTAAACCGCTTGCAATCGTATCCTGGATACTTTGAATGACCGCAGGATGATTATGGCCTAATGCCAACGTCCCTGCCCCAGCTAAACAATCAAGGTACTCAGTACCTTCAACATCGGTAACCCAGCAACCTTGTGCTTTCGCTATCGCTAACGGTAATTTACGTGGATAACTACGCACATTCGATTCCATCTGACTTTGGCGAGTCAAGTAGTATTCGTTTGTGGAATTGGTGGCAGGGTTTACAGAAGTAACGCTCATATCGAATTACCATCTCTGATATGGGTGAAAGAAATAAGTCTGGTGACGTTTGGTCCTTTGACTCGGCGCTTTATAAAGGTTCTAGCTAGCAGTTTTGTATTCGAATAACTAGGAGGCGGATGATACCGAATTTTTCAGGAAAATAAACAACTTTCAGTCACATTTTGTCCTAATCTTTATCGAAAAAAAACATCATGCTAATCCATCCCCTAAATCATCATCTTACAGTGTGACAGCAGAAAGAAAAGCGTGTTCTTTTATGCTTTTTTGTAGCGTAGGCGACATTCAGGTAATCAATCTCAAAATTATTCATTAAGTATTTAATTATTAATAATAAATATAAATTAAATAATGAGATAAAATTAAAGAAAATTTAACACTCTTACGACAAATATTTCGTAAAAAGATCACAATTGAGATTTAATATTTTAACAACGGCTTAGATGGCCAATTTTAAGAAAAACAGGACAATTTCATGCGTCTCTTAGCACTTACCAGTTTGATCCTTGCCAGCACCCTCGCCACAGGCGCATTTGCAGCTCCTGCTGAATCTCTGAATTATAATGTTGTTAATCTTTCAGCAGAGGCCAGCCGTGAAATCTCAAATGATGAAATGCATGCTGTGCTTTATATTGAAAAATCCAACAAACAACCAGCTGAACTGGCCACTCAAATTAACCAGCTGATGAATCAAGCAATTGCCACAGCACGCAAATATCCAACTGTGAAAATCGAGACTGGGGCACAAAGTACTTACCCTATTTATGACAATGACAACCGCAAATTAAAAGAATGGCGTGGTCGTGCCCAGATTCGTCTGGAATCAAAAGATTTTAAAGCGACATCTCAATTGATTGCTGAATTACAACAGCACTTCCAGACCCAGTCGATTAATTTCAAGGTATCTGACGAAAAGCGTAAAAAAGTTGAAAGCGAGCTGATGATTGAAGCCACCAAAAACTTCCAGCAACGCGCACAGGCACTCACCCAGACCTGGAACAAACCGAGTTATCAACTGGTGAACTTAAACCTGAATACTAACAATTATTCACCACAGCCAGTACCGCGTATGGCCATGATGAAATCTGCATCGGCTGATATGGCGGTTCCTGAGCAGGAAGTTGCAGCAGGCGAATCGCAAATGGCCGTCAGCGCGAATGGAGCGATTCAGTTTAAATAAGACCTCATTATATTATTCAGACTTTTAAGAACCACTCTTTTGAGTGGTTTTTTATCATGTGAATATTCTTTAAAAAGCGAGGCTACAAATTCATACAAACTCAGGTAGGAATTGAGGTTTGACCGGTTTAGAGTAACGGACATTTGTTCCAGTCCTCTCTGCTCATGTCCCTTGACCAACTGAATCTTTACCTGTTTCATATCTTAAATGTACCCGACCAAGCCTCAATCTGGATGATCAACTATGCCTCCCTGATTGCGCATGACCTGGTTTATCTCTTTTTGCTGATTTTTGCTATTGCTTGGTTCCGTGGTAGTTACGAAGTAAAAACAGGGATTATTAAAGCCTTCATCTTTACAGCTATTACATTATTGATGAGTGAAGTATTGTCTGCGGTACTCAATACCCCACGCCCGTTTGTGATGGATGTTGGTCGCACCCTGATTGAACATGCACCGACTGGTTCTTTTCCCAGCAACCATATGAGTATTTTTAGTGGGATTGCCTTCGCCTATTATTTTTCACCGCAGCGAGACTTGGGAAGAATTCTAATCTGGACAGCTTGGCTGGTAGCGTGGTCGCGTGTTTATGTCGGTGTGCATTTTCCGATTGATATGCTGGGTGCGTTTCTGATGGCAATAACAGTAAATTTAGCTGGATTACCATTGTGGTGGAAATATGAGAATCAAATCATGAACTTTATTTTGGGTATTCATTATTGGTTATTTTCGCCTTTAATTCGAATGGGCTGGATTAAATAAATATAATTAAAATGTCATAAAAAATCCCGCTCGAAAGCGGGACTTTTTGAATCTCTAAACTTGAATCTGAATAACTCAATAAATCGCCATATGATTGCGATGAATCATTTCTAGTGAACGTGCTTCACCTAACACCTGATGTACTTTATCCGATGCCAGACCACGAACGATATCTGCTGAACGCGAACTGAAATTGACACGCCCTACAGCAATCCGGTGACCTTGTGTATCAACACATTCCACCACATCACCACGTTCGAAGTGACCTTCAACAGCTTTGACGCCTACAGGCAACAAGCTACGATGATTGTCTTTAATGGCTTTTACTGCACCATCATCAATCACCAAACGACCTGCGGTTTGCAAGTGAGCCGCCAACCATTGCTGATGCGCTGTCATCCGGTCTTTGTCAGTGACAAATAAGGTGCCTAACAATTCGCCAGACATTAGACGTGATAGAACACCATCACTATCACCACTTGCAATTAAGGTCGGACAGCCCGACTTTGCAGCCAGACGTGCAGCACGAACTTTGGTCAGCATGCCACCACGACCAAATTTACCGCCTCCACCGGCCATATCAAACAGACTTTCATCCATCGCACGTACGGTATGGAACAGTTTGGCATCTGGATTAGACCGCGGGTCTGAGTCAAACATCCCTTCCTGATCCGTTAAGATAATCAGAAGGTCTGCATGCACCTGACCCGCAACCATCGCAGCAAGTGTGTCGTTGTCACCAAAGCGAATTTCGTCAGTCGAAACAGTATCATTTTCATTGATCACCGGAATCACACGCCAGTCAATCAGGTTCTGCAAAGCATCACATGAATTGAGATAACGACGACGATCTGCCAGATCATCATGGGTTAACAATACTTGCGCAGTTCGAATCTGGTGTTTCTCTAGTACGCTTGACCAAGTATGGATCAGACCCATCTGACCGATGGCAGCACAAGCCTGAAGACTGGGTAGATCGGTGGGTCGATTCTCAAGTTTCATTCGCACCATACCTTCAGCCACAGCACCGGAAGACACCAGAATAATCTCGTGTCCTGCATTGTGTAGATCTGCGATTTGTCCCGCCCAATGCGAGATGGCATCTAAATCTAAACCTTGTCCATTTGCTGTGAGTAAAGATGATCCGATTTTAACAACGATTCGTTTACAACCCTTGAGCTGACGCTGCCCATCTACCACTTCTATCATCTTGTCCTCAGACTCTTCTCTCAGAGATTAGCGTACGTAGTACACTTCCACATCACTATCATCATCGCCATCTTCATCATCTTCATCATCGCCCAGAATACCGGCAAGACGTTGCTGACGACGCATCTCACGATACGCTTCTTTTGCAGCGATGGTTTGTTCTCGTGTTTCAGCTTCAAGCTGATCACGGAATGCTTTCATTTCTGCTGCATATTCTGGATCTTCAGCTTCGCGTTCACGTTGCTCTTCGATCTGATCCATCAGGTAGTAAACTACGTCTTTGGTGCCTTCAGCCGTTAAGCCAGAAGTTTCAAAAACTGGGCCTTCCCACTGTAATTCTTCAAGAATATGGGTGCACCATTCTTCACGTGTTTCTTCAGCCAACTGATCGACTTTGTTCAGCACCAATACGATCGGCAGTTTTGAAAGCGTTGGGGAGAAATTTTCTAACTCTTTCATAATTGCTTTGGCATTGTGTGCCGGATCTGAGCCATCAATCGGTTGTACGTCAACGATGTGCAACAAGATACGGGTACGCGCCAAGTGCTTCAGGAAGCGAATCCCAAGACCTGCACCTTCAGATGCGCCTTCGATCAGACCTGGAATATCCGCCATCACGAATGAACGGTGACTGTCAGCATCGACCACACCCAGGTTTGGCACCATGGTGGTAAATGGATAATCTGCAACTTTTGGTTTTGCCGCTGACACAGCACGAATGAAGGTCGATTTACCCGCATTTGGCATACCCAGCAAGCCGACATCTGCCAGAACTTTAAGCTCTAGACGGATTTCACGGAATTCACCTTTTTGACCATGCGTACACTTACGTGGTGAACGGTTGGTCGATGATTTAAAGTGGGTATTACCTAAACCACCATCACCGCCTGCTGCAACTTTCACGCGTTGACCGTCTTCGATCAAGTCGCCAATAATGTCACCAGACTCAACATCTACAATTGTTGTTCCTACCGGAACTTTTAATACGGTATCTTCACCGCCACGACCAGCACAGTTCGCCCCACGGCCATTTTTTGCTCGTTCTGCACGATATTTACGTGTATAACGATAATCAACTAGCGTACTGGTGTCGTCGTCAGCCTGAATATAAATGCTGCCGCCACGACCACCATCACCACCATCTGGACCACCAAATGGCACGAATTTTTCACGGCGAAAACTGGCTACGCCATTGCCACCGTCGCCAGCCTCTACGGTAATGACTGCTTCATCAACAAAGCGCATATTGCCAATCCTCTAAAAACTTTAAAACCCCATATTCTGCCATATTTTAAAGAATTTCTCGAATAGAATTATGCAGCAATCCCATAAATCTTACTCAGTCATTTTTTCACCGAGCCTATTTGATCTATCTAAGGCATAGATTTGGAGAAAGAATGCTTTAAAGATGGAAAAGAAGTGGTAGGAAATCAAGCGCTTTTGCCCTAGTACTATCCCCTATTCTGGAAATTCTTTTTGTGAATTTCTTGATGATTTTAAAATAATTTATAGAGAAGTAAATTTTCAAAAACCGTATTTACAAGAAGATATTCTGATGCAGACACCTTTTAAAATCAGTATTTTATATAAACCAAGATAAGTCCAAATTTTGTATTTTCACAAACACTGCATTCCTGCCATTTAATGAAAACTATTTAATAACATTTTGTTTATGTTCTAAAATATCTGGCAGACTTTTTTCAATCCAGCCAATTAAATACATGATTTTTTCAGCCGCTTGCGAACCGGTAATCGTCAATTGATATTCCACTTTTGGCGGTACCACCGGATAAACCGTTCTCAAAATAAAACCATCCTGTTCCAGCATTTTTAAAGTCTGGGAGAGCATTTTTTCACTTACCCCTTCAATGCGTTGTTTCAGTTCACTAAAACGATGCACCCCTTCACTTAAGCAACGCAAAACCAAGACCGACCATTTATTGGCAAGGTGTTCCAATATCTCACGTGATGGACATTCAGTTGATAAAACCTGCCCCAGTAACGGGCTGATTGCATAATTTGTCATACTATTCTCACCATATTTTTATTACTTACTCATTTTAATATACTTACTCTTTGTAAGTTATCAAATTCATATTTCGCCAGCAAGTAAATTTGTTGATTCTTATTAGATTAAGAAAGTTCACTTTAAATAAAAAAATCATAAAAAAAGAGCCTCAATTGAGGCTCTTTTTTTTAGCTAAATACTAATTATGCATTAGTTTCAGCAGGAACTTTTGGATAGCTTACGCCGCCCATTTGTTCAGCAATACGCAATACCTGGCAGCTATAACCCACTTCATTATCGTACCAAACATAAGCAGTTAAACGGTTGCCTGAAGTGATCGTTGCTTGCGCGTCGAATACACCTGCAGTGCGTGAACCAATAAAGTCAGAAGATACTACTTCAGTCGAGTTGGTATAACCGATTTGACCTTGCAGGCTAGAACCGATTGAAATCTGACGAATGTATTCGTTCACTTCATCACGATCAACGTCTTGACCTAAAGTCAGGTTAAGAATTGCAAGCGATACGTTTGGTGTAGGTACACGTACAGAGTTACCTGTCAATTTACCTTGAAGAGCTGGAAGCGCTTTCGCTACTGCTTTCGCTGCACCAGTTTCAGTAATGACCATATTCAATGTTGCAGCACGGCCACGACGGTCAGCTTTATGGTAGTTGTCGATCAAGTTCTGGTCGTTTGTGAACGAGTGAACTGTTTCAACATGACCATTCAACACTGTGTATTTATCATGCAATACTTTCAGTGTAGGTGTAATTGCGTTAGTCGTACAGCTTGCAGCAGAGATGATGGTATCTTCATCAAGGATGTCCGCCTGGTTTACACCGTAAACCACGTTCTTCATGTCACCTTTACCAGGTGCAGTTAGAATCACACGAGCAGCGCCCGGACATTTAAGGTGTTGAGCAAGACCTTCAGCATCACGCCATTTACCTGTATTGTCGATCACAAGTGCATTGTTGATACCGTATGCAGTGTAATCCACTTCAGAAGGATTCGATGCATAAATCACTTTGATGAAGTTACCGTTGGCAATGATTGCTTCGTTTTCTTCATCTACAGAAATTGTGCCTGCAAATGGACCATGAATAGAGTCACGACGAAGTAAAGAAGCACGTTTTTCCAAATCACCATCCGATGATTTACGAACCACGATTGCTTTCAGGCTAAGACCACGACCCAGACCTGATTGACCAATCATCAAACGTGCCAGGATACGACCGATACGACCGAAACCATAAAGAACCACATCTTTATGTTCTACAGCAGCAGCATTGCCTTCGATCGATTTAACAGCGTCTGCAACAAATGCATCGATGTCGCCGCCTTTTTCTTTAAATTCAACAGCAAGTTTACCCAGATCAACTTCAGCAGAACCGATGTTTTCTACTTTCACCAATGCTTCAAGAATTGGGAAAGTATCAACTACAGAAAGTTCAACGTCCAGTACGCGAGTACGGCGGTGTGCTTTCAAAATCTGAATCACAGAACGGTTAATTAAAGAGCGACCATAAACTGTAGCTACAATATTTTTTTCACGATATAACTGGCCAACAAGGGCAATCATACGTTCCGCAAGTTCTTCACGGTTTTTCCAGCGACCTTGGTGTTCTGCATGGAGGGCAACAATAGTGTCTTTGCTCACAGATACGTCCTCTAATTAATTGTAAATCTAAGCATAAATTTCTAAACCCGACAATTGTAATGGAATTGGCCGCAAGTTTGAATCAAAAGCTCGTTGAGACGGGTAGTTTTTAACGTATATTCACTATAAATTTCAAAAATAGTTGTAATTAGCTGAATGATTTTGCATTCGAAAATGCTAAAGACCACTATTTTTCAGTACCTGGCACAAATTTGTTAAATGTTGTTTATTCATTCAATCTCTTTTTAATTTTAAGAGTTGAGCCGGTCCTGATAGTTTTCCAGATTTTTCTTAAGGGCTAATTGCTGTTTACGCTGCTTCAGCAAATGCAATATTCCTTCCACAACCAGCAGTAAAACAGCTAGCCAGATTGGAATATAGGTCAGCCATTCACCTGATTCCACACGCTCACCCAGTGCCATCGAGGCAAAAGCGAGCAGTACCGGCTCCAGATAACTCAACAGCCCAAAGATGACAAAAGGTAAATATCGGCTAGCCAAAATATAGCTACCTAAACCGAGCGCACTTAAAAAGCCTAATCCAAGAACTGCCAAGATCAAGTGAGAATGATTCAACATGAGCGGCATGGAATCACTGTAAATAAAGCCCAAATAAAATGCCACAGGCAAAATCAGAAATAGATCCCACCAGAATCCACCAAGATGATCGGTCGCGAATTTACGCCGCATAAAGAAATAAAGTGGATAAGCTAAAGCGACATAGACCGTTTCCCATGCGATTGAACCGATCCGCCAGATTTCATGTCCTACCCCCAACATTGCCAGAGCAACAGCAACCATCTGGAAGGATGATAATTTTTCTTTATAAAGCACACAGCCGACCAGCACCATCACCAGAGGCAGGAGAAAATAACCGAGTGAGACTTCGAGGCCACGCCCATTGATAGGGCCCCATAAAAACAACCACAATTGTGTAGTACATAACAGCGAACTAATCAGCAACCAGATCAAAAATGAAGGCTGTCGTAATACCCGCTTAAAAATACTGCTGATATGTTTCAGATCACCCGACCACCACATGAAGGCTGTGAGGAATGGTAAGGTCGCCAGCATGCGCCATGCAAAGGTCTGTTCACTATCTAAAGGCTGTAAAAAAGGCGTAAATACATACAGCACTCCAAAAACCACAGAGGCCAAGACAGATAACGCGATGCCTTTATACATAGTTAAACTCTAATTTCATTCGCCGGCATTATAACGATTAGTACAATAGAAAGCTTGATGCTTCATCCATTTAAAATGTAGCTATCTCTCGATTTTAGATTGTCTTTTGACACATAAAATAAAAAACCATGCCATAGCATGGTTTCCATTAAGACGATATTTTTATCTTTGAGTTTGTTTGGTATGAATTACATCACTCAGGTCATAGCCCACCGACTGTGCATATTGTAAATATTCATTCACCACATTTTTATCCAATTGCGGATCACGTGAGAGTATCCACATATATTTACGTTTTGGCTCACCGACCAGAACAGTTTGATAATTTTCATCCAGTTTTAAGACCCAATAATCGCCACGAGCGACCGGAATCCAACGAATAAAGTCTGGTAAGAAACTGACTTTTAACTTGGTATTCTGCGGTGGATTTTGCACAAATGCCTCGCCCAATGACTGGGTTTGTCCACCATCTTTTTTAATGCAGCGGTTATCCACCACGATATTGCCATTTTCATTTAAAGTATAGGTCGCTGTGACATCGCGATCACACTTGTTTTGAAAATACAAAGGTTTGCGTGCTACTTCGTACCATGTTCCCAGATAACGGTCCAGCTCAACTTTCTCAATGGTCGGTAATGGCTCGTCTTTCGCATAAGCCATGGTAGCGGCGCCCAAACCAAGAAGAACCGCACTACCCACCGCAATTTTTGCCAGCTTTAATCCAGTACGTGAAAATTTTTGAGTTGTCATAAAGATACCTATTGCATGTTCACAAAATATTTATTTAAAAATTTC
Source organism: Acinetobacter lwoffii (assembly GCF_019048525.1). Taxonomy (NCBI): domain Bacteria; kingdom Pseudomonadati; phylum Pseudomonadota; class Gammaproteobacteria; order Moraxellales; family Moraxellaceae; genus Acinetobacter; species Acinetobacter lwoffii. The sequence continues at coordinate 2,018,491 of NZ_CP077369.1, read as the reverse complement.
TGTTCATACAATAGCTTTATCCAATTCCTAAATTTGTTACATTATGTTTGGTTTGTGATTGATTTTACGTCATTTAAATAAGATTTAATGCAACAAAAATCAATCAAACATCTGGGCTTTTAAACGCACAATTTCATCACGCATACGCGCAGCCTGCTCAAACTGAAGCTCTTTTGACGCTTTCAGCATTTCCTTTTCAAGCTTGTTAATGTGTTTCGCAAACATTTTCGGATCTGCCATGATATGCCGCTCATCGGCACTGATCGCACGTGCCTGATCCGAGACTTTCAATTCAATTGAATCATCATCCAATACTTCACCAGTATCAATTTCCTTGATCACCTGACGCACTGCACTGCGCGGCGTAATGCCATGTTCTTCATTAAACTGAATCTGCTTGGCACGACGACGATCCGTCTCCTCAATGGCTTTCTGCATCGAATCAGTAATGCGATCAGCATACAAAATCGCCTTACCTTTCAGGTTACGCGCAGCGCGGCCAATGGTCTGAATGAGAGAGCGCTCAGAACGCAGAAATCCCTCTTTATCTGCATCCAGAATGGCAACCAGTGACACTTCCGGCATATCCAGCCCTTCACGCAGCAGGTTAATCCCGACCAGTACATCATGCACCCCGGTACGCAGTTCATGAATGATTTTGACCCGCTCGACGGTATCGATATCGGAGTGTAAATAAGCGACCTTAATCCCGTATTCTTTCAAATAAGAAGTTAAATCTTCGGCCATGCGCTTGGTCAAGGTTGTGACCAGTACCCGCTCATTAATATCTTTACGCAAATTAATTTCGGAAAGCACATCATCGACCTGCGTCAAAACTGGACGAATTTCAATTTCCGGATCGATCAGACCAGTCGGACGTACCACCTGTTCGACAATCTGCTGGGATTTTTCCAGCTCATAACGTGCGGGCGTTGCGCTGACATAAACAGTCGTCGGCACAATACGTTCCCATTCCTCAAATTTCATTGGACGGTTATCCAGCGCGCTCGGCAAACGGAATCCGTAATTCACCAGATTTTCCTTACGCGAACGGTCACCTTTATACATGGCACCAATCTGCGGCACCGTCACATGCGACTCATCAATAATCAGCAAGGCATCATCCGGAATATAATCGAACAAGGTCGGCGGCGCTTCACCCGCAGAACGGCCCGACAAATGCCGAGAATAGTTTTCAATGCCGTTGGTATAACCCAATTGCTGCATCATTTCCAGATCATAGCGTGTGCGCTGCTCGATACGCTGGGCTTCCAGCAGTTTGTCATTTTCACGGAAGAACACCAGTCGCTCTTTAAGTTCGTCTCGGATGGTTTCAATCGCACGGGATAAATTGTCTTTCGGCGTAACATAGTGGCTTTTAGGATAAATGGTCACACGAGGTACTTTACGAACCATTTTCCCTGTCAGGGGATCAAACCAGCGGATAGAGTCAACTTCATCATCAAACAGTTCAATCCGGATCGCATCCTGATCGGATTCAGCCGGAAAAATATCAATAATTTCACCACGAATACGATAAGTACCGCGCAGGAATTCCAGTTCGTTACGTGAATACTGCATCTCGACCAGACGGCGAATAATATCATCACGGCCAATGCGATCGCCTTCCACCACATGCAGCAACATGCTCATATAGGCATTTGGATCACCCAAACCATAAATGGCAGACACCGACGCGACAATAATCGTATCACGACGTTCTAATAATGAACGGGTTGCAGAAAGGCGCATCTGGTCAATATGGTCATTAATTGCAGCATCTTTCTCGATAAAAGTATCTGAAGATGGCACATAGGCTTCCGGCTGATAATAATCATAATAACTGACAAAATATTCGACGGCATTATTGGGGAAAAATGCTTTAAATTCGCCGTAGAGCTGCGCAGCCAAAGTTTTGTTATGTGCCATGACAATGGTCGGACGCTGTGTCTGTGCAATGACATTGGCCATAGTATAGGTTTTACCAGACCCAGTAACCCCCAGTAAAAGCTGATCATGAAAACCCTGTTCAATGCCTTTGACAAGTTTTTCAATGGCCTGTGGCTGATCGCCTGCTGGTTGATAACTGGTCACTAATTCAAAGGGTTTTTTATCACTCATAGCTTTCGCTGACTTCGCTGCGGATATAGATTTGATTTATTATGAGGGTAAATTGGAATTACTCAATCCCTGCTTAGGTTTCTGTTTGGTAAAATAAAACAATATTAGTATTCATTATTTGTTAGCGCTTGACTCATTCTCTAGTTTGAAAAATCATCAATAAAATATACAGTTACAAAGGGAATAAATACAGAACAAACTAATCATTTTCAGCCAGCAGCTTTATTTGGGCGTACTCGGTATCCTGTTTTGGCTTATGGGTGAAATACTCTATCTGTTTGGCTAGTCCGGCACAATTTTGCCTTGACCCCTTTTCATTTCACGGGCAACATGAAGATCAGGATGGCCTAGAATCGACAATTATGACTTACCACTATCACGATGAAAGTATTGTTAAATCCCTTCCGGAAAATACGGTTTTTGTTTTTGGCAGCAACTTGGCTGGACAACACGGTGGTGGAGCAGCCAGAACGGCACTTGAGCATTTTGGTGCAGTCATGGGCGTGGGTCGTGGCTGGGCGGGTCAGAGCTATGCCATTCCCACCATGAACGAGCATTTGCAACAAATGCCGCTCTCACAAATCCAGCACTATATTGATGACTTTAAGATTTACACCAAAAATCATCCTAAAAATAAATATTTTATTACTTCCTTGGGTTGTGGGATCGCAGGTTATAAGGTCGAGGAAATTGCACCGATGTTTAAAGGCATCTCACGCAATGTCATTTTCCCGCAATCTTTCCGTCCTTTTGTCGAAAAGCCGCTGCCAAAATTAAGCGCAAATTTCTTACATACCATATTCCGCGATTCCGTGATTTTAACTCCGGCCAGCGATGAGTTGATTGAAGAACTGCCTTTGAGCGAAAATGAAAAAAGCCTGGCAAGAATTATTTTAAATACCCAGATCTATCCGACCGACAGCAATGGACGGGAACGTGTCTTTGAAATTGAAGATATCCTGCATAATCTGAATACCAAGCTGGTCGATTTTCAAAGCCATTCAGAAGGTGCCATGCTGTTTGGAGGCGTGATTTTAGCGCTACTGGAACTTTATAATATTAACGAGAAAGATTTTATCGATGTCTGGCAAGGCGAGAGAGAAATCGCGCCACCGAAGCCGGAAAATAAAGCGCGTAAAAGCATTCGTTAGTGCTATCAAAATATCTTTCAAAAAAAGCCAATGTTTGAATTGGCTTTTTTTTCTGGGCGGCTAAAATGTCGAATATGAAATCAACCAGGTGTGGATTTTATTTTGGTCGGCATTTAGAGAGCTTAAATATTTCGTTTGCTTTATTAAGAATAAAATTGAAAGAGATTTGGATAAATTAGAGCACCATTTTCTCTTTGCGCGAAAGATGAATCAAATATTACTCATCAACTCCCTAAAAATTTCCACAAAAAAAGCCATGATTTATCATAGCTTTTTGAGTCTGATCAATTAGCGCTTGCCCATTGAACGGCGCGTACCACGTGGTGGCATCCAGGTACGGTCAGCATAACGCTGTGGTCTTGGTCTTAAATCTTCCAGAACTTCTTCTGCAGCATTTTGCTCTGCTTGCTTGATCGGGAAAGGTAAATTAACCAGGGGCTTTTTTTTGGGAGGAGTTTGGGTGCTCATGTGATTCACTCAATAATATATGCAGCTATTGTACAAAAAAACTCAGTCGACTGGGTAGCAGGATCTTGGATAAATTCATATGCTCTTGTTTTGGAAAAATAAAAAATCATCCCATGATGATAAATGCTTGAATCAATGCAGCCTAAAATTTACCTAAACTCTCCTCTATATCTTCTACGATAAAAATTCATAGGATTGAAATTTTAATGCTATCAAGAGCAAATTTCCTTCACTTTTATACTTAAGCTATTAAGGTAAAAGTAATTATATTTACACGCTATACATTTCTTAAAATTCAAGAGATATAAACAAAAAATATATAGAATTTACCAATATCAACCATCGATTAACTTTTGACCTGTTGTTCTATAACTGAATTTTTTAATGTAATTCACATAATTAATGAACTAGAAAAACGAATAAACAAACTGGACATGGAGTTCCAAATCAATGAAAACATTGCTGGCATGTATGGCAGGCCTAGCCACTTTACCTATGGTCGCACATGCAGATTCCCCTTATTTTAGCTTGCAAGATGGAGATGGCTTTAAGCGCTTTTCGGTATCAGTCGGTGCATTGCATGTGATGCCGCAAGGCAAGGCCCAACCATTTAAAGTGAATACTGCTGTCGAAAACGGTAAAAGTTATAGAAACGGCGCTATCAATGTTGATACGGTCGTCAATAATCTTGATCCTTCTGTCGATCAGATAACAGTGAAAGGATTATTAGAAGGGATTGGTTTCTTCACTGGAGGTACATTACCAGCGAATATCAGTGGAACCACTCAAATCAATGGTCTGTCTGAATGGGATAATCCAGGTACCGGTCTGACAGCGGATGATGTCACCACTTTAGGCATTATGACCAATTACTATTTTACCGATAATATTTCTTTTGAAATGAAAGCCGGCATTCCACCCAAGGTTGATCTGCAAGGTAAAGGTAAAATCTATGCACCGTTCTCGGGAACAGCAACCCCTACTCTGGGCAATATTGAACTTCCTATCGATATTATACTGAAGAAAGATATCGAGATTACTGATCTGGAAGCCTATGGTCCGGCTGCCTCTGCCCGCGCCTGGACACCTGCCTTTGAATTCCAGTATCACTTTGGTAAAACCGGAGTGAATAAATTCCGGCCTTATGTCGGCTTAGGTGTGATGTATGCCTATTTCAATGAACTGGAAATTAACTCACGTACCGAGCAGGACCTGATTGCTGCAGGACATATGATTGCCAATATTAAACAAGGCAATGCTGGTGCTTCCCTTGAAGGCAAGCTAAGTGAAGCCGATCCAAAAGTAAAGCTTGAAGCATCCGATGCTTTCGCGCCTGTGGCCACGGTCGGCTTTAGCTATGACTTTAATGACACTTGGTTTGCAGTCGGTTCAGTATCTTATGCACATCTAAAAAATGACACGACAATTACGGTGACAGATGCAAATTTAGGTGAACTGATTCGCTCTAAAGCCGATATTGAAGTCAATCCGATTCTGGCCTATGCCGGGATCGGTATGCGTTTCTAAGCTCAATATCCGATTTTTAATTAAAACGGCTTCGGCCGTTTTTTTAGGCTTAATATATTAGACCTCTTGCGAAAGTAAAAACTGCCTCAATATAGATTTCATGAAATATCAGAAATTAAATCGTTTTTCAGATTCTGAATTCCAGCGCTTGGTTGGTGTACCTCGAGCAGTTTTTAGTGAAATGGTCGAAGTTTTAAAAGAAGCAGAATCACTTAAAAAGAAATTAGGGCGTCCTCATACTTTAGCTATAGAGGATCAATTATTATTAACAATCAATTACTTACGGAGCTACAACACCCAATTGGAATTGGCGGCAAATTACCATATCGCTGAAAGTAATGTGAATCGAACTATTAAAAAGGTTGAAGATGCATTAATGAAATCAAGACGTTTTACCCTGCCAAAACGAAGCATTACCACAGCAGACGAACAATTTAACTGGGTAATTATTGATGCGACAGAATGTTTAATAGAACGCCCGAAAAAAAAATCAGAGTAAGTTCTACAGTGGTAAAAAGAAGAAACATACGTTAAAAGCCCAAGTGATCTATCATCCGAAGAGCAAACAAATCATAGGAGTAGATATATCGTCTGGCAGTCAGCATGATATTAAATTGGCAAGAAAAACAGTTAAGAAATTCAAACATTGTGACTATGTTATGACCGATTTAGGGTACTATGGGTTAGAGCAAGATGGCTTTAAATTATTGATGCCAATAAAGAAAAAGAAGAATTTACCCTTATTTGATGCTGAGAAAAATTACAATAAAATGATTGGAAAAATACGAGTTGTAATCGAACATATTAACAGTCAATTGAAAAGATTTAGAATACTAAGTGAACGCTATCGAAATAGACGGAAAAGATTCGGTTTACGCATTAACTTAATCGCTGCACTGGTAAACCGGATGAACTTGCAATAACGACTTTCGCAAGAGATCTATTAATAAAAAAAATTTATCTTTTGATCAATATTTATTTAATCGCCTCTATTGCTTGAATCGAATACTATACATATCAAATTTATAGGCATGAATGACGTATGGCTGACAGTCAATTTTCCAAAGCTCTTATTTTTATGCTGATTGGCTCCGCCATCATTTTGGCACTGTCACTGGGTGTACGTCATGCCTTTGGCCTGTATCTGGTACCGATGAGCGAAGAATTCGGTTGGGGTCATAATGTTTTTAGCCTGGCTATTGCCATGCAAAACCTGATCTGGGGTGCAGTTCAGCCGATTACCGGGGCATTTGCCGATAAATATGGCAGCAAGATTGTGGTAGCTGTAGGCGGAGCCTTATATGCAATTGGTCTACTCTTGATGGCAGTTAGCTCGACCGGATTATTGCTTAATCTGAGTGTCGGCCTGATTCTGGGTCTCGCCCTGTCAGCTACGTCATTTCCGGTGTTATTGTCTGCAGTTGGACGTGCTGCCCCACCAGAAAAGCGCAGTTTGGCGATGGGAATTGCTAGTGCGGCCGGATCTTTTGGTCAGTTTATCATGCTGCCTTCAACCCTGTTGCTATTACAGAATGTCGGCTGGTCAGCGGCGCTGGTGGTCAGTGCCATTTTAATTGCATTGATTGTGCCATTGGCCTGGATGCTGAAAGCACCGATGTATGTTCATCCCAACGCGGCCGCTACCCCCAATAAAGTCTCACTCAATTTTAAACAGATTCTGGTGGTGGTGAAAAATCATAAACCCTTCTGGTTTCTGGCTATGGGCTTTTTTGTTTGTGGTTTTCAGGTAGTTTTTATTGGCATTCACCTGCCTGGCTATCTGATTGATCATGGGTTTAATGCCACAACCGGTACGATCTTCTTAGCCTTAGTGGGTCTGTTTAATGTGGTAGGCACCTATACGGCCGGCTGGCTGGGTGGCAAATACTTCAAACCGCATCTACTGATGGGATTATATGCATTGCGTGGAATTGCGATTATTGCCTTTCTCATGCTGCCTCTCAGCACATGGACAGTCTATAGCTTTGGTGTCATTATGGGGTTACTCTGGTTATCGACCGTTCCGCTGACCAATGGCATTGTGGCGAATATGTTCGGGGTGAAATATCTGACCATGCTCAGTGGCATCGTGTTCTTTACCCATCAGGTTGGCTCATTTTTTGGTGGCTGGCTCGGTGGAGTTAACCATGATTTGAGTGGCAATTATAATGCGGTGTGGATGCTATCCATTGTCCTCAGCATTTTTGGCGTACTGGTGCATTTCTGGGTCAATGAGGAGCAAATCGTCCATGACTGATTCTCTATTGAAACTCAAACTCTTGATTGCTGTGGCAATCCTGCTTTTACTGGCTTTGTCGATTGGACTGTGGTTTCAAACACCTCAGTTATTTGAATATTTTAATCAGGCTTTTTGCGCACACTAAACTGCTGAAATATCCTCAGCAGAAAATGCGCAATCCATCGCACAATAAGTTAAATGTTTCAAAATCAACTAAATATTAAAAATATCAGATTATTCATAAACTTATCATTTCTTTTGATTTTATTTCAGTCCGGAATTTTCTTAGATTCTCATCAACAAGAAAATTCTGAGACTTTATAATGACCAGCTTAACCCAACTTTCACAAGCCATTCATGATGCTCCACGCTGGCATCAGCAAGATCAATTTCAACATCCGGCTGAAATCAAGATTGTACCGCAAACAGATCAGGCCTTAGGCGCAGTGGTCTTTGGTCTGGATGCCCGTAAAGCCCAGTCATCTGAAACCATTTTACAGTTAAAACAGGCTCTGGCCGAGCATCTGATTTTGATCTTTAAGCAGCAAAGTCTGGATGATTTACAATACTTGGCATTTTCAACTTATTTCGGTTCCATTTTCCGCCCAGGTGCAGATACCCCGGTATTGGCTGCGCAGTCCGATAGCGGTGTTCCACCCGATGTCGTGCCGGTTTCCAATGCCGTCGGTCAGGGAGACTATACCGGGCATGGTGAACTGACTCCACATACCGATCATCAATGGACACCTTTACCCTCTTTTGCTTCCTTATTGTATGCGATTGAACTGCCTCAGAACGGTGGACAGACCAGCTGGATCAATACCATTAAAGCCTATGATGCACTCAATAAAGAAACCAAAGCACAGATTGATCAGCTGCAACTGATTACTTATAACCCTTTCGTGCGCCGTCAAAAAACCAGAGATCAGGCTGATGATCAAGGTTATGGCAATAGCCCGCTGTATCGCTTTAAAGATCAGCCCATATTAAGTCATGCCTATCCACATCCACTGGTGCGCACTCATCCTGAATCCGGTCGTAAAGCACTTTGGCTGAATACGCATACCGAAGTCGAACTGGTCAATTATGATGATCAGGCTGGCAGTCAACTGATCGCAAAATTACGTGAGCATATTTCAAAACCTGAGTTCGCTTATGAACATCACTGGGAAATTGGCGATATCGTGTTCTGGGATAATCAGGTGACTTTGCACTCACGCCGTCCATTCCCGGCTGATCAGCGCCGTTTATTAAAACGCATCAGTCTGGCGGGTAGCCGTCCGTTTTAGAAATGAGAAAATCAGAATAACAAGAAAGGTCATTACAACCTTCGATAATAATGACTCACATGTAAATCCTCTACCATTGAGACTTTGACCGGCCCAATGGTTTTTTATTTTCTCGAATAATAAAACTATCTAACTCTGAATATAAGTATAGATAGTAAATTCCTTAACAAAACAAAGCGCCTGTTTACTTTTCCTCACCTAATCTGCCTAGTGTATTTTCCTTTTTCTGCTTAGCGTATTAGAAAATCAGCAATAAACCTATGGAAAGAGGAAACGATAATGAATCAGCTTCAATTTTCAGATTGTGTGCAAACCTGTATGAACTGTTCCCTGGCATGTGCCAACTGTGCCAGTGCCTGTCTTAAAGAAGAAGATCTGGAGATGATGTGAACCGTACCGGGTTTGTCGGAGACTCAATATTCTGAGAGACTATTCCGATGAAAAAACCAACCTATACCCCCGAAATTAGAGAAAGAGCGGTTCAATTACTAATTGAATCTGAAAAAGATTATCCTTCTACTTGGGCTGCAATCACAGCAATTGCGCCTAAGATTGGTTGTACTCCTGAAACACTTCGTGCCTGGCATCAAAAGCATTTAGATCAGCAAAATCCTATTAAAGTACAACAGATATCTGATCAAGAAAAAATGAAGCAAATGGAACGTGAAATTAAAGAATTAAAGCGTGCCAATGAAATTCTACGTAAAGCAGCCGCTTTTTTCGCCCAGGCGGAGCTCGACCGCCCACACAAATAATGGTGGATTTTATCCATAACAATAAAGACTTATATGGTGTTGATGCGATTTGTAGGATTTTACCGATCGCAGCTTCAACCTATTACCGAACTTTAGATCTCGCTGACAATCCAGAACATCGAGCGAAACGAGATCTACATGATAAGCATCATGCTGAACAAATTAAACGAATTTGGAAGGAAAGTTCAGGTCGATATGGTGTACGTAAAGTTTGGCAAAAATTGAAACGTGAAGGCTATGTTATTGCACGTTGTACAGTTGCTCGATTGATGCAGAAGCTAGATATACAAGGTGTTTGGCGTGGTAAGAACAAACAAACTACCCGCAACCGAGATGATCAAAAACGAGCAGATGATTTAGTGAAACGTAATTTTAGTGCTGATCGACCTGACCAATTATGGGTCAGTGACTTTACGTATATTCAAACTCATTCAGGCTGGGTCTATACCGCCTTTATTATTGATGTGTTCTCACGAGCAATTGTTGGATGGAAAGTATCTACACGAATGAATACAGATATGGTGCTCGATGCACTTGAGCAAGCATTGCACGATCGAGGCATGCCAAAGAATGTGATTCATCATTCCGACAGGGGTGTGCAATATCTTTCGATTCGCTATACCAATCGTTTAGAAGCAGCAAATTTACGAGCATCAGTCGGTACAACTGGTGATTCATACGATAATGCTTTGGCTGAAACGGTGAATGGCTTATACAAAACAGAGGTGATTGAATATTTAAAAGCAGATTGGCAAGGTTTAGCAGATGTACAACTTGCGACACTAAACTGGGTAGATTGGTTCAATAAAAAGCGTGTACACAGTGCACTGGGTTATGTGTCGCCTTTTGAGTTTGAAGCAATGTACTATGATAAGATTAACCCGTTAGGTCAGGTGGCTTAACTTAAATAAAAAAGTCTCCGACAAACCCGGTACGGTTCAATGCGGGAGTGTATCCAGCGCTGTCTGGACTGTGCAGATATCTGTCAGCTTTGCGCCCGTATGGAACAAAAGCAATCTCCATTCATGCATGAAATATGTGAACTTTGTGCGAAAGCCTGTGACTACTGTGTAGAAGAATGTGGTCATCATGAAGATGAACATTGTCAGCAATGTGCCGAAGCATGCCGCCGCTGTGCTGAAGAATGCCGAAAAATGGCGGCTTAAAAATTCGATTTGATCAACTTGACTGACTTAATCACTTCCAATAAAAAAACCGCAAGTGAAGACTTGCGGTTTTTCTGTCTAAGTCAAATATCTCACTTAGAATAAACGGTTCATACCATTCAGTGTGGCTACACGATACGCTTCCGCCATAGTCGGATAGTTAAACGTGGTTTCTACGAAGTACTTGATGGTATTGTTCGGGCTGTTCATGACTGCCTGACCAATATGGATAATTTCAGAGGCATTATTACCGAAGCAATGTACACCCAAAACTTCCAATGTTTCGCGATGGAACAGAATCTTTAATTCACCCATAGTATCACCGGTAATCTGTGCACGTGCCAAATGACGGAATGATGCCTGACCGACTTCATACGGAATTTTTTCTTCAGTCAGCTGCTGTTCAGTCTTACCAATCGAAGAAATTTCAGGAATGGTATAAATCCCGGTTGGAATATCAGTCACCGGCGCAACGTCTTTCTCGCCGCTCATATTGGCACCTGCGCAACGACCTTGGTCATAGGCAGCAGAGGCTAGCGAAGGCCAACCGATTACATCACCGGCAGCGTAGATATTTTCTACTTCAGTCTGATATTGATCATTCACAGTCAATTGACCACGGCTGTTCGGTTTCAGGCCGACATTTTCAAGGCCTAGACCATCGGTATTGCCTGAACGGCCATTACACCACAAAATCGCGTCGGCTTTAATTTTCTTGCCGCTTTGCGTGTGCATCACCACATGGTCGTCAAATGTTTCTAAAAAGTCGATCTGTTCATTATGACGAATCAATACACCCTGTTCACGCAAGTGATAAGACAGTGCATCAGAAATTTCATCATCCAGATAGCTTAAAAGTTTGTGTTGGGTGTTGATCAAGTCGACTTTATGTCCTAGACCAATAAAGATCGAGGCATATTCACAACCGATTACACCTGCACCATAAATAATGATTTTCTGGATGGAATAGTCCAGATCCAGAATTTTGTCTGAATCAAATACACGTGGATGATTAAAATCAAGAATGTCTGGACGATATGGACGCGAGCCGCTGGCAATGACCAGTTGCTTGAACATCAGCGTTTCTTTAATGCCATCTGGGTTAAATACAAAAATGGTATTTTGATCCTGAATATAGGCACGACCATGATAAATATCAATTTTATTGCGGTCGTAGAAACGTGAATGTGTATCTACTTGTTGTTGAATAACTTTATGTGCATGACGCAACACTTGCTTCATGGTGAACTGCTTCCAGTCCCCGACTTTTTGAAACAGTGGATCACGTTGATAACGGATAATACTGGATACTGTTTGACGCAATGCTTTACTTGGAATCGTACCGACATGGGTACAGTTACCACCCAGCTGTTCACGCATCTCAACGATTGCAACACGCTTACCAGATTTGGCAAGTTTCATTGCCGCGCCTTCGCCCGCAGGGCCCGAACCTAGAACTACCGCATCATATTTAACGAAAGTCCCACTAACGACCTCTTTTTTACGTGGCATTCAACGCTCCTCAAAATTAAAAAATTCACTTTAATCTACACTCTTATTATGACGTAAATCCTGTTGATTTGGTGTATTTAACTCACATATATTGCTTGATAAGAACATTTTTTAAATGAATACCCCTTTTTGCCCTATTTAGAACGAAGTCCGTTATAATAACTGCGCTATCTTTGAGTATCTCCCCCTTCAAAAACAGTGGAAAAGTTGAATATGTCTGAAAACCGTAAACCTGAACAGGGCGTCAAACTTCGCGGTGCGGAAAAAGTTGCCCGCATTCCTGTAAAAGTTGTTCCTACGGTTGAAACGCCACGCAAGCCGGACTGGATCCGGGTGAAAATGGCGGCACCTGAAGAAGTTCAACGTATTAAAACCACACTACGTCAGCAAAAATTACATACGGTGTGCGAAGAAGCCGCCTGTCCAAACCTGCCTGAATGTTTTGGTGGCGGTACTGCGACTTTCATGATTATGGGCGATATCTGTACCCGTCGTTGTCCGTTCTGTGATGTGGCTCATGGCCGTCCAAATGCACTCGATGCAGATGAACCGCGTCATATGGCAGAAACTATTGCCAATCTGGGTTTGAAATATGCAGTGATCACTTCGGTAGACCGTGATGATTTACTGGATGGCGGTGCACAGCATTTTGTAGATTGTATTAAAGAAGCGCGTGCTCTAAGCCCGAATACCCTGCTGGAAATTCTGGTGCCAGATTTCCGTGGTCGTATGGATATCGCGCTGCGCATCATGACTGAATGCCCACCAGATGTGTTTAACCACAATATCGAAACTGTACCGCGTTTATATAAAGCCATGCGTCCAGGTTCTGACTATCAACACTCTTTAAACCTGCTGAAAATGTTTAAAGAATACTGCCCGGACGTACCAACCAAATGTGGTCTGATGGTCGGTATTGGTGAAACTGAAGAAGAAGTGCTTGCCCTGCTTGATGATTTATATGCGCATGGCGTAGATTATGTGACGATTGGTCAGTATTTGCAGCCTTCAAAAGAACATGCAGCGATTGACCGCTTTGTGACACCTGAAGAATTCGAGCGTTATACCGAACATGGTCAAAAACTCGGCTTCCGCAATATCTGGGCAGCACCAATGGTTCGTTCAAGCTACTTTGCCGACCGCCAATACTACGGCGAACCTGTACCAGCAGTGCGTCGTAAAGTGGATCCTGCAAAAAAAATTGCAGTCCAGGCCATTGAAGCTTAGTCCTGTTTAAACAAATGAAATAAAAGCCCTCTCTTGTAGAGGGCTTTTTAATATCCATAATTGAAATTCTACTCAGCGTTAAACGCCATTTTTTATTTTAGATAAGATTAAGTCATTACTTATCTTCACATTTCTTTGCGCGTTCTCACTTGAAGACTGAGCATTTTTCAAACAATCTCAAAAATAGATGAAAGATTTAAAAATATCGTTGCAAGACTTGAAAACGATCATTCTCACACGTGCAATGCTGAACCTGTCCGATCCTCAAGCGACAAAAAAAATGAATGAACTGTGACAAAAATTCTATGAGATCTCGGCACAGGCAGCGTTGTATAAATCTGGAGAACTATAACAATGCTATTTATATTTGCTGTACTACTGCTATTACTTAGTTTATGGGCGGTTTTCTATTTTCAGCTCTCCCGTAGCGCGGGTGCAATTGCACTAATTGTCATGTCAGTAGTCTGTGCCTTTATTAGCCCATGGTCACTTATTCTCGGCATTCCGCTGATCCTGATTAGCCTTGTGGTGATGATCGACCCTTTACGTATGTCGTTCATTTCTAAACCGGCCTATAAAGCACTGGCCAATGCCATGCCGAGTATCAGCCCGACAGAACGTGAAGCACTGGACTCCGGAACCAGCTGGTGGGAAAAAGAACTGTTTATGGGTGCACCGAACTGGGAAACCTTTAACAGTTATCCCTATCCCAAATTATCGCTAGAAGAACAAGCTTTTCTGGACAATGAGGTTGAGACCTTGTGCAGCATGCTGGATGAATGGGAAATCCATGAGCAGAAAGCGCTGCCTGATCATGTCTGGCAATATATTAAGGAACATGGTTTCTTAGGCCTGATTATTCCCAAAGAATACGGCGGTCGTGCCTTTAGCTCCTTTGCCCAAAGTCGGGTGATGAGCAAGATTGCTTCGCGATCTCTGACCACAGCCGTGAGTTGTATGGTACCGAACTCACTCGGACCAGGCGAGCTGTTACTGCATTATGGTACCGAAGAACAGAAAGACCGTTATCTGCCGGGTCTGGCGCGAGGCGAAGAAATTCCCTGTTTCGGTTTGACCAGTCCGGAGGCCGGTTCCGATGCTGGTGCGATTCCTGATACCGGTGTAGTCTGCTATGGCCAGTTTGAAGGTCAGGAAGTACTCGGTCTGAGAATGAATTTTTCCAAACGCTGGATTACTTTGGCACCAATTGCGACAGTGGTGGGTCTGGCCTTTAAAATGTATGATCCGGATCATCTTTTGGGTGAACAGACTGAATATGGCATTACCTGTGCCCTGCTTCCTGCCAGTCATGAAGGCGTAATAGTGGGACCACGGCATAACCCGGGACCGCCATTCATGAATGGAACAGTGGAAGGTAAAGATGTCTTTATTCCACTGGACTGGATTATTGGTGGCGTAAAAAATGCCGGTAAAGGATGGCGCATGCTGATGGAATGTTTGGCAGTCGGTCGTGGCATTTCCCTACCAGCGCTGTCTACTTCTACTTCAGAAATGACTTATTTAAATGTGGGTGCTTTCTCTCGTATTCGTCAGCAATTCAAGATTTCAGTTGGCAAGTTTGAGGGTGTTCAGGAAGCCAATAGTGAAATCGCCAGTGACACCTATATGCTGGAAGCCTTCCGTTATCTGGTCACCTGTGGTCTGAATCAGGGTGGCAAGCCTGCCGTAATGACGGCGATTGCCAAATACTATGCAACTGAAGGCATGCGTAAAGTGGTCAATCACGGCATGGATGTGGTCGGTGGTCGTGCCATTCAGATGGGGCCGCGTAACTTTCTGGCACCTTACTATCAGGCAATTCCAGTCTCCATTACCGTCGAAGGCGCCAATATTCTCAGTCGTTCCTTGATGATTTTTGGACAGGGTTCAATGCGCTGCCATCCTTATCTATATGAAGAATTACAGCTCTTACAGGCAGAAGACTCGGCAGCGGCTCTAAATCCTTTTGATAACTTGCTGTTTAAGCATTTGGGTTACACCTTTAACCGGACTGCTCGCTCCTTTGCCTATGCCTTTACAGGTGGCTCAAGTGCTGCGCCGCAAAGTGCGGTTGATTTCACCCAGCCTTATTATAAGATCATTAATCGGCTGAGTGCCAACTTTGCTTTAACTGCGGATATGTGCCTAGGTTTACTCGCAGGGGATATCAAACGTAAGGAAATGCTTTCGGGTCGTCTGGCCGATATTCATGCACATCTGTTTATTGCTTCCTCAATTCTGAAATATTTTGAGCATAGCAAAAAGACTGAAGATGAGCGTTTACATGCACAGCTTGCGGTAGAAAAGTCTCTGTATACAGCGCAAGAAGCTTTTTTCGATCTGTTTGCCAACTTTCCATCAGGTGCAGCAGCAGGTATGGTCAAACTGTTATGTTTCCCACTTGGCCGCCCATTGAAAAAACCGTCAGACCAGCTAAAACAGCAGGTAGCCAACAGTATGATGGAAGACAATGCTTTCCGGAAAGTACTGAAAAAGCATGTTTTCTATAGCACAGCGGAAGATGATGTAAATGGTCGTATGGAATCAACCTTCACCATGTTATTGGAAATTGAGCAGCTTTGGGATCGCTTTAAAAAAGCTGAAAACAAAGGTCAATTCAAGGGACTCAGTTTTGCTGATCATGTGGCTGATGCGCATGAACAAGGCTTTATTAATGAAGAAGAAGCCAATAAGTTACTGCACTATAATGCGCGTCGCTATGACAGCATGTTGACTGATGTCTTCGATTTGCATTTACAGGAAGTATTGGAGCTGGAAAATCCTCATATTTCGAAAGCAGATGCAACAGGTACTGATACTTCAGTTCAAAGTGCACCTTCACATTCAACCAGTCCTTAGATAGAACTTTTATCTAAATCAGACCTTGATTACAAAGTGAAGTTATTTCCTGATTTCACTTTGGATATCTCAAGTGGCTATTAAGCCACTTTTTTACGACTATTGCACGATGGTATTTAAGAGATAAAACGTTAAGCTAGACTCATAATAAAATTGAGGGTCAATGATGTCACAACAAGATTATGAAAATGGCTTGAAAGTCCGTACTGAAGTGATGGGTTCAAGCTTTGTAAAGCGCGCTCAGGACAATACGGTTCCTTTTACTCAGCCTTTGCAGGACTGGATTAATGAACATGCCTGGGGTTCGACCTGGCAACGTGAAGGGGTTTTACCACGTAAATATCGTTCTTTAATTACTATTGCTTTTCTTACCGCGCAAAAAAGCCCAACTGAATTGAAAGGCCATGTTCGTGGCGCTTTGAATAATGGTGCAACAGTTGAAGAAATTCAGGAAGTACTACTGCATAGCCTGCCTTACTGCGGTGCCCCAGCTACTCAGGAAGCCTTCCGTGCAGCGCTTGAAGTGATTCAGGAATATCAGACAAATCAACAGAATTAAGAACTGCCTAGGCTATTTAACTGGCTTATCAATAATAAAGCCGGGAATTAAAATTCCCGGCTTTTTAAATTTTAAACTGATATATCTATAGCTATAACGTCTTTAACACTGTCTTTAATATTGTTTGAAAAGATTATCCTCTTAATTTAATTTGAGTCCGCTGTTCCAGTCCTTGCACCGCAGCGGAGAAATCCAGCTGACTGGCCTGTGGTTTGGCAATCTGCTGAAACTCTTGCTGAACCAAAGACATTACTGATAAATCCAGTTGCTGTTGCTGTACCAACTCCAAGGCAATGCCAATATCTTTCTGTAATAGATCCAGTGCAAAGGTCTTATTAAATTCACGGCTTAGTACACGCTGTGCCATGATATTTTCCGACATGCTGCTTTTACCACTGGAATGATTAATACAGTTTAGTGCACTGCTTAAATCAACACCCTGCCCTTTCAGCACAGTCAGCCCTTCAGCCAATGCCCATAAGTGAGTCGCCATTAAGGTATTATTCACAGCTTTTACCGCAAAGCCAGAACCGCTTTCTCCCACATATTCAATCAGGCCAGCAAAGGCATCAATGATCGGTTTGGCTCGTTCAAAGGCTTGTTCATTGCCACCCACCATCACAGTTAAAGTGCCTTTTTCTGCCCCAACAGTCTGACCGGATACTGGAGCATCCAGATAAAAACTGCCTTGTTGCTCCAAGAGCTTCGCCAGTTTTTGGGCAGATTCCGGTACACCGCTGGTACAGTCAATCCAGATTGCACCTTGTTTGGGTGGATGGGCTGCAATCAATGCTTCCACATCCTGACTGGTCGGCAAACAGGAAAAGATAAAATCTGCCTGAACCGCCTGCTTAATACTCACTGCTTGAGTTGCAAAAATTTCAGCATGCGTTACAGCTTTCTGTTCAGTTCGATTCCAGACCCAAACCTGATGCCCGAGTTTTGGCAAATGGGAGGCCATATGCCAGCCCATTGCCCCGAGTCCTAAAAATGCAATTGAATGACTCAAAAAATGCTCCTCATATTAAGCGACTGGCTTAGCCTCAACCTCAGTTACGGTTTCAGCTGGTTCAGATGCTGGCAATTCTTTATCTTCACCACGATTTAGGAACAGGTTCAACAAAATCGCAGCCAAAGTCGCAGTACCGATACCACCCAAATCGAAACCACCAATCTGCAAGCTATAATTACCTGTCCCCATAATCAGACACACCGCACCAATAATCAGGGTACTGTTCTTGGTAAAATCAACATGGTTATCCACCCAGATTTTGGCACCCGCCACAGTAATCAACCCGAAGACCACAATCGATGCGCCACCCAATAAAGCTACTGGAATGGTACTGATCACCGCACCAAATTTAGGTGAAAGTCCCAGCAAAATAGCGAAGATCCCGGCAAAAATAAATACGGTGGTGGCGTACACTTTGGTCACTGCCATCACACCGATATTTTCAGCATAAGTGGTCATCCCGGTACCGCCGACAGAAGCGGATAATGAAGTACAAACCCCATCTGCAAAGAAACCGCGTCCTATATACGGCGACAGATTTTTACCAGTCATTGCGGATACCGCTTTAAAGTGCCCAAGATTTTCTGCAACCAGAATAATGGCCACTGGTGCAATCATCAGCATGGCATTCATTTCAAAGACCGGACTCTGGAAATTCGGCAAACCAAACCATGCTGCTTCACTGACTTTGGTAAAATCAATCGCAGATCCGAAGCCCATGACGTTTGTGAAAAGGAAGTAAATCAGATAGGAAGACAATAAGCCCAATAACAGCAACAGACGGCGTACCATTCCTCGGGTAAACACAGCAATCACACTGATACAGATAATGGTGATTAATGCCATCCAGGAATCAAACTGGTTCGCTGAAACACTCTTAATTGCGACTGGCGCCAGGTTCAAACCAATGATCATCACAATCACGCCTGTCACTACTGGCGGCATCAGTTTTTCAATCCAGTTGGTACCGGTTTTCATGACCAGCAGACCAATCAAGGCATAGACAATACCGCAAGCAATGGTACCGCCAAGCGCCAGCCCGATATTGGGATTCGCCCCTGCTCCGGAGTAGCCTGTGACCGCCACCACGGCGCCAATAAAGGCAAAACTAGACCCCAGATAACTTGGCAATCGACCGCCAGTGATCAGGAAAAATAAAATGGTGCCAATCCCGGTAATAAAAATCGTGAGATTGGGATCAAACCCCATTAAAAGTGGCGCCAGCACGGTTGCCCCAAACATCGCAAACACATGCTGTAACCCGAGAATAATACTTTTCCCAGCAGGCAGATATTCATCTGTTTGCACGGGTGTGGTATCGAGATTGCCTTGGTAAGGCTTAAATTTTGGAAACCACGTTTCTTTTTCTTGCATCGGCTTCCCCTCCTTGATTAGGACTGAATTGATTTAGCACATTTTGTGTGGCTCACAGTAAGAACGGTTAAAGTACATCAGCGCATTGCCTTGACTCTGGCACATGGCTTTCACCTCACAGAACAGCACGTCATGACTGCCTACGGATAAACATTGGACCACCTCGCAGTCAAAACTGACTAAGGCATCTTCAAGTACAGGCGATTGGGTCACCAAAGTTTTCCAGTTCCCCTGACTGAAACGCTCTGCCATTGGTGTTTTTCCACCAAACAGATTGGAAAGATTTTGTTGATGTGATGCCAGGGTATTCACACACAACACCTGATTCTTTTTAAAGGTTTCATAGACTGACGCAGAACGGTTCAGGCACACCAGTAACGTTGGTGGTGTATCCGTCACGCTACATACGGCCGAAGCGGTAAATCCAGCCATTCCTGCATCGCCTTGCGTGGTAATGACATTCACTGCAGCACCTAGATTAGACATGCCCTGACGGAAAATCTGCTGATCGACCTGGGTAAAGATGTCATCTGATGCGTTAGTCGCCAAAACCTTATTTAATGCGTTATTTTCTACAACTGTTTCTGTGATGATTTTAGATAGTTTGGCATTCATGCTGTTCTCCCTCCCCCAAGTCAATATTCAGTTTCAGACCTGGGGCATCTAGTAATGAGATTGAATCAGGTGGATCGGCTTATACATGGGCAATCGAAGCAATTTCGACCAGCGCATCAGGTTTGGCCAAACCTGTCTGTACGCAATAACGTGCCGGTTTATCTCCCGGGAAATACTCAGCATAAACTGTATTAATCGCAGCATAATCTGCCCAGTCTTTGACAAAGACATGGTTAAACGTTACGTCATCCATGCTGCCACCGGCTTCTTCAATCACACGCTTGATAGTTTCCAGAATATGACGGGTCTGTGCTGCGGCATCACCGACATGCACCACATTATTATTTTCATCAAAAGCTAATGTACCGGATACATACACAATATTGTCTGCCTTGGTTGCCGGTACATAAGGTGCTAATGGTTTCGATGTTCCTGCTGGAATAATGATTTCTTTAGGCATACTATTTTTTCCTTAATTCTGATCTTTAATTCTTTATGCGCTTACAGCTGATTTAGTTTCTTTTAGTTACTCACTTTCTTTTTGAAAGGTCTCGACAAAATTTGCAGTATCTGACACCCAACCAAAGAAGGTCTTGATGTTATACAGACTGGCTTCATGAGCTTCGGCTGGACCTGCCTGATAGCAGGCATCAGCAAGTGCGACACCGAAATACTCCAGGAAGAAGCCATCACGTAGCGTCGATTCCACACAAACGTTGGTGGCAATTCCGACAAAGACCAGATTACGGATTCCTCGCACACGCAACATGCTGTCCAACGCGGTATTAAAGAAACCGCTATAACGTGGCTTTTCGATCACCAAGTCTTGTGGCAATGGCTTTAACTCATCAATCAGTTCAAAATCCCAACTACCTTTGGCCAATAACTGTCCCTGTAATTCAGGATGTTTACGCATGGTCTTTAAGGCATTGGATTTATGGAAATTTGGAGAGTCCTTACCACCCGCTTCCTTATATTCCGCATCCCAGCCATTTTTGAAATAAATCACCTGAATACCAGCTGCATGTGCAGCATCAACAGCCTTTTTAATATTTTCCACTACTGGCTTGGTCTTTGAGACATCAAAGCCCGCCAGATCCAGATAGCCGCCTTGCGAGGTATAAGCATTCTGCATATCAATGACGATCAAAGCTGTTTGTTCTGGTGCAAGACAAATCGCTTCGGGTTCAGCTTTAAGGGTTTTTCCTGTGCCGAGTTTTTCAGTAAAACCGGCTGTTACGACTGATTCACTCATGCGCTTTTCTCCATAACCGGTGCTGCATCTTCAATGACAATATGATCACGACATTTCATCAGTGGCTGGATTTTCTGACCGAAATTTTCAACGCCTTGAATAAAATCATCAAAAGTCAGTAGCACACCTTCGGTACCCTTGATCTCGCCAATTTCATCCAACATTCGTGCCACATTTCCATAGGAACCCACCAGCGTACCCATATTGATATTCACTGGAGATACACTCGAAGCCATTTGACGGATATTGGTATCTGTACCAGAAGTCGTATCTTTACCGCCTTGATTCATCAGCCAGTTAATCGCTTCCATGTCGGCACCATCGTTATAGTGCTGCCATTTGGCTTGAGCTTCTTCATCAGTTTCTGCAGCAATCACCATAAACAGCACATAAGTCTGTACATCACGGCCAGTTACATCTGTTTTTTCTTTTAGGCGGTCATTAATTTCTGCATAAGCTGTTGGAGTATTCAAGCCTTTACCAAACACGAAGTTATAATCGGCATATTGTGCAGAAAACTCTAAACCTGCATCAGACTGACCTGCGCAGATAATTTTCATATCCGCTTGTGGACGTGGGCTGACACGGCAATCTTCCATCTGGAAATGTTCGCCCTTAAAGTCTGACTTACCAGTCGCCCAAAGTTCACGCAGAATTTGTACATATTCAGACAGATATTCATAGCGTTTACCAAAATAGTCATTACCTGGCCACATACCCATTTGGGTATATTCAGGTGGTTGCCAGCCAGTCACCACATTTAGACCAAAACGGCCATTAGAAATAGAATCAATGGTAGACGCCATACGTGCCACAATTGCCGGTGGCATGACCAAAGTGGCTGCCGTTGCATAAATTTGAATTTTGCTGGTCACGGCTGCGAGACCCGCCATCAGGGTGAAAGTTTCCAGGTTATGTTCCCAGAATTCGGTCTTGCCACCAAAGCCACGCAGCTTGATCATGGAGAGTGCGAAATCGAAACCATAGTGTTCAGCACGTTGTACGATTTGTTTGTTTAACTCAAAAGTCGGCATGTACTGTGGTGCATTTTCAGAGATTAACCAGCCGTTATTTCCAATTGGACAGAAGACACCTATTTTCATTTTCACACCTCATTATTTTTAACACTTATTCAAAATTCTGATTCCACTTCGGGAATTTTATTTACAAGATAAACATTGCAAAGCGTGTGCCAACTATATTTAATTTATAATTATCAATTACTTAATATTTTATTTTTTGAATTTTTAGTAAAATAACCATTTTTACCTATGAGTCAATTTTGAACATATTGTTTCATTCAAGTGCACTCGTAGCAATTTTTGCATTTGCAGTTCATGCATCAATTCGAAGTAAAAACCATGCTGATGCTACAAAAATGATTGATTAGAAAAAATAAAAAACCAGACACGAGGTCTGGCTTTAAAAAAATCTTCAAACTAAGGGGAAATCAGGAATGAAAGGATCAGTTGATTCACCTGATCTGTCTCGGTCACAGTAGATGCATGTGCACCTGTAGCAAGCAAACTTAGCTGACTATGCGGCAAGCATTGCTGTAATTGCTGTGACCGTTGATAAGGCACCAGGAAATCATTCTGATTGGCAAGCAGATGTATAGGAATATCTTTGAGTGCCTGTTGATGTTCTGTGTTTAGTTTAAAAGTCTGCACGGCTTGTAGGCGTGCCAGAACATTTTTGATCGGTGGAAAGTCAAGGAGCTGCTTATTTTCTGCTTCGGTTAACTGATCAATATGGGTTGAAATCCACTGCGGCGGATAAAGAAATAAAGCCTGTGCTCTCACATATGCCTCTGCCTTGCTATTGAGCAATAACGAAGTCCGGGCTTCGAAACACTTCTGAGTATGAGCATCCAGCTCTCCCCAAGCATTTAACATGGTCAAACTGAGCAGCTTAAACTTTCTTTCAGCCTGATAGGTCGCCAGTTGCATGCCGATATGTCCGCCCAACGCATGCCCGATAAAATGAAACTCTCGAATGCCATCATTGATCAATAAATCCAGAATCTGGCCGGCCATATGGTCGATCGAATAAGGCGTGGGCAAGAGTTCAGAATCTGAATGACAGCCTTCCTGGTCATAAGTAACCACATGAAAATGCTGCTGTAAAACTCTAATTTGAGGATTCCAGAAACTGGCATGTCCGCCCAGTCCGGACGAAAGCACCACATAAGGTGCATCTGCCTGTGCTGCATGATGAATAAATAAAGACATAAATTTCTCATAGTTTAAATATGAGATGAACGCAGCAAAATATATGCCTAAACAGGACCTTTTTTGAACAACTGTTAAAATTACAGCCAGTAGACATTAAAGCTGTAATAAAATTCTTGTACTTCAAAACGTACGTTATAACCCAGATCTGTTAACTCGGCAGACAAGGCACGGATATCTTCCAAAGGCAGATGTTTGGGAAAAACTGTCAGTACCGCTGTATTGCCTTGCCGGGCATTATCTTCAATCAGTTGAGAGGTGGATCAGGAAATTTGAACAACACCTATAAGTGATATTTTGCTCCCCAAATGATGTTATAAACATCAATATATGGAGTATTTTATGACACGTAGACCAAGAAGAAATCATTCAAATGATTTTAAAGCTAAGGTAGCACTTGCTGCGATTAAAGCAGAAAAAACACTTGCTGAATTGAGTGCTGAATTTGATGTTCATCAAAACCAAATTATTGACTGGAAAAATCAATTGATTTCGGCTTCCTCGCAAGCCTTCGATCAATCAAAAGCTCCAGCAGAACCACCCATTGATCTAAAAAAACTACATGCAAAAATCGGTGAGCAGGCATTAGAAATTGATTTTTTAGAAGGTGTGTTGAAGAAACTGGGCCGCTTCAACCACAAAAGTTAATCGACGACTCACTTCAGATTTCAGTATCTAAGCAAGCTAAGCTACTGAAAGTCTCCCGTGGTTGTTATTACTATCGCCCAAAACCTGTGAGTGCATCAGATCTGAAGCTGATGCGCTGTATTGATGAATTACATATGCAATACCCTTTTGCAGGTAGCCGTATGATGCGTGATTTATTGAACCGTCAAGGACATCATATAGGACGACGTCATACACGTACTTTAATGAAAAAAATGGGCATTAATGCGTTATATCGTAAACCAAATCTAAGTCAGGCCAATCAAGCTCACCGTAAATATCCATATCTGCTCAAAGGATTGAATATTCAACGGAGTAATCAAGTGTGGGCAACGGATATAACGTATATCCCTATGGCAAAAGGCTTTGTCTACTTATGTGCTGTGATTGATTGGTACAGCCGTAAGGTGCTTGCCCATAGCGTATCGATTAGTATGGAGGTTGCATTTTGTATAGAAACATTAAATGAAGCTATTGAAAAATATGGTCGACCTGAAATCTTTAATACAGACCAAGGCAGTCAATTTACCAGTGATGCGTTTATTGAAGTGTTAAAATCAAATGACATCCAAATCAGCATGGACGGTAAAGGTCGTTGGGTCGATAATGTGATGATTGAACGATTATGGCGGAGCGTTAAATATGAGGAGGTTTATCTCAAAGCCTACAGCAATGTTTTGGATGCGAAGAAGCAATTAAACGCATATTTTGAATTTTATAATTTGAAACGACCTCATTCGAGTCTGGACAAAATGACTCCAGATGAGTTTTACTATGACCAGCTACCACAACAAAATAAGGTAGCTTAACTAGAGCAGAATATCACTTATAAATAAGCTTTTAGTTGTTCAAACAAGTGGGACCACCTCTGTTGCGCCAGACGTGGCTTATACATTTCAATATTCAGGTTAGCAACATTAGATAAAATTTTGGCCTGATCTGCCGTCATAAAATTCATTTTTATTTTCTCTTTTAATGTTATTTCACTAAGCTAAATGATTTATAAAACGCTTAATATTTCACTTTTGTATCAGAACATGCTGAAAGAAAGTATAAAAAAAATCCCTCATCATGAGGGATTTTTTTTAATCAAACTTATTGGCCTGGCAGAGGAATATATTGTGAAGCACTGTCTTGTGCCTTACGTTCAGTCACCACAACCTCTAGGATCATGGTTTTTCCTGCCCGCTCAATTTCAATCTGAATGGTACTGTTTGGCTTTTGCAAGGCCACAAAATTAATCAGATGTGAGGCAGAACTAATCTCTTCCTCATTTACTTTCATAATCTTATCGCCACGCTGGATTCCAGCCTTGGCAGCAGGTCCATTCGGTAGCACTTCTGCGACCGTCACACCTTTTTCTTTGGGTTGCAGGACATCATCACGCTCTGCAGGTAATAAGCTGATCCCTAACCAGCCACGAACCACACGGCCATCTTTCAAAATGGCATTCATCACCTGCTGACAAATTTTGGCCGGAATGGCAAAACCAATCCCCAGCGAACCACCAGACTGCGAGAAAATTGCAGTATTCACACCAATTAAATTACCGGCGACATCAATAAGTGCACCGCCCGAGTTACCCGGGTTAATTGCAGCATCGGTCTGTACAAAGTCTTCATAGGTATTGATACCCAAATCTGAACGGCCCGTTGCCGAGATAATCCCCTGCGTCACGGTTTGCCCAACACCAAAAGGATTACCAATGGCCAGAACCACATCACCGACTTCATTGCCACTGAGTTTAAATGGCAAAACTGGCAATTGCGTCAGTTCAATCTTGATCACGGCCAGATCGGTATCCGGGTCAGTTCCGACCACTTTAGCTTCGGCACGACGTCCATCCTGCAAAGCCACTACAATCTGATCGGCCTGCGCAATCACGTGGTTATTGGTCAGGATATAACCGTCTGGACGTACAATTACACCCGAACCTAAACTGTTTTCATTCGGGCTTTGTCCATACTGGTCAGGCAACTGATCGCCAAAGAATTCACGAAATACCGGATCGGTCAGTAAAGGATGCGCCTGTTGCTTGACTTTTTGGGTAGTAAAAATATTCACGACAGCCGGGGCTGCCACTTTTACAGCAGCACTGTAGGAGACCACGCCTCCTGAGCGCGACGTATCAATCAACGGCTCTACTTTTTCAGCAGGCATTTTGACGCCATCTGGCGCAACTGGTGCCTTTGGTTTTTGTAGTTGTTGCCACCCCAAAAAACCGATAATGACTAAAATCAGTAACACCCAGGGTAACCATGTAAAGGTGCGGCGCACGTTGCTATCCTCTAAAATATTTTAATTCGTTGATGACTAAGTAATTTGTGTCCTATTGTAATGCTAAATACATAACTAAACACAAAAAATTCCACAGAGATTTGTGCAGCTTTAGTTACAATTAGACCTATAGATAAATATGGGCAAGTTTTTAAACTTACAGGAATTTTATGGCGAATTTGAACGATATTATTCAATGGTGTGACCAGACTTTGGCAGCACGTGAATTTAAGGACTATGCACCGAATGGCTTGCAGATTGAAGGCAAATCCGAAGTGAATAAAATCCTCTGTGCCGTGACCGCCTCCCAGAGTGCAATTGAAGCTGCAATTGAGCAAGGCGCAGATTTATTGCTGGTTCATCATGGCTATTTCTGGAAAGGAGAAGCCTATCCGATTACGGGAATGCGTGGTAAACGCATTAAAACCCTGATTCAACATGATATCTCACTGGTTGGCTATCATCTGCCTTTAGACAGTCATCCAACACTGGGAAATAATGCCGCCATTGCGGATTTATTAGAACTCGAAAATATCGAACAGCTTGATCCGAGTGAGAAACGTCCAATTGGCAATATTGGCTATTTAAAACAGCCAATGAGTCCGGAAGATTTTAAAAATTATGTTTCAGAAAAGCTGGGCTTTGATGCGATTCATCTTCCTGCTGAAAAAACTCAAATCCATAAAGTCGGTTTCTGTACCGGTGGTGCGCAGGATTATATTCAAAAAGCGGCACTACAAGATTGTGATGCCTATATTTCAGGTGAAGTGAGCGAACGCACCTTTTATGAAGCTCAGGAACTGAATGTGCATTATTATGCTTGTGGCCATCATGCGACTGAAAAATACGGTGTGCAACGCCTTGGCAAGGCTATTTCAGAACAGTTTAATATTGAGTATGATTATTTCGAATTAAACAATCCGATTTAATTCGACTGACGGTTATGATCAGTGGCTTTATTCATATATTTTCAGGCTTTATTCTGTATTGTTATTTATACACGATGCCCATTTCTGCCCGATTATCTATTACAATAAAGCCACTTATTGTTAAAACCCAGCAAAATGCAAGGAATTGAGAACATGACAACCATTACTTTACCAGCATTACCTTACGGCTACGAAGATCTTGCTCCACACATCAGCAAGGAAACTTTAGAATACCATCACGACAAACACCACAATACGTATGTGGTTAACCTGAATAACCTGATCGCTGGTACTGAGCTTGAAGGCAAAACTCTAGAAGAAATTATTACAGCAACTGCTGGTGATGCTTCTAAAGCAGGTGTTTTCAATAACGCGGCTCAAGTTTGGAACCACACGTTCTACTGGAACTGTATGGCTAAAAACGGTGGCGGTAAAGCAACTGGTACTTTGGCTGCAAAAATTGACGAAGCTTTCGGTTCTTATGAAAAATTTGCTGAAGAATTTGCTGCTGCTGCAACTACTCAGTTTGGTTCAGGTTGGGCTTGGTTAGTGGCTGACGAAGTAAACGGTCAGCTTTCTATCATGAAAACTTCAAATGCTGATACGCCAATGGCGCACGGTAAAATTGCAGTGTTGACGATTGACGTTTGGGAACACGCTTACTACATCGATTTCCGTAATGCTCGTCCTAAGTACATCTCTACTTTCCTAGAAAGCCTAGTAAACTGGGATTATGCAAATGCGAAATATGCAGGTCAGCCTGCAGGTGTTGAGAAATAATTTTTTATTTCTTTGCTAAAAAAATCACCCACTTCGGGTGATTTTTTTATTTTTAGGCTCTAAATGAATATTTATGAAGCAAACAATTCATTTCTTTACATTAATTGATTGACGACCTGGTTATTCATCCCTAAAATGCCGATCAGATTCTCCAATAGCTCAGTCGGTAGAGCGACGGACTGTTAATCCGCAGGTCCCTGGTTCGAGCCCAGGTTGGAGAGCCATATATTCTTCCATAGCTCAGTCGGTAGAGCGACGGACTGTTAATCCGCAGGTCCCTGGTTCGAGCCCAGGTGGAAGAGCCAAGATTCTGAAGAAACCCACTCATTGCGAAGTGGGTTTTTTTATAGCTGTATTTTTTAAATTGAGATCATATTGATTTATATGCGCGATCAACCGCTCATTTCTTATGATCCAGATCACTTATCAAAATTCAGGCTGATCGCGATTTTGCTGTTAGGACCGGTTTACATAAACATAACAGTTTAAACTACAAACCTTTTCGACTATTTTTAAAACACTTGATTCAATTTCTTCAGCTTTTTTCTAAAAGTGCCTTGACCCCTTTTCAAATCTCTCTATAATCGCTGTCAGATTCTCCAATAGCTCAGTCGGTAGAGCGACGGACTGTTAATCCGCAGGTCCCTGGTTCGAGCCCAGGTTGGAGAGCCAATCTATTCTCCCATAGCTCAGTCGGTAGAGCGACGGACTGTTAATCCGCAGGTCCCTGGTTCGAGCCCAGGTGGGAGAGCCAAGATTCTGAAGAAACCCACTCATTGCGAAGTGGGTTTTTTTATTCTCCCCTTTTGTGATCTGTGTTTAATTTGAGTCAGTTTATATTTTTTGTGATTGGCTGCCTGGCAACTTTTGCATTAGTTTGCCTGCTCTTCCCACATCTCTTCACCCGTCAAAAGAAATTCTATCCGAAGCGCGTCATTACTGCTTTTGAAAGCAGGATGTTTACACGTCTGAAAGATGCCTTTCCTCATCATCACATTCTGGCACAAGTCGCGTTTAGCGCTTTGATCACGCACGATCAGATGAAAATGCGCAATCAATTTAATCGCAAAGTCACAGACTTCGTGGTACTTGATCGTGAATATAATGTAGTGGCGATTGTCGAACTGGATGATCGTACCCTTTTCCTAATTGAATAAAGTTATCAAAAAGTTTCTTTATATATTTTTCATTGACATAGTGCATTTTTTGATCTCTAATTATTTGACAATTGTCATGGATGCATCATCCTATGAAAGTTAGATATCTTAAGGATTATGAACACTCAAAAACATTAGATGCAGATAGCTATGACTGGCTAAAACAAGAAGAAAAGAAACTTAATAAACTTACATCACTGGTAGCACTGTATTGCACGTATATCGAATGTTTGAAACAGACATCAACTCAACACTCAATATTCGATTTGAAATCGTCTGAATCACTAGAGAGCCATCTACAATGCTTTATAGGATTTATCTATACTGAATTGGATACAACTAATTACAATAAATACCATTATAGCTATGAGGTTCAATCGGTATTCAATAATCTAGCCTTATTGCAAAATACAAGTAAAACTACAATTCTCCTTTCACTTAATACAATAAATGAGAATGTGGAAAATTGTATATTTCTATATAAAAACATGAAAAAAAATATAGAAAAAATTGAATATTATCGAGGTTGGAATATCTGCAGTAATGATAATAAAATCCTAAATCTCAATATCAGTATTATTTACGACACATATGGAAAAGAATTCACAAATAAACTGCATCATATAATGATCACTTATGGAAAAAAAATCATATCAACCACCTTGTCAAAAAAAATTGGGTATCTTATTAGTTTATTTAGAGTTTTAGTTGTAGCATATCCAAATATTAAAGACATGCAAAGGGCAATGTCTTCCGAATATGCATTTGAAAGCATGCTTATTGTTTATAATTTATGCTTAATAGATGCAAAAATAAAAAACTATAATATTGGTCATTTTCACACGAGATGGGGTTCTATAGTTGATATGTACAATGTATTAGTTAACTATGGAATATGGCAAGAACCTATCACAGAAATACTCAGACCAATATATAAAAAATGTACACATAAAAACACTACAACAAACTTGGTAAAAGATGAAAAAGAACAGTTAATACATAATAAATTAGTAACACAAATCCCAATAAGTTATACAGATAGTGAAGCTAAGGAACTCATTTTTATTAGAATAACTAATGAAATTGACCATATAATTTACTGTTCAGAATTACTCACAAAAAAAACAAATGAAAAATATAATTTTTTTATTGAATGCGTTAAAAAAGGAATAGTTAAAGTTAGCCAAAACAACACTTCAAAAAATAATGTACAAGTAGGAATTTTAAATAAAAACAATACATTTCGAACTTATTATGAATTCCCTTTTAAACATAAAACCCTTAAGAGTTATTCTGTTTTTTTAGGTATATCAGGTTCAAGCAAGGAAAAGAATATCATTAAAGATGAAATTTTTTATTCAAGCTACAATACTTTATACCCTTTCCTCATATTATTAATTAATCAACATCCCGCAATTACTGAATCCTGGTTAATAAATTGGAAACTGTATGATAATAAAAACAATGTAGGTCTTTTTAAAATTGGAGAATCTTGGTATAGCAAGTCTTTTAAAAAGAGAAGAGGAGTAAATTATGCTGAACAATTAATTAAATTAAACCCCCAATCAGTAAAAATAATTGAAGACATCATAAAAATTACTAGTATTGCAAGAAATTATTTGAAATCAGCAAATAATCAAGATTATGAATACATGCTATTAGCTTCAAGAACTGCATTCACAGAACCACAAAGAGTAAAAAAAATTGAGAATGGCACCTGTACTACCGTCATTAATGGTCTAAAAAAATCATATGAAATAACAAGTTATAAAAATGGTGATATATTACTTAACGATAATGAAAGTAGCCATATTTTTCAAAATTTAACATTAACAAGATTTAGAGCAAGTTGTGGTGTGCGTGTTTACTATGAAACTATGTCTGTAAATAAAATGAGTCTAGCGCTAGGCCATAAGGAATATAACCCTGGGCGAATTCAAACATGAGGTGCGACAGTTTCAAAAGCCATATGATAATCAACAAGCTGAGCAAATTTCTCTAATGGTGTAAGCCAATCTAACGCCTTTCTAGGACGAGTATTCAGTGACATGGCAACTTGATTTAAATAATGCTGATCTGCCTGATTTAAATCAATCCCTTTAGGTAAATATTGCCTAATTAAACCATTCATATTTTCGCATGTGCCTTTTTGCCAAGGTGAATGTGGGTCACAGAAATATACATCTATGCCTAAATCTTCTTCGAGTATTTTATGTTCTGACATCTCGCGTCCACGGTCATAGGTCAACGTTTTACGCAGTTCTGCAGGTAAATATTTCAGAGCTTCAGTTAAAGCCTTGCGCACTGATTCTGCCTTTGCATCAGGTAATGTTGCCAAGATACAGAGCCGTGTATTTCGTTCAATAAGTGTTGCTATCGAACTTTTATTGTCTTTACCTTTAATTAAATCAGCTTCCCAATGACCCGGTATTTTTCTTTCTTGAACTTCGGCTGGGCGCTCATGAATAGTTTTAATATCCTGTAATATAGAATCTTTTTTAGGTTCACCGTTAGCTTTTCGCTTTTTATTTTCATGACGCAGACAGGATAATAAGTCTTTTTTCAACTCACCCTTTGGTAATGCTCGTATCGTTGAATAAATCGTTGTATGGCTTACATTCATTGTTTGATCCAAATCAGGAAATGTCTTTAAACGCTTTGCTATTTGCTGAGGAGACCATAAACAACGGATCGCTTCAACAATAAATTTCCAGAGGATTGAATCGATTTTGAGTTTTCTGTGACCACGTCTACGTCTAGCGAAGGTGTTATCAGAAGCATATCGAGCTTGATAAACGTCATTGATGCTATTTCTTTTAAGCTCACGATAGATCGTACTAGGATGTCTTTTAATGAGTTCAGCAAATTTTCTGGCTGAAAAGCCTTCTTTTCTTGACTCAAGCATTAATGCAGTACGATCTTCAAAGTTAAGATGATGGTATGACAATTTTATATACTCCATAAACTCTTTAAATTAATTAGGTGGTTTATGTCGCACTTCAAGTTTTACTCTGCCCTGCATTGATTGATTCATATCTACCAGATACTCTATGGAAATTTTATACGAACAGATGGTTACGAATATTTCAAAATGCTCTTATTTACGAATCAATGAAAGACTCAATTTACTTATTTGAATCTGTAGATTTCACCAAAGAAGAACTTGATAAATTCATAAATAATCATGCATTCAAAGATATACCTCATCATATTGAAAAAGGATTTCATGAAATAAATATTGAGAAAAAAAATAATGAAGATAAAAATAGTTATATAGGTATTTATTTAATAACAGTTCCTCTTCTACAAATTTTTCTTGCAATTAAATACTTTTTTGAAGAGACATCTTACAACCAAAAAGACATAAAAAAACATTTAAAATGGTGGTACACAAGTGCAAATTATGTAATATCACAGATTGAAGCATTTCAAAAAAATTTACAACAATGCTTATATTTAACTAAAGACATTATAGAGATGTATGAAATAGCAAGAAAAAATCCAGTCAAATATAATATAATCGAAGGAATATTTATAAATGATAGTAAATAATAAATTAAAAGATATTTTATCTGACCCTAATAAAAATATAGAAACCATGTCAAAGAAAGAACTCACTTTATTAAAGAATGAGATAATACGCAACCCCAATAATTATGGATTAATTGAAAAATCTTTTGAAAAAACATCCACCATACACAATTTAAAGCTATCAGATGTAAGAAATCCTGTTTGGTTTTATGATAATACAAAATTTGAATCAAATATATGGATGATTAAATTAAATAAAGCAATAATAACAGTCAACTTCAATAAAATCAAAATTGATAATAATATTTTACTAACAGAAAGACCAAACATACTAAACACCTTCAAATACTGGCTTTGCATTCAAAGCCATCCTATTTACAATGAAGGATTTTTATTAAAAACTCAAACCATCAGCATTAATTTAACAAATATAATTTACTTTATAAATTCTATTTTGATTAATTCTAATATTTTAGAATTAAGCAAATATGGTTTAAATAAGATTAATGAAGACTACATAGTCGATTATCTGGTCAATATTTCAAACAATGGAAAAATCAATGCATCAATTAATTACAATATATTTGTAACAGATTTTTTAAAAGAAAAAATTAAAGAAATAGATATAAATGATGTAATTAAATTTGAAGAGAAATATCCTTTCTTCATCAATAATAACCATAATGATGAACTTGACCTAACATTAGAAGAGCTAAGAAAATCAAAATACTGGCTTTATTGTAATGAAGGTTACTCTACATATAATCCCAATAAAGTAAAAAAAAATTTTTTCATTAAATCTCTTGAGGATCGCATCATCGTATTTAACCAACAACCTTTTACTTTACAGCAATTAAACTTAATCGAAGACACAGCTAAAACAGAATACTTAAGTCTTCCTTACACGACTAGTGATGAAGAATACTATTCATACCAAGACCTTCAATCTCAAATAAAGAACTTAAAAAAAATTGTATTTGTCCACTCTCAAAATGATTGTGCTCAAATCAATATTTCTAACTTTAATACTATCGGAGTGAAAAGAATAAATAAAATAACCCCTTTAAAAGATTTGGGGAGATTTGCAACACTGCCTGCTGATGTAACTTTTAAAGCTATACGTGATTCTTTTGAATTTATTCATAAATATTTAGATATCTTGCTTGATACAATTTTTAAATATTCTTTATTCATCAAAAATAAAAAAGGCAATTTTAATGATTTTTATAACAGTTCAAATTTTCCAAGCACATTAAAGAAAATAGGTATTAAAGAGTTAAAAATACCTAAAGATGAAAATTATTTTATAAATTTACGTAGCAATCATGGATTTATTGATTTTTACAATATTCTATTTGATGTGGGTATAGGATTTTAGACCACGCCTATAAGTGATAATCTACTCCCCAATAAGCATGGGAAATGCTTGTTTTTGGAGTCAACCATGACACGAAGAAAACGTCGTAATCATTCAGCAGAGTTTAAAGTTAAAGTTGCTCTCGCAGCAATTAAAGGCGACCACACACTCGCTGAACTTTCTACTCAATTCGACTTACATCAAAACCAAATAATTGATTGGAAAAATCAACTGCTTGAGCAATCAGTCAATATTTTTTCACGACCAACAGCACAACAAGAACCAGAGATTGACCTCAAAGCTCTACATGCCAAGATAGGACATCAGGCATTGCAAATTGATTTTTTAGAAGGTGCGCTCAGAAAAATAGGGCAGCTGAGCGGCAAAAAATGATCGATAAGACCCATCAACTTTCGGTACGACAACAATCGCAATTGATTCAAATCAATCGCAGTACGTTGTATTACAAGCCCAAAGAGATTTCATCAACTGATTTGAGTTTGATGCGTCTGATCGATGAAATTCATCTCGACTACCCATTTATGGGCAGTCGAATGATACGAGATATGCTACAGCGTCAAGGACATCAAATAGGTCGGCGTAAAGTCCGACGTTTAATGCGCTTGATGGGAATACATGCCTTGTATCCAAAACCCAATACCAGTAAGCCTAATCTTGCACACCGTATTTTCCCATATCTGTTGAAAAACATGGTCATCGATCACTCTAATCAAGTCTGGTGTACAGATATCACGTACATTCCTATGGCTAAAGGCTTTGTCTATCTGTGTGCAATTATAGATTGGCATAGTCGTAAAGTACTGGCTCATCGAGTATCGATCAGTATGGAAACAGACTTTTGCATAGATGCGTTGCAAGAAGCAATTGTGAAATATGGTTGTCCAGAGGTGTTTAATACAGACCAAGGCAGTCAATTCACAAGCGAGGCATTTTTGAATGAGTTAAAATTGCGAAATATCCGTATCAGTATGGATGGGAAAGGACGATGGATGGATAATGTAATGATTGAGCGTTTATGGCGCAGCGTGAAGCATGAGGAAGTCTATTTGAAGGCTTACGATACGGTTAAACAAGCGAAACTATCAATTGCTGAATATTTGGATTTTTATAACATGATACGTCCTCATTCAAGTTTGAATAAGGCAACACCAAATGAATTTTATGATCAACATTTACTAAAAGTAATGGCAGCATAATTTAAATATTTAGAGCGGATTTATCACTTATAAAACTAGATTGAGTGGTCTAATTAACGGAACCACATTAATTAGCATCTATATTAGTTGCATTAGGAGCGATCACTGCTAGACGCAACTCAGAAATTATTGATTTACACCCATTAGATTGTTTATTACCTCAGAATTTTGATCCATTAATAACAGAATTCAAAGAATTTGAAGTTATATTTGATAATCGAAAAAGTGGTGTTGGTGGCATTAATTTTCATCGTGAAAAGATGTCAAGACCTATACCAAGCATCATAGCAAAAATCATTTATAAACTTAAAAATTTTAATGAAATCATATTAGAAAATAATTTTTCTACACTTTCAGATATTAATTTGATAAATAACTATTCTTATAGTAGAAATACATGGAAAAAGTTATCGACTGGAAACTATAGCAACTTATTAAATTTATTTTGTGATTATTTTCAAACAAAAAAAATAGAATACTCACCAAATGAATATAGGAGATATTATATACGCCAACATCAATTAAGACGTTTTTTTGCAATGATATTTTTCTGGTCAAAAAGCTTTGATGGCTTAGATACATTACGTCACTTCCTCGGTCATACTGATATTGAACATTTATATCATTATATTACTGAACCATTAACAGGCAGCGTTCTTAATGGCGTAAAATCTCACACAATTACTGAAGCCTAGGCAGAGTAAAACTTGAAGTGCGACATAAACCACCTAATTAATTTAAAGGGTTTATGGAGTATATAAAATTGTCATACCATCATCTTAACTTTGAAGATCGTACTGCATTAATGCTTGAGTCAAGAAAAGAAGGCTTTTCAGCCAGAAAATTTGCTGAACTCATTAAAAGACATCCTAGTACGATCTATCGTGAGCTTAAAAGAAATAGCATCAATGACGTTTATCAAGCTCAATATGCTTCTGATAACACCTTCGCTAGACGTAGACGTGGTCACAGAAAACTCAAAATCGATTCAATCCTCTGGAAATTTATTGTTGAAGCGATCCGTTGTTTATGGTCTCCTCAGCAAATAGCAAAGCGTTTAAAGACATTTCCTGATTTGGATCAAACAATGAATGTAAGCCATACAACGATTTATTCAACGATACGAGCATTACCAAAGGGTGAGTTGAAAAAAGACTTATTATCCTGTCTGCGTCATGAAAATAAAAAGCGAAAAGCTAACGGTGAACCTAAAAAAGATTCTATATTACAGGATATTAAAACTATTCATGAGCGCCCAGCCGAAGTTCAAGAAAGAAAAATACCGGGTCATTGGGAAGCTGATTTAATTAAAGGTAAAGACAATAAAAGTTCGATAGCAACACTTATTGAACGAAATACACGGCTCTGTATCTTGGCAACATTACCTGATGCAAAGGCAGAATCAGTGCGCAAGGCTTTAACTGAAGCTCTGAAATATTTACCTGCAGAACTGCGTAAAACGTTGACCTATGACCGTGGACGCGAGATGGCAGAACATAAAATACTTGAAGAAGATTTAGGCATAGATGTATATTTCTGTGACCCACATTCACCCTGGCAAAAAGGCACATGCGAAAATATGAATGGTTTAATTAGGCAATATTTACCTAAAGGGATTGATTTAAATCAGGCAGATCAGCATTATTTAAATCAAGTTGCCATGTCACTGAATACTCGTCCTAGAAAAGCGTTAGATTGGCTTACACCATTAGAGAAATTTGCTCAGCTTGTTGATTATCATAAGACTTTTCAAACTGTCGCACCTCATGTTTGAATTCGCCCTATTTAGGAATATCCGGCCCAATTGTTAAAAATATTGAAGACTTACGCACAGTATTATTAAATCATTTTAATGTTAATGACTTAGAAATAACTAGCATGAAAAATTTCAACTTTACAAATAAGCTATCAAGCAAAATACACTATCTTATTGATGAACATATAATTGACCTTCAACCTAGATTTTTTACTACCAAAGATAAAAACAATAATATCATTCAAGAATTTGAGCTAATATTGATAGTTAAGGATGAAATATGAAAAAATTTGATAATTATGAAGTTGAAAAATCAATTCAATCTGAAATTGATTTACTTCAACTTATAATAAATAAGCCAAATAATTATATCAATGACAATGATATAAAAACCGCTATTTCATCTCAAAAAAATATAGCGAAATACTCCAATAGCGAATATGGAATTATTTCACTATCACTCAATACACATAAATTATACGTAAATAAATATTCAAATATGACATATACTCAATTTAATGATTTGAGAATAAAAGCTTTATCTTCAATCACCATAACTCCAGCTAGTAAAAAAAATAAAATTGAAGAATTAAAGTCAGAGAATAATAATCTAAAAATTAATAACTTAATACTCATCAAAATCATATATGATCTAAAGTCAACAATTTCCAATTTAGCTTTAGGCACAAACAACCAATATGTTATTGATGAAACCAACAACAAATTAAAATATTTTGAAAAATTATTAAACCATGCTAATGAGGTGGTTTATAATGAAAAATAAAAAACTATATTCAATGGTTAGTAATTTATCATTACCAAATTACCTCTCCACATCCAAACAAGATATAAAATTTTTCAATATTGATGCCTTACCTTTTTTAATATACCCTAATGGTGTTCCATGCTATGAAGCAAATTCATATCTTATTTATAAATTAAAATTTGGTTATTCTCAAAAATATAATGGTGGCACATACAGAATATTTGCCAATCATTTAACTCACTTTATCAGATTTACTTTTTATTGCAAGAAAATAGAAAATTTTTCACAATTTGACAATAATTTATTTTCCGATTTTATGGATTATTTACAAGATGACCCTGATGTTCGATCCAATAACCAAATTATACGTATTGCTTATCAAGCTATTAATTTTCTTTTTTTTATTGCAGAGCTTTATAATCTTAATAATTTTATTGGGATTGGTAAAAATAATAAAATATCTTTAAGTAGTAAAAATAAAAAAGTCTCTAGAGAAAATAACAAACTAAGGTCTCCCCCGAGTTATTTTCATTATTCGTTCCCTCCACCTTCACCTCAACGCAAACGCTATCCTGTTTCACTCGATGATTATAATAAACTTTTGAATCATATAAATTACTCAGTGAATGAGCCTTTAAGACTTAGAAACTTGTGTCTTATTCAGGCACTTGAAAATACAGGTGGTAGAAGAACAGAAGTCTGCTCTCTATCCATGAAATCCCTAAGATCAGCGTTAAAGAGTGAATCAGACTCACCTTTACTAGAAATTATAAATTTAAAAAATAATCGTTTAACTAAGACACGGGAAATTCCTGTTTCAAGAACTTTTTTACTCAATTTACGCTTTTATGTTCATTACTATAGAAATCCGATACTGCAAAAAAAGGGCATTAATCATGATTATATTTTTATTTCCCACACATCAGGCCATCCATTACAACCCGATACTTTGACTACTTATATGAATAATTGGTCCAAAGAGGCAAATCTTTCCTCCCAAGTCTGTGCTCACATGTTTCGCCATCGATTTATCACAGAAAAATTTAAATCTCTAATTTTAGAACATGAATTAACGAATAGTGATGAATTTCGAAAAATGCTATTAAATACATATCGATTAAAACAAATTATGCTTGAATGGACTGGCCACAGATCTATCACATCTCTTGATACATATATAAATTTAGCATTTGATGAGCTTTCTGAAATCGATAAATTAAAAGAAAAAATACTTACAACCCCTTCCAATCATGTCATCAACTCACACATTAAATTTTTAGAAAACTCTTTAAATAATAATTTTCCAATTGATCCTATTATATTACGTGAACTTCTTGATCAGCTTAAAAATAAAATTAAATAAAATCTTAAATATAGCTGATTACTTAATTTGATATAACATAACAGCTTTATTACATACACATTTTAAACTTGAAATCATCTAAAATCACATTTAAGCGACAACCCGAGTATTAAGTCGACCTAATTAAGTGCATTTATTTAATAGAGCTAGTAGGGCGAATTCAAACATGAGGTGCGACAGTTTCAAAAGCCATATGATAATCAACAAGCTG
Organism: Acinetobacter lwoffii; assembly: GCF_019048525.1. NCBI lineage: Bacteria > Pseudomonadati > Pseudomonadota > Gammaproteobacteria > Moraxellales > Moraxellaceae > Acinetobacter > Acinetobacter lwoffii. The sequence continues at coordinate 1,979,121 of NZ_CP077369.1, read as the reverse complement.
AGCAAATTTCTCTAATGGTGTAAGCCAATCTAACGCCTTTCTAGGACGAGTATTCAGTGACATGGCAACTTGATTTAAATAATGCTGATCTGCCTGATTTAAATCAATCCCTTTAGGTAAATATTGCCTAATTAAACCATTCATATTTTCGCATGTGCCTTTTTGCCAAGGTGAATGTGGGTCACAGAAATATACATCTATGCCTAAATCTTCTTCGAGTATTTTATGTTCTGACATCTCGCGTCCACGGTCATAGGTCAACGTTTTACGCAGTTCTGCAGGTAAATATTTCAGAGCTTCAGTTAAAGCCTTGCGCACTGATTCTGCCTTTGCATCAGGTAATGTTGCCAAGATACAGAGCCGTGTATTTCGTTCAATAAGTGTTGCTATCGAACTTTTATTGTCTTTACCTTTAATTAAATCAGCTTCCCAATGACCCGGTATTTTTCTTTCTTGAACTTCGGCTGGGCGCTCATGAATAGTTTTAATATCCTGTAATATAGAATCTTTTTTAGGTTCACCGTTAGCTTTTCGCTTTTTATTTTCATGACGCAGACAGGATAATAAGTCTTTTTTCAACTCACCCTTTGGTAATGCTCGTATCGTTGAATAAATCGTTGTATGGCTTACATTCATTGTTTGATCCAAATCAGGAAATGTCTTTAAACGCTTTGCTATTTGCTGAGGAGACCATAAACAACGGATCGCTTCAACAATAAATTTCCAGAGGATTGAATCGATTTTGAGTTTTCTGTGACCACGTCTACGTCTAGCGAAGGTGTTATCAGAAGCATATCGAGCTTGATAAACGTCATTGATGCTATTTCTTTTAAGCTCACGATAGATCGTACTAGGATGTCTTTTAATGAGTTCAGCAAATTTTCTGGCTGAAAAGCCTTCTTTTCTTGACTCAAGCATTAATGCAGTACGATCTTCAAAGTTAAGATGATGGTATGACAATTTTATATACTCCATAAACCCTTTAAATTAATTAGGTGGTTTATGTCGCACTTCAAGTTTTACTCTGCCATGTATTGAAATCAAATGACATCCAAATCAGCATGGATGGTAAAGGTCGATGGGTTGATAATGTGATGGTTGAACGATTATGGCGGAGCGTTAAATATGAAGAGGTGTATCTCAAAGCCTACAGCAATGTTTTGGATGCGAAGAAGCAATTAAACGCATATTTTGAATTTTATAATTTGAAACGACCTCATTCGAGTCTGGACAAAATGACTCCAGATGAGTTTTACTATGACCAGCTACCACAACAAAATAAGGTAGCTTAACTAGAGCAGAGTATCACTTATAAATAAGCTTTTAGTTGTTCAAACATGTGGGACCACCTCTATTTAAAAAAAGGAAAGAAGATGAAAATTAAGTTTTTAACAGTTTCATTGATGCTTATTCTGCCATTTTCTGTTTTTGCAGCAAATACTGTAGTAGAAAAAGCGGTCATTGAATCAAATAATACATATAAGGCGAAGTATAACTTAGAGGATATGACTGAGTTTAATCAGGCTCAAAAGGGCTTTATTGCCAAGCCAACAGGTCAAATTAAAAGTGAGAAAGGCAATGTTATCTGGGATTTTGATGCATTTAGTTTTTTACAAGATCAAGCACCAAATACCGTTAATCCCACTCTATGGCGACAAGCAAAATTAAACAACAATGTTGGGCTATTTAAAGTAACAGATCGAGTTTGGCAAATTCGTGGTTTTGATTTGGCAAATATGACCATCATTCAGGGTGATACTGGCTGGATTATTGTGGATACATTAACCTCTAAAGAAACGGCTGAAGCAGCACTTAAATTTGCTAGACAGCATTTAGGTGAGCAAAAAATTTCAGCCATTATCTTTACCCATAGCCATATCGATCATTTTGGTGGTGCATTAGGCGTTCTTTCTAGCGAAGAAATTAACGCTAGAAAAACTCCAATTATTGCGCCAAAAGGCTTTATGGAAGAAGCGACCAGTGAAAATGTGATGGCAGGTTCAGCCATGATACGTCGTGCGACTTATATGTATGGAACTTTTCTACCTAAAAATGCGGAAGGATTGGTGGATACAGGTTTAGGTAAGGCTGTTGCTGTGGGAAAAATGGGCATCCTTGAGCCTACACAACTGATCACTCAACCAGAACAGAAAATGACGGTTGATGGCTTGGATTTTGTGTTTTATAACGTGCCGGGTTCAGAAGCACCAGCAGAATTAACGTTCTCTATCCCATCATTGAAACTTTATAACGGCGCAGAAATTCTATCTCATACCATGCATAATCTTTATACCCTTCGGGGTGCTAAAGTCCGTGATGCCTTAAAATGGGTGGGCTATCTAGACCAAGCAATGCAGCATGCCAAAGCATCCGATGTATTGATTGCACAGCATCATTGGCCTGTCTGGGGCAATGACAATATTCAAGATTTTATTAAAACCCAGCGAGATGTTTATAAGTTCACGCATGATCAGACGGTGAGATATATGAACTCTGGTTTTAATGGCGCTGAAATTGCCGAAAAAATTAAGCTTCCAGCGGCACTTGATCAAAAACTATATGCTCATGGCTATTATGGAACCCTAAAACATAATGTAAAAGCAGTATACCAATATTATATGGGATGGTTCGATGCCCATCCTTCCAATTTAGATCCATTACCCCCTAAAGCTGTTGCAAAAAAATATATTGAGTTAGCAGGTGGGGAGAACAATGCATTGAAAAATGCGCGGGATGCCTACGCTCAAGCTGACTATAGATGGGCTGCCGAGATTTTAAAACATATTGTGTTGAATAACCCTCAAAACCAACAAGCAAAAGACTTATTGGCGAATACTTATCGTCAATTGGGCTATGCTGCTGAGGCTTCAACTTGGCGTAATTTCTTTTTGGTGGGCGCTCAAGAGCTACAAAATAATGTACCCCTACAAAATACTTCTGATCCGAGTGATTTATTGATTCATACACCAACTGAAAGATTTCTTGAAGCTATGGCGACAAATTTAGATGTGGAAAATTTAAAAAATGAAAACCAGTGTATCAATCTGGTTTTGTCGGATACCAAAGAGCATTTTTCATTATGGGTTGAAAACTCAGTCATGCAGTTTAAGCGTTATGATGAAAGTAAAGATTTGGCATTGGATTGCCCTACATTAACCTTAACCAAGCCCTTATATCTAAAAATGATTACAGGTCAAATAGAAGGGGTAAAAGTCCTGCTTTCTAAAGACAGTAAAGTCAAAGGTAATCCACTGAAAATTGGAAAATTCTTTGCAATGTTTAAACGTCCAGATTCAATTTTCCCGATTGTGACTCGACCAAATGGCTAAGCTCAAATAAGTAAAGTCGAAACTTAAATTAATAGATCCAAAGAAATGGGTGAAATTATCAACTTGGTTCTCCCAATCTTATAACAGGAATACAAGAAATTATTTCTTGTATTCCTCTTTAAAATTAAAAGTAAGCTATATGTATTTTAACTCTATTGATACTTTATAGGACTTACGCACTATTATTTATAGATTCTCTGTGGTAGCAGATGATTTTTATCGAGAATAAAGTCATCAATGAAGTTTTTGATAACTGGTCTAAATAATTTCTTCTGCCAACGATATACATTTTCAAAGATCCGCTCAAACTGGTTCTTTTGTATCTCAACGTAGGCCATCAAGGCTGAAAAAATATGATTCAAAATCAGTTTAGATCGTCTTACTTGAAACTTTTCAATATGACAAACCTGTTTAATCACCCGGTGATATTGCTCTATTTTCCAATGACTTGAATGCAATTCATGAAAACCCTCAAAGGACAATAAATCATCTTCATCTTGATGCACAATATAAAACCTCTGCTGTTCTTTTAACTGAGTCTTAAATAATTGTACAAAGCCAAAATCTTTGAGCCAGACCACTTGACCCTGATGGAAATCTGGCAATAAACGCAGTTGAAACCATTGTCCTTTTTCTGGGGAAACCTTACGGTTACAGTCGATACCAAACATAAATCGAATACCATATTTTCTTATGGTTTTTAGATTTCCAGTCGATGAATACCAACTATCACCTGTAATAAATTGAATCTTTGCACCCCAACTGAGTACTTCACTTAACATATCCATAAAGTAATCATTCTTGGTTTTACTTTCAGATTTGTCATAAATTCGGAAATTAATTGGAATATTTTGACCATTTTGATCTGTCGCATACAAGGTAATGAGACTAATACCCTTGACGGATCGATGGTGTTTGCCTGACCAAAAATAGCTAACCAAGTCCATATGTTGACTATATGGTTTATCTAAAACAGTATCATCAATGCTGACTATAAGTTTATTATTATCAATATGTTGAATTGATTCTTGATATAGGTCGTGAGGTGTGTAGTCTTCACGCTCTAGAAAGCGATTTACACTATCATGCGAGATATTATAAGTCTCGGCAAGTTGTGTGCAGCTAATAGAGTTCGGTTCTGTCATGAGAAAGCCCATATAAATGGGTAATGTACAAGTTGCTGTAGAAGCATGTTTAATTCGTCTGATCACAGATACTTTATAAAGTATTTTAATACTTTTTTGAATCCGTCAATGCGTAAGTCCTACTTTATTAAATGGTTTTTGAATTTTTATACTTTATTTTCGATGGAGATATTTTTATTAGTAGCTTGGCGAATTCAAACATGAGGTGCGACAGTTTGAAAAGTCTTATGATAATCAACAAGCTGAGCAAATTTCTCTAATGGTGTAAGCCAATCTAACGCTTTTCTAGGACGAGTATTCAGTGACATGGCAACTTGATTTAAATAATGCTGATCTGCCTGATTTAAATCAATCCCTTTAGGTAAATATTGCCTAATTAAACCATTCATATTTTCGCATGTGCCTTTTTGCCAGGGTGAATGTGGGTCACAGAAATATACATCTATGCCTAAATCTTCTTCAAGTATTTTATGTTCTGCCATCTCGCGTCCACGGTCATAGGTCAACGTTTTACGCAGTTCTGCAGGTAAATATTTCAGAGCTTCAGTTAAAGCCTTGCGCACTGATTCTGCCTTTGCATCAGGTAATGTTGCCAAGATACAGAGCCGTGTATTTCGTTCAATAAGTGTTGCTATCGAACTTTTATTGTCTTTACCTTTAATTAAATCAGCTTCCCAATGACCCGGTATTTTTCTTTCTTGAACTTCGGCTGGGCGCTCATGAATAGTTTTAATATCCTGTAATATAGAATCTTTTTTAGGTTCACCGTTAGCTTTTCGCTTTTTATTTTCATGACGCAGACAGGATAATAAGTCTTTTTTCAACTCACCCTTTGGTAATGCGCGTATCGTTGAATAAATCGTTGTATGGCTTACATTCATTGTTTGATCCAAATCAGGAAATGTCTTTAAACGCTTTGCTATTTGCTGAGGAGACCATAAACAACGGATCGCTTCAACAATAAATTTCCAGAGGATTGAATCGATTTTGAGTTTTCTGTGACCACGTCTACGTCTAGCGAAGGTGTTATCAGAAGCATATCGAGCTTGATAAACGTCATTGATGCTATTTCTTTTAAGCTCACGATAGATCGTACTAGGATGTCTTTTAATGAGTTCAGCAAATTTTCTGGCTGAAAAGCCTTCTTTTCTTGACTCAAGCATTAATGCAGTACGATCTTCAAAGTTAAGATGATGGTATGACAATTTTATATACTCCATAAACCCTTTAAATTAATTAGGTGGTTTATGTCGCACTTCAAGTTTTACTCTGCCCATCATCAAGGACAACCACTCTTCCATCATATTTAATCTCATGGATGTCACCTACTTTATGTTGACCCAAGCCATACATTCGTAGCCCCCACCGTAATATTTCCTGTTGCTCAGATTCTGATAGCTTATTAATACCTGATGCCTGTATCTCATCAGGGGTCATCATTTTTTCTAAATCAATACTCATACATATTCCTAACGCAGGTTAAACACCTGAATTTATAACGACTAAACATCAACTTTAGACTTAATAATATCTTTAACAGTAATATTTACATCCCCACTCGGCAAAGATAATACTGAAGTTTCCCCTACTGTAAGCCCAAGTAATACTTGTCCCAAAGGGCTATTACGGTGGGTAATGCCCTCCTGATAATTGTTAAAGTTATTAGAAATTTTCACACTAACAATTTTCTCAGGATTTCTACTATCCACATATTTCACTAAATCATTTACCTCGACAAAATCATTAAAATCCTCTGCTACATTGTCAAATGCTAGTGCATATTGATTTTCTTTAACTGATGTTTTCAATAATTTAATATTTGGTTCAGTTGTATTATTCTCAATCAATGGTTTTAGATTACTCAATTTTTCGAGCAGAATTTGCATTTGCTCTTTTGAATTTTTGAACCAATCTGTTGACCAAATACGGTGTATCCTCCACCCTAAACTTTCTAAAATCTGTTGACGTAATCGATCACGATCACGACTAGATTTTGCGGAATGATACGTTGCACCATCACACTCAACTGCTAATAAATATTCTCCGGGATTATTTGGATTTTTAACAGCCAGATCTAAGAAGTAGCCTGCAACACCTAATTGTGGTTCACATTCATATCCATGTTTTGCTAATGCCTTCATTACAGCAATTTCAAAATCACTATCCGGAGCCTTACCTGTCTGTTTTTCTTCATGTAAGAAACCTGTCTCACAATATCTCAAAAATGCTTTTAGGGCCGATACTCCTTTACTACTCGTACCAGATGTCAAGATATCTGTAGAATTCATTGAAGAGATAATATGCATTCTCTTCTTCGAACGAGTAAAGAGCACGTTTAAACGTCTCCACCCAGAGCTCTGATTAATAGGACCAAATCGTTGAAATACTTTTCCACCAATCTGACTAGGCCCATAAGTCATCGAAATAACAATAACATCCCTTTCATCACCCTGAACATTTTCAAGATTTTTGATAAATATAGGCTCAAAAGATTTCATTTTTTTATCATATAAACTCTGTAATAAAGAGTTTTCAGATACTTTAAGCTCTAGCTGGTTTTCAATTTCATCTCGTTGCTGGCTATTCATTGCAACAATACCTAACGACTCTTCTCTGTCTTGAAGAATCAGTTCACATACTTCATTAACAACAGCTTGAGCTTCCTCATAGTTACGTCCTGAATTGAATGTACCTGAGACTTTTTTGAATCGAATGCCTAATTCAGGCGAACTTTGTATTGCTGAAGGAAATAAAATAAGGTCAGAGTCATAAAAATGCTTATTCGAAAATGCAATTAAAGATTGATGTCGCGAACGATAATGCCAACGTAAGCGTCTCTGTTTAAACATTGAAACTGAATCTAAAATACTTTCTGCATCTTCAACTCCTACTAAATCTTCTTCGTCCGTATCATCCAAGTTTATAGAAGTACTAAAGAAACTTGTTGGAGGTAATTGTTTCGGATCTCCTACAATAATCGCACTTTTACCACGAGCCAAAGCACCAATGGCATCTTCTGGTAGAATTTGAGATGCTTCATCCATGATCACTAAATCAAAATCAAAAAGACCAGGCTTCAAGTATTGAGCTACAGACATAGGACTCATCATGAAACATGGTTTCAATGCCTGGATCGCATTGGGTGCCCGCTCAAGCAAAGACCTAATAGGTATATGTCTCATTTTTTTTAAAGATTCTTTAGCTATGAGAGAATATTCAGTTAAATCTGATACGCGACCATAAGCAATTCCTTGAGGTACATCAACTGTTGCTGCATTGCTAGCAATCTGTTTTCTCTGCAAAGCTATTAATTCATTATCATAATTCTTAAAATCATCAACCATTGTTGATAATTCCATCCCATTAAATTTCTGAATCAACGTATCAGTATTGATAATATGCTTTGCTAAAGAACAATATACAGAAAGCTGTACGGTATCGACTAATGAATAGCTCTCTAGTGAACCATTTTCCAACTTTCCAATAATATTTTTCAATCCTAAAGCTTCAGCTTTAGATTTAACTGTTTGGTAATTACTCCAAGTAAATATCCAATCTTGATTATCCAAGGCTAGATCATTCCTTTTGATCAAATTATCAAAAGAAGTTTTATGTAGTTCGATCCATGATTCATCTACATCTGAATGATCTTTAAACTTTATTTTGAATTTAGCCTCATTATTAAAATGAAATGCAATTTTACTATTAACTTCTTTGAAGTTCTTATAACTTTCCGAATTTAAAATCTCTAACAATTTATGTTTAATAACATCATCACAATCAGAAATTACTTTCAATAAATTCAAAGCTTTATTTGCTCTACCCATCTCATAATGATTAGCCTTACCTTTAAATTCTTTCAACTCCCATTCATTGCATATTTCTGGGTGACTGCTCTTTATTTCTTCAAATCTAATTAAATTATGAAGATTTTCATTAAACAAATTTAATTTATTTTCAATAGTTAAAAGTGAATTATTCTTATTAACAATTAATGCCTGAAGATTATCCTTTAACTCTTTAAGATCGGACAATGTAGATGAAATATCACTTGTCTCATTAACAATCTCATGAATATTTTTTAAACCTTTAATTTTATTGTTATATAAAGTAGAAAATTCAGAGGTGGATCAGGAAATTTGAACAACACCTATAAGTGATATTTTGCTCCCCAAATGATGTTATAAACATCAATATATGGAGTATTTTATGACACGTAGACCAAGAAGAAATCATTCAAATGACTTTAAAGCTAAGGTAGCACTTGCTGCGATTAAAGCAGAAAAAACACTTGCTGAATTGAGTGCTGAATTTGATGTTCATCAAAACCAAATTATTGACTGGAAAAATCAATTGATTTCGGCTTCCTCGCAAGCCTTCGATCAATCAAAAGCTCCAGCAGAACCACCCATTGATCTAAAAAAACTACATGCAAAAATCGGTGAGCAGGCATTAGAAATTGATTTTTTAGAAGGTGTGTTGAAGAAACTGGGCCGCTTCAACCACAAAAGTTAATCGACGACTCACTTCAGATTTCAGTATCTAAGCAAGCTAAGCTACTGAAAGTCTCCCGTGGTTGTTATTACTATCGCCCAAAACCTGTGAGTGCATCAGATCTGAAGCTGATGCGCTGTATTGATGAATTACATATGCAATACCCTTTTGCAGGTAGCCGTATGATGCGTGATTTATTGAACCGTCAAGGACATCATATAGGACGACGTCATACACGTACTTTAATGAAAAAAATGGGCATTAATGCGTTATATCGTAAACCAAATCTAAGTCAGGCCAATCAAGCTCACCGTAAATATCCATATCTGCTCAAAGGATTGAATATTCAACGGAGTAATCAAGTGTGGGCAACGGATATAACATATATCCCTATGGCAAAAGGCTTTGTCTACTTATGTGCTGTGATTGATTGGTACAGCCGTAAGGTGCTTGCCCATAGCGTATCGATTAGTATGGAGGTTGCATTTTGTATAGAAACATTAAATGAAGCTATTGAAAAATATGGTCGACCTGAAATCTTTAATACAGACCAAGGCAGTCAATTTACCAGTGATGCGTTTATTGAAGTGTTAAAATCAAATGACATCCAAATCAGCATGGACGGTAAAGGTCGTTGGGTCGATAATGTGATGATTGAACGATTATGGCGGAGCGTTAAATATGAGGAGGTTTATCTCAAAGCCTACAGCAATGTTTTGGATGCGAAGAAGCAATTAAACGCATATTTTGAATTTTATAATTTGAAACGACCTCATTCGAGTCTGGACAAAATGACTCCAGATGAGTTTTACTATGACCAGCTACCACAACAAAATAAGGTAGCTTAACTAGAGCAGAATATCACTTATAAATAAGCTTTTAGTTGTTCAAACAAGTGGGACCACCTCTTTCCTCCAATAGATTTAATGAGATTTTAATTTTTGGTGCAATTTTGCGATCATATTCTTCAATGATAGATTGAATCAAATTGCTTTCTAGTCTTAAGATAGCAGAACCAATCTTTACTCTCTCATCAAAACCAACACCATAATCATGACGAATACCTTTATACCATTCACGTAAAGTTTTTATATCATCTAAAGGTGTATTAACACCATCATACATATGACCTAAAATTTTATATTTTTGATTTAAACTATCAGCTATATTGATGTTTTTTCTAAAATCAATTAATTTAGAAAAGTTATTCTGTATCTCACCAAATGGAGTATTTTCATTTTTACTCATACCTGTGATGAATTTTCTTGCTTTCCACCATCGTCTAGTAAAATACTTAAAGAATCCACCTATACATACATTTTTATAATTTACTTCCAAATCATTTAGGTCTGGTAAATTATCTATATTATAAATTTCCTTACAATCTGGATAATTTTTTTGTAGTTGATTAAATACAGGCTCAAATTCCAATATAAATTGATCAATATTAGATTCATCAAAAATTTCATTTCTAATTTTTAGCAATTCAAATGGCAAAGATTTCAAATGAGTTACTAATAACTCCATATCCTTGAATTTTTCCTCAGAATATCCAAAAACACTCTTAAGTTCATAAGGTATATTATTTTTAACTAATTCAATATCAGGACTTAAATCAATTAATGATTTTCTAATATTTTCCAAACGATCTATTGCTTCTACTAATTCATTGAAAGAGATAATTTTATCTAATTTATTACTCTTATTAATCAAATCTTGAATATCATTAATCTGTTGAATATCCAAATTTTCTAGGAATTTCTCATCAAATGTAGAGGAAATTTCAATATAGTTTTTATTTATTGTAGAATATAAGTTAATATATTCCTCTAAAATATCTATTTTCGAAATTAATTGATGTATTAATTCATAAGATATTTCTTCATCACATTCTGGCAATTTATTCGCATTTACAACAATTTTTTCAACATACTCTAAATTAAAATCATCAATAGAAAAGACCTCCGTAATTAAGGACTTTATTGATTTTAATTCTGTATTCCATTGCTTAAGTGAATTAATAATTTCAACCTTATCTGAATCGATTAGATTTATTTTATTAACTCCAAACCAGTAATGTTTAAAAATATTTTTATCTATACTCTGATCACGAGTTTGTATAAATGCATTTTCTAATAATCGCCCACAGTCGATATAACTATAAATTTCATCTTGACTTAATGCACTTATATTTAAATTATCAATTAACACCTCTTCAGGATTTATATCTAACAATATTTTCAATTTTGCTGATTTAGCTAGAATTTCATGCGCTGTAAGTTTGGTTGCACCCCATTCCTTATTAACACTCTTAACATATTGATTTAAATTACTCTTATATAAATCTAATTTGTTTTTTGTTACTTGCAATTGATTTGGCTTTGTATACTGTCCAATTTTTTTATATTGGTCACTTAAGTCGTTTAATATTTTTAATTTATTCGATTTATGGCTATGTAATTCTAAACAAAATCCACCTAGATCTGCTTTATCTAATCTATCTTTTACTACATTTAAGGCAGCCATTTTTTCAGCAACAAAGAGTACTTTTTTTCCATTATTAATAGCGGCAGCAATTAAGTTAGTAATAGTTTGCGACTTACCTGAACCAGGAGGACCCTCAATAACTAAGTTTTCACCTTTTACAGCATCAATAAGTGCACTATGTTGTGAACTATCAGCATCATAAATTATTGGAAATTTTTCATTAATATCAGCAATTTCATCAATTTCATACTCTATATCGAAACTATGATTCTCTTTTTCTTTTGCAACTTTGCTGAATAATTGTTGAATGACTGGATGTTGTTCAATGGAATGACTTTCTGGCCAAATGCTAGGCTCTAAGTCTTGATACATCGCTTGCTTTGTAAAGTTCAACAAACACATGCACGCTTTACGTTGAATTTTCCAACCTTTTTCATGGGCTAAAATATTTTGTTCGATTAAGTTAAAATATTCTTCCGGTGCTATATCTTCATCTAATAATGGCAATTCCAATCCGAATTCATTCTTTAATTTCTCATGCAATGTAACATTACTGAGAAGCCCATCATCTAGCAGAGAAATCTCAAAACTATCATAACCTCCATTCTTAGTTTTTGATTTTTTCTCTATTTTGACTGGCAAAGTAAATAATGGAGCCAACCTTCTCATTGACGAATCTTTGCTTTCCGCCCACTCTAAAAAGCCAATCGCTATATATAGAACATTAGATCCAGTTTCGCTAAGTGAAGATTCAGCTTGCTGTTTTATATGCTTAATTCTAGTTTCTAAATCTTTTGGATAGAGCAAACTCTGCAAACAATCACTATCGGTATGTATTGAAGTACAGAAGTCATTTTGCTGTAAATCAAAGCTAGTTTGATAGCCCAAATGCTTTGCCCAGGATTCGGCTGTAGGAGTCAAATCCTTTAAATTAGTATCTTTTTTACCTTCACTCTGATAATAAGCCTTAATTTCAGCATCTGTTGGTTTTGGAATTGATGCTAAATCTATTGTTTTTTTATCACTTAATGCTTTAAATACTGCATTTGGAGTAGTTTCAATAAATTGGAGACACTTACCTCTAGGAAATTTATAATTTAATAGTGCATTTCTTGAACTTAAATCTAATAATCTTTTGCGAATAGATTCTAATGAATCATATGCAAATGTCACTGCACCTTCAGTCATTGAATTTTTACAAACCTCTAAAATTTAAAAGCAATATTTTTATATATTTTATGATAGCAATTTGATATTTATATTGATAGTCAATCTAGCTCTTCTAACCAGGTTGCTTCACCGCTCATCCAATATCACTCTTTAATTTTAAAAATTAATTTATAATTCATTAGCTTAAATCATAAGCATCCTGTACCCTCCTCTTTTTCTAACTTATTAATACCGCGATAGTGCCCACTAAATTTTTGGGGTCAGATCATTGGGCTAAGATCACATTAAATTCTATTCAAAAAACTTCACAGCCATATTATCTAATCGCTCTTTTATTGTCTCCCAATCAGGCATCACTTGAGTGAGAAGCTGGTAAAAACGATCACTGTGATTATGCTCAGCTAAATGGCACAACTCATGCAAAATAACATAATCAATGCAAATTGTAGGTGCTTTAACTAGATGAGGGTTGAGCGTAAGCACACCTGATGGAGAACAGTTTCCCCACTGTGTACGCATGGTCACTAAACGGATTTCAGGCTTGTCTCCAACCCATAAGGCTTGTTCTAGAATACGTTGCAAACGTACTTCGAATATGACTTTTGCTCGAGATCTATACCATTCCTTTAAATGAGATTGAATACTTTCAAGATTGGCATCTAAGGCATTCACTTCTAATTTACCCCTCAGAAGTTTTACACCTTGTGGCTTGGTATCATCATGAATCACTTTCAATTGATACTGTTTACCCAAATAAAAGTGGCTTTCACCACTTTTATATTGGCGAGGCGTGATAAATTTGCTTTGTTCACGAAACCCTCTTAATTGCTTATAGATCCAACGACTACGCTGCTTGACCGCATCAATAATTGTTTTATCATCTGCATTTAACGGTGTTGATACAACCACCCGACAATCAGCATAGACTTTAATCAGTATCTTTTGAGTATGACTAGGACTTTCAAGCACCTCAAAATCAATAACTTCATCACCATAAATAATGCTTAACTTTCTCTCCGGTAGCGTATTCATCCTAGAGCCCATTCAAACCGACCCGAGTAATTTGTACGATCATTTCCACAATTTTTTTGGCTTGATCCATACCACTACCAATAGATTTACATTCACGGAACATCTGAGGTAATAGTTTTTTACGAATATCCGCTTCAATATTTTGTGGATTAATTGAGTTTTCCGCTACAGAGCTCATCACAGAACTATCAACCTCAAAAGCGAGTTGAATCCACTTATCTTGATTCTGTTGATCTGTTATCGAGAATGCTTCAGGTAATAGTTTCTTGAATACACCATAATAAGCTTGAGCATGCTTATTACCACTGAACACATCAGGAATTTCATCTAAACGACGAGCTTCTACTTGCTCTTCAAACTCTCTAAAAAGCATGTGTTGCTTCAATGGGTGATCGAATTCTTTCTCTGCTTCTTCAATGACTTGACGTAACAGCTTAGAGAAAGCCTCCTGAGCATAAGGATCATCACGCAATTGCTGCTCAATCATCTTGGTTACACGAGTTTTGATGATATCCGTTTCATTTCGTGTTTTTTCTTCACTCCAATCTTCAGGCTGAGCTATTTTCCCCATTTTACCGACTTCATAAACCCCATCAGGGTCTTTAACTTCAATGCCCACAACATGCTTATCAATCAGTTTTTTGACTTGTTCTGCATACTGATCGTAGTCAACAGTCTCTCCAGCATCTCGTTTCACAATCTGACGCAAACTTGTAAATAGTTTGACTGTTTCTTTGTAGTGCTGACGATCTGCATCAGAAAAGCTTTTATCTTCAAAGAAGGTTGCTGACTGCAATGCAACTTTTAAACAACTTGCGAATTCTGTGAGTGCTTCATAAAAATCATCACGAACTTTTAAGTGAATATCGACTAATTCACCCTCACGCTCTTCAATACGAGGGACTAAAACTTGGCGTAACTGCTCTGGATCATTTTTATTTTTGACATCAGCAAAGATTGCCCAAAGTGCTTTATACAAACGAGGCAAACGTTTGTATTCAGAACTCATTTGCGTATATAAGCCTGTAAGATCATTAATATCATAGCCACCTTGGGTACGGGCAGCGAGATCTTGGTAATCAAGAATTGTGGCATCCAATTCTTTTAAAATACCTCGATAATCGATCAATAAACCAAACTTTTTCATTGGATGAAGTCGGTTTACACGAGCAATTGCTTGAATCAGATTGTGCTGTTTTAAATTTTTATCAATATAAAGAACAGCATTTTTAGGTTCATCAAAACCTGTTAAGAGCTTATCTACCACTATCAGTAATTTAAGTGAATCATCTTTTTCAAAACGCTCAATCACTTGTTTGGTATACGCTTGCTCATCCTGATTGCCGACATTCTCCTTCCACCATTGAGTCACTTCGGGGGTAGTCGATTCATCAACATCAGTATTTCCTTCACGGCTATCAGGTGGGCTCATCACCACAGCAGACTCAAATAAGCCCACTTCATCCAAGTACTTCTTGTACTTAATCGCTGAAGCCTTAGTGTCGCAAGCAAGCTGTCCCTTTAAACCATCATCAATATTTTTAACAAAGTGATTGGCAATATCTAACGCAATTAGGCGAATACGATCATCAGCAGTATAAATCTCACCTTTTCTCGCAAATTTACGTTTTAAATCTGCTTTTTGCTGATCGTTTAAACCTTCTGTAATCCGTTCAAACCACGTATCAATCGCACGTTCATTTACGTCTAAATCAGGGATTCGTTCTTCATAAAGCAAAGGTGTTACAGTCTTATCTTCTACCGCTCTCTGCATAGTATAAGCATGAACAATTGGTCCGAACTTGTTAACGGTCTTTTCATCTTTAAGCAATGGCGTACCAGTGAATGCCACGAATGCAGCATTTGGAAGTGCTAGTTTCATACGCACATGGTTTTCACCACCTTGACTTCGATGCCCTTCATCAATCAGGACAATAAAGTCTGAACTTGTATTAACACATTCAGGAAGTTTGGTTGCTGAGTTAAATTTCTGAATCAAAGAAAACATGATTCGCTCTGTGCCTTTGCCAATTTGTTCAGCCAAGCGTTTACCTGAAGTCGCCATGGCATTTTGCTTGTCTCTTTTCCCTGTCAGTTCGCCACCAGAAACAAAGGTTTTACTGAGTTGATCTTCTAAATCAACACGGTCAGTAACAACCAAGATACGGCATTGTTTTAAAGCCTCATGCAAGATCAAAGCTTTACTAAGAAAGACCATGGTAAAAGATTTACCTGAGCCCGTTGTATGCCAAATGACACCACCTTCGCGTCCACCTTTGCTGTTCTTCGTACTAATACGCTCAATGAGGCGTTTGATACCAAAGATTTGCTGATAACGGGCAACAATTTTTCCTGCTTTCTTATCGAAAAGCGTATATAGGCGAACCATTTCGAGTAGTCGTTCAGGCTTTAATAGACTAATCAGCAGTTGATCTTGACCTGTAACAGCTAAGTCTCCACCTGCAATTAGGTTTTCATACCAATTTAAGTCATCGACTGGACGATAAGAAAATAGGCTCTGTTTTTGTGAAGCAGTTAATTTATTATTTTTAAGCGCATACATCTCTGCATCAGAAATATCTTCTTCTCGCCACGCTGCCCAAAACTTAGCAGGGGTATTACATGTGCCGTAACGCCCTTCATGTCCATTTATAGAAAGTAGTAGTTGGCTATATGCAAACAGATGTGGAATTTCATCAGGTCGCTGATTACGAAGCGTCTGAGAAATGCCTTCATTAATCGTTGGACCTTTCTTAGCCTGACTATCAGGGCGTTTTGCTTCAATTACCCCTAAAGGAATACCATTTACAAAGCAAATGATATCGGGTCTTCGTGTATCTACACCACCTGAGCGTGTGACAGCAAATTCTTCAGTATATGAAAAGTCGTTGTTATGAATGTTATGCCAATCAATCAATGGAATCGTAGGGCTAACCTTTTTTCCATTCACAAATTCGGTGACAGGAATGCCATAGAATAAGTGGTTATACATTTTTTCGTTGGCAGTCAGTAGCCCTTCATTCAAAGCAGGACTACAGATTTCGGCAATTAAGTTATCAACTGATTTTGGCGATAGTGGATATTCTTTGCCTGCGAATGGAAAAGTACGCTTAGAGAGCTCTTTACGTAAAATTTGGCGTAAGACAACTTGGTCTTGTTTACCATCACGGGCAGCGAGTGCCTGTGATGGGGATAAGAATGACCACCCCAAACTCATTAACAATGTTAATGCGGGTATCTTAGCACTGTATTCTTCTTGAAACTTAATTGAGAGACCGTTCATATCAAACCAAAACATTTAAAATAAAACTGCGAAACATGCACTAAGATTTGCTTTATAAATAAAGCAGATAGCCATAACAATTAATACCACCAAGAACATATAAAAACTTAACGGCACTTTATCCCTAAAAAAACTAAAATTTTTCTGCTCATCAACCCATTCAATCTGATGTTGCCAAAAGAATTTATAGTGTGCATACCAATCACTGAACAATATTTGCTTACTCAGACCTACTGAATAATACTGACTTTCTAACTGCTGATATTCACTAATCAAATTCGTTAAATCATCAGAATCACTTTTACTTTGAACTGAGTAATATAAAGCTCTAAGCTGATTATAAATTTTAGTCAGCTCAACACCTGCCTTTTCATAATCACTTTTTTTTGCATCATACATACTGACATAGAGACCAACCACGCCAAGCACAGTGAAAGATGCTGAAAGAAAGCTTGTGGAAAGCTCCTTGAATGCTAAAGAATAAATACCGAAAGCAATTGATATAAAACTAATCCACCCTGGTGATTTTTCAACAAGATCATAAGTAGCAAAATGCTTCTTTGCTCCGAATCCAACGTTGTATCCCGTATCAGCAATACATTTAAGTAAATCATCTCGTTTCATATTTATTCCTCAATTGGTACATAAATGCGATCACGAGCTACAACTACACCGCTTTGAACGATGTAACATTCCACTATATGTTCACCATTAAAATCAGCGGTTTCAGTTTTTTGATTCTGCCCTAGATCCGCAACAATTTGCCCTCTAATACAATCTCGACTTTTTGCAGCCTCTCCACGATTCAAAACTTTCCATAAAACAGAATATTTTTGCTCTGGCAAACTGGAGGGCGTCCCATTTTTATCGATATAGAATCTAAGACTTCTTCCGCTATTTAATTTTTTACGATTTCTTTTAAAATGTCTTAAGAAATCTATGAATGCACCATGTTTAGTAATTTCACATTCTATTTTTAACGGATAACGTATATCTATTGGGTATTTATCCTCAATAAACTCTTCAGTATGTCTATAGCGTAACTCACCTAATGTCATTGATTTAACGATAGTAGTTGCTGCTTTAGGGAAAGAATTTCCATATACTTTTCGCCAATAATCATTAGCAGAACTCTTTCCTGCATTTTCAATAGCTTTAAGCGAATTCTCATATGCTTTTTTAGCTTTTCTTTGAAATTTACTTTTAACTTTGACATCCTGATTACTACCTAAAGCTTGATAGTGATCTTGATCGGGTTGTTCGGATAAATACTTAAAAAAGTCTCTACTTAAACAATCATATGAACTATAACTCTTGTCATCATAATTCGTAGTCGATTTCATAAAATTGTAGGCGAGTGTGTCTATTAATAGGCCTCCTATTCCCACTCCATGCTTATTTTTCCAAGCTCTAGCCATCTTACATAAACGACGCAAGTTTTTATTTTTTGCCTCATTCATGCTTTTCATCTCATCAATTTCAGCTTGTGGTTTAGTAATTTTCCAACTACCACCACTCTTCGTATCTGGATATTTATATGATCCATCCTCTTGCTTAAATACAGGCTGAACTTCGACATGAAAGTTCGTATATTGGACACATACGACTAATCGATCTACAAACACAGTTGTTCGGGGATAACGTGCAAGAATTGCCTCTTTCGTATCTTTTAATAACTTTGATTGACCGCCATTTTTATAATCATCCCATTTTGAAGATGGCATGATATACAGCATGTCCAAATCTGAAATACCTTTAATCGCAGTCCATCTTCCATAGGAACCAACTTGCAGTTGATACAATGTTTCCGATTCTGTATCTCGAAATTTTTTGTTTAATGCACCTGTTATCCCTTGATAACGCAACGTGATTTGTTCTTCATTTGTAACTTTGATATTGCTTAAAAAGTCTTGAAACATTTGGGAAATTGACATTACAGCCCTCAAATTTTAATTGTTGATAAAGTATTAAAAACATCCTTGCTTCTAAAGATCCATTTAATATTTAGTGACGCCAAATATGATCAATCAGCGCCAAATTTCACTTTTGCATTAGCTTTTATTGAGCTTAAAACTCAACTGATAACGATAAAACTCAATATTCTGAGCCACACTCAAAGCACGACGAATTCTTAAATCATCTTCTAGTGCAATGATGACACCTTTCACTTGCTGATCTGCCTCAGCTAATTCATCTTTGACATAGCCCATATAGCGTTGGATTTGCCCCACAACACGGTCACTTGCTCGACCACGTTTTAGCTCAACAACAAGCAATGTCTTCTTATCCTTACTGATTGCCAAGATATCGATAGGACCTGTATCAGATGGATACTGCTGACCGACCAATTGACCTTCTTCGGTATAAATGTCGTATATTGCGCCCAACTCAGTTTTAGACCAATTCTCTACCAAGAAATGCTCTAAATGCTTTTCTAAAGCAAAAGCTGTTGGGTCTTCGACCACATCATCAGGCTCGAGATGCTCAATCGTTTCTTTACCATCAATGAGAGATTTAAGCTCTTCTGCATACTTGGTTAGATTACAAACTGCACCCGCTGATCCCGATGAGTTCTTTAGCTCTTGAGACATCATTTCTCTAGGCAAAGTCTGTTCAAACCATTCGACTTTTCTGCGATGGCTTAGCTCACCAGAAGGCACGTAGTAATAGTCTGATATGACTTTACCCACTAAATAATGACCATCCCCACGAGGTGTAAGGATGATGTCACCTTGTTTAATGCCTTTTGAAAGGGTATGGAGCATGCCACATGCCAAACCTGCTGAAATTTTAGTTTTCTCAGGCAAAGCATTAAGATAAACAGGAATAAAGCGATGATTAAATTCACGCCAATCATCAGGTAAATCATGCGTTAAGTCTTGGTCAATGTTCCAGTTGGCGGCAATAAAGCCGCCCTCTAGAAACTCTTGAGCAAATACAGACTTCGCACCCGCCATAATGCGGTAATAGCTAGGCATCATTTGCATCATTAGGCAGCCACCTTGACACGTTTTTTACCTGTCAAAAGTTGTTGCATGAGTGCTTTTTTCTCTTGCTTTAAACATTCAATCTCATACTTTAAAGCATCAATTTCGTTATCCGCCAACGTTAAAACATGAGCTATGGTTTTTTGCTCTTTAATAGGCGCTAAATTGACAACATGATTTTTAATATCACCAGTAATCTGAGGCTGACCTGAACCAGTAATTAAATATTTTAAATCAGAGGAACCTAATACATAAAAAAGAAATTTCTTATCTACTGAAATACTTCCATCAACATTAATTACCATGGCATTACCTGTAATCCATGACTTAGGTGCAGTCCAATTAACTACACCACAGGTACTACCTCGACAAGTTACAGCTATTTGCTCTAATTCATGATTAAAATCTGAGTAATATCCAATAACACCATTAGCTCCATATACAGGGTAACCATCAGAGCTTAATTCAGATTGAGAAATTGTTCTCGGCTGATAAACTTTTGCAATGCTTCCCAAACTAAATCGTTGCCACTCCCCACTAAATCTCACCCCATTCTCATCAAGTAAACGTTTTTTACCCGTCAGCAATTGTTGCATCAACGCTTTTTTCTGCTGTTGGCTATTTTCAAGCAGTTTTTCAGTAGCCGAAATCGCTTGATCCCAAGTTGAAAGGATTTTGGCGATTTTTTCTTGCTCTTCACTAGGAGGAATCAATACATAAATCTTTTCGAGAGATGCTTTATTTAACTTATATCGCCCTGCACCCTGACGTGATAAATAACTATAAATATCACGATGCATAAAATAGTAATAAAACCATTCTCTTGAAGCTAAATCAGTTCCTTCAATGATATGTGCATGATTGTTTACCGTACATTTACCATCAACCAATTGTGTCATTGATTGTGATTTGTACTTTAAAAAGTGATCTCCATCTTCACCAATTAATGCAAAACTACCATCTTGCTCATATGTATCAATATAGTCTTGAATCTTTGTTGGTCCATAATAAGGATATGAACCTTGTTGGGTAGAACGAATTTCATCACTGATTGGTTTTCTTAGATCATTTCTGATTTTAAAAGCCTTAGCAATTGGTAAAAAGTTCCAACCTTTAGGAACATCTTTTATTCGAGCTTGCATCAAATCAAGCTCTGAATACTTATGCACCATAACCCAACTCCTCTAAATACTTCGCCATTTGCACTTCAAGCTCAGCAAGTTGAGTCTTTAACTGCTCACGCTCAGCACGTACAGCAACCAAATCAATCTCAGCTTCCTCTTCAAACGTATCCACATAACGAGGAATATTCAGGTTGTAATCGTTATCTTTTACTTCCTGCAAAGTCGCCAAATACGCATACTTATCGACGCTTTCACGAGCACGATAGGTTGCAATAATCTTGGCAATATTCTCTTCAGTTAAATTGTTTTGATTTTTACCTGACTTAAACTCACGGCTTGCATCAATAAATAAAACTGAATCATCAGACTTTTGCTTTTTGAAAATTAAAATGGCAGCAGGAATACCCGTACCGTAGAACAACTTCTCAGGTAAACCAATCACCGCATCTAATAAGTTTTCGTTAATCAACTTCTCACGAATCTTCCCTTCAGATGAGCCACGGAATAACACCCCATGAGGAACCACAACGCCCATACGACCCGTAACAGGTTTGAGCGTTTCAATCATGTGTGAAATAAACGCATAATCACCTTTGGTCTTTGGTGGTAAACCTCGACGGAAACGATCAAACTTATCATTTTCAGCTTGCTCATAACCCCATTTATCTAATGAGAATGGTGGGTTAGCGGTCACAATATCAAACAACATCAAGTCGCCATTCTTATCCAATAATTTTGGATTACGAATAGTATCGCCCCACTCAATTTTGTGGTTGTCTTCACCATGCAAGAACATGTTCATCTTGGCTAATGACCAAGTTGAACCAATCGCTTCTTGCCCATAAAGTGCATATTCTTTGCTATCGTGATTAATTACAACCTTACGACCACACTTCATCAATAGTGAACCAGAACCACATGCTGGGTCACAAATACTGTCACCTTTTTGTGGATCAAGTAATTCAGCAATTAAGTCCGATACTTCAGGTGGTGTATAGAATTCACCTGCTTTTTGACCACCACTGGCAGCGAAGTTTTTAATCAAAAATTCATAACCGTTACCAATGACATCAAGTGAACCCACACGGCTTGGTTTGAGATCCAACTCAGGCACAGCAAACACTTCTAAGAGATCTTTGAGAATGGTATTTTTTTGCTTTTCTTCACCCAATTTATCGGTATTAAACGAGATATCTTGGAAAACGCTTTTGCCTACATCTTTCAGCTTTGTGCCATTGGCTTCTTCAAGCGCATGTAAAGCCATATCAATGCGTTCACCATTGCCGGGCTCAAAGCGACGCTCATGCAAGGTATAGAAATTAGATTCACGAGGCAGTACAAAACGCTCGTTTTTCATCATTTCTTCAATCAGCTCAGGTTCATCACCATATTCGTTTTTATAATTGTCGTAGTGGTCTTGCCATACATCAGAGATGTACTTTAAGAACAGCATTGTCAAAATATAGTCTTTATAGGTATCTGCACTCACCGTGCCACGGAATACATCACATGCCGACCAAAGGGCTTTATTGACGGTATCTTGATTAATTTGAGTAACCATTATTTGTTTCCTTGGAGCAGTTGTTTAAACATGCCCATCATCATTTGTTCACGATTTTTAAGTAATTGCTGAGTCAAGATCTGCTCTTGCTCCCAAAGACGGTTTAATTCGATTATGCGTTGCTGAATGTCCAAGCTAGGGACTTCAACCTCAAATTGGCTGACTGTTGATACACTAAGCATCGGCATCTTAGAACCCTGACTTTCTTTGCGTAACTCGTATTGCACTTTAGGTTGGTTTAAGTACCAGCATAAGTATTCAGGCACTACATTTTGATTTGGCATTAGAATCAAAAACTGACTACTCACAATTAAGGGTAATACTTTTGATTGATCTTGATTACCCACAAAATAATGGGCTTTGAGATACTCTCCACGACAGGGCAACAACACAGATTGAGGTGATACAATTGCATTATCTTTACCTCGCCAATCAATTTGCGGTAAGGCATCAGCAAAAAGTGTATAACCACATGTATCCATTGCAATGCTACGAATATCTTTGATCTGCAATACGTGGGCATTGCCTGACTCGACTTCTTCAACCTTTTCACGAAATGTAAAACCTGTGCGGATCTCTGCAAGATCACTCAGTTTTATGAATCTCTTAAACTTTGCCATAGATATTTACTCTGAAGGGGGTTGAGCCATCCTTGGCTTAGACTATTAGCTAGCTTTGCTTAAGTTTTCTTGAAGCCAATTAGTCACATCTTTCATTCCCTCTGAATCAAGGTTGTACCAAGATGCTTCATTTAGTAAGCGGGTCACCAATAGTCCATCATCACTATCCATAACTTTGAAGAGCTCCTCTGCAATTTGTGGCGCTGTTTTTTCAGAGGCAATTAACCAACATGACTCTAATGGATGGCACCAATTTGGATAAGATTGAATCTTTTTGTACAGCTCATCATAGTTACGTTGCTTACGCAGGTCGTAATTGATCTGATATACTTTCATTTGTTCTTAACTCCTAATGTTTAGTCGCGTTAATAGTTTTGAATTCGATGACAGGCGGCCACCTGTCATCACTATTTTTTTTTACAGTAGAACGATTATGCAGTTCAGCCTAAAGCTGATGTTAGGTTGAATTTTAGGTTATGTCAAATTTATTTTTTGCAGTAGACGATCTATGATTCACGAAAAAAAGGGATTCTTGCTGATTAGACTTAATTTGAAGTTCGAGTATAAGAGAAAAATTCTAACTAATTCATAGATATAAACACTTAATTTTTTAATAAAGCTTATATCTTCATTTCTTACTCTCTCTCCACCTATTAATTTTATGGGGTCATTTAATTATTATGAGTTGGAATGCTAAAATTTTAGATGTAGCGTGATCTCTTCGTTGGCATTAAATTTCATAGATTTTATTTATGATAAATTACACTAAATCATAAAAAGCATTCTAAATTTCAAGGATCAAACTTCTCGTAGCAAGTCGCCCGTATCAAAAAACAGATAGAATTCATCTTAGAACTATTCAAAAATCTTAAATAATTAAAATCCAGCTTAGGTTGTTAGCATTCACACGAAAATAAGTTCATATCAAACATTTGTCCTAATAATATTTAAAACACAAATTTGAGATTCTAAATAAGTCAGTTTTTGCTGACTTTTCTTTTTAAACTGAAGGATAGTGTCTTTTAAGATAGGATACTCTTTCATATATTTATCAAAAAAGTTAATTTCTAGACGGATTTTTTCTATATTTAAATTTACTTCAGCAAATTCACTTTTCAATTTATCCTTAAAATCAATCGTAATATCTTGTTTTAACAAAAAATTATTTAGCGATGAAACTGAGTAATTTGAAGTATATCTGTAATTATGATGAGTACGCTTAAGAATCATCAAATCACAATTTACTAGCTCCCTTATAATACGATATGTACGTTGATAACTATTATTCGACGAAAACTCTGGGTTTTCTTTTTTAAAACCATTAAAAATTTCTTTAAACTCACTGTCTCTAAAATTTTGATTCGACAGATATTCAACCAAATGATAACTAAGTTTATGATTTAATGACATAAAATAAAACACCCAGTGTACAATAATAAAAAATATCCCATTTTGGGATATTTATGAAGATAGTACAACATTTTGAGCCATGAGCTCAATACATGATCCTAGGTATAGGAAAGTTATTAACGAATTAATAGGACTACGTGAGTCGAAAAAAATAACTCAGGTACAGTTAGCTTCGTCTTTAAAAAAGCCTCAATCATATGTGGCTAAAGTTGAGAATTTTGAAAGAAGATTAGATTTCATCGAACTTTATGATTGGTTGAATGCCATTGATAGCAATTTCATCACTTTCTTTTCAGAATACTTTTCTGAATAATCTTAATTTAATTAAATTCTTGCACAGTCTGTTTCGTGCATTGAAGAAGTCTAATGAGTTTTAATACACCTAACTTTTTCAATTAACTACAGATGTGTCTCATTTGATATTTGAATCTTCTAAATTGAACTTAAAGCAATATTTCAGTTTTGTATTTAAAAAAAATAGTAGTTACAATCTCTGCTCTTATTTGACAATCATTTTATTAATTAGGAAAACGAGCCATATTGGCAAAGAGCAGGAAGATGCTGAACGCGATGCCATGCTGATTGCAGCAGGCTATACCGTGATTCGATACACCCAGATTCCGACTATCAGACAACTGCAAAGGGATTTAAAATAAATTAAGCTGCAATTTCGATATTTCTCGCTGCAGCTTGAATTGGATTAATCAAAGCCTCCTGCTCCGCTTTTAATTTCTCGGCAGCTTTTCATGCTTCAAAACTAACCTATCCTCGTCCAATTTAGCGTCTCATCACAAGCATTCTCAGTTAAACCTGCCTTTCTGCAGGATTAGGGTGATAAAGTTTAAATTATCGCTCTATAATCCTTTCGAAAACAAAATATAAGTCAGATGACCTGATTGGCCTGTTCCATTTCTGGCCATCATCACCTTGCTTATTTTTGGCGTTGTTTTTTTATTCAGTGATCGTTTATTTATGCAAAATTCTATTCGTATTGGTATCGCGGGTTACGGTAATCTTGGCCGCGGTGTTGAAACTGCCATCCAGAAAAATCCTGATATGCAGCTTGTCGGTATTTTTACTCGCCGCTCACCAAGCAGCGTCTCTCCTTGCTTTGCAGAAACTCAAGTGTATAGCATGGATGCACTATTAAATGAGTTTAGCGATAAAATTGATGTGCTGATTCTTTGTGGCGGCTCTAAAGATGACTTGCCACAACAGGCGCCTATCTTTGCAAGTAAATTCAATACTGTAGATAGTTTTGATACGCATGCACGTATTCCGGAATACTATGCTGCAGTCGATGCACCCGCCCTTGCTAACAAAAAAACAGCCATGATTTCTATTGGCTGGGATCCTGGCATGTTCTCGATTAACCGTTTATTTGGTGAAGCGCTATTACCAGATGGCGAAACTTATACTTTTTGGGGTAAAGGCTTAAGCCAAGGCCATTCGGATGCGATCCGCCGTGTACCTGGGGTGAAAGCTGGTGTTCAATATACCATTCCATCCACTGATGCTATTGAACAAGTCCGCAGTGGCGCACGACCTGAGTTAAGCACCAAAGATAAACATCATCGTGACTGTTATGTGGTCTTGGAACAAGGAGCTGATGCAGCAACAGTTGAACAAACCATCGTCAGCATGCCTGATTATTTTGCAGATTATAATACGACTGTGAATTTTATCAGTGAGGAAACTTTACTGAAAGATCACCAAGATATGCCACATGGCGGTTTTGTCATTCGTAGTGGTAATACCAGTGATGCACAAAAACAGGTGATTGAGTTTTCTTTAAAGCTGAATAGCAATCCAGAGTTTACTGCAAGTGTTCTAGTGGCTTATGCCCGTGCCTGCTACCGTCTGAATCAAACTCAGCAATATGGTGCCAAAACAGCCCTAGATGTAGCACCTGCCCTACTTTCAATTAAATCTTCAGAACAATTGCGCAAAGAATTGCTTTAAGATGATTTAAATATAGCCACCGATCGGATGATGGGTGGCTATATTTTTCCATTCTAGAATACAGCTTGCCTAATTACTAAGTATCGAATATCTACAGTCAAATCATCGTTTGCAGAAACCCATGCAACTATCTACTACACAGACATTTGCAGTATTAGACAAGTGCAAAGGGATTTTAGATAGATTAAGGTGCTGTTGCACTACTTTCAGACGCAGCTTGAGTTGAATCTGCCTTAACATCCTGCTCTGCTTTGAGCTTTTCCGCAGCTTCTCGTGCTTCAATACGCGCAATCATATCTGTCTGCTGCTGCTTGTATTTTTCCTGATTTTTAGCATCACTATTCACTGCAAGAAATGCCATACTAATTAAAAATACCGGAATACAAAGTGCAAGCGTACCGAAGATCAATAGCTTTTTGACACTGCGGGGCTGTGGCTGCTCGGACATAACAAACCTGCTTTAATTTCGTCATTTAATTACACTGCCCAATATAACAAAATAAAGTCATAGCTCAAGCCTTATAGATTAGGCAATAACAAAAGCATCCTTATAGGACGCTTTTTTCTCAGTCGATAGACAGTCACTACCTCAAAGCCAGTAGTATTCCTGCAAAAATAATCAGTCCAATCCAGCGGTTATGCCTAAACGCCCAGAAACACAAATGTGGATTTTTATCTCGAGTTTTAAACCATTGGTAAATAAAATCGAGAGTGACAACAATTAATGCAGCCAAACCAAATGGAATCAGTAAATTTTCTAGCCAAAGTGCTACAGCAATCAAAAGAATACTAATGGCCTGCAAAGCGCTAATGATCTGAATATCATATCGACCAAATAAGATCGCGGTTGATTTCACCCCAATCTTTAAATCGTATTCACGATCTGCAATTGCATATTGGGTATCATAGGCTACGGTCCAGGCCAGATTACCAAAATATAGAAGCCAGCAGGTTAAATCCGGCGTTTGTCCAACTGCGGTATAAGCCATCGGAATCGACCAGGAAAATGCTGCACCCAAAAAGACTTGAGGTAAATGGGTATAGCGCTTCATAAAAGGATAAATAAACGCTAAAAATAAAGCCCCAAATGACCAGTAAAAAGTTTCGATTGGCAGAAAAAATAGCAAGCAGGCACTGGCAGCCACCAAAACCAGAAATACCATTACGGCCTCTTTGGCACTGATAATCCCGGTCGCTAATGGGCGGTTTTTAGTACGCTCCACATGTGCATCGACTTTACGGTCAGCAAAATCATTAATGGCACAGCCTGCCGCCCGCATAAAAATCACACCCAAAATCATGGGAATTAAAATTTCAATACGTGGCATGCCCTGAGCTGCAATCCACAGCGCCCACATGGTAGGCCAAAAAACCAGTTCAGTCCCAATCGGTTTATCAAAACGACAAAGATAATAATAGGCGCTAAGACGCTCACGCCAGGTGATTGCTTGTGCGGTTGCCATAAAAATCAAGCCCGTGAATTTTGTATAAAGTGTTCAAATGCCGGTAAAAATGTTTCTTGTACGATAAATTTACAGCCGTGCCAAGTATAGCAGCTCTGACGGGTCCAGCCCTCATCTAAAAGTACCACCCGGCGCTGGCACAGTGGATTAGTGCGCTGAAACAGAAACCAGCCAATCGGTTTGGTGCCAATATGCTGAAAAATTCGGGCTTTTTTTTGCAGGCTTAAAATCGGAAAGATGCTTTTGGCTTTCACCCAAGGAGACTGTTCCGAGCCGTAGAGATAACTTTCACGCACCCAGGAAGTATGCTGATGTGACATCTGCATCCATTTGGCATTGGCAAAGCTTAAACGCTGAAAATGCTCTTGAATTGGCTCGACATGGAATTGTCCTTGCGCCAAATCGGTCAGTTGTTGCGTGAGTGAACCCGATGCATACAGCCACGGTTTTAACTCAACAGGCAGAGTTGACAGCAGCACACGCTGATTTTGATTTCTAGAACGACTATTCATTGTTAACAGTTATCTGTTTTTGCAATGATTTCATATTTGCCTTGTGGGGTTTTAATTAAAATAAAACCTTCAGCACTCAAATAAAATGATTCTGGATAAGCATAATCCAGCGCTATTTCAGGATTTTTCAGCGCCACAAATTGAGCCTGCTTATAACCCTCGGGAGTCCGCCCCACTTCAAGATAAGTCACTTCAGAGAAGTTCAACTTAAAACCTTTGTTATGATCTTTTGGATCAATCCATGGATAAAAGCTGGTGTGCTTTTTACGTTGTGCCATTTAAGCCCATCAATCATTTAAAATTATAAATAGATGATACAAAAAAACCCGCGACATGCGCGGGTTTTCTTCGCTTTAATTCGTGATGAATTACAAGCTGTAGTACATATCAAATTCAACTGGGTGAGTAGTCGTGTTTAGACGACGAACTTCTTCAGTTTTAAGCTCGATATAAGCATCAAGCATTTCTTTCGTGAACACGCCACCTTTTAACAGGTAATCATGATCCGCTTGAAGTGCTTCAAGCGCCATATCCAGGCTATGCGCCACTGTAGGGATTTTTGCTTCTTCTTCCGGTGGAAGATCGTACAAGTTCTTGTCAGCAGCTTCACCTGGGTGGATCTTGTTTTGAATACCGTCAAGACCAGCCATCAACAATGCCGCGAAACCTAGGTACGGGTTCATCATTGGATCTGGAAAACGCGCTTCAATACGCTTGCCTTTCGGGCTAGACACGTAAGGAATACGGATAGATGCAGAACGGTTACGCGCTGAGTAAGCAAGCATAATCGGTGCTTCGAAATGTGGAACCAAACGCTTATACGAGTTTGTAGAAGGGTTAGTGATCGCATTCAAAGAACGGGCATGTTTAATTACACCACCGATGAAGTACAACGCCATTTCTGAAAGGCCTGCATATTCATCACCAGCAAACAGGTTTTTGCCGTCTTTAGAGATCGACATATGCACGTGCATACCAGAACCGTTATCGCCAACCATTGGTTTAGGCATAAAGGTTGCTGTTTTTGCATATTGATGCGCAACGTTCCAAACCGCATATTTGAACTGTTGAACTTCGTCTGCTTTACGCACCATAGTGTTGAAGCTCACACCAATTTCTAACTGGCAAGAAGCAACTTCGTGGTGATGTACTTCTACACGACCTGGACCCATGATGTCTTCGATACGCGCACACATGTCTGCACGCATGTCATGTGAAGAATCTACAGGAGGAACTGGGAAGTAACCGCCTTTTACGCGTGGACGGTGACCAGAGTTACCGCCTTCGTAGTCTTTGTTAGTTGACCAAGCAGCTTCTTCAGCGATCAATGTATGGCGCGCGCCAGACATGTCGATTTCCCATTTTACTTCGTCAAATACGAAGAATTCTGGTTCTGGACCAAAGAATGCAGTATCACCGATACCGGTAGATTTCAAATATTCTTCTGCACGGCGCGCAATCGAACGTGGGTCACGATCATAACCTTGACCAGTTGATGGCTCGATGACGTCACAAGTTACAACAACTGTTGGCTCTGCAAAGAACGGGTCGATAAAACCTGTTGCCGCATCCGGACGTAAAATCATGTCCGATGCTTCGATGCCTTTCCAACCTGCAATTGAAGAACCGTCAAACATTTTGCCGTCTTCAAATGTATCTTCATCAATACTGTCTGCTGGGTAAGTGACGTGTTGCTCTTTACCCTTGGTATCAGTAAAGCGAAAATCGACCCATTTTGCGCCACTTTCTTGTATGAGTTGAAGGACCTTGTTCGCCATGCTCATTTTGCTCCGATGTTTTTGTTGCACCCGTGAAGTGCGTGTTAGCAGTTGATAGTTATTAAGCAATTACCGTACCAACTTTTAAAAGTATAGATAAAATCTTGAAATCTTTATAAGAAATCATGAAGTGACAAAAATACTTTGCGGCTATTATACTAGCTGCAAAACTAAATGCACTATATTCAAGCATTCTTCATTTATTTTATTTCAGCTTTATTTTTTAGCGCACCTAAATAGTGCATGTATCTATAAAAATGTATAAGAAACATAGCTTTTTATAGCAAATATGCTGCTTTTTCTTACTTTTGTTATATTTTTACTTGTTTTTGGATAAAAATTGAGCTTTTTTTAGTAGATATCAGTAAAGAAAATTTTGCGATTCATTTGGGATTGTATGCCTATTATGAGGCATTTTCTTTAAATCTACTTTCAATAGAAAAGTTTATATAAAGCTTAATTATTCAAGTGATGTTTTTTTCATCAAGCATTTTACCTCTCTTTGACCTTAATTTTTTCATTTTTAAGTTTTACTCTAAAAAATAGCCTTTTAAATCTTTCTATGAGTAAGCCTATTACTTTAAATCATTATAAAATTTTATTTAATTTTCTACAGGTTTTTAAAGCCAATAAATTGAGCGAAATTGTTGCGCCGAATGGGGCTATTTTTTGCTATGATGAAGCGTGCTTTATTTTCACACAATGAAATCAATGATTTAGTTGTGTCAGGCAAGTGCTTGCAACACGTATAAATAAAGTACGATCTGGACAACATTAGCACATTTAAGTGCATTAATTTCAATAGGTTAAACTCATGCTTTTAATGGTCGAGAATTATCATAATAATTAAATACTGTAAAATGCCATTAAATCAAAATCCTTATGTCTTTATTTTCAAGCCTTTCCAGTTAAATACCATAAAATAGAATTAAATTGTATTAATCGCTTTTGTGAGTAATATAGTGAGTAACAATATTTAATCTCTTGCGTTACTCACATGCTTAACGATACCAAGTTAAAAAAACTAAAACCAATGGAAAAAGCATACCGTATTGCTGACCAAGGCGGACTATGTATTGAGGTTCGCTCTACCGGTACAAAGCTTTGGCGTGTACGCTATCGTTATGCAGGCAAGGCCTCAATGATCAGTCTAGGTGAATACCCTATCGTAAGCTTAGCAGAGGCACGTCAAAAGCAAGACGAAATCAAATCACTGCTTGCAAACAATATTGATCCAGCTGTGCATCGTCAACAAGAAAAGGCTGCCATGCTTTGTGATGAAAACAGTTTCGAGGCAATTGCCAAGGAATATGCTGCGGATCGTCTAAAGGATAAATCCCAAACCTATGTAGATGCTTTTCATCGTGCAATGGAAAAGGATATTTATAAAGTTATTGGGCATAAAAATATTAAAGATGTGACCTCTGCTGATGTTTTGAAAATTATGCAGAATACAGTGAAGCGTGTTAAGGATCAGGATAACCGTGGTACTGGCGAAGTCACAGCAATTGAAAACAGGAAGAAGATTGGCTCTGTGATGAGATATGCCATTGCGACATTAAGAGCTGAGAATGATCCGACATATGCGGTACGTGAAGTGATAGCACGACCTGATGTTGAGCATGCAAGACCATTAAGTTTGGCTGAACGAAAGGTGTTTAGAGCGCGGATCGATAGTTATGGTGGTGCTGAGTCAACGGTCAATTCTATTTTATTTTTGTTCTATACCATGCTTCGCACAATTGAGGTGCGTCGACTGCAGTGGTCATTTATTGACTTCGAAGAAAGAACTATTACTTTTGAAAAACAAACCCGGGAGCAGCTTAAAAAAGGCATGCGACTAACTAAGAAGAATAGGACGCATATAGTGCCAATGTCTGAACAGGTTTATCAACTTTTACTTAAGCAGAAGAAGCTCACTGGCCGCAAGAAGTATGTTTTTGAAGGTGTCTATAAGGGCGGGATGATGCCAGCCACTACAATCAATCGTGCACTGCAATACATCATGCAGAACGTCACGGCACATGATTTCCGCGCTACGGCATCCACCCTATTGAATGAGCTTGGTTATGATGAAAAGTGGATCGAGACTCAACTGGCTCACGCTGATGAGAATAAAACACGTGCATCGTATAACCATGCCAAGTATTTAGCAGATCGTAGAAAAATGATGCAGGACTGGGCTGATATTGTGGATGGATGGAAGGATTAAATAACCCCAACACATATCCCCACATTCACATTCGTCGCAATTGAGTGAGCTGTGCAGCTCTGGCTAAGAGTCTTTACCAAGTCAATTAGCACTGTAACCGTTCATCCGAAATATCATAATTTTGCGTCACTCTATGACGCATCTTTGAATTTAAAAGATTTATTTTATTTGTTTGATTTTTATCGAGTCTTTACAATCTTGATTATTGTTACAAAAATCAAGGAGTCGTAAAGTTATGAACAGTACTCATGGGGGTTTTCGAGCCGGAGCAGGTCGAAAAAAGTCTGAAGAGACTAAAGTTATTCGAGTGCCTGAATCTAAAATTCTTGATATTAAAGAATACCTAGAATCTCTTAAAAAAGAAAATGAAATTAGTGATATCCGTCAGTTTGATCCTGTCACAAAAATAGAAATACCCTTGGCAACCGAACGCGTTCAAGCTGGATTCCCCTCGCCCGCTCAAGATTATATTGATAAAAAAATCGATCTGAATGAGTACCTCATTAATAATGCGAATGCTACTTTTATTGTTCGTGCGGATTCTCTTTCTATGCTAAATGCAGGAATCGATATTAATGACGCCTTGGTTGTAGATCGCAGTATTCAGGCTAGGCATAGAGATATTGTGATTGCCAGTATCGATAATGAATTGACAGTGAAACGGCTAATTATTGATGCGAAAGGTTGCTGGTTGAAAGCTGAGAATGAGGGTTATCCAGATATTCATCCCCAAGAAGGTCAGCAATTTGAAATCTGGGGTGTAGTCACAAATGTAATCAAGAAATTCAGATGAGCTATAACAATGAAATATACGCGCTCATTGATGTAAATAATTGCTATGTAAGCTGTGAGCGCCTATTTAATCCTAAACTTAAAGATGTGCCGGTCATTGTTCTTTCAAATAACGACGGCTGTGCAGTTGCACGTTCCCAAGAAGCAAAAGATCTTGGTATTAAGATGGGTGTTCCCCTATTCCAGGTTAGGGATATTGTCGAAAAACATAATGTACAGGTACTTTCGAGTAACTATGCTTTGTATGCTGAAATGTCTCAACGTTTCCATTCGATTCTGGCTGATTACGTGGCGCCAGGTGAACAGGAAATTTATTCGATTGATGAGTGCTTTTTAAAGCTTACTGCCTATTCTGAAAATTATGACCTGGTTGAATATGCACAAGATATGCGACAGCGGATCTTGCGGTGGATTGGATTACCGGTCTGTGTTGGTATTGGTCGATCAAAAACCGAAGCAAAGCTTGCCAATCATATGGCTAAAAAGGCTAAACGCTTTAATGGGGTTTGTGATCTGGTTTCTATGGATCCGAAGCACCGAGATTATTTTTCGAGTTTGATTGATGTTTCCGAAGTCTGGGGAGTTGGTCGTCAGCATAGTAAAAAACTAAAAGGCTTAGGTATTAATACTGTTCTTGATTTAGCCACTTCTAATCCACATCAAATGGGAAAACTGTTTTCAGTGGTCGTGCAGAGGACTGTCATGGAACTGCAAGGGATTTCATGTATCGAACTTGAGCAGGCTGCGCCAACCAAGAAGCAAATCATTTCATCACGCTCATTTGGCGCACGGGTAACCGATATTGAATCATTATCTGAGGCAATGAGTGATTACCTGCAGAACGCTGTTAAGCGGTTAAGAGAAGATGAATCTCTTTGTGGTTGTGTGATTGCTTTTGCCCAATCCAATCCTTTTGATAAGAACAGGCCTTTCTATAACAAGTCGATCAATATCGGATTTGCTGAGCCGACTGACTGTGCTGCTGTTATGAACCGGGCTGTAATGAAGCGAATGAATGAGCTGTTTCAAGAAGGAATCGAGTTTAAGAAATGTGGTGTGATATTGACCGCAATCGAGCCAAAATCGACATACATATATGCCCTTCTATCTGATAGTACTCAAATAGAGAAAAATGAGAAACTTCAATCTGCCCTTGAGCAGGTTAAGGTGAGATTTGGAGATAAGAAAATAGCAATTGGCCCATGCAAAATGCATGGTCGCGCATGGGCAATGGCCAGACAAAACCTGACTCAGAACTATTTTAGTTGGGAAGGGATTCTGAGGATTAATTAATAACCAGTCACTTATTTTAATGATAAACAATGCCCTCATTTGAGGGCATTTATCTATTTTATTGGAAAACTAACTTCTTAATTCTGTTGCTCGTACTCGATCAATACTTTGGCCACCGCCTTAGCAGCCAACCAGTAACGCGCATTAAACCGGGCAAGTTCATCTTCATTGGAAATAAAGCCAAGCTCTACAATCAAACCGCCAGCATTCACGTATGCCAGACGACCGCGCGCAGATTTAGACTGATCAATCCAGCCATTGTCACCACGTAATCTGCTGCCCAGCGCATCTGCTACGGCTTTCGACAAATCCTGCGCTAGTTTCTTATCTTTCGGTAAAGCAATCGTCTCAATACCATTCGCCTGTTTTGATGCTGCAGCATTCATGTGGAATTCAACCGCAACACTTGAGCCTTGGATTAATTTTACCGCAGCAGACAATGGATCATTCTTGGTACCAGTACCATCGGTCTTGACCTGTAATCCAGCCTCACGCAAATAATGAGTCACTGCATTGCGGAAATTAACCACCAGATCTGCTTCTTTCACTTTGCCATTTACGGCACCTGGATCTGTATTGCTATGGCCAGCTGTAACCGCAACAAGGCCTAAAGGTTGATGCAGTTTTGGTTGATAAATTTTCTTACCAAGCCAGGATAAAAACACCATGACCGACCCTGTGATAAATGCATGGTACTCAACAGGGATCACTTTAAAGTCCATCGCCCATTGCAATGCCGGAATAACGACAAGCAATAAAAAAGCCCCCAAAATTGGGAGCTTTACAGAAAGATACTTCCAGGCACTTTGCTCAATTAATTTCATTTGGCGCTCCAAGTTGCGGCTTTATTTTTAAGCCAGTTTTCAATAAATGTACTTCCAAGAATTCCCAGAGCTGATGCAATTGCAATCAAAGCTAGTGGATGAATATCTGGAATTTGTAATAAGATCCCACCAGCCAAAACGGATGAAGCCGATCCCAAAATAGTCCGACCCAAAACAAGTCGAACAGTTAGTCTTTCCTCAGATACAAGAAGTTTAGACAGGCCGATGACAGCCCCGATCACGACAAGCATCCAAAATGTTTTTTCATGCTCCTGCATGATTCCCCCTATTTTTTGGCAATAAAAAAGCACCTAAAAAGGTGCCGTTATTTGGTTAAGTTTAGACTTCTATTTGCACCACCCTTCCTTCTGGTGCTGGGCGCTTAATCTCATTACTGGATACAAATACCCGGGTGCCATTCGTATATTTAGTAGTACTCGTGCACATGACCAGTCCAGTTCCGTCTACGACCAAGACCTTATAATTAGGATGATCTGCAGAAGTTATCGTACCAATGAATTCGGGAGCCTTTGGAAGTAAATCAATTAAACGCTGCAATGGATTACTCATGGTTTATGCTCTCCACTTTAACACTTTGATTGATTACTGCATGATTGAACGAGACACTCACGTTCTCAACCATGCCCCACCATTCTGCATTAAAAGCTACCAACTCACCCGGGGCGCATTCGCCAGTATTGGTATTCACCGGCATAACCAGACTATGGGTTTCAACCATACCGGCTTTAGCAAGTGCTGTTTTGCCATATGCACCCATACTTTCAACTGTAAATAGCGGATTATTGACAGTTTCCAGTAAGGTATTGGCTGGTGTACCAGTACGTCGTACCTGTCCACTCAACTGGCCACGATCATTGGTCAAAGTGATTCCATTGTAATCAGGGTATAGCTCATAATCGGTGGATTGCTCAGTAACCAGGCTTTCCGGTATCAGTCGATCATACTCTTCAACTGCAATTGCATCCCAAAAGGTCTTTTTATACTTAGGCTTGACTGTAATGGCGTTGTTGCCTTTTTCACTATATACAAAGCCGCCTGCACTTTCGGCAATCATCTTAATAACAGCAATGGGTGTCATATTGGAGTAGCTTAGACTGCCACTCGGAATGATCCAGCTCAGCTCATCAATCAGCTCCCACTTTAGCTGTGTTGAACTATTCACTCGATCCAGTTCAGCCTGGCATAATTGTCGAGCTGTACGCTCATTCTCTTGGGTAAAGGATCGCGTTTGTGCATAGGGTGCATCCAATAAAGCGGACTGACTACGGCCATTAAGTGTATAAGTCGTTTCGGCAAAGCGACGCGAACGGCTACGGTTTTCTAGCAACATGTGATGCTCAGTGCCATTAACCATGATTTTTAAAATCACAGGTAGACCATTAATTGGTTCAAGCTTCGATATCTCAGATACTGGTACGGTTAGACTATATGACCAGCACCAGCCACTACGATCTGTACTGTAATTACCATCATAAACAAGGATATTCTCCCCATTATCCAGACGGCTCACTGATAATTCATTCACGATATACCACCAGTTTTGATTCGGTAAACCGGGAATACACTCATCATCCCCGAAATTTAAAATAAGGTTATGTGCATCCTGGTCATCACACAGACAATTAAAATTAAGATCATTGTTACTTTCATACTGCGGTGGTTCAGGTTTTGGCCATGGTAATACCGGATGCTTGCGGTAATGAATAGCTTTGGCTTTATCCCATGCAATACTGGATGTAGTAATAAACTCAAGGCCTTTATCCCACTCAAGTGAAAAATGCTTTTCAAAAACGTGTGCTACCTGATGGGAGTAAGTAAAAGTTTTACGTTTACGGACCAGTTCATCCCATTCAGTTTTTTGATTAATCCTAAGCTTATTGGATTCTTCAAATATCAAAGTCCTGGAGATAACCAGACGTTCATTTTCCTGCCATTTCAGATAAGCACTGCGCGATAAGCCTGTTGCCTGCTCATGAATCATTTGAACGGCACGATGAAGCGTATTGGCATTATCAAATCTAGCTGATGCGTGGTTACTTAAACCTAGACTACGCTCAAAATAAAACGCACTGTTATGCACTCTTAAGACGGGTTTAGCCCAGAGTGTATTCACTTGAATTGCTTTAAATAATGCCTTCTGAAATGATGCGCTGAATTGACCAGATACCCCAGCAATAAAGTTCAAATCAAAATGATCACTAAATTCTCCCAGCACACCAATATTAATGACTGCCCTGACTTTTCGCAGGTAGTTGATCGTCTGCTTGCCACTAATCTGTACATTAATGCCAGTTTTGATCGTGGCCAACACCTGATCTTTGGCTGAGCCAATCTGCTTGCCATGGATCTGGCTTGTGAGCCTTACCCCCACCCAGGCCGAAACGGTATTACTACTGACAGAATCCCCAAAATTTAAATTTGTCGAGCTGGTTGCTGGCTCATCAAAGTCGAGAATTAAATTATGTGCATCCGGTGGCGTATAGTTCGACACATGCTCACCTCATTAAACTGATGGGAAGAATTCAATTGAGTCCAGATCGTATGAAGCCCCTATCACCAGATCAACGGTATCAAGTGCCATATCAACAGTGCAATCAAAGTCCATTACAGCTATTCCCTCGCCATTATAAAGACGCGCCCAGACGGCTTTTCCTGTCTTAACAATGGTGCCTTCACCAGTGGGATATAACTCAATGCTCGTATTTTTCAGCCGTTTAAAACTAGGTTTAGGTAATTCCATAGTCACCAGCCGAGCTGACTCATTCGCTGGAACGGTGGTATCTGCAGGTTTACTGTCATCATAAAAAACAAAGGTAGCATTTGCGCTACCTTGGTCGATAAATAAGGTTAATGCCTGCAGCATCGAAAGCCCGGCATTTAAGGAAGGAGTAATCATTTTGGCACCACATTATCTTGAATGACTGCGTTAAACTGAAGCCTTGGGTGATGGGCGACAATAAAGAATCGCTCCTCATCATTTAAATTATAAAAGGCATAATGCCCCTGATTGTCAGTCGCCACTTCAGCCATTAACTGACCTGACTTACGTTCAAACAGGCGTACCCGGCAAGGTAGCGGAACTTTTTTTTCCTGCACCTGACCCTTAATTGATTTGGCATCCGCTGTTTTGAAGGCAATATTGTTTTTAAATACCAGGGTAATTGGCTGATCCATCTTGATTGCCATTAGGCTTCTCCTAGATCAAACATGACCAGTCCTTTGGAGTAATTAGAATCACCGTAGATATCTTTTGCGATGAATACGCGACCAGATTGTTCCACTAATTGTAAATCGGCATATAACGTTTTATGAGGAATAGTCTTAATCAGTGGTAAAAAACCGCGGGGTAAAAACTGTGATGAATTTAAAATCTCCATAATCAATGGAGATTGCAATATAACCCCGCCAATTCCATCTGCTGATACTGAATAACCACTGGTATTACCACTTACAACGGGTGATAATTCTATTGTCACTTTGCGACCAGTAGCCTGAGCATATGCTGACTTTTTATAACCGCGCTGTAAAAAAACACTTCGACCAGATGTTGCGACATCACTATCTTCAGAACCAATTGAAATACCATTGGTATTATAGGATGCTCGATAGCCAATATTCTGTACCGCTTCCCAGATATTTGTTGCCAAAAGATAATGAGTAAAAAGATCATCATCTGCAATTTGTTCAAACGCGCCAAAGCCGTAACAGTAAGCTAATTTCTTTTCATCCTCCAGGATACTCATATCATTATTTACTGAATTCATAATGTAGAAGCCAGTATCAGTACCCACCACCAGCCAATCGCCTGCTGCAATTGAAAAATCAGCAAGATTGGTGCTATCAGTATTACTTTCACCTGCTGAGCAGTAATACCACTTAGCCCAGCCATTTTTGATATTCAGCCCACTTCCAGTCGGATTCCAGTTGCGCGCGGGCGCTGAAGCAATGTAGGGAGCTTGCACCCCGGTCATGGTATCAATATCAGTCATGTTCTCGACAATGCCAACCTTGGCATATTTTGCGTAATTGTTGCTATAGCTTGAAATCCGCTCATCAACGACACGTAAAAATGGCCGGTTTGGTAAAGATTCATCTTTCGAGCGGAAAGCGGCTCGGCCGCCACCTAAGGCAGTTGTGCTTGAGAATGGCTTTTCAAAGCCAAGTGGTGTAAGCAAACAGTTAATTGTCCCCGTGGCATTGGCGACCGTTGCTGATGTATTCAATTCAAACGTGATGGTATTGGTATTTACAATCTGCTTGATCTTAAAGTCACCATTAAATTCAGCTTGATTGGCCCCACTGATCCGAATGATCTGATGCTTCATCAGGTTGTGTGTCATACCAAAAGTCGCTGTTGCTGTGGTGCCGCTAGCCGTCAGTGATGCCACCGTGCCTACCTGAATGCCTGAAACTAAACATGCATCCAGCAGAGCAAGCATTGAACCCTGCACATTAAGCAGCTGTGGAGCACTATTGTTTTTTGAAGTGAAGAACTTGACTGTTTTGCCTGTGACCATATTATTTATTCCATAAAAAAGACCGCTTAAAGCGGTCATATTTGATTTAGGTTTTAAACGACGCGATCAATATCGCCACGCAGCATGATCTGGAATTCATCTGATAATACCGTTGGTTCTGACTGTTTTACCGTACGGATCACCCACACCGGAAACATGGCCGCAATCGTATTGAAACGCAGTACGTTGCCGCTGGTCCAGCCTGCCCCCCATCCTTCTCTTTTTACAATAAAGTAAGGTGAATTGGTGACCGGATTGATTGGGGCACAATCCGCATTGGTTGAACCGGTGCCGGCTAGCTGGCCAGTTGTTTCACCTACAATTCTGAAAGTGGTTTCTGAGATAAAGACAAGTGCCCATCTTTCCTGAATTGCTCCCTTGTTGGTTACTTCAATCGGATACAAGGCATCATTATAGTTTGCAGATATGGCTCCCTCAGAAGGCTGATCATTCCAGATACTATTCCAGGTCTCTTGTACAAACTTGCCGGTATAACGTGATTGCATGTCGTCAATCACCAGTGCTGAACCTACCACAGTATCTTCATGATCATAGTTATGTGTCAGCGGCTTGGTAAAGGTGATCTGGCCATTGATCTGCACATCCCTGATCAACAGCATATCTTGATAGCGATAGCGCAGTGTGAGAGGTGCACTTAAATTATTTAGGGCAAAATCCCCACCTAAAGTCAGCTTGCCGTAATCATAGTCAATTGAGTACATATCAAAGGGAATCTTGATCCCGCCGGCATCTTCGAGTTCAGCCCATGAGATACGCTGATCCGGTAATTCATAAATCTTACCTGCGACTTCATCTGGTAGTTCAAAAGACTTACTGGAACTAACAATACCAATATCCCCAACTCGGAAAATCGGAACACGTCCATCTAGTGGTAAGCGGGTTGCTGATAGACCTAAAATTTCAGAATCTAGCGGAATATAGGTATAAGCCACTGCGTTATACCGTACCGAGGAGGCATCCACCCATACCGGGATGTTGATATAAGTATCTACCCCTTCCTGATATTCCAACAGCGGGTCATACCAGTCATTGGCCATAATTTCGGAGCGGTTGGCTTCAGTGATTTTGGTTTTGGTATAAAAGTAAATACTGACAAATCCGGTATCGTAGCTCACTTTTCCATGCGCCCGACTGGTTTCAATTAATCCGTTTTCATCAGCAGTCAAGGTGAGCTGACCGTATTCAAGCGTCCCGACCACAACAGTCAAAGACTGTGGTCGGATCGGCATGATTGGCGTTCTAAAACTGATTTTATTGACCGGCAATAGGTCGGTTGTGGTGGTTAAGGATTCCAAAGTAATCGTGTTATCTGCACCCGGTGTCCAGGAATCGATTTCAACGCGCCCAGTCCCATACTGGATCATGCCAGATTGAATCCCGCTATTATTGGCTGGATTCACATTGCGATATAGCAAGCCAGTACGATCAAGAAAAGTATCAGCACCCACTTTAAAACGCGCTGAACCTGTCAAAATCTGCTCATCAAAACCAGAGGATAAATCCAACTTGAGCTTGTTTGCAGTCACGGTGTGGGTTGCTGAATTGGAACCGGACGTATCACGGTATTTAACTTGAACATCAACAGTATTAAAGGCTTTTAATTCAACCTGCTGACCTTGAATGTCTGATGTTTGTGGAGAATAAAAAGACATATTTCCTCGCTAGGCAGCCGCATAGGTAGCCATAGGTGTAAAGGTTTGCACAAATCTGCTCGCTGTACTTTTTGGTGTGACTTCAACTGCGCCAGTGGCATAGATAATGGTGCCTTGTACTTGACCACGGCTATTCACTAGATTACCCATAGTTGCATTCACCGGCACATCTGTCAGAGTTACAGACCCTGTAATCCCCTCACTGCTTTGAAGTGGAATTTTTAACTCAACACTATTTGGCTGAATTGCTGGTCCGGTACCAATGGTAAAGGTCAGCTTTTGATTTACAGGAGCAACATCCATCTTGGTCTGCTCAAGTGAGGATCCATAGTTATAAATCACAGAAAAGACCGCACCTTTTTGCGGCAGCTGGTTTGGAATGATCTTACCGGTACCCGTGGCATAGTTGATTTCACCTGTGGCATCACCAGTAAACTTGCCTTGAGCATTAGAGGTTGCAGTTTTGGCCTCCCCTTCCAGCGTCCAATTAATGGTGATACCCGGCAATACACCTGGTCGACCTAAATCAAAATCAAACGCAGCTTTTTCCACACTTAAATTAGATCGCACGAAAGTGACAATCGGTGTACCCCAGTTCAGCAAGATCGGCGTACCGACATCTGGCAAAGCACCAGTCGTTAAAAGCCATGAACCTGTTTCATAATTGATTACACCCGAACCAAAGGATGAGCTCGCACCTTTGAGCTGACCCGAGCCATCATCTTTAAGTTCATAAAATTTGCCTTGTGACATGTAAGAAATAGTCAAAGCACCAGGGGCTGGAATTGGAATCAGAACTCCTGTCCAGTTGGTACCCTGGTTAAGCTGAGTCACTGGGATTGCATGGCTTTGATAGTGTTGCATCGGTGCGGCTGCAGGTTTGAAAGTAATATCAAGATATTCGCTACTACCGACCACAGCAGAGGTCCATTGAATCAAGCCACGCTGATAATCAATTGTTCCAACCTGGACACCTTGAGTATTTTTTAGTAATCCACCCTGATCCGAAATTGGTTGGCCCTGTAAAGTAAATGAAACACTCGAGGGAATAACGGCAGAACCGATATAAAGATTCTGACTCACATCAACTGTAATATTTGGATAATGGGCTGTAATGGCTCCATCGTTACCCGCCACCAAAACCACACTTTCACCTGCTGCATTTACATCAATAATTGGTGTTTCTGCTTGAGCAGAGGGTACAAGCTGGGCAAAAATACTTTTGGCATTGACTGTGAATTCCCCCACCTTGCCATCAGATGCAAGATTGCTTGATGCATAGTATTTACCAGTGTCAGCAACAATTGTCTCGCGGATAATCGTTCTGGATTTTTCACCTTGATACCAGAGCTTTGCTGATAGTCCTACAAAATCCCGATCAAGCGCGTCACTGATAGAATAGGTCGCTATCTTGTACTCAACCTCTTTACCCTCAATCATCATCTTGGCAATACGAGTTTCAACCTTGGTTAAGCGTACATACTGCTCATGTTCATGATCTTCACCTTCATCTGACACCAGAACCAGAGTACTTCCCACAGCACTTTCTGTTTCGCTGGGAAACATGGCAACCTGCAAGGTTTTCATGCCTATGTAATGCGTATCAAGAGGTGTGCCAGCAATTTGCCCACCTTTGGCTGAATAGTTCTCCACCCGGTTCTTTGCTGATTTGCGTTCATCTGTCCAGGACTTGGTGCTAAACAATAGAGCTGACACGTTTGGATCAGCGGGATTCCTGGAGATAAATACGGTTGCACCCATCAGTACTTCATTCCCTGCTGTTGTGACTGCAGGGAAAAATTTACGCATGGATACGTCACCCATAGCGCGGTTTAATTCAGAGATATCAGGAAACAGATTGTTACTCTGACCATCCTCAATCATCTGGCCTGAATATTTACCACCCCCATCATCCGTATCCATTAAGCGCTCTGATTTGTAGAGCACCAGGTCTTTGGTTTCAATAGCCACTGTTTAACTCCCCACCTCAGTAAAACGCAAAGTTACGTTGTAATAATCATCTTCAGATACAGTTGGAATCCCTTTGACCGGACTGGCTTCTAATGCACCTGCTTCATGATTGAAAATCACATTAAATTGCCGCCGGTCATGCTGATACTCAAAAGCAAGGATGAACAACTCGGATAGGGCCGACCAAGCCAAGACCGTGCGTAAATCACGGCGCTTG
Source organism: Acinetobacter lwoffii (assembly GCF_019048525.1). Taxonomy (NCBI): domain Bacteria; kingdom Pseudomonadati; phylum Pseudomonadota; class Gammaproteobacteria; order Moraxellales; family Moraxellaceae; genus Acinetobacter; species Acinetobacter lwoffii. The sequence continues at coordinate 1,935,244 of NZ_CP077369.1, read as the reverse complement.
ATCCAGCCCATTTCAGCGTCTGCAGGCTCAAGAACAATAGAGCGCCCCGCTTTTTTATGACCCTCTTGAATGATTAGAGAGCCGTCAATTGCACGTTCCTGTTTCTGCTCTACAGGCTTCCACTCAAATTCATCAGCCCACAAAAAACCGTCCTCAAGTGGGACGGTTTCTGATGTAGATACACGTATTAGTTTCATTAACTTCTCTTTTTCAGCATTTCAAATTCTTGAAGTATGGCCTCCATTGCATCCCCAGCCTCTGGTGAGCCATAAAGAGGTACGGTTTTACCACCCGACTTGAATTCATATCGCACGGTCTTACTGTCCCCTTGAGTATCTCTAACCGATGGTGCAGACGGGATCGACGGCGCATAGTCACTCAGGCTGCTGGAACCAGTAGAGGCCACGTTAATAGAGCGAAGCAATTCATTGATCTTGTTGGTACCGTGCTGAGTGGTAATCCCTTTGGCAGCCGCCTGATCAAACATCTGATTAATGACAGTATCCAAACCACCAAATGAGCTATTACCATAACTAGCCATCTTGGCATCACGATCCGCTTCCATGGCTTGTGACCAGATATTACCAGCCAGTTTTTTGGCCTGTGCATCGTCATAACCCTGAGATTTCAGCATAGAGATAACATCATTCTTGTTATAAGAATCATAGTTATCCAGACTACCAAGCGCCTTACTTTGCTGCTTCATGGCCTTATCAAATTCGCCTTTAGCTTTATTGACTGCATCAGCCCATTCCTCAGTAGATGACTTAGCGCTGTCTATTGCCCGGGTAGCAGAGTGAACACTGCCCTCAATGCCTTTAACACCGTCACGAACCCGATCTGTCGACCGGCGCATACTATCCAGTGACTCATTGGCTTTATCTGTGGCTTTTACAGTGGCCTTACCGGTTTCATCAATCTGCACTTCAAGATTACGCCCGGCATTCATTGCATTTACCGCTGCAATTCTTCCTGCGTCACCGGATGCAGCCGCAGACTGAGCAGCTTTCTCATAGGCCTTTTGCACACCTTCAGCAGTAGCCTTGCCGCTATCACGAACATTAATAAAATCCATTAATGCTTGTTGGGCAGCCAGCTTGAGATTCTCCTTGGTCTCAATGCCTAGTCTTTTGAAAGACTCCGTAACAGGATCGATATCATCAGGCAGCTTTTGAGCCTGCATCTTGATAGCAATGAGGCCTTGCTCTACCTGACTTGTTGAAACTTTACCCTGGTCTCCAAACTCCTGAAGTTTTGCTTTAGCCATATCAATTTCAGCTTGGCTTTTTGCTGTTTCCAGCCATTTCAGCCAGGCTTGATAAGTTACATCACCGGCCTGTTTACCAGTGACACCAAGCTCTTTCAGGTCCACACCTAGCTTATCTATATCCTCGCCAGATTTAGTAAACTGTTCAGATACCTTGTTAAGCGCTTTATCTAGATCTACCCCAAATTTTTGGGCCAGTTCGGAAGCCCTTGTATATGCAGCAGCCGAACCATTAGCAGTTTTCTGGTTGAGTGCCAGTAACTCTGTCTGTCTCTGGTTTCGACTGGCTTGTAGCTCTTGTTCCTTGGTATTGATCTGGTTGATCTTGTCTTGAACCTGTTTAAGCTCGTTCAAGTCACCAGAAGCCTTGGCTTGTTGGATCTGCTTTTCTAGAGCTGCGCGCTCAATAGCGGCTTGCTTTTGAAATGCCAGATATTCTTCATCCGCTATTCTGAGGTTTTCCGTAGCCACTTTAATGGCTTCAGTTTTCTGCTGCGCCTCTGTCAGTTTCTGCCCCGCAGCATCCATAGCAGCAACTGTGACCTTCCCTGCCTCATCCATTGCTACGGCGTAGCCCTTGGCCGCTAGTTCGGACTTGAGCTGTTCTGATAGCACGCCTTCATTGGCTGCTATGGATGCATTGGCATAATCCTGTGCTGCCTTAATCCGATTTTGTGCGCTGGCTGTTTCGTCTGCATCAATCTTATCTAGAGTGGCTTTGGCACTATCAGCCTTTTCCTGATTTTTCTGCTGCTCAGTTTTGGACATCTCCTCTAGGCGTTCAACGTATTTGGACTTAAACCCCATAGCCTCTTTGTCTGCTTCAGCATAATACTGTTTAGCCTTGTCCTTCATCAGATCAGCATTGGCAGCAAATTGCTTGCTCACATCACCCCATGTGATTGCTGCCATAACGCTATTGGCTGCCGAGGCCAAAGTATAGAACGCGCCTGTAATCAGATTAAGTCCGATCTTAATGCCTGCTATGCCATCTTCAACCATGCCAAAAACAAGTGATAGTCCTTGCAAAACCCTTGTTAAGAAACTTACTTGCTCTCCAGCAGATGTGGCATCACCAACAAATGAGCCAAGCAGGGATGCAAAGGTTGTGAATGCTGTTCCTAATACATCATCTATAGTTTTTCCTAGTTCCCAAGCCCCAGATATAATGCTCTTGAATAGCTCATAAGTTGAACTCAAAGCGTCTTTTAATGCCTGAGTCTCCGACTCTAGTCCTGTATATCGCTCTGTTATGGCCTCTACAGCACCTATAGCATCTTCAAACAAGGTGGTGAGCCAGCTCATGTCCCCACCCAATGTAAGCATGGCCTCTGATAGCCGGGCTGAGATCTGATGTTTTTCATTTAGCTTAGCAATAACGTCTGTTAAGTTGTTTCTGAGTGCTACTGCTGCATCGGCTGTAGAATTCTCCATTGAGTTGGCCAACTCTTCATTGCGATCTCTTGACTCAATAAGCGCCGTAGTAAGTTCTTTAATTGAGGCTTTACCACTTGCTCCTAGTTGGCGAATTTCTTCTTCGGTGCGCCCAGTACTTTCAGCCATGTCTTTTACGACATTATCTGCACCCGTAATGATTGACATCCATGCATCTGCATCAACCGCACCTTTAGCCATGGATTTTGCTAAAGCATCCTGTGCTGATGATGCTTGGTCTGCCCTAGTGGCGTTATGTGTAAAAGATAGTGATAGACTCTCTGTAACCGCTAGAATTTGCTCTGTGGTGTAGCCCAGCGACTTCATCGTACCAGCTGTCGCTAGATACACTTCCTGAGCCTCTTGGAGTGGCCGGAAGGTCTTATTGGCCAGATCTAACAGCCTAGCTTGCACCATGGTGTATTCTTCTGTGCTATTAGTAGCGTTCTTGATACGCTCGCCCATCTGCTGTGTAGCATCGGCTGTCTGTAATAGCTCTTTAACAGTAAGACCAAGACCCAGGCCTGCTAATCCTGCTGCCAGTGTCCCTACTGCCGCCTTGGCGGTATTAAACCCTTGTTTGGCCTTATCAGCTGCACTACTAGTTTCCTTGAGTTCTGTATTGGCTTTATTTACAGCGGTGTCAAACTCATTGAATGCTACCTCAGCTTGCTCTACCTCCTGCTCCAGCTGATCTACCTTTTGCTTAGCTGCTTCAATATCGTGTGGTGAAGCATTGGTTTTGGAAAATTCTTGGAGTGATTGCTTTGCTCCAGCCAGATCAGCTTTTAGTTGCTCAAGTGCTTTCTCAGCCTTACTACCAAAGTCCTTGAAGTTATCAGCTGTTTCTTTAGCTCCATCCCCTGCACCTTTGATTGCTTCCGTTGCACCGTTTAGTGTAGCTTTCAGCTTATCAGCTAATTCCAAGGATTCTTTCGGCACAATTTTAGAAACAGCATCCGATGTCTTTTTAGCCTCACCCTCAAAGCTGGCTGTCCCCTGTTTAATTGCCTGCTGTAAATCACTAAAAGCCTTCTCTGCACTTTTAGCATTCTGTACTAACCCCTTGGAATCTCCATCCAGGATCAATTTGAAGGTTAAGTTTTTACCGGACATATAAACCTCTGAACTTTGCGCAATAAAAAACCCTGCTCAGGGGCAGGGTTATAAAAATTAGATGTTAAGCATTATGTGCAAAACTTTTCCCATACAGTTTGAAACTCACTAGATTCTATATTCTCCCCATCGATAGCAACTATCGCAGGACTTGCTATAAATCGTTTGAATCCAGTGTAACCACCAAAACTGTTTTTGCTATTTACTTCACCACACATACCGTTCTGATTACGTATTTGTGCACTTTCAGGATCTTTCAGGAAGTTCTTCAATGCAATTTCAGCATCCACCTGCATTGCAATAGCACGATCACGCGCCTCTCTCTCCTGATCACGCCGTTCTTTCTCAGCTGCTTTTGTAGCTTCACGCTCAGCAGTAGATTTTCTTTGCTCTTCAGCATGTGCTTTACGATCTGCTTCACGCGCCAATAGCTCAGGACTTGCTGTACCATTTTCTAAAGCTTTTTCTTCTGAAGCTTGAAGGAGCATGCCTGAAAAACCCAATAAGAAAAATATACCCACACCCAACCAGAGACCTTTAATAGATGGACTTATTTCAGTTATCTTTTTCTGAATTGGGGGTAACATCAAAATACCAGCCAATATCATAAATATACTGCCTAAAAAGCTCTCGCCAAGCAGTGACAACCCTCTAATAATAAAGACCACCCCAAAAAACCAAAGGAATGCTGCAATTAATTTATTTTTCATTACAAATTACGCCATAAGATTTTCACAATTCTGTCTCGGCATAAAATAACAGTGTATTCCTGTAAATCTACCTGTTTTACATACTCAGTAGCTGCACAGTGAAGTCTTCCATCTTCCAGGAGGTAGAATCTCGGCTTACCAAGCTCAAGTTTACTTTTAAGTGCCTGATGACTATCCCCAATTCTTACCAAATCACCGGATGGAGTGCGAATGCTGGTAGTTGTCCTTTCTGCATACGTGAACCCCGACACCAAACACAGAGCTAATAATATTTTTCTCACAATAACCCCCTAAATAGTTATTTCCACATCATAACTTTAGGGTGCTACTTGATCAATCAGAAACCATCTCTTTCTTAAATGACTCAAAGCCCTTCTTATCAGACTGTGCCACACGTGCAGCTACGGCGTTATTAAAGATCCCTTGCTTATACAGCTTGTTTGCTGCTTTAACGTAGTTCTGAAATGCGCCGTAGGTCATTTCCATGATTTCACTATGCTGATGACCCATGGATATCAGAAACTGGAATGAATCAAACCAGGTGGAGTCATCTTTCTTTTTAATGCCGCGTTTTGGCTTTTCGTATTTAAAGTAAGCTTGATTGACCAGAAGCACCGCTTTAAGCAGATCTTTAAATCCCTGCTCATCAGCAGCAAGTTCTACCAGTGATTCATGATCCAGATCGGTGACGCATGCCATTGTCGAAATGACTTGCACGCCATGAGCCTTGAAGAGCCCTGTCAAAATCTCATCTGAATGATTCTGGTCTTTGATGAAGTTCTTCAATACTTCAGCATGCATTGCCCAGGTATCAAAATCTTTCATCTGGATCTGACGCACTTCGATGTCATTAACTTTGATGCTTCGGTTTGTTGCTAGGAAAAAATCATTCATGGTGGAATCCCGAGAAAAATTTTAGATATTAAAAAAGCACCCTAAGGTGCTTTTCTTTTAACTTTAATAAAGGCTGAATTCTATAAAGTCCAACTACCACCTTGTCCCATCTCATAAACGATGAAAATTAAGGCTAGTACCATTAGTATGACAACAACGATTTCTGTTTTCGTTAGCATTTTCGGTGCTCCACTTTTCATCATTCATATGATAAGCAAAGCAAACAATTAATAACATAAAGGTTACAAAAAATTATTGGATGTTACAAAGATTTAGAAGTTAGGGAAGTTTCTTTAGAGTGTAGCTACCTACTGAAGCATTCAAACATTTCGTTAAGCAACTCAACAAAAAGTTTCAACCGAAAAGCATTCTTACGCAAACCTAGAAACCTATAACTTTAGACCTGAATATCTTACATATCCCGACATAGCTGCTACATCCACGATTTAAATCATTCTCTACACTGAAATTAAGTCTTAGAAACGTAGAGGAAATTCAAATGAAAAAGTATTCGAAAATTCTAATCTTAGCTTTAATGGGATTTACCGGTACCGTTGCTATCGCAGCTGACTCGATTCCAATAGAAGCCACTGCTGCAGCTGAAGCGCAACAGGTTGCTTTAGAGTATGGAAATGAAAAAGATCAAAAATCTGAATCATCTGATGAATAAAGTAAAGCCCTCAAATGAGGGCCTTATAATTATTTATTCCAACTTGGTATACAGGCACTGTTCCACGATAGTTCGAACTGTTTTTGATCCGTCTGATTTTCTACAAGCACTATATTTTTTTCAATCACAACAAAGCGTTGGAAAGCAGTGTATTTGTTATCTTTGTCCCTATAGCTTACCTCTCCACACTCTCCTATTTGATTACGAAACTTAGCTGAATCAGGATTTGGAAGAAAAGTTTTAGTTATCTCTCGTATTGATTTGAGCTGTTGTTCTTTTAATATCTCTGGATTAGAAGATTGAGCATTAAATTCTTGCTGACTACATCCAGTTAATATTGTAAAAACCAACAAAAAAACTATATGTTTCATAAGCCCCCCTTTTCCTAAAGGCGGAACTTTACATTATTTTGTTGATTAAGCTGATTGTATTTGCACATACTTTTGTAATTTTATGTTTAGACGCTTTAGGGCTTTTTTATGTAAATATTAAATAATTAATAAAGATTTCAAGTTATTTAAAACCTCCCGAAGGAGGTTCTTAGCTTACTAACTTACTGACATACAAGATAAATAATAGTAGAAATAATTATTACGGCTAGGATGGAGACAAATATTTCTATTTTAGTCATAGCAGTTTTATTCTTAACGTGAAGTGAATATCTTTTATATCCCCATCAGATGAAAATTAGAATAACAAAAGATTACATAATCTTTATTTTTTACTATTTATTAAGTTTCATCTTAAATGTTTTAAGACTTATTACTATAAGGCAGGCACAAAAAAGACGCTAATGCGCCGTGGAGTTCTTTGTGCCTGCGAAAGGTTACGGTGCTGTCGCTGCCGGAATCGTTACGATATGACCATATAAGCCAAGTGTTGGGTCTGTTTCTTTACCCACATCAGATAAGGCCTGACCAGAGATTTCATACTGACCCAATTCTTCATGAATTAATGGGAAAGTGGTTTCAGGTGACTTCTTGGTACGCCACAAACGAACAGCCATATGCTTACCATTTGCTGTATTCACCCCTTTGAAGAACAACTCATATTCTTCATTGAAGTTATTTGCCAAAGTGGTATGTGTTACAGCACCTGTTGTGTAGGTGGCTAGGATCGGCATCGTGAGGTCTGCTACATCATGGAAGATCACAGTGCCAAACTTAGCATCTACGGTGTACTGATCATCCGTAAGTGTCTTTGGTGTACCGCTAGTAGAGTCCTTAAAGGTCACTTCTGATAAGTTGTAGCCCTTTAATTGGATTTCCTGACCAGCAACCACAGTCCCTAGAGACTCATCAGCTACAGTATCACTTGCAACCTCAGTATTTGTACCAGAGACAATGTATTCAAGGTTCTCTTTGTCCACTTCTTCCAGTGTTCCGGAGAAATTAACAGAGGTGGTATTTACCATCGTGAAGTCGGTTGTGCGATTGCCCGATGTTGATTCCTGGTGCTCAATAACATCTGCACCAATCTCAAGTTCAAAATCGGGCACGTTGCCCAGATGACGCATAGCGCCAGCAATACCATTAGTTAGCTTGGATAAATAGAATTTACCCTGCAACGAGATATATTCTTTAGCCATTACTTTTCATCCCCTGTGGTTTTCTTGGCTGGAGCAGATTTAGGTTCAGGTACTTCCTGAATCACACCATCCGCCACTAATTTTTTAATTTGCGCATCATCCAGCCCGCCGACCATATCGCCTTTTTGAAAGCGGCCGACAGGCTGAGTTGCCTTATATTGTTTTGCCATGACTGGCTCCTAAATGAATTTTTGTGATTCAAAAATAATAGTGATGTATGCAAAGCCTGGACTATAGCCATCCCGAACTGAGATAAATTCCAGCGCCGTACGTGATGCTTGAGGCTGCCAACCAGAAAGCAGTTGAATCACCTTCTCAGTCAAAAACCCCGCTTCATCACTTACAGCACGTCCATCGGTCATTTGAGATTGAGCATTGCGACATGCAACTGTGACTGCCCATTGTTGGCCGATCTGATTGACTGAACCTCTGCCTGCACTGGCTTTCTTGTCGATACGAACAAAGTTGACGTGAGCCGACGGCGTAACTTGTGACATCTCTGTGACATTGACTGAGTTCAACGGCGTATAGATCTTTAGAAATTCCGGAATCTCTTTCAGTTTTTCTGTTATCTCATCACGTACCGCGAAGAAGGTGCTCATCGATAAAACTCCCGACAATATCCAAAATCATGACCTCATCTTCAGCATTAATACCGAGCTGGGTCCGTGGTGGTAAAACTGACTGCTTAACTTTCCGATATTGACCACCCACTGCAAAAGTAATGTATTGGCCATTCTTGGGCAGGATGGTTGCGCCGTAATGCAGATGAGGTGCGTACGCCACATCTGTACCCACCTCCACACCGCTTGAAAGAACATTGTGTGTGTAGGAATTCATTAGGCGGCCAGTATCACGTAATGTTTCACCAACGCCCACACCATCACGTCCTTGCAGCTTGGCTCTCCATGAAATCTTCCACGGATTTCCATCTACACCAGTACCGGTTAAAAACCGATGCTGAATACTATTCACAAGCCCTGCACCAATCTCATCAAACAACTGGTTCTTCAGTGAATCAAAGTTACCTAATTGGTTAAGCACTGCTTCAATAGGTGAGCTATCAGCTCGAATGGTTATTGCAAAAGCCATAAACATCTCACTTCATGCTAGGCATCATGTCTAAAGTGGCATCACCAAATACGCCACCGGTGTAACTTGTGCCGATGGGTGCTGTTGATGGTTTATTTACTGGCTTTTCATCAGTCACTTGGTTTTCAATATTAAGGATATTTAGAATAGCTTTACCATCAGCTACCCGCTTTAGAAAATCAATCTCTGCTTTATAGCGGTTCTCAATTTCTTCCGTGGGTCGCTGAAAATAAAGACGGTAGCGTGCAATGTTGCACGCTACTCGTTTTAATGTGCTTGGAATACTTGGTAAGGGCAGCTCATATCTAACAGCGATATAGCTATCAATTTCCTCTGCAGCATCCTGTAATGCACTTTCAACTGCATCACTAGTTGATTGCATTACTTCTAAATTTTCCATCTCATGTATACCAAACCGAGCTACCAAATCTGCTTCAGTCGCGTACATAGATCACCTACTTGGCTTCGTCAGCCGCTTTAGAGTCCGCTTTAGGCTTAGCTGCTTGCTTCGCCTTTTCAAGTTCAGCCACTTTTGCTTTTAGCTCGGTAACTTCTTGATCTGCCTTCGCCTTGTCAGCAGCTGCTGTCTGATTGGCTTCAGTTAAGGTTTTATTTGCTGCTGTTAGTTCAGCATTGGCCTTTTCAAGTTCAGCCAAACGTGCAGCGGTACCATCTGCTTTAGGTTCTTCCGGCTCTTGATATTCTTCAATAGCCCCAGATGCTAAAAGGGCCTGAAGTTGTTTAGCTTCAAGCCCTTTGATTTCATCACCTGGCATAAAATGCCCGATGGATTGTTTTGCTGTGTACTTCGGCATGTCTTGCTCCTTATAGGGTGATAAAGCCAGTACCACCAACGACGCCGTTCTTATTAGACGGCACAACCAGTGGAGCAGATTCAGTCATCAGCATGATTCCGCTTGGATCTTCGCAGTACCACTGACGATCAAAGTATTGCTGAGCAACGCCGTTGGCCAACATGTTTTTAATCTTACAGTGAGCAACTGAACCATTGGTATCAGAGATCAAAGAGAAGTAATCCTTAGGAATAAAACGATTCACCTTGCCCTTGTTGCGGTAGGTTGCGTCATATACCCAGAATTCGATTCCATCAAAAGTACCTTTGAAGGTCGCCGATTCCTTAACACCAAAACTTGGATTCACTGGAACAGAAATACCGGCATACGGCGTGATGAACTCTTTCTTAAACTCTTCATTGTTCCAGAGAGCTGCCCAAACCAAGCCAGACATAACAGATAGCTTAGCTTCACCACCATCAGCCGCCAATTGACGTTCAAGCATAGTGCGGATATCAGTTACTGGTTTAGCACCAACTTCATTCCACTTGGTTAACGGCGTAAATGTTAAAGATGCATCACGACGGTAATCCACCAGGTTGTATTCATAATCATCCGAGTGAAGCGCGTATTTACCATTTTTCAGTAAATCAATTGCCATCATGAGGACCGAGTTATCAATCGCATCATGGTTACGCTTCATTACCGAGATTTGAGCAATGATCATTTGCTCTTGCTCAGACAATCGCTGGTTGCCAGTAGAGATGATACCTGCGGTACGTAAACGTTCCAGCAAGGCAATTTCAAAAGTTTCAGCCGGAGTGACTTGGTTCTTTGGCTTGTAGTAAGCCGGTTTAACATGGCGTACTTCACCAGATTGAGTAGTATCAAATGGCTTACCAGGCTGTTGCGGAGATACCAGCGGCGCCAGATCATGTTCGGCAGATACTTCAGCCAAAGGTACATCATCACGGTTGAATAACGGGCGATTTGGGAAAAGCTTGTCTAAAAGCCAGGTATCCATCGGACGGTAATTCGAGTGAATCAGTGCGAGTTCACCCACATCAAGAAGTTCGAGCGGAGTGCCCTCAAGATTAAAAGACTGTGGCATGTTAATTACACCTTAGAAAGTTCGATTTTGTTTTTAGTTGCCTGTGCACGCGCTGCATCATATTGAGCAGGAGTCAGCAAGGTTCCATTTACAGATACAGCTTCAATACTGAACACTCCGCCGTAATACACTGGGATTTCGATCCCATCAGCGGCCTTGATTGTGGCTTCTGCAGCTGATACATCCTGACCACAGATCACATCCCATGTTTTTTCATCAGTGGCATGGGCCAGCACATTGGCATCTGACAGTGTTAAAAGATCGCCGTATTTAAATGCTGTGGCGGTTGGCACCTTGGCATTAGCACGACGTAATTTTTCATTGTCCAGGATCAGCCGTTTTGAAGTGACCGAAATAGGCGGTACATAATGAATAGCCATGAATTATTTCCCCTTTTGTTCTGCAAATGCTTGTGCACCTGAAGTGAATTTGTGAGTGTCATTGTGGTTTGATTGACCACCGCCCTGCCCACCATTCGCCTGATGACTAAACAAATGTGCAAATACCGGATTTACACCTGGTGTTTGTTGTGGCTGTTGTGCAGCTGGTGGTTGTGTATTACCTGCCGAGAACTGACGAAGTTGCTTAGCCGTGAAGGTAAAAACTGAATCATCCATATTGGTATAAGCCGTTTTATCTTCAGCACTAAACTGTGTTTTCAGCTCAGTTTCTAAAGCTGTAATTTCATCAGCACGTTTCTGTGCTTTGAACTGCTTAAGTTCAGCCAAGGCATCATCACGCTCACGCTCTGCCTGCTCTTTGGCCTGTTGTGCTTTTTCTAATTCGGTCACGTTGGTGTCCTCTTTGGTTGGGTTTGGATTGGCTTTGCCCGAGAAGGCTTTAATTGATGTGTTGCGATCAGCACCAGTCGAGCAGATCGTAAATTCACGAATACGGTTTTGACGGAAGATGGTGATTGGGCCTTCAAACGACTGACCATTTACAGTGACCGTTTTGCCTTGCGAAACTTCCTCAATAGATCCCGGATCAATCATCATCGACATTTGGAATGGAAAACCGTCATCAGAGTCCTGGACAATTTCCTGTGCTTTGGCGTTTGTAAGGAAATCACCAGATACATCAATCTTTCCATTTGTATCCACGGTTTGAACGACACCAATTCGACTTGAGCCGAAGTGTTCTTCAAGTAAGGCTGTCGGCTTATCAATCTCAATTCCATCAAGATCAAAGACCACACCGGAGCGCCCCCAATACCAGTGACCATCTACACGACCACCGGCATAAGCAGTGCCTTTAAATTTCCGTTTCTGCCCTTCCTCGGCTTTGGGTACCTCAATCGCAGAGGCATTAAATAAATACTTCAGCCGCTCTTCATTTGGATCTGGCATTTTTCATGCTCCATAAAAAACCGCCCAGAAGGCGGTCATATTCATTTTAAAAACTAATTCAACAAAGGCTTTAGTGTATAAACCATCTGCCCTTCAACCACCTCAATCGAAACCACCTCAAAAGACAATCCCATTGGCATGAGAACGCCGTTGCCAGCATTCAACATATCCAGATCAATACCTAAACCTTTTGCATTCTCAATCTTGATTACGATATCTGAAGCCGTATCAGCCATCAGCAACGGCGCATTCAATCGAACTTTTTGCCCTACCTGATAAGCCGCTACTTGATTAAGTGTCGCAGCACCCACCACGGTTGAAGCTGTATTGCTTGCCACGACTTGAATGGCTTTCATGTCATCAACTAACCATCGTTTCAAAACATCATCAGCCAGTGAGCTTGTAGCAGAGTTTAAATAACCAGACAGTGCGGCATCATTTCCTTGCACATAGTCTAGAAAGGTACGGATCGCACTTGGCCGAATACTTGGATCAAGTGGCATTACTGTATTGGCCACCGTGTCGAATAGATCCCGGGTTTTAGCATCCATCGGAGCAAACAGACTGGTGAGCTTTTTACTCGCCGTCCATTCAGCCTTAATGACCTCTTTCTGCTCGAGGAGATATTCTTTATCTAAGGATGAAGCACTGATCTTTTTATCTACCAACGATTCAAGTTCACCAAACTGCAATGGATGAGAACTCCAATCTAAGGCTTCAGCTATTTCTGGCAACTGATCATCTGGCGTAATGCCGTATTTCAATGCCTGCTTCTCAGTTAAGGCAATCACGGTGCACCGGCAACGAAAGCCCAAGGGCGGATAGTGTGTCAGCCAGAATGAATGATCAATCGGCAGTACGATACGATTCAAAGCTAAATGAGCAGGACGCACCCGACTATCATTGATAGCCGAATACATCAAGTAAGGTCGTTTAGCTTTATTCCGTTGCTGCTGTTGCCATCGTCCATGTCCATAAGCATTTTGGATATTGGTACGAAATACATTATCCAGATAGTGCTTTGGCAGAATGATTTCAGATTCTTCAATGAGCTTCTGGAAATCTTTAAAGGTACCGCCGTCGGCAATGGATTTATTCACTGCCTTGATGACAGTCTCAATTTGCTCAAGACTCGATAGAAAACTAACCGTAGTTGCCATCTGCCGGGTCTTTAGATCCATTGAATAAAACTCATCAGGCAGCACGATTTTTTTACTGTGAGCAAACCGAAGTGCCTCAAGGAATGTGACTGGTTGCATAACTTACTTCCCATTTTGCGCCGTCACATACCCCAATACATCCGCAGCATACAAAGCTTGGTCCAGATTGGCCGTGAACTGTGTCTGAGTTGCACCAGGTATTAATTGCATCAAGTTATAAGCCAGAGCTTCAGGACTATCAGATTTGAATATCAATTCTTTGACCTGATCCGGTTTCAGTAGCTGCAATTCATCCTGTGCATCAGTCAGCTCTTCAACTTCCTGCTGCTCTGGTGAAAGCTTGTTTGCTGATGCCTTAAAGTTGAATGCCTGGTGAGGTAAAGCACTAAACTGGGTATTAGCTGGAATCTGCTCTGAACGCATTTTGAAGTGCTCGGGCTTGATGCCATAAGTCTCCATTACATACTGATCAGTAAAATCAACACCCAACTCTTTCAGCTTTAAGTCACGCTCAACTACTTTTACATTCAGGTCTTGCTCACCACCCAAAATAATCGTGTGCTTTTCAAATCCATTTAGGAAGCAAATTGCATCAACAATATCCTGAAAGGTCGGGGTGATCATGCGTAAGTCTGAATTACGCTTATCCATCCGTACATTTTCATGCACTTGGCCAAGACTATAGCTTCCCTTTCCATCAGTTCCCGATGTGAGGGTCTGACCTAATACAACCTTTTGAATACGGCGCGTTAAAACAGTATCAAATGCCTCAAATGCAGAACTACCAGCACCCGAGAAGTTTGTACCTACTGTATTTACATCATCTTCCGAGCCAATCGAAATAACCGACTGCGAGTGGGCATTCAGTAATGCCGAGGTCATGGCATCAATATCATCTTGGGTTCGACTGCCGCCACCCACCTTACCCACAAGTAACGGAGATCCAAATCGCTCTAAGAACTTAACCCAAAACTTAGTGGAGTTTGTTCTAAAGAACCATAACCAATACAGCTTTGATAGTAGTGGATCGCCATAGGGTTGTTTGAATGAAGGCTTGCGTCGAGTTAAAAAGAACTTTAATGGCCACTTCTGAAATACATTGATTTCTGTATTGGCCTGTGGCTCACGATAAATTAGTTCACCGTTATTCTTTGGCTCAAACCACTCAAGTGGCTTCACTTGAATGCCATTAAGTGTAAACCTGCCATCCTCAAGAACCTGGTAATTGGCCTCCATGACTGAGTAGCCAAATGGGCATGCTTCCCATGCACCGGTGATAATTTCATTGTGCCAATAAGCAACCTGCTCCTTTAAAAACTCGGTTTGCTCCCCATGATCCTCTTTCAATCGCCATGGCGCATTAATCACCGAATCAAGCCGGGTTTCCATAGCCTGGGATATTTCATCATCTGCCATGAGCACACTTAAGCGCTGTCGGGTAACCCCAGCCTTGCGCAAGACCTCATCAACATCAGCCGCACGCCCCATACTGAATGCCAGTTTTTCAACAGCAACTTCGGTCAACAAACCGGCTGATTTTGGCTTGGTCTCTTTCTGCTTGTTTTTGGATTTTGCCATATTAAAAACCTTGATTAGAAACTACGTGAGCCACCTCCACCCGGCCTTAAGCGTTCAGGCGACTTGATATCACTAAAGCAAATCATGACGCCGTCTGCTCGGTTTGGAGACAAGGCTCCGTCCGGTTGCTTATTGACTAGGATTTTGCCTGCACCATTTTTTGTATAAGTGGGTTGTGATAACTCTCGTTTGAGTTGCTCAAGCTCCTGTCTGTTTATGTCTTTGGTAGAGAGCGAAATAAGATTGTCTGGGTCATATTGCATACCTTGTAAGGCTCGATAAGTATTCTGAAATCTAATACGCAACGACCACCACATCTGAGCCTTGAGATTGGCAAAGAAGTCTACGTTTTTACGCGCCTCAACCATTTCCTGCTCTGGGTTATGAACTGCACCTGAGCCACGGAATGGATTTGCTTCAATCTCCGGAATACCTTTGGATCTGTTTTGCTCATTAATGACTCGGGCATCACCACGTACACCAGCACCAAGACCATCGGCATCGTAATAAAACGAGTTCAAACGTAGATCAAGACAAGCATCAATAGCTTTCTGAGTCGTGCCAAAAATGTCATCACCAACACCAGACCAGGTATCCAAATACTGCAGTACGATGCCATGACGTGCAGCAAAGGAGTTCTTATCCTTACCCTCATCTGCCACATCAAGAGCACCCATACGTTCGCCTGACGGCTGAATATCCAATTCAAGATGAGCATCGACTGCAGCCTGTACCCATGCAGATGGAATCAACACACCTTCTACCGACGCGGCGTAGTCAATATCAACTTCTTGAGCTAGAACGATATCGTCTAGTGTGGCCAATTGTTTTTCATACCAGGGGTGGATTAGTTTGCCATTAAATTCGACCTGCCAGTTCTTATCTGGGTTATCACGCCATGCCATGGTGAAAACGGCGTAACGCCCACTAAAACGATCTTGGTGAAACTTATCCCCAATACCATTTGGTGTGGATCCCTTGATGTGCACATTAGTGTTTTGAGAAATTGCAGCGTCTACTGCTTCTTGACGCTCTACGAATGCCCATTCATCCAGAAAGTACATTGTGGTACGACCACCACGGCCAATATTGTCACCAGCCTCACCCGTAACCGTTGCGCCGTTGTCTGGATTAATGATCCGCATATAGTTGTCATGCACTTTTTCGACAAAGCCTTTAGGCTTCATCCAGCCTGGTAGCTTGGAAAACATATCCCGAAACTTATGCAGCAACGTTTTCGGATCACCTTTCTTATCGACCAGATCCTCCTTACGACTACCCACACCACCTGCAAAGCCTTCAACAAATAGCCATCGGTGCAGATAAAAACCAAGTACAACGTAACTCATACCCTCATCACGACTTTTTTCAATTAAGCCGTGTGTCTGGGTGCTTTCACGCTCTAATAGCCAATCAACAAGCTCAACCTGACCAGGACGTAAAACAAAAGGAATATTCGCCGGCAGTCCAAAAGGCATGCCCCGTGGATCATAAGTCCATACCCAGTGATTAAACCAATGAGCCGGATCATTCTTACATTTGTAGATTTCAGCCTCTCGACTTAGTTCATTCTGCTCTATCAGCATCCGGTAGTAATAGCGCCGTTTCATTTCTTCAATGATTTCAGGTAGACGTGTATTGATTGTCCACTCTTTAATCAGTGGCGCTATATCTTCGATTGCATAAGTCATAACTTGCCATTTATTGCTAAACGCGAAAGCTCTTGCGCCGTCATGCCAGCAAGCTGTTCAGGTGTATATTGAGGAAGATTTTTAGTTTCTTGCTGAATAGGTCCGCCGTCTAGACCAGTGATTTCCTGCTTTGTCACACGACCATCAGTTTCTTGGAATGCCTGTTTCAGCAGATTTTGTTTTGCCCGTTTATTTTTTCCAGAATCTTCATACATCTTCTGAAGCTCACGTAAACGAAACGCCTTGTTAGCAATCGCAATATCATCAATATTTTCACGAAACTCTTTGCGAGTTTGCTCAAATAAATCCTTTAACTTTTTACTGAGATTACGACCTGCATATTTTGTCGGGTCATAACTGTGACATTGTTTTCGATCAATCTTGATCTTATATATTTCTTCTACCGCGTCTGCTACTTGTTGAGGGGTTTCAAAGCAAGCAAGAGACTGAACTATAAACATTTTTACAGGCTCTTTTAATGCTGCCATAAACACCTCTTTGTCGTTCTACGTCGTACAAGATAGGCAAAAAAATTTAACCAATCACACAGTTCCCACAACACGCAGCAATACTTGTTTCAGATACAAACGGCGCATTCTTGGCAATTTCCAGAAGCCGTTTTACAGATTCGTCTGCACCCCAACGCTTAACTTCACCAAAGAATACTTCAACGTCATGGCCAGCCAAATAATGCTTAGGCAGACCGGTCATATCGCTATAAATGATTTCACCGTCTTCATCGCGTTCAACTCCGATGTGATACAACTCATGTTCAATCAGTCGACAAAACTCACGATCTGAAGCCTGTTCACAGAAAGCAGCATCTACAGTAATCAGGTATTGAGGTACAAAGCCAAACCAGTCCCGCATCTGTTGTTCTTGGCGTGCTTTCTTCCAGCCACCTACGTTAAACATGACCTTTTCACATTGGCCTAACACCATACGTTTTTTCGCTACGGCGGCAGATGAAGCCCAGGCGAATGCAAGGAACTCTTCATTGTCATGCAGTAATTCAGCAATATGATCATGATCAGGGTTATGTAACTCACCACCTAAAGTAAGCCAGTTATTCACGACCCATTCTTTAAGCTCTGGCGCAGGTGCCAAGCGAATAGCTTCCTCTTCCTCAGCCTGATCAATCAGCTCCGTCGGCGGGAATGGTCTGAATTGTTGTTCCATGTGATGCCTTTAAATTTCTTAACCACGCCGTAGCTCGACCCATGTTTATATCGCCGGTTTCAAAACGGTGATAGCGGTAACCCATTTCTTCAGCATGGTCATAGCGATCTATGCTCCAAGCTTTTGTGGCCAGCTTACCCTTCCGTCCACCAGACCAAGGCCCACCAGCAATTTCAATTAATGTGAGATAGCCAACCAGGTGTAAATCAAAACGCCAGTGCTTCGTACTTTTAAAGTGAAAATATTCTTCGTATTTGATTTCCATCCGATCCAAGATTTCTTTTAATCGATCGAATGCTTCTAAGTATTTTTCACCAGCTTTGGGTAGGGGTCTGACACGCGATTTCTTTTTTGGCGGGATTTTTTGGGTGAAAAGTTTATAAGCCTTTTCATCCATACAAAGTGAACCGTAAATTATTAATGCGTTCTTTCAGCTTAATTATAATTTCATCGATTACTATCATTTGATGACGCGTCAATCCAGATCTGCTGAGATTCTGATACTTAGACAGCTCAGTACTGCAAAATTCTAAGTCTTGTTTAGCTTGTACTTTATCTGTCATGGGTACCACCAATAAGAAAAGAAAAACCCCTCAACATCTAGAATGCGAGGGGCTTTTATACGCCGTAATACGTTCGGCAATTTTTAGTCAAAAAAAACCCACATCATTGGGGTCGATGTGGGCGAAACTTGAAATCCAAAATGTGGAGATTTTGAATAATCGGTAAGATAATATGTATTATATTTGAGATCTAACTCGTTTTAAAAATAAACTATTAATTACTAAGTGATTTTAACGATTAAATTGAATTAAGTCACTTTATTTCTTTCAAACAATCCCGACACACCTTGATTTCTTCATCATCAACCGTGTAATCGATCTCAGTCGCACCATGTAGGCCAAATAAACACATCAGTAATCTAAGCATGATTTACTCCTGGACAATCAAGCAATCATGTCGCAAGAAATGTCAGTTATTTTCACTTATAAAACATAAATTTATAATATTCATTGCTGAAATAATGTCATTAACTTTGTCGAACTAAGCAAGATTCCTTCCTGGTTAATCAAGCATTTTAATTTGGTATGATTACACTAGTATTTCTCAGGGCAATAAAAAAGCCCACCATTTGGCGAGCTTTCCTTGATGCTTAAACCTATTTTTGACATTTCACTTCAAACTGATATTCGTCTTGAGTGACCTTAATTTTAATATTTTTATATTTTCGTTTGTTTGGATCCATTGCCGAGCCAGCCACTTCCTCAAAAAAGCTACGATCATTCATTAGCTCGCCATACGCTTTATAGCCTAATAAAATCTTTTCAGGCTTTTTGCCTTCAGCCACTAATTTACCGAGAGTATCTTCTAGTTTTTTAACAGTTAAAATCGCCATTTCAATTAGAGCTCAAAAACAAAAAGGCATTATCACTTAATTTTATGAATAAATAATGTCAAAAAAGCCCACCTTTCGATGAGCCTTTACTAGTCTTTCCTAGCAGTCAACATTTTATCAGATAACACTTGGTCTCGGTTGAACCGTAATACGACCAGTATAGAAAAAGAATACCTGAATCAGAAAAATATTACTAGCTTTATGCTTCAAATTCTTTGTAGGTATTTTTCTTGTACTTTCTAATAGCTTTAGCTGCCTCATCTATTGCAGAGTCAATCGCTAGTGCCATCAACTTTTCATACTGTTTCCATGTGCAATCATAGGCTTTTAGTGTCATCTGATGAGCACCAATACCAGCTGCGTATAAACGGCCTTTAGCTGTGAAGTTTTCTTCAAACGTCGGATCTAGAGTAAACTGAATCACCATAAAGGCCACACGTTTAGCTAAATCCTTAATCTTGATTCCATCTGGTTCACGACGTTTATCTTGGACCGCATTTAAAATCATGATATTTGCCAGGTGTTCCTGTACATGATCAAAATCAGCTTTAGCTGCTGGGCCAAATACGATGACTGAAGCAATTGCCTTCGCCAGATCGGTATCCATTGATGCAATGGCACCCAACTTATCCTGATACGTTAAAGGCTTCTCATTAGTCCCATGCACCACAGGCTCAAAGTTAGGTGACTTTGCTGTAGTACCCCGAATCAACCATTCAAACTGTTCAAATTTTTCAACCATCGCATTCATCCCAAATCCCCTACCATCTTCTCAATTTGCTGTATCGCGTGACCTGACTTCACTTGATCTGTACTAAACCGTATTACCTGAAAACCCATCATTGTTGCGGCGTTATATTTTTCCATGTCCCCGATATACCCCTTGCCTCTGGTATGTCTTCCACCACTCCAGATCCCACCTTCAACCTCAACCAATATCTTTTTGTCTACTAAGTGAAAATCTGCTTTCCACTTACGATCCGGGTGAAACTCAAATTCCTGCTCAAACTCAATTTTTAAAGTCTTTAGTTCTCGGGCCAGTTTCACCTCAAACTCATTCGGTACTTTTTCGCCTTTCACCTTAGGACGCTTGGAGCGCCCTTTCGGTCTGGTGGCTTTCACCATCTTCTTGTATTCAGCGATTGAGTAGCTGGTCATGCATCACCAAATAGCTGTTTGGCCTTACCTGTCAGGTAGTATCTGTACTCTTCACCATTTTTGACTTTGGTATATAAGAGGCCGATTTGAACAAAGTTTTTTAAATATCGCTGTACCGCACGCTTCGTCACATTTGGCATAACTTGCTGCTGAATTTCGGATGCTGTTGCTACTGGGGTGTTTTTAACGGCTAGGAGGACATCAATTCCGCGATCTAGAACGGCAGCGCTATTGAGCTTTGAAAGTGATTGGTTCATGCGGCACCCCCAAATAAGTCTGGTTGAGCAGCAGCTGGATTCATCCATAAGCACTCAATTCTGGTATCAGTCCCGCGACCGGATGAGATACGGGCTTTGATCTCTACCTTCTGCCAGCCTTTCAATAGATCTTCATACAAGTCTGATTGATACCCGGACAGCATGACCATTCCTTCTAGCTCGAGTAATCTATTGAGCAGATCCAGATGATCTTTATCATCCATTTCATGACGATAAATCCGGCCATTTTTGGCACCGTCATAACGTGTCTCATGCACATATGGCGGATCTACATAATGCAAAGTACTTGGTGCATCATGGTCCTTAAGCACCTGGATTGCCGGACGGTTCTCAATGAGCACGCCACTCAATCTCTGGCCAATCTGACTTAGATGTTCTGGATAAGTTGTCCATAATGATTGAGCTGTGCCGTACTGGCGCTTGGTATCAATCCGAAAACCTGTAATACCTTTAGTTGCACCGGCAGACCCAAAGCCCATCTGAGCACGGATGATCGTACGACGTGCACGTTCCACTGAGTCTTCCGTGATCCCCCAAGAGTTCTCAAATTCTTCACGGCTGTACGGAGTTAGAATCAATTGTTCAATCAGCTTTTCTCTCGAGCTAGAACTTCGAAGTACCTTAAAAAGATTTACGATGTCACCATCAAGGTCGTTATAGACCTCCGCGTACGCTCGTGGCTTCTGCAGAAGAACTCCAGCTGCTCCTCCAAACACTTCTGTGTAGCAAGTATGATTTGGCATTTGAGAAATGATCCAGTGAGCAATACGGAACTTTCCACCGTGGTACCGGATTAAAGGATGATGCATTTTCACACCCCACCCCCTACACGCCGATCCATCCAATTGCACTCAACCACAGCCAATCCGTCATGCTGGAACCGGGACCATAGTCGATCACCCAAATCAGTCGCCAAATCATCCTTGGTCATATTTGAAATCAGCATGGTCGGCTTACCTGCGTCATAACGCGCATATAAAACCTTGTGAACCAGTTGCAGGCGGTTTTCATGGCGATCATGCAATCCATATTCATCCAGAATCAGAAGGTCATAATCGGTATAGCGCCAGATTGCGTTGGCTTCGTTGTCATCGGCTTTTTTCCAAGCGTTGGCAATCTCATTAGCCATATCTTCAGAAGTGACGTAGCGGGCGTATTTACGCGCCTCCAGAACGTTGCGAGCGACTGCGCATGCCAAATGGGTTTTTCCAGTACCAGTACGACCCACCATAATCAGATTGCGAGTGATGCCTTCCAGAAAGTCTTTAGTGAATTTCACACACTGAGCTTTGGCATGTTTCTGGCCGTCGTTAGTGGTGATGTATTCCTTAAAACCACTGTTTGCATGACGACCTGGTAACTTCGCGCCTTCAAAATGCTTTTCACGAACCATCTGATTGACAGAGGCTGCATGATCCTGATGGGCCTGATTTAAGATTTCAGATGCACACTGTTTGCAAATTGACTGGTTACCCAGTTGAACTTTTTGCATCTGGTGGCGGTCACAGTATTCAGAGCTGATCTGAATTTTTGAACCAAGTAGAGCTGCTGCATTCATACTAAGCCCTCCAAGTCGATGTCATCGGTTGCGGGTGCGTACTGTTGAACCTGGCCCCAGTTTTGATTTACGTTGCGGTTGTTTTGGGCGGGTGCTGCAGAGTGTGAATTTTGTTTTTGAGTGTATTTACGTTTGATCCACTTCACGAAGTTTGAATACATCTGGGTGTCTGTAATCTGACCTGCATTCAAACGTGGTTCGTAATGGGCATTCACTTCAAGTAAAATCTGATTCACCAGTTCTTGGGTCATCGGAGTTTCACCTGATCGCTGTAACCAGGAATTCAAAGAATGTAAATCTGGCGTCCAAAGTTTTAGAACCTGATCAACTGAATTTTCTTGCGTGTTTTTCTCTTTAAAGTTTTCTTTAAATGTTTCTTTAAGTGTTTCTTTAATAGGGTCCCGTTCAACGGTACTAGTCCCGTCACCTTTCGCGGTACTAGTCCCGTCCCGTTTGGTGGTACTAGTCCCGTCCCGTTTGGTGGTACTAGTCCCGTCACCTTTAAGGGTACTACCTTCATTTGGTACTAGTCCCTTTTCGCGGTACTGGTCAGGAGTAAATTGATATTCGCTTAGACAGCCTGTTGTTCTCTCAACTTTGATTAAGCCGAGTTCTTCCAGATCACGAATACATGACATAACCGTATCGCGTTTTTTGATACCGCAATATTTTTGAAATTGAGTGATGGCGATTGGGTGAGATACGCGGTCAAATCCAATGGTTTGACGCATGACAAACATTAAACACTTAAATGCCTTATCGTTCAGTTGAGCCATAATCTGGCTATCAATTAACGTGTTAGGCATCTTGGTGTAGCGCTCTTCTTTATTCGACATAGCTTTG
The DNA here is from genome assembly GCF_019048525.1 of Acinetobacter lwoffii. Lineage (NCBI taxonomy): Bacteria > Pseudomonadati > Pseudomonadota > Gammaproteobacteria > Moraxellales > Moraxellaceae > Acinetobacter > Acinetobacter lwoffii. Next base: position 1,912,378 of record NZ_CP077369.1, on the reverse strand, counting down.
CGCTCATTTTTTGGGAAATGAACTACTTGCCCTTGAGGTAGCGGTGGTTCATGTGCTAGATTTGACTTCATGTTCAATTCTTTTCTCCGATCGAATTCGAATTAAAAAGCCTGATCTCAGAAATCAGGCTTTTTCTTTTTGTGTGATGTCCCGTCCTGAAATAAGTTTACACCTTAAGAGACTTATTTTATGGAACATAAACGAGAACAACGAGTTAAACGTACACAACGTGACTATAGCTTTGCCTTTAAAATGATGGTGGTACATGAAGTAGAAAAAGGGCAAATTACTTATAAGCAAGCTCAGGCAAAATATGGTATTCAAGGAAGATCAACTGTGCTGGTATGGTTACGCAAGCACGGACAACAGGACTGGACTTCGAATATGCCGACTTCTTCTAAACGCCAATTGACACCCCAACAACGAATCCGCCAATTAGAAAAGCAGTTAGCCGCAGAAAAGCTTAAAACTGAATTTATTCAGGATGTGATTTATCACATTGATAAAGAATGTGGGACTGATCTTGGAAAAAAGTATACCGAGCACGTTTCAAAGATTGGCAAAGCCAAAGAAGACTAAGCGTTTCACGTTATTGTCAGTGGTTGGGAATCACCCGACAAGCTTATTATCAAGCAGAAAAACGTGCTCAAATGACTGCACAAGCAACTGAACAAATACTTGAGTTGGTTATGGAATATCGCTGTCTCATGCCAAGTATCGGAACACGTAAGCTGTATTGGCTTATTAAAGGCAAATTGTTGCAACGTGGTTTAAAGTGTGGACGGGATCAGTTATTTAAAATATTGAAAGAAAATAACTTATTGATTCGCCCTAAGCGTCGCTATACAAAAACTACGGATAGCAAGCATTGGATGAAGAAGCATCCAAATTTATTAAAGGATTATTCAGCGGTGCAAGCCAATGAAGTCTTTGTTAGTGATATTACCTATGTTGAGAGTGCTGAAGGTGTGCATTATTTATCCTTGGTGACAGATGCTTATACCCGACAGATTAAAGGTTATAAGTTATCGAATGATATGCGTGCAGAGAATGTTGTGCAGGCACTACATATGGCGATGCAGCATGTGACAGATCGGGCAGCCAGGATGATTCACCATTCAGACAGAGGCTCTCAGTATTGCTCTGAGCTATATCAATCGGCATTGCGCCATTATGGGATATGTCCTTCCATGACAGATGGCAAGGACTGTTATCAGAATGCATTAGCAGAGCGAATTAATGGAATATTAAAGCAGGAGTTTTTAACCACGCGATGTCAAACCATGAAGGAGTTAGATCACTTAATTGCGGAATCTATCATGATTTACAATTGTTATAGACCGCATTTAAGTTTAAATATGAACACCCCGAATCAGATGTATGAGCAAACAAAAACCGAGCTAATTGCTTAACTCGGTTTGAAGTGGAATACTGTCAATCTATTTCAGGACAAGACATGAATTTATGCATTTGCTTGCTTAAAGCCATATCCGCCGCTTTAGCGTTTTCAATAATGCGATTAAGAATTTCGCTCGCTTCCGCATATTCTTGTGGCGTCACCATGCCATCTTCTAAAACCTCATAAACCTTTTGATTGGCTTTTCCAGTTTCAGAATTCATTTGAAGTAATGCCTCTACGATAGTCATCTGACGATGTGTGCCTTCTCCACCTGCCGGCATAAGAACAAAACCTAGCATGTGCGCCCAAACTTTCAGAACTACCGGGTTTTGGGTCAAAAGCATGATCGCCTCAAACTTCTTTAGACTTGGATCATGGTTCTCCATATTTGGATTGCCATAGTTGCAAATCGTCTTGTGCGCATCACCAGTGACTTGAGCAATATCCTTTGGATCAAATCCTTCGGACTGATTAATCATCTGATGAATCGCTATTCTTGTTTCTTTCTTTAGAATCATGTGAATCCCTGTTTTTGTTCACGTTTCTTTAAAACGATTACTGATTGATAATTGGTTTAAGCAGCTATTGGGGTCTTCTTTAGGAAGAAGTCAAAAAGATTTTTGTGGGATAGCTTGTTATTGCTAGCATCAACAATTGCTTGGATAGTTTCCATGCGGGGTTTTTTACGACCATGAATCAAATGTGATTCCATATAGCCGTAAGACACCCCTACACGAGAACAAAAAATATGCTTCTCATCCTCGCTTAAGGATTTCCAGTAATCATATAGGTTTCGCATGAAAATACACCTGATAGGTAAATTAATATTAAATATACCTTTTAGGTAAAATTTATTCAACCTGTCAGGGTATTTATTTTTTCTACCTAACAGGTAAATTTAGTAATGGATTTAATAATGGGGTTTGGCATGTCTGGTTTGATGCAAATTCATGAAATACGGCTTAAGAATGCTCGAGACTTAATGAAGGAATCTGGGTTGAGTCGTACTGATTTTGCTGAAAAGGTGGGGATTTCTTATAATTTGGTTAGCCAATACATCGGGAAAAACCCGACCAAAAATATTGGCGATGAGACTGCAACCAAAATAGAGGAAGCTTTTGGTAAGCCTAAAGGTTTTTTGGATCAGGCAAATGCCATCACCATGCCTTTAAGTGATATTTCAAATAAAAGCGGGATCCAAATTGCGCCCATTGAATTTCGTGGTGCTGAAGGGATTAAAAAAAACAATGTGAGAATACCGGTGTATAGGGATGTAAAGGCCTCTTGTGGAAGTGGGATAGAGAATTATTTAGAAGATCCAAGTGAATATTTAGATATTGACCCATCACTATTAAGAATTTTAGGTATTCAGGCCAAGCCTGAAAACTTGCGGGTAATTTATTCTGACGAATACAGCATGTGGCCTACTGTGGCACCAGATAGCCCTCTCTTTATTGATGTGGCTGATAAAGATCCAAGCATGCTTAAAAGTGGATCGGTATATGTTTTTAAACATAACTACGAGCTAAGAATGAAAAGGATTTTCATCAGTTATGCAGGTAGCACAACTGTAAGGCTTGCAAGCGATAATCCTGACAAGATTCGCTATCCAGATGAATTTATTACCAATGAGCAGCTTAATGAAATTGATTTTATTGGTCGCCTGGAATCAGCTCTAGTTAAACCTTAAGGAGATAATACAATGGATCATTCACAACTACCTATTAATCAAGTTGTAGACCGACTTAAAGAAGCTGCGCAAAACAATGAAGGTGTGACCCTCTCCGCCTTCGATGTTCAGGTTCTAATTAAAGGACTTGGGAAAGGCCGTTTTATTCCTGTGTATACCAATGATCAGATCGTTCAACTTTGCAAGGAAGGAAAACTGGGTCAAAAGATGGTTAATAAGAAAGATGAATAAATATGACTAGGGTTACTCTTTACAGGAGTAGCCATAGCATGGTTCTCAATGGCTTTTTAAAATGCGAACCGACACCGCTCTTTGATTGAAAATATTTAATAAAATATCTCTAAGAAGGAAACCACAATGATCGCAACACTTAATAAATCCAAAACTGCGCTAACAATTAATCGTCAAGAATTTAAATTGGCATTAGGTAAAATCGGTGAAGGGATTGATAAGCAAATAGCTTCGCTTAAGAAGGCCAAGCAAAGCTATGACGCTGCTGAAATAGCACGCGAGGTCATTAGTGAGGCAAATATCTTTGAAGCTATTATTGAAGGCTTTAACGAAGCAGAAGAGACGAATCTAAAGTTGGCGGACATAACCAATCTTGAAGTGGCACAAGGATGGATAGATGAGTTTTTAGAAAAGTATTCAGATATATAAATAGCCCAATTAATTTTGCTAGCTGGAATAAATAACTGCAAACCTGACGCAGCCCTTTGATTGGGCGGAGAGAAAAATGAACCCTGATGATCCGATATGTTATTTACCCCGGTCTTCATATTTAACTTTTTTAAAAGGTGCTGTTGATGGTGTTATTGGACTTAAAACCCACATGGCAAGCATTGAGTGGTTAGATGGTATCAAGAGAAATACTTGGGTTAAAGTGTATGGTGCAAACTCTCCGCGTGGATTGATAAATGAGGTCATAGGCTACCTCATGCTTAAATCTCTAGACCTGCCCCAGCCAGAATTGGCTGGAATTTTGGAATTAGAAGTAAGTGAAGATACAGATCCAGAAATGTGGCAAAAACTTTCTGAAATAGACAGATATCGAGGGTTTACATATGCTTGGGTTTCTACTGATAATGCAGGTATAAATCAAAGAGTTGAAATAAAAAAAGAGAATGATCCAAAACTTCAACAATATTTAGAACATTTATTTTTTGAAACACTAAAAGATTGGAAACAGCTAGACAAGCTTATAGCTTGCGATCATTGGATTTTTAACGAAGATCGCAATATGGGGAATATCCTAGAACTACCCAATAAGACATTTTCCTTAATTGATCATGGAGAGATTCTCACGAGTAGCAACTGGAATTCTTGGGATCTTATTCAAACCCGTCCAATAAACTTATTCTGGTTCAATATCTACATAAAAACGCTGTGCAAGAGATTTTCTTCCACTCCACTTCTAATTCCTGAGCATGCAATGGATTGTTTAAAAGCATCAAAAGCAAGTCAGGCAAAAGCTTTTTCTGAGATTAAAGATAAACTACAAGAATATTTAGAAGATTTATTGGATAATGAGTTTTTAGATTCTAAAATAGAGGGAGTTCCCAAAAAACCGGTATCAGAAATGTTACTTGAGTTTTTAGAATTCAGAGCATCCAATACACTTGAATTTGAGAGTCATTGCGAGATTGTGCTTGGCCCCCAAAATAGCACCTTTTCCTAAATCTTTGAGGATTATGAAATGAGTATCTCACGTAGATTAGAAGAAAAGTTTAGAAAATTACCGCAAACTGATTCTCATGTAAGTGGAATTTGGTCTCAAATTCGCTTCACTCCAGATATTGTTTCGAATGAGCAATTAGCTATAGGGATAATTTTTAACGAAAATGGTATTAGTCATACCCGTTTTATCGAAGATTTTGGAAGAGTCAAATGTGCATATGGAGATGAAATCACTCAGATAATTACAGAATCTATAAACTTAATCGAAGATGCTTTCATGTTTGGGCTGGAAAAATCATTTTCTTCACAAATAATTTATGAAAAACGTGGATTAGCTCGCGGCCAAAATCTTGATCAAATTTTAAATGATTTACTATTACAAGCTGTTCCATTGTCAAAATTACATGATAATAAAGACATTTCCACTAACAGATTTAAGCCTATAAAGACAAACGCTTTTCAAAACCATATCCGTTCAATATTAAAAAAAGAGATGGGTCAGGAGTATCACAAGATATTTCCACTTCAGCCAATAGTTGAAATTAATGATTCTAAAATAAAACGTAAAATCAACGTTCCTATTCAGCTTTATAATTCTAAAAAAATTGCAGATATGGTTTCCACTGTCTATTCATCCCATGAAACAATTGAATTAAATTGTTTAAAAGCTGTAAGTAATTTAGAAATAGCAAGGGATCATCTTAAGGCTGACAATGATACAGGTTTGTTTATTCTTACCCCTAGTGATGAACAGTTTAATCTATTAAAAATTGAAGAGCGTGAGAAGAGACAAAACTATTTAAACGAACTTGAATGGCGTCTTCAGAGAAAAGGGATTACAGCTGTGTATTCAAGCTCAGAAAATATTGTTGCCAATAAAATTCTTGGATGGGCTAATTTCAATAAGAATATGTCTTCAAAGCTAGAGGTTTAACAACCATAATTTTTATGTTGGTAAATATGACTACTAAAAGCCTATTTTAAAATACAGCCAAACTAACTCATCAATTTATTAAATGAACCCACCCCTCCGGTGGGTTTTCTTTTATGAAATTCTCTATATAATTCAAAGTACAATAACAATAAAACCGAACTATGAAATACATCACACTTACTACCCTACTCTTATCTTTGGCTTTTGTTGGCTGCCAGAAGCAACTTAATGAAGATATAGATCCAATCACAACCACAACAGCTCTTGAGAACTCAGATAATATTCTTAGTAAATACATAGAAAAATTAGACTCAGAGTTCACTACTCAAGATGCGCGGGTAAAAATCTTATGCAGAGACTATCCGCGTGAGTATAAAAAGAACTATATGCCTAACTTGTTGAAGCTATCACCCGGTGAATACTCTGAAGTTGCACTTTTGGCTGATATGGATTTGGTTTTGGATCACTACAAAGAGAAAGATGCTATTCAGTGCTAAAGCTTTCTTACTTCTGAAATATTAAATCTTTATATTGGACTTAAGACCTCTCATGACCAGGTCTGTAATAACTAAGTAAAGCATCACTAACCCGCTATCCGCGGGTTTTCTTTATGTAAGGTAAGTGTAACCTTGTCTTTAAATGTTACATTATAACAATTAATATAAAGATACCTATGATTCATAAATAGAAAGGAGAGGTGGATCAGGAAATTTGAACAACACCTATAAGTGATATTTTGCTCCCCAAATGATGTTATAAACATCAATATATGGAGTATTTTATGACACGTAGACCAAGAAGAAATCATTCAAATGACTTTAAAGCTAAGGTAGCACTTGCTGCGATTAAAGCAGAAAAAACACTTGCTGAATTGAGTGCTGAATTTGATGTTCATCAAAACCAAATTATTGACTGGAAAAATCAATTGATTTCGGCTTCCTCGCAAGCCTTCGATCAATCAAAAGCTCCAGCAGAACCACCCATTGATCTAAAAAAACTACATGCAAAAATCGGTGAGCAGGCATTAGAAATTGATTTTTTAGAAGGTGTGTTGAAGAAACTGGGCCGCTTCAACCACAAAAGTTAATCGACGACTCACTTCAGATTTCAGTATCTAAGCAAGCTAAGCTACTGAAAGTCTCCCGTGGTTGTTATTACTATCGCCCAAAACCTGTGAGTGCATCAGATCTGAAGCTGATGCGCTGTATTGATGAATTACATATGCAATACCCTTTTGCAGGTAGCCGTATGATGCGTGATTTATTGAACCGTCAAGGACATCATATAGGACGACGTCATACACGTACTTTAATGAAAAAAATGGGCATTAATGCGTTATATCGTAAACCAAATCTAAGTCAGGCCAATCAAGCTCACCGTAAATATCCATATCTGCTCAAAGGATTGAATATTCAACGGAGTAATCAAGTGTGGGCAACGGATATAACATATATCCCTATGGCAAAAGGCTTTGTCTACTTATGTGCTGTGATTGATTGGTACAGCCGTAAGGTGCTTGCCCATAGCGTATCGATTAGTATGGAGGTTGCATTTTGTATAGAAACATTAAATGAAGCTATTGAAAAATATGGTCGACCTGAAATCTTTAATACAGACCAAGGCAGTCAATTTACCAGTGATGCGTTTATTGAAGTGTTAAAATCAAATGACATCCAAATCAGCATGGACGGTAAAGGTCGTTGGGTCGATAATGTGATGATTGAACGATTATGGCGGAGCGTTAAATATGAGGAGGTTTATCTCAAAGCCTACAGCAATGTTTTGGATGCGAAGAAGCAATTAAACGCATATTTTGAATTTTATAATTTGAAACGACCTCATTCGAGTCTGGACAAAATGACTCCAGATGAGTTTTACTATGACCAGCTACCACAACAAAATAAGGTAGCTTAACTAGAGCAGAATATCACTTATAAATAAGCTTTTAGTTGTTCAAACAAGTGGGACCACCTCTAGGTAAGTATCAATGAAATATTTGTTAGGTGCAGCATTGTTAGGATTAGCAATTACTGGCTGTACTTCAAATCCAAAAAACGAAGTGGTACAAGAAAAAGTTGTGAGCAATACTCCGGCTGAAACTCAGGTAATTAACTTTACTGGTCCAATGGATCTTACAGTTGAATTGAAATCTTCGGATAATTTTGAAACTGCAGAAATGACAGATAATTCTGGCAAGGTTTATCACCTTAAGCGAGCTATTTCAGGAAGTGGTATGCGTTTAGCCAATAATGATGGTGTTTCAATTCACTTCAAAGCTGGTGAAGGTATTGTAGAGTTTATGAAAGACAAACCTATCAGTATTACTGAATACAAAAAATAAGATTATTGCTCTAGGGCAACCCACCCCAGTGGTGGGTTGTCTTTTTATTATATGAAGTAATATTCCTATCAGTTTAAAATTATAATATATGACCCTGTAGTCTAAAAATTTTTTTTCCATATCTCTCTTAGTACAAATACGGACTAACTTAATGAATAATATTAACTTTAAGAATTTCGAAGAGGCTGGCCAAGCCATTTTAAAGTTCTTATCTCAACGCTTTGGCTTCAAGTTATGGATGATTACGCGTACGGAGGGTGATGACTGGATCGTCTTACTAAGTGAAGATAATGGTTATGACGTTAAGCCAGGACAAGTATTTCGATGGGCAGATTCGTTCTGCTCACACATGGTACAAAATAATGCGCCCCGCATTGCCCCCTATTCACCTGATATTCAAGTTTACGTAGACGCACCTATAAATCACTTAGTCCCAATTAAAGCCTATATCGGCCAACCTCTGTATAAAGAAGATGGGTCCCTTTTTGGCACTCTCTGTGCAATCGATCCTGAACCTCAATCTAAAAATCTGGTCGAGGAAGCTCCATTATTTGAGCTGCTAGCACAAGTGCTTAGCTATAATATTCAAGCTGAATTAAAAGCCGCTGAGTACATACGTAAAGCTGAACGGTTTGAAATGGAGGCATTGTCCGATCCGATGACTGGCCTTTTTAACCGTCGTGCTTGGGACCAGTTAATTGTATTAGAAGAAAAGCGCTGCAAGCGATATGGTCACCCTGTTGCTATTCTCATGATTGATCTTAATGACCTCAAAATCACCAATGATACTTTGGGGCATGCTGCAGGTGATGAACTCATTCAAAAAATGGCTTTAACCCTCAAAAACACTGTACGCAATAATGATATTGTCGCTCGTCTAGGTGGTGATGAGTTTGCTGTACTCAGTATTGAAACCAACCGAGAAAATGCGGATAAACTTGCAACCAGAATTCAAACTGCTATTGCAAAAGCTGGCATTAGTGCTGCAATTGGTTTTGCAATGCGAAATCCAGCATACGGTCTATCAGCAGCTATCATAGAGGCAGATGAAAAAATGTATCAGGATAAAGCCCTAAGCAAATCACCTGAGACTAATTAATAAAAAACGCGAACCCGACGCGGCTCAATAAGCAGGAAGCTATATGATATTGGATCGAGAATTACAGCTTGAGTTGTTAAGTAAGATCGCAGAGTGCTACCCATTTGTATGGACTGATTATGAGCGAAAGCCAGATAGTGCTGAGTATCATAAAATTGCTATCAATTTGAACTATCTCAAGGGTCATGGCCTTCTTACCGAGAACTCCACCAAAGTGGTGCATAGTAAATCTGGAGATGGTGGTGGCTCCATTCTTATCATGAAGCCGGAAATCACAGAAAAAGGCTTGGATTTTCTAAAAGATGATGGTGGTCTTTCAGCTATTTTAGGTGTGGTAACTGTAAGATTTGAGGCTGACACCATACGCACAATACTTCAACTTAAGGTGGATCAATCTGATTTATCGCCTGTTGATAAGCAGAAATTGCGTGGTGCGCTTCAAGAGCTGCCTGCCGAGAATATAAAACACCTGTCAACGAAAATTGTGGATGCGGGTTGGGATAATCTAGGCTCTCTAATGAGCTTAATTCAAAGCAGCCTTTTTTAGCGATATTTTTAAATTTCAAATAACCAATCGGCTTATTGTAATCGCCTACTGGCACAAAAAATTCAGGCACATCTTCTTTTATGTGCTCCAGGTAAATCTGGGTTGAGCCGGGATGAAGCCGATCTTCTATTAAAACAAGCGTTTCTAATTTCATAAAAATACCTTGCCGCATACCCGAGCGGCTCTTGGATCGGGTGGAGAAAAATATGGCAGAAACAAAATGCGGTAGCTGTGGATCGCACAGCTTTGAGCTTTCAAGCCAAAACTTGGGCAAGTCAGATCTTTTGTTTTGGTTTGTACAATGCTCCAATTGCGGGGTTCCTATTGCGGTAATGGAACATAACCATATTGGTATTAAACTAGATCATATTGTTAAGCGATTAGATGATCTGGAGGCCGGAATTGGCTTAACTATGCAGTCTGTAAGCTCATTAAAAAAGAGTAAAAAATAACTACTCTCTACCAAGAGCACGAGAGCCATTAGAGTGGCCGTTATTGGTGCTAATTTTTTCAGTAAGTGCACGAAAACCGCTAACAGTAATCTCTTGGTTATCAAGCACAAAAGCTTCGGCAACTTTAATATATTCCTGTATAAGGGCATGGTCATGTATGCCTGAGGCAACATAAGCTTTATATAATTCAGCTCGAAATTTCTTCTTGCTCATTTTAACAAACTCCAAACAACCCATCCCTGTGATGGGTTTTCTTTTGTCTATTAAATCTTATTTCACCTGAAGAGTAAAAATATTTTTACCATTTTTACCTAACAGGTATTTACTTTATTTTACCTCACAGGTATATTTTATCTCACAAACAAAGAAAAGCCCCAACGTAGCGGTAACTACCTGGGGCATGACCCACACTCTCTCTGTGAGTAAAGTAATTATGAACACAAAATTAACTCCACACAATAGCTTCAAGGTAACTCTGTTTACCGCTGCCTTAACTGTAAGCGCCTTAGCGTTTGCTCATCTTGCTGACTTTGGTACTGACCAGGTGGCACCAACTCAAAATATTCAATCTGAATATGGAATCGTCTCTTTAAAGATGCTCGACGATATGCGCGGTGAAGCAGTCGTAAATCTGGATGGTTTCCGTTTGGAAATAACTTCGTTTGAAGTTGAAGCATACCCGGATGATTACGGTGTACCAGGTTCCGAATTCACAAATATAGAAGTCGTTGAACTAGGTGAAATCAAGGTGTTCGATGCTAATGGCAATCCGTATAAAGACTTCACAGACTACCAGGATCACCGCGAAATCAATTCAATGATCGCCGGCTACATCATGAAGCACCGCTTGGTGGAGGTTCAGTCATGATTTTAAATTCTGCTGATCAAATTTTTGAAGCACTCTTGAATGGCCAATCGGTCTACTGGTGTGAATGCGGCTCTGATGACTGGTCTCCTTTAAATGATCGAACTCAAATTAATTTTGTAGACCTTTACACCGGCTTCCTGCAATTCAAAGCAGATGAGCTGCCTGTAATTCCAATGCCGGTAGAATTTGGCTCAACTCATCGTTATTTCTCTGAATACATCAAGACCTTTGAAGGACTTGAAATCTATCGAGTGGGTAAAACCCGGGCGAGCTATTTTGCCCTACGTGTCAAAAGCTCTGGAACCATTGCTGACTATTTCTGTAATACGCAGATTTACTCCATTCAGCCGGATGGCTCATTGAGGAAGATGGATAAATCCCTTACTCCAAAATGGATTTTAGATGGGTTGGAAAATGCGCGTGTTGCTATGCGAAAGAACAAGCGTCATCAAGTTTTAGAAAGTACCGGCTTCTTTGCATCGGAAGACTATAAGAACTTTAAGCGTAATAACCGTCCTGCAGGAGTACGTTGAGATGGCTATTCAAGTATTTACACCAGAAAACACCCTGCTTGTAGAAAGTATTAAGTGCTACCTGTATACCGATCCTGGTATGGGTAAAAGTACCATTGCTCATACCGCAGAAAAGCCTTTAATTTTTGACTTTGATAAAGGTCAGCATCGTGTATCTGCTGAGCTGCGTCGTGGCGCAATTGTTCGTATTGATAGCTGGCTTGACCTTGAGAATCTTAAGGATGACTTCTATGCACCCTATAAAACTATTGTTTCAGATACTGTAGGTGCAATGCTGGATGCAATTAAAGATCATCTTTCCAAGAATAGTGACAACCTGCAACGTGATAAATCACTGACATTAAAGGCGCAGGGTCTAGCTGGAAACCTATTTATGAAAATGGTTCGTAAGTGGGAAAACCTAGGTAAAGATATTGTTTTTATTGCTCATGCTGTAGAGCAGGAAGCTGGTAAGAATAAGATCAAAATTGTGCGTCCAGATCTGGCTGGCAAAAATAGCGCGATGCTTTATCGCATGTCAGACATTATGGGCTATCTACACGCTTCTACCGATGAGAATGGAGATGATCTCCGTACGATCTATTTCAACCCATCTGAGTCACACCATGGCAAAAACTCAGGTCGCTTAGGTCGAATACATACAAATGGGAATGGTGTGGAAGTTTGCTCTGGCCAAGTTACTGTTCCAGATCTGGCTCATTCCCCTACTTTCCTTGCAGATCTGCTTAAACAAGCCAAGGACCACATCAATACTCTTACTCCAGTACAAGCTGAAGAGTTAAAAAATATCACTGACCTTAATCATTGTAAGCAAGTCTGCGAAGAAGCCAGTCATGCCGGTGATCTAAATCAGCTTACTGAGTCACTTATGCCTGAGCATAAGTATGTAAAAGAAATGTGGGCTGCTATTAAGGCACGTGGCGCTGAAATGCAATGCACCTACGAAAAAGAGAAAAAGCGCTGGTTCAATCCACCTCAATTCAATGGCATTTCTGATGAGCAGCTGGCCGATCTACAGGACTTTATCGATACCTGTGGTCTTGATGCGAAAACAGTGTGTGAACACTTAGGGCTTGATGCTCTCAACCAGATAGAAGCTTCCAAATTTGAAGCCGTAAAAAATGAAATAGAACAAGTAGCTAAGGGAGCAATGACAGCATGAAAATTTTAAATAGCAAAGAAGCTTTTGAGGCAATGATGGCTGGCCGAAATATCATGTGTCGTGCAGCTGGTGAGTTAATGGATTTTGATGATCTGTCTCAATTCCCGGCTACGATTTTCGCTATGCCAGGCTATGAGTTCTGCATCAAGGTTGAAACAATGGAGCTGGCTGGTATTACATTTACCAAGCCTTTGACTCTTGATGATGTCGTGGAAGATCAGGAAATCTTTATTATTCATCCTGACCATATCTCACAGGTTAAATACAGCAAACAGTGCATGGAGTATTTCAAAGCTGTCGACAATGGTTTTGCTCAGGCGGATAAAGAAAATGCCGAATTACAATTAGTGGCAATGGGTGAGCTATTTGGTCGAATTATTGTCTATCCCCCAACTATAGACAATACAGGCAAACCCAAAAAGAGACGCTCAATCAAAGCTAAGAATGAGACTGAACAGGCTGGCATTCCAGCTGGCCCAGGTGATGCTGTACCAGATATTGAAAAACAGCCTGAGCCAGAGGTGATTCAGCCTATTGAAGCCATAGAGCAAGAAGCCACTATTAATACTGAAACTCCAGTTACAGAAATTGAAGCGGATTCAGTTGAAACCGACCGGGTAAAGCTTGTTGAAAAGTTCACCGCACAAATTGATCAGTTTACTAAGGAGGATGACGTTCTTTCATTCCGTCACGTATTTCTGGCCAATGGACACTTAGATCAAAAAGATCAACAGCACTTGTGCAAACTGACTGAAGACAAACTTCTTGAGCTGGATCCTGAACAATACACGCCTAAGGCTGAACCTGAACCAATCGTAGAAGAAGTCATTGAAGTCGCGCAACCAAGTTTGATTGATCAAATTGAAAATGCCGCACGCAAACAAGCATCAGTAGAAAGTGCTGAGCATGGTAGTGCCTCTATCGATCTGTTCTACAAAAAGAAGAAGCAGGTTTTGATCAATCGAATCTATGACATGGATTCAGTTGAAACTTTAGAACGACTGGCACCAGCAATACCTGCAGCTAAATTACTTCCAGCTGATCATCAGGAACTACTTAGCCTGTATGCACAGCGCAAAGATGCCTTGATTCAAGCTGCTGAAACTGGGGAGGCTTCATGAGTTACTCCTACTCTTCAATGACCCGCGTGCTGCTTGTGCAGCACAAAGGTCGGGTTAGAACTTACCGCAACATCAACCTATTCGGTATTGATGATTGCCTTCGAAATTTTGCGAACACCTGGGGGTACAGATGATCTTCAGAATTAAAAAGAAGCATGAAGTTGGTTTCAAGCTGTGGCTAGAAAAATTGGGTTATACCAAAAATGAACTTGCGGATGGCAGCTCGACATTTAGCGGCAAAGGCACACGCAAGACACTGAGTTACGTGCTTTTAAAGAAAGATTTAACAGGCAATGCAGCATGCCAGGTGCTATTTGGTGAATATGAAGAGCACCTGGATAACCCTGATTATTTAGATGTAAAGGTGGCGTGATGGAAAAGAATAAATTGTGGTGCGTAGGAATCTGCCCTGAAGATGATAGTCCGCATGAACAGTCACCTGCTGCATCAAAAGAAATTGCTGAACGTGCTTTGGCTCGATACAGAGCCATGACTAAAGCTGAAGGTAATCAGTTCATGATCGAATCATTTGATGAATACTTTCAGGTTCAAGAGTGGGAAGGCACAGCTGAAGAACACCAGGAACAAATGTTTTATACAGAAGACTGGTTTAAAGAGCCGATGTACCAGTGCAAAAACATGCAGCAGGCTGAACAAGCTTTTAAGTACGGTGAAATCGTGCACTGCTACAAAGATAGTGCTGAGTTAATTACTTCTGATTTTGATGAGGCTAAGCGCTTCTATGAGGTGGCGTGATGGATAGCAATAACCAAATAATTGAACCCACCCCATATGACGATGCGCAATGGCTCTGGTGCGCTGATTGGTGCAAGAAAAAAGGATTAAGCCCATATGATTCTAAGAACTGGGCAGATGCAAAGTTTGAATACTTGAAGGCTCAAGGAGAAAAACAATGACTGATATTCAAAAACCATGTGAGCCTTGTGAAGATAGCAATATCGATCAGCAAGTAAATCTGATGGATCAATTCATTGAAAGCGGTGAATTTGATAAAACTCTAAATGATTTTTTTGGGTTGCCGGAATCAGTAGTTCAAAGCTTAAAGGAGGTGTCTTAGATGGGAACTGAAGCTGAGCACAATTTACTCCAAGCCATTTTTGATGAAATGCAGGAGCTTAAAAGAGCAATGGCAAATCAGGATGAGCGCCGAGTGAGTATCAAGGAATTTGCCAAGCGCATGAACATGAGCGAACCAACTTTGTATGACCGGATTAAAAAAGGAGAAATTGACCAGCCAAGCAAAGATGGTCCACGAAGTTACTACCTAAATAGTTATGTGAACGAAGTTGTCACAAGGCATTCAAAAACTGGTAAAGTAGCCGCTTGATTAGCGGCTTTTTAATGCCTGTAAAATCAGTCACTTTTCTAAAAGTGAGTAACATAGTGAGTAACGATTAGAAATAAAGATACTCATTTTCATAATTCTCAAGAGGTTACGTGCGATATGCTTCTCATGGTCGACAACTATGACTCCTTTACTTATAACATCGTCCAATATTTTGGCGAACTGAATCAAGAAGTAAAAGTAGTCCGTAATGATGCCGTGACATTGGAAGATATAGAGCGATGGCAACCTAAGTATTTAGTGATTGGCCCCGGCCCGTGCTCGCCAAGTGAGGCAGGAATTTCTATTCCTGCCATTCAGCATTTTGCTGGCAAAATTCCTTTACTGGGCGTTTGTCTTGGTCATCAAAGTATGGGGCAGGCATTTGGCGGTGATATCGTGCGTGCCAAACGTGTCATGCATGGCCGTCTGTCTGATATGTACCACAGTGATACCGGGATTTTCAGCAATCTTCCTTCTCCATTTCCTGCAACGCGCTATCATTCACTGGTGATTGATCAAGCTACCTTGCCCGAATGTCTGGAAGTCACCTGCTGGACCAATGAAGCGGATGGCTCTATGGAAGAAATTATGGGTGTGAAACATAAGACATTGCCGGTCGAAGGCGTGCAGTTCCATCCTGAATCGATTCTGAGCCAGCATGGTCATCAAATCTTTAAAAACTTTCTCGAAATTTATGCCTAAGAACATCTTATGAATATTCAACAAGCTTTAAGCAATATTACTAAAAACATTCACCTGACTCAGGATCAAATGCAAGACGTGATGCGTGCCATCATGTCAGGTGAAGCGACCGATGCCCAGATTGGTGCCCTGCTGATGGGCTTACGCCTAAAAGGCGAAAGCATTGATGAGATTACTGCAGCTGCACGTGTTATGCGTGAACTGGCTACCAAAATTGATGTCAGTGATATTCCATATTTAGTGGACATCGTGGGTACAGGTGGTGATGGCCAGAACCTGTTTAATGTTTCTACTGCTTCTGCATTTGTAATTGCAGCAGCGGGCGCAACCATTGCCAAACATGGTAACCGCGGCGTTTCGACCAAATCAGGTTCGTCGGATTTACTGGAACAGGCCGGGATTAACCTGGACCTGAATATGCAGCAGACTGAACGCTGTATCCGTGATGTCGGTGTCGGCTTCCTGTTTGCACCGAATCATCATCAAGCCATGAAATATGCAATCGGCCCACGTAAAGAATTGGGGATTCGCAGTATTTTCAACCTACTCGGTCCTTTAACCAATCCGGCTGGCGTACAACGTCTGGTCATTGGCGTATTTTCCAATGAACTCTGCCGTCCGATTGCGGAAGTTATGAAACAGCTCGGTGCTGAACATGTGATGGTAGTACATTCACGTGATGGTCTGGATGAAATCAGTATAGCCTCTTCAACTCATGTTGCTGAACTGAAAAATGGCGAAGTCACCGAATGGGAAATTATTCCTGAATCGGTCGATATTGAATCGCAAACTCTGACCGGACTGATTGTGGAAGATTCTGCGCAAAGTCTGGCTTTAATCAAAGATGCACTGGGCAAGAAAAAATCAGACATCGGCGATAAAGCCGCCAATATGATCGCGCTGAATGCCGGCGCAGGTATTTATGTCTCCGGTTTGACCAGCAGCTATAAGCAAGGTGTTGCGCTGGCACATGACATTATCTATGGCGGTCAGGCACTTGAGAAAATGAGTGTACTGTCTGAATTTACCAAAACTATTAAACATTACGAAGCTTAATTCGGTCAGGGATTTTGATCATGGTGGATATCGCAAATACAATTTTAGGCAAAATTGTTGACCGTAAAAAAGAAGAATTTGCCCTACGTTTAAAGCAGAAAAGCTATAAAGATCTGGAAGAACTGGCACAAGGTGCATCACCTGTGCGTGGTTTTGCCCAGTCTTTAGTGTCGAAACGTCCGGGTGTCATTGCTGAAATTAAGAAAGCTTCGCCATCCAAGGGCATTATTCGCGAGAACTTTAACCCTGCGGAAATTGCAGCACAGTATCAGGAGGCAGGTGCAGCCTGTTTATCGGTGCTGACCGATGTAGACTTTTTCCAGGGTCACGATGACAACATTCAGATTGCCCGTTCACATTGCGACCTGCCTGCACTGCGCAAAGACTTTCTGATCGATCCTTATGGAGTTATCGAAGCACGTGCCCTGCATGCAGACTGTATCTTGCTAATTGTGGCTTGCCTGTCTGACCAGCAGTTAGAAGAAATGTCTAAAACTGCATTTGAACATCATCTGGATGTACTGGTTGAAGTTCACGATGAAGAAGAACTATCCCGTGCTTTAAAACTTTCTGATCGTTGTCTGCTCGGTGTAAATAACCGTAATTTAAAAACCTTTGATGTGGATTTAAACACATCATTACGTTTGAAAAAATTACTGGACCCTTCACGCCTGCTGGTGACTGAAAGTGGTATTGCCACACCTGCGGATGTTGCGATGATGCAGAAAAATGATATTCACGCCTTTCTGGTCGGCGAAAGCTTCATGAAACAACCACGTCCGGATCATGCTTTCCGCGATCTGTTTGGTGAGCCTGAAGCGGTTTAAAATGTAAATGCTCACCTAAGCATTAAAAAAGCCCAATCTCAGGATTGGGCTTTTTTATTTTCAATATTGAAAAGTAGATCATAGATTCTCGAGCGTATTTAAAATCCTCAGCAATGTCATGAACGCAATTCAGTTCTCCTTTGTCTATTTTCAGACTATAATTCTTGTAAATTCCGCATCTCCCTTGTTTTTACATTATGAGTAAACACGATTCTTCATTATCTAAAGATCAGTACAACCTGCTGAAATCTTTTAAGAAGCAAATTACACAGCCGCAAACACCTGCGGTCGTTGCTGCACCTGTTGAAAAGACTGTCGAGCAAGAAGCGTTAGAAGAACTGGAATTATTCCGCAAGCAAATGCAGGGCGTACAAAAAATTGAATCGGGAAATACGGTTCAACTGGACAAACCACGCAAGAAAAAGCCGGATGCACAAATCTTGGCAAAGCGTGCAGCGGCTACTGGCCCGCTGGAAACAGAGGCAATGGCTTTATCAGATACTCAGGCCATGCTCAATCCTGTCGGCAGTCAGGCCAACTTGAGCTATCGCATCGCCACCTTGCAGCATAAAGTGTTTGAAGACTTGAAAGCCGGTAACTTGCGCTGGTTTGAAGCTGTGGATCTGCATGGCTGTACCGTGGAAGAAGCGCGTCAAGCCGTGCTGCAGATTATCCAGATCGCCAAAGATGAAAACCAGAACGTGATTAAAATCATACATGGCAAAGGTCCGGAAGCGATTTTAAAAACCTATGTCAACGGCTGGCTGCGTCAGCATCGCGATGTTTTGGCTTTTGTCAGTGCACCTGAAAAGCAAGGTGGTACCGGTGCGGTATTGGTTCTGCTCAAACGTGCAGAAAAGAATCCAAAGTTCAAACAGTAAACGGTTTTAGCCTCAAAACAAGGCATTGTAAAAGTTTTCTGCTACAATGCCGTCCTTGTTCATTCTCAGTTTAAGTGAATACGTCATATGACTATGCAGCAATCCTACGCAAACATTCTTACTGCCGTTGGCGAAGATCTAAATCGCCCTGGTCTCAAAGATACGCCTGTGCGCGCTGCGAAAGCATTTTCATATTTAACCTCGGGTTATAGCCAGACACTTGAAGAAGTGACCAACAAGGCGGTCTTCCCTTCCGATAACCGTGAAATGGTACTGGTTAAAAACATCGAATTTTATTCGCTATGTGAGCATCACTTATTGCCATTTTATGGCCGCGTACATATCGCCTATTTGCCAGAAGGTCATGTTTTAGGCCTGTCTAAATTTGCCCGTATTACTGAAATGTTTGCACGCCGTTTGCAGATTCAGGAAAATCTGACTCAGCAAATTGCAGAAGCAGTGGCTGAAGTCACCAAAGCACGCGGTGTTGCAGTAATGATTGATTCTGCGCACATGTGCATGATGATGCGCGGTGTAGGCAAGCAGGAATCAACCACACGTACGGTATCATTTATTGGTGATTTTAAAACCGACAAAGAAACACGTCGTGAATTTTTAAGTGCGGTTCCAGAAAGCTATTAATTATTAAAGCTTAAAAATAAGTTACTCAAAGCCTCGATCATTCGGGGTTTTTTGCTTTTAAAGGAAGAGGATATCAATACTTAATTCAAAAGCTCACTTGCTATAAATAACACCTGGTAACAGGGTTTAAAGACCTGTCCCAAAACTTGCTATGTTTCAGTCTAGAACTCAAACAATTCCTGCTTGTGTTTGCAACAAGCCTACACTTGGATACACGATAAAGTTTTAATCCTGCCGCTCTCCCATTAAAGTAATTTGAAGTTGATATACAGCAAAGCGCTTTATATCTTTCTGATTGATTTTTAATGATAAGGAAAGTAACCATGGCGAATAGTAAAAATAACCAGGCGAAAGACAGCAAAAAATCAGCAAAAACTGCTAAAAAGACCCAAGATGAGAAACTGAAAAAGTCGAATAAGAGTAGTGACAAAGACAGTGATCGCAAAGTCACTAAAAAAGCGGCGAGCAGTAAATCTAAAGCGGCATCTTCTAAGAAAGACAATGCCAGCAAAGATGAAAAAGTGAAGGCGAAGAAAAATTCGAGCTCAAAAGCCAGTGATAAAGCGAAAGACCAAAAGACCTCTTCCGCGAAAAAACCGGCTAAAGCGAAAAGCAGCAACAAGAGTAAAGACGACACTAAAGTGAAAAAGTCTTCTTCAAAAAAATCGGCGCCTGCTAAAAAGCAGTCGAGTAGCTCCTCTAAGAGCAAGTCAACCAAGGCTAAAACCTCGAAGACCAGTTCAAAAAAATCGAAGTAAAATGAAAGCCCCTAGCTCTAAATGACAGGGGCTTTTCTGTATCTTGTCCTTTCGTTTTTATAATTTGTATTAGCTGAAATATTGAGTCATTTTAAATTTCAGAAAAGGCCGAATATGAAGTCATCTGCCAAAGTAACCCCACCAAAACGTCCGTCACGTGTAGTTTCGAATAGTTTTGATTATTTTCTGGACTTTGCAAAGATTAATTTTCGTAAACGACCCCAGCTCTACCGGATTGGCCGTGGTGAACAAGGTGTATTACTGGTTGAGCCTTATAAATCGGAAATCCTGCCACACTGGCGCTTTGCAGATGAAGCAAAAGCCCAAGCGAGTAGCGAGAAAATCTATCAGCTTTTCTTGGACTATTTAAAGCAAGAAGATTTTATCGGTGCGGACATGGCACGCAAGTTTTTACAGATGGGTTTCACCCGTGCCCGACGTTATGCCAATCATAAAGGTGGCAAAAAATACGATGGCCCGGTTCCGGAGGATAAAAAAGGCTTGAGTGGTGCGCATGGCCGTTCCGAGCTGCCACGTAATCATGAAGATCCGGTTAAAGCCGCTGCTGCCAAAATCTTTAAACAGAAATGGGATGAAGCTAAAAATCATCCCGAATATCTCCAGCAAAAACAGAAATTTCAGGAATTTATAGAGCAGCAGTCTGCAACTGGCTAAAAACCTTTCATTTAAACTGAGAGTGGCTGTGCGACAGGGTTCAAGGACTGATGAGCCATATAAACTCTGTTACGCCCGTTGTTCTTCGCCATATACAAGGCAGAATCTGCCGCATTCAGGAAGCGCTGATAATCCGGATGTCCATCATAAAGCACACAACCAATACTGACCGTAAATTTAAACTGCTGGCCTTGTGCCGAATTAATCATGCCATTTTCAATATATTTACGAATACTTTCGGCAATATTCAGGGCACGTTTCTCATCAGTATCCACCAGTAATAGCAAAAACTCTTCACCGCCGACCCGGAAAGCATAATCACTGCCCTGACTGTATTTTTGCAATGCTTCGGCCAGAAATTTCAAGGCCAGATCACCTGCTGCATGTCCAAATTTGTCATTAATACTTTTGAAATAATCAGCATCAATGGCAAGTAAAGACAAAGGCGTATGATTCTTACGGGAAAAAGTGATTTCACGTGAAATAATGGTATTCAAATAACGACGATTCAATAACTGGGTCAATGAATCATTACCTGATTCAATATATTCGGCCACCTGAAATAACTGATCTACTAACAACTGAATCTCACGGTTCAAGTCACGGATTCGTTGGATCAGTCCCAGCATATTGTTTTTGTCCGTACAGTCCATAATATCTTGATTAAGTTCATCGACTTGATAAATTCGTTCAATGATTAAATCGACCTGGTCAGAGCCGGTAAAAGCATAAGAGGCTTTATGAATAAACCATAAACCAAACTCCGACTTGGACAACATCGGATGATTCAATTTTTCATGCTCAGAAAAGACCTTGAACATGAGCTCATTTTCCCAGTCTAGCAATGAACTGCGCTGTTTATCTTTTTGTACGGCCACATCCTGCATCGCTGAAAAAACACGATAACTGTGTTTAATTTCCTGATTCATGGCTGTTTTGGCTTCATAAGATCGGCACATGACTTCTGTGGCAAACCCCATGATCTGGACAATATAACTGCAGGTAGTCAACATACTGTGATGAGGATTCTCATCCAGCAGTTCAAACATTTTACGCTCAATTTCACGTACACCGCGCATGATCAGCCAGGATGGAATTCCGACACGCGCATGCACATGCCCCACCATCGCCTGTTTCTGCACGGCATCGGCATAGCGTTTATTAATCCCTACACCAAAGCTTTCAAGTAGCCAGGCATTTAAAGTGTCGCGCAAGCGCTGTTGAATCAAGTCATCGGAAAAGAATTCTGCAGATTCCTTTTCAATGAGCATGTTTTTATAGAATTCTTCCACCAGAATCAGGGAATGATCTTGAATAAAATGAAAGGCATGCAATAAGTCATCAGATGAATAATTTTGACAGATCTGTTCCCATTGCTCGGCCAGTCTTGCCATGCATTCATTATTCATACTGTCTGTTCCCCAAAACCTTGCAATTTGTACTCACATTATGTGATAAATATAACAAATATCAGGTATTTTTCCTAAAATATCGACCAGATTATTTGTACCAAATCAAGCCAATCTTTTTATACAAGGGAAAACTAAACAGTAGCCTCATGGATACACAGCACTTTATCAATAGTTTTAAATAAATCTTAAAAATACCGAATCAAACCAAGACTCCATTGATCCCAGTCTTTGGACTGCTGTTGCTGATATTCCCAAGACAGCCGAAGTGCATGTTGTGGATTGAATGCATATTGGATTTCAGTATTCAGTTTCAGCTGCCAGCGATGCGAATCTTCCCAATAAGGCAGTTCCACCTGCACCAGACTGTTGATCTGATCGCTCCAGATATTCTGGCACCCCACAGTAGGGCCTGCACCTACGCGCCAGCCCTGATCCAGTGCCTTGCCTGCCTGTAGCTGAGTTTGCATTTGTGAATAACATAGATGTTCACGGCTGGCATTTGCCCAGCTATAACCACCCTGAGTTTTTAAGCTGGCGACGCCATGCTGTTCATCGTCACTAAACTGGCCATGCGCATCCAGTGCCTCCTGTTTCCAGCCCAAATTAAAACCCCAAGATAATGGCGTATTAAACGGATTGACCGGGTTATAGGAATTGACAGTAAATAGATCCAGATGTTCCAGCTTGAGCTCACTGTCACGATATTGCAAAGCCCCATCCAGAAACAGCAATTGTGTGCCGGTTCGAAAACCGCCTTGCGGGTCGATGAGATCATGATAAGCCTGCCGATGCCCTAGCTGGACAAAGGATTCACCCTGAACCTGTCCGGCCTGAAGACTGATATTCCGTGCATGATGGCTTTGTACCGGGTCTATTTTTGGACGTTCAGGCGCTTTACGCTGCTTCTCGATATTCAGCTGACTTCTTAAGCCTAATAACTTGCGAAAACGTGGCTGGGAAAATGATTTATCGACTGTTTGTCGGAGAAAGTCCAGATATAAATGATCATAGGCCATTTCCAGAATTTTGGCCTGATCTTCTGCCGGATAGGGCTGCAAGATTGAAGGCATTGCACCTGTTTCTGCATAAGCCAGCTGATGCGCAGTTTTTGCCAGCGCTTTGCCATGCTGTCTGGACTGTGCCAGCAATTGAGTTTCAAGCGCCGGACGGTAAACTTTCTGTTTGATCAAGCCCTGCTGTTCTACTACTTTTAGTGTTTCAATCGGAATCGCAGTCGAATTAAACTGTTTCTGTAGATTTAGCTCGGGACGTACCAGATCAAACAGTCCCAGTAGGCGATAAGCGCAATTATCACTGATAAAATAATAAGGGAAACTTACATTTTGCATTTCCCAGAGATGCTGTACCAAAAACCTGGTTTCTTGCGGACTTAAGTTTAATTCATATTCCCACAAATCCCGGCTTTCAAAGTCACCATACTCTTTGACCTTGCGGTAATACGGCATCAGTGAATATTCACCCGGATATTGTCCAGTCAGCCCTTTCCAGGCAAAGGACCAGTTGTCATTGCCATCGACCGTCGCAGCATAGTTGACCGCATAAGAAATCAGATTGAGTTGTTGCTGGTCTTTAGGGTCCAGACGCAACAAGGTATGACCAAACATCGAGCTGGGATTACCCATAAAATCCGTGGCATAGATCAGGGTTGCCTCATAAGGCTTGACCTCGCCAATCCATTTATCCAAATCCGGGCAACTGACCGCAGGCAATTGTTGCTCGGAAATATTCAATTGCTGCATTAACCAGCTGCTGCGTGCAGGAAACTTACAGCGGACGGACTGATTCGGCTCTGCGCTCAGGAATAAAGCCTGAATGTTATGCTGCATTTCTTTTTTTAGATCAGTTTTTCCCTGCTCTGCCAGGAAATAGCCCGAATAGTTAACCTCGCTATGACCTTGGGGATTGGCATACATGAGACGTTGCCAGGTAGTGCTCTGATCCAGACGCTGAGTTTCGGCCTGAGCGATATAATGCTGGATGTCTGGATTAATTTCGCTAGAAAAACTTAAAGGGCTGAATGTCAGGCCCAACATGAAGAACGCATATTTCATTCAGTTAACTTATTCTCATCAATTTCTTTTAGTCATAAGAAAACCCTGCCAGAACAGCAGGGTTTTTAGGGTGCGGATCAGATGTAGGATTTCAATACTTCATCTTTGGCCATCACAGTTTGTAAGGTGCTTAAAACTTGTAATGTATTCTGGTTTTCTTCGGAATAAATTTCAGAGAAATTCTGCTTGGAAACGCTAAAGAAACGAGCTTTATCTTCAGATTTAATATTCAAAAGTTCAGCCAGAACATTCAGGCTTTCACCCTCTCCAACTGCCATATCACGCGCCAATGCTTCAGCGTTTTCATTGGTAAAGGTCACCACTTGAGCGGTTACGGTACCGCCCTGGCTACAACCTAAAGTACCAAAAGTGATCCCGAGCCACTGATTCGTGAACAGAACGTTGGTCGTACCTGCAAAGAGTTTAGGAATAATACCAGACTGACCCGCCCATACCTGGCTTCCGATACCACAACCGACATCTCGGTCAGCCATCGCCATGCTTGAACCAGTCGCCAATACCGCCGCCAGCATAATTTTTTTCAACATAGTTATTCTCCAATTATTCTCATGCAATCTTTGTTATTACTCTAATAATGTAATTTAAATTACATACTCAGCAGAGTAGCGACAAGTCAAGTTTGGCGCAATTGAAAAAATGTATGCTTTACATAAACATAACCTGATTGATTTTACTGTTCCTTGAGCGCCCAATCGCCTTGTGAATTACGCTGTCCCAAAATTTTCAGCACCAACACCAGACTCAGCAGTAACAACAAATACCAGGAGCCCAGTTTGCCCCATCCCACCATATGCCATTGCTCAATCTGGCTTGGATAGAGCCAGATCTGGTAAAAGGTACTGATATTCTCGGCAATCCAGATAATAAACGCCAGAATCAGCAGTACGGGTAACATCGGCAACTGAAAAGTATGCCGATTCAGCTGAAAGCGAATTCTGGTTTTCCAGAACATGATCACGCTCCAGACAAATAAAATCACCCGATAATCGGGAATAAAAAACTTGCTCATAAAGTTGATATAAGACAAGACAGCCAATGTCAGCATATGGCTAAAACGCGGCAATTTTTCAAATGAAACCTGATATAGACGTAAAGAGCGCGCAAAAAAACTGCCGACCGCAGAATACATAAAACCGGCAAATAAAGGCACGGTCAGGATTTTAAATATTGCGGGTTGAGGGTAATGCCAGGAAGCAATTGCCGGATGGGTCAGGAAGATTTCCATCACCATGGCCATGAGATGAAATAACGCAATCACTTTGGCTTCAGCCCAGGATTCCAGTTTGGTATAGAGCAATATCACCTGAATCAGCAAAGCAAAAAAAAGCAGATAGTCATACCGGTAAAAACCAATGAAGAGATCGCTGCCCATAGAAGCAGTCAGCGCAAAAGCGAGCAGGAGTAAAATCCCAAATAAGGCAGCCGAAGCTGCCTTATAAGTAAATTCAAACCCTGATTTGAATAGATCGATCAAGGTTTACATCCTAAAGATATTTGGCACTATACTCATGTACGGTATCAATAAATGCTTTTGGATTCGCCGGATCAACCCACTGGGTAATACCATGACCTAAATTGGCAATATAACCGGTTTTCTCGCCATTGGCATAGGCATCATCCAGCATGGCTTTTGTCGCTTTAATGATGGTGTCTGATGAACCATATAAAGTTGCAGGATCCAGGTTACCCTGAAGTGCTGCACGACCAGCAACCGTTTGACGAGCGACATTCAATGGCGTGGTCCAGTCCAGACCAAATGCATCTGCGCCTGTCGTAATCATCGGTTCCAACCATTGACCGCCACCTTTGGTAAACAGAATTACCGGAATCTTGCGGCCGTCTTTCTCACGTTGCAAACCAGCGACAATCTTCTGCATATAGTTCAGCGAGAACTCGATATATTCACGATGTGCTAATGCCCCACCCCAACTATCAAAGATCTGTACCGCTTGTGCACCCGCATCGATCTGCGCATTCAAATATTCAGTCACTGCATCAGCCAGACGATCCAGTAAAGCATGCAAAACTTCAGGCTGCGCATACATCATCTGTTTGGTAAAACGGAAATCCTTGCTTGAACCACCTTCGACCATATACGTTGCCAGAGTCCATGGACTGCCCGAGAAACCAATCAGAGGAACCTGACCGCTCAGGGCTGAACGAATGGTCGAAACGGCATTCATCACATAATCCAGATCCGACTTGGCATTAAATGCAGGCAGATTGGCTACATCCTGTTCGGTACGGATGGTCTTGTGAAATTTCGGGCCTTCACCAGCTTCAAAATACAGCCCCAGTCCCAAAGCATCCGGAACCGTCAAGATATCTGAGAATAAAATCGCGGCATCAAGATCATAACGGCGCAAAGGCTGCAAAGTCACTTCACAGGCCAGTTCAGTATTCTTGCAAAGCGAAAGGAAATCTCCTGCCTTGGCACGCGTTTCGCGGTACTCAGGCAAATAACGGCCAGCCTGACGCATCATCCATACTGGCGTAGCATCTACAGGCTCACGCAACAATGCGCGCAGAAAACGATCATTTTTTAAGGTCGTCATTCACATTCCCATCTTTCTTTGACATTGCCAACATCATAGCAAAAAGGCCGCAGTTTTAATAACTTCTGGCAACTTTAAAAACCGATCGGATTGAACGGCAACCTAGTGATTTACACAAAACAACTACTGCATCTCCACATTTTTTCTGTAATACTTATAGTGTTTTTTCACATAGTTAAAGAAATAATTCTTAAGGTTGAGTTACATGTTCGTTCGCACAATGCTCGCTGTGAGTCTAGGTTGCATTTTCGCAGGTCAAGTTTTTGCCGCGTCTACTGCTGAACAACCATTAAAACCCCAAGTGGTGACTGATGTTGCAGTGCAAGATCCGATTGATCCATTAGCAACTGAAGCTTCAGCGGCCCAAGCAGCACCTGCAGAAGCGCAAATTACCGCACAAGAACAACAAGACTTAAAACAGGCATCTGAAGCGCTGAATAAGCTACAGGATACCGAAGAGCAGACTGCTTCTATTGGCGCAGCACCAAATACCAAAGCACCGACTAACTCTGCAGCGACCAAAGCTTCGTGGACTTTAGACGGTTTAAACAATGCCCAATGGTATGAAAATATCGGTGCAGGTCAATTCCCAGTTTACGCACGTGCGCATGTCATGCTGAATAATGCTCATGCATCACCGGGTGCGATTGACGGAACCAGCGGTAAAAACACACTAAAAGCGATTGCATCTTTCCAGCAAATGAATGGCATTAAACCGACAGGTGTTTTGACTCAGGAAACCTGGGATAAACTAGTTGCACGTCAGGGTTCTAAGCCAACCTTTGTTGAATACACCATTACTGAAAAAGATCTGGCAGGCCCATTTGCCAAGTCTATTCCTTCAGATTATGCGTTACAGGCAAAAATGAAAGGCTTGTACTACACGCGTGTCAGTGAAATGTTGAGTGAAAAATTCCATATGGATGAGAATTTTTTAAAGAAACTCAATCCAAATGCCAACTTTAATAAAGTTGGTGAAAAATTACTGGTCAGTAATGTACGTAATGACTTGCCTGAAGGTATTCACTTGATTGTTGCACATAAAGGCGCGAAACAACTGTACTTATTTAATAGTAAAAATCAAATGATCGCGTCATTCCCTGCCACCATTGGTAGTGCGGATACACCATCTCCAACCGGAACCTATAAAGTAACAGGTGTTGCACCAAACCCTTGGTACAGCTACTCACCTTCTAACTTTGTACAAGGTAAAAATTTAAAACCACTATCTTTACCACCGGGTCCTAACGGTCCTGTCGGGAATATCTGGATTGGTTTAAGCAAGAAATCATTTGGTATTCACGGAACACCAAACCCGTCTAGCATTTCGAAAACAGCATCACATGGTTGTATTCGTTTGACTAACTGGGATGCCAATGATCTTGGCCGTAAAGTCAAATCTGGCGTAACGGTTCGTTTCTTAGAATGATGATCGGTCTGCCGATTTGAATAAAAATAGCCTGCTTTTGAGCGGGCTTTTTTATTCCTTATGTTTACTTTCAGCTCTTTCGTTGCAAAAATGCAATGATCTGTCGCCTATTTGAGATTTTTTCAGTTATAAAACGACAGTATGATGATCTCAAGTTAAAAATAATGTCGAGATAAAATCATGAATGCTTTTCTACATCCTAGCGAAAATCGTGGTCATGTAAAAATGGGCTGGCTGGAGTCTAAACACAGTTTCTCATTTGGCAACTGGTATAACCCAAAGTATATGGGTGTCAGCGCTTTACGTGTCATTAATGATGACCTGATTGATGGACATCAGGGTTTTGGAACGCATCCACATGACAATATGGAAATCCTGACCTGTGTGCTGAAAGGAACCATTACCCATCAGGACAGCATGGGCAATCATGGCGGAATCGCTGCGGGTGAATGGCAACTGATGAGTGCAGGAACAGGTGTGCGGCACAGTGAAATGAACCAAGGCGACGAACAGGTCCATTTACTGCAAATCTGGATTATTCCAAATGAACGTGATGCCAAGCCGAACTATCAGCAAATCCGTCTTGACCCGCATGAGCAACCGAACCAGTGGCATTTGATTTGTGGTCCGAATGAAAATGCACCGATGCATATTCGTCAGAATGCCGAAGTCAAAACTGCGGTGATTCAGCAAGGCCAAAGTCTGGAAGTGAAAGCGACCCAGCATATTAATTATGTACATGTTGTTTCTGGCACTGTCCAGATCGCTGAACATACAGTTGAAGCTGGCGGCGCAATTGCTTTTCTAGATGATACAGAAATTAAAGCAAGCGAAGATGCGCAAGTGATCTGGTTTGATTTGCCGGAAGTACCCAACTAAGCTTTTAAAGCTCTCAGCTCTAATGGCTATTGATCCCAGTGATTAATAGCCATTTTTTATACGTATAATCATGAATAAGAAATAATAGTTCGCAAAATCATAATAAGGCTGCTTAACCAATAAAATTATGCCTACGACCTATACAAATCCAACCAATTCTCATCACATTTTTACCTAAGCAATGCATTATTTAGGTGAATATAAACTGATCCCTTTCCATGGAATCCAGTGCTGTATAGCTTTGATCATTCACGACTGGTTTGATATTGTCTTTTGCAGGCATAAAGTGAATTAATCTTTTCATGTAGGTTAAATAAATAGAAGAGCATATCCGTATGAACCAAATTTTAGAGATGCAAAGCATCCAGCAACAAGCTTTGCTTTATTTATTAGCCTTTTTAAAACAACAAGATTATCAGTTTACGACCATTACACCGCTTTCCCACCAGCGAATTCTGAATCGAAAAAAGAATGAAATTTATAAGCACAGAACCCATCAGGATATCTTTGGCTGGAATCTAAACTTTAAAAAAACTGATCTTGATTCTGCCCTTTTTACATTATTGCAAGAACATCAGCTTCTACAGGTTCAGGAAGATCAATACTTGAGTCAGGTTCGGGTTTCTTCACTCGATGGCGAACTCTTTATTCATTCAGCTTTTCCAACCACTCAGCAAGATGCGGTATTTTTCGGTCCGGATACGTATCGCTTTATCTATCATCTCAAGCAATATCTAGCTGCTCAGCCTCGCCCTTTTAAACGGGTCGTGGAAATGTGTTGTGGCACTTCAGCAGCCGCGATCAGCATTGCCAGACATTTTCCAGCTGTGAATGAAATGATGGTTGCAGACCTGAATCCCAAAGCCTTGCTCTATAGCCAGATTAATATCAGTTTTGCCGGCTTAAACCATATTCATCCGGTTCAAAGTAATTTATTTTCCGGTGGTGTTTCAAAAAGTATGCTGAAAAAAAGCAGGTTGGATTTTGATAAAATAGAGAAATGCGAATAACTCTAGAAATCAAGTGTCCAGCCTGCCTAAGTGACAGTATAAAGAAAAATGGCACAAAAGTAGATGGTAAGCAAAATTACCAATGTAAAATATGCAGACGTCAATTTATTGGTGATCATGCTCTCAGTTATCAAGGCTGTCACTCAGGTATCAAAACCAAAATATTACACCTCATGGTGCGAGGCAGTGGTGTCAGGGATATAGCAGAAATTGAAAGAGTAAGTATTGGTAAAGTTCTACGGACACTTAGCCAATCAAAATATCAACTTCGAGCACAGCAAAGTCATTATGAAACCCTTGAAGTAGATGAGTTTTGGACTTTTGTTGGTCATAAGCAAAATAAACAATGGCTAATTTATGCCTATCATCGAGAAACAGGTGAAATTGTTGCTTATGTATGGGGTAACCGAGATTTAGCCACTGCAAAACGACTTAAATTAAAATTGAAGCAGTTAGGTGTAAGCTATACATGTATATCAAGTGACCATTGGGATAGCTTTGTTACGACCTTTAAAGAATGCAAACAGTTGATTGGTAAATTTTTCACTGTGGGTATAGAAGGCAATAATTGTCGATTACGGCATCGAATCAGGCGAGGCTTTAGGAGAAGCTGCAACTTCTCCAAAAAGCTTGAAAATCATTTCAAAGCCTTTGATTTAGTGTTCTTTTATATCAATAATGGATTCGTTTAATGCCAGCATACTTTTTGAAACACCACCTATTTTCCAATCTTGATGGAAAATTTGATCTGATTTTTGCTAATCCACCGTATTTAATTGATCCCGAACAACGTCAATATCGTCATGGCGGTAATGCGCTGGATGGCTGTGATTTATCATTCAGGATTATAAAAGAAGGTCTACAGCGCCTGAATTCTGGCGGACATTTATTTCTATATACCGGTGTGACCGTGACTGAACATGGCAATCTGTTTTTGCAGCATCTTAAAGATTTGATGAAACAGCATCAAAATATAATCTGGTCCTATGAAGAAATTGACCCGGATATTTTTGGTGAAGAACTGGAACAACCGGCTTACCAACATGTGGAAAGAATTGCGTTGGCATTAATCAAAATTGAAGTAGGCAATTAAAGAATATTTATTAATTATGGAATTTTAAAATTTTGACTTTGTTCGCTATCAGCTTATTTTAAATCGTTTTATTAAAATCATAGAAATAAAAAAACCCCAATCTTTCGACTGGGGTTTTTAAAATTTGGCGGAAGCGGTGAGATTCGAACTCACGGAGGACTCACACCCTCGTCGGTTTTCAAGACCGGTGCATTAAACCGCTCTGCCACGCTTCCATGGGCGCAATAATACGGAGCTTTTGTCCGGCTGACAAGTGAAAATTACAGTGAATGCAATCAACTGCATATAGTTTCATCAAATCCTTACAGTTTTGCTGCTAATTCCGCTCCCTCACGAATGGCGCGCTTGGCATCGAGTTCAGCAGCCAGTTTTGCACCGCCAATAATATGATACTGCGCCAAGGTATTTTCCCCAGCACTCGGCATCAGGTCTTTTACCGATTCCTGACCTGCACATACCACAATGGTATCCACACGCAATAATTGAGCATGGCCATCTACCTCAATCCATAAGCCTTCATCCGTGACAGATTTATATTGCACACCGCGCAACATCCGCACGGCATGTTTTTTTAACTGGGCACGATGTACCCAGCCTGAAGTCTTGCCTAGTCCTGCGCCAAGCGGTGTCTTTTTACGTTGTAATAGATAAATTTCCCGTACTGGAGGTTCTACTTCAGCACGCTGTAACCCGCCTTCAGTCACATAATCTGGATGAGAATCTACACCCCATTCACGCTTCCACTCATCCACAGGTTGCGGCTGTATTTGATGCGGTGGCTTTAATAAAAACTCGGACACATCAAAACCGATCCCGCCTGCGCCAATGACCGCAACACGATCACCGACAGGTGCGCCACGTAGCACTTCTGCATAAGATAATACTTGTGGTGCCTGACTGCCTTCGATATTCAAGGCACGCGGCACAACCCCTGTAGCCACAATCACCTCATCAAAACCCTCACGCTCCAACTGCTCGCGGTTGACTCGGGTATTGAGACGCAGATCAACTCCAGTTTTTTCTAGCTGCACTTTAAAATAACGAATCGTTTCGTGAAATTCCTCTTTCCCCGGAATGACTTTAGCCAGGTTGAACTGTCCGCCTACTTCATGACTGGCCTCAAACAGCGTCACATCATGCCCGCGACTGGCTGCGACAGTAGCCGCTGACAGACCTGCAACACCACCACCAATCACTGCAATACTTTTCGGTTTTTTGGTTTTGACATAGACCAGTTCGGTCTCATAAGCGGCACGCGGATTGACCAGACAGGTTGCGCGCTGGTTTTTAAAGGTATGATCCAAGCAAGCCTGATTACAGGCGATACAGGTATTGATTTCATCAACACGATTGGTTGCGGTTTTGTTGACCCAGAAAGCATCGGCCAAAAGTGGACGTGCCATCTGTACCATATCTGCCTGACCAGAGGCCAGAATCGCCTCGGCAGTGTCTGGCATATTGATCCGGTTAGAGGCAATCACCGGCACCGAAACATGTTTCTTAACTTCAGAAGTGTAATCGACAAAAGCAGCTCGAGGCACGGAAGTCACAATAGTTGGAATACGTGCTTCATGCCAGCCAATCCCGGTATTGAGCAAAGTAATTCCTGCCTTTTCCAAAGCTTTAGCTACGGTAATCACTTCCTGCATGGTATTGCCATCATGTACCAAATCGAGAAGTGACAAACGGAAACAGATAATAAATTTCTCACCAATTTCAGCGCGAATCGCTTTAACAATTTCTACGGCAAAACGCATCCGGTTTTCAATCGGGCCGCCCCAACGGTCAATACGCTGATTGACATGACGACTTAAAAACTGATTCAGCAAATAGCCTTCAGAACCCATGATTTCCACGCCATCATAGCCAGCCTTTTTGGCAATGATGGCAGTTTTCACATAATCCTGAATGGTATTCAGGATCTGTTTATCTGACATTTCACGCGGTTTAAAAGGAGAAATTGGTGATTTGATCGGGCTGGCCGAAACCACAAAAGGCTGATAGCCATAACGTCCGGCATGCAGAATCTGTAAAAGAATTTTAGCACCATGCTTATGCACTGCATGTGTCACCAGACGATGTGGTGCAATATCGCCCAAGGTATTCATGGTACCGCCTGCCGGCAACAACCAGCCCTGACGGTTTGGCGATATTCCACCCGTAATCAGCAGACCTACGCCACCCTTTGCACGTTCGCCAAAATACGCTGCCAGTTTAGGATAATTATAGAAGCGGTCTTCCAGACCAGTATGCATCGACCCCATCACCACCCGGTTTTTAATGGTGGTGAAACCCAGATGAAGTGGTTTTAAAATATTGGCATAGCGCGTCGTAGTCATAACATATCCCTGATTTTTATTTGGCTAATAGCTTAAATCTTATAAAGGTACTTTAACTGATTTTTAGGGGCTTTTTATGACTATCAGGTCTGCATTCTCAGGCACAAATACCAATTGGTGGCATATTTATATCGAACCTTCGCAATTAAATTATTGCTGCCATTGCCTTGCACTGGATTTCCATAATGCAATCGCACCCAATACTGTCCCAATCGGAAAACTGAACAGCATGAGGATTGCCATCACTCTGGATAAAGTCCGTCCTGAACCATTGCCCTGCTTCACCTTGATACTGGCCTGTATATTAAAAAACATCAGCAAGCCTAAAAGCAGCAGCACCACACCTAAACTCAGCATGGAAATACTGGATTGCTGATATTCAAGATATAAAAACAGCACTGTACTAAAACCAATCAGGCCGGCATAAATCCCATGTAACAGTGCCAGCGTTTCATTCTTAGCTTTAGGATTTAAATTAGGTAAAGGTGGAATGCGAGTCGCCATGCTTTTATTCCTGTTTTATCTGATTTTTAACTTTATTCGGCTGAATATAACCAATTTCTTCCGTTTTCAGCAGGATTCTGGTGAAAATCGTGCGATTTATGATTATTTAAGCCTATTGAATAGAGATTTTAAAACGAGTTTTTCTTTTCTAAAGCAAACCTAAATAAATTAATGATACAATTGATGCAATATGTATTTTTTCAGGCCACCAATTCTGGCGTGCCTATTTCATATCATTAGGATGAACAATGTCTGATAATGCAACTATCTTGCAGAATGTCCCAGTAGGTAAAAAAGTTGGTATTGCCTTCTCTGGTGGTCTAGATACTTCTGCTGCTCTTTTGTGGATGAAACAAAAAGGCGCTGAACCTTATGCTTACACAGCTAACTTGGGTCAGCCAGACGAAGACGATTACGATGCGATTCCAAAAAAAGCTGAAGCTTATGGCGCAGTAAAAGCACGTTTAATCGACTGCCGTTTACAGCTTGCATTAGAAGGTATTGCTGCAATTCAATGTGGCGCGTTCCATATTTCTACAGGTGGTATGCCTTATTTCAACACGACACCATTGGGTCGTGCAGTAACTGGCACCATGCTGGTAACTGCCATGAAAGAAGATGACGTTAACATCTGGGGTGACGGTTCGACTTATAAAGGCAACGACATTGAACGTTTCTACCGTTATGGTTTATTGACCAATCCTGCGCTTAAAATCTACAAGCCTTGGTTAGACCAAACTTTCATTGACGAGCTGGGCGGACGTGCAGAAATGTCACAGTTCCTGATCGACAATGGTTTTGACTATAAAATGTCAAAAGAAAAAGCTTATTCAACTGACTCAAACATGCTGGGTGCGACGCACGAAGCTAAAGATCTTGAATACCTGAATGCAGGCATCAAAATCGTTGAGCCAATCATGGGCGTTGCGTTCTGGAAAGATGACGTAGAAGTAAAAGCTGAAGAAGTATCGATTACTTTTGAAGAAGGCTTCCCGGTTGCTATCAACGGTCAACGCATTGAAGATCCAGTTGAATTTATTCTTGAAGCGAACCGCATCGGTGGCCGTCACGGTCTAGGTATGTCGGATCAAATCGAAAACCGTATCATCGAAGCGAAATCTCGCGGTATCTATGAAGCTCCGGGTATGGCGCTGCTTCACATCGCTTATGAGCGTCTGGTAACGGGTATTCATAACGAAGATACAATTGAACAATACCGTATTAACGGTCTACGTTTAGGTCGTTTGCTTTACCAAGGTCGCTGGTTCGATTCTCAAGCGCTTATGCTGCGTGAAACTGCACAGCGTTGGGTTGCTAAAGCAGTTACCGGTACTGTAACGATCGAATTGCGTCGTGGTAATGACTACACCATTATGAATACTGAATCTCCGAACCTCACTTATGAAGCTGAGCGTTTGACTATGGAGAAAGGTGATTCTATGTTCTCGCCGATGGATCGTATTGGTCAGTTGACCATGCGTAACCTGGATATCACGGATACTCGTGCGAAACTGGGCATCTATACAGAGACTGGTTTATTGGCAGTTGGTTCAGCATCTGCAGTGCCACAACTAAAAGACAAAAACTAAGTTTTAGTCCTTTTTAGTTTCATAAAAAACCGCTCCTGATGAGCGGTTTTTTATTGAGGGTTCGTTTATTGATTGTAATAATCTCTAACCATTTGCGATATCTGAATTGACTGAACGAATGGACTGATAATAAATCTGGTTGCGTCCAAGCTGTTTGGCACGATATAGCGCCTGATCCGCGATTCCCAATAAGGCGTCTTTATCAATATCATCTTCACCACGATAGACGGTAATGCCTAAACTGATGGTGATATGTTTCGCAACCAAGGATTTTTCATGTGGAATTTCCAGACGATCAATCGCCTTAAAAATATTTGAAGCCACTGCATAAGCACCATGTGCATCCGTTTCTGGCAAGAGCACCACAAACTCTTCCCCGCCATAACGCGCGACAAAGTCCATATGACGGATCGCATTTTTGATGGTTTTGGCAATAGTCGAAATGACATCATCACCTTTCTGATGCCCATAAAAATCGTTGTAATTTTTAAAGAAATCTACATCGATAAACAGAATTGCCAATGCCGTTTCTTCACGATGTGCACGTTCGAAATGGACTTGCAGCGTCTCATCAAAAGTCCGTCGATTGGAAATCTTGGTCAGCTCATCGTACTGACTCAAATGTAATAATTCGTTGGTATGGATACGCTGGATCTGCTCACTGATTCTGGCGCGAATGCTATAGAGAAATATCACACGTTCACGGGCAAAAATCATATGGCTAATCACATAACCCAGCAAGCAACTTCCAATTAAAATCCGGCCAAAAACCATAGGATTAAATTCAACTGAAAGGCTAAACAATACAAGAATAGTAGTTGCCGCAGCGAGTAATCCGGTGACCAGCATCTGAATCGGCTTAATACCGGTCAGAACATAACCCAGGATATATACGATCGTGACTATCGCCATGGATTGATGCTGCAAGGCATCAGTTTTAATCGACATGGTAATGCATGAAATTGACACCTGTATCCAGAACACCAACAGCATCGAAGCCTGCGGAAAAAAGCGCTTGATCTTGGGTAAACAGGAGAACATATAAAAAATGATTAATGACACGCCGCCGTTGAGCAAGCCCAACATACACAGGACAAAATCATGCACGAAATATTCTTTGCTGATGCTCCAGTAATCTGTAGGAATCATTACCACTAAAAAAAGGAAATAGGCCAATACCCCAGCCCACACATATTTTTCGACATGTTTGCGGGCGCGTTCCAGATTTTTGGTCCAGAATTCTTGTTCCAGATTTTGAGGGAAGACCGGGCCTACACGCTGGCTTTGCCGTGTAATCAGTTGTTCTATGTCTTCTTTATCATCTTGCAATTTCGCTAGATTGTACTTGTATTCCATTGCCAAGTATTTATGTAATTTTTTTATTAATTTTAAAATAACATACTTTTTAAAATTAATTTAACCTGAGTTCGACATAAAAAATAAATAAAAAAAAGCCTTAGCATCTGTAATATCTTGGTTACGAAGACAAAACATTTCAGAGCAAGGCTTTTTCATGGACTATATTACCGAATTATTTTGTATCTTGGATGATTTCTGCAAAAAGTTTAATGAATCTTTAGAGAAAGCTCTAATTTCTGATCAAAAAACAACAATGAAAAAGTCAGCTTTAAGCTTGTCTGAAGTCATGACCATTGTCATTTTATTTCATAAATCCGGGTTTAGATTTTTCAAATATTTTTATTGTCATATGATCATCCCATTTTGGAAATCAGCTTTTCCCAAGCTTCTTAGTTACAATCGTTTTATTGAAATTATGCCGCGTTGTTTGCAAGCTTTGAGTAGTTTCTTCCATCAAGTTAAAGGAGAAGATACCGGAATTTGTATTATTGATTCGACTAAATTGGTCGTTTGCCATAATCTTAGAATTAAAAGACATCGTGTATTTAAAGGCTTAGCTGGTCGTGGTAAAAGTAGCACAGGTTGGTTTTATGGATTTAAAGTCCATATTGTTATCAACAACTTGGGTGAAATTATTAATCTCAAGATTACATCGGGAAGTGTTCATGATGTTGCTGTACTTGAATCTTTAACCCAAGAGTTAAAAGGTATTTTACTGGGCGATAAAGGCTATCTGAGTAAAGCAAAAACTGAAGCTTTAGCAGCAAGGGGGCTCAGACTATTAACCCCGTCACGCAAGAATATGAAAAATAAACCCATCCAAACTGAAGAAGAAAAACAATTGCTTTGCAGAAGAGGATTGATCGAAACAGTGAATGATCAGTTAAAAAACTTACATCAAATTGACCATTCACGTCATCGTTCGGTGAATAACTTTATGGTGAATATTATGGCTGCTATAGTGGCTTATTGCTTAAATCCAAATAAGCCAACTTTCCAAAACTTGCTAAAAAGCTAAAATATTTCATCGAACTCAGGTTAATTTATACATATCCCTTATTTTGTAGCGCTTTCTCGTTACCATTTTTACTATAGATGGATTATCATTTGTTTTATTTGTTCGACTGAATTTGCCTTGAATACGATTACGATTCTCCAGCCAGATGATTGGCACGTTCACCTGCGTGATGGTTTAGCACTTCAACGTACCGTTCCCGATTTAGCCAAGCAGTTTTCTCGTGCCATTTGCATGCCAAATCTGGTGCCACCCGTAAAAACCGTCGAAGAGGCCAATGCTTACCGTGAACGTATCATGGCACATGTGCCTGAAGGGGTAAATTTCGACCCGCGTATGGTGCTGTATTTCACTGACAACACCCCGGCAAGTGAAGTTAAAAAGATCAAAGAATCTGCGCATGTCAATGCCATCAAGCTCTATCCTGCGGGTGCGACCACCAACTCCGATAGTGGTGTGAGCGATATGAGCAAAGTCTACGGCGTAATTGAACAGCTTGAAGAACACCAAGTGCCTTTATTGCTACATGGTGAAGTGACGCATAATCATGTCGATATTTTTGACCGTGAAAAGCGTTTCCTGGATGAAGTGCTGGCTCCCTTACTCAGACAATTTCCCAAGCTGAAACTGGTGCTCGAACACATCACCACCAGCGAAGCAGCAAACTTTGTACTTGAGCAAGACCGTAATGTCGCTGCAACCATTACGCCGCAACATTTATTGTTTAACCGCAATGACATGCTGGTTGGTGGGATCAAGCCGCATTTCTACTGCTTGCCGATTTTAAAACGTCAAACGCATCAGCAAACTTTGCTGGAAGTCGCAACCAGCGGTAATCCTAAATTTTTCCTGGGAACAGATAGCGCGCCGCATTCAAAAAATGCAAAAGAAAATGCGTGTGGCTGTGCAGGATGTTATAGTGCGCCGACTGCCATTGAGCTGTATGCTCAGGCATTTGATCAGGTGGGTAAAATTGAACGCCTGGAAGGTTTTGCCAGCCATTTTGGTGCAGACTTCTATGGCCTGCCACGTAATACCAATACCATTACCCTGGTTAAAGAAGATCAAGTAATCCCTGAAAGTTTAGACTATCTGGATGGTGAACAGATTATCCCACTGTATGCTGGTAAAACCATTCAATGGAGAAAAGTGTGACAAATGAAACGCTCCCAATCATTGGTCAACGTTTTCGTGGATTCTTACCTGTAGTTGTCGATGTCGAGACTGCAGGTTTTAATGCGCAGACTGATGCATTGCTGGAAATTGCGGCCATTCCGATTGTTTATAATGAGGAGGGTCAATTTGTGCCGGGTCAAGCTTACCATGCACATATCAATCCTTTCGAAGGGGCAAATCTCGACCGACGTTCGCTGGAGTTTATTGGGATCGATCCTTCGAATCCGATGCGAATCGCAATGGCCGAAGATGAAAAAACTGCGCTTAAGCGTATTTTTAAATCTGTGAATGAAGTGCGTCGCCAGCAAAACTGTACCCATGCAGTTTTAGTTGGACACAATGCACATTTCGATTTGGGTTTTCTTCAGGCCGCGATTGCGCGTACCGGAACCAAAAACCAGAACCCATTTCATAGTTTTTCTGTCTTCGATACAGTGACTTTAAGTGCGGTGATGTTTGGTCAGACCGTACTGGCAAAATCCTGTATTCAGGCTGGGATTGAGTTTGATGGCAAAGAAGCCCATTCTGCATTATATGATACGCAGAAGACCGCTGAACTGTTTTGCTATATTTTAAACAAACTCGCACCTCACCTGCTTGACACTCTGGTGGCGGATCAATAAGATACCGCCATCTTCTAAACGTCCCTATCGTCTAGAGGCCTAGGACATCGCCCTTTCACGGCGGTAACCGGGGTTCGAATCCCCGTAGGGACGCCATCTATTTTTTCTCTTCTTTATATTTCTTTGATCAGCATCTTAAGCTGCTCAAGTCTTACGCTTTTACTAATTAATGAAAATAATTCTCATTACTATTGATTGCCTTCTTAAATTTAATGATAATCACTTCCATTATCTTTCGCATATTTAACCCTTCTCATGCGTTTTGCTTATTCCCCACTTTCTATTGCAGTTTTAACAGCTTTATCAACATCTAGTTTTGCAAAAGAATCGAATTATCAAGAGCCTGTTCTCAATGAAACAACGATTAAGTTCAACACAATTATTATCGAAGCTCAGCAAGAAAATGAAGTTGGAAAAACCATTTATTCAAAAGAAGATTTAGAAAAGACGCCGAATAGCTCAAAGAACATTACCGATTTTTTAAAAGTGAATCCGAATGTGCAGTTTAGTCAATCAAAGTTAGCAGCAGGCTCACAAGGTGAAATTAAACCTGCCGAAATCTCTATAAATGGCGGACAAACCTTCCAAAACAATTTTATTGTGAATGGTGTTTCCAACAACTTACTTATTAATCCAGCAAATTCAAACACAAATACATTTCAAGATATCGGAACTGGCGCACAAGCTATGGCAGTGAACACTAACCTACTTTGTGAGCTTGAAGTATTAGATAGCAACGTGTCTGCCGCTTATGGTCAATTCACAGGTGGTGTTGTAAATGCTAAAACATGTGCACCGCAAACAGAGATAGGGAAAATTCACGGTTCTATCAATTACGATTACACTGAAAGCGATTGGGCTCGCTACAACTCAATTTCACCTTTAGAAGAAAGTAAATTTGAAGAGCCCACAGATGAATACCAAAAGGAATATACCAAACAAGGTCTAAGCACCAATATTTATGGGAAGCTCTCGAATGATTGGGGCTTTAATGCTTATGCCTCTCAACGAGAGTCTATCATCCCAGTCAAAAGTGGCTTTGAAACACCTAAAACAATTGATCAAGAACGACATATCTCAAATCTTGGTGCAACATTATTTTATACACCAAACGCCTCAACCAAAGCGAAGTTTGGTTTCGATTATGGTTTGCTCGATAGCTTAAGTTATGTGGACAGCAATCGTGATTCAGGTAGTACTACTGAAACCGAAACACTTACTCTGTTCTCGGAACTTGAACATCGCTTCAACTTAGGTACTCTCGTACACAAACTTAATTTCCAAAACTCGGCGACACAACGTATTGCTGACAATAACTACAGTATGCATTGGTACTACGCCAAAGGAAGTAAAGATTGGAATAATACCGATGTAGTTCGAGAGGGCGCCATCATGGGAGAGATTGAACAACGCCAAGACGTCCTTTCCTATGACCTACAAGCGAATATAGACCCTTTTAAACTTGGTCAATCCCAACACAACATGACTATAGGTACGGGTTATAGCCATGCTAATGTTGCGTGGAAACGAGTCGAGGATGTTTTACTCGCGACAAAGATCAACTTAAAAGAACTTGGCAAAGATACTACCTGCCTTCAAAGTGACCCATATTGTGATGAGAAACTAACTATAAATGGTTGGAATGGACAATATATCGCTGGTGGGACTCTGTACAAAGCTGGTGATATCAAAGCTCAGCAAGATCGCCTAAATATATTTATTGAAGATAATATTCAGTGGAATGATCAATTTTCAACACGCCTTGGTGTTCGTGCTGATTATGACTCTTTGAGTAGTAATATCAATATTTCCCCTCGCAGTCGTCTCTCTTACAAACCCTTTAGTAATGATCAATTGCATTTATCCGCTGGGTGGAATCGCTACTATGGTCAGCAAACGTTAGGTACAGAACTGGATGAAATTCAAAATGATTTGCTCTATAAACTGTCACGTGAAAACCCACATGCGCCTTGGGTAGAAACACAAACTGCACTATCCAGCGGTGCGCGTAGTTCAGCGCTCAATCCCCCTTTCAGTGACGAAACTGTTTTAGGCTTGAATACACAAATCCAGAATTGGGATCTAGGGCTAAAATGGGTCAATCGTAAATATCAGGATGAAATATCAAAAACTAAAGTTACTCCTTTAGATGGATCAAAATTCTTCTACGAATATAATAATGATGGAAGTGGCAAAGCTGACATCTACACCTTAACACTTAGAAATCGTCAACCGATCGCTCTGGGGGATAGCCAACATTTATTTGCCTTGGGATTTGACTACAGTGAAGTCTTCCGCAGTTATGTAGATTACACTTCAGCCTATGATCAAGCCACTCAAGATGAATGGGTCTCTTATGATGGTCAAATTATCCGTTGGTCAGACCGCCCTGCCCCAAACTTTAACCAACCATGGACCGCACGAGTAAACTGGGATATTACATTCGATACACTGCCTGTACGTATTTCAAACTTCTTTAGCTATAAAAACAGTTACGATGATATGGCTGTAGTCTCCAATAAAAATGACAAAGTCGAGTATGAAGGTGAACTGCTTGACACCTATTTAGCCTCTGAAATTAAACCAAAATTTACATGGGATATGCGCACCACCTATGATTGGGAAATTTCAAAAGATTTAAGGGCAATTTTTGGTTTAATCATTAACAACGTCACCAACCGCGTGAATACCTATACAACAGGCTCGACCTCAAATGATAGACCACGTGTAATGACTGAAATCGGCCGCCAATTTATTGCGGATGTTACTTTTAAATTCTAGAGCCTGAATAGGTACATGCTGCTGCTCTTTTTAATTTGCTTAGGCTATAATTAATGCGATTTCATATTTTGCCTTTGTATCATGTTAAAAAAGATCTTACTGGTTTTACTGATTTTAGCCCCATCCGCACTATATCTCTATATCGTCAACCGTGATGATAACCACACTGCGGAGACTGAAACAGTGTCAACGCCAACTGAAAACTCTCAGCCTGAGCAATATCAAACTCCAGATCACTAAGTTTTAGTGATCTTTTCAAATATTTATTTTTTATAGTCCTGAAATCTGTTCAGAAAATAACATCTCAATAAAATAAAGTTTTTGTTTTGCCTAATGTTTAAACTGTTAAATGAATTTTAGCAAAAACCCTTTTGACAAATCCCGGCTTAATCCTTAATATACGCATCACCTCGCAACGTCCCTATCGTCTAGAGGCCTAGGACATCGCCCTTTCACGGCGGTAACCGGGGTTCGAATCCCCGTAGGGACGCCATCTATTGATCCCATACGATCAGACCTTATTCGAAATTACCATTATTCGATTGCAGATTTGTAGTTTTTCACTACAATAGCTCGCTTCATTCCTTTGAAGTATTTCTTATTTCCTATGCACTCATCTCCGAATGATGCTACGCATCAGGGCAATTCTGCGCCTTTAAAACGCGCTATGAGTACTCGACATCTGGTCATGATTTCGCTTGGTGGCGCAATCGGAACAGGCCTATTCTTAGGGTCGGGTGAAGTCATTGCACAAACGGGGCCTGTAGGTGCCATTCTCGCTTATCTCCTGGGCGGTATTATCGCGTACATGGTGATGCTATGTTTGGGCGAACTTGCCGTTCATATGCCAGAATCTGGTTCATTTGGTGCTTATGCCAAACGTTATATTGGACCAGGCACAGGCTATACCATCACCTGGTTATACTGGCTGACATGGTCGGTCACTCTCGGAACTGAATTTACTGCAGCGGCCTTGCTGATGCAGGAATGGTTCCCGGACATTTCCATGTGGTTATGGACCATTATCTTCGGTGTATTCGTATTTAGTCTAAATATGATTTCTACCCGCTGGTTTGCCGAATCCGAATTCTGGCTGGCACTGGTAAAAGTGGTCACGGTTGTTGCTTTTATTCTTTTAGGTCTATTGGCCATCTTTGGTGTTCTGGGCTATCAAGGCTATGAAGCTGCGCCTTTATTTACCAATCTGACTGCACAGGGCTGGTTCCCTGAAGGTCTGTTTCCGATTTTTGCTACGATGCTGATCGTGAACTTTGCCTTCTCTGGTACCGAGCTGATTGGTGTTGCTGCCGGTGAAACTGAAGATCCTGCGAAAAATGTTCCTAAAGCGATTAATACTGCGATTTTCCGCTTATTAATTTTCTTTGTGGGTACCATTATCGTGGTGACGGCATTACTTCCGCATCAGGAAGCAGGCTTAGCCGCTGAAGGCGTGAGTAGCAGTCCGTTCGTAACCGTATTCCAGCACATTGGTATCCCATATGCTGAAGACATCATCCGCTTTGTAATTATCACTGCGTTGTTGTCTGCTGCCAACTCGGGCTTATTTGCTGCTTCACGTATGATGTGGTCATTGTCATACAGCAAACAGTTGCCTGCCGTATTCTCAAGACTGAATGCTCGCGGTGTACCGTATATTGCAGTCATGGTGACCATGCTGGGTGCATTACCAGGTTTATTGTCTGAACAGTTTGCGCCAGAGACGATCTTTACCAACTTGCTGGGCGTTGCAGCGTTTACCATGGTGGTGGTCTGGATGAGTATTTGCTTAAGCCAGTTCAACTTCCGTCGTCAATGGTATAAACAGGGTCATACGGCCAAAGAACTGGGCTTTGCTGCACCATTGTTCCCGATTGTACCAATCCTGGGCTTTGTGTTCTGTTTTATTACCTGTATCAGTATGGTCTTTGATCCATCAATGCGTATCAGCTTCATAGGCTGTCTGCTATTTATTGCAGCGTGTTATGCAAGTTATTATGCCTTTTATCACAACAAGTCTTAATCATCAGTTTT
Organism: Acinetobacter lwoffii; assembly: GCF_019048525.1. Taxonomy (NCBI): domain Bacteria; kingdom Pseudomonadati; phylum Pseudomonadota; class Gammaproteobacteria; order Moraxellales; family Moraxellaceae; genus Acinetobacter; species Acinetobacter lwoffii. The sequence goes on along the minus strand of NZ_CP077369.1, from coordinate 1,867,778 downwards.
AAAAGAGCGGCTCCGGCCGCTCTTTTTTTATCTATACTATAACCATAGTGGGCAGCCTTAAGGGTGCGTCGATGAAAATTGTGTTTATTCACAGCATGAACAAGCAACAGTATACGGCTACTTCATTACGTCAACATTGGCTGCATCTCTTCAAGACAGGCCTTCGGAAAAACCCACAACAGCAAGCTCGGTTTACTTATTTAAAACGGCATATCCGTATCCCTTTTTATGGCGATTTATTTTCTCGGCATCATTTTCATAACGTCTTGAATGCCAGCACCCTGATGCCGCAACAGTGGCCGCATTTCCCTTTTTTACATCCCGCACAGCTGCAACCGGCATCGCCACCAGACCAATGCACCTATCAAATTTGTGACGTCCCGCAGTCGAATATTGATGATGTCCTGAATTTCAATCAAAAACTAAAGTTCATCACAGCATTAAGCAAAGATATTGCCTTGCGGGATTTTGCGGTACTCATCAATTACTTTCCCAGCTTACATGCCAGCTTTTTGCATAAATTTTTGCTAGAAAGTTATCTTTATTTGGCCAACCCACATTTTATGCAGGAAGTTCACTGCCGCATTCATAATCAACTCTATAGCAGCAGACCACAGATTCTGGTGGCTCACTCACTCGGCAGCGTGATTGCCTATAATTATTTGATCCAGCATCCGGAGCTGAATATCAAGCGTTTTATTACTCTCGGATCACCGTTGGCATTTCGGGTGATCCAGGCTCATCTGCCGCAACCAATTGTACGGCCTGCTGCGATTTCAGGCGATTGGATAAATTTCTATTGTAGCGATGACTTTCTGACTGCCTTTCCATTATCAGAACCACCCTTCCAGTTTCAGCCAGCGATTATTAATCAGGAGATTCATACCTCCATCTATCATCCGCATGATATTGATGGTTATATTCAGCATCCGGACGTCATTAAAGTGCTCCTGGAATTACTATAAAACTCACGCCAAACTCTAAATTCAACTTTTACAGCTCCATTCATATTCTTTTTCTATTTAATAAAATCTTTCATCCAGACCTACCAATTTACTGCTTTTTCTGCCTTTTTTATAAATATACAGATGTCTGTTAATGATTGTTTTATCAAAGATAATTTACACATTAACGCCACAAAAAGTGCAGCTTGGCTTGCCGCAATTTTCTCTATACTGTGAATATATAGAACGACCTCCGTGAGGTATCGATGAAAGTTATTTTTATTCATGGAATGAACCAGCAACATCATAGTGCTGCATCGATTCGCCAGCGCTGGCTGCATATACTTCAAAAAGGCATTCGCAAACACCGTCATGATGCCAGATTCAGTTATTTACGACGTCACATTCACATTCCATTTTATGGAGACTTACTTTCACACTATAACGTTCGCAACATCCTGAATCCTGGCACCTTAATGCCCCAGCAATGGCCCAGCTTTCGTTTCCGTCAACCTGTCCATCCTCAGCTTCCTGCAACCGTTCCACGTCCTGGCTGGCGCAAGCCCGTGATTTCCGATCTTCCCCAGCTTCATTTGAATGACACGATGGATTTTAAACAGAAATTCAAATTTATTACCACGCTAAGCAAAAATGTTGCACTGCGAGACTTTGTATTATTGCTGAATTATTTTCCCAGTCTGCATCGGAACCTGCTTCAGAAATTTCTGATTGAAACCTATCTGTATCTCGACAATCCTGCTTTCATGAAGGAAGTTCATGAGCGGATTGCCCGGCAATTGAATGGTCGCAAACATTGTATTGTGATTGCTCATTCTCTGGGCAGTGTAATTGCCTATAATTATCTTATTCAGCATCCTGAACTGAACGTACAGCGTTTTATTACTTTAGGATCGCCATTAGCCTTTCAGGTGATCCAGTCACATTTACCGCAACCCATTGTACGACCTGCAGCAATTAAAGGCGACTGGATAAATTTTTATTCAACTGATGATTTTCTTACCGCCTTTCCTCTTACACAACCGCCATTTCAGTTTCAACCCGCAATTATTAACCACGGCATTCGTACCCATATTCACCGCCCGCATGATATTACCGGCTATTTACTCCATCCGCAGGTGGTAGAAGCAATTCTGGAATTGCTTAAAAATCCAGCTTAAACCATGTAATTTTCCAGTATTTTCTCTAGATTGTTTTAAATTTATGCACTCAACCCAGAAAATCATTTTTTTATGGAAATGCGTTTGACACCCCCCTGTTTTCACCCTATTATACGCCCACCTCTGAAACGTCCCTATCGTCTAGAGGCCTAGGACATCGCCCTTTCACGGCGGTAACCGGGGTTCGAATCCCCGTAGGGACGCCAATTTTCAGAAGTACATTTTATTAAGTCCCTATCGTCTAGAGGCCTAGGACATCGCCCTTTCACGGCGGTAACCGGGGTTCGAATCCCCGTAGGGACGCCATTACTTAAAGCTAAAAGTAGCGGTTTTAAAATTTATCTTCTGTACTGTCCCTATCGTCTAGAGGCCTAGGACATCGCCCTTTCACGGCGGTAACCGGGGTTCGAATCCCCGTAGGGACGCCATATTCGAGATGGCAACATCTCAACAAAAAGCCCGAGCATTGCGACTCGGGCTTTTTTTATCTTGCAAATTTTATTTCTGAAAACTTTAAACCTTGTTTTTATCATTCGTTCAAATCTAGCTCTCTTTCTGGGGGCTGCCATCCCATTCTTAATTTTACAATTTGTATTGTTTTAACATTTCTATGCATAGAAATATCCGTTCATTTTCATTTAAAGCAATACACCAATAAATTAGAACAAAAATTCAACACCCTGCTTTTAGAGGGCACGTTAAGGTAAATCAAGAGAAATCTGCAAGGATCAGATTATGTTCGTCAGCACAGAGCTAAGTTTACCTTTATCGCCAAATAAAAATCATAATTATCAAATTAAAAGCTTTAAGGATTGGGTCGACTTTTTTCAAGATACTGAAATTTCGACATATACCAAAACTGAAAAAGCTGAATCTTATTTGAGCGATCTGATTAAAAATTTAAATATTGATACTCTCGGATGGTTAGATCAGCCCGCACAGGTTGAACAGCATCTTTTAGAACAACATCATCAAATCTGTTCCACTTTCCAGGCCTATATCAATCGCCGTAAACAGCAGCAGCCTCGGGAATATTTTCCAACGGTTTCTCATGCTTTCGAATTCCTGGCGAAAGTTGCACCGGTCAAACTGGTCGATGGTGCCTGGTTATATTCGACCGTGCCAAACTGTAATCAGCCCGAGCTAAAAGATTTGATTTACATCTATCTCGAAGAGCTTGGTTTAGGGCATCCGCGTGCCAATCATGTCACCATGTATCAGGACCTGTTGAGTCATTATGAGCTGAACAGTTACGCCGAGCATTTGGATGACAGTTACTACGAACAGGCTGCCGTACAGCTAGCACTAGCTTATGCCCCAGCCAAATATTTACCTTTGGTCATTGGCTTTAATCTCGGCTATGAACAGTTACCGCTACATCTGTTAATCACCAATTATGAACTGGCTGAACTGGGTATCGATCCGCATTATTTCAATGTGCACATTACTATTGATAATGTTCACAATGGTCATGCGCAGAAATCCCTGCAAGCGTTTATCCAGCATTTTAATCAAGCTGAAGATCCACAAATTTATCTTGAACTGATTAAAAAAGGCTATGTTCTGAATGACATCGGCAAAAGTTCCTCTCAGATCATTAAGGAACTGGATATTGGGCAGATGGCTTTAAAAGTTTTCCAGAATAAAGCGCTGATTGGTCAATATATTCATAATCAGAAATGCCAGTTTAGTGGCAAGACCATCAATGACTGGTTATCCGATCCTGCCCAGATTGCCGAGTTTTTGCAGGTCATGATTGACAAAGGCTGGATCGTAAAAGATGCACCAGTGGAGCAAAGCCGTTTCTGGAAAATGATAGATCATCCGGAAGGTAAAATGTTTGGGGTCTTTAATGCGACCGAAAAACAGATTATTAAAGACTGGATTCAGGGCGCAGGCTTGGCAACTCGCCTGTCCTCACGTAGTGCAACCCCATCACAGGCAAAAATTGAACCTGCAATGAGCCGTATGGATCAGCAGCGCTTGAATCAGTTAAAAAGTCGCTTCATGCGCTGTGAAGGTGCGGAACAGAAAATTGATTTACTGATTCCTTATACTGCACCGCATATGCATCATACTGAAATTGGTTTATGGGCGACTCGTCAGTTAAGCCAGTTATTATTTCCTTTTCAGACCCAGGCGATGCATTATTCCTAAAGCACCCCTAAGTGCCAGAAATTAAAAAACCGGACATTTGCAGTGTCCGGTTTTTTAATAAAGATTAAGCCGATTTTCGCGAGTTTAATTGTCCCTTGATCACCGCTTTGACATTGCCTTTCAGATACTGCAAAAAGACCTTTAGTGGTGACAGCTTTGGATTAGGCTGCTTGCCTTTGGCAATTTCTTTAAACTGCGCGGCATACCAGATGATTTCCATAATCGCCATTTTGTCGACCATTGGAATACCGGTTTTAATTTTCTCAACCGCATAACGTACATCCTGCCCCGCAACCAGACGATTACCCAAGTCAGGTTCTACCGCAAAGGGACGTGCAATCCCGACAAAATCACAGGCACCACTGTCGAGCGCGGCATTCATGCCTTCAACTGTTCGGAATCCACCAGTGACCATGATATGGCACTTCACTTCCTGACGGATTTTTTCGGCAAAATCGAGGAAATAGGCTTCACGGGCAATGGTCGAGGCCTTGCGCTTGTCTGCTTTCACGCCGGCCATCGCAGGTGCTTCATAGCTACCACCTGACACTTCAATGATATCAATGCCTGCAGCGTCCATCGCCTTAAAGACATAAATGACATCTTCTTCGCTAATACCGCCACGCTGGAAATCAGCTGAATTCAGCTTGACTGAAATAATAAAATTTTCCGAAGTCGCAGCACGAACAGCCTGATAGGTTTGCAGCAAGAAACGGGTACGATTCTCAATACTACCACCCCATTGATCCTGACGCTTATTGGTCAGCGGTGACAGAAACTGGCTAATCAGATAACCATGTGCCCCATGCAACTGCACCCCCTCAAATCCTGCTTTTTCACAGATGGCAGCCGAAGTGGCAAAGCGCTGGATAATATCCAGGATTTCATCTTCACGCAATTCCCGTGGGGTTCCAAAGCTCATGGCCAAAGCCGGACTAAATGGGACTGCGGACGGTGCAACCGTTTCTTTATTCAGACCTTTGGGACACTGGCGGCCCGGATGTGACAACTGGACCAGTTGTACCATATCATGTTGTTTGCCTACGTCAGCCCAGACTTTGAGCTGCGCCAGATCACGTTCTGTTTCTACCACTACGACGCCCGGTTCATTCTTGGCACGATAATCCACCATGACATTACCCGTAATAGCACAACCCAAGCCACCTTCGGCCCATGCTTCATACAACTTGAAATGCGCCTGATTGGGTTGGCCGGCATCATTGGCCAGTGCTTCACTCATGGCACCTTTAATGATGCGATTTTTAAAAGTGGTATTACGAATTTGAATGGAATCGGCCAATTGAGTCATGATCTGTCCTGATACGTTACTTTTATTTTGTACCCATTTATAACGTAAGCCAGAACAATTGACAATCAGTCTTGTCAAATTTACACAATTTTTATCTGCTTATTTTCTTATGGTTAAAGATTTTTGTGATTTAGTTTCTTGGATCAAAAGCATCCCGTACCGCTTCTCCCATATAGATCAGCAAACTCAGTACAATCGCCAAACTAAAGAATCCCGACAATGCCAGCCACGGCGCATTTAAGTTGTTTTTGGCCTGAAGCAAGAGTTCCCCGAGGGATGCCGAATCGGGTGGCAGACCATACCCTAAAAAATCCAGCGCTGTCAGTGCAGTAATATTGGCGGTTAGCATAAAAGGTAACTGTGACAGGCTAGAACCTATCACATTGGGGAGAATATGTTTGAACATGATCCGTCCATCCCCGGCCCCAATACTTCTTGCTGCCCAAACGTATTCCAGATTTCTGGCGCGCAAAAACTCAGCGCGCACCATACTCACCAGTGTGGTCCAGCCAAATAACAGCATGATCAGAAATAGCCAGTAAATACTCGGACTAAACAGACTGACCAGTACCATCACCATAAACAGCATCGGCAAACCGCTCCAGACTTCGAGTATGCGTTGCCCGATCAGGTCAATCCATCCACCATAATAACCCTGAATTGCCCCTGCTAAAATTCCCAGCGCCGCAGACAATAAAGTCAGTGCAAAACCAAACAGTAATGAAATCCTTAAGCCATATAGAATCCGTGCCAGAACGTCACGGCCTTGATCATCTGTTCCCAGCCAGTTTTGCGCACTCGGTGGCGAAGGCACTGGTACAGCCAGTTCAAAATTTGGCGTTTGATAAGAAAATGGAATGATGGCCCAGATCGCCCAGCCTTTTTCTGCAATCAGTTGCTGTACAACGGGATCTTTATATTCTGCTTCTGTCTCAAATACTCCACCAAACGTGGTTTCCGGATAGGATTTCAGGATGGGCAGATAAAAAGCATGATCATATTTCACCAGCAAGGGCTTATCGTTAGCAATTAGTTCTGCACCCAAGGAAATGATGAAAATAGCACTGAAAATAATGAAGCAGCTAAAGCCTAGCTTATGCTGCTTAAAACGTTGCCAGCGTGCTTGCATCAAGGAAGACATTATTGTGATCCTCGACGTGAACTGAAATGAATCCTTGGATCAATCAGTTGATAGAGCAAATCGCTGAGTAAACGCAGTATCAGACCGAGCAAGGTAAAGATAAACAAAGTACCAAAAATCACCGGATAGTCACGCTGGATAATCGCCTCAAAACCTAAGACGCCTAACCCATCCAGATTAAAGATAATCTCGATGAACAGGTTGCCCACGAAAAACACCCCGATCAGAACTTCGGGCAAACCTGCGATAAGCACTAAAATGGCATTCCGGAATACATGCCGATACAGCACTGCATGTTCAGTTAAACCTTTGGCCCGCGCAGCCAGGACATATTGTTTGCTCAGCTCTTCCACAAAAGAAAATTTGACCAGATAGGTCAAACTGGCAAATCCGCCGAGCACCATGGCCAACAGCGGCAAGGCCATATGCCAGAAATAATCATGAATTTTCGCAAAGAATGAGAGTTCAGCAAAATTTTCAGAGCGAATGCCCTGCAAGGGAAACCAGTGCAGATAAGACCCGCCAGCAAAAAAAACGATAAGTAAAATGGCAAAAATAAAGGCTGGAATGGCATAGCCCACGGCCAACATTAGAGAGGTGGTCTGATCAAACAGACTGCCATGTTTGCGGGCTTTTCTAATCCCTAAAGGAATGGAGACCAGATAAATCAGCAAGGTACTCCACAGGCCTAAAGAAAGCGATACTGGCAATTTTTCCCAGATGAGTTCAGTCACAGGTTTGTCTTTGAAAAAACTCTGCCCCAGATCAAACTGCGCATAACGCGTTAGCATTTCCCAAAATCGAATATGCAGCGGCTGGTCAAAGCCGTACTGGATATTAATCTGCTCAAGCATCTCCGGTGTGAGGCCTTGCTTTCCCTGATACTGCAATCCGGTATGCGCCAAACCATTGACCTGTTGCGCCTGATAAATCGCCTGCTCCACCGGACCACCGGGTGCCAGCTGGATCACCATGAAATTGATCAGCAAAATGATCAGCAAGGTTGGAATCATCAGCAACAGACGTTTGAGAATATAAGTGCTCATGGCACTCCCTGATAGGCTTGGAGCTTAATGCTGTTTGAAATAATCAGCCACATGTCTGGCCTTTTCTGCATCGACCCACCAGTAATCAATCCCGGCGGAGAGTTTAGGTTTTCGTTGCGGCTGCTGATACATATTCCAGTAAGCATACCAGTATTCACCCGTACCATAAGTCAGAATATGATAATAGCCTGCACGCAGTAAACGGTCTAATGCTCGGGTACTATTCACCAGCTGTTCACGGTTTTGAGCCTGTGTCACCTGCTGAATGACGGCATCAATGGCCGGATTTCGAATGCCGGCATAATTATAATTACCTGGCTGCGTGGCGGCCTGACTGCCCCAGAACTGTTTCTGCTCCTGCCCCGGTGTCAGGGATTGCGGCATGGTATCGACAATCATATCAAACTGATAATTCCGCAGCCGTTCATAATATTGCGCGGTTTCTACCATACGAATGCTGGCCTGAATGCCCAAGCGTTTTAAATGACGCAGATATGGCATCAGATCACGCTGCTGTTCCGCCTGATGCAACAGGAACTCAATCTGTACCGGTTGACCCGCAGCATTGACCAACTTCCCCTGTTGATAACGATAGCCTGCCTTTAATAGCAATTGACGGGCTTTTAACAGATTGTTCCGGTTAAAACCGGAGGCATCTGACTGAGGATATTTCCAGTCCTGCAGTACAGCCTGACGTTGAACCGGATCAAGCTGCTTTAAATGGGGTTTCAAAATGTGCAGTTCTTGAACACTTGGCCGTGTATGAGATGCAAGCTCGCTATTGGAAAAAAAGCTGTTCAGGCGCTGATATTCACCATAGAACATGGCTTTATTCAGCCATTCAAAGTCATAGGCAAAACTCAAGGCTTGGCGGAAACGGATATCGGCAAAAGGCTGACGGCGGGTATTGAATATCAGACTCTGGGTCGGAATCGGGTTGTGATGCTGAAAGCGGTAACGCTGCACCTGTCCTTGCCGAACGGCGGGAAACTGGTAGTCTTTCACCCAGCGGTTGACCTGTTTTTCCTCATGCAAGGTAAATTGGCCCGACTTGAAAGCTTCGAACTTGATTTCAGGACTACGATAATAACGATACTTGATCCGGTCAAAATTATAACGCCCGCGGTTGACCATCAAGTCTTTTCCCCAGTATCCGGGATTACGTTTGTAGCTAATACTACGTCCAGCATCTATGTGTTCAATGACATAAGGCCCTGAACCCAGCATCGGTTTCAGCGTCAATTCTTTAAAATTACGCTTTTGCCATTCCTGTTTAGAATAAATGGGCATCTGCGCGACAATCATCGCCATTTCCGGATTATGTCCGGATTTAAAATGCATTTTGACCTGTAAAGGTGACAGGACTTCCAGCCGGTTTAAATCAGCCAAATACATCTGCAGGCCAAAATTGGACTGGGTCTGAAACAGTTCAAAACTGTATTTGACATCTTGTGCAGTTACCGGCTGGCCATTACTAAACCGTGCTTTCGGATTTAAATGAAAAATAATAAAGGCGGTTTTCTTGGGGTCAAAACTGACTTTTTCCGCCAGCAAGGGATAGTACACACCGGGCTCATCCAGTGACTTGGACAGCAAACTGTCAAAAATATAGTTGCCCCCCTCAGTGACATTGCCCTTGCCATTCATGCTGTTCAAATTATCGAAACTGCCATCAGCTGCCAGAATCAGCGTACCGCCTTTCGGTGCTTGCGGATTGGCATAAGGCAGGGATTTGGCCTGGGCATATTTCGGCTGGCTATGTAGTGCAATATATGGGGTGGTGATCAGGGCTGCCCAACTGCTACTTACGAGCAGCGGGGCTAGCCAGATCAACCTGAAAGTTTTAAATAAATGCGCGAATCTCATGATCCATTCATTAATTCGGCACTTTAATCACATCACCAATACGCAATTGTGTATTTGGTTTGAGATCATTCATTTCCGCCAGTTCATTGCTGTTCAGACCATAACGTGAAGCCAGACCGATTAAGGTATCACCGCGTTTGACTTTATAATCCGTCACCAGTTTTGGAATCTGGATCGTTTGACTGACACGCAATCCTGCGCGTGGACTCAGATTATTTAACTGAGCCAGGTCGGTCACGCTTATGCCTAAACGGCTGGCAATTGCATTCAGGGATTCACCGGATTTTACCGTATAGGATTCAGTTGCCTTAGAAGCTACAGGCTTAGCTGCCACTTTCACGCCTTCAACTTTTTTATCTGTCGGAAAGTCACCCTCAATTTTTAAACGCTGACCAATACGCACTGTGCTATTGGTATTCAGGCCGTTCAAATCAGCCATATATTGCAGTTGTAAATGATACTGACGTGCAATAGAGCTTAAGGTTTCCCCTGACTTCACCACATGCGAATCCGATTTTGTATTCTTGACCGCAGTTTCCGCGACCACTTCACTTACCGGTTCTGTCACGTCACCACTCAGTTTCAGACGCTGCCCCACTCGCAAACCTGCATTACGTGACATGCCATTCAGGCTCGCCACCTGGTCCATTGACAAATTATATCTTGAGGCAATACCGGTCAGCGTATCACCCGATTGAACCGTATAGGTTTCAGGGATTTGACTGCCGGCTGGAATCTTGATGGTCTGACCTATACGTAAACCACTATTGGCAGACAACCCATTCAGTGCAGCCAGTTCAGAGACACTCAGCTTGCTTTGACTGGCAATAGTATACAGTGTTTCACCGCGTTTGACCTGATAGTTTTCAGTTGCAGTCTGATCGACTTTAACATTTTCAAACTTCTGCTCAGTTTTCTGGCTAGATGCCGTTAGCTCTTCAACTTCCTGAAGTGGTACATTGATTTTCTGTCCCACCATCAGACTGCTACCGGCAGTCAGACCGGAAGTCAAAGATGCCAGTTCAGCATTTGAAAGCCCGTAACGATCGGCAATCAGTTTCAGATACTCACCGCGTTTCACTGTATAGGATTTAGTCTGAACCTTGGCAGTTTCAGCTTTTTTAATCTCTTCAACTTTGGCTTTGGACTGCCCTGTATCTTTCAATGACAGCTTTTGCCCAACAAACAGACCGCTATTACTATTCAGTCCATTAAAATCAGCCAGTTGTTTCACGCTAAAACCAAACTGGGTCGCTACGCTAGTCAGAGAGTCATTGGCCTGAACGACATAAGTTTCCGGCTTTTCTTTGGCTTTGCTGGCTTCCTGTACAGGTTTGGCATCATACAGATAAATGGTGGTGCCCACATACAGTGGAGAATTTGGATCAATCTGGTTCCATTTCGCCACATCACGCCAGTTCACCCCATTTTTAGCCGCAATCATTGCCAGATTATCACCTGGTAACACCTTATAGGTACTGCGTTTTCCTTTTGGAGCAACCACTACCACTTCAGAATCCGTCTTGACGTAATTTTTGCCCTGATTTAGCTTGGCTTCAACCGAGTTCGCAGTGGTATTGTCAGCAACTTCTTTCGGATAAGAAAAGCCTTTGGTGAGCTCTTTGCCTTGCTGCTCAGCAACAGACAGGCTGGTTTGAATGGCAGTCAGCTTGATTTTACCGTCATAAGGATCAACAATTTCTGTGCCAGCCGGCGCCAATGCTTTCAGCTCTTCAACCACTTGGGCCTGTTCTGCCGGTGTTGCAACAGGCTGCAGAATTTCATCTACAGTTTTCTGAATATCCTGTGCGATGACCGCCTGCTGAACTTGCTGACGCTCAGCTGCCGAAATCGGTGGTTCGACCTGAATCTGTTTCGCTGGCGCTGCAGGTGTTACAGCTACCGGAATACGCGGCGCACTTGGAATTGGCAAATCACTTTGTGCCGCAAAACTGGCCAAGGCAGATGAGCCTTTAGGCGTCGAAATCTTTTTCGTAGTCTGGGTCACAGTATTTGCCGTTGTCGCGGTACTTACCGCTGCTGTGACGACAGGTGGCGTACTTGCAGCTTTAGCCGGAGTCGTTGTTTTAGCAACGGTCGTTGCAGGCTGATTACTAACAACCGCTGGCGGAGTCTGTTTAGAAGGCGTAATCGTTTTCATATTTAATTCTGGCGGTGCAGCTCTGGTGGGCACCACTGTCGTCGTATTTCGCGGCAGGCTGCTCGTGTTACTCGCCCATAAACCACCTGAACCGGATAATTTTTTCAGCTTCTCATCCACTGAAGGACTTAAGTCAGCAGGAATCAGAATACGGCGCGGACTTGCAGGATCAATATGATCACCACGATGACCCGGGTTTAATTGATACAGTTCTGCACGGCTCAAACCGGTAATCGCTGCAATTTCATTTAAACTGGCAACACCGACCGGTACTTCACGGAAATGCGGACGGTTGGCAATCGGTGGCAAACTCACCCCATAACTGCCCGGATTTTTAATAATTTGTGCAACCGCCAGGAAACGTGGCACGTAACTCATGGTTTCTTGTGGTAGTTTCAATGACCAATAATCGGTAGGCAGACCTGCAGCTTTGTTACGGTTAATCGCCTGCTGGATACGGCCTGGGCCTGCATTATAGGAAGCGAGCGCCAATTCCCAAGAACCAAACTGGTTATACAGACTGCCCAAAAACTCATAGGCTGCACGGGTCGATTCCACTACATCACGACGACCATCGTATAAAGAAGTCTGCTTTAGACCATAAATGCGGCCGGTACTTGGAATAAACTGCCATAAACCTGCTGCCGCCGCACTACTGGTCGCTGCCGGGTCATAAGAACTTTCAATAATCGGTAACAGTGCCAACTCGGTCGGCATGCCACGGCGTTCTGCTTCTTTTACTGTGTAATATAAATAACGTGATGCACGCGCACTTAAGCGATCCAGATAAGGCTGACGTGAAATAAACCAGCCACGCTGCGCATCAATCCGCGGATTCCAGACACTTAAGTCCATCTTGAAACCCACGGTCATGCGTTTCCAGACATCACCATGTTTCAGAATCTGTAAACGGTCACCTTCGACTGCACGCATATCCGTTGCAGAAAGTAAATCTTCGAGTCCATCCAGACTGCTGGCATCCAGATATTGTGATCCAACCTGCTTGCTTGATGCTGTTTGGGTCGCACTTTGTGTAGATGAACAGCCCGTCAGTCCTAGAGAAGCAAGCGCAGTTCCCAGTACAGAATATTTTAAAAATGTAGGTAATGTCGGCTGCCACAAAATTGCGGTTGGTTTATACATAAAGAAATCCAAACAACTCGTATATAAATTTATTTTTTAGATATGCCATTGTAGTGAAGCATGTCGAAGACTCAAGCCAATAATTTACCGCGATTTCACGTTAAATGTTACAAGAAATTAAAAAATCCTGGACATATAGATTGATCGACTGCATTTGCGCTATACAATAAGCCTTCCAGCTTGTTCTATTTTGATCGGATTTAATCTATGTCACACACTATCACACTTTATGTTGATGGCGCCTGTCGCGGCAACCCGGGTTTAGGCGGTTGGGGTGCGTACATTGTTAATGGCCAACAAGAACACAAAATCTGTGGCGGTGAAGATCATACTACTAACAACCGTATGGAGCTGACGGCTGCCATTGAAGGGATTCTGTTTTGTGACAAGCAAGACAAACTGGTGATCTATACCGATTCCAAGTATGTCAAACAAGGCATTACCGAATGGATTCACGGCTGGAAAAAGAAAAACTGGAAAGACGTCAAAAATCCGGATCTGTGGCAAAAACTTGATGAAGTCTGTCAAGGACGTGACATCGAATGGCACTGGGTCAAAGGTCATGCTGGACATCCGGGCAATGAAATGGCCGATCAGCTGGCCAATCTGGGTGCTGATGAAACCCTGAAAAAATCCAAGCAAAGCCCTTCAATGTCTGAAGATAAAAAAAAATCTGAACCCGACTGGTTGCTAGACGATCCTTTCGGTCTTGATCTGGCCGAGAGCGAAGAAGAAGAGCTGGAAGAAATCATCGAAGTGACTGTTGAAGAAATTGTACAGACTGAAGTTTTAGCAACAGACAGCAATGACGATGCTTCATCTTCAGAATCATCTGCCTCGACTGAGCTACATCCGCAAATTGTCATTACACCAGCAAAGCTACAGCTGCATGGCCCACGACAACTGATTCTGGATACCGAAACCACCGGTTTTTATTATCAGGATGGTGACCGGATTATTGAAGTTGGCGCGCTAGAAATGATTAACCGCAAACTGACCGGCAGCTCGATTCATATCTATATCAATCCGAAAACACCGGTCGGTGATTCCGTGAATGTCCACGGGATCACCGACGAATTCCTGCAAGACAAACCGCTGTTTGAAGAAATTTCTCAAGTGCTGTTTGACTATTTACACGGCGCGGAAATTATTGCGCATAACGCGACCTTCGATATGAACTTTCTGGATATGGAATTCAAACGCGCAGGTTTTAAAGCACTCTCCGAAGTCTGTGACGTCACCGATACCCTGGCACTGGCCAAGTCCAAGCATCCCGGTCAGAAAAATTCGCTGGATGCCTTAGTGCGCCGTTACGAGATTCCACAACGTGACCGTACTTTCCACGGTGCCTTGCTCGATGCGGAAATCCTGTCCGATGTTTATCTGGCGATGACCGGTGGACAGGTGTCTTTTGATATCGATGCCCTGTCCCAGTCTGAAGACCAGAACAGCCGTTCAGGGATGGCCAGAGTTGAAATTGAATTACCGGTGATTCTCCCGTCAGAACAGGAATTACAGGAACATGAGAATTGGGTCAAACAATTCGAAGAAAAACATGGAACTGCTTGCCTTTTCGCGAAATAAAATCTACATTTCCGGGGATACTTTAGGTTTAAAACTATCGTTCTTCAGTTATAGTAAATACAAAGAGGCCCCGTAGTTTAAAGCGGGGCTCATATATAGATAATACTCCAGGAAAGGTGCAGATCATGTCTTACCAAACCTCTATACATTTTGATCCAACAGCTTTACTGATAATAAAAAATGAGGTTGATAACTCGATCAAGTTAGTCGAATCAGCAGTAAGCACCTTGGTAGAAGACCAGACTTTACCTTTTGGTATTGATGATGCATTAAATCAGTTCGAACAATGCGCCCAAGTTCTGGCACTCATCGACATGTCCAGTCTGGCAAAAGTCGCTCAATATTCAGCAGAACTGATGCGCAAGATTATGGGGAATCCGGCGCAGGTCAATACTCAAGAAGTGATCGCCTTGAGTGAAGGCACCACCATGCTGAAACGCTATATCGAATTTATCTGTTTGCGTGAAGTGAAAATTCCACAGTTTTTGCTGGATACCCTGAACCGTCTGGAACTGGCTTTGGGTAAACCGCTGACGACTGAAGGCCAGCATGTAGAATCGCTACTGGATTGCGTCACCCCTGAT
Organism: Acinetobacter lwoffii; assembly: GCF_019048525.1. Taxonomy (NCBI): domain Bacteria; kingdom Pseudomonadati; phylum Pseudomonadota; class Gammaproteobacteria; order Moraxellales; family Moraxellaceae; genus Acinetobacter; species Acinetobacter lwoffii. Next base: position 1,852,665 of record NZ_CP077369.1, on the reverse strand, counting down.
TTTGCACTGCCACAAGCACCAAGTCTGGAAAAATCCCAATATGTACACCGCCTGTATAAGCTGTCACTCAACAAGCTGATCAATCAGGAAGAAAGTGAACTGGATCTGCAAGCCATCAAACTGGTGGGGGCTTATCTGGCAGGACTTGCAGAACAACATGACAGCAAGCAGTACTGGAATCTGGTCTATGTCGCGTTGAACAATATTGATCACCTGCTGATTAATGAGCCACGCCTACGCACATTGGTGAGCATTGAACGTAACATGGCACAGTATTTTAGCTCGGCAGACAGTTTCAAGGCTTCGCTGGCTGATCTGGCCAATGTGCTCAGCCTGTGTATCAGTCAGGAAGATGAAACTGCGCAATCTATCCGTAGCCAGCTCAATGTGGGCGATGACCTGCTGACCGATATGCAATTACAGGTCTTCAGTCGCCATCTGTATGGCCCAGACTTTGAAACCATGCATACCATCAGCGAATTGGTGACCACGGAAATGGCGCAAATTCGTAATGACATCGAGTTCAACTATCAGAACATGACGCCTGAAAAGACTCAGGAACTGCAGGCACAACTGAATAATCTGGCGAATATCTTCAAGGTATTGAACCTGAATGAAGCCTATCATGACCTGACCCGTCAGGCCGCTTCACTGAGCCAGCCGGAGATGATGCAGGATGCCAGCTTTGCCCAGCAGTTGATGAATGTCATTCTGTCTGCCATGAACTCGATTGGCGTACTGGAACGTCATCAAACTTCGAGCCGCTTGCAGCTGCGCGTCAACAACATGAATATTTCTCTGGACCGTCTGGATGAAGCACACGCTGCTTTACTCACAGAAACCAAGGCCCTGATCGAGCTTTCTAGCCAGATTCTCAGCAATTACCTGCAAGATCATGACTTGACTGCACTCGAACCTGTTCCAGTACAGTTTTGCGAGATTGGCGGCGCGATGCTGTTCCTGAATGCAGAACATGTTCGTACTGCATTCACCACCACTGCAGAATTCATCAAGAACCGTATTGATCTGTCGATTGCATTAAGTCCGGAAGAAATTCATCGTGCTTTAGACACCCTGGCCAGTGCCGACATGATGATTGATAACTTAAAGAACAAACAGCCTGTATTACAGGCGATGTTTCAGGTAGCATTGGACAGTAGTGAGAAACTCAAAATAGTTGCCTAATGTCCAAATTATCACTTGCTTATATTTTTCAACAACAGCAACTGCTGGTCGATCAACACTTTCAACTTCCACGAGTTGAAGCCTTAGCAAGTGATTTGCTACTCCACACGGGTGATCAAGTGATTGCCCGTGATCTCCTTCCCGATGAGCCTATTCCTGCAGGCTTACAACTGGTTCCCATCCGTCAGCTGTTACAGTTCTGGAATACCCAGCAATTTGAACAGGCCAGTCGTGCGGTACAGCTTTTAGAATGGCGTCGTAACCATAAATTTTGCAGTCATTGCGGCACAGCGACTGAAGCGCATGCTGTTGAATATGCCATGGTCTGCCCATCCTGCAACTACCGTCAGTATCCACGGGTACAGCCTTGCGTTATTACTGTTATTACCAAAGGTGAAGACGAGATTCTGCTGGCCAAAAATGCACGTAATACTAAAAGCCAGATGTATGGACTGATTGCCGGTTTCGTTGAAGTGGGTGAAACGCTGGAAGATGCAGTACGTCGTGAAACGCTAGAAGAAGTTGGCTTACAACTCAAGAATATTCAGTATCTGGCCAGCCAGCCCTGGCCTTTCCCAAGCAATCTGATGATTGCCTTCAAGGCAGAATATGCTGGCGGTGAGCTACAGCTGCAGGAAGAAGAAATTAGCGATGCGCAATTCTTTAAATTCGATCAGCTGCCTGAAATTCCGTTTAAAGGCAGTATTGCCCATGCCATGATCATGCATGTGACTCAAGGTACGCCCGTCGCAGACGACACCAAGACCTGGCTGTAAATCTGTATTTGAAAGATTTAGCCCAACGGCTCAAAAAAAGAATCCAGGGGAGATCATCCACTGGATTCTTTTTTATCTAGTGCTTGGTTAAACTAACATATCAGTATCAGGATTTAAATGCATCCTCGAGCGCCCAAAGCACCTGTGCCTTGGTCTGGAAAAACCGGCTAAACAAACTGGAGAGTGAACCCACAATCGTAATATGACCAAGTTTCGGAATTTGAATCAGATGGCTATGATTGCCCTTCTCTTTCAGTACGCGGTCCAAATCCTGGCTATTGAAATGCCCAACAATCTTGTCTTTTTCGGCAATAAACAGATAATGCCGGATTGAGCTATTTTTAACAAAATAATAAGGCATCACCTGCTGATAAGGCACCGCCTGATCAAATGCATCGGCACAGATCGGATCATTTTTGTAATCAAAATGATAAGGCCCCGCCAGACCAATAATCGCCCGAATTTGACCGTGGTCAATACTGGCAGATTGCGGATGGTACAAGGCAGACATGACATTAAAGGCCCCGGCAGAATGTCCCATCAGGACCAGATTATCAGCACAGATCTGCAAGTGCTTAGCCGACTGCTGCAAATGATTCAGTAACAAATGCAGATCATGAATATAAGTTGGGAAAATATGTTGTGGTGCCAGATGATAATTCATTACCACCACGTCATAACCTTCTTTGGCAAAAGCCTCGCCAATAAACTGATAATCCTTTTTATCGCCATGTAACCAGGCACCGCCATGCACAAAAACAATCAGGGGACGATGGAGCAAAGGCTGCTGACTCCGAAACAGGTCAAAGCGTTGCCGGGATTTCAGGCCATAGGCCAATTGGGTTTCGACTGTGTAACCTTGTTTCGGAGTTAAACGATTTAAAGCATAACTACCAAAATCGTATAACCGGAAATCTTGATAGTGCTGTTGAAACTGCAAAATACGCTGTGAGAGTTGGGTTTTAAACTGGCCGACCTTATGGTTCATAGGTCGGTTCAACCGTATCAGGATCAATCGCCACTGGCGTCTGTTCAATACCCGGCTGCGCATATGCCGGTGCGGCAAAGTTTTGATTAGCCAGACTTGAATATTGCTCCACATTATCAATTAGGGTCACAATTTTAGTGACATTACCCACCTGTTGTAACACCTGATTCAGGTCAGCAATCTCGGCACCATTTAAACGACCCATCACATACAGTACGCCATCTTCAGTATGCACATGCACTTTACTATCCGCTACCACAGTCGCTTTCATGATCAAGCCACGGGTATTTGCAGTCACCGCAGTATCCTGCATGATGGTGCTATAGCTGATCTGATTGCCGACAGTAATAAAATTATGTACCGCTTTGACATCACTCATGGATTTGACATTATCTTCAGCCAGTTGCTTTAAATGGGCATCCGGCACCTGACCGGTCAACAAGACATTGCCATGGAAACTTTCAATATTGACCCGGGCCTGCTTAAAGCGCGAATCCAATTTATAAAGATTAATTTTTGCAGTACGGACAATTGAGGAATCAATAAATACCTGCCCCAAGGTGCGCGCCCCACTTTCAGTTCCGACAGGAGCCGTACCTGTGCCGCTGGAAATAAAACTTGCACAACCTGATAAACTTGCGACACACAGCATTGTTATTGCAATACGCTTAACCACTCAGCAAGACTCCTTCATTTTATTACGTCTTTTTCAATCTAATAATCTGTTTTCAAGCTCAGATCATGTCAATTCTGCTTGAACTTTACAATGATCTTGAAGCAAATATAAGCATCTTTAGACCTTATTTTGTTCAAAGGTTAATAAACTCTTGATCAAAAGTAAAAGCATTTTCAATCCATTCCAGATCATAAGGGTATTGCGAAAAGTCATGCTGTATGGTTTTTGCAAATTGCTGTTTAAAATCAAAACAAATCACGTCAAAACGATAGTAATAGTGTGCAAATTGTGGATTTTTCTGAATAAAGCACATGGCTGTCTTGAGCATTTTGCCCTGTTTCGCTCTGGAAACAGACTCGATCGCTTGCGCATATCGGGTTTGCGCACGTGCTTTGACTTCCACAAAGACCAGTTCCTGATCACGCACCAGAATCAGATCCAGCTCGCCATAGCGACTGTGATAATTGGCGGTCAGGAACTGAAATCCATGGTTCTGCATCAGTTGAGCCGCTTGCTGCTCCGCCCATGCACCTAATTGCTGTCGCAGCATTGCTCTTTCGCTCATAGTAGCTTGACACCTGTGCCACTGTACTGGAAACATTGTGGACTACGCTGAATACTGTGGTCCGTGATTTCAATTCGCCCAGTTCTACCCTGAAATTCAATATGCTGCAAATGCGGTTGTGACAGGTACTGCTGGGTGATCTGCCAGGCATCGCCACCGAAGGCAATCAGGCGCTGATAGGACATATCCACCGGCTCTTTGGTATAGGCCTGTAGAACATCCGGCCAGTCAGCCAGATAAAGCACAGGTACATCACAGAACTTGATTCCTCGTGGCGGTTTATGCTGTTCGCTAATCCTATTGGCCACGGTATACATCCGTTTATGGCTTAATTCAGGTATGGCAGCCAGCCCTTCTGCATTGCCGAGGTATAACAGCCCTTGTTTTGGCATTAAAAAAATGGGCGCCTTGTTCACGATCTTGAATTTCAGATCACTTTGACTGAACAATGACATCAGCAACAGTTCATACTCGGCTTCACTGCCCGGCTGGCGTAAAATCAGCAGCTGTTGAATTCCATCTTTGTGCAATAAGGTTTTTAAGGCAGCGGCATCTTCTTTTTTGGACAGGCTGAATTGCCAGACTTGGGGTGATGACCCTGCTACATCATTCAGGCTGAGGGTACGTACTTTAGGTTTGCTCCTAAGTAGTTGTTCTACATCGCTACGCGCCAATGGACCCACCACCATTTTGGTTTTTTTATTGACATGCTGCTTCAGTAGCTGGGAGATATTTTTCTGATTGGAATTGACCCATTTCAATGGGACTTTCTGCCCGGAAGTAGCATAGGCGCTGAGAAATCCCTGTTTGATACTCGATGCAGCTCGCGCCAAAGGTCCGGATTCGGGTAGAATGATCAACACTTCTGCTTGTACGCTGCTGATGTAGCTGATTAAACACAAGCCCAATATTTTATTTTTAATCTTCCATTTTTTATTATTCAATTTATTCCACATGGAGAAACCTATGAGTGCTCAGTTATTTGTTGTTGCGACTCCAATCGGGCACTTAGATGATATTAGTTATCGTGCACTTCAGGTGTTAAAGTCGGTGAGTCTTATTGCTGCCGAGGATACACGAACTTCAGCACAATTGCTTAAACACTTTAATATTCAAACACCTCTGACCGCTTGCCATGAGCATAATGAAAGCAACAAGATTGATCAGCTGATCCAGCGCCTGCTGAATGGCGAAGATATGGCCCTGATCAGTGATGCTGGCACTCCCCTGATTAGCGACCCTGGCTTTAAATTTGTCCGTGCTGCACAAGCGCATAATATTCGCGTGATTCCTGTACCTGGTGCTTGTGCGGCTATTGCTGCCTTAAGTGCTGTTGGCTTGCCGAGTGACCGCTTCAGCTTTGAAGGTTTTCTGCCATCCAGACAAAGTCAGCGCCTGCTGAATCTGGAAAAACTGAAAGATGAAACCCAGACTTTAATTTTCTATGAAGCACCGCACCGGATTCTGGAGTCCGTTAAAGATATGGCCAGCGTTTTCGGAGCAGATCGCCCGGTCGGTTTTGCGCGAGAAATCACCAAGACTTTTGAAACTATCAAGAAAATGACCTTGGGTGAGCTGGTCGAATTCATTAGCAATGATCACAATCAGCAAAAAGGCGAAATTGTTTTGGTGATTGGCGGTGCCACCGAAGAAAAAGATCTGGATCAGGAAAAGCTGGATAAATTATTGAATCGCCTATTACAGGACCTTTCGGTCAAAGCTGCTTCACAACTGGCGGCAGATTTAACCGGAATCAAAAAGAAAGTCGCTTATCAACGTGCTTTAGAACTGACTTCGGCAAACGACTAATTGCTTTAGATTTTCTATTACGTTTGGATTTGCAAAAAAAAACACCACATTGAATGTGGTGTTTTTTATAAGAAACAAGTTAATCAATAACTTATTCTTTGGCTACTGATTCATCTGCCGGCACTTCAACAATACGACCACCACTGGCAAGGAAAGCCGCAATCTCGTCTTCAAGTGCTTGACGCTTTTTCAGCTTTGCAGTGACGGTCAAAGTTTCAGCTTCTACAAGATCGGTATCACTGACGACCTCTGTGCTATCGACCGCGCCTTTTTCAGCGGCTTTTGCTTCATCATCGTCAACAATTGAATCTTCAACGTCGTCATCATAATCATTCATGTCTGTCATTTGCATCTCCCCAAAAATGGCCCTCGCTTGGTATTCCAAGTCAGGTATCGAATTAAGTGAAATTTAGCAATCTCTTCGACCTTCGCCTAGTACCAAACATCAAAAAATCGTATCTTTTTTAAACAAAATCGTTACTCTTTATTGGTGTTTGTTTAAAAAATTTACATTTCTGTCTTAAGCTGCGTAGCGTGTGTCTTTAAGTAAACCCAGACCATTGGCTTGCGCCATAAATGCATCTTTCAACATGGGCTGATTTTCTACCTGTTTCAGGCCGAAATTGCGTGCCCAAACCATCGGGAAGAATAATGTGGTTTCCATCCAGCCAATCGCAGACATGCTGTGCATCATGGCATCGTTCTGGCCCTTACGGCGATGCTCATAGCGTTTTAGGGTCTGCTCATGTGCCCATACGCCACGCGCCTGATCATGCAGCAAAACATCACAAAGCACGGCAGCATCCAGACAGCCAATATTCACCCCTTGACCTGCTAGTGGATGAATGACATGTGCGGCATCTCCAATCAGTGCTAAACCATCTTGAACGTATTGCTGGGCGGCGCGGGCTTTTAAAGGGAAAGTGGCACGTGGTGTCGCCTCTAAGACTCCACCCAGCATATGCTGGCTTTCACGGGTTAATAGCTGGGTAAACTCAGCATCTGACAACGCTGCATATTCTTCGGCATAATCCTCTGGCAAGGTCCAGACAATCGATTGCCAGTGTCCCTGCTCTTCCGGATTAAGGCTGGCCATAGGTAGAAAAGCCAATGGACCGGTTTCGAGAAAAATCTGACGTGCCATATGCTGATGAGGTTGTGCAGTTTTAATGGCACAACTGATGCCCGCCTGTTTATAGTCCAGTACATCAATATCGATAAACGCTTGCTCACGGACAAAGGAGTTTGCACCATCTGCGCCAATCACCAGTTTAGTTTGGAGTTGTGTACCATCAGCCAGATGAATGATCCACACACCGACGCCACGTTCGATGCGGCTAACTTTGACCTGTGTTCTATAATCTTGAACATCTTCAAGCATCTTTTGCTGAATAGCTAGATTCAAAATGCTTGGCTCCACCATCGAGCCTAAAGCCTGCTCTACCGATGGTGTTTTTTCTGAAGACTGGCCAAAATTGATTTCGCCATAGCCATTTTTATTCCAGACCTGCATGCCGGTATAAGGCTGCTGACGTGCTAAATTTTCCCAGACCCCCACCGTCTTTAACAAGTGAATGGTTGCCTGACTGAGAGCCAGGACACGCGGATTGGCCACCTTTAAGGTTTTATCTGCATCCAGAATTGGCGCTGCATCCAGAACTGTAGGCTGCATGCCACCTTGGGCTAACAGAAGCGCTGTAAGCCCACCCACCAATCCACCGCCAATAATGACGACGTCTAATATTTCGTTAGTTTGATTTAAGCTCATGCTTTTAACCCCATGGCATAATTTGCAACCAGTGGCTTGATGCCTGGAATCGTATCAAAAGCGATTAAACCCGTATTACGAATCAGCTTTAAAAATGGATTCTGGTTACTAAAGCCACGCACCACTGAATCACAGAATTTGATCACTCGTTGCTGGTCACTGAGACGAGATTTTTCATAGTCTTGTAATATTGCAGCATCGCCCAAGTCTGCGCCTTGTGCTTGCTGTTCCTTGAGGTAACGCACCAATACATGCGCATCACGCATACACAGGTTAAAACCCTGACCAGCCACCGGATGAATCGTATGTGCTGCATTGCCCATCAACACGACACGGCCAACAGCCTGTTTTTCAGCTAACACTTGAGATAAGGGAAAACTGAACCGTTTTCCGGTTTTCTGGAACTTTCCGGCACGATCGCCATACGTTTCCTGCAAGGCATCGAGGAAATGCTGGTCATTTTCATCTCCCAGCCATTCTCCTTCAGTACCTTTTTTCACTGGCCAGACCACGGAACGGCGATATTCGCCCGGCAATGGCAACAGTGCCAAAGGCCCTAAATGACTGAAACGCTCAAAGCCCACATGACCATGTGGCTTAGACGTTTGTACTGTGGTCACAATTGCAACCTGATCATAATCATGTTCTGACGCACCAATACCCAAGGCTTTACGGCAGAAAGAATCCCGTCCATCGGCGGCAATAACCAGTTTGGACTGTAATTTTAGTGATGATTCACCACGCTGAGCTTCGATATAAGCAAAGTCTGTATCTTGGATAAGGGAGGTCACTTGAACACCATCAATCAATTCAATTAATGGCTCTTTTTTGACTTGGGTCAGCAGTACACGACCGAGCCAGGCATTTTCAATGACCTGACCAAAGCTTTCGACTTTTTCCTGCTTGGCTTTCAGTCGGGCCTTACCAAAGCTGCCTTGTTCGGTAATATTCACTTCCAGAATTGGGGTAGCATGTTCTTGCAAGGCATTCCAAAGTCCAAGTTCCTGATAAATCTGCACGCTACGGCGTGACAAGGCACTGTTACGTGCATCAAAACTGGAATGATAGGGCGCAAGATTTTCATCATCATAATCTGGATATTTGATGGCTTCCAACAGTTTGACTGCAATATTGGTTTTCGCCAACATCAATGCGAGGCTTAAGCCGACCATCCCACCACCGACAATGATGACTTCTTGTTGCATGCTTACTTCCTTATCTGTTTATTCGCATCTATGGCGAATTACATAAAACGTATACTGGTTTTATCTTACCTCAAGGCTTTAAATTTTTATAATGATTCGTTTTATTTAGTTTTCTTCATGATGATCCAGCCTATATTGAAAAATCAAGACATCACGCTTTTCATTACCTAACTTCGGCAATACAGTATAGGCATTGATCCGTTCAACGATTTCAAACCCTGTCTTTAAAAGCACTTGGTGTGCCTGTATATGTTCTGCATCGCAGAAAGTATCCAGTGATTTAAGTGTAAGATATTGTTTAAAATACTGAATCACCGCTTTCATCGCCTCAAGCATATAGCCCTGACCCTGAAATCGAGGACCAAGTCCGAAATGAACTTCAAGGCTGTTATTTTGCTGTTGAATGATCGTTAGTAACCCGATTGCCAGATGACTTTTTCGCTCAGCAATCACCCATGAAAATCCGTCACTCGGTTGCTGCCAATAGCTTAACGCCCATTTCTGTAACATCTGCTGAGTTTGACCGACTGTTGTATGCATCTGTCGTTGTAAATATTTTGATGCTTCAACATCGCCACAATACTCTTGGAATAATGAAAATTCATCTCCAACTTTATATGCTCTTAACTCCAACCAAGTTGTCTTTAATTCAGCAACTAAAATATTTATACTCACTTTTATCAGCTCGGCCTTAAAAAAAGGAATGTTGTGATTTCATTTGGCACTTATACGATTCGATCGCAAACCTAGTCAAATTGGTATAACTCGATCTACTCGCTTCGCACAATTTTGAATACATACTGATGCTCGTAGATCCTGAATGATAAAATTGTGAATCAAGCCATTTATAAATGAGCTGATATTCACTTTCAGTAGCAGGAGGCCCATTTACAATCACTATTCTTTTCTTATTTTAAGATAATTGTATAAATATAACTCGATCTTTGAGCTAACAGATATTTTAAAAAAATTTATCCAACCATGTACAATCTAATCTTATTTGTATGATAGTGATCATCAATCTTTAGCTAGGCATTGTTGTAGATCTGGGGATGGTTCTATTAATAACGTATAAACACCTAATAAAAAACCCCGGAAATCTACCGAGGTTTCTTCATCTTCCACACTATTTCTATCCTCTCGGCAAGTTACTCGAAGACATGAATCCTATCTTGCAAGAAACTCGCCCAAGAAGATTAGCTTAACGCACAATATTGGTATGATGATCTGTGTGGTGTACTGTTTTACCCAACTTCGTTCCTGTATAAATCAGGTACAATGCCGACAAACCAACCAATACATAAACAATTCGAGATAAGGCGCTCATATCACCAAAGATTGCAGCGACCAAATTAAAATCGAATGCACCAATTAAACCCCAATTAATGCCACCAATGATTGTTAAAGCATAAGCAATCCAGTCAATCGTATTTAATCTCATAAGCGTTCTCCTGCTCTTATTTAAGTTTATTTAAGGATCAGAGAAAGTATGAGAATCTCAGCCCATTTAATATGTAGCTTTGATGCTAAAAACGGATTTTCTGTGTTGACTTCCTGTCAATTTTTAAGCCGTAAATTTTACTTAGGTTAGTTTTATTTGACTTGTTCGATATAAACGTAAGCTAAATCACTTTTTGCTCGATGTGATATAGCTAGGAGTTCTTTTTTAAAATGGCATAGAAATGTCATAAAAAAAGCCGATCTCGCGACCGGCTTTCCGTATTTTTTCTCAAATTAAGCAGCGCGCGCTTTCGCCATCAATGCTTCAATCTCTTCTACCGTTTTGACAACTTTCGCAGTTAAAACCAGCGGGCCATTTGCAGTGGCTACCACATCATCTTCAATCCTGATACCAATTCCACGCCATTTGGCATCGACTGTTTCATCATCAGACGCGATGTAAAGACCCGGCTCAACGGTCACGACCATGCCCTCTTCATACGAGCGCCATTCACCATCAACCTTATAAGCACCGACATCATGCACATCCATACCGAGCCAATGCCCCGTACCGTGCATGTAGAACTGACGAAAAGCTTCTTTTTCTATAATGTCGTCAATATTCCCCTGCATCAAGCCAAGATCGAGCAAACCTTGCACTAGGATGCGCACTGCAACATTATGTGGTTCTTTATACGAGTTACCAATTTGCACAGCATTAATTGCAGCAATTTGAGCATCCAGCACTACATTATATAAAGCTTTCTGTTCCGGGCTAAATTTACCATTCACTGGAAAGGTACGGGTAATGTCTGAAGCATAAAGCTGATATTCAGCCGCAGCATCAATCAGGACCAAATCGCCATCTTTCAGTTCTTTGTCATTTTCTACATAATGCAGGATGCAGGCATTCTCACCGCCACCGACAATACTGTTGTAGGCCGGAACACCGCCATTTTTGCCAAAGATATAATTCAGCTCGGCTTCCAGTGCATATTCCATCATGCCCGGGCGTACTGCTAGCATCGCTTGAGTATGTGCATCAGCAGAAATATCGGAAGCAATCTGCATCAATTCAATTTCATTTGCATCTTTATGCAGACGCATTTCATCGACAATACGATCCAGCTGAATTACTTGCGCTGGTGCAGAAGTACCACGACGGCTTTCACCACTTGCAGTTGCAATCCATTTGGCGACACGCGCATCAAACTCTGCATGCTGTCCAATGCGATAAAATAACTGATCTTTATTTTGTAACTTTTCTAAGATTTCTTCATCTAGCAGATCAATTGCATAGGCTTCATCTGCATCATAATCCTGAATAGCTCCATCAATACCCGCACGGTAGCCATTCCAGATTTCCATTTCACGGTTACGTTCCCGACAGAACAAACTGTAGCTATAGCCTTCTTCTTCAGTGTCAAAGGTTTCAATCACAGCCACAGCTTCAGGTTCCGCGAATCCGGTTAAATAGAAGAAACTGCTGTCTGCACGGTATTTATAATCTGCATCACGGTTACGCATGGCTACCGGACTGGTCGCGATAATAGCGATACTGCGTAAACCGATTTCCCCTGCGAGGATTGCGCGACGCTCCTCAAAAACTGCCTGTGTCAATTTCTTCATTACACTTTACTTCTTATCGATCAATACTTGTATTTAGAATATAGTCTTGAAATCAGACTATAGATTTCACTGTAAACAGCAAAATATATGCCTGATTTCAAGCAGGTGATGACTCACCTCAGCATTTCATCAGCTTGGACGTTTAGGCGAGAAAATCTCGACTACACTTTGCGCTTCTGTAGTAGCGACTTTAGGCTGATTTTTTTGACTAAATTGCTGTAAGAGGGGCGTTTCTTCAACTTGGACCTTTTTACGCCCTAAAGACAGACTGACAGGAATCAGACGCACAAATTCGTACAATTCCTGATAGCTTTCTTCACCTTCATCATCATCGTCTGAGTCTTCAAATTCAACTGCGGCTACATCTTGTAAATGTTCAATCAGCTCAACTTCATCCTGACGGATATGTCCTGAAGCCAGTCCGAAACCTAAGACCACGCCTGCACACCAGTCCGCCAGAGCCTGTACGCGTTCTGAAAGCACATGCTCATCATCAGGCAGCAAAGGTAAATAATCCAGCTCATCTTCAGACAGTGCATGAAACACATCTTCAGCTTCGCCCGTCAACAACTCTAATGCTTCGGCATCCAGTTCAGGTACATCCAGTGTTTCTAAAATCTGTAACCACTCTTCACTGCTTGGCGCCTGGGTGACACAAACAATGCCAGTTAGCAAACCATGTAGTTCGCTAGGGCTAGAAATTTCCTCAATTGAAGAAAAATTGCGGTGCCATTCGGTCCAACCTGAAATATCGTCTTGCATTCGTTTATCCAATCTTTATACTGCTTATATATTACCTTTGTTTGCAACACTGTGCGACCTCGATATGTTAGAAGAATTACAGCGTCTACAAGTGCAGATCGGCGTGTTAAAAACGCGACTTGCACGGCTTGAAAGTGAAAATTCCAGTTTGCGCGAAGAGCAAGACTCTTCAATGATGCAACATCAACAGCAAATTGAACAAAAAAACAGCGTGATTGCGCAAAAACAACAAGAAAATGAAAATCTGACAGAACAATTGACGGATTCTCGTGCCCAGTTTCAACTGCTTAATAATGATGCAACTGCACTGGCAGACCGTTATGGTCGTCTGGAAAAAAGCTGTACCGACCTGAAAAACCGTTTTCAGGAAATTCTGGCTGAACGGAATGAACTGCGCGTAGTTAAGGAAAAGATGATCCTTGAACAGCGTCATGCCCAGCAGGAAATTCAGCGTCTGACTCAGGAATCTGAACGTTTAACCCAGAAAAATGAAAATGCCAAAGCCAAGGTTGAAGCGATTATTCAACGTCTGGCCATTCTTGGCACTGCGCAGGATCATCACGCACAGGAAATTCAACAACTGGCCCATCCGACTGAAGCGACTGAGGAAGCCTCATCATGAGTGAACAAATTGCAATTGATCTCAGAGTATTGGGGCATAGTTTCCGTTTGGCCTCTACTCCTGACAAGCAGGAAGAATTAGAACGCGCGGCACAGTTATTAAATGACAAATATGATGAATTTCGCCGTAAAGCACCACGCATGGAACCTAGCAAGCTGATTATTATGGTGGCACTTGAGCTGATGCAGGAGGTTTTGAATATGAATAGATCACTGCAACAATATGCGCATTGCGAGCGTTTGTTACAAACTATTTTAGAAGAAGTTGAAGAACTGACTGAATAATCTCGAATTCTGTTTAAACTTCGGACATTCGACCGAACTGTTTACAGTTCATGAACAGCATAGAGTTGCCACACCGGGATTATTGTTTATAATTAACTTAACTCTGAGGTGTTCGCCAGCGGGTCTATTCCCCTGCCGATACTAACACTTATGGGTGTGTTCTGTATATTTAGAGTGTATGCCCATCTCCGTATGGGAAACCCAGCAAGTATACGTCGCATCCTCCTTGAACTCATCGGGTTCAGGGTAACGACACATGCAGCGGCATCTTCGGAGTACTTCAATTTCTTTTTCAAAATATAATTATAATTTTTCCTGAATTTCCTCTTATTTTAATTTTATAGTCTTTCTCTCGAACATTCTTCCAGATTCATTTTATTGATGTAATAATCATCTTGCATGAAAATGAACTCTTTTAAATTAAAAAAAGAAATCTAAATTGCTTTAAGTTAAATAAAGATGAAAAAGTTTTTGGTAACTCACTCCCCTATTTTTTAGGCAATTTTATCTCGATATAAAATATGCATCGCCCAGATTGCAGCAGGAATCCAGCCTAAAATCGAAATTTGAAGCATTAAGCACACTGTCGCTTCGACTGGTCGATGAAGGGTCATAAATAATGACCAAGGGAAGATAAATGCAATAATTGATTTCATTTTTAAAACCCTCTTTTGCCATGTTTTAAATTTTTATATCCAGTTTTTATGGGCACTTAAAACTGGTACTAAGATTTAGATATTTTTAATGGGATCAGCAGAATCTCTGTACATGCTGTAATCCCGCGTAAAAATATCCTGAAAGCCTAATTCAGCCAGCTTAAATGAAGCTTAAAAATTATTTTAAATCCGCTAACCTTTGCATATTTTCAATCAAAATATTGACGTTTGAATGAAACAGTCTTTGCTTTAACTTTTACTTTCCATAGATTCAGATCTGAATAAAATCTTGAATCCCTAGACCTTTATTTACTTACTGCAGCTAGTGTACTCAAGGCTGATACTCGCCAAATCACATCACCGACATCATCAGCAACCAAAATGGCACCGGAGGAATCTACCGCCACACCGACTGGTCGCCCATATGCATCGCCCTGATCACTTAAAAATCCAGTCAAGACATCTTGAGGTGGGCCCATCGGTTGCCCATTTTGAAAGGGAACAAAAATCACTTTATAGCCACTATGCGGTTTGCGGTTCCATGAACCATGCTGACCAATCAGCGCTCCATTTCGATATTGAGGCATCAGGTCTGCCCTATAGAAGGCCAAGCCCAATGAAGCTGTATGATTGCCCAATGCATAATCCGGTGGAATTGCTCGCGCAACTAAGGCAGGTTTTTGCGGTTTGACCCGTGTATCTACATGTTGGCCATAATAACTATAGGGCCAGCCATAAAAAGCACCTTCTTTGACAGAGGTCAGGTAATCAGGAACCAGATCATTACCGAGCTCATCACGTTCATTCACCACTGTCCAAAGTGTGCCGCTCTTAGGTTGCCAATCCATGCCATTCGGATTACGCAGTCCGATGGCAAAAGGTCGCGCTTGAGCACTGGCTATGTCAAATTCCATGATCAGTGCCCGGCCCTGCTCTTGCTCTAAGCCATTTTCAGCGACATTACTGTTGGAACCCACCGTGATATAGAGTTTGCTTCCGGCAGGATTGGCAATGACATTTTTGGTCCAGTGATGGTTTAAACGGCCTGCCGGTAAATCCAGCACCTTGGTACCGGCTGCTGTAATTTGAGTCGCACCGTTCTGATAAGGAAAGCGCATTAGGGCATCAGTATTCGCCACATACAACATATTGCCGACCAGTGCCATGCCAAATGGAGAATTGAGATTCTGTAAAAATACGATTTTTTGTTCAGCCACCCCATCTCCATTGCTATCGCGAAGCAGACTGATGCGGTTGGCACTGGGGTGCGATGAACCTGCACGTTGCATCACCCATTTCATGATTTTTCCTTTGATCCCTTTGCTATCATCGGGCTTGGGTGGTGCATCCGTTTCGGCCACCAGCACATCACCATTCGGCAATACATATAGCCAGCGCGGATGCTGCAACCCTTTGGCAAATGCCTGAACTTTTAAACCTGTCGCGGGTGTCGGCATTTTACCTTCAGGCCAACCTTTGGCGGGCGCCATATTGACTGTAGGCAGCAAGCTTGATTTTGGTTTGGGCAAATGTGGCTGGGAACCATAACTGTCATTGATAGGCGACTTGGAAGGCATGGTACATCCAGTCATGGTTAGGAGAAGTGCACAGCTGGCACCTGTAAGTAAAAGTTGAATAGGCTGATGAAGCATTTTTATCTCTTGTTATTATCATCCTCAACTTACTTTAAAAAACAATTTGAGATGCCACTAGCGGGTTCTTGTTTTTTCTGGTTATGAATTGGTTATCAATTTTGAGTTAAGTCTGATATTTATCTTGCTATAAAAATAAATTTATCCTGACTAACTTACGCAGGACGGCAGGATAACATTTCCAGAGTAATTTTTTTTACCTCATTACGGCTGTGTCGAATATGAGCCTCTAATATAGAAAGACAAGCGACTGCATCTTGGGCAAGCAGCGCCTTTAAAATTTGTTGATGCTCGGCATAGGTCGCTGTAACCCGATAATCTTTGGAAAAATCTAGACGGCGTATGATCCGAATTTTTTCGCTGATCTCACTATGTATTTTTGCCATTTCTGCATTGCCGGCTGCCAATACCAAATGACAATGAAATGCTTCATCTTCTACAGATAACCGCCTGAGATCATAGATATATTGTTCTGGTTGAATACACCAGGTTTGAATCAAAACAGCCAGAGCAACCTGCAACTGGTCTTTGGGCATCTGACAAAGTTGTTCGACTGCATAACCTTCCAATAAAATCCGCAGATCATACAGTTCTTCATAAACTTTAAAGTCTAGTGACCGAACCTTCCAGCCACTTCTAAACTGCACCTCGACATAACCTTCCTGCTGCAAGCGATACAAAGCTTGCCGGATGGGTGTACGGCTTACGGCATAGCTTTCAGCAATTTCCGATTCGGTAAAGCGCTCTCCCGGCATCAGCTTAAAGTCAAAAATGTCATTTTTAATTTTCTGGAAAACCAGCTCAGACAGATTGTCTGAGCTTTTTCCTGTCGCTTTAGTACTTGGATTGCGAACAATAGTCATGGCTCAATCCATTACTCCATATAGACCAGTGGCTCACCACTATGCACGGTCTGACCAGAACGGCAGATAATGGCTTTGACAATGCCATCATCGTCAGCATAGACCGGCAGCTCCATTTTCATGGCCTCGATGATGGCCACCGTGTCGCCTTTTTTCACAATCTGCCCGGCTTCTACAAAAATCTTCCAGATATTGCCGGTCATAGAGGCGTTGAGAGGGACATACTGGCTGTAATCGGTATCATCCTGCAGCACTTCTATTTCTACAGGTGCATCAAACTCGTCTTTCCAGCGTTCAACTTCGGTGCTAAAAGCAGCGTGCTGCTGCGCTTTAAAGGCGGCAATGCTGTCCTGTTCTGCAGCAAGGAAATCCTGATACGCTGCAAAGTCAAACTCGCATTCCTCAATTTTAATTTCTGCCAGACCATGGGTGAAATCAGCGCGGAACTGGTCCAGTTCGGCCTCAGTGACCTCATAATATTTAATCTGGTCAAAAAAGCGTAAGAACCATTGCTGATCGCCAAACTGTTTGTTCTTTTTAAACTTGTTCCAGATCGGCACGGTACGGCCGATCAACTGATAGCCACCCGGTGAGTCCATGCCATAAATACACATATACATGCCACCAATCCCGACTGTACCTTCAGCGGTAAAAGTACGGGCCGGATTATATTTGGAACTCAGTAAACGGTGGCGCGGATCGACTGGTACTGCACAAGGTGCGGTCAGATACACATCTCCTAGCCCCAAAACCAGATAATTGGCATCAAAAATAATGTCTTTAACTTGCTGACGAGTGTTTAGACCATTAATTCGCTGAATAAAATCGACATTATTCGGTAGCCATGGGGCCTTGGCACAGACACTTTCCTGATAACGCTCAACCGCACCCAGAGTCGCTGAGTTCTCAAAGGCCATGGGTAAATGGATAATTCTTGAAGGTATTTTAATGTCACGTAAATCACCCATCTGTTCTTCAAGACCAAGCAGGAAGTGAATCAGTTGCTGCTGGCTCAAACGCAGACCATCATATTTAATCTGCAAGGATCGCACACCAGGTGATAATTCCAGGATACCGTCAAGATCAGCTTCACGGATCAGTTGCATCAAGCGGTGTACGCGCAGGCGTAGGGCCAAATCCAGTACGTTGTCACCATATTCCAGTAAGATATAACTGTCACCTGCCTGACGATATACAGCTTTTGGTGCATCTGGTGTAGCTTCACGCAATGCCAGAATACTTTCTGCTTGAACTGCCACGACTTCAGCCTCGTAGGGCATCTCTGCCTTGGCAAAGTTTTGGAGGGTTTGAATTTGCTGCCGCTCCAGCGCATTGGCCTGTTCTACCGAAATTGGATAGAAGCTAATCGTGTCATCGGCTTTCAGCTGTCCAATTTTCCATAGTTCAGCTTTGACAATGGTTACCGGACAAACGAAACCGCCCAAGCTCGGACCATCTTTGGCTAAAATCACCGGGAAATCACCGGTAAAGTTAATCGCACCAATGGCATATTCACAGTCATGTACATTGGATGGATGCAGACCCGCTTCACCGCCATTTTCACGCGCCCAGTTTGGCGTCGGTCCGGTTAAACGGATACCCAATCGGTTCGAGTTAAAATGCACTTTCCAGCTTGATGCAAAAAACTCCTCAATATATTCAGCTTTAAAGAAATCAGGAGCGCCATGCGGACCATAGAGCACACCAATTTTCCATTCCTTGCCATAACTTGGAATCAGATCTGTTGCCAAAACTTCAGGTTCTGCAATCGCTAAAGGTAGACCATCGGCCGGCAGCTCAGGATTCACCATCTTAATCATGTCACCAGCCCGTAACACTCGGCCTGCATGTCCACCAAAATTACCTAAAGCAAAGGTAGAACGGCTACCCAGATATTCCGGCACATTCAGACCATTTCGTACAGCCAGGTAGGTCCGGCATCCGGATTCAACCTGTCCAATTTTTAGGGTTTGGCCTGCTTTTACCTGAATAGGCTGCCAGAAATTTACTGCTTCATCATCCAGACTTACCGGACAAGGTGCGCCAGTTAAAGCAATGATATTTTCTGCATGAAATTTGAGGATTGGACCTTGCAGGGTAAATTCAAACCCGGCGGCGGCCTCGACATTCCCAACAATTTTATTGGCCAGCCGGAAGGCATAATCATCCATTGGGCCTGAAGACGGTACACCAATATCCCAATACCCGACACGACCCGGATAATCCTGAATCGAACTTTGTGTACCCGGCTGAATCACCTCAATCACATTCGGCACATATTTGAAATCATCCAGCATGCGTGTCCAGATCTGCATCTGTTCAAAACGTGGATCTGAAATAACAGTATGCACATAATCCAGATTGGTACTAATACCATTCAGGCGAGTTTCAGCTAAAGCTGATTTAAGCGTATGAATGGCGATATCACGGTCTTCAGCATGCACAATAATCTTGGCAATCATTGGGTCAAAGTATTGGGAAATTTCAGTTCCGGTACTCACCCAGGTATCAACCCGGACATCTTCCGGAAAAAAGACATCCGTCAAAATCCCTGGACTCGGCTGGAAATTTTTCACCGGATCTTCGGCATAGATGCGTACTTCAATCGCTGCACCCTGAGGCTGAATACTGCTTAGATGCTTCCAATCCAGAGTATCGCCTGCTGCCACTTTCAACATGCATTCGATCAGGTCCAGTCCAGTCACCATTTCAGTCACCGGATGCTCTACCTGCAAACGGGTATTCACTTCAAGGAAATAAAACTCGTCACGTGCTGCATCGTAAATAAACTCAACCGTACCGGCACTGCGATATTTCACCGATTTACCCAGTTCAACTGCCGCCTGATGCAGTTTTTGACGGGTTGCTTCAGGTAACTGTGCCGCTGGTGTTTCTTCCACAACCTTCTGATTACGGCGCTGTAATGAACAATCCCGTTCACCCAAAGCCACGACTTGTCCCTGACCATCCCCAAAAATCTGAACTTCGACATGACGGGCTTTATCGATAAAGCGTTCTAAAAATACCCCTGCGTCTTTAAAGAACTGCTCGCCCAGACGTTTTACACTTTCATAAGCCTCCCGAAGTGCCTCGGCATCATCACAACGGGTCAAGCCAATTCCACCACCACCTGCTGTGCTTTTCAGCATAATTGGATAACCAATTTTTTCAGCTTCCGCCAAAGCTTCGTCCAGACTATTTAGCAGACCTGTACCGGGAGTCATGGGTACATTGGCAGCTGCAGCAAGTTCACGCGCCCTGTGTTTTAAGCCGAATTCCAGAATCTGCTCCGGTGTTGGCCCCATAAAGGCAATATTATTTTCTTCGCAGGCACGGGCAAAGTCAGCACTTTCTGACAGAAAACCATAACCTGGGAAAATTGCTTCGGCCCCGGTATTCTTGGCTGCGGCAATCAGCTTTTCAATACTTAAATAGGTATCACTCGGTTTGGTACCTTCTAAGGACACTGCAATATCTGCATCAATCACATGCTGTGCATAACGGTCCGTTTCTGAATAGATGGCTATACTGGTTATACCCATTTTTTTTAATGTGCGAATGGCACGAATAGCAATTTCGCCGCGATTTGCAATCAGTACAGTTTTAAACATGTGAATCCCCTTTTATTCTCTCTATTTTTTGAATCTGCTGAATGGGTCTATTTCGTTGTTTTCTGATTCAGCTGCTGTATATAAAGCCGCTATCGACTATGTTCGCTGCTCTGTGTCGTAGCCTTTGATACATACCGTCCGCAAATACAGCTTTTTTAAATGCATCGTTTTTTGCTTGAAGAGGTGCAGCATTCGCAACCGGAATCCAGACAAGTTCACCCACCTCAAAATGGGTAGTGCGTTGAGCAAGATGATTCAGTTGAAGCTGTTTTGGCTGATCGGCATCGCGCCATTTTCGGACTGTCCAGCCGATCATTTTCTGATGAAGCATTCTGTATCCAATCTTGTATCCAAGTTTGAATACAGTTATGCAGAACTTATGCCAGTTTAATTTTTATTTTATTTTCAATGTCTTAATAAAATTTAAGATGTATAAATTAGGGAGAATTTCATTGGATGGTTGTTTTTGGTTCAGCCTGTTTTCAATTCAGTGCAAAAATTATTCTGGAACTCATATTGCATGAGCTACATCTCTCCAACTTGTACGACACTGATATAAAAGCCTATCTATTAATGAACCTTTAAGGGAACCATTCAGCTTATATCTTGGGCTAGTAATAAAATTGGAGGTACTCCATGCCGGGCTTAAGGGGGTTTTAACCCAAGATGCATATAGGCACACAGGAGATGATCGAAAGGAAATATAAAAGGAGAGGTTTCAAATATTGAAGTAAATAAGGCTACCCAGTAATATTCACTGAAATTACGGATAATCTCTGTCACTCAACCACGAAAAGCGGCTTCAATCACGGCAACATCAATTTTCTTCATGGTCATCATCGCATTAAATGCGCGCTTGGCCGCAGCACGGTCAGGACTGTTACAGGCGTTGATCAGGACCATTGGCGTAATCTGCCAGGAAATACCCCACTTGTCTTTACACCATCCACACTCGCTTTCCTGACCGCCATTGCCAACAATGGCATTCCAGTATCGGTCTGTTTCTTCTTGGTCTTCAGTCGCCACCTGAAATGAAAATGCTTCATTGTGTTGAAAGTCAGGGCCACCATTCAGTCCAATGCAGGCAACGCCCATCACCGTAAATTCGACGGTGATAACATCGCCTTCTTTTCCGGAGGGATAATCTCCGGGTGCAAGATTGATCGCGCCAACTGAGGAGTTTGGAAAGGTTTCTGCATAAAATCGTGCTGCACCTTCGGCATCGTCATCGTACCAAAGGCAGATGGTGTTCTTCGCAATATTCATCATGTTCAATCTCCATTGATTTAGGTCTTACACGCTCTGCCTAAGCACAATGTGTTTCATATATCAGTCGAGAATAGTCATATGATCCCTTGTCTATCTTTCACCAAAAAACAGAATAAACCTACTTTAGAATTGTATTTTTATTGATCGAAAGCTGTTTCAAAGTGCTTAAACTGATGCGTTTCCAGAGTTTGTCACTGAACGATGGATTGCTTAGAAAATCGTGAATCAAAGAAAATGAATTGACCGTTTCGAGATATTAAAAAAATTAGTGATATAAATACTTTTTTAGTTTTTTAACTTTGAGACTGCTGGCAAAATTAGCCGAATTTAAATAACCAGATATGGAATCATATGAAATTTCAGCTCATAATTATTTTTTACTTTTCCAGAATTCCCACTTAGACTAGAGCACAATTTTGTTGCATATGCTTTTTGCCCTATGACCATTCAGGAATTAAGAAGATACCTTCGTAAAACGCGTCGTCATCTCTCTAAATTTGAGCAAAGGCAGTCCGCACAAAAAGTCTTAAACCGCCTGATCCGCAGTCCAGAATTTATTCATGCCCAACGTATTGGCCTGTATTTGCATGCTTTTGGGGAGATTCAGACCCAATCGATTATTGAACGCTGTTTTAAACTGGGCAAACAGGTGTATCTACCAGCGATTTGCGACATGAATCAGCAGCTGGTCTGGATCCGGATCACCCAGCATCAATATCATAACAAGCGCTTTGCCCATCATCGGCTGGGTATGCGAGAGCCCATGAGCACCCGTGGTGTGCATGTTTCCAACCTGGATTTATTACTCATGCCGCTATTGGCCTGTGATACTTCAGGCACACGGATTGGGATGGGCGGCGGTTTTTATGATCGTACCTTGGCTTCTGCGCCTGGGCGTCCGTTCCGTCTGGGGCTGGCACATGACTTTCAACTGCTGGCACAGCCGTTAAAACGTGAACCATGGGATCAGCCCCTTGATGCTTTAATCACCCCGACAATATTTATAAAGTTCAAACGTTAATTTTGCAATTTTATCCTTGCTAACTACTTTAAAATCACATAATTAGTCATTTTTTATACAATTTAATCTTAACTGCCCTTGTATTTTTAAAATTACCCATCACTATTAAAAGCATGGCAACACCGTTGTCACTCATTAGGAGTGCTCATGTCTGAAATTATTATGAATCAAGAAACCTTAGAGCCTCAGGTTCCAAGTGTATTACCCCTTTTGGCGCTGCGTGATGTGGTGGTTTATCCACATATGCAAATTGCGCTGTTTGTCGGTCGTGAAAAATCGATCAATGCAGTTGATGTGGCTCGTAACAGTGACAATCTAGTATTTGTAGTTGCGCAAAAAGATTCGCTTACAGAAGAAATTGATCACGACAATTTATATCAATACGGTACTGTCGCGAAGATTGTGCAAGTTGTGAATCACGAAAATGATGAAAACTGTATTAAAGTCCTGATCGAAGGCCTGCACCGTGCCAAGCTGAAAACTATCATTGACGAAACTGAGTATCTGACAGCAGAGCATGAACTCAGCCCAATGACGGTGAGCGTCGATGCAGACACCCAAGCTGTGCGCTTGCAGGAATTACGTGCGCTTTTCGCTCAATATGCAGAAGCGAAACTTCGTAATGCGCGTGAACTGATCACCGCAGCCAACAAAATTGAAGATCTATTACAGTTATTGTTCTTCGTCGCAACCCGTGTTCCCTTGAATATTGATGTCAAACAGAAATTCCTGGAACATGACGAATTCGAAGCGCATTTGACTGAGCTGATGACTTATCTATTGCAACAGTCTGAAGAACAACAGATTGAGCAAACCCTGCATGATTCTGTTAAACGTCAGATGGAAAAGAACCAGCGCGAATATTTCCTGAATGAAAAAATGAAAGTCATTCAGCGCGAGCTTTCTGATATGAATGGTGGTGCGGAAGACGATGTCGCTGAAATTGAAAAACGTCTGGCTGAAGCAGATTTGCCTGAGCATGTACGTAAAAAAGCAGAAGCTGAATTCCGTAAATTAAAAGCGATGCAGCCTGCTTCAAGTGAAGCTGCTGTGGTACGTAACTATCTGGAAGTCATTCTGGATACACCATGGAATAAAGCCAGCAAAGTCAGCATTAACCTGAGCAAAGCACAGGAAATTCTGGATGCAGACCATTATGGTCTGGACGATGTCAAAGATCGCATTGTGGAATATCTGGCAGTTCAGTCACGCGTGAAAAAATTGCGTGGCCCGATTCTGTGTCTGGTTGGTCCTCCAGGTGTGGGTAAAACTTCACTCGGTGAATCAATTGCCAAAGCAACTGGTCGTGAGTTCGTGCGTATGGCACTGGGCGGCGTGCGTGATGAAGCGGAAATTCGCGGTCACCGTCGTACCTATATCGGTGCGATGCCAGGTAAAATTGTGCAGTCATTGACTAAAGTGGGTGTAAAAAACCCGTTGTTCCTGCTCGATGAAATCGACAAGATGGCGCAAGACTACCGTGGCGATCCGGCTTCTGCGATGCTTGAGGTACTTGATCCATCACAAAACAACAAGTTCAGCGATCACTATCTGGATTTGGATCTGGACCTGTCTGAAGTGATGTTTATCTGTACCGCGAACAGCATGAACATTCCTGAGGCCCTACTGGACCGTATGGAAGTGATTCGTCTCCCGGGTTATACCGAAGAAGAGAAAGTCAATATTGCGGACCGTTACCTTGTTCCTAAAGCAATCAAGAACAATGGTCTACGTGCCAAAGAATTGACCGTGCATGAAGAGGCGATTCGTGACATCGTGCGCCGTTATACCCGTGAAGCCGGTGTTCGTAACCTTGAACGTGAAGTGTCAAAAATTGCACGTAAAGTGGTAAAAGAAGCGGTTAGCAAGAAAGCCAAAAACCTTCAGGTTGAAGTGACCGCAGGAAATCTTCCAGATTACTTGGGTCCACATAAATTTGACTACGGTATGGCGGAAGAAGAAGCGCAAATTGGCCGTGTAAATGGTCTGGCTTGGACTTCTGTCGGCGGTGAATTACTGACCATTGAAGTTGCAGCAGTCCCAGGTAAAGGCAAGTTCATTACCACCGGTTCTCTTGGCGATGTCATGAAAGAATCGATTACCGCTGCGATGACTGTAGTGCGTACCCGTGCGGATGAACTCGGCATCGAAGCCTCGCGCTTTGAAGAAACCGACGTGCATGTGCATTTACCTGAAGGCGCAACACCGAAAGATGGTCCATCGGCAGGTTTGGCTTTGACTACAGCATTGGTATCTGCTTTCACGGGTATCCCGATTCGTCCGGATATCGCGATGACAGGTGAAACCAGTCTGGGCGGTCGTGCGCTGCGTATCGGTGGCTTGAAAGAGAAACTTTTGGCAGCCCATCGTGGTGGCATCAAGCTGGTATTCATTCCACAGGAAAACGTACGTGACCTGGCGGAAATTCCAGAAAATGTCAAAGAAGGTCTAGAAATTAAAGCCGTAAAATCGATTGATGAGATTTTACCGCTGGCACTGACCTCTTTGCCAAAAGCCTTGGTTAAAGCACCAATTGTGAAAACCAAAGAAGAAGCGAAAGCAGCGCGTCATTAAGACTTGATGTTTCATATAAAAAACCCTGCTTCGGCAGGGTTTTTTATTGAGTTATTGAATAAAACAACTGAATTATGGCTGTAGTGCCATCGTAACCAATCCATCAATCACATGAGTCATCTTGTTCAGATCAAGCTTGTCGAGGGTATCCAATTCGGTATTGTAATAAGGATTACGATAACTCGCAGTATCGGTAATCAGCATGGTCGAATAGTTGAATTTGGCATAATTCAGATAGCCCGAGAAATTCATATCCTGAGCAAAACTTGGGCTGACAAAGCGTTGACATTCCAGACGGTTAAAACGCTGCATGGCATCACAATAATCTCCAGTCAGGCCAGTTGAGGCTAAATGCCCAATGGCTGCAATGAAATTGCCATGTCGTGGATAAATCCATTTTAATCCCACCGGATAGCTCTGCACCTGATGTTCATCAAAATAACCAATCGAATCCAGAATCACCACGCCCTCAATTTTCTGCTTCTGCTTTTTTAAAGACTTGGCATGCATATAACTGCCCATATGTTCTGTCTTGAAAAAAGGCGGCTCTTCAAGCGTATAGAAAGCAAATTCGACATTATGTTTGAGCTTGGATTTTTGTAAAGCGAGTAGTCTTGCTGTTTCTACTAAGCCCACCACACCTGAGGCATTATTATCAGCCCCATATCGGGCACTGAAAACATCATAATGTGCTCCCATTACCATTTTGGTTTTGGCTTGAGTATCCAAACTACAGATGACATTTCGGTAGCTCAGGTTATTGACCACATAGACCTGAAACTGGCATGGGATGCCAAAGCGCTGCATCTGCCCTTTAATCCAGGCAGATACCCGATTCAGCTCTTTCAGATTTTTATAATTTCGGTATTCATCAACACTCATGATCTGGCTAAAAAATAATTCCAGATGAGAGACCTGAGCATTTTTGCTCGAATTGGCTGCACAGAGACTAGGCCCCATGAGGCCTATCAGTAACAGCAGCACAGTACAACATCCTTTTATCATGACACTGTTCCGCATTTATTATTATTCCATTCCTTTATCAAGCGGATACTTGAACTACGGACATTAAAGCAACACTAAATCTCTCATTTCAATTTCAATTTGTTTCCCTGCTCAACTTCATGTTGTTTGATCGTTATAATGAGGTATCCAATTATTGATCTGTCTGTATGAAAATCCGTATCCTAACCATTGGTCAAAAAATGCCAGCGTGGGTGCTGACTGGTTTTGAAGATTATTTCAAACGTATTCAGCCTTTTGTACAGACCCAGATTATTGAACTGCCGATGGCCAAGCGCGGGAAAAATGATTCTGAAGCGGATATTCTGAAATACCGTAATATTGAGGGCGACAGTATTTTAAATGCGCTCAAGCAGAATGAAACCCTGATTGCGCTTGAAGTGGGCGGACGTGAATTCAGTACCGAAAAACTGGCTGAAACCATGAAAGGCTGGATGCTGGAAGGCAATGATGTAGCACTTGCGATTGGCGGGCCGGATGGTCACTCAGAAGCCGTGCGTAAAGCTGCTGCATGGCACTGGTCACTTTCCAAGTTAACCCTGCCGCATCCACTGGTACGTGTCATGCTGATCGAGCAGCTTTATCGTGCCATGAGCATCAATAACAACCATCCTTATCATCGGGCAGGCTAATGATTTTGCTGAAGCGTTCTTTATATGCAACGTTTTGTTGAATAATATCTCCTGCTCTTATTTCTATTTTTCATGCATTATTGAGGTATCTTTCCAGATGTGGTTTGACTTATGAACTTACAAACGTTGCCCGGCTTATTTATTTCTCATGGCTCTCCTATGCTGGCGCTGAATCCTGAGCAAGTGGGTCCTGCCTTGCATCGTTTGAGCGAAAATCTGCCACGCCCGGAAGCGATTATTGTGATGTCTGCGCATTGGGAAAGTGATGCGTTGGAAGTCAGTAGCGCAATTCGCCCAGAAACTTGGCATGATTTTCGTGGTTTCCCGCCTGAACTTTATCAATTACGCTACCCTGCACCGGGAAATCCTGAATTGGCCGAGAAAGTCTTAGGCTTGCTGGCCAATGCCGGCTTTTCTGCACATGCCAACAGTACTCGTCCGCGTGATCATGGGGTATGGATGCCGCTGCTACATATGTATCCAGATGCCAACATTCCCGTGGTAGAAATTTCCTTACCCATGTCGATGAGTGCGGATGAAATTTATCAGATTGGTCAAAGTCTCGCACCTTTACGTGAACAGCAAATCCTGCTGATTGGTTCGGGCAGTATTACCCATAATTTACGTGAACTGTCTTGGGATGGATCGGCTGCTGATGTACCCGAATGGGCCTCAGGCTTCCGTAATTTTGTGGTGCATAAACTGACGCACAATGATTATGATGCTGTACTGGACTGGTCCAATATTCCGCATATGGCACGGAATCATCCAACGCTGGAACATTTTGCTCCGATTTT
The DNA here is from genome assembly GCF_019048525.1 of Acinetobacter lwoffii. Taxonomy (NCBI): domain Bacteria; kingdom Pseudomonadati; phylum Pseudomonadota; class Gammaproteobacteria; order Moraxellales; family Moraxellaceae; genus Acinetobacter; species Acinetobacter lwoffii. The sequence goes on along the minus strand of NZ_CP077369.1, from coordinate 1,824,858 downwards.
CTTTGCGATAGGCACAGGTCAGCGTTTTAGTCTGGTACATAGCAGTTTCACCATGGGTTCACTCGGTATGGATATTTACCGCTTCGATTAATCTTGCTTCAGCGCTAAAATCTTAATGATGGATACATTTTGCAACTCAAAGCTGCGAAATGTATCCATATTTTTTTGCAATACATCCATTATTATTGTTTGAACTTTATATACTTCATTATAAGTCCATGAAATTAAAATTTATTGTGCTGGCATTATTGCCTTTAACTTTTGCAGGCTGTCAGTCCAGTGATATTCAACGAGCTGGAGATCTTGCGGTGGCCACCATCCAACAAAAAAATGCAGATCAGATTCTTCCAGCCTATTACTGGGAACTGAATCGTGGACTAGAACGACCCGTTGTACTGAGTTTCAACGCTCAAGGCCGGCTGAGCGCCGTGACGGGCTGTAATGGACTCGGGACGACCTGGTCAGTCAAAAACAATATCATCACCACCAGCGAAGTTATAGGCACTGAAATGGCCTGTGATGCAGCATTGATGGAGCAGGAACGTTTTGTCAGCCAACTTTTACAGAAGCGTGACATTCCTTTTACGCTCAATACCACAGATCCTGACAAGCCGACCCTGACGTTGATGGCCGCAAATGGTCAAACCTATGAATTTATCGGGAAAATGACTCCGGAAACCAAATACCAAGGACAGGCTGAAACAATTTTTCTGGAAATTTCCCCCGATACCAAACAATGTACCGGCGTAACCCAACAAAGCTGCTTGCAAGTCAAAGAAGTGAAATATGATCAGAATGGCCTGAAAACTCAGGTCGATAAGGACTGGACTTTATTCTATGATCAGATTGAAGGTTTTCGGCATTCACCAAATGAACGGCAGATTATTCGGGTCAAACGTTTTGAAATTAAGCATACGGCAGCTGATCAATCGAAATATGCCTATATTTTTGATATGGCGGTTGAGCGTGAATTAGTTAAGGGTGCTCTTTAAGGCTAAAAATACCAGATATAAAAAAACCGGGGCAACAGCCCCGGTTTTTTCAGCTTAGACTAAGTCAGACTTAGAATACGCCTTGAGCAAGCATTGCATCAGCAACTTTTACGAAGCCAGCAATGTTCGCACCGTCAACATAGTTCACAGTACCGTCTTCTTTAGTACCGAATTTCACACAGTTACGGTGAATTTCTTTCATGATTGCGTGTAAACGCTCATCAACTTCTTCGAAAGTCCAGCCTAAACGCAATGCGTTTTGAGACATTTCCAGACCAGAAGTTGCCACACCACCTGCATTTGATGCTTTACCTGGCGCATAAAGAATTTTCGCTTCAACGAATTTCTCAACCGCTTCAAGCGTAGAAGGCATGTTCGCACCTTCAGCCACACAGATTACACCGTTTGCAAGAAGCTGAGCAGCGTCGTCTGCATCAAGTTCGTTTTGAGTCGCACATGGCAATGCGATATCACACTTGATACCCCAAGGACGTTGTCCTTCAAGATATTCGAAACCATGTTTAGACGCGAATTCTGAAATACGGCCACGTTTTACATTTTTAAGTTCCATGACTTCAGCAAGAAGCGCCTCAGTGAAACCGTCTTTAACGTGAACTGTACCGGCAGAGTCAGAAAGTGAAACCACTTTCGCACCGAGGTACATTGCTTTTTCAGCAGCATATTGCGCGACGTTACCAGAACCTGAAATCGCAACGACTTTATCTTTGAAGCTTTCGCCACGAGACTTAAGCATTTCCTCAGCAAAATACACAGTACCGTAACCCGTTGCTTCCGGACGTGCCAATGAACCACCGAAAGTTAAACCTTTACCAGTGAATACACATGCCGTATCGTTACTTAATTTTTTCATCATGCCGGCCATGTAGCCCACTTCACGACCGCCTACACCAATATCACCTGCAGGGATATCTGTGTTCGCACCAAGGTGACGATACAGCTCGATCATTAAAGCCTGGCAGAAACGCATGATTTCGCCTTCTGATTTGCCTTTAGGGTCAAAATCAGAACCGCCTTTACCGCCACCCATAGGAAGTGTGGTTAAAGCATTTTTAAATGTTTGCTCAAAGCCTAAGAATTTTAGGATTGAAAGATTCACTGAAGGGTGGAAACGCATACCACCTTTAAATGGACCGATCGCTGAGTTGTACTGTACGCGGAACGCACGGTTTACTTGAGTCTGACCTTGGTCATCTACCCAAGAAACTCGGAACTGGATCGCACGTTCTGGCTCAACTAGACGTTCTAGCAAACCATGTGCTGCGTATTGTGGATTCTTTTGAATGAATGGCCACAAACTGGTCATCACTTCTTCGACAGCTTGAAGAAATTCTGGTTGGTGTGCATCACGTGATTTTACGTAATCTAGGAACTCATTAAGTGTGTTGTATTTCAACGCTTAATCCTCAGCAGAAAATGGATCAAAATTGGTCAAATTTACAATCAATGTTAAATTTTGGCGCAAAATATTAAATATCTTTTGTAACTAATCTACAATACTTTTTTTGAAAATACTTTAAAATTAATTTGATAACAAATATTTATATTGATTATGAATATTTTTTCTATGTCAGGAAATGCCCATTGAATCAAGGCTTAGATTCAGATTTATGCTTAATAATAAGGCATAACTTGACCCTTAATTGCGCACGACTTAGGAGTTTAAAAATATGTTAAAATGCATAACTCGACATATTTTGTTTCACTTACTGCAAAGCTCAGCATGAGCAGCTCTGGTTATTCATGAATTCGCCAATTTCTCTGGTCCAATCGATTGATGCTTTACTCCCTCAAACCCAATGTGGACTCTGTGGTCATCGTGACGGATGTTTACCTTATGCCCAGTCGATTGCTGAGGGTGAAAATGCCAATAAATGTGTGCCGGGCGGACAGCCTGTTGCCGATGCTTTGGCTAGATTATTAAATCGCCCTAAACTTGTGGCAGAAGAAAGTGTCTGGCCAGTTCAAGCCGATGGTCGTCCTCAGCGCATCAAAGCCGTAATTCGTGAAGATGAATGTATTGGCTGTACCAAATGTATTAGCGCCTGCCCCGTCGATGCGATTATTGGCTCAGGCAAACTGATGCATACCATTCTGACCGACCTCTGTACTGGCTGTGAGCTGTGTATTCCCCCTTGTCCGGTAGACTGCATCGATCTGGTTGAAGATCAACAACCCTTGCCGACTGAAGCTCAGCGTCTTGCTGAACAGGATGATCTGCGTCAGCGTTACTATGCGCACATCCAGCGTGAAGAAAAACGGCGTACCGATCGTAAGGGACCTGTGGTCCGTGCAGAAATCGATACTGCCCTGTTTGCCCGTTTCTCTGCTTTAAATGAGCAACTTCCTGTGATTGAAGTCGCGAGCAAGCCAGAGAATGCACCTGTAGCTTTCGATTCCAAGACCACGATTGAACTGGCAAAACTACGTACCCAAATTAAAAAACTGGAAAAACAGCTTTCGGTTCGTGAAGATGCCCGAAAACGCACCCAACTGGAAGAACTGACACAGCAATTACAGGCTTTACAGGGATAGAACATGACCACAGCAAAGGCCAAGCTCGTTAAAAACATGACCAAAAAGCAGATTCAGACCTTTTTTGAACGCCTGCGTGAACAGCGGCCTAACCCAAAAACTGAGCTGAATTATTCCAATCCCTTTGAATTACTGGTCGCGGTCACGCTCTCTGCTCAAGCTACCGATGTCAGCGTCAACAAAGCCACAGACAAACTCTTTCCAGTCGCCAATACACCGGAAGCCATTTATGCGCTAGGTGTGGACGGCTTGAAGGAATATATCAAGACCATTGGTTTATATAACTCGAAAGCGGTCAACGTGATTAAAGCCTGCGAGATGCTGATTCAGAAGCACAACAGCATCGTACCGGACAATCGTGCAGACTTAGAAGCCCTGCCGGGTGTAGGTCGTAAAACGGCGAATGTGGTACTGAATACGGCCTTTGGTCAGCCGACCATGGCGGTTGATACCCATATTTTCCGGGTAGGTAACCGTACCGGACTAGCGGTTGGCAAAAATGTGCTGGAAGTTGAACACCGTCTGGTCAAAGTCATTCCCAAGGAATTTATCATTGATTCACATCACTGGCTGATTTTACACGGTCGTTATACGTGTATTGCGCGCAAACCGAAATGTCATGAATGTGTAGTATCCGATGTGTGTAACTGGCCGGATCGGTTTGAATTTGGTGCAGCCCGCCAAATTGCAGTGAAAAATATTGAGCTTGCTGAATAGAACGGCGTGATCAAGCTGGGATAAAAATAGGTGACCAATGTGTCACCTTTTTATCGACTATGAGAAGAGTGCTTTTCGTTCAAACTAAATTCTTAGCTGAGCTGAACTATTATGGATTATTTATCCTGATCTTGTTCAGCCTTTTCCTGCTGCTTGCGCTGTTCAAGTTCGGCTTGTAATTTTGGATGGAGCTGGCGCTCAGGTCGCTTTGCTGCATTTTCAGCACGTTCTTCCTGACGTACTTTGTTGAGCATTTTAAAACTGAAATAGAACAGACCTACCAATACTGCCAGAAAGACTACCATCAACACCAATACGCCAAATTTCATAGCAACAAGTACCCTGTTCAAATACGCAATAAAAAAGAGCCCTAATATGACTTAGGGCTCTCCGATTGTCAAAATCATCGTCAGCCGATTATTTTGCCTGATCCAGAATCGCGAAAAGATCAGTTTGAACTTCATCGATTGGACGTAAACCATTTAGCTTGTCATAAGTTGGTGCATTTTCACCAGACGCTGCACGGCCTTGGTAGAAACCAACCAGTTGCTCGGTTTCAGTATGGTAAGAACCTAGACGCTTACGAATGGTTGCTTCCTGGTCATCAGGACGTTGAACCAGATCTTCACCCGTTTCGTCATCTTTACCTTCCACTTTTGGCGGGTTGTAAACGATGTGATAGACACGGCCAGATGCAGGATGCTGACGACGGCCAGAAAGACGTTGTACGATTTCTTCATCTGGTACATCAATTTCAATCACGTGATCAATTGCAATGCCTTCTTTTTCCAAGGCTTCTGCTTGAGGAATGGTACGCGGGAAACCATCAAAAATGCAGCCGTTTACACAGTCAGGTTGCGCAATGCGCTCTTTCACCAGACCAATGATCAACTCATCAGAAACCAAACCGCCATTGTCCATGACACTTTTAGCTTGTAGACCTAATTCAGTTCCTTCACGAATTGCAGCACGGAGCATATCACCGGTTGAAATTTGTGGGATATTGTAGCGCTTACAGATCAACTGAGCTTGTGTACCTTTACCTGCTCCAGGTGGTCCGAGTAAGATAATGCGCATATATAAACATCCTCATTTAAACAATATGTATGACGCCACGACCACAATCACCCGATTGTGTCCCCCGACATCTCATTATAAGAAAGCCACAAACAAATGGATTAAACCCGCGACAAAACCGGTTACCCCACCCAATAAAATCAGAATCCATTCATCTTCCTGAAATGCAGGACGTAAAAGATTCTGAAACTCCTTCGGAGTCAACTCACGTATGCGGTCTCTAAACATTTGATAGATTTTCTGTGCACGGCTCGCATTAAATGCTGGGTCGCATACAGGTACCATCGTAATTTCAATCGAGCGATCGATCAAGTCCGTCTTGAGTTTTGCATACTCTTTTGGTCCTAAAGACAGCTGTAAAGAGGTCCGAACCAGGGGTGTTTCCATAATTTCATTAATATGACGTTTGATAATGCGGCGGGTTTTGTCTTTTCTGCCGCCATACATCATCTCGGTCATGATCGATTTTAACGTAATCAGGTCTTCTGTGACTACACTTGCGAAGACGTCAGAGACTTCATCCTGACGTTTCATAAATGCGCCTTGTATGTTATAGGTGCCGATACGAGGAATCACCGGCTTAATCCACGGAAACTTGCGATTTGTGGTACGGGCAAAGAATTGCGGGTACTTTACTGGGTGTGGATAGAGCGGATTGAAGACCATCCAGATCGCGATCCAGTTGGTCAAAAAGCCCCAGATCGCAGCCCAGAACGGTACAGTCCAGTGCCACGGCACTACAAACCAGACAATCATCTGGAAAATCCCAAAGAACATCCCGATGAGGGCACTGATATGCCAGATAAAATTGATCTCTTTTTGACCCACCTTCAGGAACATACGCACCATCAAGCGACGGTCGCCTTCCATCTGGCTCACTACCATTTCACGCATATCTACAAGTGACTCGACGTTCATGGTCAGCTCAGTCACTAATTCACGCAAAATTGCCGGCATTTGTTTTTGCGCTTGTGCATAAATCCTGCGTTTGATGGCAAAAGGCAGGTTTTCCCAAAGCACCGCATTGCGATCCATCATAACTTCATCAATCAGATGTTCCAGTTCGAAACCGACCTGCTCGCCAATGATCCGTGCCATATCATCCGGATCCATCGCCTGTAAAAATTCGCGGATAGAGCCTAATTTTGACAGTGTGTTATCGGTAATAATGCCTGAAATACGTCCAGCTTTGCGTGGCACAATCCCCTGCCAGCCCACAGGTAAAGGCCCGAGATGGAAACCCCAAAAATTGATCGGATAAAAGACCATTTTCAGCGCCATCCAGACGTGAGCCCAGGTTACAAATGCAGTCACTGGAATAATGCTGAGCACGGCCCAAAAATCCGGGCGGTTTACAAAGGTTTGCCACAACTCGTTGACGTACTCAAGCATGCATAACTTCCATATTTAATTTTTTGTTCACAGAATACACATATTAATAAGGTCGAATATTTTGTCTATAAACCGATACTTAAAGTATAGGAAAATTGTAGCCGGGGTTCTGTTTCAGCCACAGCACGACCATTTCGGTCTTCGAGTTTCTCTCCGGCACCGATCCCGATACTAAAACTGCTGATCCGTTCTGAACTAAGCAAAACATAGGCCAAATCAACACCAGCACCTAAACGGCCTTCATACTCGCCATCAACCTGTTTGCTGTCGATATGACCGGCATAAACCCCGACATAATAACCATTTTTATCTTTACCGGTGAGATGTGCAGGATAACGAAAGCCTGCCTGGCCGCCAATCGTACGATCATCATCCAGAAAAACACCACCTTTCACATAAGCAATCCCATAAGGGTTCACCCATTCGGTATTTAAATGCAGTAATTTCTGGGTAAAACCAACACCCACATTAAAGGCTTTTGCCTGAGCAGGCTCTATTTTGGTTGCAGTATTATTAATCTGATCATGTGCATAAGCCCCGTTCGCCCACAATGCAAACGCTAACAAAGGGTAAACCTTGTTCATTCCTTCACCATCTTCCTTAATTATAGTTTTTGGTATAGTCCTATTTTTATTAGATTTTACTCTAGCAGAATTATCACAACTCTTATATACAGCACTTTACAATTTTAATGTCTGCAAAGTCAAAGCTTAAAGGAACTGATTGTAAGGGCAGTTTTTCATTATCAAATCAAGTGCAGTTGCGTTAGAATACTCCACTTTGATTCTTTTCTACCACTCTCAGGTCTTAAGTCGATCGCGTATGAAGCAGCACTTTCCTTTAAAAAATGCACAACAAGAAAAGCGCATCTATCGCAGTCGAGTCTTGATCTCCATGGGTATTGTCATTTTCTTTATGCTGCTGCTGGTCAGCCGCTATGCCTATTTGCAACTGTTCAACTTTGAAAGCTTTACTACAGCTTCTGATGAAAACCGGATTCGTCTGCAACCCCTCCCCCCAGCGCGCGGTTATATTTATGACCGAAACGGCGTTCTGCTGGCCGATAACTATCCGGTATTTACTGCCACTTTAAGTCGTGCCGACGTACAGGATATCGATCAAACGCTCGAACGCCTCAAACCGATTCTGGAACTGACCGAAGAAGACCTGGAACGCTTTCAAACCCGGATTAAAACAGCGCGTAAAACCGAACGGGTTTCAATCAAGCTCAATCTGAACGAAAATGATATTGCCCGTTTTAGTGAAGTTAAATATCAGTTTCCGGGCGTGAATATTGAAACCCAGATGACCCGCTACTATCCGCATGGCGATCTGTTCGCACATGTGATCGGTTATGTCGGTCGTATTAATGACAAAGAACTGAAAGCCATTGATAAGGATCTCTATGCCGGAACCAACCTGATTGGAAAGATCGGGGTGGAAAAATCCTATGAAGAGCTGCTGCATGGTGTGCCAGGAAATGAATCGGTAGAGGCCGATGCCTTTGGTAATGTGCTGCGTCATTTGGGCCGTAAAGATCCGGTACGTGGTAATGATCTGTTCCTGTCACTGGATTACGGCTTGCAGGTAGTCGCTTCGGAGCAACTGGCCGGGCGTCGTGGCGCGATTGTGGCGATGAATCCCAAAACCGGGGAAATTCTGGCGCTGGTCTCCAGTCCAAGTTTTAACCCTAACCTGTTTGTGACCGGGATCAGCACCAAAGATTATTCGTTCCTGCGTGATAACCTTGATCAACCTTTATATAACCGTGCCGTGCAAGGGGTTTATCCGCCTGGCTCTACTATTAAACCAATGTTTGCACTCGGTGGTCTGCATCATGGTTTGGTGGACTGGGATACCACTATTTCTGATCCGGGTTATTTCAGCCTGCCGGGAGACAGTCACCGTTTCCGTGACCATAAAAAATCCGGGCATGGCGCAGTGAATATGCATAAGGCCCAAGTCGTCTCCTGTGATACTTATTTCTATGTCATGTCCTACCGCATGGGTATTGAAAAAATGAATACCTGGATGCGTCAGTTTGGCTTTGGGGAAAAAACCGGCGTGGACTTACCAAGTGAAAGCTCAGGACTGTATCCAAACCCGGAATGGAAAATGCGTACCCGCAAGGCCAAATGGTCACGTGGTGAAACCATTTCTGTCAGTATTGGTCAGGGTGCTTTTACTTCAACGCCATTGCAGCTGGCTATGGCCACAGCCATTACCGCCAACCATGGCAATAAAGTCATTCCCCATGTTCTGCGCGAAAGTCGCGGTGCCAAACCGTTCAAGGTGCATAATGGCACGCATGGCAAGATCGATTTTAATGGTCAGGAAGAAGACTGGATCAAAATGCGTGATGCGATGGTGGACGTAATTCAATCCGGTACAGGCCGAGGCATCAAAAGCGGCTTACAATATTCTATTGCCGGAAAAACCGGTACGGCACAGGTAAAAAGTATTGCTCAGGGCAAGCGCTATAATGAATCCTTATTGACTGACCGTCAGCTGGATCATGGCCTGTTTGTCGGTTTTGCACCTGCTGAAAATCCTGAAATCGCGATTGCAGTTATTCTGGAAAATGGTCGCGGTGGTAGTGCCGCAACGGCTCTGGCCCGTCCAATTTTTGATTACTGGTTACTGCATAAAGATAAAAATCCGGTACGCCCACAAGGCCACCAATTAAGTGGTGGTCTGATGACGGCCGGAATCAAGCCAGCTGAATTGCCAAGTGGTGCAGGCATGTTGAGTCAGGATGCAGCATCTAGTGCCGTTCCAGCCAGTGACCAGCCCGACAATGCTGCTCCGACTTCTGCAAATACGGCTGCATCTCCCGCAGCAACACCTGCTCCGACACCGGTAGAGCGAGATTAAAGATGAAAAACCAGCTTCGAATTATTGGTGGTGACTGGAAACGCCGCCAACTGCCTTTTGCCAGCATTGAGGGTTTGCGCCCGACGCCTGACCGTGTTCGGGAAACACTGTTTAATTGGCTGATGTGGGATGTACAAAATGCCCAGGTGTTGGATATTTGTGCCGGTTCTGGGGCATTGGCGTTTGAGGCATTATCGCGTGGTGCTGCATCAGTGGTGATGATTGAGCCGGATCGTACTCAGGCACAATTTCTGACCCAAAATCTGGAACTTTTAAAAGTCACCAAAGCACGTGCACAATTAAAAGTGGCTACGGCGCAGCAAGCTTTGTCTACCCTTCAGGCACAGTTTGATCTGGTTTTTCTAGATCCGCCATATAGCTTGGATTTATGGGAAGAACTAGCGCTAAAGGCAGATCCTCTGATCAAGGACAATGCCTATATTTATGTAGAAGCAGATCGTGATTTACAATTACTTAAATTACCGTCCTCATGGCGTTTAATTAAAAACACCAAAGCCGGTACAGTTCGTGCGGGGCTTTATCAAAAAAGTATTTCTTGATTTAAATTGTTTTGAAGAGCCATTAAAAAAGGATTCCTCAGTGGAATCCTTTTTGTCATTGTAGTCAGTCAAATTTAAAGACTGTGATTAACGATCACGGCGCCAGTCGCGGTTATCTCGGTCACGTTTCCAATCCCGATGATCTTTATGGTCCTTATTTTTCCAGTCATGATTTCTGTGGTCTCGATCATAATGTCCATTACGATCTCTGTTTCCACGATAATCATCATCCCAAGGATCAACCACACAACCGGTTAATGACACAGCCAATACAGAAAGTAATATCACTTTTTTCATCATGTCCATCACCTCTTACTGCACTCTGTCAGTATCAGGCGAGTTCATGGAGAGTGAACGGAGCCATTGTTGCACTCTTGTAGAGATTTATGCATGTTTTATGCATGGCCGTAAACCTCTTTTTTCTTAATTAGCATTCATGCTTTTATGAGAATTTGAACTTTCATTTGCATAAATCCAGCTAAATGGAAGCTTGGCTTTTGTTTAAATCTTGAGAATACTGCTGCCTTTGCTTATGACCTGATCTTTATGACTTGGCTGTTATTTATTCTTGGTGCAATGGTCGCAGGTTTTGTCCAGGGGCTGACCGGCTTTGCCTTTGCCCTGATCGCCATGTCTTTCTGGGTCTGGGTGCTGCCTCCGCAACTGGCCGCGCCCTTGCTGGTATTTGCCTCGATCTGGAGTCATGTGATTTCACTCAGTCAGGAAAAAAAGCAGCTAGTTTTATCCAGGCAGTTGGTGCTGCCTTATCTGATTGCTGGTCTGATTGGCGTGCCGCTGGGTACTTATCTGTTGCAGATCATTCAAGCAGATACCTTTAAGATGATCTTGGGATTTTTTCTGGTACTGTGGTGTCCGGTGATGCTATTCAATCCGCAATTCAAAACAATTCAGCATTCAGGAAAATTGACTGATAGCTGCATCGGTTTTATTGGCGGAATTTTAGGAGGACTGGGCGGTTTTTGCGGTGCCATTCCTTCGGCCTGGGTGATGTTAAAACAATTACCCAAAACCCAGCAGCGCTATATTTTACGGCACTTTAATTTTGCAATTCAGCTTTTCACGCTGGGTACTTATGTATGGCAAGGCCTGATCAATCAAAGCCATTTACCCTATATGGCCTTGCTGATTGTTTTTGTGAGTATTCCGGCAATTTTAGGCGCAAAACTATTTTATAAAATTTCGGAATTACTGTTCAAACGCATGATCTTAAGTTTACTCTTTAGTGCAGGCTGTTTTCTATTAGCGTCCCAATTCATTTAAACACAAGATCAAGCCGAGTCTGTCTTCCCCGCTAAAGCTTGAATCCGTTGAAATAACTGCTATGTTAAGGCCAATCTTTGTAAATATAGATCATCATTATGCAGATTCGTGATCAGATTGTTCTTGTTACTGGTGGTGCACGTGGTTTGGGTTTAGCCATTACTCAGGCTTTACTGGCTGAGGGCACGCGCGTGGTCGTCAATTATCATAGCAGTCAGCAGCAAGCTGAACAGATGGCCCAGCAGTATCCTGAACAGGTATTTATTTATCAGGCAGATGTCACTCAAACTGATCAGGTCCGCGCTTTATTTGCCGCAGCTAAAACCCATTTCGGGGAAGCGATTCATGCTGTAATCAATAACGCACTGATTCAATTTGAATTTAATGGTGATGCACGCCCTAAAGTAGAAACGCTGACTTGGGATATGTTGCAACGGCAATTTAGCGGTGCAGTACAGGCTGCCTTAAATACTACACAAGCCGCACTGGATGATATGAAACAGGCAGGGTTTGGCCGGATCGTGAATATTGGTACAAACCTGGTGCAAAATCCGGTGGTTCCTTATCATGACTATACCACCGCCAAAGCTGCATTATTGGCCTTTACCCGCACCACGGCGCAGGACTTGGGACAATATGGCATCAATGTGAATATGCTCTCTGGTGGCCTGTTACAAACCACGGATGCCAGTAAGGCCACACCTGACATTGTCTTTGACCTGATTGCTCAATCGACGCCTTTACGCCGCGTAATTACACCAGAAGAATTTGCTGCTGCAATCCTGATGTTTTTGTCACCTTATTCACGTGCCGTCACAGGACAAAACCTGATTGTAGATGGCGGGCTGGTCAAAGGTTAAATGTTTAGAGAATGGACTTGAATTTTCAAATTCTGTTGTTCTATTTTTTAACCATTTGGTAGATTAAAAAGGTTTTGTGACCGGGTTTTACTTCTACAATAGTGCGCTCCCATAAAGCCTTTAGTCTACTTTCCATGAAATTTATCACGACATTGCTCAGTACCTTGCTACTGGCAGGTTGTATGTCCAGCGATTTGAAAAAATCAGAACAATTACTGCAAAATTTCCATTGTGCCAAGGTAGATACCGCCCAAATGCCACATAGCAGTATGACCGACTATTATCAGCAGATGTTGTATGGCAGCAAATCCAAAGTCGAGTCTTATATCAAACAGTATCATCAAGGTGAAGAGCTGTTTGACCTGCCACTGCATGAAGTGGTGGAGCAACAATATGATCTTTATAAAGATGCCTGCCAAAATCTGGGTGGAATTTTACCCGCTTCTGAACATGCCTCTTAAGTCTGTCAATCTTCATGATGATTAGGCAATAAAAAAGCAGGAGAATTTTCCTGCTTTTTTTCAACTCAATTTTAATTCTGATAATAGCGCTGATCTACGCTGAAGCATTCAGGGAATTTTGGCTGAATCTCTGCATAAAATGCCATGATTTCTGCCATGTCTTTTTCATAATCCCCTGTCGGATAAACAATTTTACCTACACCAGTTTTCTTCTTCTCATAATCCATATAGGCCAATGCAATTGGCACACCTGCATTAATCGCGACATGATAAAAACCTGTCTTCCACTGTTCCTGTTTAGCACGAGTCGCTTCTGGCGTGACCAGCATCACCAGTTTAGGATGGGTCTTGAATAATTCCGTCATCACCTGAACCATACTCGGACGAGGCTCCCCCGGCTGTTTAGGACGGCGATCGATCCCGATACCGCCCATAGCACGTACAAAAGGTCCAAATGGCAATTTCATATAACTGTCTTTAATGGTTAAGCGAACATTCACACCTAATGCTTTTAAGGCCAGTCGCGCATACAGTGCATCCCAATTACTGGTATGAGGAGCAGCAATCATGACACATTGGTCTAAATCTAGGGGCCAATGGTTATCAATTTCCCAACCCATCAGCCTCAGGCTTTGTTCTGCTAACTTCTCAAACACGTCACGCACCAATTCTATTCAAAATTGCGCGAATTTTAGCAACCTCGGCAAATATAGATAGTGCTCTATGATCAATAAATAAACAGTTAATCTATATTTGTATAATTAGAATTTTTAAATGAATAGTTGATTATTTTTGCCACCTTTCAACTTATCTCATACATCAATTTACGGATAGTTCAGATTGCTTCCCAATATCAATAGAAATTTCTTTCTAATTTAAAGGATCCATGCATTAAAAAGCTCTTGACCTCCTAATTTTGGGATATGGCAAAAACGAGGGTCTTTTTATACTGAATCCACATTATAAATTTCAGGAAGATTCTAATGAAAAAGACTTTACTTTGTATTGCTTTAGCGGGGTTACTTAGTGCCTGCGGCGGTTCGGATGATAATGCCAGTACACCTCCAGCAAACAATGTTGGCACCCAAACCGGCGTACTGACGGACGGAATCATTTCAGGGGTGACCTATATCACCAGTAGTGGTGCAACAGGAGTTACCAACGAAAAAGGAGAATTTAAATTTAATGATGATGAAAAAGTAAAATTCTTTATTGGGGGTGTACAACTCGGTGATGAAATTGAAGCAAAGGAGCGTATCACACCATTAGATTTAGTCGAAAGTGAAAATGCGCGTATCAACCTTATGGTTTTTTTACAATCCTTAGATGGAAAAGGTGATCATAGCGATGGCATTCAGATTAGTGATGACACTAAAACAGCCTTCACTGCTGTAAAGCTTAATTTTAACCAAAGTACCACCGACTTCGTAAATGAAGTTGTCACCAAAACAGCCATCACACCAGATCAGTTGATAACACCAGAAAAAGCTTCAGAAAACTTCCAAATGACCTTCTATAAAGATATTGCCGGTACGTGGGAGATTAACCGTACCGATAACACTGCTGTGTTGATTCACATTCTGGAAGATGGACGCTATGCACTAGGTGAAGCAGAAGCAAAAGATGAGAGTGGTCAAGCAGGCATTGAAATGGGCCGCTTAAAATGGAATGCAACAACAACCGTGATTGAACCGGAAATCCTACATGACACCAATGGTGAATGGGGACTTTCACATCCTGCCGAGAATAAACCTTATTCTTTAAACTTTAATGGAACTCAATTAATTCTTACTGAACCCGGCGTTAGTACTGAATACCGTTTAAATCGAGTTAAGCAGTCTAATAGTCTCGTCGGCACGTGGCGACTTAATGAAACACATCTATTTGCTTTCTTTGATAACAACTATTATTTCTTCCTAGACACTGAAGGTGGAGATGACTGTGGTTGGCCAGGGATTGAATATGGCAAATATACATTGTCAGCAAATACTCTCACCACAACCGAGGTATTATTCGATACCAACGAGTGTGGTGGATTACAAGATAGTTCAAATGGCAGTAAGACAATTGCAAGCATCAATATATCTAACAACAATCTTATCTTACATCCGCAAGGTGAAGATTCTGTAACTTTACAACGTGTTAAATAACCCATATAAACCGGCTTGAATATGAAATTCAGGCCGGTTTAATCAATATGTTCAAATTGAATGGTACAGCCTATCAATAAATGCATCAGTTCGATTTGCGAACAACATTGGGTTTTTTCATAAATATTTTTAAAATACGTCCGTACCGAACTCAACGTAATGCCACACTGTTCTGCAATATCTTCTATTTTATAACCATTAATTAACAACTCGCATAAATCAAACTCTCGTTTGGAAAGCTGGTAACACTGTTGTAGGTAAGCTCTTGACAGGGAGTAATGCTGATTTTTATCTGTCATAAATAAGGCAATCTGATGCTGAGCAGACTGTAAATGCTGCATATTTCTTAATTTTTTAAATGGCACCACCGTCAGCATAAATTGCGAGCCTGCCCCATCACTCAACGCCAAGACTCCACCCACCTCAGTCTGAATGGTCGTATCTTCCAGCAAAGCACTTTCTAATAGCTGATCAAAACGTATCTGCTGAGCATAATTGGTTTTTAGACGGTTATGTATATCGAGATCCAGACATGAACTTTGATCAAGCATCTTTTGCGCAACAGGATTGGAATAACTTAAACACAGGTCTTGATCGAGCAGTACAATTCCGGTTTTTAAACTATCCAATACAGTATACAAGCTTAAATTATCTTGCTGAATCAAGTTGATTTGCCGGTGAATTTGCAAAGCCCGGCGTAAATGGATACTGATACGTCTTAAAAAATCCAGCTCAGGCTGTTCAAAAGGCTGTACTTCAGGTGCACGATGAATACCCAGTACTGCCCAACGATAATTTCCCCGATCCAGCAATACGCCCGCCAGATAAGATACACCGCCAGGCTTTAAACACTTCTCATAGAACACATAGTGATCCGTACCCGGCTGTTCTGCATAGTGCTGACAGTTATGACTTAAAGCATCGCCCATCTCGATCGCATTCCATAAGGGCATATGCAGTTTCATATCAATCACTCTGATACGCTCATCTTGATAAGCAGCCAGACTTTCATTCGGGATATTGTGCGTATAGACAAAATCATAGCCTGGATTAAGCTGATCCAGACCGGTAAAAATTGCACTCTTACTCTTAGTATAGCTCACGATATCTTTGATCACGTCCAGCCATAAAGATGGCAATACAGCAGCATCATAAATTTTTGCAATCAGATTATTTTCTTGTTCTAATTTCATTATCCCCTCCGCATTATCATTATTTTCTAATCATAGCGTTCAGAATTGGTTAACGAAACAGCATAAAGTGACTTTAAACTTGGCTAAAAATTCTTAAATCCTGCTCACTTATCAATAACTCTGGCCTCATTCACCTAATGAATCAAACTTTAACAAGATTGCCCTATTTATCTGTACTGACTACTTTTAATGTAATTCATAACAAATAATTTAATAGGGTTAAAACAATGAAAAAATTAACGCTTACTGCTGCGATAGCAGTCGTTCTTGCAGGAGCTTTAACCGCCTGTTCAAAGCCCAATGATAATGAGCCGATGAGTAATAATGCTCAACCCAGCCCAGCCATGATGGAGCAAAATAACGCGGATACTAGTGTGAACCGTGCTGATAGCGCAGAAACTTCGCTAGATTGGGCAGGTGAATACGAAGGTGTTTTTCCTTGTGCTGACTGTGAAGGGATTAAGGTCGAGTTAGATCTCAATCCGGATAAAACCTATGAGCTAAATGAGGAATATTTAGGTAAAGCTGGAAATAATGAGACGGAAACTAAAGGTAGTTTCAGTTTTGACCCTCAAGATCCTTCAATCATCACATTAGATAACAAAGCTGAAAACCGTAAATTCTTTGTTGGTGAAAATTTTGTTGAAGCACGCGAGATGAAATCAGGTAAAAAAATCGACAGTAATTTAAATTATAAATTAGTTAAAAAGTCCGCATCATAATTTTGTAAACGCATAAAAAAATCCCCGCTATTGCGGGGATTTTTTATGAAATGCTCGGATGATGAATTACATCATGCCGCCCATACCACCCATGCCACCCATATCAGGCATTGCAGGTTTGTCTTCTGGGATTTCAGTGATCATGCATTCAGTGGTCAGCATCAAGCCAGCAACAGAAGCGGCGTGCTCAAGTGCAGAACGCGTTACTTTAGCAGGGTCAAGAATACCCATTTCCAGCATATCGCCATATTCGCCAGTTGCAGCGTTATAACCGAAGTTACCTTCGCCATTCTTCACAGCGTTGATCACTACAGAAGGCTCATCACCTGCGTTAGATACGATTTGACGAAGCGGTGCTTCAATCGCACGACGAAGAATGTTGATACCTACGTTTTGGTCATCATTCGCGCCTGTTACGCCTTCAAGTGCAGATGCAGCACGTACTAGTGCAACACCACCACCCGCAACGACACCTTCTTCAACCGCAGCGCGAGTCGCATGAAGCGCGTCATCTACACGGTCTTTTTTCTCTTTCATTGCAACTTCAGTTGCAGCACCGATTTTGATGACAGCAACACCGCCAGCAAGTTTCGCTACACGCTCTTGAAGTTTTTCTTTGTCATATTCTGAAGTAGATTCTTCGATCTGTGCACGGATTTGCTGTACACGGTCAGCGATTTGGCCAGCATTACCAGCACCATCTACAATTACAGTATTTTCTTTAGATACAGTTACTTTATGTGCTGTACCCAAGTGATCAAGCGTCGTTTGATCCAGCTGCATGCCGATTTCTTCAGAAATCACAGTACCGCCAGTCAAGATCGCGATGTCTTGAAGCATAGCTTTACGACGATCACCAAAACCAGGTGCTTTCACCGCACATACTTTGATAATACCGCGCATGTTGTTGACAACAAGTGTCGCAAGCGCTTCGCCTTCAACATCTTCAGAAATGATTAAAAGCGGTTTGCCAGTTTTAGCAACAGCTTCAAGTACTGTAATCAACTCACGAATATTGCTGATTTTTTTATCAACAAGAAGAATGAATGGATTTTCAAGTTCAGCTGTTAAAGTATCTTGCTTGTTCGCGAAGTACGGAGAAATATAACCGCGGTCAAACTGCATACCTTCAACTACGTCAAGCGAATCTTCGAAGCCTGAACCTTCTTCAACCGTGATTACGCCTTCTTTGCCCACTTTTTCCATTGCTTGCGCAATCAGCTGACCTACAGTCGTGTCAGAGTTAGCAGAAATCGAACCTACTTGCTCAATCGCTTTAGAGTCTGATGCTGGTTTTGCAGTTGCCTTGATATTCTCAACAACAGAACGTACCGCAATATCGATACCGCGTTTCAAGTCCATTGGGTTCATACCCGCTGTTACTGACTTGATGCCTTCATTCAAAATTGCTTGTGCCAATACAGTTGCAGTCGTTGTACCATCACCTGCGATGTCATTGGTTTTTGAAGAAACTTCACGAACCAGTTGAGCACCCATGTTCTCGAACTTGTCTTTCAGCGTAATTTCTTTGGCAACAGTGACACCATCTTTAGTGATGTGCGGTGCACCAAAAGAACGGTCGATGACAACGTTACGGCCTTTAGGACCAAGCGTAACTTTTACAGCATCTGCAAGGGTGTTTACACCAGCAATCATTTTTGAACGAGCTGAATCACCAAATTTTACGTCTTTAGCTGACATATTTGACTCCGAATATTGTTGTATCTTTACAAAATCTGATTTGGAACGAATAAAACTTTTTAGCGCAGATTAAGCTTCTAATACCGCTAAAATGTCAGATTCTTTCATGATTAAAAGCTCTTCGCCGTTTACTTTTACAGTAGTGCCTGCATAAGTACCGAACAATACTTTGTCGCCAACTTTTACGTCTAACGCGCGTACGCCATTGTCAGTGATTTGACCATTACCAACTGCAATGATTTCACCTTGAGCAGGTTTTTCAGCAGCCGAACCTGGAAGTAAAATGCCCCCAGCTGTTTTAGTTTCTTCTTCAACACGACGAATAACAACGCGGTCATGTAATGGACGAATGTTGCTCATAAATAACTCCATCAGACTAAGTCTTTTTTAGGTCACTGATGACGACTTAATTATTCCATGGGTCATCATCAAAAATTTTTGATGTCACTTTTATGGAGATGGAATAAAACGCTTCAAGGGCAAAAATGAAAAAAAATTGGTTTTTTTTAACGAATCATAGGTTTTCGTCTATTTATTCGGCAGATCAGCCTTCAACATAAAGGCTTGTGCCACTTCATCGAATAAATATTGAGAAATTTTTCCTGTGGCATCAATCAGATTAAAGCTGTTCGGTTCATCTTTATGTAGACGATTTGACGCAGAAGTCCCTGCATGTACATCATATACAGGATGATCCATCCCCAATCCGAACATCTGATTCAAATCATAAATCGCCGGTTGATGCAGATGCCCATGTAACACCGCAAACAGACCATGCTCTGCCCAGGCCTCTAAAGCAATTTTGGCCATCAATGGGCTGTCCTTGAAACCGCGCTTATTTTGAAAAGGCACATAAAAAGGCTGATGGCTGACAATGATTTTTAATTTGGAAGCAGGCGCCTGCGCCAGCGTCAGGTCAATACGCTGAATCTGCTCAAGGGATAAATGCCCTTTGGTATGATATCGACGTCGGATCGAATTCACCCCAATCAGATAAAAATTTTCAGTTTCAAATATTGGCTCCAATTCACCAAAAAAAATCTGGTAACGGGTAAATGGATTGAAAAGCCGATTCCACAAATGATAGAGCGGAATATCATGATTCCCCGGGATCACCATATAAGGCGTATTGAGCTGATCTAAAAATTTTTTGCAGGCAAAGAATTGACCCAAACGTGCGCGCTGAGTCAGGTCACCACTGATGACGACGGCTTCAAGTGGATGGGTCTGACAGAAATGCCGAATCGCTTCTAAACACTCCGGCTTCTCTGTTCCAAAATGCAGATCAGACAGATGCAGGATCATGTGGCACCATTACGTTTAGGCTATCTTTTAATACAGAAATATTGAGTGGCGGGGCCATTTCCACAATTTCCCCATCAATCGCTACCATCAGTTTCTTGGCTCGGGATTCGATTCGAACTTGATCGGCTGCAAAACTATAAACATCCGATGCCTGGTCAATCTTGCCACGAATCAGCTGATACACTAGCTTAAATAAAGTAAGCTTATCACTTTTAGAAACTACAACTCCCGCCACTTTGCCTTTTTCAGCCGCTTCTGCAATGCGCATTTTCATATCCGCCAGTTGCAAGGGATTATTGCCAAAAAAGATCAATGGTGTTTTCACTGGATATTTCTTGTGGTCCACCCAGATTTTTAGCTTTAATTCTTTACGGTCGCGAATCAGAACATCCAGTGCAGAGGTATAGGCATGTAGCGGTAAGCGACCAAAAATACGATTATAGTCTTCACGTTTGTTAATAAATAAAGGATATAGACCTAAACTGGCATTATTCAGATAAATTTCCTGATTGATCCGAGCAACATTCATACGTTGTGGCTGTCCTGTCGCAATCACTTTTGCCGCTTCAAGCAAATCCAGCGGAATCCCCAATAATCTGGCCACATAGTTAAAAGTCCCTAAAGGCAAAATACCGACAGGAATTTGCGTATTCAACACATGTTTGGCGACTGTATTTAAAGTGCCATCTCCGCCCGCTGCAACGATAATTCCTGACTCGCTAGATGCCAAATGCTGTTCAAGCACCTCAGTCATAATTTTATCAAATTGCTGTGAATCATTGATTTCATAAGCTTTAGTTTGATAACCCTGTGCTGAAAATATATCGATCAGCTGTTCATAAATGCCTTCTGGCCCCTGTATGCGAAAACCAGCTTTATGATTAAAAATTAGCGATAAGGGTTTAGATTGATTAGACATTTTTCGCGCAATTTCATTGAAGCCTATTGGCATTTTGTCCAATTCATAGACAATTAACAGTGGCTTTATGTAAAATTCAAATGGCAACCATTTATTTAATCAATAATGAATATTAGAGATCTTATAAAATTAAGATAATGATTTTAATATTAATTTTTAAAATAAATACCACCCATCATTTAAATAAATAGAATCAATAATTCAAATATTTAGTTTTATCTTGTTGTTTTACTTATATTTATAAATAAAATAGCATTATATTCCAAAAGAAATCTAGCACTTCTTTGGTCTTATTTTTTTTATCATTTTATGCTTTAATACAGCCACTTTTTTTCATATTTCATCTGGGCGATATTTTTTATTGCTCGGATTGTACTTTGTACATCTAATTTGTACACATTTGAGATAGGCCTCACCATGACCCAAGTGAACGCACCAGAATTCGTTCGTCACCCTAAGCTTATTGCTTGGGTGGAAGAGATTGCTAAATTAACAAAACCAGCAAAAATTGAATGGTGTGACGGTAGCGCAGAAGAATATCAACGTTATATCGACTTGATGATCGCTAACGGCACAATGCAAGCGCTGAATCAAGAAACTCATCCTGGTTCTTATCTTGCAAATTCTGATCCTTCTGACGTAGCACGTGTTGAAGATCGTACTTACATCTGTTCTGAAAACAAAGACGATGCTGGCGCGACCAACAACTGGGAAGCACCTGCTGTCATGCGCGAAAAATTGAACGGTTTATTTGACGGTTCAATGGCAGGTCGTACACTTTATGTGGTTCCATTCTCAATGGGTCCATTGGGTTCTCATATCGCTCATATCGGTATCGAGTTAACTGACTCTCCTTACGTTGCAGTAAGCATGTCTAAAATGGCTCGTATGGGTAAAGCTGTTTATGACGTTCTTGGTACTGACGGTGAATACGTTCCTTGCGTACACACTGTAGGTGCTCCGCTTGCGAACGGCGAAAAAGATGTTGCATGGCCTTGCAACAAAGAAAAATACATCGTGCATTACCCAGAAACTCGTGAGATCTGGTCTTATGGTTCTGGTTATGGCGGTAACGCATTGTTGGGTAAAAAATGCCTGGCATTACGTATTGCATCATTTATGGGTCGTCAACAAGGCTGGTTAGCTGAACACATGCTGATCCTTGGCGTGACCAATCCACAAGGCGAAAAACACTACATCGCAGCTGCATTCCCATCTGCATGTGGTAAAACAAACTTCGCTATGTTGATTCCACCAGCTGGCTATGAAGGCTGGAAGATTGAAACTGTAGGTGACGATATTGCCTGGATCAAACCAGGTGAAGACGGTCGCTTATATGCAATCAACCCTGAAGCTGGCTTCTTCGGTGTAGCGCCTGGTACCAACACCAAGACCAACCCGAACTGTATGGCAACCATGCACAAAGACGTGATTTATACAAACGTCGCTGTGACTGACAACGGTGAAGTATGGTGGGAAGGTCTGACTAAAGAAGCGCCTGCCAACCTGACTAACTGGAAAGGTCAACCACACACTGGCGAAGAAAAAGCAGTGCATCCAAATGCTCGTTTCACAGTTGCAGCTGGTCAATGCCCTTCTATTGACGCTGACTGGGAAAATCCAGCTGGCGTGCCAATTTCTGCGTTCATCTTCGGTGGTCGCCGTGCAGACACTGTGCCTCTAATTTCAGAAGCATTTGACTGGGTTGACGGTGTTTACAAAGCTGCAACGATGGGCTCTGAAACAACTGCTGCTGCTGTTGGTCAACAAGGTGTTGTTCGTCGTGACCCGTTCGCGATGCTGCCATTCGCTGGCTACAACATGGCGGATTACTTCACGCACTGGTTAGAAATGGGCGAGCAAGTGGGCGCGAAAGCTGCCGCTGCTGGCAACAAACTTCCAGGTATCTACAACGTGAACTGGTTCCGTCGTGATGCTGAAGGCAACTTCGTATGGCCTGGTTTCGGTCAAAACATGCGTGTTCTTGAGTGGATCATTGACCGTTGTGAAGGTCGTGCTGAGGCTGTTGAAACACCAATTGGCCTAGTTCCTACTTATGAACAGCTGAACTGGACTGGTTCTGACTTCACTAAAGAACAATTTGACCTAGTAACTTCTCAAGATAAAGATCAATGGATCAAAGAACTTGAAAGCCATACTGAATTGTTCGACAAGCTAGGTGAGCGTTTACCGGAAGCGTTAAAAACTCGTCAAGCAGAACTTATTGCTGCGGTTAAATCTGCTTAATTGCTGATTTAATTTAAAAAAGGTCGCGTAAGCGGCCTTTTTTATTGGCTGTTTAAACAATTGATCACAATTGACCAGAGCAGCTGCTTAAGCAAAATATGGCATACTTAAACCAAGACTTCAGGAACTATAAATATGAAAAGAACAACAGTAATTTTGGCTGTGGCTGCAAGCAGTTTTATACTGAGTGCATGTCAGACCACACCCCATCAATTCAATGGACAAAGTGGTTATGAAATTCTGGAACGTTCAGGCAATACAGCAACCCTGAGCTACACCCTCTCAGGACGACCAAGCCAGGATGAAAATCGCTTGCAAGCCGCTTGCAGACACGTGTTAGGAAATTCCAAAACTTACAACATCCAGATTTTAAGCACCAATGAAATTTCCAATCCAACTGCGGAACAGGAAAACTATGGCCGCCAACTGGGTAATAGCCGCACGCAAATCAGCTTGAGCAATACGCCTGATTTACATAATAGCGAGAACCCGGGTGCACGCGAAGCTTTAGAAGCCCGCCCTACGACCATGCGGGTTATTCGTTATACCTGTTCTTAATATCTGATACTTAGTTACTTAATCAGAGTAAGACAATCAAAAAGGGCCTAGTGCCCTTTTTAATTTTTTAAATTTAACGTGTTTTATAGAAACTGACATTACGAAATTCGGGCGATTCATCCAAATCCGGCCAGGTCGTCGCACTACGCTCGTCAAGTTTTTCATATTGAGGATGACTAAAGTTTTTTACCCGACTGTCTGCAACCCACACCTCAGGTGCAAATTTTAAAAACTCATCCAGGAAGAAACGGTTACATTGATCATAGAGCACATCTGCGGCTAATAAAATATCCACCTTCTCTGCCTTATATAGGTCATCCAGATATTCAAGCTCGATATCATTTAGCTCTGCATTGGCACGACAGGCATCTAGACTAACTTGATCGATATCACAGCAGATCACACGTTTTGCACCTGCCATTTTCGCCGCAATGGCAACTACGCCCGATCCCGCCCCAAAATCCAAAACTACTTTGTCTTTAACATGATGCGGCTCTGCCAATAGCCACTGCGCCATCGCCAAGCCTGAGGCCCAGCAAAAGATCCAGTATGGTGTATCATTCCAAATGCGACGAATCACCTCATCATCCAGCTTATCTGTTGGGAATACTGGCGGAATCAGCCACAGGGAAATGGGTGTATCCGGCAATTGCTGTGCATGTAGCTCACAGTGTGGAATCACATCATGCAAGGCTTGGAGTAAATGCTCAGGGGCTTTAGGGAATTGGAAGGTACAGCTCATTGGATTTTTATTCTTAGATAGGCAAAATTTTAGTTTCAAATATGAAAGTCAAATTAATAAAGAAAGTTCCCTCTCCTTTTTAAAGGAGAGGGCTAGGGAGAGGATTATTTTTAAGACCCTCACCCCGAACCCTTTCCCACAGGGAGAGGGAGAATAGGCTTAACCTAACGCTTTCTCAGCAGCTTCAACCGTTTGACGGATTAAAGTAGTAATCGTCATTGGACCTACGCCACCCGGAACTGGGGTATAAGCAGAAGCAATTTCTTCAATGCCAACAAGTTGGATATCACCAACACCACCGCCATCACGTGGATGGAAACCAGCATCAACAACCACTGCACCTTGTTTGATCCAGTCTTTTTGAATTAATTCTGCTTTACCTACCGCACCGACAATGATATCTGCTTGCTTAACAAAGCTTGCAAGATCTTGAGTACGTGAATGGCAAATGGTTACGGTTGCATTCGCTTCTAGCAGCATCGCAGCCATTGGTTTACCCAAAATTGCAGAACGACCTACAACTACCGCATGTTTACCAGCGATTTCAATGTTGTTCTCTTTCAGGATAGTCATAATACCCGCAGGCGTCGCTGAACCATAGGCTGCCTCACCCATTGCCATACGACCATAGCCCAGGCAAGTGACACCATCTACGTCTTTTTCAAGCGAGATTGCATCGAAACAGGCACGCTCATCAATTTGCGCAGGAACCGGGTGCTGAAGCAGAATACCGTGCACATCAGGATTTGCATTTAATTTTTCAATTTCAGCCAATAATTCTTCAGTTGTGGTTTCTTTAGGAAGTTCCACTTTGAGTGAATCCATACCAACACGGCGGCAGGCATTGCCTTTCATGCGAACATAAGTTGCAGATGCACCATCGTCACCTACCAAAATCGTCGCAAGAATTGGAGTACGACCTGATTTTGCTTTCAGCGCTTCTACGCGAGTAAACAAGTCAGCTTCAATTTGCTTCGCCAATGCACGACCGTCTAGAACTAATGCCACGGCACTTCTCCCAAGTGTTGATATGAATCAATTTTGCACATTCTACATGAATAATTTAAATATTTTCCGCCAGATGATGTTTTTATGCGCATACAGATGAATACACTATTGTTTTTTTTTCTGGGCTTGCTAATATACGCATCAACAAGACGCGGCGGGGTGGCAGAGTGGTCATGCAGCGGACTGCAACTCCGTGGACGCCGGTTCGATTCCGACCTCCGCCTCCATCTTGTTAAAGCCCGAGTGGTGAAATCGGTAGACACAGGGGATTTAAAATCCCCCGCCCACAAAGCGTGCCAGTTCGAGTCTGGCCTCGGGCACCATTCTTCTACTATAGAAAGATGGTGCAAATAAAGAACCCAGCGAAAGCTGGTTTTTTTATGTCTGTAATTTAGTTAGTCAAAAAATAAGTAAATTAAATTCCCATTTAAAGTGTCATCATTAATCAGGCCCTCCTGCTCTGCTTTCTCAATATCATCCAGCAGAACGTAAATATCCTTGCAAATCCTGTTCCAGTTTTTGCTGGAAATGAATCGGCTCAATAATTTTCACATAAGGTAACCAGTAACGCACCAAAGGCAATAACTGCATTTCGTGACGAATCTGGCAACTAATCACTAACTCTCCAGTCCCAGTTTCCTGCTCGATCTGCTGTTCTGGAAATAAACGGCGCTCTTTAAAAAAGACCGCGACTTCAGGTTGTACCTTGATTAAGACTTGCTGCTTTTGCTGCCCAAACCAGATGCTGTCTTCATCTACCAGCATTTTCAGTATTTCAGGATCATGCGCAAAGCTCTCCACCTCAGAAACCAGCTTGAGTTGTTGCACCTGACTTAAGCGATAGGTGCGCAACTTGTCCTGATCTACACCTACCAGATACCAGATACCAGATACCAGATACCATGATGGTGAATCAAGCGATAAGGCTTAATGATTCGCAATTGATCTGAATATTGCAACTCAACCTGCTGACGTTTATAGATTGCGCTTGCAAGCAACTTGAAATGCTCGGCAAACTGTTTGGCATCTTCAAAATAATAGCCTTTTGCCGAAAATACCTGATTTGCCCGCTCATCCAGCAATTCACGCATAAAAGACATATCCAGCGCCGGATACAGCTCACTGATCCCCGAAAGCTGGGCAAAGGTCTGGATATCCTGCAATTTAAAGCGCCCTAAATAAGAGAGTTCCAGATAATATCGTTTCTGTTCATCTTGAAGTAAGGGTAAGTAAGAGCCTAGACGATCAAAATCACGCTCAATGGTACGGGTGCTGACTTGAAATTCTGCAGCTAGCTCTGCAGCCCGGAGTTGATATCCGACGTTTAATTTGGTCAAAATTCTGGCTAAACGCTCTGCAAGACGCTCATGTGTTGAAGCTGGGCGCTTCATAAATCCCCACTTAATACATTCTCATGTACTTATTTATCGCTAGATGTTGAATGATTATACTGAATGCCGATCAATGAATAATATTAGGACAAAGTCTAAGATATTTTTTTGCATCAGATCTTGACCCTTTATTCACCCTAAAAATACAAGATCTTATTTGGATTTTCTGGATGCTTTCTTGCTTGAATGACGATTTTGTATTGTTAATCTTTCTATATAACGCTCCAGATGCAGCATCGCCCGATACATTTTATGTAACTCTACCCAGCTGATGGTTCCGCGAATAATCATTTTATGAATACGTCGTAATGCGCTTAAACTATGTTTTGAACTATATGCTGTTGAAATAATTTTCATCTTATTTTCCCTCTCACATTCATGTGAATGTTTAACCATTTGGTCGGAATTATCTATACATGCAATTTACGTGTCATAATTGACAGGTTGTGTCGAACAGTTAACATTTTTTAATTTTTATTCAAGATTTTATATATTTATTTGTAATAATATTTTACTTAAAATTAAAAAAAGCCAGTAAAATTACTGGCTTTTTTTGAATCACTTATCTCGTATTAAATAATTTCAACTACAACTTTACCCACATGCTCTCCAGTATCCATTGTGGCATGGGCATCCTGAATCTGATCGAACTTAAACGTTTTATAGATCATCGGGAGACATTCGCCTTTTGCCCACAATGGTGCAATCTGCTCTTTCAGGCCTTGTGCAATTTCCGCTTTTTCAGCCGTGCTGCGTGCACGCATGGTCGAACCGGTAATGGTCAGACGTTTCATCATGATTTGTCCGAGTTTAACTTCTTTGGCCTTAGCACCACCCAAGAAGGCGATATAGACCAGACGTCCATCACGGCGCAACAAATTTAAATTACGCTCTAAATAAGGTGCACCGACCATATCTAAAATAACATCGACACCACCATTGTCGGTAGCTTCATTAATAACTTGCTCAAAGTCCTGAGTTTTATAATTAATAGCCGTGGTTAAATCAGAAATCGCTGCAACTTTTTCATCTGAACCCACAGTTGCAAAAGTTTTAATACCAAGTGATTTACACAGCATCAAAGCAGTCGTACCAATCCCACTGGTTCCACCATGCACCAGTACCGTTTCCCCTGCTTTAGCCTGACCCATCTGGAACACATTAGCCCACACGGTAAAGAAAGTTTCAGGAATGGCCGCTGCCTGGACAAAACTTACGCCTTCAGGAATATTCAAGGTCTGGCTTTCTGGCACTACGCAATATTCAGCATAACCGCCACCATTGGTCAAACCACAAACCTTGTCACCAACTTTAAACTGACTTACATCACTACCAATCGCAACCACCTCACCTGCCACTTCCAGGCCAGGAACTGGCGTTACCCCTTTCGGCATCGGATATAAGCCTTGACGCTGCAGGATATCTGGACGGTTAATACCAAAGGCATGAACTTTCACCAGAACTTCATCTGCTTTAGGTTCAGGTACAGTCACCGTTTCATAAGCGAGTTTATCGACACCACCTGGTTCTGTAATAATGACTTGCTGCATGGTTTGTTGCGACATGATTTCTTTCCCTAATCTATGCATTTCATATATCTTGGACTTATTTGAACATAGTTAGCATGAGGAATGAAGCTACATCGGACTTATGTATAATCGGGGGACTATTCAGGAAATTGATAATAGGCCAACCATGATCCAAGTGATCGAATATAACGAAAACAATTACAGTGATTTTGAGTGGTTTGAAGGTTTTGCCGTGATTCGCTTTTATGCAGACTGGTGCAAGCCCTGTGTTCAGAATTTTCCGATCTTTGCCGAACTGGCGACATACTATGCTGAGGTAAATCCTGAAGTTAAATTTGGCAAGATCAATGTGGATCAGTCTCCGATTTTAACCTTGCGCTATAATGCCTATGGTTTGCCTTCTACGCTTATTTTTAGAAATGGAGAAATTATTAAAAGGATTGCAGGCGTGAAAAGTTTAACCGAAATGAAAGCAATTCTGGCCTTAGTCCTCAATGATTCTTATGAATAATTACCCATGTGAAGCCAAATCTAACAAAAATATTTCTTTTAGCTCACTATCTAAATACGGAGCCTTTAATTAACTACGCCCTTTATATTCCTTTACCATTCGATCACTCACATCTTCCGGATAACACAGCGGCGCATATCCGCCTGCACGATTATAAGCACTACGCTTACCACAACGACTACCATTACTTGCAGTATTGTAAGGACACGGACAATTTCCCGGATAATTCTGAATCGACTGCTGGATTATTTTTTGCTTGATTGCTTCAACGCTTTGGCTGCTCTGTTTGGCTTCAGCTCCAAAAGCCACACACAAGCCAGCCAGCAATATTAATTTTTTCATATATTCCCCAAATCTAGGGAGTATTGTATTAATTGACTAGTAAATTGAAAGATCACATTTTGACTAATCGAATGATTTTCATGCAATCAAAATTTAGGCAATAAAAAACCCGCTTTTCAGCGGGTTTCTTCAAATCAGTCCAGTCTTAAAGACGAACCAATTCCACAATCTTCTCAGCAAGTTCTTCAACTGTATCTACGGTTAAAGTCGTGTCTGTACCTTCAGCAGCATCGGTAATCACAACCACACCAGTTTCACGAACCAGTGCAACCTGCTCCGCATTCAAACATGCTTTAGCAATAGCAACGATCCCTTGCTGAATCAGCAAGCTTTCTAGCGCCTGAGCATTTTCCAAAGCTTTACCAGATACAGTCACCGCAGCAGGTTTTTGACCCAAACGTGCCGCACGTGCTTCTGCAGTGACAGGCTCATCGTGTGCAGACCATTCAACTGATTCTTCCACCATACCAGCACCAATCGTCACGTTATTCAAACGATCGATGAAGATAAACGAACCGGTGAAACGGCTGTCTTGATAACGGTCAAAGACCACTGGTGCATCAAATTCAACAGTCACATTGGCGATTGCATTTAGCTCAAGTTTATCCACCTGAACTTTTTCCAATGTGTTAACGTTGGTACGGTAATGAATTGCCGTTACTTTTGCCGGAACGGTTTGCGTACCAATCTTGATGTTGTACAGCTTACCCAGTACAAGTGGTTGATCTGCCATCCACACAACAGTCGCTTGAACTGAACGGGAAATATTTGGAACAGCTTGATCCGCACGAATTAACACGTTACCACGTGAAATATCAATTTCATCGTTAAGCGTTAAAGTCACTGCCTGACCTGCAACTGCATGCTCAAGATTGCCATCAAAAGTGACAATTTCTTTGACAGTCGATGATTTACCAGAAGGTAATGCTGTTACGGTATCGCCAACATTGATATCGCCAAGTGCGATCGTACCGCAGAAACCACGGAAGTCGAGGTTTGGACGGTTCACGTATTGCACAGGGAAACGGAAATCCTGCTTCGCTGAACTACGGTTAATTTCCACCGATTCAAGTGTACCCATCAGCGTTTCACCAGTGTACCATGGCGTATTGGCTGACTTGTTCACCACGTTATCGCCATTCAATGCAGAAATAGGCGTAAAGATGATATTGCTTGGTTTACGGTCGCCCAATTGTGCAACGAATGCCGCATATTCAGCCTGGATTTCATTGAAACGCGTTTCAGAGAATTCCACCAAGTCCATCTTATTGATTGCAACAATGATGTTCTTGATCCCGAGCAAACTCGCAATAAAGGTATGACGACGCGTCTGGGTTTGCACGCCATAACGCGCATCAATCAAAATGATCGCAAGGTCACACGTCGACGCACCTGTCGCCATGTTACGGGTATACTGTTCATGTCCCGGCGTGTCCGCGATGATGAACTTACGCTTTTCTGTCGAGAAATAACGATAGGCCACATCAATGGTAATGCCTTGCTCACGCTCTGCTTGTAAACCATCAACCAGAAGTGCCAAGTCAGGTGCATCACCTGTCGTACCGACTTTCTTCGAGTCACGGGTCACAGCCTGTAATTGATCTTCATAAATCAATTTTGAATCGTACAGCAGACGACCGATTAACGTCGATTTACCATCGTCCACGTTACCGCAAGTCAGGAAACGCAACAGGTCTTTATTTTCATGTTGTTTCAGATAGCCCAAGATATCTTGGCTGATTAAATCAGATTGATGAGACATCGCTCAAAGCTCCACATATTCTTTAGAAATCGGTTGTTTTGAATCTTTTTTTAATCTCCCTAAATCCCTCTTTAATAAAGAGGGACTTTATCTCCGTTCTGATTTAGGAGTTCCCCCTCTTTTTAAAGAGGTGAGCAGCATTGCTGCGCAAGGGGGGAGATTAAATTAGAAGTAGCCTTCCTGCTTCTTCTTCTCCATCGAGCCTGCTTCATCATGGTCAATCATACGACCTTGACGCTCAGAACTGGTTGCCAGTAACATTTCCTGAATAATTTCCGGCAAGGTATTGGCTGTAGATTCCACAGCACCTGTTAATGGATAACAACCCAAAGTACGGAAACGTACCGATTTCATTTGTGGAACTTCACCTTCTTTTAAAGGCATACGTTCATCATCAACCATAATAAGCGTGCCACTACGTTCAACCACAGGACGTTCTGCAGCCAAATAAAGTGGTACTAATGGAATACTTTCCAAATAGATGTATTGCCAGATATCCAGCTCAGTCCAGTTAGATAATGGGAATACACGAATACTTTCGCCCTTGTTCACTTTACCGTTATAAAGATTCCAAAGTTCTGGGCGCTGGTTTTTCGGATCCCAACGATGTTTCGAATCACGGAATGAATAAACACGTTCTTTCGCACGTGATTTTTCTTCATCACGGCGCGCGCCACCAAAAGCAGCATCAAAACCGTATTTATCCAGAGCCTGTTTTAAGCCCTGAGTTTTCATGATGTCGGTATATTTAGAACTACCGTGGTCGAACGGGTTAATACCTGCCTCAACCCCTTCTTTATTCTGATGCACGATCAAATCGAAACCATGGGTTTTCGCCATATTGTCCCGGAAAGTGATCATGTCTTTAAACTTCCAGCCTGTATCGACATGTAATAATGGAAATGGAAGTTTTGCTGGGTAGAACGCTTTTAGCGCAAGATGCAGCATGACCGCCGAATCTTTACCAATCGAATACAGCATGACCGGATTTTCAAACTCGGCAGCAACTTCGCGGATGATATGAATACTCTCAGCTTCAAGCTGTTTGAGATGAGTAAGTCTTTCCTCATTTAACGACATGGACAACACCAGCTTAGAAAAACGTGTACTTATGACACTTTTGAAAATTTATATTCATTATAGTGATTTACTTATCCTATCCATTGCTTGTTTTATGATATTGATATATCAAAAGCTCATATAAAAATTCATCAATAATGAATATCAGTTTTTATGAATCAATGATTTGCACAATTCAAGCGAGGGTATTGTGTGATATAGGTATATATTACCCTGTCGCTAAACCAATAAAATCCTAGGAAAATAATCTAAAGTAGTGGTTCTCAAATAGTTAAAAAATTACTAGAGTAAGACCCAATTCTCCCTATTGATATACTTCGTTTATGCCCTATAGCGCTTTTGATCTCACCACTGTAAAAACCCGTCTGGAACAGGCCCAGCTTGCTGGTTATATTTATCAGCATCAGCAACATATTCTAGTCTTGCAAGAACCTTTCAGTGATGATGGCAAGCCTTTAAATATCTATCTGCAACACGAGCTGACCGCGGATCAAATCGGATTACAGTTTGGTCTGCGTTTGCAAGAAGGTCATTGGGAATTCCTAATCGGCGTTACTTATAGCAACCAGAACGCAGCTTACGAAATTGGTGCTGGCAACCTAAAAGGTGATCAAAAAGCCTTTAATTTATTATATGCCTTTTATAATTATCCTAAAGCGTTCTATCTAGTGGCATTACCTTTGACAACCAACAGTCAGATTTTGGAGCAAACCTTGCAACAACAGCTTTTCAAGCAGCCTGATCTCGACTTCCTGAATACTGCAGTCAAGGTCAATCCTATGGGCGAACAGGTCAAATGGATGCAACACTATATTCTGCAACAGACTCTAGATATGAAAGTCCGGATTCAGACTGCCCTACTTTAAACTTGAACAGAAAAATTTGGAGATACTCAGGTCGATGTATCTCTATACTTTCTCAGGCAAGCACACACAGAATGCCATGCTATTCAGAATTCCTATTGCCACTATGGCATCACTTGCTCAAACATCCAGTTAGCTTCTTATAGTTTATTATTAATTTTAATAGTTCAATAATTATTAAATAATCAATATATTCAATCCTTGTTTATCGGGTTTTTTGTTATTTTTTTGCATACAAAATCAGTAATTACTGTTATCGTTATATCAATAAAAACTTTCAGACACTTTTCCTAAAAACATAATTATAGAGATAAAGAAATGTGGGAACTGTTTACGCATCCATCAAATATCGTATTTAGTATTAGCCTGAGCCTAATGCTGATGTTTGCTGCACTAGAATGTATTCTATTGCTGCTCGGCGGCGGCTCTCAGCATATCTTCGAACAGTTTTTACCTGAAGATCCCCTGCAACCAGAAATAAGCCCGGATCAGTCTCCGGGTGTTTTCAGCAAAGTATTTGACTGGTTATATCTGGGGCGTCTGCCTTTATTTATCTGGCTAATCATTTTTCTGACCAGTTATGGGTTAAGCGGTTTATTGATTCAGGGCATATTTGAGCGCCTGACCAGCCAGCTGTTTAATGTTTGGTTGATTTCTCCGGCCTGCCTGTTTCTGTGTATGCCTGTGGTGCGCTTTCTTGCCATGGCCGCCAGTAAGCTCCTGCCCCAAGATGAAACTTCCGCGATTTACAGTGATGAACTCATCGGACGTACCGCGACCATTATTCTGGGAGATGCCAAAGTGAATTCTCCCGCACAAGCCAAAGTCCGAGATCAACATGGCCAGACTCATTATGTTCTGGTTGAACCAGAAAACAATCAAATTTTAAATCAAGGTCAGAATGTAGTTCTAACCCACAAAACCAAGAACGGCTTTCAAGCCATTGCACTTTAATTTTATTTAGCTAGCACTCAATTGAGACTTTATAACAATGTTAACATTTGATTTATATAATATTTTAATTATTTCGGGAATTATTTTTGTGGCACTGGTGACTTTCGGTCTCATCATTGCACGCTTATACCGTCGTTCAAGCAAAGAAATTTCCTTTGTGCGTACCGGTTGGGGTGGAGAAAAAGTGATTTTAGGTGGAGGCGCAATCGTGCTTCCGGTGTTACATGAAATTATTCCAGTAAATATGAACACCCTACGCCTTGAAGTCCGCCGTGCTGATGATCAGGCACTGATTACCCGTGACCGGATGCGGGTCGATGTCATGGCCGAATTCTATGTCCGAGTCAAACCTACAGCAGATTCAATTGCCACCGCAGCACAAACCCTTGGTCAAAAAACCATGTCACCCAATGAATTAAAAAATCTGGTGGAAGGCAAATTTGTTGATTCACTGCGTGCAGTGGCTGCAGAAATGGCCATGGAAGAATTGCATGAAAAACGGGTCGATTTTGTACAAAAAGTCCAACAAGTGGTTTCAGAAGATTTGCACAAAAACGGTCTGGAGCTTGAAACGGTTTCCCTAACCGGACTGGATCAGACCGGATTTAAATACTTTAATCCACAAAATGCCTTCGATGCCGAAGGTCTGACCAAGCTCACTGAAACCATTGAAGACCGCCGTCGCAAGCGTAACCACATCGAACAGGATACCGATCTGGCGATCAAAACTAAAAATCTGGAAGCTGAACAGGCGCGCCTGCAAATTATTCGTGAAGAAGAATATGCCAAACTGCAGCAAGAACGTGAAATTGCCATTCGCCGAGCTGAACAACTGGCTGAAATTGCCGCTCAGGAAGCCGGCAAAAAACGTGAAGCAGAAGAAGCACAAATTGCCGCTGAACGAGAAGTCGAACTCAAGCGTATTTTGGCCGCCCGTGATGTCGAAAATGAAAATATTCAAAAGGCCCAGCTGATTCAAAAAGCACAGGTCGAGCAAAAGAAAACCATTGAACTGGCTGAACAGGATCGCGCCATTGCGATTGCGGAAAAATCACGTGCTGAATCTGAAGCTAAAGCTCAAGCCGATCAGGCACGTGCACAAGCGGTAAAAGCGGAAGAAGAAGTCATCACCGTACGTCAAATCCAGCAGGCAGAGCGTCAAAAAGCAGTTGAACTGGTCGCAGCCAAAGAACACGCTGAAAAAGATGCAATTGCCATTACAGTTGCCGCTGAAGCTGGCAAACAGGCGGCAGCAGATGATGCAGAAGCAGTGCGGATTGCGGCTGAGGCTGAAGCAGAAAAAGTCCGCCTGAAGGCCAAGGGTGAAGCGGATGCGAAAATTCTACTGGCTCAGGCAATGGAAAAACAGTATCAGGTCGATGCTGAAGGTACGCGTGCGGTCAATGAAGCCAATAACGTCCTGTCACCTGAACAGGTCGAAATGCAGATCCGTCTGGCCATGCTGAAATACTTGCCTGAAATTATCCGGGAAAGCGTCAAACCAATGGAAAATATTGATGATATCAAGATTCTCCAGGTGAATGGCCTACATGGCGGTCATGCCGGTGCCTGTCAGGCAGATGCCCATCATGAGAATGGTAATGTTGCCCTGTCAGATCAGGTGGTGAATAGCGCCCTACGTTATCGTAGCCAAGCACCGCTCATTGACAGTCTGATGAGTGAGCTTGGTATTCAAGGTGGTGATATCAACGGCATGACTCAGAGCCTTAAAGCTAAAACTTAAAAATAGAATGCGATATAAAAAGCTCCCATCTGGGAGCTTTTTATTACAGGTTTACTTTGGATATCAGGCCAAACCTTTATCTTTTAACACTTGCAGCATAGTTGAACCGAGTTCGGCAGGACTGCGCGTATAGGCCATACCCGCACGCTCAAAGGCAGCAAACTTTTCTTCTGCTGTGCCCTTACCACCTGAAATGATCGCACCTGCATGGCCCATACGTTTACCTTTAGGTGCAGTTACGCCCGCAATATAACCAACAACTGGCTTGGTCACATTCGATTGAATATATTCTGCGGCTTCTTCTTCCGCCGTACCACCAATTTCACCAATCATGATGATGGCTTCAGTCTGCGGATCTTCCTGGAACAGTTTCAAGCAGTCAATCTGGTTCATGCCTGGAATTGGATCCCCACCAATACCAATACAGGTCGACTGACCTAAACCGAGTTTTGTAGTTTGCGCCACAGCCTCATAAGTCAGTGTGCCTGAGCGCGAAATGATCCCGATTTTACCCGGCTGATGAATATGTCCCGGCATGATCCCGATTTTACATTCACCCGGCGTAATAATACCCGGACAGTTTGGTCCGATCAGACGTGTGCCATTACCATTGGTTTCCAGATAACGCTTGGCTTTGAGCATGTCGATGGTCGGTACACCTTCAGTAATCACCACAATTAACTCAATGCCAGAATCAACCGCCTCAACAATAGAATCCAGTACAAAGGGTGCCGGAACATAAATCACCGAAGCATCTGCATCAGTTTCTTTCACCGCTTCACGCATGGTATTAAATACAGGCAATTCCAGATGGGTTTGACCACCTTTACCCGGGGTTACACCACCCACGACTTTAGTGCCGTAGGCTAAAGCCTGTTCAGAATGGAATGTGCCGTTTTTGCCTGTAAAGCCCTGTACCAATACTTTAGTGTCTTTATTAACTAATACGCTCATGTTAGATACTCCTTAAGCTTTTACAGCAGCAACGATTTTTTCTGCAGCGTCAGCAAGACCATGTGCAGAAATCAATTTCAAACCTGATTCATCCAGTAATTTTGCACCCAGTTCCGCATTGTTGCCTTCGAGGCGAACAACCACAGGAACTGTCACATTTACTTCCTGAACCGATGCAATAATTGCTTCAGCAATCATGTCACAACGTACAATTCCACCAAAAATATTAATCAATACACCCTGGACAGAGTGATCTGCCAAGATAATTTTAAAGGCTTCAATCACACGCTCCTTGGTCGCACCACCACCCACATCCAGGAAGTTGGCTGGTTGACCGCCATACAGCTTAATAATATCCATGGTTGCCATGGCAAGACCGGCACCATTGACCATACAACCAATGTTACCCTCAAGTGCCACATAGTTTAGATCAAACTCAGAGGCTTTTAACTCACGTTCATTTTCTTGAGACTTATCACGCAAAGCAGCCACTTCAGGCAAACGGTACAGTGCATTCGAATCAATTCCGATTTTGGCATCGACACACAGAATGTCGCCGTTTTCACGCACAGACAGCGGATTGATTTCGAAAAGTGCAAAATCATTGTCTACAAATGCCTGATAGGCAGCCGTCATGACTTTAACAAATTGATTGATTTGTCCATCTTTGAGTTTAAGTGCAAAAGCAACTTCACGCGCCTGAAATGGCATTAGACCAACTAAAGGATCAACCTCAACTTTAATAATTTTTTCAGGGGTTTCTTCGGCCACTTTCTCAATTTCAACACCGCCTTCAGTCGATGCCATAAAAGTGATGCGGCGAGTCGAGCGATCTACCACAGCGCCCAAGTACAACTCGCGCTCAACCGGATAAACATCCTCAGAAACTAAAATGCTATTGACCGGCTGACCATTGACATCAGTCTGATAAGTCACCAAGCGTGAACCAATAATCTGATTGGCATATTCAGCAGCCTCGGCAGCCGATT
Organism: Acinetobacter lwoffii; assembly: GCF_019048525.1. Lineage (NCBI taxonomy): Bacteria > Pseudomonadati > Pseudomonadota > Gammaproteobacteria > Moraxellales > Moraxellaceae > Acinetobacter > Acinetobacter lwoffii. Next base: position 1,787,427 of record NZ_CP077369.1, on the reverse strand, counting down.
TCACCACTTTTACCCCACCAGCCTTACCCCGGCCACCCGCATGCACCTGTGCTTTCAATACTGCGAACTTTCCACCCAGCTGCTCGAAAGCATGCACCGTTTCATCGGCATTGGTGGCAAGTATTCCTTCCTGCACAGGCATACCATATTTTTTTAATAGCGCTTTTGCTTGATACTCATGTAAATTCATTGAATAACCTTTTATTACTTCTTTGCCTTGTTATAACCCACTAGCACCCAGACGTCCGTCAAAGCAGTACCAGCATTTCTTAAAATCGTTATCTTTATTTTTAGATGATTGTTCCAATAAAAACAACCATGAAATGTAAAAAGAGCGACCTAAGTCGCTCTTTTTTCAAATTACTTACGCTTACGTTGGATCGCGTGAATCGCACGACCATCAACTGCAAGTGCAGCTTCATGTACCACTTCAGAGAATGTCGGGTGACCGAAAGTCATCAACTGAAGATCTTCAACTGAAGATACAAACTCAAGCGCGATCATACCTTGGTGAACGATATCAGACGCAGCAGGTCCAATCACGTGCATACCGAGTAAACGATCCGTTTTTGCATCAGCAACAAACTTCACGAAACCGGCACCTTCACCCGCAGCTAAAGCACGACCGTTCACAGCAAAACCGAATTGACCCGTTTTAACTTCGTGACCTTTTTCAGTCGCTTGCTGTTCTGTTAAACCTACCCACGCCGCTTCCGGATGTGTGTAAATTACAGAAACAATGGTGTCATAGTTCACTTGTGCAGCATGACCGTGAATACGCTCAACCGCCATTACGCCTTCTTCCATTGCTTTATGCGCAAGCATTGGACCACGTACCAAGTCACCAATTGCGTATACGCCTTCAACTGAAGTTGCACACCAATCGTTGACTTCAACCAAACCGCGTTCAGTCAATTTAATGCCTGAATCATCAGCCAATAAACCTTCAGCATATGCGCGACGACCGACACAAACGATCAATTTATCGAAAGTTTCAGTTTTGTCTTCACCAGCTTGGTTATATTTAACCGTTACTTCACGACCATTGATTTCAGTACCTGCAACTTTTGCACCGATACGGATATCCATACCTTGCTTAGTCAACAGTTTTTGGAAGTCTTTTGCCAATGCTTTATCAGCCATTGGTAAGAATGCATCCATTGCTTCAAATACAACAACTTCAGCACCAAGACGACGCCATACAGAACCAAGCTCAAGACCGATCACGCCCGCACCAATTACACCTAAACGCTTAGGTACTTCTGGGAATTCAAGCGCGCCAGTAGAATCAACAATTAAGTCTTGATCTACAGGAGCCACTGGAATATTTACTGGTACAGAACCCGTCGCAAGAATCACATATTTAGGCTCTAAAACTTGAGTTTCACCTTCGTGAGAAACAAATTCTACTTTTTTACCTGCAAGCAGTTTACCCGTACCTTTTAACCACTCGATGCCATTACCTTTAAGTAACTGATCGATACCGCCAGTCAATTGATCTACAACTTTGTCTTTACGAGCCAGCATTTTAGAAAGATCGAATTTAACTTCACCAGTCGTAATACCATGGTCATCTAGATGTTGAACTGTATCTTCATAACGATGTGAAGAATCAAGTAAAGCTTTAGACGGGATACAACCGACGTTTAAGCAAGTACCACCTAAAGATGGTTTACCTTTATGAATACGTTTTTCGATACACGCAACTTTAAAACCAAGTTGAGCTGCACGAATTGCTGCTTCGTAGCCGCCCGGGCCACCACCAATTACGACTAAATCGAATTGAGACATGTTTATCTCCAACTAATCCCCCTTATTAATCCCCCTTTTCCAAAGGGGGATCTTCCCCTCTTTTTAAAGAGGGGTTAGGGGAGATTTTTAATGAATAAATTACAGATCAAGGATCAGACGCGCTGGCTCTTCTAACAATTCTTTGATTGTTACAAGGAAACCGACTGCTTCTTTACCATCGATTAAACGGTGGTCATAAGACAGTGCAAGGTACATCATTGGCAAGATTTCTACTTGACCATTCACCGCCATCGGACGTTCCTGGATTTTATGCATACCCAGAATCGCAGTTTGTGGCGTATTTAGAATTGGTGTAGAAAGCAATGAACCAAAAGTACCACCATTAGTAATAGTGAATGTACCGCCAGTCATGTCTTCGATGCCCAGCTTACCGTCACGTGCCTTGCCAGCATATGCACGGATGCCATTTTCAACTTCAGCATAGTTCATGCGGTCTGTATCACGAAGTACAGGAACCACTAGACCACGTTCAGATGAAACTGCAACACCAATGTCGTAGTAACCGTGATACACGATGTCATCGCCATCAATTGAAGCATTTACCGCTGGATAGCGTTTAAGTGCTTCAGTTGCTGCTTTAACGAAGAATGACATGAAGCCAAGACGCGCACCGTGACGCTTCTCGAATGCATCTTTGTATTGAGCACGCATTTCCATGATTGGTTTCATGTTCACTTCGTTGAACGTCGTCAACATTGCAGTTTCTTGAGTCGCTGCAAGTAAACGTTCAGCAACACGCTTACGAAGACGAGTCATAGGAACACGTTTTTCGATACGCTCGCCCACTGCAACGCTTAATGGTTGCGCTGCAGGTGCTGCCGGTTTCGCCTGATGATTTGCCACATCTTCTTTCGTGATGCGACCGCCACGGCCTGTACCTGCAACGTCAGCAGCTGCAACACCAGATTCAGTCAATGCTTTACGCACTGCTGGAGCCTGATCCTGTACTTGTTGACGTTCAACGATCGGTGCATTACCAGCTTCAGTTTGCGCAGCAGCTTGTTCAACTTTCTCTTCAGACTGAACTGCTTGAGTTTGCGTAGCGCCAGAAACAGCACCTTCTTCAAACTGTGCAATGACTTCAGCTGAAAGAACAGTATCGCCTTCACCTTTAATAATAGATGCAAGTGTACCGTCTGCAGGAGCAACAACTTCTAAAACAACTTTATCAGTCTCAATATCGCAGATCACTTCATCACGTGACACTGCTTCACCTGGTTGTTTGTGCCAAGTTGCGATCGTACCGTCCGCAACTGACTCTGGGAATACCGGTGCTTTAATTTCGGTTGCCATTACTTAGAATCTCCTGGATTATTCAGCGTCGATCGCAAGCGCGTCGTTGATGAGCTGAGCTTGTTGTTTTGCATGCAAATATGGTGAACCACATGCCGGTGCAGCAGAAGCTTCACGGCCTGCATAGCTAATACGTACTTGTTTACCCGCTTTCATCACGTCGTCATATAGACGCGGTGCGATGAACAACCAAGCGCCTTGGTTCTTCGGTTCTTCTTGCGCCCAAACAAGTTCTTTAACGTTTGGATATTGCGCAAGCACTTCTGCCAGGCGTTTTTCTGGGTATGGATATAATTGTTCAATACGTACAATTGCAGTGTTGTTCAATTCTTTTTCACGACGTTTTTCAACTAGGTCGTAATACACCTTACCACCACACAGAACCAGACGGGTTACATCTGACTTGTTGATGTTGTCTACTTCATCAATCACGGTTTGGAATGTACCGTTTGCAAGCTCTTCAAGGCTAGATACAGCAAGCTTGTGACGAAGTAAAGATTTCGGCGAAGTAACAATCAATGGCTTACGGATTGGACGAATCGCTTGACGACGTAATGCGTGGAAAATCTGCGCAGGCGTAGTCGGTGTGATGACTTGCATGTTGTCTTCAGCACATAGCTGCAAGAAACGTTCCAAACGTGCAGATGAATGTTCTGGACCTTGACCTTCAAAACCGTGTGGAAGAAGCATAGTTAAGCCACATACACGCTCCCATTTGGTTTCACCAGATGAGATGAACTGGTCAATGACAACCTGTGCACAGTTTGCGAAGTCACCGAATTGTGCTTCCCAGATGATCAAACTCTTAGGAAGAGTCGTCGCATAACCATATTCAAATGCCAATACAGCCATTTCTGACAACAAAGAGTCATAGATTGCAGTACGCGGCTGGTTTTCTTTCAGGTTACACAGTGGAAGATAAGTTGAACCATCTACCTGATTATGCAGTTTTGCATGACGGTGTGAGAAAGTACCACGACCTACGTCTTCACCCGTTAAACGAAGCAAGTAACCATCATCTAGTACAGTTGCATACGCCAGAGTTTCAGCAGCACCCCAGTTCAGAGGCATTTCACCCGTTTGCATTTTCAGACGGTCATCAATTACTTTTGCAACTTGACGCTGCATCACGAAGCCTTCAGGAAGCTCACGCATTTTCTTGCCAAGCTCTTTTAGACGTTCGATTGGGAAAGTTGTATCCCACTCGTCTGTGTACTCATGACCTAAGTAAGGAGTCCAATCCACAAACATTTTTTTGTTTGGTTCAAGTACCAGTGCATTGGCAACGTGATTACCCGCTTCCAGGTCTGCACGGTAGTTTTCAACCATCTGATCTGCACTTGCACGATCAAGAACACCCTGTTGCACCAGTTGATCCGCATAAAGCGTACGCGTAGTCGCTTTCTTGTTGATCACTTGATACATCATTGGTTGAGTTGCAGCTGGCTCATCCGCTTCGTTATGACCACGACGACGGTAGCAGAACATGTCAATCACAACGTCTTTACGGAACGTATGACGGAAATCATGTGCCAATTGTGAAATGAACACCACAGCTTCAGGATCATCACCATTGACATGGAAGATCGGTGCCTGAATCATTTTTGCGATGTCAGTACAGTATTCAGTAGAACGCGCGTCACGTGGATCAGATGTCGTGAAACCAACCTGGTTGTTAATCACAATGTGCACTGTACCACCCACGGTATAACCGCGAGTTTGTGACATCTGGAAAGTTTCCTGGTTGACGCCCTGACCTGCAAATGCAGCATCACCGTGTACAATTAATGGCAATACGTCATCGCCGCCAATGTCTTTACGACGTACTTGACGTGCACGTACCGAACCTTCAACCACAGGACCAACGATTTCAAGGTGTGACGGGTTAAATGCCAATGCCAAGTGAACTTCGCCACCCGGAGTCATGACGTTTGAAGAGAAGCCTTGGTGATACTTAACGTCACCAGAACCTTTCTTATGAATAGATTTACCTTCGAACTCACCAAACAGGTCAGCCGGGTTCTTACCCATGATGTTAACAAGAAGGTTTAAACGGCCACGGTGAGGCATACCGATCACAACTTCTTTACAGCCTACAGAACCTGCACGCTGAATAATTTCGTTGACCATCGGGATGAATGCTTCACCACCTTCAACGCCGAAACGTTTGGCACCAACGAATTTATTACCAAGATATTTTTCTAGGCCTTCAGCTGCAGTTAAACGCTCAAGGACATGTTTCTTTTGATCAGCATTGAAGCCATATTGACCGCGTGCACTTTCTAGACGTTGTTGAATCCAACGTTTTTCTTTGGTGTCCACGATGTGCATGTATTCAGCACCGATTGAACCACAGTAAGTGGCTTCCATTGACTGAACCATTTCAGCCAAAGTCGCTTCTTCTTTACCGATCGCCAGGTTACCAGTATTGAATACTGTGTCTAAGTCAGACTGAGTCAAACCATGCGCAGCCAGATCTAGATCAGGCACAACTTCACGCTTCGCCAAACCTAATGGATCCAGTTTTGCTTTCTGGTGGCCACGGTTACGGTACGCAGCAATCAGCTGTAGCACGCCAATTTGACGACGTTCATGCTCTGAGCTGACTGTCGACTGAACAATAGGCTGAATACGGCTTGAATTGCGACCTAAAAGTAGGAATTGCTCACGTACATTACTGTGTGGTTGATCACCTTTTGGGAATTTATCGAAGTACGCTCTCCAGTCAGCACCCACTGAGTCTGGAGCAGTCAGATACTGCTCATAAAGTTCTTCAATATACGCTGCACTATCAGCGGAAAGTTCAGTGTCAAGACGCAGAGCGTCAGCAACTTCTTGCATTTGTGGACCCATTTCCTATTGCAAAAACATTTTCAGGATGCTTTTTAAGCAAAACCCAGGATTATTAGCATCAAATTGGTAATATGATACTAGTCCCCCATAAGGCATAAGCCATGAGGCGTTATCACCACACCAAGAAAATCTTGATATGTTTAATGAACAATAACGCCCCTCAGCGGCATCATCACTCATTGAATACCCGATCGAAACCGGGCAATTTTTTGCAAATCGACTTAGAAAAAAGCAAGCATTAACAAAGATTTTTTCTAAAGCGACTCGGGTCTACCTTTTATATACCAGTCCCTGATTATGCAGTGTTTAAAAAATGTACCTGGCGTGGCATTTTTTAAACATAGTCATGGGCTAAATGCTAACATGTTCTCAACTTTTCAATTGATTTTTTTGACACATACCTTCCATAAATTGGCTAAATACAGTTCAGATATTTTACTCTAATATATGGTGCTTTATCTCAAAAATAGATTCAATGTAGACTTAAGTCCTAAGCATTTCCGATAAATAAAAAGAGAGCAAACCTTTCAATCCACTCCCCCCTTAAATTTCCGTTATATAATAACATCGTTCTTGCTATTTTTCAGGTCAGTTTTACATCTAAAAATCATAAATACCCAAAATAATCACATGTTCTTCTTATATGGCACTCAAAGCCATTACCCTTTTCCTGACTGTTTCACTCAACTTTATACATTTTAAGTATAGTATCTTTATTTTTATCCTATGATTTTTTAATTTTTCCAATAGTTTGCATAAAAAAAGCACACCTGAAGGTGTGCTTTTTTCTAAACTGCGAAGAGCAGCCTATTAGCCTGCCATATCTAAAAGCATATTACGGATGTGACCGATTGCTTTAGTTGGGTTCAAGCCTTTAGGACATACAGATACACAGTTCATAATGCCTTTACAACGGAACAATGAGAACGGGTCGTCTAGACGAGCCAAACGCTCTTGTGTTCCCGTATCACGCGAGTCAATAATGAAGCGGTAAGCGTTCAACAATGCTGAAGGACCCAAGAACTTGTCCGGGTTCCACCAGAATGACGGGCATGAAGTTGAACAGCATGCACATAGAATACATTCATATAGACCATCAAGATGCTCACGCTCTTCAGGAGACTGTAAACGTTCCTTAGGAGGCGCAGGCTGGTTGTTGATCAAGAATGGATGGATCTTGTTGTACTGATCATAGAACTGGTTCATGTCAACCACCAAGTCTTTCACTACAGGAAGACCAGGCAATGGACGAACAGTAATTTCATTTGGTAAATCGTTCAGGTTCCAAAGACACGCCAAACCGTTTTTACCATTGATGTTCACGCCATCAGAACCACAAATACCTTCACGACATGAACGACGGAACGTTAAAGTTTCGTCCTGTACTTTTAATGCGAGAAGTGCGTCAAGCAACATACGGTGCTTGTCAGTCAGTTCCAGCTTAAAAGTTTGCATGTACGGTGCTTTATCCTTGTCAGGATCGTAGCGGTAGATATGAAATGTACGAGTACCTCTACTCATCTGAATTCTCCTGATTAGAATGTACGTGGTTTAGGTGGAATCGCGTCAACCGACAATGGACGGTAACGAACTGGCTTATACTCTAGACGGTTGTCTGCAGAGAACCATAAAGTGTGCTTCATCCACTCATCATCACGACGACCATATGGGTATTCAGCATGGTCTGGAGACTCTTCAAAGTCTACAACCGTATGTGCACCACGGCATTCTTTACGCGCTGCAGCTGAAATAAGCGTTGCTTTCGCAACTTCATACAAGTTTTCAACTTCAAGTGCTTCAATACGTGCAGTGTTAAATACTTTAGATTTGTCTTTCAAGTGAATGTTGCGTACGCGCGGTTCAATTGCAAGAATCTGCTTCACACCTTCGTCCAGAAGCGCAGATGTACGGAATACACCAGCGTGGTCTTGAACGATATCACGGATTGCATCAGCAACGTCTTGAGCATTCTCACCGGTAGTCGATTCGTCAAGTTTACGAATACGTTCAACAGTTTCTTGAAGCACAGTTGTTGGAAGCGGCTCATATTCGCCATCGTGCTGTTTAGTCACATATTCAATGATATGTTGACCAGCAGCCTTACCAAATACAACCAAGTCAAGCAATGAGTTCGTACCTAAACGGTTCGCACCATGTACAGACACACATGAACATTCACCGATTGCATAGAAGCCTTTTACTGGCTTAGCAAAGTCACGACCTTCGGCATTTGTAGAGTAAACATCGGTGTCTTTGTTGTAGTTAGCAACAAGCGCTTCAGTTTCACGAGACTCAGGAACAACCACCTGACCATGAATATTCGTTGGAATACCACCCATTTGGTAATGGATTGTTGGTACTACAGGAATTGGCTCTTTAGTGATGTCAACGTTCGCGAATTTCTTGCCAATCTCGAATACAGATGGAAGACGTTTCATGATCGTATCCGCACCTAGGTGCGTCATATCAAGCAGGATGTAATCGCCTTTAGGACCACAACCACGACCTTCTTTGATCTCTTGGTCCATAGAACGTGATACGAAGTCACGTGGCGCCAAGTCTTTCAAAGTTGGTGCATAACGTTCCATGAAGGGTTCGCCGTCTTTGTTACGAAGGATTGCACCTTCACCACGACAACCTTCAGTCAACAATACGCCTGCGCCCGCAACACCCGTTGGGTGGAATTGCCAGAATTCCATATCTTGTAATGGAATACCTGCACGAGCAGCCATACCAAGACCGTCACCAGTGTTGATATAAGCATTTGTAGATGCACGGTACACACGACCAGCACCACCAGTAGCGAACAAAGTCGCTTTTGCTTGGAATACTGCAATTTTACCAGTTTCCTGATCAATTGCTGTAACACCAAGAACGTCGCCTTTTTCGTTACGGATCAGGTCAAGCGCAATCCATTCAACGAAGAATTGAGTGCCCATTTTCACGTTGCTTTGATAAAGCGTGTGAAGAAGTGCGTGACCGGTACGATCGGCAGCAGCGCATGCACGTGGCACAGCTTTTTCACCGTAGTTTGCTGAGTGACCACCGAATGGACGTTGGTAAATTGTACCATCAGCATTACGGTCGAATGGCATACCCAGGTGTTCAAGTTCATAAACCACTTGAGGCGCTTCACGAGTCATGAACTCGATTGCATCCTGGTCACCTAACCAGTCCGAACCTTTTACAGTGTCGTAGAAGTGGTAGTGCCAGTTATCTTCTTGCATGTTACCAAGAGATGCACCAATACCACCCTGCGCTGCAACAGTGTGCGAACGAGTTGGGAATACTTTAGTCAGAACCGCAACTTTCAAACCAGCTTGAGCAAGTTGGTAAGACGCACGCATACCTGAACCACCACCACCAACGATGACAGCGTCGAAAGTTTCGTGCGGAATATTTGTGTAATCTTCTTTAGGGTTTATAGCGCCCATGATTGTTTCCTATCAATTCGCCCAAAAAATCTGGATCGCCCAGATTGCATATGCAAGTACAGCAATGATCACTGCTGAAGTCAGTACAAGGCGTAAACCTGAAGCTGAAGGACCCATTTGACGAGTAGTCACATAATCCGTGAATACCTGCCACATGCCGATCCATGCGTGTGCAACAAGAGATAAGACCGCCAATAAAGACATGATCTTCATTGGAACTGTCATCATAAAGCCGTACCACTGTTCAAAGTTGAAACCACCATTCAGTAGAATCCAACCCAGTACAACAACGGTATAAACAGCTAGAACTACAGCACTGACACGTTGAAGAAACCAATCGCGAGAACCTGAACCTGTTAAACCAGTAGCGCTTTTCATTAGAGTACGATCCATACAAATGCTGCAACAATACCGATTGCAGACAAGATTAATGCGATAGTAGATGCAACACGGCCACTTTCTAGTTCTTCAGCAACGCCAATGTCAGCAAGTAAATGCTTAACACCCGCAATAAAGTGAAAAATCATGCCGGCGACAAATACCCATACAATAAAGCGGACAATGAAACCGTTAAAGATTTCTTGAACTTGCGCAAAACCTTCAGGCGAAGACAATGACTTGTCTAAAATCCATAGAAGGACCGGTACGAGTAAGAATACGATAACACCTGAAAGACGGTGTAGAATTGATGCAATAGCCACGGGTGATTTTAAGTTTACTTCTAAAACTTGACCCATGGACAAATTGACAGGTCTGTTGCTTTTCACAGCGGGCATCCTGTAAGTAAAAACTCCATCCGGAGTTTGTTGGAATTAATTCGAAGGAAAGCTGGCATTCTCAGGCAAATACATGCCTAAAATCAAAACGACACTGAATTATAAAACGTGAACTATTAAAATACAAACGGCTGAATTTGGCTTTTTGGATAAAAAACTATTAAATAAGAATCATTAACAACAATAAGTCGGGCTTAATATATTATTCCGCCCTTTCAATTCCTATTTATATGATTGTTTTTAAATAATTAAGATGATCAATTCACTCGGTTTTAAGCCTGCAGGACCATGTTTGAGTTTTAGACTAAAGACGCACAGTTCCATCACAAATATTATTTAAATCTCTTTTTAATTCAGATTTAAATCAAGCGCCTATATTTAACAGACCACTTGCCCCAATTCAGCAGCAGCACAGTGATTCAGATAACCTGATGTTAAATAGCGACTTAGTGCATCAGATGATGGGTTTTTCAATCAATTTGAAGCATTTAGATTCAAAAAATCATTCATTTATTTTTATACTGCCTCCCTTTGCTGCAAAGTTGGCCATTTATTAAGCTACTTTTTAATCAATTGAACCGGATTCAAAATTCAATTAATTGCTTTTATTTATAATTCTACCTCTGAAATTCAACTTGGTAAAAACGATGTAAGTTATGAGATTTATATAGTTTTAAGCATGCTCACCTTAATCTCTCACCATTTTCACCCGCATTTCTTGCTAGGAAAAAACGCTTACAAATGCCCCAAGCAGTCTATTTTTTTCTGCACCTCTGCATCAATTTGACTTATTATAGAGGTTTGATGCTGTGATTTTACTGAACTTTTTATACTGAGCGAATATGACTAAACCGCTGTGCGGCCGTCATTTTTCATCCATAAGTATAATTGACAAAATTTCAGTACTCACTAATCTTATAGCAAATTTTTGATCCGTCCGTTTTGTGCATTAAAAGATTGATAGACAAAGCGGATATACATTCACCAGGACAGGAGATCTATTGAATGTCTGAAGCAACTGGCAAGAAAGCCGTTTTACAGCTTGATGGCAAAGAAATTGAACTACCAATTTACAGCGGCACATTGGGCCCAGATGTAATCGACGTTAAAGATGTGTTGGCTGCAGGTCACTTTACTTTTGATCCTGGTTTTATGGCGACAGCTGCGTGCGAGTCTAAAATCACGTTCATCGATGGCAACAAAGGTGTACTTTTACACCGTGGCTACCCAATCGATCAATTGGCGACTAAAGCTGATTACTTGGAAACTTGCTATTTATTGTTAAATGGCGAACTTCCAACTGCTGAGCAAAAAGAAGAATTTGACGCTAAAGTACGTAACCATACAATGGTTCACGATCAAGTTAGCCGTTTCTACAATGGTTTCCGTCGTGATGCGCATCCTATGGCGATCATGGTAGGTGTGGTTGGTGCGTTGTCTGCGTTCTATCACAACAACCTTGACATCGAAGATGTGAACCACCGTGAAATCACTGCAATTCGTTTAATCGCGAAGATTCCTACGCTGGCGGCTTGGAGCTACAAGTACACCATCGGTCAACCATTCGTTTACCCACGTAACGACCTTGGTTATGCAGAAAACTTCCTGCACATGATGTTTGCTACTCCTGCAGACCGTGATTATAAAGTTGATCCAATTCTTGCAAAAGCAATGGACCGTATCTTCACGCTTCATGCTGACCACGAACAAAATGCGTCTACATCTACAGTACGTTTAGCTGGTTCTACCGGTGCGAATCCGTATGCATGTATCGCTGCTGGTATCTCTGCACTTTGGGGCCCTGCTCACGGCGGCGCGAACGAAGCTGTTCTTAAGATGCTTGACGAAATCGGCACTGTAGAAAACGTTGCTGGCTTCATGGAAAAAGTAAAAACTAAAGAAGTTAAACTAATGGGCTTCGGTCACCGAGTTTACAAAAACTTCGATCCACGTGCGAAAGTAATGAAAGAAACTTGTGACGAAGTTCTTGGTGCACTTGGCATCAATGATCCACAGCTTGCATTGGCTATGGAACTTGAACGTATCGCGCTTTCTGACGAATACTTCATCAAGCGTAACCTTTACCCGAACGTAGACTTCTACTCAGGTATCATCCTTAAAGCGATTGGTATCCCGACTGAAATGTTTACTGTAATCTTCGCGCTTGCACGTACTGTTGGCTGGATCAGCCACTGGTTAGAAATGCACAGCGGTCCTTACAAGATCGGTCGTCCTCGTCAGCTTTATACTGGCGAAGTTCAACGCGATATCGTTCGTTAATTCGAACCGCGTCGAAAGACTCAAAAAAACCACCCTCTTGGGTGGTTTTTTTAGTGCTGACAAAAGCCTACAAAAAATTGACCTGAAACGTTTTAAAATGAATATATCAAAATCATATTCACGGATTAAGTCACCTAAAAATAGGATGTATATTGAATGCTGTTGTATTTTCTGCCCTTTATTTTGAGACTGGTTCGTTTTGAACAGTTTAAGTGCCGCAGTTTAACGTCTGGTGAAATCAAAATTTCCCAACAAGTATTTGGCAACCTGATCGACTATTCCCGCGTTAAAATCATGAATCACCCCTACCTGCCCTGGCAATCCACACATGTCATTATGGCGCCCAGTGGCTACATCCATGTACGCAATTTAAATTATCGCGAAGATTATTCGCGCGAGAGTTTATCTTATCAGGCACTATTTATTCATGAGATGGCGCATATTTATCAACATCAATGCCGGATCAATGTGCTTTTAAAAGGGGCATTTTTACAAAGTGCTTATTTTCTCAGCTTGGGAAAATATAATCCGTACAAATATCAATTTAATCCCAACAAATCATTTTCAACCTACAATATTGAACAACAAGGCGATATTGCCCGGGATATTTTTCTAAAAAAAATTCCGAATATTATTTTAAATCCAAAAATAAACAGATGATATTTAATCAGTTTAATTCCAAACAATATAGCTAAGGCATATTTTAAAAGCCAAAATTTAGATTTCAGTCTTTAAATCTACATAAGCCTAGATGCATAAAAAATCAGCATATTTTCTAATTTTATATAATAACTTTTTTCACTCAATGCCTGTTCTGCTAAATCAACTCTAGCTTATCGATAAAATTTCGATAAAATAGGCCGGTATGATTATTTTGCATCGCAGATTAAGATTCAATGATCATGCGATAAAAAGTTTTTTTATTTAAGCCATTTGGCATTTTATGAATATCGAAGTGCACTCAACTGAATAATTAGAATTATAAAAATCAGTAATTTAGTGTATCAACCTATAGGAATAGGATTTACTTGGAATGAAAAGTTTTAAAATTGCGATTGCTCAATTCTCTCCACATGTGGGCAATCTGGATGCAAATACGCAAAAAATGATTGATCTGGCCAATCAGGCTAAAAAAGATAAAGCGGATCTGATTATCTTTCCTGAACTTTCAACGCTGGGCTACCCTGCAGAAGACTTATTAATTCGCCCGAGCCTGGTGAAACGCACCAAAGCGGCTTTTGAAAAACTGACTGAAGTAAAAGATATTGTCATGGTCTTTGGTTTTGTTAATCAAACTGAAGATGGTCAGCGTTATAACTCGGCTGCTGTCATGAAAGATGGCGAAGTACTGGGTGTTTATAACAAGCAAGTGTTGCCAAACTATGGCGTATTTGATGAAAAGCGTTATTTTGGCGAAGGTCATCAGCATCTGGTTTTTGAGTATCTTGGACATAAATTTGGCGTACTGATCTGTGAAGATGTCTGGTCTTTAGCCACTGTTCAGCAACTGGCAAAATTGAATATCGACACAGCTTTGGTACTGAATGCATCGCCATATGAAGTGGGTAAACCACAACATCGCATTGAAACCATGGCGGCCTTGGTCAAACAGCTAAATATCAATCTGGTGTACTGTAACCAGGTCGGTGGCCAAGATGATCTGATCTTTGACGGTACCAGTTTTGTGCTCAACAAATCTGGCGAGGTGGCTTTACAGGCACCAACTTTCCAGGAAAATCTGGCAATTGCAGAATTTAATGCTGAACAACTGCAATTCAGCAAAGGTGCAATTGCACCTGCTTTAGACACCATGGCTGAGATTTATCAAAGCCTGGTCATGGCTACACGTGATTATGTACAGCGTTCTGGCTTCCCAGGTGTGATTCTGGGACTGTCTGGCGGCATTGACTCTGCCCTGACCCTAGCGATTGCTGTAGATGCGCTTGGCGCAGACAAAGTTCAAGCTGTGATGATGCCTTATACCTATACCGCACAAATCAGTGTGGAAGATGCAGCGGCTCAAGCCAAAAATATGGGCGTGACTTTCGGTATTGCCGAAATCAATCCAGTGGTAAGCGGCTTTATGCAGGTGCTATTCCCGTTCTTTGGCAACGCTCCAGTCGATGCTACCGAGGAAAACCTGCAAGCACGTTCACGGGGCACCTTATTGATGGCCCTATCTAACAAATTCGGTAATCTGGTGCTGGCAACCGGTAATAAGTCTGAACTAGCTGTCGGTTATTGCACCCTGTATGGCGATATGGTCGGTGGTTATGCAGTTCTGAAAGATGTGTATAAAACCATTGTGTTTGAACTGGCGAAATATCGTAACAGCATTTCAGAAACTCCAGTGATTCCGGAACGTGTGATTACCCGTCCACCTTCAGCAGAACTGCGTCCAGATCAGGTCGATCAAGACTCTTTACCTGCCTATGACATTCTAGATGCGATCTTGTACTCTTATATTGAAGAAGATATGAGTCAAGACGATATCATTGCCAAAGGCTTTGATGCTGAAGTCGTGAAAAAAGTGATTCGTCTGGTTGATATCAATGAGTACAAGCGCCGCCAAGGTGCCATTGGACCACGTATCAGCTCACGCTCTTATGGCCGTGAGCGTCGTTATCCAATTGTGAATGGCTGGAAAGCAGGTAGCTAAATTCTGCTCTCAATGATGTAAATCAGAATCGCCCAAGGAATGCTTGGGCGATTTTTTTATGCGGCAGTAAAATGAAGAATAGCCCCAACATCAAGAAGGAAAAATAATGTTTTGTGGAAACTAAAAATTAGTGGATGCTTCAAATATTTTTTTGTAGTTTGCAGTGCTTTTTAAAAGACAAAAAAAGAGACCAAGCTGAGAGCTTGGTCTTTTAAAATGGTGGCTATGACGAGACTTGAACTTGTGACCCCCGCATTATGAGTGCGGTGCTCTAACCAACTGAGCTACATAGCCGTAAACTGTGTGCGCATTATCGTAATTTCAGCTTCTATCGTCAAGCATTTTAAAAAACAAATGTTCAGTCTTTATGCAAATACGGAATAAACTTTTAAATTTTAAACAAAAAAGGGTTTTTTAGTATGTAATTCACGCATTCATAGCACCATTTAATTCTTCGAGGAATCATTAGATGTATAAAATCAAAATATTTATTTTACTCATTGGCCTTTCAAGTCTGAGTGCCTGCCAGACCATCTCGCCTATTTTCGTAGATTATAATGGCGTCAGACGTGATGTGGCACAGTGGATTAATCAGCAGCAACTGATGAGCATGCAGCAGAAAAGGTCTTTGGCACAACTCAGCAGAGCACAGCAGAAAATCGAGCGCTATCCGGAATATGATCAGAGCCAACGACTGGCGGTAACCCGGGAAAATCAGATTGCATTACATTGTGCGCGTTTACATGTGACAGAACATAAAATCCGGCAGCTACAGCAAAAAATTTATGCAGGTGAAACTCAAACAATTTTAAATCGCTATGAACAGCTGTCACCGCAAATAAAATTAGACCCGACCTCTATTCGATGTGATTAATCACTGTCTTAGGCTATCACATTAATTACATATAAATTATTAACTTAGGCTAAATAAATCACCCAATTAAATAGCTCTAAACAGGTGCTTCATTTTTTAATCTATTAGACATTATACCTATGTATTTACTTGGTTTTATTTTTATACAATACAGGCTATGATCAAAGTATAAACAACTATTCGTACCCGGTTTAACGCGTCATAATTTTATAACTCTAAATTCCCCTCAGGAGAATTCTAATGCCTTTTGAACATATTTTAGTACCTGTTGACGGTTCAGAAACATCGTATGCTGCAGTGGATAAAGCTGTAGAAATTGCCAAAGCATTTAACAGTAAAGTCACAGTGGTTCAAGTGCTGGCACTGGACCCTTATATCGCTGCGGAATATATCTCTGCGGCACAAACCAATGACCTGATTGAACGTGCCCGTACTTCCATCCTGAAAACGCTGGATGAAGCCAAAGCAAAATTCTCTGGTGCCGGTGTTGAAGTGGATACACAGCTCCTTGAGGGTCAGGTAATTTATAGCGAGATTGTCAAAGCAGCTAAAGATTTAAATTCTGACCTGATCGTGATTGGTTCCCATGGTCGCACGGGCTTCAAAAAGCTGTTCCTTGGCAGCGTAGCGCAAAGCATTCTCGGCCAAGCGGATATCCCAGTAATGGTGATTCGCAACTAAGTTATGTTTAAAATCCCCACTTTTCACCAAGTGGGGATTTTTTTTATATCTTGACCAGACCATCCCATTGATAGCGTTTTAAATCCAAGCGATCACCTTTAAGAAAAATTCCTTCCTGCATGAGTTTTTGCTGCTGGATATTCTGGCCATGTTCGTCCAGTTGCTTCACACTGATTTTCGCCTGGGCATTGATCACCCGATACCAAGGAATATCAGTGTCCGAATCTAGATGACTTAATACCCGTCCGACCAATCGCGCATGTTTGGGTAAACCTGCCAGTCTAGCAATCTGTCCGTAGGTGGCGACTTTGGCATACGGAATCTGATTGACCACAGCCAAAATCATTTCTGCCATTTCCTGACTGGCTGAACTTGTCTGGGTCATTTTCATCTCATTAATAGCTTATTTAAATCAAAAATCACAATTCACCCCCAGTAAAAAAGCTATAGGAGAGTGATTAAGCCTGATGAAATACGCTGATTCAAGCTCTCATCTCACTATAAAAACCAATCTAACAGTCTCTTGATCTTCTAAGTTTTATCTTTAGAAATTATCCGGATTTTCCAGTCTTTTTACTTCCTGAACTTTATCTGGATGATGCACCGTGGCAACGCCCTCTGCATCTTTCTGATCAATCAGAATTTCTGGCTGAAAGATAGTAATAGTCTCATTTCCTTTGGCATCTTCTCCAACAATATAGCGAAAACCCTTACGATTCATTTTATGACACATGCGTTGATACCAGCCTTTAAAGCCCTGCGTCTCTTCATTGGGATTATAATAAAACGCATTCATCACCGCAGGCAGGCCCAAGCCACATACCACACCGGACAATAGCACTACAATAAAGGTATAGCCCACCAGAATACTGCTATAGGCTTCCAGCTGAGGAACATTGGCGACCGCCAGAATTAAGGCCAAAGAAATCCCGCCCCGTACTCCGCCCCAAGACAGGATGGTCAAACTGCCGTTATAGCTTTTCTTGCTGACTTTTGGGAACATGGCAAAGGCCAGATAGTTGGCTGCAAAACGGGCCAGATGTAGAATCACAAAAGCCACCATTCCGCCCAGAACCAGACTGGTACTCAAGTCCAGAATAAACAATTCTAGACCAATCAGGGTAAACAGGAATGAATTGATAATTCCCTCAACCGTATGCCAGAAATGATTAACGTCACCAATTTCAGCATCTGCCAGGATTTCTTTCCATTTATTGCCAACAATCAAACCACCAATCACACAGGCAATTGGCGCGGAAGCATGTGCCAGCAAAGCCACCAGATAGGAACCACAAGCCAGCAAGGCCGTGGTCAAAATCAGAGATTCCATTTCATGCTTACCGCGCAAAATCCGCAAGATCGCAAAACCGAATCCGAGACCAATCAGCACCGCCACGACAATTTCATAAAGCAAGGTTTGCAGCACTGCCAGTACCGTAAAGTTTTCACCTTGCAGAACATTGAGCAAGGTCATAAATAAGGCAATACACATTGCATCATTAAACAGTGATTCGCCTACTCTACATTTACCAATATGGAATTTTACTGTAGAATTATAAATATGGAATTATTACAAAGTTAATTACTTATGTTGGTAGAAGATCGTTATAAGTATCCATTAAAAAGTAAACATGTATTCTTTTCCGAATTGGTTTGATACTTTCTCCACCCATTGCTCTATTTTGTCAGCTGTCATGACTTGAAAATCTCGCCAATAATATTTCATCTGCTTCCATACCATCTCGATTCGATTTAACTCAGGGCTATAAGCTGGAATAAAATACAGATTCGTCGAAAAGTTAGTTTTAAGTAGCTCTCTGTAATCAGCCATCTTTTTACTTCTATGAATCGAGGCATTATCAACAATAAGAACCAATGGAAGGTTATATGTCTGTTTTACTCGTTGAGCTATTCCAGTTAAATAGGCATAAAACCAAGTACTTGTCACTGACTCTTGTAAACAGCTTGTCACCAGTTTCCCCGTTGAAAGCAAACACCCCATGACATTAACTCGTTTTAATCTTATTGCATCAACCGCATGAACATCACCTATCTTTGTCCACGCATAGCGGTTATCAGGTGTAGATGAAAATCCTGTTTCATCAACATAACCTAATATAATTTCACCACGTGCCGCTTGCTCTCGTAATTCTTCAATCTGCTGTGTTGCTTGTTCAAATGCAATCGGATCTCTTTTTTTTCAAGCTATGACGGGTACGCTTGAAGACCATACCTGAATCACGTAAAAACTTACGAATGGTTTCAACAGACACGGACACTTCGTATTCTTCATGTAGTTTGACTCGGATTTGTTCTGCATTGAGTGGACTTGTATTGACCCAATCTAGGATTTTCGCCTGATAGTCTGAGATCAATGTATTGGGTCGACCTGAGCGATGACCTTCTTTAATCGATTCAAACTCATACAATTCCCAACGTCGGCGTTGTAGCCTTATGGTTTCTGGGATACGTTCTTGTAGAGTGGCAACTTCCGCAACACTTTTACCTTCGGAAAGCCAGAGAATAGTTTGGGCACGTTGCCTTTCACGCCAATGTTTTGCATGCTTGACCAGAAAAATGAGTCGTTCTCGCTGTTCTAAACTAAGTGGTACAGAAACAATTCTAGGCATGTGTGAACATCTGTTAACTAAAAAAACCTTTTCGCATCATTAGTTATTTTTGTCAACTTAAGAAGTGGGACCACCTCTAACATAGTTAAGTGCCACTTACTATCCAAGTAGGAGAAGAATTACTATCAACGGCCAAACAGCACGGTATATCCATTAAGATAAAAATATGCAATTAGCATAAAATATGGAATTTATTATTGTTTTTATGCTGATTTTATCAATAAAAAGTATAGAAATATGGAATTTTAAATACGATTCAATATCCCAATGTATTTCAATGCTTTATCGAAAATTCCATATTACTAATTATAGTGTACTCACCTTCAAGCTTGACAATCAAATGATGCGGTGCGCGAACCGAACTCAATACGCCTTTGATGCCGATCGGATCTGTGGCGCCCAAGGCCGCCCCTAGCAAGAGCAAAACCAGCAGGTCAACATGTTTACCAATCAGGAACTGATAACCATACAACACCACACCAAAGAACACTGCACAGAACACCAAAGCCAGACCAGCCAAAATACTGATCGGCCGCCAGTGGTTACGCAAATCTGAGACCTTAAACTTCAGCGCAGATGAAGTCAGGATAAAACAGATCACACCATTGATCAGAAAGTCATAGAAATCGACGTGACGAACAGCCTGCTCGATATTGTCAATATTGATGCTAAAGAATGGATTACCATGCAGTAAACTGGCGCCCCACTGCAAAATGAAAACAAAGATTGCAGAGACAATAGGGACACCGATCGCTTGCGGAAAGCCTAAAACGCGCTTATTAAACATGGTCGTGGCAATAGACAGAGCAAAGACCACCGTGAGTAGCTGAAGAAAAAAGAAATTTCCCATTCGGTTTCCTAAAATCGGGCGATATGGAGCACTATGCGCCGAGAGGCGTTGTTAAAATAGAGATTTAAATAGCAAGGTATTCTGGCAAAACAAGTTTAGTCCGCTTTTTTATCGAATTGAGTTAAGTTTCTTTTCAGTATTTTCGAATGATGATTTAACATACAGATCAGCACTCGGCTTTTGCTTTCCCATCATTCTATTTTGAATTTTTCTCCCATGCATCAAACTGTCAAAACCATTTTTCGTCTCTGTTTTGCCAGCGTGATTTTTCTGATCACGTTGTCCTTATGTTTTACCTGCTTTGCTAAAATTCAGGAAATTCTGCAAGCAGAACAGCATTATCAGCAAGCCACCAGCATTCCCTTACAAAGTTCAACCGGGGAGCAGTATGTATTGGTGTCCAATAACCAGCGACCGGACAATGCCATTTTTATTCTGATTGCAGGAAATGGTTATGTGGCCAAAATCAATTGTGAGCATTACAGCGCTTTATGTAGCGATGAAGACAATCAATCGCATACCCGACAAATCCAGAGCGTTGACTTAATTAAAGCGGGAAATCTCTTCTATATTGAAAAAATCCAGTTCAGAGATAGCCGGACTGGCAAAGCAACTGCTTTAGAATATAACAAACAAGATATTCAGCAGTTTTATCAAAATGACATGAGCAACCTCAAATATACGGTCTTTGCAATTGCACTGTTTGCTTTGGCTGCATTATTCGTCAGTATCAAGATATTAAGAAATTTCCGGCGTTTTCTGCATAAATAAAAAAAGGAGCATCTGCTCCATTGCTGTCCCACAATTTTTCACAAGAGGAAGCTCAAATGAGCTTCCTCTTGTTTTATGGGTATTTTATCGGGTGAAAATAAAGCTTTTAAAGTTCTTCTTTCAAACAAATTCACTTGAATTATTCTGAGTAAACGTTGAACTGTCCAACCTGTTTTTCCTAAATGTTGAGCGAAACTCACCAATAAATAGGCGATCATCGCAATCCAGATTTGTGTCTGAATTGCGTTCCTGCTGCGGCCTAGAAACGCCTTTAATTTGAGATTCTGCTTAATCGCCTTAAAGAACAGCTCAACTTTCCAGCGGTCTTTGTAAATCGCTGCAATGGTGGAGGCGGCTAAATGAAAGTTATTGCTGAGAAAGCTAAAGTGCTTGCCACTTTGCTGATCTCTATATTCAATTCTTCTTAACACTGGGGCTTTTCTTTTTAGGGCATGTGCGCTATTCAGCTGAATGGTTTCATCTTTTAGAATACCTTTGGATTCAAGCACTGGATGTTGCTGGATCACCTGATACACAGATTTAGGCCTAAAACGTGTGACAAATCCAATGTTTTGAGCAGTCAGATTTGCATACCATTGGTAATCGACATAGCCTTTATCAAAAACTACAATGCTGCCAGCAGGAAACTGGAATTTGCGGCCTTGTACCATGTCATTTTCTTTGCCATTTTCAACTGCAACAAACTCAGGAATATCATTGCTGTGATTCAATCCTATACTGAGTTTCATGCTGGCTTTTGAGTCGTGAACTTTGGCCCATTCACATAAGGAAAGCGACAGGTCAATATGACTGGCATCCAAGGAATACAAGGGATTCTTAAAGCGAAATTTATGAGCTACTTTTGAGTGTTCATAGTATTTAAGCAACTTGTAAAATAGCTGTTGATACAAGGCAGCAGGCTGCTGCTCATTGATTCGTGCCAGCGTGCTTCGGGGAATAGACTTTGCTCCGAGATGACTTAGCTTTTCCTGTTGGCACTCCAAATTGGATTGAATATCTCTCAGACTTTGCCTACAAGAGAATTGAGACATCAATATGGCAATAAACTGATCCCACCGGGAAGCCGCTCTAAATTTCTGTCCAACATGGTGTACTTTAGCAAGTTGTTCAAAATCCTGTCGCACAACAGGTTTAATTAGCTCATGAAATACGGTATTCTGATGTGACAAAACCTGAATCCTGGTCGTTAAAGTGTTTGTTTGCACTCATATTTTAACTGTTAGGACTCAGGTTTTTTTATTTAAAGCAAACTATGGGACAGCAGTGGCATCTGCTCCTTTTTTTATCGAAGTCATTTAAATATTTTGATTAAAGGTATCACAATTCGCAACCTGACCGGATTTCAAGCCGGTATTAAACCATTGTACCCGCTGCGCGCTGCTGCCATGAGTAAAGCTGTCCGGCACCACCTGCCCGCGGGCACGTTTCTGCAAATAGTCATCGCCAATTTTATGAGCGGCATCCATCGCTTCCTGCACATCGCCCTGTTCCAAAAATTGGGTTCGCTCATGATTATGGTAAGCCCAGACGCCGGCCAGACAGTCTGCCTGCAATTCCTGACGCACTGAAAGCTGATTACTTTGCACTTCGCTTGCTTGCTGACGTGCTTGCTGTACTTGAGAAGAAATACCTAAAATCGTCTGGATATGATGCCCCACTTCATGGGCCACGACATAGGCCAGCGCAAAATCCCCCGCCTGATCATTACGGGAAAGTTCGGTGGCATTCTGTTCTCCAGTAATGCCCATTTGACTGCGCATATCTTTAAAGAATGCCGTATCGATATACACTTTCTGGTCTGTCGGGCAGTAGAAAGGCCCCATCGCCGCCTGAGCCGTACCACAACCAGAATTCACGATGCCGTTAAACAACACCAGTTTCGGTGGGACATACTGCTGATTTAACTGCTGCTGAAACACCTGATTCCAGGTATCTTCAGTATCTGCCAATACAGTTCCAACAAAATCAATCGACTCCTGCTGTTCTGGCGTGGGATTTTCCAGGCCACGTGTTTCTGCCGCACCCGATACCCCCTGAGTGACCTGCTTGGTGGTTTGATAAGCCTGTTGTGGATCGACACCGAAAAACTTCCAGGCCACAAAGGCCACAATCAATCCAACAATACTGATTCCGCCAGCTTTGGCACCACCACCGCGACGGTCTTCTACATTGCTACTGACACGACGACCTTTCCAACGCATAGTCTTTTCCTTTTCTTAATCTGCTTAATATCCAGATATTTCCACACCTTAAGCTTTTGATGATTTAGGCCAGATTTTCTTAATCAGGCTGATGACCAGCATGACCAGCAGACCCGCTAAAATTCCTACAGCGAAATTAATCAAGGTCGGCGTAACAGCACCCACAATGTTGCCAATGCTGGGAATATCCTGCACATAAGCAACACTGTCTTCAGTAAAGTGATGAATAAAAGGAATTGCATGGTTAATAATTCCACCGCCCACCAGAAACATCGCAGCGGTCCCAACAATGGAGAGAATTTTCATTAAGATCGGGGCAAATGCCAACAAGCCACGTCCTATTTTTTGTTTAAAATCGGACTGCTGTTCAGTCAGATGCAGACCGATATCATCCAGTTTGACAATCAGCGCAACAAAACCATAAACACCAATGGTCATCACCACCGCGATCAGGCTTAAAACAGTCACTTTGGTCAGCATCGAGGCTGCGGCGACCGTTCCCAAAGTAATCACGATAATTTCAGCAGACAGGATAAAGTCAGTGCGAATAGCACCTTTGACTTTTTCATTTTCAAACTGGTGCAAATCCATTTCTGTATGAATCAATTGCTCACGCGCCTGTTCCGCGTCCTTGGCCTTCGGTGTATGCAAGGTATGAATAATTTTTTCCACGCCTTCATAACATAGGAACAAACCACCCAGCACCAACAAGGGATTAATCAGCCAGCCTGCAATAAAGCTGATTAATAATGCCAGCGGCACCAAAATCAGTTTATTAACAAAAGAACCTTTGGCAACTTTCCAGACCACCGGTAATTCACGATCAGCCCGCACACCTGTCACTTGCTGCGCATTTAAAGCCAGATCATCACCAAGGACGCCTGCTGTTTTTTTTGCTGCCATTTTGCTCATGACAGCGACATCATCCAGAACAGTAGCAATATCATCTAATAATAACCTGAGTTCGACATAAAAAATAAATAAAAAAAAGCCTTAGCATCTGTAATATCTTGGTTACGAAGACAAAACATTTCAGAGCAAGGCTTTTTCATGGACTATATTACCGAATTATTTTGTATCTTGGATGATTTCTGCAAAAAGTTTAATGAATCTTTAGAGAAAGCTCTAATTTCTGATCAAAAAACAACAATGAAAAAGTCAGCTTTAAGCTTGTCTGAAGTCATGACCATTGTCATTTTATTTCATAAATCCGGGTTTAGATTTTTCAAATATTTTTATTGTCATATGATCATCCCATTTTGGAAATCAGCTTTTCCCAAGCTTCTTAGTTACAATCGTTTTATTGAAATTATGCCGCGTTGTTTGCAAGCTTTGAGTAGTTTCTTCCATCAAGTTAAAGGAGAAGATACCGGAATTTGTATTATTGATTCGACTAAATTGGTCGTTTGCCATAATCTTAGAATTAAAAGACATCGTGTATTTAAAGGCTTAGCTGGTCGTGGTAAAAGTAGCACAGGTTGGTTTTATGGATTTAAAGTCCATATTGTTATCAACAACTTGGGTGAAATTATTAATCTCAAGATTACATCGGGAAGTGTTCATGATGTTGCTGTACTTGAATCTTTAACCCAAGAGTTAAAAGGTATTTTACTGGGCGATAAAGGCTATCTGAGTAAAGCAAAAACTGAAGCTTTAGCAGCAAGGGGGCTCAGACTATTAACCCCGTCACGCAAGAATATGAAAAATAAACCCATCCAAACTGAAGAAGAAAAACAATTGCTTTGCAGAAGAGGATTGATCGAAACAGTGAATGATCAGTTAAAAAACTTACATCAAATTGACCATTCACGTCATCGTTCGGTGAATAACTTTATGGTGAATATTATGGCTGCTATAGTGGCTTATTGCTTAAATCCAAATAAGCCAACTTTCCAAAACTTGCTAAAAAGCTAAAATATTTCATCGAACTCAGGTTAATAGTAATAAACTGCTCGCCATACTTATTATCCTTATCTTCTTTCCAGATAGTTTAATCAAAATTCTTAAAAATATTGTATTCACTTGTTTAATTTATAAGATTTTTTTACGACAGCTTTTTTTCTGGCTGACAATCAAAAACAGAATGCCGTACAATGTTGCCATTCGTTAAAATACAGCTGTAGTACTGACTACCCTTTGGAATAGATAATGAGTAATCAAGATAATCGTCCAGTGATCTTGACGGGCGACCGTCCTACCGGACAACTCCACCTCGGCCACTTTGTGGGTTCATTACGCTCTCGTGTAGGTCTGCAAGATTCTCACCATCAACACTTGTTACTCGCCGATGCTCAAGCCCTAACTGATAATGCGGACAATTTTGAAAAAGTACGTCGTAACATTATTGAAGTGGCGACGGATTATCTGGCTGTCGGTATTGATCCAACTAAAACCACAATTTGTGTTCAGTCATGCTTACCTGCCTTAAATGAACTGACCATGCTATATCTCAACTTTGTGACTGTTTCACGTCTTGAGCGTAACCCGACCATTAAATCTGAAATCCAGATGCGTGGTTTTGAGCGTGATATTCCAGCCGGCTTCTTGTGCTACCCGGTGGCTCAAGCTGCTGACATTACAGCATTTAAGGCAACGGTTGTTCCTGTGGGTGAAGATCAAATTCCAATGATCGAACAGACCAACGAAATCGTGCGTCGTTTAAACCGTCAAATTGGTCATGACCTGCTACCAGAATGTAAGGCACTTCTTTCCAATGTTGGTCGCCTACCTGGTTTTGATGGTAAAGCAAAAATGTCGAAATCTTTGGGCAATACCATTGTGCTGGATGCGACAGATAAAGATATTAAGAAAGCCGTCAATGCAATGTATACCGATCCGAATCATCTGCGTATTGAAGATCCAGGTCAGGTCGAAGGCAATGTGGTATTTACTTATCTAGATGCCTTTGACCCAAATAAAGAAGAGCTGGAAGAGCTCAAAGCCCATTATCGTCGTGGTGGTTTAGGCGATGGTACAGTGAAAAAACGTCTGGAAAGTATTTTAAAAGAATTGATCGGCCCAATTCGTGAGCGTCGTATTGAACTGGCTAAAGATCCCGATTACATCATGGATATCCTGAAAACCGGTACGGATAAATGTCGCGATATTACCCAGGCGACACTGGATGAAGTTAAATCTGGCCTCGGTGTATTCCATTTTTAATTAGAAAAAATTGCTCTTAAAAGCTCTTCTGATGAAGAGCTTTTTTGTTTAAGCTAAAATTGCGCAAAAATGATGCAAATATCCCCACATAATCTTCATAGTTTTAACCTTATTTAACATGTATTAACATGAATACTGATGAGTCATATGAGAATGCATCCTATTATGATTGTATTCAGTAAGGAATCAGATTTAACTCTCTCCACAGTTAATGAAGTATTTTGAAAGACATTCCTTTTTCTACGCAATGACAACCCCAATCATTGCGTTTTTTTTGTTTATAGTTTTTCAAAATGCTAAAAAAATCCTGCGTTTAAGCAGGATTTAATCATGGCTAAGAATTAATAACTGAACAAGCCTTTTTCTAATGGTATTTCGATACCTAAAGAAACTCCGCTATCTCGACCATTTACCTTTGAATCACCGACCCATGCATTAATTTTAAGCGGCATTTCTGGACGGATATAATGTGACCAGGTCAAATCCAGTGCTTTAATCTCATCATTAAAAGCAAAAGCAGCATTATTAACGGCGGCTCGTTCCGATTGATTCACATCAGCAAAAAGTATACGACCCGATAAGCGGTTCATAAAATCAATACGAATGTCTCCACCCACGGAAATCATCTGCGCATCACCACCTAAAGCATGTGCTAAAGGATAACCATGCTGATAAAATCCATCGGTATAATTCGTATGGTTATAGGAAATACCTTGAACCTTGCCATTAGTACGGGTATCTACCCATTCTGTGTAGAGCTGATATGGCATATTTTTTACAGTGGAAGAATAGTCAATTCCAGCCAAATACATTTTTTTTGCAGGTAAGCCCCCAGCCTCATCCTCTCCTACATATTGAGCATATAGACCTACCGGAATTTGGGTAAGAGAAAATAAATTTAACCGCGCATCGAAGCCGGCAATCTGGTTAGATGGGTCTGGTTCACCTGTACCCCCATTATCTTTACTACCCACAAAAGCATCCCACAGCGAACTTAAACTTTCAGGTCGTCCTTCCCCACCCCACTGAATCGCACGCGAGGCACCAAGCTCTAAATAAGGTAAAGGCTGTGCTGTAACACGCAAACCAATCAATTTGGCGTCTGGAACTGCACTATAGTCATCGAGTTGACCGGCAAAAGCCTGATATTGCCACGGCCCAATCCAAGATAACCATTTATTTTCAAATGCTGTCTGTTCTGCACGTTGAACTGTAAAGCCATAGACTGGACGACTGGCATCACCACGAATCAAGCTGCCATCATGGCTTGGGCCCCAGTAAGTTGGAATCTGCCCAGCAATCAACCATTGATTCCAAAGTTTTCCTGCCAGATAAGAACCTTCAAGATTTACATCCTGATCATTATCAATTTGTGGATCTTTTTCAGCATTCACCCTGATCTTGGCATCCCAATTCGCACTGCCAGCATTAAACTCTAAAGCTGCCTGATATTGTGCTTTTTGCTGATCCCCGAAAGCCTGTGGAATATTTTTTTGATCGGTTTCTGCAAATACACCCAATTTTAGCTGTTGATTATCTGCCTTTAGTTTAGCCAGAACCGAATCGATTACACGCTGCTGTACAGTATTGCTGATCTGCGCATTTGATAAGGCTCGTTGAATTTCATCCCCACTCAGTGGCCAGGTTGAGGTACTGATTTGAATAACCCCTTGCTGGTTTAACCAGTTCAGATCAGCACGCAAATTTGCATCATTTAGAACCAGACCCTGAGCAAAAGCAGGAAGCGCAAGCGTAGTCAGCAATACACTCAATAATGTTTTTTTAGCAACATGGGATGAATATTCTCAAGTTTATTTTCTGCTTCACCATAATCGCTCCTATGTTAATTTTCAACGATTAAACTGTTGTTTTTTACTCAAGCTTTCAGATGTATCGACAAAAAATAACCCACACAATGGTGGGTTATTTTTAATTCAGCATTTAAGCATTTTTATGACGCATATGCGGGAACAAGATCACATCGCGGATACTTGCTGCATTGGCAAAGATCATCACCAGACGGTCAATACCAATACCCTCACCTGCTGTTGGAGGAAGACCGTATTCCAGAGCTTCGACAAAGTCTGCATCGTAATGCATGGCTTCATCATCACCAGCATCTTTTTCAGCAACCTGTGCCTGGAAACGTTCAGCCTGATCGATTGGATCATTTAGCTCCGAGAAGCCATTTGCCAGTTCACGACCGCCGATGAAGAATTCAAAACGGTCAGTAATGTGTGGATTGTGATCATTACGGCGTGCCAATGGAGAAGTTTCTGCTGGATATTCTGTAATGAACGTCGGCTGACGCAATTTGGTTTCTACGGTTTCTTCAAATACCATGGTTTGCAGTTTGCCCAGACCAAAACCTGGCTTCACTTGCTCTTTCAATTCTTCCTGAAGGAATTTTGCCAGGAACTCCCGGTCATTGACATTTTCAGGAGTAAATTGCGGGTTATTTTCCAGAATCGCATCGAACATTGAAATTTTCTTGAATGGCCCTTTGAAGCTATATACTTCATCGCCATAAGGCACGTCAGTCGTACCCAAGATATCAATCGCCAGACGCTCCAGCATTTGCTCGGTCAATTCCATCAAGTCTTTGTAATCTGCATAAGCCTGATAGAATTCGATCATGGTGAATTCAGGGTTGTGACGGGTAGAAACACCTTCGTTACGGAAGTTACGGTTAATTTCAAACACACGTTCAAAACCGCCGACCACCAAACGCTTTAAGTAAAGCTCTGGCGCAATACGCAAGAACAGCGACATGTCCAGTGCATTATGATGTGTTTCGAAAGGACGTGCCGATGCACCGCCTGGAATCACATGCATCATTGGCGTTTCAACTTCCATATAACGCTTTTCAGTCAGGAAGGCACGGATACCCGCTACGACTTTGGCACGAATCTCAAAAGTTTTACGTGTTTCTTCGTTAACAATCAGATCTAGATAACGTTTACGATACTTTACTTCAGTATCGTTCAAACCATGGAACTTGTCTGGAAGCGGACGTAATGATTTGGTCAGTAATTCAAAATGTTCGATGTGTACATACAAATCGCCTTTACCCGAACGGCCGATATAACCTTCGACTGCGATGATATCGCCAAGGTCCAGACCTTTAATGGTAGCCAGCACATCTTCAGCGAGTTCTTTACGCGCCACATACAGCTGGATACGACCTGTCATGTCCTGGATCACGATAAATGAACCACGGTTCAACATCACACGACCGGCAACTTTGACGTAGACCTTTTCGCCTGCTTCAATTTCTTCTTTAGATTTATCAGCGAACTGGTCTTGTAAATCCTGGGCATAATGCTCACGCTTAAAGGTATTCGGCCATGGGCTCTTACCTGTTTCTTGTGCCTGAGCTTCGATTTGCTTTAACTTGGCATGACGCTGTGCAATTAAATCGTTTTCGGAAATGATTTGTTCAGAAGTCGATTGAGCGTTATTTTGCGTCATCTCTGCCTCGAATAAGATTAGTTAAAAAATAGAAGTTGCATAGAATAGCAGAAATCCTTCTCAAATCGTAGCGCAAACACTCTCAGGAACCGGCTTTTCTTTGGAAAAATCCACTATCTTGCTATTTACACCATTCGGTTCAGCCCGTCTTTCACTCTTTTAAATTCCCTTTCTTCAAACTTATTGCAGCACCCAGCTGCTCTCAGTTGGGATTAAAGTCTAAACCAGACAAGTCTTATATAAATTCATTGCACTGCAAAACTCCGGCTTAGACCAATAGCTAACTGCCTTGTATACCCAGACGTTCTACAATGACACTCAGCTTCAAGATGATGTGCCAATCAACAAATAACCAATATGGCATATCCCATAAAAATGAGTAATGTACTATGTCTAAGATTTTGTTTATACATGGCTTAGATTCCTCCAGAGAATCCACCAAGTTCCATGCCATTGATGTGGTACACAAGTACTGTATCGATGTCGATTACCGAAATCTGAGCTATAGTTCGGTCGCCGAGTTTTATCATGAGATGATTGAAACCATCAAACCAGATATTCTGGTCGGCCACAGTCTTGGCGGTTATTGGGCACTGAAAATGTCACAGGCGTATCAAATTCCCTGTGTAGTGGCCAATCCCATTTTGCAGCCTAACTTCCGCGATGATTATCCGCCGATTGGGCATCACGATTTACAGCATGACATTCCTCAATTTGCCTATCTTGAACTGGGCGATGAAATTCTGGATATGCATGCGGTTCAGACACAACTTGAAGACTATATGCAAATTCAGGCAGTTGATGGCGGCCATCATCGTCTGGAACATCCTGAGCAAATTAATACGCTGATTCAGGAAATCGAAGATCATTTTATCAGGCAATAAAAAAGCCCCACAATTTCGGGGCTTTTTTTACAAAAAATTATGACTTAAGCAACTGCCGCTTCAGGCTGAGATTTGTCATCCAATACTGACCAGATATCCAGGCCTAATTCAGCATGCAGGTCAGGAAGATCAAGGAAGATACTTGCACCAAGTACTTCATGTTGACATTTTTGAGCCAGTTCATTCACTGCTTTTAAGGTTCCGCCACTTGCCAGAACATCATCCACAATAATTACTTTCTGGGACTGAACTTCCGCAGACATTTCTAAACGATCCAGACCATATTCCAGGCTATAACCCACACCGACCACTGGAGGTGGCAATTTACCTGCTTTACGCACCAACAATAAGCCTTTGCCTGTACGTTGTGCCAACAAGCTTGCCAACACAAAACCACGCGCTTCAACCGCAATAAAGCTTTCTACTTCTGCCAGTTTGTCAGCAGGAATGCTGGCAATCAAAGCGTCAGTCAATGGACCAATATTGCTCATGAAAAGTGGGGTCAAATCAAAGAAGCAAATTCCTGGTTTTGGAAAATCTTGGACCGTACGAATGTGAGACCACAAAGAAGTAGACAAATTGCTCATGGGAGATCTTAAAAAAAGAAAAGGAATATGGGAATTTTAAACCTATTTGAGTAGAGCGGACAAGCCAAGCTGCCTAATAAAAACCCGACATTTAATGACAAGATATTGATTTTATTATATTGATTTATTTTAAAAATATTTAATCCAGACTTTACTGATTCTAAATTACCTAAAAACTCAAGTTTTTACTGCACGACTTTGGTCTATCCCACAAGATAAACGCTCATTTTTGCCATCCTCAGCTTTTGATCCTTTAATCGCCTGCGCCAGAAAAGCTGATTGGCGTGATTTTCAGATAAATGAGGAATGTGTCGTCTATTCTGCTGCTAATTTCGCTGATTAAGCTTTTATTCACTTTACTTTCTGAATAGAACTGCGTAAAAATTTAGCCAAATATGTTCACTGTTAAAAAGTCATATTCTTTTAGAGTCTTGCCTTTTATGGATTTTAAGCTGACGCCTACAGTTGCTCAGTTTTGGAGAGTTACATGAGAAAGTTTCAATGCATCGTATGTGGATGGATTTATGACGAGGCAGAAGGTTGGCCTCAAGACGGGATCGTGGCGGGCACCAAATGGGAAGATATCCCCGATGACTGGACCTGTCCAGATTGCGGCGTGTCTAAAGTCGATTTCGAAATGATCGAAGTCTAATCACGTCCAGTTAAAGGCCATATCCATTATGGTCTTTTTTTATGCCCTTCTATCATTTATACAGCATGGAGCTCTACCATATGGAAACAACTATGCATCCTATCGTCATTATTGGTTCAGGTATGGCGGGTTATGCCGTAGCACGTGAATTTCGTAAACTCAATCCAGAACATGAATTGCTGATGATCTGTGCGGATGATGCGGTCAATTACGCCAAACCGACGCTCTCCAATGCTTTGGCTGGCAATAAAGCGCCTGAACAAATTCCATTAGGCGATGCGGCTAAAATGTCAGCACAGCTGAATATGCGCATTGAACAGCATACCTGGGTCAAGGCGATTCATCCGGAAGATCATCAGTTGGTTTTGGAAAAAGATGGCCAGGAAAGTACGCAACATTATAGCAAACTGGTATTAGCCATCGGTGCCAATCCGGTACGTCTGGCGATTGCCGGGGACGCTAGCGATGACATTCATGTCGTCAACAATTTAAGTGACTATAAAGCTTTCCGTAACAACCTGGCAGCACGTGAAGACAAACGTGTAGTGATTTTAGGTGCAGGCCTGATCGGCTGTGAATTTGCCAATGACCTGCAAAATACCGATCATCAGGTTACCGTCATTGATTTAGCGCCTCAGCCGCTTGGCCGTTTATTGCCAGAACATGTTGCTACTGCATTCCAGAAGAATCTTGAAGAAACCGGCATTCACTTTGTCTTGGGCACAACAGTCGAAAAAGTCTCTCGTGCGGACAATGGGGATTATCTGGTCACGCTGGCCAACGGTCAGTCTTTGGTCGCTGATGTAGTGTTGTCTGCGGTGGGCTTACAGCCGAATATTTCTTTGGCGAAACAGGCAGACGTACATACCAGTCGCGGAGTTTTGACCACCGCACAACTGGAAACCAACCAAGCCGACATCTATGCTGTAGGTGACTGTGCCGAGGTCAATGGAACTTTATTGCCTTATGTCAT
The DNA here is from genome assembly GCF_019048525.1 of Acinetobacter lwoffii. Classification (NCBI taxonomy): domain Bacteria; kingdom Pseudomonadati; phylum Pseudomonadota; class Gammaproteobacteria; order Moraxellales; family Moraxellaceae; genus Acinetobacter; species Acinetobacter lwoffii. The sequence continues at coordinate 1,754,563 of NZ_CP077369.1, read as the reverse complement.
GCCGATCATGCAACAAGCCCGCGCTTTGGCAAAAACCTTAAACGGTGAACATACCGCTGTACATTATCCGGCTATGCCAGTGGCAGTCAAAACGCCTGCTGCACCTTTAACGGTATTACCTGCACCAGTTGATGTTGATGTCACCTGGGAAACTGAAGAGTTTGACGATGGCATGCTGGCTAAAGCGCTCGATGCTAACGGCACCTTACGTGGTTTCGTGCTTTTGGGCGCCACTGCAGCCAAACAGCGTCTGGCCTTGACCAAACAGGTTCCTGACTTGATTCCTGCTGCGGTTTAGAGGTTTAATAGCAAGGATATTTTTTAAACGAAATATCCTTTAATTAGGACAGCGACTATGTACAGCGCAGCACAGTTTAATCTTTCCCCTTATACCTCGTTCATGCATGAAACCAAGGTCGATCTTGGCAATGGGATCCAGCTACATGTCGAGGTTGGTGGAAATCCGGAACATCCCACCATTTTGCTGATTATGGGGCTGGGTGGGCAAATGCTGTACTGGCCTGACTTTTTCTGCAAATCACTGATTGACAATGGTTATCACATCATCCGTTTTGATAATCGTGATATTGGCCTGTCTTCAAAAGTCCATCACAAAGGTCCACGCCTGAATACCCTGAAAATGATGAGCCGTTTTGTACTGGGTCTGGGTAATCAGGGTGCACCTTATGATCTTTACGATATGGCTGAAGATGTCAGTCTGTTGATTGAAAAAATGCAGCTGGAACAAGTCTATGTGCTGGGTGCTTCGATGGGCGGTATGATTGCCCAGATTCTGGCCGCGCGTTATCCGGACAAAGTCAAAAAACTGGGCTTACTGTTTACCAGTAATAACCAGCCGATGTTGCCACCGCCCTTCCCTAAGCAACTCTTTAGTTTGATTGACAAACCGGCTTCAACAGATGAAGATGGCATTGTTGATCATAGTTTGAAACTGTTTAAGATCATCGGCTCACCAGGTTATGTCAATCATCTGGAAGCGGTGCAGACCGCCCGTAAATTATATAAGCGAAGTTACTATCCTGCTGGTGTACTTCAACAGTTTTTAGCAATATTATGTACAGGCTCATTGCTGCAACTGGACAAGCAAATCAAACAAGAAACCCTGGTGGTCCATGGTTCTCGAGATCGATTGCTGCCTCCTAGCCATGGCAAGGCTGTTGCGAAAGCAATTTCAGGGGCTAAATTTGAATTAATTGATGGAATGGGGCATGATATCCCACCGCATTTTATTCCATATCTTAGCGAATTATTTGCTGATCATTTTAAATCATAAACATTAGGACACTATGGCTGCATTACCATCCCTAAGACAGCTGTCATACCTCGTAACACTGTCAGAGACGCTACACTTTACAGAAGCTGCTCGCCGCTCCTTTGTCACCCAGTCAACCTTGTCTGGCGGCATCATGGAGCTGGAGCGTTTACTCGGTGGCGTACTTGTTGAACGCGACCGCCAGAATGTTCGTTTAACGCCTCTTGGTGAACAAGTGGTTGCACGCGCACGTGTTCTACTGGCCGATGCTCAGGACCTAATGCGTTTAAGTCGTGAGATGAGTGAACCTTTAACCGGTGATCTACATCTCGGCGTCATTCCAACAATTGCACCTTTCCTATTGTCCCAGCTGCTGGATGAAGTGCATAAGCAATTACCAAAAATCCAGTTGCATCTGCATGAAGCGCAAAGTGAAAAGATTGTAGAAAAGCTGGAACATGGCAACCTGGATATGGTGGCTTTGGCATTGCCTTTCGACACCCGTGGTCTGAAAGTTGCTGAAATTGCCAAAGAGAATCTGTATCTGGTTTACCAAAAATCTGATCAGCATGCTGCACAAGCAAACTCTTTAGAAGATCTGGATCTGTCTCGCCTGATGTTACTTGAAGAAGGTCATTGCCTGCGTGATCATGCCTTGAGTGCCTGCCCGATTGGTGAGCGTAAAAATGATCACCGTTTAAAAGCCAGCTCACTGCCGACTTTAATCGAAATGGTGTCTGCAAATCTGGGCTTTACCCTGCTGCCTGAAATTGCGATCCATACCAATATGATTAAAGGCAATCCTGAGATTCAGGTAAAAGCGATCGATTCAGCCCCAAGTCGTACCCTGGCATTGGTAACCCGTAAAAGCACACCGCTGCAAAGCGAGTTTGATGTGCTATTACAGATTTTCCAGAAAATCACTCAGCACGATGCTGCCTGATCTATAGATAATAAAAAGGAGCACATGTTGCTCCTTTTTTATATCTTGAATTGAATGCATCCAGTCCGCCTAGAAACTTAGAATCTCTACATTTCAGCTAAATTACTATTCTTTGGGATAGGCATTTTCATCTGCCTGATTCACAGTATAGCTCTCTATCAGCATCTACAGGATCGCGTTTTATTGGCTAGCCTTTTGCCTGCACCAGTTTTAGTGATTCGTTCACCAACTGGACTCGACCTGTTAAAAATCCAGACCGTACTGCTGCAACTGGGCTATCAGCCAGATATGCTGCTGTATGCGGACAATATGTTGTCTGCACAGTCTATGATTACTGAACATCTGCCCAACCTGATTCTTTATCATGCAGCAACAACTTCAGAGATCAGTTTGATCCGTCAGCTGAAACAGCAAAGCCCAGATACACCTGTTATTGCCATATTCAATACGAATTCCACAGCACTCATTTATTCAGCCTTGTTGTCCGGCGCTGATAGCTATATACAGCATCATGATTCATTACCCCAGTTCGCTGAAAGTCTGAAAATTATCTTGCACGGTGGAGCCTACATTCATACTGAATTGGCAGACTATATCCTGCACCAGCCCAGCGCTAAAACCTGTCTCGACTTCGCTGAATTGCAGTTACTAAAAGTAATAAGTCAGTATACATTGCAGGCCGAACGACAAAACCAGCTCGAGATGAAGGACTATCAGATATATAGCCGAGTCAAACACATCTATCGAAAACTAGTCAGACTCAGCTTAAACAGCTAAATTCTATATTCGGAATAAAAAAGAGGCTGAATATTCAGCCTCTTTAAATGCCTAAACTTATTTAAACAGCTCTAACAGAATACGTTGTGCATTATGCGGTTTTTCACCTTCTTTTGGCTGTGCCCGCAGCCAGGTACCATCACCTTGCAATAACCAGGATTGCTGATTATCTTTCAGGTAATTCAACAGACCCTGTTGATAGATGCGTTTTTTCAAGGCTTCATCTTCGACCGGGAAACAGGCCTCGACCCGATTAAACAGGTTACGATCCATCCAGTCTGCACTTGAGCAGTAAATACGAGAATTGCCATTATTGCTGAAATAATACACGCGGGTATGTTCCAGAAAACGTCCAACAATTGAACGCACCCGAATGTTTTCCGACAGACCCGGCAACCCCGGACGCAAACTGCAAATCGAGCGAATAATCAGATCAATTTGTACCCCGGCTTGAGAGGCTTCATAGAGTTTGTTAATCAACTGCATTTCGGTCAGCGCATTGACTTTGACAATAATCTGCGCCGGTTTCCCTGCCTGAGCATAGGCAATTTCATTATCAATATAGTTCAGTAACTGGGCATGTAAGGTAAACGGCGCATGCAGCAGCTTTTTCAGCTTGGCCATTTTCCCCATACCGGTCAGTTCCTGAAAAATACGATGCACATCTTCACACAGATCTTTATCCGTCGTTAACAGGCCGTAATCGGTATAGATTCGCGCATTGCCGGCATGATAATTACCGGTGCCCAGATGCACATAGCGCACCAGTTTGTTATTTTCCCGGCGCACCACCAGAATCATCTTGGCGTGAGTCTTGTAACCGACAATACCGTAGACCACGACTGCTCCCGCTTCCTGCAAGACATTGGCCACTGCAATATTGGATTCTTCATCGAAACGCGCACGCAATTCAATCACTGCGGTGACTTCCTTGCCATTGCGGGCAGCCTCTGCCAACACTTGGACAATTTCAGAATCCGGTCCGCTACGATATAAGGTCTGTTTGATCGCCAACACTTGTGGATCACGTGCCGCTTCACGTAATAATGAAATGACCGGTGCAAAAGATTCAAACGGATGATGCAGCAAGATATCCTGTTTCTGCATTGCACTAAAAATATTTTCAGATTTTTTCAGTACTTTGGGAATAACCGGCGTATGCGAGTCATAGCGTAAATGTGGACGCTTAAAGTTAGACAGCAAACGTGCCAGATTGACCGGGCCTGCAACTTTATAAAGCTGATCTTCATCCAGATCAAATTCATTCAGCAGATATTCATAAATATGCTGTGGGCAGTTTTCCGTTACTTCCAGACGTACCGCACGACCAAACCGGCGTGAACTGAGTTCACCTTTGAGTGCCTTGGCCAGATCTTCCACATCTTCATTCAAGGCCAAATCGGCATTTCGGGTGACACGGAACTGATAACAGCCAGTCGCTGTCATCCCCGGGAACAGGTCAGAAACATGCTCATGAATAATCGCCGACAGCATTACATGATGTTCTTTTCCATCGGTCAGTTCATCCGGTAAACGTACCACGCGTGGTAGAGAACGCGGTGCAGGTACCACAGCCAGATCAATCTGACGGCCAAAAGCATCTTTCCCTTCCAGCGTGACAATAAAGTTCAGTGATTTATTCACCAGTCTCGGGAATGGATGTGCTGGGTCCAGGCTAATTGGAGTGAGAACCGGCGCCACCTGCTCCTGAAAATATTTTTTCACCCAGGCAGATTGTGCTGGGGTCAATTCACCACGGCGCAAGAAGCAAATATCTTCCTCACGCAGTTTTGGCAAAATTTCTTCATTTAAAATACGGTATTGACGTTCAATGGCAGCATGTGCAGTCTTAGAAATCTGTTCTAAAACCTGCTTTGGAGTCAAGCCATCTGGACTGCGGCTTTCATTATCCAGATCCAGCTGTTCCATCATCCCAGCAACCCGGATTTCAAAAAACTCATCCAGATTACGCGAGAAAATCAACAGGAAATTCATGCGTTCGAGCAATGGATGTAAAGGATCGACAGCCTGTTCCAGGACACGTAAATGGAAGTCTAGGATAGACAGTTCGCGATTAATATAACGATCATTATATGTATATTCGGGCTGTGCTGAAGTTGTGCTGGCTGCCGTATTCATATCAAACCTATGCGGATTTAAAATTGTGCTTATCGCTCCAAGTATGCTTCAAATTGATGACAATTTCATAAAAAAAAGCCCAAATAATTGGGCTTTCTCTTCAAATCATCAATTAGGGTAATTCTGCATAACGCATATAGCGTTGAATCATCCGTTTACGTGCATTTAATGCAGAGGAATTGCGATGATCCTGGAAATATTTCGGATTGGTCAAAATGGCAGCCAGAAAGATGGCCTGATCCCGGGTCAGGCTTTGCGCGGTTTTACCAAAATAATGTTTGGCCGCCGCTTCAACGCCGTAAATATTGTCTCCGAACTCGATCGAGTTTAAATAGACTTCCAGAATCCGTTCTTTCGACCACATGCGTTCCATCATCCAGGTCGCGACCGCCTCCTGACCTTTACGCACAAATGAACGCTTGTTGACGAGGAACAGGTTTTTCGCCAATTGCTGGGAGATTGTCGAACCACCGGCCACTACACGGCCCTGATTTCTGTTTTTATTCAGCGCAGTTTGAATTCCGTCCCAGTCAAAACCATGGTGATGAATAAATTTTCCATCTTCCGCAGTGACGATGGCACGTTTCAGATTCAGGCTGATTTCGTCATAGGGACGCCACTGATGCTGAATCGCTTTGGAAGGTTCTGTCCAGTAATCAATCCGCATCATCATGGTGGTGTTCACCGGATTGGTTCGCCACCAGGCCAGACTGGCAAAGATCCACAATTGAACCAGCAGAATCACACTGACGATGACGAGCATCGTGCGGATCAGAAAGGCTTTCATGTCAGTGCGTTACTCCTGAAAATTTAATTTTTCGTGTTAAGCTTATTCGAAATATACAATCACAGCAAAAAAATAGCATGTCTGAATACTCTCCCCCTGTCGAACATCGCAAACTTGAAATGCATCTCTGGTGGATCACCGCCATTTTAATCGGGATCAATGTTGGATTATTTGGCTGGCAAGCCATGCATGGCATGGATGTTAGCCAGCCGAGTACCCGAGACGCTATTCTCTGGGGTGCCGATTATGCACCTTTAACCTATTTAGCGGAACCCATGCGCTTGTTTAGCAGCATGTTTTTTCATTTTGGCCTGATTCACCTGATGTTGAATATGTGGGCCTTGTATATTTTTGGTAGTGTTGCCGAACAACTGTTTGGCCGGATGTATTTTATTGGCCTGTATGTGTGTGCCGGATTAATGGGCAGCCTGCTCAGTGGCTATATGAATATTCAAGACAGCTATAACCTGATTGAAGGCGGTGTGGCCAATCCCGATTTATTGCCTGCAGTCAGTGCCGGCGCATCCGGTGCCGTGATGGGACTCGGGGCTTCACTGACGGTGCTGGCCTTATTGCCGATGCTGCCACAGCAACGTTTTATCCTGGATAAAAAAACCCTGGTGATGGTGATGGGTCTAAACCTCGCGCTGGGCTTTATGATCAGCGGAATTAACAATGCCGCACATATTGGCGGCATGCTGATGGGGGCTTTTCTCACCTTGTTATGGTACATCGGTCAAAAAATGCAGCGTAGTCACCTGTTCAATCTGATTGCCTTGCTGATTGGTTTCGGCCTTTGTGTGCTGCTTTATCAACATAACTTGGCCTTGATTGAACCCATTCGCCCACTGTGGCAAGAGATTCTGGAAATGATGCAACAGCAACTAAAACTTTAACTCTCAGCCAGTTTAAAAATCACGGAGATGAATCTTATTGATTCATCTCACGCAAGCTTTGTAAGGGTGGAATCTCTGACAGATAACTCAGGCGATAACGGCCAATCAGCGCACATAAAGTGGTCATAAAGATCGGCAAGATAATCCAGATTTCCCAATGCGGCTGAATCATTAAATCCATTTTATAACTGGCAATCGCACTGATCACTTCGGCAAACAGGCAGGAAACTATTCCGGCAAACAGCCCAATAAAACCAATTTCCAGACTCATCATGGTTTTCAGTTTCTGCTTGGAACTACCGAATGATCGAAGCAAAGCCACTTCACGTTTGCGCTCATCCATCAACAGGTTCAGACAGGCCATCAGTACCAGAAAACCGGAAATGCTGACCAGTACTGCCAGAATGGTCACGATTTGCACCAGCACATTCACAATGCGTTTGATCTCTTCCAGAATCAGGCTGACATCAATAAACACCGTGTTGGAAAATTGCTGGATCACAGGGACCAGTTTGCCTTTATCTGTTTCCGGGACATAAAAACTGCCCAGATAACTGCCGGCATTGGCATCCATGCTATTCGGTGCAAAGATAAAGAAGAAATTCGGGCTAAAACTTTCCCATTCGACGGTTCTTAGATTAACGACTTTAGCTTCCAGTATCCCTTCTGGCAGACTGAAACTGAGTTTATCTCCGATCTTGATCCCTAGCTCTTCCGCAGTATTGGCTTCGACCGATACGGTGCCGACTTGTTTTAATACCGCGTCACCACTGACAATCACATTATCTTGTGGATAGCTATTTGACTGGGTCAGATTCAGTTCACGTCTTAAGGTATTGCTGCTTTTCACCAGTTCCTCGGCAAAAGGCTGATCATTTTTGGCGACCAGACGCCCACGGACATTTGGATACAGTGGCGTGCTTTTCCAGCCATTCTGCTCAAGTTGAGCTTTCAGGTCTGGCATATCAAAAGGCGGTAAACCATAAACAAACTGGTTCGGCGTACCTTCCGGTAACTGTTGCTGCCAGCGATCCAGCAGATCAGTACGCAAGACTGCCAATACTGTAATCAGGCTCAAGCCCAAGGCTAAAGCCGTAATCTGCAAAGCAGTCTGAGAAGGTGTGCGTACATAGGCTGACAGATTCAACTTCATATTCCGCAGCAGTTTCAACATCCCCCATACCGTCAGATACAGCACCGCACATAACACAATAATCGCGCCAATCACCCAGGCGGTCAGCAGCAAGTTTTCAGTCAAAATCACACTAAAAATAATCAGGCTGAGCGTTCCAGTCAGCAGCATCCACAGCATGGATTGCACTGATTTTTCCTGCTGGCGGATCACCCGAATTGGCGGGGTATTCAGCAATTGCAACAAGCTTGGCATGACAAAGCCGAGTAACACCACGGCACTGGTCAGCATCGCGACTGGCAATGGTCCGAGCAACATTGCCAGGGCTGAAAATTCAATCTGCAAATTTGGAATCAGCTGCAACATCAATTGCAACAGTCCATAACCCAGACTGATCCCGACCACGGTACCAATTAGCATCGCAATTAACAGCACCATCCCGAGTAAAGCCAGATAAGCCGACAGAATCTGCTGCTTGGTGGCACCGATACAACGCATCAAGGCAATATGATCCTGATTCTGCTGCACATAACGCTGTGCGGTTAAGGCTATGGCAATCCCGCATAATAGAATGGTCAGAATATTGGCCAGTTGCAGGAAAGTGTCCAGATTGGCGATTGGCTTCATCAAGCGGGTATTGCCTTCACTGGCATTGCGTAACCTGAGACTGCTTTGCTCCTCAAACTCCTGCCCTTGCACTTCCGCTGGCGTTTCAGCCGAGCCGTTTGCTGACTTGACCTGCTGCTTGAATAAGGCTTCATATTGGTGGGTATCGTCTGGACGGCCAGCCATGAGTAAGCGATATTCAATCCGGCTCCCTACCTGAATCGCATTGGTTCGTGCGACATCTGCCTGGGAAATAATTACGGTCGGCGAAAATCCGGAAAATCCAAGTTCCTGATTGGAGTCCTGTTCAATCTTGGCGGTGACTTTAAACGCCGCATCGGCAATATTGAGCTGATCCCCCAGTTTGACTTTGAGCAAATCCATGGCTCGTGGACTGAGCCAGATTTCACCAGACTGAATCGATTTTTTTGCCGGTTGCACCCGCAGTTCACCACGCAAAGGAAAAGCCTGATCTATGGCTTTGACATTGACCATCACAAACTGCGCATCGGTATAGGCCATACTGCTAAAGAAAGTGACTTCTGACTGCTTTAAATCCAGCTGCTTGGCCTGATCACGCCACTGCTTTGGCAAAGGCTCATTATCTGAAAGCACCAGATCACCAGCCAGCATTTCTGCTGCCTGTAAGGCGACTGCATTTTGGATTTGCTCGTTACTAAACTTGAGTGCAGTAGTCGCACTGATCGCCAGCGTTAAGGCAATAATCAGTAGATAAATCCCGGTCGTTTTAAAGCTTTGCGTCAGTAAAGGACGAAATAATGGATTCATTTCATCCTCCATTCGGATGTTCAATCAGCTCGCCATTCAGCAGTTCAAAATGCCGCTGACACTGCTGCGCCAATTTGCGGTCATGCGTGACCAGCACCAAAGTCGTCCCCAGTTCCCGATTCAGTTGAAAGAGTAGTTGTTCAATTTCTTTGGCAGTTTCGCCGTCGAGGTTACCCGTGGGTTCATCGGCAAAAATGATTTTTGGTTCACTAACCAGTGCACGAGCGATGGCTACACGTTGCTGCTCCCCCCCGGACAATACTTTTGGGGTTTGCTGCGCCTGTCGATCCAGCCCTACTTTATGCAGTAGTGCCAAGGCTTTTTGCTCGGCTTCTGCATATTTAAAATCGGGTTGCAGGCGCAGTGGCAGCATCACATTTTCAAGTGCAGTCAGATGCGGCAACAGCTGAAAAGACTGAAATACAAAGCCGATATTTTTCAAACGCACCAGTGCACGCTGTTCTTCATCCAGACTTGACACCAATTCACCACAGACCATAAGCTGACCTGAACTTGCCTGATCCAGTGTCGCTAGAATACCCAGTAATGTGGATTTTCCGGAACCGGAACGACCGGTAATAGCCACTTGTTCTCCGGCCTGAATATCCAGATCAAGATCCTCAAAAATGGTGAGTTGTTTTTGTGAAAGTTGTATCTTTTGTGTCAATTTCTGGGCAGAAATAATAGCCTGTGGCATGATGGTCGAATCGTTGCTGCTTTGAATCATACGTGTCCTATATGAAAGATCTTAATCAGAAAACTCGGCTATTGCCTTACTTTTTTGTGCTCAGTCTGTGCCTGTTACCTCTTGGGGTCTCAGCAAAGACGATTATGATTTTAGGTGATAGTTTAAGTGCAGGTTATGGTATCCAGCCCCAGCAAGGTTGGGTACATTTATTACAAAAGCGTTTAGAGCAACAGTATCCGAAACAGCATAAAGTGGTCAATGCAAGTGTCAGTGGCGAAACCACCAGCGGAGCACTGGCCAGACTGCCAAAATTGCTGCAGACGCATCGTCCAGACCTTGTGGTCATTGAGTTAGGTGGCAATGATGGCTTGCGTGGACAACCACCACAAATGATTCAAAAAAATTTAGCCAGTCTGATTCAGCAGAGCCAGAAAGCCAAGGCTAAGGTCATTGTATTTGGCATGAAAATGCCGCCTAATTACGGGCAGGCCTATAGCAAGGCTTTTGAAAATAATTATAAAGTGGTGAGTCAGCAATATAAGGTGAAGTTATTGCCTTTCTTTATGCAAGGTGTCGCCGGTAATAAAACCCTGATGCAAAAGGATCTGATTCACCCAAATGCCAAAGCACAGACGATCCTGTTAAATAATGCTTATCCATACATTAAAGGCGCTTTATAAAGCGCCTTTAACTTATTTTAGAATGTATTTAGATGAATCGTGATTAGAAATCAAAGAAGGTCACTTCACCAGTTTCCAGTGAATATTCAGCACCCACGACTTTTAATTTTCCTTGTCCAATCAGGTTTTCCAGAACGGCCGAACCATGACGCAACTGATTCACCGAAGCAAATACGTTGGAACGTACTGCATGCTTGGATAATTTTGCCAAGTCATTTTTCAGTTCAGTCTGCATTAAGGTTTCAACAGAAGGACGTACGCGGTTCACAATCGACATCAGGTTTGCCGATGGCGGGCAATCCGGACACATTAAAGTATCAATAGTGGCTTTAATCGCACCACAGTGACTGTGACCTAACACCACCACAATCGCGCAATCATAACGTGCCGCGGCAAATTCAACACTGCCGACCTGTGAAGGTGCAACAATATTACCTGCAACACGAATCACAAAAAGGTCACCGAGACCCTGATCAAAAACCATTTCGGCTGGAACGCGCGAATCTGAACATCCCAAGACAATCGCAAACGGATTCTGATCCTCTGCCATTTCTGCGCGCTGTTGGTGGCTAAGTTGTTTTGGATGCGTGGTATCGCCACTGACAAAACGTTGGTTACCCTGTCTAAGACGTTCTAAAGCTTCTTGAGCTGTGAGCATTCTTTTCTATCACCGATGGTTTTAGTTGCAATATCTTACTGCCAGTTTTTTTGAATGTCACTTGCAAAAAATCTTAGCTGATTAAATTTTTAGCATTTATCTAATTTCATTTCTGCAGGGAATTTATGCGTAATACATCACATTTTCCAGTCATTTAATGCAACCTAGCAAAAAACTAATGGGTGACAAGCGCAAAGATTGATTTAAAATAGAATGAAGAATAATGTTTTTATTTGAATGAAAATTGCAAATTTATAACATGGAAGTATTTTGATTGAGCAATTTGCTCACTGGGTTTGTTTTGGGGAATGGCCAATGAAGAAAATAATAAAATTGCGCTCGAAAATGATTTGTTCAGGCTTGGTTGCCTTAAGCATGGCATTACCGGGCCTGACACATGCTCAAATACTGTTTAGCCAGAAAAATGAAACATCTGCCAAAGTCTTGCAGCAGCATCTGTTGCAAGAACGCAGCCTTGCCGGTCTCAAATCCAAGACCCTCAAAATTGGCGAGGTCACCTGGAGCTATAGCGAAGGCGGTGCCAAGAACAAACCATCTATTCTACTGATTCATGGTCTGGCAGGCACGCGCGACAACTGGAACCAGGTCGCCCAGTTTCTGACGCCCTATTATCATGTCATTATTCCGGATCTGCCGAGCAACGGTGACACCAAAGTTCCGGACAATTTTGATGTTTCTGTGCCCAATGTGACCTCCCAATTACGTCTATTTATTGAAACCTTAAATGTGGACGAGAATTTACATATTGCTGGGCACTCTCTGGGTGGATCGATTGCTACGGTGTATGCTTCACAATATCCTTTCGATACGCAAAGTCTTTTTTTAATCAATAGTGCTGGTCTTTACAAAATGGGGAATACTCCCTATACCAAAGATCCTCAAGCCTTAAAAGACCTGATCGTCAGCAAACCCGGTGATCTGCAAGATGTTTCCAAACAGCTGATGCAGAATCCGCCAGTGATTCCTTATCAGTTACGGCATGCACAGGAAAAACTGTTGATTTCACGCGCTGAACAAACCAGCAAATCGATTGATCAGGTGGTGATGCTAAATCGGATTTATACACCGGAAACCTTTGCCCGCCTGATGCGTACGGTTGAAGCACCCACCTTGATTTTATGGGGCAGACAGGATCGGATCATTAATGTCGAAGTAGTCAAAGAGCTACATGCCCTGCTGAAACGTGCCGAGAAGCCAGTGATTTTAAATAATGTCGGGCATATGCCGATTCTTGAAGCAGAAAAACAGGTTGCACAACATTATTTGCCTTTTCTGGCCAAGACGCAGACCCTAAAAAACCCGCTTGCTGATAAACTCATTCCTTTAAATTAAGTTTCAGAGATGCTATGCAGAAACACCCGATGATTGAGCAGTTGATCGATGCTCAACTTGATTTTCTCGATCAGGCATTTTCTCAATCTGAAACGATTCAAAGCGAGTTTCATGCATTTTATTTGTGGCTACGTAAACAGACGCTGAAAGAGCTGTGGAGTTGTGAACTGATCAACCAGCTTTTACAAAAACAGATTCTGGGTACTGCCGCCAGCAGCTTTCTGATTGAACAGATTGCCGAGCATATCCGTTTTGCCCTGGTGCATCCGACCAATGATTCCACCACGATTGCCGATCTGATTCCAGTACTGACCGTAGACAAGATCGCCCAGTATGTGGCCAGTAAAAGTGGCCATCGGCAGCGTCTGATTAAAACCATAGTGAATAATCCGGCATTTTCCGCCATGATTACCCAATTGATCCAGCATTCCATTCAGGATTATCTGGATAACTCCATGATTGCCAAAAGCGTACCCGGGGTTTCCCGCTTTATGAAAATGGGCAAATCGGTACTGGAAAATGTTACCGATACCAACCTCGATAGCACCATTGCACGTTATCTGCAAAAGAACATTCTAAAGCTCAGCCAGATGAGTGAGCATGTGCTGAACCAGCATTTTGACGATGAAAAACTCTATCATTTTCAGGCCAATCTCTGGCATAAAATCAAAGACATGCCAGTATCGGTCTTGAAGAATTATATTGAGCTGCAGGACCTGAATCAGACGGTCGGCTTAGGTCATGATATCTGGGATCATATACGTCAGACAGACTATCTGCAGCAGCAAGTGCATGACGGAATTCATACCTGGTATGTCCGCAATCAGGAACATACCTTTGATCAGTTATTACGTGATCTGAATATTGATGAAGCGCTAATTCAGAATGAATTGCAGCAACTGCTCAGTCCGGTAATCCAGCAGATGGTTTCTCAAGGCCATTTACGTGAGCGTGCACGCAAATATCTGGAACAATTTTATTATCATGAAGATACTTTGAAAATTCTTAAGATTTAAATAAAAAAGCCGCTATAAAGCGGCTTTTTATATTTTCATTTTGTCCCGTCCTGAAATAAGTTTACACCTTAAGAGACTTATTTTATGGAACATAAACGAGAACAACGAGTTAAACGTACACAACGTGACTATAGCTTTGCCTTTAAAATGATGGTGGTACATGAAGTAGAAAAAGGGCAAATTACTTATAAGCAAGCTCAGGCAAAATATGGTATTCAAGGAAGATCAACTGTGCTGGTATGGTTACGCAAGCACGGACAACAGGACTGGACTTCGAATATGCCGACTTCTTCTAAACGCCAATTGACACCCCAACAACGAATCCGCCAATTAGAAAAGCAGTTAGCCGCAGAAAAGCTTAAAACTGAATTTATTCAGGATGTGATTTATCACATTGATAAAGAATGTGGGACTGATCTTGGAAAAAAGTATACCGAGCACGTTTCAAAGATTGGCAAAGCCAAAGAAGACTAAGCGTTTCACGTTATTGTCAGTGGTTGGGAATCACCCGACAAGCTTATTATCAAGCAGAAAAACGTGCTCAAATGACTGCACAAGCAACTGAACAAATACTTGAGTTGGTTATGGAATATCGCTGTCTCATGCCAAGTATCGGAACACGTAAGCTGTATTGGCTTATTAAAGGCAAATTGTTGCAACGTGGTTTAAAGTGTGGACGGGATCAGTTATTTAAAATATTGAAAGAAAATAACTTATTGATTCGCCCTAAGCGTCGCTATACAAAAACTACGGATAGCAAGCATTGGATGAAGAAGCATCCAAATTTATTAAAGGATTATTCAGCGGTGCAAGCCAATGAAGTCTTTGTTAGTGATATTACCTATGTTGAGAGTGCTGAAGGTGTGCATTATTTATCCTTGGTGACAGATGCTTATACCCGACAGATTAAAGGTTATAAGTTATCGAATGATATGCGTGCAGAGAATGTTGTGCAGGCACTACATATGGCGATGCAGCATGTGACAGATCGGGCAGCCAGGATGATTCACCATTCAGACAGAGGCTCTCAGTATTGCTCTGAGCTATATCAATCGGCATTGCGCCATTATGGGATATGTCCTTCCATGACAGATGGCAAGGACTGTTATCAGAATGCATTAGCAGAGCGAATTAATGGAATATTAAAGCAGGAGTTTTTAACCACGCGATGTCAAACCATGAAGGAGTTAGATCACTTAATTGCGGAATCTATCATGATTTACAATTGTTATAGACCGCATTTAAGTTTAAATATGAACACCCCGAATCAGATGTATGAGCAAACAAAAACCGAGCTAATTGCTTAACTCGGTTTGAAGTGGAATACTGTCAATCTATTTCAGGACAAGACATTTGCTTAGAATTTTGCATTCAGACTGATACCGTAACGACGACCATCCAATAGTTGATCACCATCAATATCTTCAGCTTTTTCATCCAGTAGGTTATAGACACCAAATTTACCTGTTAGATTCGGACTGAATTTATAGTTAAAGCCGACATCTACAAATTGGTAACCTGGGTTTGGCTGAGCCATAGATGTACGGCTCAAGTAAGCAGAGGTTTCAGAACGGTGGTGCAAGCGGCTCCATACATTGAGTGCATCATTTAGCTCATAATCCACACCAATATTAAACATGTGTTCTGGCATCTGGTTCAGTGGCTGGCCTTTAAAAGCACCCGATTTAAACTCTGAATCGGTATAGGTATAGTTAGCAGTCAATGTCGTGTAATCATTCAGACTGGCTTCTACCGTTGCTTCTACACCACGAATTTCTGCTTCATCCACGTTGATCCGTTCACTAATAAAGTAAAATGGAATATCTCCTTCGAAACATTTCCAATTCTGCCAATTATTGCGGTTTGTTGTGGTGCCATCAGTATCGGTTTCGCAGGCACGAACTTCTGTTATACGGTCTTCATATTTAGTGATAAAGCCAGTCAGCGATGTATTGATATAATCATTTTTCCAGTTGAAGCCCAGTTCAGTAGATAGACTCGATTCAGGTTCTAAATCCGGATTCGCACGAATGATGCCACGCCCTGTTGCTAAGGGTGAACCGCTACCACCGGTAACACTATAGAAACCTTCAGTGGCTGCACGAATATCAGGTTGTTTATAACCTGTAGCTACACCGCCTTTTACCACAAAATTATCATTTACAGCGTACACCCCATACAGACGTGGTGATAAATGACCACTATAGTTTTCATCATGGTCATAACGTAGGCCGGCTGTTAAATCGAAACGATCTGTCATGCTCCAGGTATCTTCCAAGAATGCTGCAGCAGACCATCGCGTCAATTCACTAAACTCAGGTGAATTCGGATTACGGTTAGTGGCTTTATCTTCGAGCTTTTCATCTTTAAAATATCCACCAAATGATAAAGTATGGTCACCCAATAACAAATTCCATTGACTGTTAGCAGTCCAGGTATCCAAGGTAATTCCTTTGGTACCCAGTTCCGTATTGCCTCGATCCGGATTTTTTGAATTTTCATATTGAATATATGATGAACTGTCTAAGTTATCGCTATAACGGCCATTATGGGTTAATGAATAAACATTACGATAATTGCGCGAAAACGAATCTGCAGCACCTTGAGCAGGTGCTACCGTTTCCCCTACAGACGTAGTTGATTCCTGCTGCACGAAATTAGCTTCAACTTGTACATCATGATCATCATTAATGGCATAAGTCAGGCGTGAATTTAAGCTTTCACGTTCCGTGCCACGAAAACCGCCAACATAACGGTCTTCATTACGTTCCTGCTTATTGACTGCCAGTTGCAAACCAAGCTTATCTGCAATTAAAGGACCAGCAAGATATGCAGAAGCATTTTTAATATCACCTGAACGGCTACTGTCCTGAATCGTGGTTCCCAATTCAACATTGCCAGACCATTCATCCGACACTTTTTTGGTAATAATATTCACTACACCGCCCATGGCATCTGTACCATAAAGTGTAGAAGCTGGACCACGGATCACTTCAATACGTTCAATTGCTGAAATAGGTGGCAGAATATTTTTCTCAAAACCTCCATCGTCTCCATTCGGATTGACATCCTTGCCGTACTGACGCTTACCATCGACCAGAAACAAAGTATAGTTTGAACTCATACCACGAATACTGATGGTCTGTGCAGAACCTGCACCTGAAACCACTACCCCGGGCGTATTACGCAGTACATCAGTAATGTCGTTATATTCACGTTTATCTAATTCTTCACGATCAATCACGGTAATGGAAGCTGGTGCTTTAGCCAAATCTTGCTCATAACCTGTTGCGGTCACCACAATCGTTTGCAATTTAGTCGCTTCCGCCTGTGGAACAACAGCTTCTACTGCAGATGTATTTCCCGCCATAGCTGTAAATACAGCAAATGCCAAAGTTGTTTTTAAGAATGGGTTATTCATACCTTGCGCGCCCCAATATTTATGAAGAGATCATGTTTATTCGGTTGCGAAGTGTAACAGCTTTTCAATTGAATGCAATTACTATTGATAATTATTATCATTAACATTCACTTGTTTTTAATCCAGAAATAAAAAAACCTCGAAATTTCGAGGTTTTTAAAATGCGATAAATAAACTGTTATATAGAACAGCTTATTTCATATACGCACCTTCAGACTGACTATGATCCGTTTCATCAACGACATGCATTAACTCTGGTACATGTTGTTTTAATGTGGTTTCAACACCTTGTTTCAAAGTGATATCAATCGCTGAACAGCCCTGGCAACCACCACCAAATTTAAGTACAGCGGTTAAACCTTTTTCAGGGTCTTCTTTAACTTCAACCAGTGCACAGTTACCGCCATGGCCTGCCAGACCCGGGTTAATTTCAGACTGTAATACATAGGTAATACGCTCTTCTACTGATGCATCTGGACCTACGCGTGGCACTTTGGAGTTCGGTGCACGGAAAGTCAACTGACCGCCAAAACGGTCTTTGTTGTAATCAATCACGGCATCGAGTAAATACGGAATTGATGGCGAGTCGATAAAAGCAGGGAAATCAGGATATTCCTGCTTATAATCTGTCGGTACAACTTCATCAGGTGCACTATAGGCCATGCAACATTCAGCGCGAGGAGTACCCGGATGCTCTACAAAAACACGCACACCAATACCCGGGGTGTTCTGTTTATCCAGTAGATCCTTTAAATACTCTTGTGCTGTTGGTGTAATCAATAAGTTGGGAATTTCACCAACAACTGGAGTGCTGCTGTTCTCAGTCGACATAACAATAATTTCCTCAAGCTCAAGCGGCCATTTTAACTGAAGATGCGGGGTAATTTTTAAAAATCAACTAAAATTGTCGGATTTATTATAAAAGTACAACTTTAGCTCCATTTTAATGGCATGATAATTGGCAAATAGGCACCATTAGAATCATTTATATGCTTGATTTACCTTTTAATCATACCGTTACTATTATTCTGATCACCTGTATTGTGTCATTTATTGCTTTCTCCAAAGAGACGGTGATGAATCGCCTGATTTTCTGGCCACCGGCACTGCAACGTGGACAATATGATCGCTTTATTACTCATGGCTTTATCCATGCGGATGGGGCACATCTGCTGTTCAACATGATTACCCTGTTCTTTTTTGGCAGCGTGATTGAAAGCTTTTATCGTCAATACCTATATGACCTGGGTTTTATCCTGTTTTACCTCGGTGGCCTGATCGCAGCGATTCTACCCAGTTACCTGAAGCATAAAAATGATGCCCGCTGGGCTAGTCTCGGCGCTTCCGGTGCAGTGTCGGCTGTACTGTTTGCCTATATCCTGTTTGAACCTTGGAAATTAATTTTTGTGTTCTTCATTCCGGTTCCTGCCATTATTTTTGCTGTGCTGTATGTAGCCTATAGCATCTGGTCAGGCAAAAAAGGCAATAGCAACATTAATCATAGCGCGCATTTATGGGGAGCGGCTTACGGGGTGGTCATGACGATTATTCTGGAGCCACGCCTGATTCCGCATTTCCTGAATAAACTGATGCAGGTTCCGTTTTAATCAGTTTTTTAAATACTGAAGGAATAAAGCTACATATGAGTTAAGCCTCATATTTCTGCTGAAAACGAATAAGAGAGCTGCTGCTCCCTTATTCGTTTGAAACATCTCGTAATATATTAGAAAGTGATGATGTCACTTAATGCCAATCTTGGACTGAATTTTGCAGCGATAATGTATACATCTGTATATTAATTACTGTCATTCTCGAGATATTTTGCATGTCCACTACACCAGACGGTCTTCAATTTCCTCTTCAGTCTCAGCAACAAAAACCAAGTAGCTCCAAAGCAGGACGCGCGATCATCGCAGCCGCCTTAGCCAATGTCGCCCCT
Source organism: Acinetobacter lwoffii (assembly GCF_019048525.1). Taxonomy (NCBI): domain Bacteria; kingdom Pseudomonadati; phylum Pseudomonadota; class Gammaproteobacteria; order Moraxellales; family Moraxellaceae; genus Acinetobacter; species Acinetobacter lwoffii. The sequence goes on along the minus strand of NZ_CP077369.1, from coordinate 1,735,466 downwards.
CTCAGTTCGCAACAGGCACAATCAGAAAAAAACTGGCGCAAAAAATATACCGTGCATTTTAAGCAACTGGTCGAACAGGGACTGAGTTCTCCTGAAGCCAGCTTGAAAATTGCCGAAGATGGATTAGCAAAGGCCCATCAGACTTTTGAATTTTATCGTGATGGTCAAAAGTATGTATTGCAAGATGCCTTAACTCTGCCCGCTGAACAACTACATACATTCAAACTCACAGGTAGCAGTAAAGCTGTACCAGAATGGTATGTGCCTTACCACGGTCAAAAGCTGCAAGGTGATGCCTTATTGGAGCAGATTGAGCGCTGGGAAAGCCAAGGCATCGTGGAAACCAGTCATGCCAATGCCCTGCGTGAATGTGTGGTACATCCTGAATGGTTTGACTTGTCAGATCGGACGGCGGTGCTGTTTGGTGCCGCATCTGAAGCCGGCCCTTTGACCTGGCTGACGAAATGGAAAGCCAACATTGTGGCGATTGATCTGCCAAACACCCGGGTATGGAGCAAGATTATCGATACCATTAGCCAAGGCAATGCCACACTGTATGCACCTTGTATTGAAGACTTACCTGCTGATACTTCACTTGACATTTTAAAAGAAAAACTGGGCGCAAATTTGCTCACCCAGATTCCTGAAATTGCCACATGGCTATTACAGTTTGAGCAGGACCTAGATCTGGCTGCAATTGCTTATCTGGATGGTGAAAAGCATGTCCGCGTCTCCATGACCATGGATGCCATCATGCACTATGTTAGTCAGCAAAAAGCCAATACCAGTCTGATGTACATGTGTACGCCGACCGATGTTTATGCGGTGCCGAGTGAAGTAATCGAAGCCTCTAAAGTAAAATATACTGAACGCTCTAAGGTACAGACGATCCTTTCTAAAGGGGTTTCAGCTTTAAGCCGCAAACACTTTTTCCAGAAAAATGCGCATGAACTGATTCAGTCTGGTGATCAGGCGTATGGTATTTGTGACTGTCTGGTGGTTGAACAAGGCCCGAACTATGCGCTGGCAAAACGCATTCAGCAATGGCGTGCTACCTTAGCTCGTGCTCAAGGTCAGCGGGTCAGCATCAATATTGCCCCTTCTACTACGACCTATTCCGTGACCAAAAATCCGCTATTAAAAGCAGCGTTCAACGGCGCCAGCCTGTTTGATGTTGAAGCCTTTGCACCTGAAACCACCAATGCAATTATGGCTGCACTGTGGATTCATGACCTTCGCAATCCAGAATCGGTGGCCAATCCTGAAGTGAAGCTGAACCATCCGCTTGAATTAATGATGCATGGCGCGAATCATGGTGGTTTGTGGCGAGTGGCCTATCTGGCACGTACCGCACTACCTTTTGCTGCACTATATGGTTTTGCGACAGAGAAGTTGCCAAAAGGATTATTGAGTAAGTTGAAGAAGTAATTTTTTTATTATCTTCATCCAATTTTTCCATAAGAAAGGTAATCGTTATTTTTAAAGTTCTCCCCTCGTTGCGTAGCAGTGCTGCTCATCCCTAAAGCAGAGAGAACTTTAATTGAAAATGGGCGTTCCCTCTCCTTCTAGGCATAGGTATCTACACAATTCCTGAACTTTGCGTTAAATTGAAGAGCATGCTCTTCAATTTAACATCTCTGGCCTGGATCAGCGTCTTGTCAAGCGCTATAACAGCCTTGTAAAGCTCAATATGAACCCTCTTGCTTCACTTGCTCCGGCAATCAAAGACCTGGCTTCTGCCCAAAAGTCGAGTTTCGCAACCACACAAGCGGTCTGGCGATTCCTGAATAATGACAAAATCTCTTTTAGTCAGTTAAACCAGCCAATTGAACATCTTGCATGTGAACAGATCAAGGCATCACCGCATCAATATGCATTGATTGTTCATGACTGGTCTCAGCTACAGTATGTGAAACACCATCATAAAATTCAGCGCCTGCAAAGAACCCATCAATATGATTCAGGCTATGAATTGCAAAGCAGTCTGCTGGTTGATGCAGCCTCGGGACTACCTATTGCGCCACTGGCGCAGACACTATCAGATGCCTCAGGCTGCTATTCCACATTCAGTCAACACTCTGCTGGGCGCAAATCTCATCTAGATTCACTTACCGAACAAATCAAAGTGATTGAACAATATCCCATTGAGAAAACATGTGTTCATATCATTGATCGTGAAGGTGACTCCATTGCCCACCTAAGGGAAATGAGCAGCCAGGGTTTTAAATGGCTGATTCGGGCGAAAGAAGGCCATCGAATTGAGCATCAGGGCAAAACATGCAAAGTTGCAGAAGCCGCAGAACGAGTAGAAACGCAGCAGGTCCAGCCGATTGCCTATAAAGGAAACCGGCATATGTTGCATGTGGGAGAAACTGCTATCCGGATAACACGTGCAGCAAAACCGAAGAGAAATGACGATTCAGGCCAACGGGTTGCTCCCCAGCCAGGGAGTGCGATTGAAGCCAGATTAATTGTTGCCGTAGTGAAAGATGATCAGGATAAGACCGTCGCAAGATGGTCACTAATCAGCAATGTTCCATCAGAGATTACTACGGTAGAGATGACGACCTGGTATTACTGGCGCTGGACAATTGAATGCTATTTCAAGCTGCTCAAGCAGGCAGGTCATGATATTGAAGCATGGCTTCAGACCAGACCTGAAGCCATTTTAAGGCGGTTACTGATTAGCTGTATGGCTTGTGTTTTAACTTGGCGAATCCAGCGTTCTGAAGATGAACACCATCAGAAAATTCGTGTATTTCTCACCCGTCTTTCAGGTCGGCAGCAGAAAAGAGGTAGGTTGGAAAGTGCACCTGCCTTATTGGCAGGGCTTTCGATTTTACTGAACACTCTTCAACTGCTCTCGGAATATTCAATAGATGAACTCAATGAGATAGCCACAATGGCATTAGGTATCTCATAGATGTGTAGATACCTATGCCTTCTAGGAGAGGGTTAAGGAGAGGTTAATTTGGGCTTTCAATCATTCAAATTCTTATGAATGTGCTTTGGGCAGATTTAAGTTGATCTATTTTATAGCTTCTTTTTTTCTTTACTTTTGAAAGATCAAAAGTAACAAAAATCTTTTGTTAAGCTGATGATATGTCCGGCAGAGTAAAACTTGAAGTGCGACATAAACCACCTAATTAATTTAAAGGGTTTATGGAGTATATAAAATTGTCATACCATCATCTTAACTTTGAAGATCGTACTGCATTAATGCTTGAGTCAAGAAAAGAAGGCTTTTCAGCCAGAAAATTTGCTGAACTCATTAAAAGACATCCTAGTACGATCTATCGTGAGCTTAAAAGAAATAGCATCAATGACGTTTATCAAGCTCAATATGCTTCTGATAACACCTTCGCTAGACGTAGACGTGGTCACAGAAAACTCAAAATCGATTCAATCCTCTGGAAATTTATTGTTGAAGCGATCCGTTGTTTATGGTCTCCTCAGCAAATAGCAAAGCGTTTAAAGACATTTCCTGATTTGGATCAAACAATGAATGTAAGCCATACAACGATTTATTCAACGATACGAGCATTACCAAAGGGTGAGTTGAAAAAAGACTTATTATCCTGTCTGCGTCATGAAAATAAAAAGCGAAAAGCTAACGGTGAACCTAAAAAAGATTCTATATTACAGGATATTAAAACTATTCATGAGCGCCCAGCCGAAGTTCAAGAAAGAAAAATACCGGGTCATTGGGAAGCTGATTTAATTAAAGGTAAAGACAATAAAAGTTCGATAGCAACACTTATTGAACGAAATACACGGCTCTGTATCTTGGCAACATTACCTGATGCAAAGGCAGAATCAGTGCGCAAGGCTTTAACTGAAGCTCTGAAATATTTACCTGCAGAACTGCGTAAAACGTTGACCTATGACCGTGGACGCGAGATGGCAGAACATAAAATACTTGAAGAAGATTTAGGCATAGATGTATATTTCTGTGACCCACATTCACCCTGGCAAAAAGGCACATGCGAAAATATGAATGGTTTAATTAGGCAATATTTACCTAAAGGGATTGATTTAAATCAGGCAGATCAGCATTATTTAAATCAAGTTGCCATGTCACTGAATACTCGTCCTAGAAAAGCGTTAGATTGGCTTACACCATTAGAGAAATTTGCTCAGCTTGTTGATTATCATAAGACTTTTCAAACTGTCGCACCTCATGTTTGAATTCGCCTCCCTATATCACAGCCTAACGGCGACATCCCTGTCGCCTTAATCGTAATTTAGATTCCTCTTTTACATCCTTAATTTTTCTTCCACCCATAAAAAAACGCTGCCAAAGCAGCGTTTTTACCTTAAAAAGTCCTAGAAGACTTTAAGAAGCAACCAGTACAAAGTACCTGACAAACAGATCGTTGCTGGTAAAGTAAAGATCCAGGCAGACAGAATAGTTTTCACCATCTGGAAGTTCAGACCTGACTTGTTCGCCACCATGGTACCTGCTACTGCAGAGTTCAATACATGGGTGGTTGATACCGGCATACCAAAGCCATCTGCCGCTGCAATAGTTGACATTGCCACAAGTTCGGCAGACATACCCTGACCATAAGTCATATGCTGTTTACCAATACGCTCACCAACCGTCACGACAATACGCTTCCAGCCGACCATCGTACCCAGACCAAGTGCCAAGGCTGTCGCCACTTTTACCCAGGTCGGGATGTATTGCAGGAATGAATCCAGATTGTCACGGTATTCATCCACTGTTTTTTCCTGCGCAGCACTCATTGCCGGTAAAGCTTCTGCTTTATCCAGACGCTTAAATGCTGTAGTGCTCAGATACATGTCATTACGGAATTCAGATACTTGAGCTTCAGGAACATCCTTAATGCTGGTATAGCTACCGACTTTCTCACCCAGATGATCCGTCAAGCTTGCCAATGCAGGCACGACTTCAGGGGTAATTTCCTTGGTCTGAATGTACTTGGTGATCACATCACGAGCTTGTTCATCCGGAATATCCTGATGATTTGGATAGATCACATCCGCTGTTTGTGCAGATAACTGACCAAAAGACTGAATATGTTGTACATCCAGATTTTTGTTCAGCGAGTACGCCAACGGCACACAGCCGATCAGGATTAACATGATCAGACCCATACCTTTTTGACCGTCATTTGAACCATGGGCAAAGCTCACCCCAGTACAGGTAAAGATCAGCATGGCACGAATCAATGGTGGTGGTGGCTTGTTACCTTCAGGTGGCTGAAACAGTTCCAGTTGACGCTTGAAGATTTTTTTCACCAGCAGGAACACAATCGCAGCAAATGCAAAACCGATTAAAGGCGAGAATAACAGCGCCTTACCGACTTTCATCACCTGCTCCATGTCTATACCTGAAGCGCCAGTACCGGCATTCAGAATATAGTTCATGATGCCCACACCCAGAATCGAACCGATCAGGGTATGTGAACTGGATGCTGGAATACCGAGGAACCAGGTTCCCAGATTCCAGAGAATAGCCGCGATCAGCATGGCAAAGACCATGGCAAAGCCTGCTCCGGAGCCGACATTCATGATCAGCTCGACCGGCAATAACGCAATAATGCCGTAAGCGACCGCACCACTGGCCACCATAACCCCAAGGAAGTTACAGAAGCCGGCCCACATCACTGCGACAGGAGCTGAAAGTGCATTGGTATAAATGACTGTGGCCACAGCATTGGCGGTATCGTGAAAGCCATTGACGAACTCAAAGCTCAACGCAATAAAAAGTGCCGTCGCTAACAAAATAACTGAATACAAGCCCAAGGCCGGTACATGCGCTAAATCTGCAGACAACTGGAAGCCGATATAAATCAGCGTAGTGATAATAAGAGTCAGGAACACCGGCATAAAGAATTTCGGTGTTGGCACATGAACATTGGTCGACTTTTGGGAAGCCGACCCGTGTGCTGAATCTACGGGAGTTTGATTAGGATTCATGCAAGCAGGAATAGAGGATTCAAGAATCCCCATATTGTTCAGTTAAATTGTGACAATTATATGACAAACTGCTGTCATATGAAGCAATTATTTGGATTTTCTTGCTGCTATTCGTCCTGTTTAATTCCGACTAAAACACTAGATTTTGATTTTATAAATCAATTACTTAAGAGAGTATTCCAGCTTATTTAAGCTTAGCAACCGCACATATTTTGCTACCAAAACGATTCATGCCCTACCTGTCATCAAGCAGAGCAAAAGTTTCATTTGCACAGCATAAGCCATCAATATGACAATTTCATGAATGAAAGCATCAGCTTAATTTTCTGATCCTGTTTCTTGTCTGTAAGGCATCGAATCAGATTCGAGATTGCATTATTTTCTGATCCGCATGTTAAAACTTGTTGTTTTTCTAGATGACTTATCAAATTTTCATATCATGCTTATCCATCATTCTGAGCAATCTCAGCAGAAATCAGCCAACTAATCTGCTAAGATTAGCGTCGTTTTTTTTGATTTCTGCTGAGAAAGTTTGAATGTCTACACTTACCACTTTAAAAGAACTTCTTGCCAAAAGAATTTTAATTATCGATGGTGCGATGGGTACCATGATCCAGCGCCATAAACTGGAAGAAGCCGATTATCGTGGTGAGCGTTTTGCTGACTGGGCCTATGATCTCAAAGGCAATAATGATTTGCTGGTGCTGACTCAACCACAAATCATTCAAGGCATTCATGAAGCTTACTTGGAAGCTGGCGCCGATATTATTGAAACCAATACCTTTAACGGTACCCGTGTTTCAATGTCGGATTACCACATGGAAGATCTGGTTCCTGAAATTAACCGTGAAGCAGCGCGTCTGGCCAAAGAAGCCTGTGCCAAATATTCAACGCCTGAAAAACCACGCTTTGTGGCAGGTGTGATTGGTCCGACATCGCGTACCACTTCTATTTCTCCAAACGTGAATGATCCGGCGTTCCGTAACATCACTTTTGATGCACTCAAAGTTGACTATATTGAATCGACCAAGGCCTTGATCGAAGGTGGTGCAGACATCATCCTGATCGAAACTGTGTTCGATACTTTAAATGCCAAAGCTGCCATCTTTGCAGTAAAAGAAGTCTTTAAAGAATTAGGCTATGAACTGCCAATCATGATTTCAGGTACGATCACGGATGCATCAGGTCGTACATTGACTGGTCAAACTGCAGAAGCCTTCTGGAACTCAATGCGTCATGCAGAGCCGTTATCTATCGGCTTTAACTGTGCACTTGGCGCAGATGCGATGCGTCCACACGTTAAAACCGTGTCTGATGTTGCCGATACCTTTGTTTCAGCGCATCCAAACGCTGGCTTGCCAAATGCCTTCGGTGGTTATGATGAAACGCCGGAAGAAACTGCGGCCTTCATTAAAGAATTTGCAGAAAGTGGCTTAATTAATATTACCGGTGGGTGCTGTGGTACTACGCCGGATCATATCCGCGCGATTGCAAATGCTGTTGCAGGCATTACCCCTCGTCAAATTCCTGAAATTGAACCGGCTTGCCGTTTAAGCGGTTTAGAGCCATTTAACATCACCAAAGATTCACTGTTCGTGAACGTTGGTGAACGTACCAACGTCACCGGTTCAAAAAAATTCCTGCGTCTGATTCGTGAAGAAAACTTCGCCGAAGCGCTTGATGTTGCCCGTCAACAGGTTGAAGCCGGTGCACAGATCATCGACATCAACATGGATGAAGGCATGCTCGATTCGCAAGGTGCGATGGTGCATTTCCTGAATCTGATTGCTTCTGAGCCGGATATTTCACGTGTGCCAATCATGCTGGATTCTTCTAAATGGGAGATTATCGAAGCGGGCCTGAAATGTGTGCAAGGTAAAGCCGTGGTGAACTCGATTTCCCTGAAAGAAGGTCATGACGAGTTTGTCGAACGTGCCCGCCTCTGCCGTCAATATGGTGCCGCGGTCATCGTGATGGCATTTGATGAAGATGGTCAGGCCGATACAGCTGCGCGTAAAAAAGAAATCTGTAAGCGTTCATATGATGTTCTGGTGAATGAAGTAGGCTTCCCGTCTGAAGATATCATCTTTGACCCGAACGTCTTTGCGATTGCGACCGGTATTGAAGAACACAACAACTATGGCGTGGACTTTATTGAAGCGACTGGCTGGATTAAACAGAACCTGCCAAATGCGATGATTTCTGGTGGTGTGTCGAACGTATCGTTCTCGTTCCGTGGTAACGAACCGGTACGTGAAGCGATTCACTCGGTGTTCCTGTACCATGCCATTCAGCAAGGCATGACTATGGGTATTGTAAATGCCGGTCAGATGGCGATTTACGATGACATCGATAAAGAATTGAAAGAAGCGGTTGAAGATGTTGTTTTAAACCAGAACCAGGGTAAAAGCGGTCAGGAAGCAACCGAAAAACTGCTTGCTGTTGCTGAAAAATACCGTGGTCAAAGTGGTACGCAAAAAGCCGAAGAAAATCTGGAATGGCGTAATGAGTCTGTTGAAAAACGTCTTGAATATGCATTGGTAAAAGGCATCACGACTTATATCGATCAAGATACTGAAGAAGCGCGTTTAAACTCTACACGTCCACTGGATGTGATTGAAGGTCCATTGATGGCGGGTATGAACGTAGTCGGCGATCTGTTCGGTGCCGGTAAAATGTTCTTGCCACAAGTAGTCAAATCTGCACGCGTGATGAAACAGGCTGTAGCGTGGTTGAACCCGTTCATTGAAGCTGAGAAAACCCAAGCCGAAGCAAAAGGTAAAATCCTGCTGGCTACGGTGAAAGGCGACGTACACGACATCGGTAAAAACATCGTTGGCGTAGTATTAGGCTGTAATGGTTATGACATCGTGGATCTGGGCGTGATGGTACCATGTGAGAAAATTCTACAAACTGCGATTGATGAAAAAGTCGATATCATCGGTTTGTCTGGTCTGATCACGCCGTCTCTGGATGAAATGGTCTTTGTTGCCAAAGAAATGCAGCGCAAAGGCTTTAACATTCCGTTAATGATTGGTGGTGCGACGACTTCTAAAGCGCATACCGCAGTGAAAATCTCACCGCAATATCATAATGATGGCGTGCTTTACACCGCAGATGCTTCACGTGCCGTGGGTGTAGCAACGCAGTTGCTCTCTCCTGAGATGAAGCCAAAATTGCTGGCTGACTATGCAGCGGATTATGAAAAAATTCGTACCCGTCTTGCGAACAAACAACCGAAAGCGGCGAAATTGTCTTATCAAAAGTCGGTTGAAAATGGCTTCAAGATCGACTTTGACAAGAATGCACCGGTTAAACCAAACTTTATTGGTTCAGAAACATTCACCAATTATCCGCTTGAAACCTTGGTGGAATATTTTGACTGGACGCCGTTCTTTATTTCCTGGAGCCTGGCAGGTAAATTCCCGAAAATCCTTGAAGATGAAGTGGTGGGTGAAGCAGCGCGTGATTTGTTTGAACAAGCTCAAGCCATGCTCAAAGATATTATCGAGAATAAACGCTTTGATGCCCGTGCAACATTCAAGATCTATCCTGCCAACCGTGTGGCAGCAGATACAGTTGCGGTTGCAGATGAAAATGGCAACGTGACCCATACTTTTGAGCACCTTCGTCAGCAATCTGACAAGGTGACAGGTAGAGCCAACTATTCTTTGGCGGACTTTATTGCACCGAAAGATGTGGCTCAGGATTATTTGGGCGGCTTTACCGTGTCGATTTTCGGTGCCGAAGAGCTTTCACAAGAATATAAAGCCAAAGGCGATGATTATAGCGCAATTATGGTTCAGGCTTTGGGTGACCGTTTTGCTGAAGCATTTGCCGAGCATTTACATGAGCGTATTCGTAAAGAGTTCTGGGGCTACCAAGCAGATGAACAATTGTCGAATGAAGATTTGATTAAAGAGAAGTATGTGGGTATTCGTCCTGCACCTGGCTACCCTGCTTGTCCTGAGCATTCTGAAAAAGCATCATTGTTTGACTGGTTAGGTACGACAGAGAAGATGGGTACTTACCTGACTTCGAGCTTTGCGATGTGGCCACCTTCATCAGTCAGCGGTTTCTATTATGCAAACCCTGAAACTGAATACTTTAACGTAGGTAAAATCTCTGGCGACCAGTTGGAAGATTATGCGAAGCGTAAAGGCTGGACTTTGGATGAAGCGAAACGTTGGTTAGCGCCAAATCTGGATGATTCTGTGGTTTAAGAATTCTCTAGTTTCGATATAAAAAAACCCCTCGATTGAGGGGATTTTTTTGTTTTTAGATTTTTAATCTCCCTAAATCCCTCTTTAAGAAAGAGGGACTTTCGTGATCCTAGACAGTATCGTGGACAATCGATCCCTCTAAATTCTTGAAATATTTCTGTTCAAAGGCTTCTGGACTTAACCAGCCGTTTGCAGAATGCCTTCTGACCCGATTGTAATAAATCTCAATATAATCAAACAAGACCGCATTCGCCTCTTTTCGAGTCGAAAACACACTGCCATGTACCACATGACCTTTTAATGTATGAAAGAAGCTTTCAGTCACTGCATTATCCCAACAGTTTCCACGTCTAGACATACTCTGAGTACAATCATTTTTCAGTAACAGCGCTCTAAAATCACGACTACAGTACTGTGAGCCTTGGTCCGAATGAACCATAACACCAGTTGGATAACCCTGACGAGCCATTGCATAGTTAAACGTATCACACACCAACTGGCGGTCTATTCGATGGCTGGTTTGCCACCCCACGATACGACGGCTAAATAAATCTAGCATCACACATAAATACAACCAACCTTCTTTAGTGCGGATATAGGTAATGTCTGTTGTCCAGACTTTATTAGGCTGAGTAACTGTAAATTGGCGATCCAACAAGTTGGGTGCTGTAGGCAAACGATGGGTTGAATCAGTCGTATGCTTGTATTTACGCGCAATCCTGCTACGTAAACCAAGCTTTTTTAGCATCCTTCCAATAGTACGTTCGCTCATGTTGTAACCTAAATCATGCATGTCATGTACTAATGAAGGTGCACCCAATCGTGCATGATGCTGCCAATATACGGCTTTTAAGTCATTATATTTCTGTGCCGTATTGGCTTGACGTTTTCGCCAGGCATAATAGCCTGAAGTGCTGACACCTAGGTATTTACAGGCAGAAGATACGGTGACTTCATTCATATCTAGATCTTGAATTACCGTGTACTTTTCTTGGCATGATCTGTTAGAAAGTACACATGCGCTTTTTTTAAGATGTCATTGGCTTCCTTGAGCTGTTTGACTTCTTTCTCTAATTCCACGATCCGCTGTTGTTCTGGTGAAAGTTGACGTTTGCTTGAACCTGCCGGATTGGTTTCACGAATCCATTTATCTAATGTTGAATAACCCACACCTAATTTCTGGGCGATTGCAGCTACAGACTCGTGTGAGTTTGAAAGTGCATAATCAATCGCTTGCTGTTTAAATTCGGGACTAAAACGTTTAGCCATTTCTTGAATCTCCAAAGATTAAAGTTACGTTATCTTTAGAGGGACGTGCTGTCCATTATTTTGTCTAGGATCATCGCGTATCAAATGGATTACGTGACAACTCCTCCCTTTTCTAAAGGGAGGTTGGGAGGGATTAATTGATTAATAATAAAAATTAGTGGATATTGTTCAAATTCTCAAAAATTACATATACTAAAAATGAAGAATAGATGTTCGCTTTGCCACGAGGCAAAAGAATTACAAGAGAGTCATTTTATCCCAAAATTTGTTGGGAAATGGCTAAAAAAGACTAGTGCTACCGGATATCTTCGGAACATAGATAATATTAACAAAAGACAACAAGATATTATTAAGGATTACCTCTTATGTAACGATTGTGAGCTTCTTTTTTCAAGTTGGGAAAAACAATTTTCTGAAAAAATGTTCATACCGTTTTTAGACCAAAAAAATTATGTTACCGAATATAAAGATTGGTTAGCAAAATTCTGTGCATCCCTTTCATGGAGAACATTAATCTACATAAAAAATAAGAATTCTAATTTTGAAGACGAAAGCGAGTATTTTATAGATCAAATTAATCTCGCTGAACTTAACTTAAGAAATTTCCTTTTAGGTAAACAAGATAATTTGCATCAATACGAACAGCATATCTTCCCCTTATCCGAAATTAATACTCCTCCCAAATCATTAAACTTACCAAGCAATATAAACAGATATTTTCTTCGAAGTATTGGTATAGATGTCTTACAAGGAGATAATGATATATATCTATTTACTAAACTTCCTACTTTTCTAATTTTAGGAATTGTGAGTTCTAATCTCTCATCAAAAATGAGAGCAAGTCGCGTTTCATTAAAACATGGGGTTTCTAGACCATCAAATCTAGTAATGCCTGAATATTTGCTCGGGTACATGAGAAATAAAGCATTAGAAATACAAGAAAAAAGAAACACTATGTCTGATGAGCAAGAAGAGAAAGTAGAAAAAGCTGCTTTAGATAATCTCGATAAAACTGCCGATTCAAAATCTTTTGAAGCAATGATGCATGACTATAATATTTTTGGTGATGAAATATTTAAATAATCCCTCCTAACCTCCCTTTAAAAAGGGAGGAACATCACGAATCCCAAACCATCATAAAATTCGCGTGAAGTCCCTCTTTATTAAAGAGGGATTTAGGGAGATTCTTGTCGAATAAATTGATAAATCACTTCCACTACATCATCAATCTGCCCCATCACCTGCCCATTATCAAATCTCAAAACACGTAGACTCAAATGTGCCAAAGCTTCATCTCGGACTCGATCCGCTTCTAAGCCTTCATTTGTAAAGTGCTGACTGCCATCGCACTCAATCACCAAATTCATAGCAGGACAGTAAAAATCCACGATGTAATTCAAAATCGGCTTTTGCCTATAAAACTGCAAACCTAAAATTTGCTTGTTCCGCAGCCGTGACCATAACAGCTTTTCAGCATCGGTCATGTTATTGCGTAAATCCCGCGAAGCTTGTTTTAAATTTTTATTATAGGGTTTCATTATTATTCTCTTTTTTTAATCCCTCCTTGCGAAGCATTGCTTCTCACCCTTTAAACAGGGAGGAAGTGTCACAAAATTTATTTAATCACATGACAAGTCCCCCCTTTTCAAAGGAAGGAGTTACTCGAATTCTATTGCCTCATAAAAACGAAGAAAAGTCCCCCTTTGTAAAAGGGGGATTTAGGGGGGATTAGAATCGCCCCTTTTCTAACCCATCAATCTAAAATCGCTCGTTTTTACATTTTTAAGTCAGCAAATTTCAAACATTTCCATAATAATAAGACTTTAGATCTCTCCCAGAATACGTGAAGGCCCTCCTCCATGAAAAAACTCCTCAACAACCCTGAAAACCTGGTTGTCGAAATGTGCAAAGGCTTTGTCCTTGCCCATCCTGAATTACAATTTACCGAATCGCATAAAATCATTTCACGTAAAGAAAAACACAATAACGTCTCACTAATCAGTGGCGGTGGCAGTGGTCACGAACCTGCACATGCAGGCTTTGTCGGTACTGGCATGTTAGATGCTGCCGTATGTGGTGACGTATTCGCATCGCCATCTCAAATTCAGGTCTATAAAGCACTGCAACATGTCGCAACAGACAAAGGCGTGCTCATGATCATCAAGAACTATTCTGGCGATATGATGAATTTCCAGAATGGTGCTGCATTGGCTGCGGAAGATGGCATCAAGGTCGACTACGTCAAAGTGGCGGATGATATCGCAGTAAAAGACAGCCTCTATACTGTCGGTCGTCGTGGTGTTGCTGGTACCATCTTCGTGCACAAAATTGCAGGAGCAGCAGCCTCAAAAGGTTTAGAGCTTGCGGAAGTCAAAGCTGTGGCACAAAAAGCGGCAGATAACGTGATTAGCCTTGGTTTTGCCTATAGCTCATGTACCGTTCCTGCGAAAGGTACACCGACCTTTACCCTAGCCGATGATGAAATGGAATACGGCGTCGGTATCCACGGTGAACCGGGCATTCGTCGTGAAAAAATTCTGCCATCGAAAGAAATGGCACAACGTATGGTCGATGACTTATTCCTTGACCGTCCTGACATGCAAGAAGTTGCAGTTCTGGTCAACGGCTTTGGTTCAACACCAATGCAAGAACTGTATGTGTTTAACAATGATGTATGCGAACATTTGGCGCGTAAAGGTATCAAGATTTACCGCACATTCGTTGGCAACTACATGACTAGTATCGACATGAATGGTGCATCGGTTTCATTGCTTGCTGTGGATGATGAACTGAAAATCTATCTGGATGCAGAAGCCAATACCCCTGCCTTTAAGCTTGACGGCTCGCCTACTCTACCATTTGAATTTGCAGCACAAGATGCAGCAGTAAAACAAACCGCCAATACCGAAGTTGAAACCCAAGCTGAACATGCTGAAATTCAGAATGAGCAATTCACGATAGAAAATATGCGTTATGTGGTCGATGTGATGGCAGCCTGTATTATCAAAAATGAAGTGCCATTCTGCGAGCTGGATGCCCATGCAGGCGATGGTGATTTTGGTATGAGTGTTGCCAAAGGTTTTAAACAGCTGAAACGCGAATGGCAAAGCCTGATTCAAGCACAGCACATGGATGAATTCTTGCTAAACAGTTCCATGATTATTATGGAACACTGTGGCGGTGCATCAGGGCCTATTTGGGGTTCTGCTTTCCGTGCAGCAAGTAAAGCCATTCAAGGTAAAACGATATTAACTGTGGCAGATTTTGCCAACATGCTTCAAGCCACAGTCAAAGGTATTCAAGTGACAGGTGAGCGTTCATTTGGTCGTGGTGCTGTGGTCGGTGATAAAACCCTGATTGATGCACTTGCACCTTGCGCAGACTCTTGGTCAGCCAATACCGACAAGACGTTTAAAGAAAACTTTGTCTTGGGTGCAGAGGCTGCGGTAAAAGGTGCAGAATCTACCAAAGACATCGTAGCGCGTATGGGCCGTGCCGGTACAGTCGGTGATCGTAGCTTAGGTTATCCAGATGCTGGTGCACATGGCTTAGGCGTGATCTTTACGGACATTGCCGAGCATATTAAATAAACTTTTCAAGATTTGAAAAGAGCCTCGACACTGTTCGGGGCTTTTTTATATTTCATTTCCTCTACTGAGTAAGTTTAAAAGCACAAATAATGAAAGGCATACTCATCCCTATAAGTATGGCTTAACTAAACTTCTCTAAATAGCGCTCTAACTCTTCTGTCACCACTACCCGCTTATTGCCTTTCACCTGTTCCTCACCCAATACGCCTTCTGAGTCAATGACCACCACTTTGTGCCCATTCGCTTGTAAACGTTTGACACCTTCAAATAACATGCGTGCACCCACATCATGAATCAGAGTCAAATTGGTCAGGTCTATGACTATACGTGTTTGAGCGTCTGGCTCATCCTGCAAAATCCGTAGCAACATTTCGGATTCTGTAAATTGCAATACACCGCGCAGCTCATACACGACAATGTCATTGTTCTTACCTACAGTATAACGACTTTGCAAAATGGTCTGTGCCGATGGCGTCCCTTCCATCAGATGCAAGCCCATGTCACGCGACAAACGCTCGAAGATATCCACACCACGTACACTATGCCCATGCTCATCAATTTTAGGAGAAAAAACCACAATTCCTACCTGCCCAGGCAATACCCCGATAATTCCCCCAGATACACCACTTTTGGCAGGAATGCCCACCGTCGTCAGCCAGTCACCCGCCGCATCATACATGCCACAGGTCATCATCACACTGAGCACTTGGCGCACCACATCACGCTCTAACAACTGTTTGCCAGTTTTGGCCTGAACACCGCCATTGGCGAGCACACTGCAGATATTTGCCAGATCTTTGACCGTCACTTTAATCGCACATTGCTTGATATATCCATTTACGATTTCCACAGGATCCGAATCCAGCACACCTACAGTTCGCAGCATGTAACCAATCGACAGGTTCCGGAATGCAGTTTTGACTTCAGACTTATACACCTGCTTGTCGAATTCCAGTTGACGGCCTGCTAGTTCACTTAAAAAACGGCGCAAGCATTCCGCACGTGAAATGCCTTTTTGTACCGGAATCAAAGAATGCGTGGTGATCGCACCCGAGTTAATCATTGGATTTTTCGGAAGATTGGTTTCTTTATCCAGTGAAATCTGATTAAAGGCCTCCCCTGAAGGTTCAACGCCCACCTTTTCCAGCACAGCGCTGATACCCAAATGCTGCAATGCCAGTGCATAAGCAAAAGGCTTGGACATCGACTGCATGGTAAATTCGGTTTCATCATCTCCCGTGGAATAAATCGTGCCATCCACCGTAGTCAGCGCCAAAGCGAACTTATTTGGATCTACCGCTGCCAGTTCAGGGATATAGTCAGCCAAAGCGCCCTGATCATTATCATGACAGACCGTTAATACATGCTGGAGATAATCGGGCACCGGGGTTTTCATTCAGATAGATCCTTTATATTTTTATCCTGTTTTCCACCTTAAGTTTTAAGGATAAAACTACAAGTCCAAATTGGTAGCATTTTATAAATACGTCCATCGATTTGGACTAAAACGAATGTCTTTTCAGCTCAATGATCATCAGGTGTGAGAGGCATTTTGATATTATTTTTTTGATTTTTATAAAATATCAAGCAGTTCTATAGGCCATTTCGATCAGTTTGATTGTCAATTTTATTTATATTTTTCATCGCAATAAATGATATTATTCACACACCTGCTCACATTATAATCTAACATGCTGATCCCGGATTTGAATTTTTACAGTCTACTCGTGCCCAGCATCATGTCGAGCCTGGGGATCATCACGCTGAGTATTTCCGATTATAAAGGCTTACCTAATTATTTAAGATCTTATGCTTATGCACTGATTCTGATTGGCGTGACGATATTACTCAATACCGTTTTATCGGCATCAGTTTTGGTGGAAATATCCAGTTTCATTGCTGCTCTTTATTTTTTGTCCTGTACCTTTCACAGCAAAGCCATTTATGAGCGTTTAAAAATCGACTATGAATGGCCGAACTATATTTACCTGATTGCCTTGGGTGCGTTTGGCATTTACTACTTTACCCACGTGACTGCTGACCAGACTGCCCGTTTGCTGATTATTGGTAGCATTACTGCGGCAATTTATTTGCACCGCCCGCTTGCCTTTATTCGAACGAGCACACGCTTACGTATCGACAGTTACCTGAAAATTTTTACCTTCGCGACCACGTTCATCATCATGGGACGTGCTTTGCTGTTCTCTGTTTTGCTTGAGGATCAGGGGTTTGTCGCCCATTACGAACCCGCATGGGCATTTACACAGCTGCTCCTGATTGATCTGATCTTTTTAGGTTTATTCATTGGCTGTGCAATTTTGGATCTGGTGCGAAAGTTGCAACGGGAGCGCCATCACGACCCGCTGACCGGATTATTAAACCGCCGTGGCTTTGAAGCTTATATTCAAAAAATAGATCCTAATCCTGCCTTACAGCATGCAGTTTTGATGGCAGATTTAGATCATTTCAAAGCAGTTAATGATCGTTATGGACATCAGGTCGGTGATCTGGTTTTACAACATATCAGTCAGATATTTAAAGCCAATATTCGGGACAAAGACCAAGTGTCACGTATTGGTGGTGAAGAGTTTCTGCTCGTCTTGCATGACATTCAAAAAGATGCCGCCTTTAAAATTGCTGAACGGATCCGGTTGCAGCTTAAAGAAACCCCATTACATCATGAACAGCAGCATATTTATTTAACCATCAGTATCGGAGTCAGCTTCTTCAATCATCCTAATCAGATTAAAGAAGCCACTTTAGCGCCTAATCATGCCATGTATCAGGCCAAACAGATGGGCCGTAATCAGGTTCAATTCGCTCAAGAGAAAATTGCCTGAATTTGATCAGGCTTTAAATTATTTGACCTTGGTTTTGCGAATCATTTTGTATAGCACCTTGGGTGAAATACGTGAAACCAGCACGCCAAGTTTTTCTTTCTTGCCACCAATCACGATATATTCTTCGCCACACTGCAAGGCTTGTACGCTTTGACGGGCAAAATCTTCTGCCGACAGACCATTTTCAATCGCTTCATCTTGCTTGGCTTGCGGTTTGCCTTCCCCATTTAAAGCATTAAGCGAGACATTGGTTTGAACAAAGCCCGGGAAAATCACCGAGACATGCACACCCTGATCTGCGACTTCAGCACGCAAGCTGTTGGCCCACATATGAATCGCTGCTTTGGCTGCGGAATAGGAAGCGCGATACTGGGTGCCGAGCAAACCTGCCACACTGGAAATAAACACGATACGACCAGATTTTTGTGCCAGAAAGGTCGATAATACCATTTTGGTGAGAAACACCTGAGAGAAGTAATCGACTTCCATAATGGCACGTTCAGTCTGCATGGTGGTGTCCTGAATCAAAGCACGTTGACTCAGCCCAGCATTATTAATCAGCCAGTCGATCCGGCCTTTTTGTTGCAAAACCTGTTCATAAGCATGACGAACCTGACTTTCATCTGTGATATCGGCAATGACTGAAATATGCTGATCTGCATTGGTGAGACTTTGGCGAACATTTTCCAGTTCTGCATGCCGGCGTGCAGTCAGTACCACCTGGGCTCCGAGTTCAGCACATTGCTGGGCAATCGCCTTGCCAATCCCTGAAGATGCGCCGGTAATCCAGACCACTTTTCCATTTAAGTCTTCAACTTTCGCCATGAAATCCTCTTTCCCTTGTTTTAATGAATATGGTGCTGCATTTCATCTTCCAGAAATGCCAGCAAATGCTCAAAATAATAACTCATCGTATCGGCATCATAGATGCTACCGAGCTTGTCAAAACGTTTATAGCCTAACTGGGTGGTTAAATGAATCACCCCATTCAAGGTTTTATCTACCAGCACATTAAATTTCAATATTTTTTTCGGTTCACGGATTAAATGCGTCACCCCTTGATCGACCACCTGGGTAAAGGCTTTTAAAGCGGGTGATACATATTGATGATTACCATTTTTCATCTGATCAATACAACCGAGCAACTCCATCACCAGTAATTTTTCCACCGGATATCGGACGAAGGCATCGCCTTGATGCTCATAGGTCATGCGATGCAAATAGTTCACCATAGGCATCAGCCGCTCATTGCCAAACAATGAAACCGACCACGGCATATATTTACGGGTGTTATGCATAATCTGCTGAATCACTTTTTCGGACTCGCTGTCCGGTGAATTGGCCAACTGCACCACCTGACCAAAAATCTGGTCAATAATTTCACAGGCCATATCGGCCAGATTTTCACCTAAGGGTCTGGCAAGACTGTCTCGCTCGCCGGCATTTAATCTGGAATGAAGGTCTTTAAAGCGCTGATGGGTTTCGGGTTGAAGCTTCAGGGAAATGTTATAGCTCATCTTATTATCCTTTTTGATATGCTGCGATGAGTCGCGTTTTTTTATCAATCTATCATACGATGAGTTGCTATACATGCCAATTGGCTAAAGTTTGCATTTGGTTAAGCTGCCGCATGCACTATTTTTTTTGCTACAATAGATCCAATTTTTCATTCACTTTTGATCTGTTTAGACTATGACTGACTCAGCGCAAAATATCGCGACAACCTACGATCCGACCGAGATCGAGAAAAAATGGTACCAAACTTGGGAAGAGCGTGGCTACTTTAAGCCGTCTGAAAAAGGCGAATCTTTCTGTATCATGATTCCGCCACCAAACGTCACGGGTAGCCTGCACATGGGTCATGGTTTTAACAATGCCATCATGGATGCCTTAACCCGTTTTAACCGTATGTCTGGTAAAAATACGCTTTGGCAACCGGGTACTGACCACGCAGGTATTGCAACACAAATGGTTGTAGAGCGTCAGTTGGGTGCACAAGGGGTTAGCCGTCACGACTTGGGTCGTGAAAAGTTCATCGAAAAAGTATGGGAATGGAAAGAACAATCTGGCGGCAACATTACCCGTCAAATTCGTCGTCTAGGCTCATCTGTAGACTGGTCACGTGAACGCTTCACGATGGATGATGGTTTATCAAACGCAGTAAAAGAAGTGTTTGTAAAACTTCACGAAGAAGGCCTGATCTACCGCGGCAAACGTCTGGTGAACTGGGATCCAAAACTGCAAACTGCCCTTTCTGACCTGGAAGTTGAGTCTGATAAAGAAGAAGCAGGTTCACTCTGGCACTTCAAATACTTCTTTGAAGACAAATCATTGCGCACGCATGATGGTAAAGATCACATCGTAGTAGCTACAACACGTCCTGAAACATTGTTAGGTGATACCGCGGTTGCTGTTGCGCTCGATGATGAACGCTATGCGGACTTAGTGGGTAAAAACATCATCCTGCCAATCACTGGTCGTGCAGTTCCAATCGTTAAAGACGAATATGTAGACAAAGAATTTGGTACAGGCTGTGTAAAAATCACCCCTGCACACGACTTCAATGACTATGAAGTGGGTAAACGTTGCGAATTGCCAATCATCAACATCTTCAACAAAAATGCTGAAGTTCTTGCTGAATTTGAATACATCGCAAAAGCGGGCGAACAGATTTCTAAAACCATTCCTGCGCCTGCAGATTACATTGGTTTAGAACGTTTTGAGGCACGTAAGAAGATCGTTGAACAGGCTGAAGCTGAAGGCTGGTTAGACCAGATTCAACCTTATACATTAAAACCACCTCGCGGTGACCGTTCAGGCGTGATCGTTGAGCCATTACTGACTGACCAATGGTATGTAAAAATTGCGCCACTTGCGAAACCTGCGATTGAAGCGGTGCAGGATGGTCGCATTAAGTTTGTGCCTGAACAGTACAACAACATGTACATGGCGTGGATGAACAACATTCAAGACTGGTGTATCTCGCGTCAATTGTGGTGGGGTCACCGTATCCCTGCTTGGTACGATGCGGAAGGCAATGTATATGTTGGCCGTGATGAAGCTGAAGTTCGGGCGAAAAACAACATCCCTGCCGATGTTCAATTAAACCAAGACGAAGACGTATTGGATACATGGTTCTCTTCAGGTCTTTGGACATTCTCAACCTTAGGTTGGACTGGCGACGAAGCGAAAGACAAAGCCAACTACTTCTTAAATACCTTCCACCCGACTGATGTGCTTGTCACTGGTTTTGACATCATCTTCTTCTGGGTTGCCCGCATGATCATGCTGACCATGCACTTCATGAAGAATGAAGATGGTACGCCACAAGTGCCATTTAAAACTGTGTACGTTCACGGTTTGGTACGTGATGGCGAAGGTCAGAAGATGTCTAAATCTAAAGGTAACGTGCTTGACCCATTAGACTTGATTGACGGTGTGGAGCTTGAAACACTGGTACAAAAACGTACCACGGGTTTGATGAACCCGAAACAGGCAGCGAAGATTGAAAAATCAACGCGTAAAGAATTCCCTGAAGGTATTCAATCTTACGGTACGGATGCAGTTCGTTTCACATTCTGCGCGCTTGCAAACACCGGTCGTGACATTAAGTTCGATATGAAACGTGTTGAAGGTTACCGTAACTTTGCCAACAAAATCTGGAACGCAACGCGTTTCGTGATGATGAATGTCGAAGGTCAAACGGTTGGTCAAACGGCTCGTCCTGATCTTTGGGAATTGCCTGAACAGTGGATCGTCAGCCGTCTACAAAAAGCGACTGCTGCGGTACAAACTGCATTTGCAACCTATCGTTTAGACCTGGCTGCGCAAGCGATTTACGAATTCATCTGGAATGAATACTGTGACTGGTATGTCGAACTGACTAAGCCTGTTCTGAATGATGAAAACGTATCTGAAGAGCGTAAAGCTGAAGTTCGCCGTGTATTGCTTGCGGTGATGGAAGCATCTTTACGTCTTGCTCATCCGTTAATGCCTTACTTGACTGAAGAAATTTGGCAAACGCTTGCACCTAAACTTGGCATCGCTGGCGAAACCATCATGCTTGCGCAGTACCCGACTGCGGATGAGTCATTGATGAATGACCAGGCTGAAGCAGATATGCAATGGCTTCAAGGTTTGATTGGTGCGGTTCGTAACATCCGTGGTGAGATGGGTCTAGGTAATGCACGTTTATTGCCTGTTCTTCTTCAAAACACGACTGAAGCTGAAAAAGCGCAGATCACTCGTATTGAAGCATTATTTAAAGCATTGGCAAAAGTTGAAAGCATCACCTTCCTTGCTGATGGCGAACAACCACCATTGTCATCGTCTTCTGTCGTTGGTCACGTATCTGTATACGTTCCAATGAAGGGCTTAATTGACCCTAAAGCGGAATTGGGTCGTCTACAAAAAGACTTGGACAAGGCTCAAAAGCAACATGATCAAATTGCCACTAAACTTGGTAATGAAGGTTTTGTGGCGAAAGCACCTGCGGCTGTAGTTGAAGGCGAGAAAGTAAAACTTGCTGAGTTTGCTGATCAATTAGCGAAGATTAAAGCGAATATGGAGCAGATTGCGGCGCTTTAATGTGTTGTTAGTTTGATCTAATTTGTAGTATAAAGGGCTGATTATTCAGCCCTTTATTTTTATTATGAACAAAATCAGTTTCTTATATTATCAGAGTAAAAAAATTGAGTTAAAAGAAAGAAATTTAATAATTACAGGTAAAAATGGATCTGGAAAGACTCGTTTTCTAAGACAATTAGAAGATAATCTAATAAATAATCGATATTCTGAATATCAAGATTTAGAGCGTGAAAATCTACTTAAAGATATTAAATATGGTATAGACAACTTTCCTAAGTCACTAGACTTAAAGAATAATGAAATCAAGATTTATTATG
Organism: Acinetobacter lwoffii; assembly: GCF_019048525.1. NCBI lineage: Bacteria > Pseudomonadati > Pseudomonadota > Gammaproteobacteria > Moraxellales > Moraxellaceae > Acinetobacter > Acinetobacter lwoffii. The sequence goes on along the minus strand of NZ_CP077369.1, from coordinate 1,712,694 downwards.
ATTTAAAAAATCATAATTTCAATGAACATGAATTTCGAAAAAATTTATCTCAACTTTACAAGATTCTTTTACAAAAAGTTGAGGTATTCAGAAAGAATGCTAAGAGTTATATAATTAATACAAATGAAGATTTAAAAAAATCACATAGAGAGGAAATCAACCCAAATAAGATAAGTGAAGAATACTATTATTATAATAATCCTGAATATGTCATAGAGTTTATAAACCGTCTTACAATCTCAATTGATCAGTACTATAAGGTATCTGAACTATTTAAAATTTCACCTAATAATTTTAGTAAAGATCAAGTCTTTGTTTTTGATGCATCTAGAGTAAAAAATGATAGACGGCAGAGTAAAACTTGAAGTGCGACATAAACCACCTAATTAATTTAAAGGGTTTATGGAGTATATAAAATTGTCATACCATCATCTTAACTTTGAAGATCGTACTGCATTAATGCTTGAGTCAAGAAAAGAAGGCTTTTCAGCCAGAAAATTTGCTGAACTCATTAAAAGACATCCTAGTACGATCTATCGTGAGCTTAAAAGAAATAGCATCAATGACGTTTATCAAGCTCAATATGCTTCTGATAACACCTTCGCTAGACGTAGACGTGGTCACAGAAAACTCAAAATCGATTCAATCCTCTGGAAATTTATTGTTGAAGCGATCCGTTGTTTATGGTCTCCTCAGCAAATAGCAAAGCGTTTAAAGACATTTCCTGATTTGGATCAAACAATGAATGTAAGCCATACAACGATTTATTCAACGATACGAGCATTACCAAAGGGTGAGTTGAAAAAAGACTTATTATCCTGTCTGCGTCATGAAAATAAAAAGCGAAAAGCTAACGGTGAACCTAAAAAAGATTCTATATTACAGGATATTAAAACTATTCATGAGCGCCCAGCCGAAGTTCAAGAAAGAAAAATACCGGGTCATTGGGAAGCTGATTTAATTAAAGGTAAAGACAATAAAAGTTCGATAGCAACACTTATTGAACGAAATACACGGCTCTGTATCTTGGCAACATTACCTGATGCAAAGGCAGAATCAGTGCGCAAGGCTTTAACTGAAGCTCTGAAATATTTACCTGCAGAACTGCGTAAAACGTTGACCTATGACCGTGGACGCGAGATGGCAGAACATAAAATACTTGAAGAAGATTTAGGCATAGATGTATATTTCTGTGACCCACATTCACCCTGGCAAAAAGGCACATGCGAAAATATGAATGGTTTAATTAGGCAATATTTACCTAAAGGGATTGATTTAAATCAGGCAGATCAGCATTATTTAAATCAAGTTGCCATGTCACTGAATACTCGTCCTAGAAAAGCGTTAGATTGGCTTACACCATTAGAGAAATTTGCTCAGCTTGTTGATTATCATAAGACTTTTCAAACTGTCGCACCTCATGTTTGAATTCGCCGACTAATTATGAAAGTCTTCAAAGACTATGAAGATTATCGTTTAAATAAAAATCGGGATAATATTGAAGAGGCATTAGAAGCATATTTAATTTCGAAAAAATCGCAGCTCATCCAATTTTCCGAACAGCAACCGAAGTTACAGGAACTTAAACGGGAAGCTTCAAAACTACTTCATTGGTTTAAAAAAGTAGAAAAAGATCTGAAATTCATATTAGAAAATCCTGATATTAGAATCTCATTCAACCATCAGAGTGATCAGGTTTTACTTGTAGACAGTCAAAAGCAATCTTTTTTTACTTTTGACTCTCTATCTTCTGGCTTTAAAGCTATATTTAAAATATATGCTTCTCTTTTAATGGAAGCACAGCTAAAAAATATTAAGCCAATAGATCTTTCTGGTATAGCGATAATTGATGAAATAGACGTTCATCTTCACATCTCTCTGCAAAAGAAAGTTTTGCCTTTTTTGATAAAAGCATTTCCCAAAGTCCAATTTATTGTGAGCACCCATTCGCCTTTTGTGATTACATCCACTGATAATGACACGGTAATTTATGATATTTCCAGTGGTGAATTCTTTGAGGAAGATTTGAGTCTTTATTCACATGAATCAATTATTAAAGAACTTTTCCATGTTAAAGATGATAATGAAAATCTAAAACAGCTATCTGATCAACTTTTACAGTTCATAAACTCAGAAGACTCAATTCAAGACCTGAATACAATTCAAGGCTTATTAGATGAATTTAATAAAGACTTTGCAAAACTATCCGTTGAGTTGCAACTTCAGTATATGGTCGCAAAAAATAAGCTTGCGAAATTGAAACATGAGGGTCATTAATTCATGTTTTCAGTTATAAGACCACCTACTTTCCCTAAAAGTTTAAGCACCTCTACAAAGGATTATCGTGCATCTGATGTAGTTGAAGAACTTCAAGATATATTCTTTGCAAAATGTTATCTATGCGAGAGACAGGGATTTCCTGATGTAAATATCGAACATCGTGACCCACATCTAGGTGACAGTACCAAAAAATTTGACTGGCATAATCTTTTTTATGCCTGTGTAAGATGTAATAGTATTAAAGGCGATACACATATAAATATTTTAGATTGTTGCCAATCTATTGATGTATCACAAGCAATTGAATTGCATTGCCCTGCAATTAATAATGAAAATCATAAAGTGATAGTAGAGTTAGGTAACTTACCAACCTCTTTAGAAATTGAAAGTACTATTCAACTTCTTGATAGATGTTTTAATGAAACTAATACATCACTAAGAAAAATTAGTAGGCACTCATTAATTAGGGATATACAAAAATATCAAACGCAGTTATTAAATATAAGATTTAACTTATTATACCCAAAACGACCTTTGACACAGATAACCAAACACAAACTTGTGAATGAACTAAAGGTAATGTGCAGCCCTGATTTCCCTTTCTCTGCTTTTTGGAAATGGGCAATTACACGGGATGCTGATTTATCAAGAGTTGTAGGTAATGTTTTTTAGTTTCCCCTCACCCCCCTTGCGAAGCAGTGCTTCTCATCCCAAAGGGAGAGGGAGTAATAGTATTTGATTTTGTATTTGCATAAATTTAATAATAGAGTTCCCTCTCCTGAGCAATTTTTAAAGCACTGCTTTAAAACGAAGCGCAAGTGATGAGTATCCTCAGAATATATTCTGAGTGCGCAAGGGAGAGGTAATTCTAATTAAGTTAAAGCATCCCATGTCTTAAAAACATCTCTAACCCTCTCACCTTCTTGATATACATCAGGCGTTCTTTTTCTACTTTAATCTGCTGTTTTATAGTGGCAGTATCTTCATCAATCTGCTTATACAGGTCAGCAATTTGAACTTTCCCTTTCGCTTTTTTCACTGCAATTCTGGTTTTCGATGACCAGACCAGTCTATTGATCAAGGCATCGATCTGTTCTTTTAATTTCTGGCCCTGTGCCTCCAAAGCCAGTTGATAAAACTTGAGTTGCTCTGCGCTTAAACCTTTTTGTGAAAATTCCTGATCTTGCTCAATCTGTAGTTGCATTCTCAGTAACGTAAACAGGTCCTGCTCCGCATAAGCCTCATTGGCACGTTGCAATAATTCAGTTTTCTTGATTTTTTTGACATCATTCACTTCACGGTCAGGGTGAATGATGGCAGCAATTTTTAAATATACGGTTTTCAATGACTGCTCTGCCATCGCTGCTGCCTGCTCCTGTTTTTCCTGCTGGCGTTTTAATCTGGCTTGCTCACGTGCCTGCTGAAAATGATCTGATTCCCATTCTTCAAATACTTCTGCATCTGCAAGATCTGAGGGATTCTCACTCTTAAAGAATGTTTCGAGTTCATTTACTTTCTTTTGACTTTTTCTGAATTGGGCATGTTCGGCACGTTGCTGATAGTAAGCGAAGATTTCATTCACTTTATGGGCTTGTTGCACCGACATTGCCTGAGAGTCTTTTAGATAATTTGCAAGGTATTGAATCTTTTCATCCAGCACCACCAGTTCTGCCTTGGAAAATGTGGTTTCCTGCAGGTGCTTCCAGAGCTGTTCCAGCTGCTTGAACAGTACGCCATGCAATTCATGGTAAACTGGCATGAAGGTTTTATGGGTATATTGCTGCAGATCTTCTTCAGCCTGTTGCCATTGGTGTAATTCCTGTTTCTGTTGCTCGATTTTATCAATCAGATGATCCAGCTTCTTCTGCTGTGGCGAAAGCGCTGTGAATGGCTGAATCATGGTTTTTAAGTCAAAGAGCATGGCAGGAGAAGGTCAAAGAAGAAATAATATCCATATTAAATCTTTCAGCTTTCGTCACAAAGTCCTTTTCAGTGTGCCCTTTCAAAATTTGTATCAGAATTAAAAAAAGCAGACCAAAGTCTGCTTTTTCGCTCTCATATTGATTATTCCAGCACTACACGACCATTCAGGGACTGCACCGGTCGGTTATTTGGATGGCCCATCAGTTTGGCAAATTCCGAAATCTGCTTGGCAGAAGCCTGTTGAATATCTTTCAGGATCAGCCAGCGTACCCCTTCCGAACACGGTGGTGTGGTCAGCGAGCCGCTAAAGCGATAATAATCCAGATTCTTAGGCAACATCTGATTCACATTTTGTGGCGTTTTCAAAACCACTTTCTCAACCTTCTTTTTTGGCAAACGGTTCCACATGCGTTTGAGCATCTGGCTTTCTGCACCCTGCTCGAACATCATCCCCACGACAGCCAGCTCACCTTTGGCATTGGCATGGACAAAATGGATTTCCAGTGGATAGCTTTTGCCTTTAATCAGGTTTTCACTCGGACTATGCAAATGAAACTGCTTCAGTACAAAGGTATCGCCATCCAGCTGCAATTCACCACCTTGCGCAAAATCCACCTGAACGGTATGACCTTTATTTTCGATCGCATGAATCATGGTGTTATAGCTGAACTTGAGCGGTTCCAGTTCTGCTTTCACTGTTCGCTCAATATTGATCGGTGACTGGTTCAGACCATTACAGGCCGAATATTTCTGGCTCAAAGTCGACCATTGCTCAGGCTGAGTATAATCCCAATCCGCATCTGCCCAGACCGCTGTACTTAAACCCATAACCGTTAAAAGCGTGAATATTCTTTTCACAATACATCCCTTGTTGGAAGTCAAAATCACAATTTCTAATTTAAAAACAGTTTATTAAAGTAGTGTAATCACTCTATTTTTCAGGCCACAAACTACAGATTTTTATAAAGATGAAGTGATTTGCTTACAAATTTCTAAATACTCCCAGGTATTCAAAATAAGTTATTCTGAATTTATATTGATAAATTTCAAATGGATAATACTTTTATAGATTTAAAAACAGCCAAAAAAGAATGTGATCTTCTTCAAATTTAATCTGCTGATTTTTTATGCATTATTTACATGAAATCTCTATCTTATTTTCAATAGATCAAATAGCTAGATTTTTAAGTTCAAGCTTCTTTTTTAAATAGAATCTACCTTTATTCATAAACTTACATAAACACAGCAGCAAATAAAATACTGATATTGCTAGACTCGAGCCAAAGAGAAAAATGAGGATAAAGAATTTAAATGGACTGGGCGACCATATTTATAAATGACACCACCTGGGAGTTTACCGCAGAAATTTTGCTGCGTTGTGCCCTGATGTACACGATGATTATCCTGTTTCTGCGCCTGACCGGAAAACGCGGGGTACGTCAGCTTTCCATCTTCGAAGTCGCTATCATTTTGAGCTTGGGTTCGATTGCCGGCGACCCGATGTTTACTGAAGATATTCCCCTGATTCAGGCAGTTCTGGTGATGTCGGTGATTATTATCATGTACCGCCTGACCACCTGGCTCATGATGAAATATCAGTGGTTTGAAGACCTACTGGAAGGTAAACCGATTTATATCGTAGAAGATGGCGTGCTGGTCGTTGAAGAAATTAAAAAAGGTAAGATGTCACATGATGAATTCTTTGCCGAAATGCGCCAGCAAGGCGTAGAGCATCTGGGTCAGGTACGCACCGGTTTACTGGAAACTGACGGTAAGTTCAGTATCCTGTTCTTCAAATCGGATGAGGTTCGGCCTGGGCTGCCACTTTTCCCTAAAACCTGCTCTATAGTCCAACAGGTCAAGGCCGGGCAATTATATGCTTGCATTTACTGTGGACAGGTACAAACCCTTTCACATGCCGACCAGCAATGTCCGCGCTGTGATTCTTCGCAATGGGCCGAAACGATTGACTGTTTAAGAATTACTTAAGCACGATTTAATAACTGCAAATGGGCAAAAATTTCCGGCAGTTGCTGAATTTTATATCGGATATGTTCGGCATCGGCATGAAAGCCTTGCATCCATAATGCATGCATTCCGGCCTCTGTAGCTCCTTGTACATCATTAATGGGATGGTCGCCAATATACAGGCACTGTGCAGGCTGCACGCCTAGACGCTCTGCAGTGATCTGGAATATTTCCGGCTGTGGTTTGTTAAAACCCACCAACCCCGAACTGATGATCTCATCAAAATAATTTTCAATGCCTAGGCCCCGAATCGTATTTAAACGGGTGTCATGTCCGCCATTGGAAACAACCGCAAGCTGATAACCCTCATCTTTCAGCTGCGTTAATACTTGCTCTGCTGCCGGCATTTCTACGGCGCAACGGCCAAACTGGCTAAACCAGAATTGGGCTAGTTCATCTATGCTGGGAGGATTTAACCAGCTTAGTTCCTGTAACAATGCATAGGCAGCCGAAGCTCCGATACTGCCATGCGTCAGCAATTCCTTTTTAGGATAACCGCCATTATCGATGCGTCTTACAATCTCGATAATTTTGTCAGACTCGACCTGTTTCAATGCTGGCGCATAATATTCTGCCAGATAACGGCTATAGGCTTGTGTCGTCAGATCACGATGGGTCAAGGTATTGTCGAGGTCAAATAAAACAGCTTGAATAGGCATAATTTTTAAAACGAAGTGCTGAAACTTTCAATCATGTTAACAGTCCGAAACTTGTTAGATCAGACATAAAATTGCTAAGTTTTGTTGTTTTAAGCATAAAAAAAGCGATGCCAAAGCATCGCCTTTTCTTAGAGTACAAAATCTAAATTAGAATTTGTATTCAACACCTGTACCTACAACTGGCTGATCCGTTTCATTTGAACCTTGTTCTAACATTAGGTAGCCCGCATAACCATATGCTTTCACCTGCTTGCTGAATGCATAGTCTGCACCAACTAGAATTTGTTGAGCTTCATAATCAGCTTTGGCAGTAGTAAATTCGGTTGTACTTTGACTATATTGACCTTTTACTGTCCATGCTTTTGCTGTTGACAGATTGTATTCAGCTCCAATTAACCAAGCTTGTTGATCATCAATAAATGCTGCTGCAGCGTCATTACCTGCAACATCTTCAACTTCTGATGTTTGGTATAATGCTTTAAGTGCTAAACCACTATCCAAATTTACACGACCAATCGCACGAATCGTATTTGCAGCAGCAAACGCACTACCTGCTACTCCACCTGTTACTTCTGGAGTAGAAGCATTTACGAAGCCACGACCTGCGAAGTTAGATGGAATCGCTTTATCATAACCAAGACCGGCCACTACTTTTTTATTATCATAAATAAGAGAAGTAGAGAAAGCATCGCCTAAACCACGGCCCGCAACTTTCACACCACCTTTTGACTTATCAATACCATCTGCTTCACCTGTTGCTAGCAATAAATTAGCATTTAACTTACCACCTGCAACTGCGAACGCTGGTGACTCATAAACAACTACATTATCAACACGATTTTCACCGGTAAAAATACCTGCCATATCTGCTTTATTATCAATATAGTTGTTAAAAGTATCTACTACTGAAGATAGCTGTTTTACAGGAGTATCAATTTTACCCACTTTTAATGTACCAAGTTTTGCATCTTTAATACCTACAAAAATATTTCTTGGAACAAATGCGTCATCATCCGTCGCAGATACATTTTCACCATCATCTGTATAGAAAGTGAATTCAGCTTGATAAAGTGCGCTTAAACGGTCAGTCAGTTTTTCATCGCCTTTTAAACCAAGAAATGAATTGTTGCTGTTTACTTCCACAACATCACGATTACCATTGGCATTATCTTCAGGTAAGTAATCTACTGACGCATCAATCTCACCATAGAAAGTTGGTGCTGCAAAAGTTGTCCCTGCCAAAAGGCTGAATGCAATTGCTGTTGCTAACTTAGTTTTCATCAAAAATATCCTTAATTTATTTTGTAACAAATAATACACACGGCGCTTATATTACAAAATTATTAAATTAATATTTATATATTCTATTTAGTACTTTAGGCTAACATTTAACCAAATAGTTGATTATTTAGAAATTTTATACTTTTTTTGCAACTTTCATCCATCGGAAAATTGGAATTAAACACATAATTGCTACGATCACGATCAGATTCAGATAATTTTGATAGCCTAAAGTATCTCCCAAAATGCCACTCAGGCTATAAAGTCCCCCACTCACCGTGGCCATCAGCGCCACCTGGAAGGTGAAATCTGTCCCTGCCAGATGCTTGCGACTGTATTGCATGACCAAGGTCAACATGACCACCAAGAGCATGGTAGAAATCATGTCTTCGGCCGCATTGATCAGATATATCATCCAGTTTTGTACTTTGTTTTGAGCTTCGTACTGCGCAGCCAGCCAGGCATAGGCCATTAAGCTTAATATTTTTAGAATTGAGAAAACGATCAAACTCGAGCTGCGAGACCAGTACTTCAGACACCAGCCCGCCAGTCCTGCTCCAATCAAGGCAGCCAAGGCTCCCAGCATGGTGACATAAAGGCCAATCTGGCTAAAGCTCAGCCTGAGATCCACCATTAAAGGTTTTAATAAAGGCCCGGATAAACCATCGGCGATTTTAAAGCTCAGTAAAACCAGAAGCCACCTCGCCAAGCTTAAATCTGACCAGAAGTATTGAAAATAGGTTTTTATATTGCTGAGTGCAGGTCCTTTATCAGCTGGCGTGATAATTTTTGAATGCTGAGATTCTCTAAAAAATAAAATGGGTAAAGTATTAAGAAAGACCAGAGCCGCCAGCAACAGAAAGGTACTTTGCCATTGCAGCAGATCCAGCAGCCATAATATGGCCCCGCCTCCGACAATGAATCCCAGTCGTGAACCGATGACCTGAAAGGTATTGCCCCAATGCTGTTGCTCATGATCCAGAATGTTCACCGCTAATGCATCGGTGGCAATATCCTGCGTGGCCCCAATACCATTCATCAGCAAAAGCGTGATAAAAAACAGTGCTAAATACAGCGGCTGATTCAAGGCCTGAATCGGTAGAAATGAGAGCCCAATCAATACAGCAACTGACAGCCATTGCAAGGGAATAATCCAGCTACGGTAATGACCTTTGGCGCTCGATCCATGCCGATCAACTAAAGGTGCCCAGAATATTTTAATCGACCAAGGCAGCATTAACAGACCAAAGCCCCCGATATGCGCCAGCGATACCCCTTCAGCTCGCAGAATGACTGGCAAGGCATGCGTCATAAACCCGACCGGAAGCCCCTGTGCCCAATACAGCGAAAACAGTAAGATATAGATATTCCGCATATGCAGGCCAAGTCCTTAAGGTGAAAATGCATCACCAGCATTTAAGATGCTATACATTTTGCCAATGATCCGGATTTTACAACAGTCTAATATAATAAAAAATAAAGAAAAATTAGTTTCAGGAAGGGACAAAAGCAATGGCCCAAATACGTTTCCCCCAACTCCCGCCGCATGTACCAGCCCGCGGCAGCAAGCTGAGCCGGACTTTTTTCAGGCAGCTTTTTTTGGCACAGGGCTGGCGTCTAGAAGGCGAATTTCCAGACCTACCTAAAGCAGTCGCGATTATTTCCCCGCACACTTCCAATATTGATGCATGGCTGGGTTTTAACGCCCTGCTTGGTCTCGGTATTCAGATTACGATTTTCGGTAAAGACAGTCTGTTTCGTACACCGCTAAAACCGGTTCTGGAATGGATTGGTGTGGTTCCTGTCGTCCGAGATAGCCCACAAGGACATACCCGACAGATTGTAGACATCATTGAAAAATCGCAGCAGATCTGGGTCGGTATGGCACCGGAAGGTTCACGTAAGGCACCAGAAAAAATTCGAAGCGGTTTTTATCATATTGCCAAGGCGGCCCATTTGCCGATTGTGATGTTTTCCTTTGATTATGATATCAAGACCATTCATATCCTGGGCGTCTACCATCTGACCGGTGATTATGAATACGATCTGGAACAGATTTATCAGCATTATCAAGGTAAATTCTCGGCCAAAAATCCGGACTGGGTGGCCAAGCCGTTACAAAAGCTTTTGAAAAAAGACTAGGCAAATACGGCTTTTTTTGATGTGATAGCCTGAATTTTGTTGATTTAATCACCAGTTTTTATAATGAAATTAGCCCGTTATGCCTTAATTGGCTGCCTTGGTTTCAGTCTTGCAGCCTGTGACAAAGCCACTAAAACACCTACGCCTGCCACGCCATTAAAAGCCCGTGAACCTGTCGTCGCCATTGCCCTCGGTGGCGGCGGTGCCAAAGGTTTTGCCCATATTGGCGTCATTAAAGTGCTCGAATCACACGGCATCAAACCGAAAATCGTCACCGGTACCAGTGCCGGCAGTTTTGTCGGTAGCCTGTATGCCAGTGGCAAATCGCCTTATCAGTTACAGCAGATTGCCCTGAATTTTAAAGAGTCGGATATCCGTGACCTAACTTTAAATCGACAAGGGATTATTGCCGGACAAAAACTGCAGGATTTCGTCAACAAGAATGTAGCGAACAAACCGATTGAGCAATTCCCGATACGTTTTGCTGCGGTAGCGACCCGTCTGGACACTGGACGCAAGGCAGATTTTATTAAAGGCAATGCCGGACAGGCGGTCCGAGCGTCCTGCAGTATCCCAAATGTGTTTGTACCTGCAGTGATTGGCGGCACCAAATATGTCGATGGCGGTCTGGTCAGTCCGATTCCGGTCAAGACCGCCAAAGATATGGGAGCAGATATTGTGATTGCCGTGGATATTTCTGCCCGTCCGGATGGTAATAAAGCCTTGAATATGTGGGGTGTACTGGATCAGACCCTGAACATTATGGGACAGCAAAGTATTAATGAAGAGTTGAGTCAGGCCACTGTGGTGATTCAGCCCAAAGTTGGGCATATCGGTACTTTGGACTTGAAAGCCAGCAATGCCACCATTCTTGAAGGTGAAAAGGCCGCTCAGCTGAAAATCCGTACTATTGAAAAAGCCATTAGCAACTTCAAGCAGTCTCCCGCGGCATTTAAACCGCCACGTCCGGCAAAATTTTGATGCATGAATTTTTTATATTCATCTGCGGCCGCATCTGCTACATTGAAGATCAATCATATAAAGATGATGATTAATTAAATACTTAGCGATATAGGTCACGATATGGAATTAGTTCTTGAACCTTGGCACTGGTTTGTATTAGGCATCCTTCTGATTCTATCGGAATTACTACTGCCCGCATTTGCTGCCCTGTGGTTCGGGATCGGTGCCATCATGGTTGGCGTCCTGTACTGGATGTTCCCGATGATGGGACTGACGACCCAGCTCCTGACCTGGATCGTACTTTCTGTTCTGTGTACGCTGCTCTGGTTTAAGTTTATCAAGCCACTTTCCATTGATAAGACCAAAGCCGGTCTATCGCGTGAAGCGACCATTGGTCAGGTGGGCATGGTGATTCAGACTAATCTGGATCATGGGCAAATCCGGGTGCGCTTTCCGATGCCAGTTTTAGGTTCGGATGAATGGGAATGCCGAACTCTGGACTCAGTTCAGGTCGGAGACCGCGTTCGCGTCGTGGATATTCTGGGTAATGACCTGGTCGTACAACCTCACAGCACGAATTATCAAAATCAATAAGGTGAATAAGCTATGTCTGGTGGTTCTATCATTGTTATCGCGTTTCTGGCCTTTGTTGCGATTACCATTTTTAAAGGTGTGCGGATTGTGCCGCAAGGCTACAAATGGATCGTACAGCGTCTGGGTAAATACCATACCACCCTAAATCCGGGCCTGAATTTTGTCATTCCTTATGTCGATGAAGTCGCCTATAAAGTCACAACTAAAGATATCGTTCTGGATATTCCCTCACAGGAAGTGATTACCCGTGATAACGCGGTTTTGCTGATGAATGCCGTGGCCTATATCAACCTGACTACGCCAGAAAAAGCAGTGTACGGGATTGAAAACTATTCCTGGGCGATTCAGAACCTGGTACAGACTTCACTGCGTTCGATTGTCGGTGAAATGGATCTGGATGATGCCCTGTCTTCACGTGACCATATCAAGGCACGCTTGAAATCCAGTATTTCCGATGATATCTCGGACTGGGGAATTACCCTAAAGACTGTGGAAATTCAGGATATTAAGCCATCAATTACCATGCAGACTGCGATGGAAGAACAGGCCGCTGCTGAACGTCAGCGTCGTGCAACCGTCACCAAAGCTGACGGTGAAAAACAGGCCGCCATTCTGGAAGCTGATGGCCGTCTGGAAGCCTCACGTCGTGATGCCGAAGCACAAGTGGTACTGGCTGAGTCTTCACAACGTGCAATTGACATGGTGACTTCCGCCATTGGTGATAATGAAATTCCGGTCGCCTATTTACTGGGTGAACAGTATATTAAAGCCATGCAGGATATGGCCAAATCGCCAAATGCCAAGACCGTGGTCCTTCCAGCCGATGTGTTAAATACGATCCGCGGTGTTATGGGTCGCCCTAACTAATTTATCTTTTGACTTTATACATAGGCAGCCCGAGGGTTGCCTATTTTTATTCGCGCAAGAAAATCTCAGCAAAAAATGTGAATTTATGGTTAAATTTCGCGTTTATTTTTGAAATCTACTGGATTTGATGTTGCCTGGCTTTCGGATTAAAGCTTTTCGCAACTATCTTATTCCTTGTTTCGATCTACTGTCCAACTTAAAAATGGATACCGTATGAGCTCCCTAAATCCAACCTTAATTACTTTTCTTTTCTATATTGTCGCAATGGTGGTGATTGGCCTGATGGCTTATCGCGCGACAAGCAACTTTTCCGATTACATCTTAGGGGGCCGACGTTTAGGGAGTTTCGTAACTGCACTTTCTGCAGGGGCTTCCGACATGAGTGGCTGGCTCCTGATGGGTCTGCCCGGTGCGATTTATCTTTCCGGCCTGTCTGAAATGTGGATTGCCATCGGTCTGATTATTGGTGCCTGGCTCAACTGGTTGCTGGTTGCTGGCCGTCTGCGGGTGCATACCGAAGTTCAGCACAATGCCCTGACCCTGCCGGATTATTTCTCGAATCGTTTTAACGACCAGAAGAAAATCCTGCGTATTGTTTCGGCTTTCGTGATTCTGATTTTCTTTGCGATTTACTGTGCTTCGGGCATGGTCGCAGGTGCGCGTCTGTTCGAAAGCATGTTTGACATGTCTTATAGCACCGCGCTCTGGATCAGTGCCATTGCCACCATCAGCTATGTGTTTATTGGTGGCTTCCTGGCTGTGAGCTGGACCGATACCATTCAGGCGGGGCTGATGATCTTTGCCCTGTTGCTGACACCAATCGTAACGTTAATGGCGTTCTCGGATATGTCCCAGGTGACTTTGGCACTGGAGGCTGCTCGTCCTCAAGCAATGAATATTCTGGGTGATCTCAGTCTTGTTGCGATTATCTCGCTCTTGGCTTGGGGTCTGGGTTACTTTGGCCAGCCGCATATTCTGGTGCGCTTCATGGCTGCAGATTCAGTCAAATCCATTCCAAATGCACGTCGTATTGGCATGACCTGGATGATTCTGTGTCTGGGCGGTGCAGTCGCAGCCGGCTTCTTCGGTATTGCTTATTTCCAGCAGCATCCAGAACTGGCAAGCGTGGTGAATGCCAATCCTGAAACCGTATTTATGGAACTGACCAAAATCCTGTTTAACCCATGGATTGCAGGTGTAGTTCTGGCGGCGATTCTTGCCGCAGTAATGAGTACTTTAAGCTGTCAGTTATTGGTCTGTTCAAGCACCTTGACAGAAGACTTCTATAAATCTTTCCTGCGTAAAAATGCCTCGCAAAAAGAACTGGTCTGGGTGGGCCGTTTGATGGTACTGCTGATTGCCTTGCTGGCAATCTGGATGGCGGGCAATCCTGAATCCAAAGTACTTGGTCTGGTGGCTTATGCCTGGGCAGGTTTTGGTGCCGCTTTTGGCCCGCTGATTATCCTGTCATTGTTCTGGAAACGCATGACTTTGAATGGTGCTTTGGCCGGTATGATCGTGGGTGCAGTCGTCGTTATTTTCTGGAAGAACCTGTTTGCTGACACTGGCCTGTATGAAATCGTTCCTGGTTTTATCTGTTCAATGCTGGCGATTGTGGTGGTGAGCCTGATGGGTAAAGCACCAACAGCAGAAATTACCGATCGCTTTGAAGAAGCTGAACGCCTGTATAACGAAAGCAAATAATTCTGTATCAACTAAAAAGAGGACTTCAAGTCCTCTTTTTTTATGCGGTTTCTTTAAACTTTTTTAGAAAAATAATTTTTCAATCAGCTTTTGCGCGTGAGCAAGAACTGGGTAATTTTCCTCAACTCTTCCGCCTGACCTTCAAAATGGTTCAAGGCATTGATCGCCTGATCATGTAATTGCTGGGCATAGGCCTTGGCCTGCTCCAGACCCATCAATGCCGGATAGGTTGATTTTTCAACTTGTTCATCTTTACCTGCAGTTTTCCCCAACACGTCGGTATCGGAAATAATATCCAAAATATCATCCTGTACCTGAAAGGCCAGACCAATCGCCTGTCCAAACTCACGTAATTTAGGAATGGCCAGATCGGTACCCTCAAAAATAGTCACCGCCGCCATCATGATCGCGGCACTAATCAAAGCACCGGTTTTATTGCGATGAATATTTTCCAGTGCTTGCTGATCGATTTTCTTGCCTTCAGACTGCAAATCTAAAACCTGACCATTCACCATTTTCGAAGAAGCGGTTGCCAGAATCTGCATCTGCTTCAGTACAATGGAAGCTTCTACCGCTGGCCCCTGATCAAACAGACGGCTACCCAAAATTTCAAAAGCCATCGATTGCAGGATATCACCTGCCAAAAGCGCGGTATCTTCTCCATAAGCCACATGACATGTCGGCTGGCCACGGCGCAGCAAATCATTGTCCATACATGGCAGATCATCATGAGCCAATGAATAGCAGTGAATAAACTCGATCGCAACCGCTGCACGGCGCACTGCGGCACTATTCTGGTTAGGCTTTAATGCAGCGGTGGCATAGCATAGCGCTGGACGTACCCGCTTGCCACCCAGCATCACAGCATGATGGACTGCCGACCTTAAAGGTTCCGGAATAGCAAAGGCTTCCAGAGCGGTCAATAAATCCTGTTGAATGCGGTGTTGTGCTTGAGTGAGTGCATGGGTTGATACGTCAGTGATAGATGACACATTCGCCTCGAATACGTAGTCCAGAAAAATAAAATGACAAGCGAATAAATGCCTGTACGTTGATCAGGCATTGTACCTAGAAATGCCTTGAATTTTCAGCCATAAATTGAATTGTTCTGCTGAAATTTGCTATTCAACATCAAATAAGCAAGGCAGAGATTTTAAACAATAACCTGAGTTCGATGAAATATTTTAGCTTTTTAGCAAGTTTTGGAAAGTTGGCTTATTTGGATTTAAGCAATAAGCCACTATAGCAGCCATAATATTCACCATAAAGTTATTCACCGAACGATGACGTGAATGGTCAATTTGATGTAAGTTTTTTAACTGATCATTCACTGTTTCGATCAATCCTCTTCTGCAAAGCAATTGTTTTTCTTCTTCAGTTTGGATGGGTTTATTTTTCATATTCTTGCGTGACGGGGTTAATAGTCTGAGCCCCCTTGCTGCTAAAGCTTCAGTTTTTGCTTTACTCAGATAGCCTTTATCGCCCAGTAAAATACCTTTTAACTCTTGGGTTAAAGATTCAAGTACAGCAACATCATGAACACTTCCCGATGTAATCTTGAGATTAATAATTTCACCCAAGTTGTTGATAACAATATGGACTTTAAATCCATAAAACCAACCTGTGCTACTTTTACCACGACCAGCTAAGCCTTTAAATACACGATGTCTTTTAATTCTAAGATTATGGCAAACGACCAATTTAGTCGAATCAATAATACAAATTCCGGTATCTTCTCCTTTAACTTGATGGAAGAAACTACTCAAAGCTTGCAAACAACGCGGCATAATTTCAATAAAACGATTGTAACTAAGAAGCTTGGGAAAAGCTGATTTCCAAAATGGGATGATCATATGACAATAAAAATATTTGAAAAATCTAAACCCGGATTTATGAAATAAAATGACAATGGTCATGACTTCAGACAAGCTTAAAGCTGACTTTTTCATTGTTGTTTTTTGATCAGAAATTAGAGCTTTCTCTAAAGATTCATTAAACTTTTTGCAGAAATCATCCAAGATACAAAATAATTCGGTAATATAGTCCATGAAAAAGCCTTGCTCTGAAATGTTTTGTCTTCGTAACCAAGATATTACAGATGCTAAGGCTTTTTTTTATTTATTTTTTATGTCGAACTCAGGTACAATAAAAAAACCACCGTAGAATCGGTGGTTTTTTTAGGCTAAATGTATGCACGGCATTTAAACGAGAACATCTTCTGGTACGCGCACCCAGCCTTCCATCAACACGCGGGCACTCCGGCTCATTATCGCTTTCTTCACTTTCCACTCACCATTTTCAAAACTTGCTTGTGCACCGACTCTCAACGTCCCGGAAGGATGCCCAAAACGTACCGCTTCACGCTCTACTCCACCTGCAACCCGATTTACCAAGGTTCCGGGAATGGCAGCCGCTGTACCAATTGCGACAGCAGCGGTACCCATCATGGCATGATGTAATTTACCCATAGACAAGGCACGAACCAGAATATCGGTATCCGATTCAGTGACGGTCTTGCCACTTGAAGAGGTATAGCTACTCGGTGGTGCAACAAAGGCAATTTTTGGCGTGTGTTGTCGGGTTACGGCTTCGGCAATATCCTGAATCAGTCCCATCTGCTTCGCCGCATAGGCACGAATTGTCTCAAATTTTGTCAGGGCTGCCACGTCATTATTGATATGATCCTGAAGCTCTGTGCCCTTATAGCCGAGATCTCCCGCATTTAAAAATACGGTTGGAATGCCGGCATTAATCATGGTCACTTCGAAGCTGCCAATATTGGGCACTTCCAAAGTATCGACCAGATTGCCTGTCGGAAACATCGAACCACCTTCAGCATCGTCATCGGCTGGATCCAGAAACTCGATCTGCACTTCGGCCGCAGGAAAGGTTACGCCATCCAGTTCGAAATCACCCAGCTCCTGCACCTGTCCATTCTGCATCGGCACATGTGCAATAATGGTTTTCTGAATATTGGCCTGCCAGATGCGTACTGTGCACAACCCATTTTCAGGAATACGTTCGGCATCGACCAGACCATTGGAAATGGCAAATGCACCTACTGCCGCGGTCAGATTGCCACAGTTGCCACTCCAGTCCACAAAAGGACGGTCAATCGACACCTGACCAAATAAATAATCGACATCATGATCAGCGTGTTGGCTTTTTGACAGGATCACCGTTTTACTGGTGCTGGAACTGGCACCCCCCATACCATCGATCTGTTTCCCGTATGGATCTGGGCTACCAATCACGCGCAGCAAAAGCTGATCACGAATCCGGCCAGGCTGTTGTGCTTGCGCAGGTAGGTCATCCAGCTTAAAGAAAACACCTTTACTGGTGCCTCCACGCATATAGGTTGCAGGAATCTTGATTTGGGCGGCAAAACTCATGAATTATTTCATCCTTTGACTTGTCTTTGTTTTCGTACGGGTTATTCAATATTTATATTCAAAGTATAGTATGTTGAAAGCAGAACTGCTTGACTGCCAGACCTTAGTATAAAAAAACGGCATTTGTATTTTATCCAAGAAAATAGAGAACTCATCAGTAACAGTTTCAATAAAATTAATATATTGATTCATTTATATTTTATTTCAGTTATTTATATGAATATTTTTTATTATTCCTCCAACAATATTTCATTCTTAGGATGGACTAGGCTTCTTTAGTCTGATCAATTACAATCAGCCACTTATCATTTTCCATTGTCGGGCTGAACACTTTGAATAACGAGTCTTCACAACTTCAGCGTGGCTTAAAGAACCGTCATATTCAGTTGATCGCCATGGGCGGTGCAATTGGCACAGGCTTATTCTTAGGTTCCGCACAGGTGATCCAATCTGCGGGTCCTTCTATTATTTTAGGCTATGCCATTGGGGGCCTGATTGCATTTTTAATCATGCGTCAATTGGGTGAGATGATTGTTCATGAACCTGTCGCAGGTTCATTCAGCCATTTTGCTTATAAATACTGGGGCAAATTCCCCGGTTTCCTTGCGGGTTGGAACTACTGGATTCTGTATATCCTGGTAGCCATGACCGAACTTACTGCGGTTGCGAAATATATCAACTACTGGTGGCCGCATATTCCAGCTTGGGCATCGGTACTGTTTTTCTTTATCGTGATTACACTGGTCAACCTCGGCAATGTGAAATTCTACGGTGAATCGGAATTCTGGCTTTCTATCATTAAAGTGACTGCGGTCATCTCGATGATTGTCTTTGGCTTGTATCTGATCCTGACTGCTGATGCTTCTTCAGGCGCATCTTTTAGCAATCTTTGGACCGCGGGCGGTTTCTTTCCGAATGGTTTTGAAGGTCTGTTCTACATGCTGGCCTTCCTGATGTTTGCCTTCGGTGGTATTGAACTGATCGGTATGGCAGCGGCAGAAGCTGAAAATCCGGAAAAAACCATTCCGAAAGCCATTAATCAGGTGGTTTTCCGTATTCTGATTTTCTATGTCGGCGCCTTGACCATTCTGTTATCACTCGTGCCTTGGAATCAGCTTGAGCTTGGGGGTCTGGACAAAAGTCCTTTCGTGATGATTTTCAGCCAGCTTGGCATTGACTGGGCAGCACACTTACTGAACTTTATTATCCTGACAGCAGCACTGTCTGTGTATAACAGTGGTATGTATGCCAACAGCCGGATGCTCTACGGTCTGGCTCAACAAGGAAATGCACCTAAAGTCTTCATGAAAGTGAATAAGCAAGGTACGCCAATTCCTGCTGTATTGTTCTCTGCCGTGCTGATTTTCGGCTGTGTGCTACTTAACTACTTCGTGCCTGAAGATGCCTTAAGCCATCTGATTTACATCGTAGTCGGTGCACTGGTATTGAACTGGGCCATGATTACCCTGACCCATCTTAAGTTTATTCAAAGCATGAAAAAGCTGGGACAGAAGACTTCTTTCCCTGCGCTATGGTCTCCGGCGGGCAATATTCTGGTTCTTGGTTTTATTCTTACGATTCTTTACATCATGTGGACGCAAGGATTCCAGGAATCTATTTTGATGATCCCGCTTTGGATTGTAGTTATGTTTGGTCTGTTTAAGTTACTTAAGCCTAAAAATATCTAGACAACTCCTGTAGCTATGAGTCCTTAAAAGTTATTGCTTCGGCAATAACTTTTTTTTGTATTTTTTACAGTACAATAGCCTTCTTTTCGCGCCCTTAGCTTAACTGAATAGAGCAGTTGCCTCCTAAGCGACCGACGTGGGTTCGAGTCCCGCAGGGCGCACCATCCTTTCAAAATGTGATCTATACTTCAAAAAATTAGCGTTAATCTTCATATTTTTAGAATATTTTTTATACAAAAAATCATTTTTTCTTCATTATTTTATTTCTTTTACTTTCAAATACTTATTTCAAAATGAGGCTATTTTTTGGTGTAAAAACTCTATTTTGATGCTTTTTTAGACTAATTAGTTTTTTCTAGAGCATTTACTCTTATTTTAATTGTGCTATTTTTGTCACATGGAGTAACAAATGATTGCGGATAAATACCCGAAATCTCCAAGAATTTAATAAGTGCAAACAACAACGCCAGATATAAATTTGTACCTCAAGGAAAGACGTAAATGAAATTAAAAACATTAACTACTTCAATGATTCTCGCAACTGTACCAATGACGGGTGCATTTGCAGCAGCTTTAGATCGCTCAGGTCAATCTATCGCAGCGTTTTTACAACCAGGTAATTACTTTGAGGCTGGTATTTCTGTATTAGATCCATCTGTATCTGGTAAAGCTAATGCAGGCTATACTCCTAACCCTGCTATTCCTGCAGCATTAGCTGGTCTTGAGAATACCTCTCTATCAGACATGGGCGAAGATTATTACTTCCCAAGTGCAGCATTAAAGTTTCAAGTAGCTGATAATTTATCAGTGGGTCTTTTATATGATCAACCTTTTGGTGCTGATGCGGCCTATTCAGTTGGTGATGCTGGAGCAAACCCAGCATTAGCAGGTTTGGGTCTTCCAGCTGCATTATTTGCTGGACAAGGCTTATTCCATAACGGCCAAGAAGCAACTGAAGTAGAAGTTACAACCGAAAATTTAACATTCCTAGTAGGCTTCCAACCAACTGAAAACTGGAATCTATATGGTGGTGCGGTATATCAGACCGTTAAAGGGAATGTTCAACTACGTGGTACCGCATACGGTTCTACTATTGCATTAGGCCAATATAATGCAGATATGAAAGAAGATTCTGCAGTAGGCTGGATTGCAGGTTTAGCTTACCAAATTCCTGAAATTGCATTAAAAGCATCATTAACTTATCGTTCTGAAATCGATCATGAATTAGCAACCAATGAATATGGTACAAGCTTAGTTTTAACTGGTTTAGTTCCTGGGCCAGGTGCGGTATATAACGAAAACACTACTACTAAAATTACAACTCCACAATCTGTAAACCTTGATTTCCAAACTGGTATCATGGCTGACACAGTCGCTTTTGCTAATGTGCGCTGGGTAAACTGGGAAGATTTTTCAATTCGTCCTGAACAGTTTGGTACAGTTTCAGAAGCTTTAGGTGCCGCAGGCTTAACCCCAGATAATCCAAATGGTTTTGACTTAGTGGGTTATACAGATGATCAATGGTCAGCTACTGTAGGTGTAGGCCGTAAATTTAATGAAAAATGGGCAGGTAATGTCTCTGTAGGTTGGGATTCAGGTGCAGGCAACCCTGTTTCAACTTTAGGTCCAACTGAAGGTTACTGGAATGTTGGCCTAGGTCTGCAATTCTCACCTGCTGCAAACTACTTTATCGCTGGTGGTGTGAAGTACTTCTGGTTAGGTGATGCTAAAGCTCAACCTGCATCAATGTTTGGTACAGGAAACTCTGTGGCACAATTTGAAGATAACCATGCTTTAGGTTATGGCTTAAAAATGGGCTATCGCTTCTAATTCCTGTTAGTTAATAAAAACCACCTTCGGGTGGTTTTTATTGTCTCATTTATATTTTTATACACCCGTATACTATTCGATGCTTTTATCACCAATCAAATTTTGCCTAAATTTTGTTTTTAATATATTTTGATAAAAATTATTATTTGTTTATTTTCATTAAGTTAATCAAAAAAATATAGTATAAATACTCTAAGCAATCATTTTTTATAACCGCCATAGTTAATTTCTTGGACGAAGTGGAGCATTTACTCTTTTTAAATTTGTGTTACTTTTCCACAACTTTTATTAATATTTATGCAACATTGTCAAGGATGAGCCATGAAGCTTAAGCCAATCTCTATCGCTATTCTTCTTTCTAGCCTGCCTACTTCTCTCGTGTTCGCTGCCGGTTTAGACCGTTCAGGCCAGTCTATTCAGGCTTTTTTACAACCTGGTAACTATGCAGAAGCAGGAATTTCTGTTCTTGATCCAACTGTGAAAGGGACATCTAAAGTATCTGCTTTTGAAGGTGAAAAAATTAACGACATGGGGGAAGATTACTATTTCCCCTCTGCTGCAATTAAAGTTCAAGCAACAGACAAAATTTCTTTAGGCTTGATCTATGATCAACCTTTTGGAGCAGATGCAACATACGCTGAAACTGCTGGTTCTTTTGGTAATGGTGTAGAAGGTACATCAGTTGATGTTGACACACATAATTTAACTGCCCTCATTGGTTATCAACCTACAGAAAACTGGAATTTCTATGCTGGTCCAGTGTGGCAAACTGTTGAGGCTGATATTAAATTACGGGGGGGTGCTTATTCTTTATTAAGTGGCTATAACATTCAGCTTAAACAAGAAGAAGCCTTTGGATGGCTTGCTGGATTTGCTTATCAAATTCCTGAAATTGCATTAAAAGCTTCTGTTACCTATCGTTCAGAAATTAAGCATAAAGCAAAATCTTCTGAACAGTCTGATTTAGCTCTTTTAGGACAACAACTTCCTGATGCAGGTCATCCTTTAAGTCCAGCAAAACCATTATTGGCGACTTTAGGTGAAAGAGAAAGTACTGTAGAGGCGGTTACACCTCAGTCGGTAAATATTGATCTGCAATCAGGTGTCGCTCAAAATACTATTGCTTTTGCAAATCTTCGTTGGGTTCATTGGGATCAATTTGCTGTAACACCATCTTTACTCGCTCAAGCTTCAGCCTTGGCAAAAGGAAAAGCACAAAATCTGATCGATTACTCTAATGATCAATGGTCAGCAACAGTCGGTGTAGGTCGCAAATTCAATAATAAATGGTCAGGTTCAGCTTCTGTAGGTTATGACTCAGGTGCAGGCAACCCTGTAACGACTTTAGGTCCAACTGAAGGTTACTGGAATGTAGGCTTAGGTGCTCAATATAGCCCTGCTGAGAATTACTTTATTCAGGCTGGCGTAAAATATTTCTGGTTAGGCGATGCCCAAGCACAAACTGGCGGTACTATTGTAGGTGATTTTGAAGACAACCATGCCATGGGTTATGGCCTAAAAATCGGCTACCGTTTCTAAGCAATAAAGAGTTTTACTCTAATAAAAAAAGGCACCCTTTGGTGCCTTTTTTTAATTTCAAACTTAAAAATTAAGCTGGAATATTACGTACCGATGCATTACGGATTGCTTCTTTCAATGCGTCATAACCATAAATTGGCGGGAATTGCGGGAATTCTGCAATCACATTCTCTGGTGCGTCGAACAGGAAGCCATGATCTGCTTCACCCAGCATTGTCGTATCGTTATATGAATCACCGGCTGCAATCACACGGAAATTCAGACCGTGTAATGCTTTCACTGCCTGACGCTTCTGATCTGGCTGGCGAAGTTTATAAGCAGTGATCATGCCCTCTTCATCAGTTTCCAGCTTATGACAGAAAATCGTTGGCCAGCCTAGTTGCTTCATTAAAGGATGAGCAAATTCATAGAAAGTGTCAGACAGAATAATCAGCTGAAAATGAGTACTTACCCATTCTACAAATTCCTTGGCGCCTTCAAATGGCCCCATATCCGCAATCACAGCCTGGATATCATTTAGACCCAAACCATGCTGTTTTAAAATATTCAAACGCTGGGTCATCAACACATCATAGTCAGGAATATCACGTGTCGTTGCTTCGAGCTCTTTAATACCTGTTTTTTTAGCAAAATTGATCCAGATTTCTGGAACCAAAACGCCCTCTAGATCTAGACATACGACTTCCATGAAGCATCCCCTCAGTTGTATTGAAAAAATTTTGCCCTATCATAGCTGAAGAAAAAGATTTTGCACTGTTCTTTTTTAAATCTGTTTTTTTCATAAGTATTTATTTTTTAGTGATAAGTAGCTTTGGGCATTTCTATTAAAATAGAATAAATCTGAAATAAATTCATATAGGCCACGTCATTTCCAAGCCTATGTCGCCAGGACTCATATGACCAAAATCCCCACTATTGCTATGGTAGATGCGCTCGCATCTGAATATGCAGATAAATCACCAAGTGAAATTTTAGCGCTTGCTCTCGACCAGGAAGGCGAAATTGCCATTTCATTTTCCGGTGCAGAAGATGTCGTACTGATTGATATGGCATCCAATTTAGGTAAACCTTTCCGGGTATTTAGCCTGGATACAGGGCGTCTGCATGCTGAGACTTATCAATTTATTGAAAAGGTTCGTCAGCACTATAATATTGATATCGAAATCTGCTTCCCGGAAACAGAGGAGATTCAACAACTGACGACTGAAAAAGGTTTGTTCAGTTTTTACCGTGACGGCCATCAGGAATGTTGCGGAATCCGCAAGGTGCAACCTTTACGCAAAAAACTGGCAACTTTAGATGGCTGGATTACCGGTCAGCGTAAAGACCAAAGCCCGGGAACACGGAATGACATTCCGGTGGTTCAATCTGATGAAGGTTTTTCTGGTCCAGGCAAACAGCTGATTAAATATAATCCCCTTGCCAACTGGTCTAGTGCAGATGTGTGGAATTATATCCGAATGATGGAAATTCCATACAACCCACTACATGAAAAAGGTTTTATCTCCATTGGCTGTGAACCTTGTACCCGTCCTGTGCTGCCAAATCAGCATGAACGTGAAGGACGCTGGTGGTGGGAAGAAGCCACCCATAAAGAATGTGGCTTGCATGCCGGGAACTTGAAAAAATAATCTTAAAAAACCATCCGTTCGTCGGGTGGTTTTTTTGTGAACCAATCGGCTACAGAAAAATCAGTACCTTTATGCGACAAAATCGCTATACTTTGTAATGTGATACCAATAATTCTAACAAGGTTGCTTATACATGAGCAGCTGAAGAAAATGCAGTGAGGCAATCTACGCTATGCGTCCATTACATCCGATTGACTTTATTTTTTTGTCTTTAGAGAAACGGCAGCAGCCTATGCATGTAGGCGGGTTATTTTTGTTTCAAATTCCTGACAATGCACCAGCCTCTTTTAT
This sequence comes from Acinetobacter lwoffii, assembly GCF_019048525.1. Taxonomy (NCBI): domain Bacteria; kingdom Pseudomonadati; phylum Pseudomonadota; class Gammaproteobacteria; order Moraxellales; family Moraxellaceae; genus Acinetobacter; species Acinetobacter lwoffii. Next base: position 1,687,882 of record NZ_CP077369.1, on the reverse strand, counting down.
CCGGGATCTGGTGACTGATATTCGCAATTCCAAATCCTCACCGATTCCTCCATTTAATAACTATTTAAACGGTTTATTTTGGGATGAAGATGAAGAGTTTGATTTAGATCATCATTTTCGTCATATTGCCTTACCGAAACCTGGGCGTATCCGCGAGCTGCTGACTTATATTTCCCAAGAACACAGCGCACTGATTGACCGCGCTAAACCTTTATGGACCTGTCATATTATTGAAGGCATTGAAGGCAACCGTTTTGCCATGTACTTCAAGATTCACCATGCCATGGTGGATGGAATCGCTGGCATGCGTCTGGTCGAAAAATCACTTTCATTTGACCCCCATGCCAAGAGTATTGTACCGCCATGGTGTGTGGAAGGGCCACGTGCCAAACGCCTTAAAGCACCTAAAGTTAACAGGTTTAAAAATGTCCTGCAGACCATTAAGGGGCAACTGGAATGTGCGCCACGAGTTGCTTATGAACTGTCGCAAACTGTCATGAAGGATATGGGACGTAATCCCGATTATGTGTCCAGCTTCCAGGCACCAAGCAGTATTCTGAATCAACGCGTCAGTGCTTCACGTCGCTTTGCCGCACAGTCTTTCGAATTTTCACGTTTACGTCATATTTCCAAAGCGTTGGGCGTGACCATTAATGATATCGTACTGGCCATTTGTTCAGGTGCATTACGTGAATATTTATTATCGCAAAATGCCTTACCGAAAAAACCGTTAATCGCCATGGTTCCAGCTTCGGTTCGTAGTGACGATTCAGATATATCCAACCGTATTACCATGATTCTGGCCAATCTGGGCACACATAAAGAAGATCCGCTGGAACGTCTCAAGATCGTACGCCGTAGTGTACTGAGTGCCAAAGAGCGCTTTAAACGTATGAATGCCAATCAAATCTTGAACTATAGCGCCTTTGTCTATGGTGCCGCAGGTCTGAATATTGCATCCGGTTTAATGCCGACACGTCAGGCATTTAACGTGATTATTTCCAATGTACCTGGACCACAAGAGCCCCTTTACTGGAATGGTGCACGTCTTGAAGCACTTTATCCGGCTTCTATCGTACTGGATGGTCAGGCCTTGAATATCACCATGACCAGCTATCTAGACAAACTGGAAGTCGGCTTAACTGCATGTCGTAATGCCCTGCCGAAAATGCAGAACTTGCTGACACATCTGGAAGAAGAAATTCAACGTTTTGAACTTATTGTAGATGGCGAACCTGTCCCAAAGTTACGGGCGGTAAGCTAGCCGCGGATGAATAAATAAGATAGATGGACTGCCAAAGATGCTGATCATTTTTGCCAGTCTTAGAGCACAGAATAAAGGGACCGATCTGGTCCCTTTTCTTTATTTTTGGAAATCTTTTTAAATTATTTTAGAAATTTTGGATGACTTCTCTATTTAAACGTCTATCCAAATCACTTTTTGATAAGTTAGAAACAATGCACAAATGCAATCAGCTTTTAATGGTACGGCACTGTTGTAATAATTGATGGCAGACATTACGGATCATGCTCGCGGTAATCTGAACTTCATTACCGCGCTCATCGACGATATATCCTGCATGTACAGTCTTTGGTTCTAATACGTGTTTTAGGCCTTTATGGATTACTGCTTTACTCATACTCATCACACACTCCTTTTGCTAAGCCTGAAACTGGGAGAAACGGCTTTGGCTAATTCATGTATCTAGTATTGTAAATAAAGGCCCGATTGTAAAATTTCAGATGTAACAAGTGTTTAACGATATTCTGTTACAATTTCAGCTGAGAATGATATCGTATTGCTCTTGCGTATACAGATTTTCTACTTGGAACTTAATCACGCGATTAATGAAATGTTCTAGATCAGCGACTGCAGGCGCTTCTGCCGTCAATAACCGATCAATGACAGCAGGATGCGCGACGACAGTAAAGCCACTCTGTGACTCATAAGCACGGGCATAACGCAGAATTTCCCTGAATATTTCGTAACATACTGACTCGGCTGTTTTGACATAACCACGTCCCTGACAGGTCGGACAAGATTCACAGAGCAGATGTTCCAGCGATTCACGGGTGCGTTTCCGGGTCATTTCCACCAAGCCCAGTTCCGACACCTGAGTAATCTTGGTTTTGGCATGGTCACGTTCTAGCATGCGCTCAAACTGTTTCATCACTTCTTCACGATGCTGCGCTTCCTGCATATCAATGAAGTCGATGATAATAATGCCGCCGAGATTACGCAGACGTAACTGACGCGCGATAACATCCGTCGCTTCCATATTGGTTTTAAAAACCGTATCTTCCAACGAACGGCCACCAACATAAGAACCGGTATTGACATCAATTGTGGCCATGGCTTCAGTCTGGTCAATCATCAGATAACCGCCAGACTTCAATGCGACGCGAGTTTGCAATGCCTTTTGCAGGTCTTCTTCGACATTATACAAGTCAAAAATTGGCCGCTCGCCCGGATAATGCAGCAAACGGTCTTTCATGTTCGGGACAAATTCTTCGACAAATTCCTGTAACTTGGCATGAATTTCACGTGAATCGACGTAAATTTTGGCGGTTTCTTCATTGGCCAGATCACGAATCACCCGTTGCGGCAAAGGCAACTCTTCAAAGATCAAAGAAGGTACTGCAATAATCTTTTGCTTACGCTGGATATATTCCCAAAGCTTGGCCAGATAAGCCATATCCTGTGCGATGGCTTCTTCTTCAATCCCTTCTGCTGCAGTACGTACAATCACTGAACCTGGCAGCTTATGTTCTGCCTGAATCCGCTCAATGATGGAACGCAAGCGATTGCGCTCTTCCTCAGACTCAATCCGTTGTGATACCCCGATATGATTACCATATGGCATCAGCACCAAATAACGCGAAGGAATAGAGAGATCGGTAGACAGGCGCGCACCTTTGGTACCGAGCATATCTTTCATCACTTGAACCGTGAGGATTTGTCCAGGTTGAAGCAGCTCAAAGACATTCGGCGTCGGTTGATTGCGTGGCCAGACCATATCATTGATATGTAAAAACGCAGTGCGAGAAAGTCCGATATCCACGAAAGCAGCCTGCATGCCGGGTAAGACCCGCACCACTTTTCCTTTATAGACATTTCCTACCAGACCACGCTTGGCCGTACGCTCGACAAACAGTTCATTGACCGTGCCGTTTTCAATTAACGCGACCCGACATTCCATCGGCGTGACGTTAATCAACAACTCGTCAGACATAACTACACTCAAAACATTATAAGAATTCTTTTCAGCAGTTAATTTAGTGCCTTAACCGTCTGTAATAACTGTACTGTCTCATATAAGGGCAAGCCCACCACATTGGAATAACTGCCCTGCATTTTTGGAATATAACGTGCTGCAATTCCTTGAATCGCATAAGCCCCGGCTTTACCGAGTGGCTCACCTGTCGCCCAGTAATTTTCCATATCTGTGGCGTTCAGGATTTGAAATTCGACCTGTGTGCGTACCACTATACTGTATTTTTCATGCTTTGTACGAACACAGACACCGCTATAGACATCATGCCACCGACCGGAGATTTTTGTCCACATTTCAATCGCATGTTGTTTGGATTCAGGCTTGCCCAAAATCTCCTGATCCACCCCCAGACTGGTATCCGCAGCGATAATGATGGCATCTGGATAACGCTCGGCCACGGCATCGGCTTTGGCACGTGCCAGACGTTCAACATAGGCTGCGACCGACTCGCCTGCTTGTACAGATTCGTCGATCTCGGGACTGTAAATATCGAAGCTCAGCCCGAGTTGTTGCAATAACTCACGACGCCGGGGTGAGCTCGAAGCTAGAATTATATGCGCCATTTTTTGAGCATATAATAAATAGCAGGCCAAACCAGAATACTGGTCAGCATCGGAATCCAGTGCCGTGCATAAGAAAATTGCACGCCAGCTATAATCTGGGTAAAAAAGATCATCAGCAGATATGCGACAATCGCCAGCCCCATAATCACCCAGAGATTATTAAAGGTCAGGATACGGCGTTCACGGGTCAGAAAGCGAGCTAAAAAGGCAATAATGATAAAGCTCAGCGCATTCAGACCCAAAGGTGCATCCAGCAGCAGATCAATAAAAATACCCGTACCAAAGGCAAACCAGATCCCGCACCAGGTTGGCTGACATAACACCCAGAAGAGCATGATCATCAGCATAAACAGCGGACGCCAGCCCGAGAGATTATAGGAAAGTGGATAGACCATTAAAATAGAAGCTACAATCACCGAAATGACAATAGCCATTAAAGGATCACGATGCTTTCTGGATTTCATCTTAGCGATTGACATGCGGTTGCTCCATCGCTAATGAATCGGAAAATAACACCACCACATGATGTCCACCGGCCAGCTGAGCCGCAGGCGTCACATCAATCTGGGCAAATTCACCAGAATTATGGCGTTGTACTTTAGATACCTGCCCCACCAGATAACCTGCCGGGAAATGTTGTCCCAAGCCCGAACTATAGACTTTTTCACCGACCTTGATATTGGCACTGGTCGGTACATATTCCATTTTTAAACGTCCCAGATCACCTGTGCCCGAAACAATGGCACGCATACCGGTATGTTCCAGGCGCACTGACAGTGAATGTTCTTTATCGGACAACAGCATGACCCGGCTACTATGCGGATAGACATTGATAATCTGTCCCATGATACCCTTGTCATCCAGTACCGTTTGCCCGACTTTCAGCTCGTTATTTGAACCCCGGTTGATCACGATAATATGCCGTAATGGATCGGCATCGGTACCAATCACTTCGGCAATTTCAATACGCCCATCAATGATCAGCGGCGTGTCCAATAGACCGCGCAAACGTGTATTTTCAGCAGAAAGTTCAGAGATTTTTTGTAAGCGTACCTGTGCCTGTAACAGCTCGGCCTGCATCGCGGTATTTTCCCGACGCAATTGAGCTTCAGACTTGGTTTGTTGATTCAACCACTCTCGCGACAATACCGGATAGCTGGCCACCGCATAAATAGGATTATAAGCAGCGTACAGGACATCCCTTGCAGGTTGAACAACATGCGGCATGCGCCAATCAAAGAAAAGCACCACCAAGCATGTTACCAATGCAATGATAAAAGAGCGAAAAGATGGCGGTTGTCGAGAAAACAGATGTGCTTGCACCCGCCGGATCCTTTTCTTAGCCTACGAATAACATGTCATGATTTGGGTTGTCGAAAAATTCGAGTACCTTGCCGCCACCACGTGTCACACAAGACAGTGGATCTTCTGCCACCACCACCGGCAGGCCAGTTTCTTTGGCAAGCAGCTTGTCCAGGTTACGCAGTAATGCACCACCACCAGTTAACACGATACCACGTTCAGCGATGTCCGAAGAAAGCTCAGGAGGGGTATGTTCTAAAGCAGATTTCACCGCAGACACGATGTTTTGTAATGGATCAGAAATCGCTTGGGTGACTTCGTCAGAATTAACCACGATTGCGCGAGGCACACCTTCTGCGAGGTTACGGCCACGAACTTCAATTTCAAGCGGTTTAGCACCTTCATCTGGCAACGCCATACCCACTTCTTTTTTGATTACTTCAGCCGTGGTTTCGCCGATCACACAGCCATGCGCTTTACGCACATAGTTAATGATCTGCTCATCAAAGACATCACCGCCGATACGTAAAGAATCTGCATAAACACAACCTTGCAGCGAGATAATCGCAATTTCAGTAGTACCACCGCCCACATCAACCACCATCGAACCACAAGCCTGCTCGACTGGCATCCCTGCACCAATCGCTGCTGCCATTGGCTCTTCGATTAAACGTACATCACGTGCGCCCGCATTAAACACGGCTTCACGAATGGCACGGCGCTCAACCAGAGTCGATTTACATGGCACGCAAACCACCACACGCGGTGCCGGAGTAAATAAACGGTTTTCATGTACTTTGCGAATAAACTGATTCAGCATGGTCTCAGTGACTTCAAAATCCGCAATCACACCATCTTTCATCGGACGGATCGCTGAGATATTGGCTGGGGTACGACCTAGCATTTGCTTCGCTTCAAGACCGACTGCCGCAACAATTTTATGTGAACCACTATGACGGATGGCTACAACCGTTGGTTCATTTAATATAATGCCTCGTCCTGGCGCATAAATAAGTGTATTTGCTGTACCTAAATCAATGGCAAGATCGGGCGAAAACAAGCCTATTAGTCGTTTTAGAATCACGGGGACGTTCTCAGTTAAACTTTATATGGACGCAAGGTCGCCACTTTAACTAAATGTGATGATTTGGACAAGTCAATCGCTTATCATAACGCATGATAATTTGAATTTTTTTAATACTGATTAGGTAATATTATGTCTACATCGGATGCACAGCATTCTGCAGATTTAAGTGCAGAAACAGTTTCAGCTATTGCCAACCTTGCAAGGTTATCTCTCAATGATACGCAATCTGCTGAATATGCTCAAAGTTTAAATAAAATTTTAGGCATGATGGAAACCCTGAAAGGCATCAATACCGACGGTATTGAACCCCTGAAAAGCCCTTTCGACCACCCTCAGCCGCTACGTGATGATGTGGTTACCGAAACCAATCATCGTGAGCAATACCAAGCAGTTGCACCAGCTGTTCAGGATGGCTTGTACCTCGTACCGCGCGTGATTGAGTAATTACTACCCAGTTCATTCTTTTTATTAAATTAAACGTAAAGAATTATTTCTCATGACAGATTTACATCGCTTATCCATTCGTGAACTTAGTGAAGGTCTGGCAAATGCCCAGTTTTCATCTCGCGAATTGACTGAACACTACTTAAAGCGCATCGCAAAAATTGATGTACAGGTCAAGGCTTATGTGACGGTAACTGCTGAACAGGCATTAGCTGAAGCTGATGCTGCCGATGCTGCAATCAAAGCTGGCAATGCCTCTGCCCTGACTGGTGTGCCAGTTGCCCACAAAGACATTTTCTGTACCCAAGGCATCAAGACCACTGCCGGTTCAAAAATGCTGGACAATTTTATCTCTCCTTACGATGCAACCGTAGTAGCGAAAGGCAAAGCTGCGGGCCTGGTCACTTTAGGTAAAGTGAACATGGACGAATTCGCGATGGGTTCAACCTCTGAGAACTCATATTGCGGCGCAACGGCTAACCCTTGGAACCTGGGTCATGTCCCTGGCGGCTCTTCTGGTGGCTCTGCAGCAGCTGTGGCAGCGGATTTAGCACCATTTGCAACTGGTACTGATACCGGTGGTTCTATTCGCCAACCTGCGTCATTCTGTGGCCTCACCGGCCTTAAACCGACCTATGGCCGTGTATCGCGTTTCGGTATGATTGCTTATGCCTCATCACTGGATCAAGGCGGTCCGATGGCGCGTTCGGCGGAAGACTGTGCTTACCTGATGAATGTGATGGCAGGTCATGATGCCAAGGATTCAACCTCAATGGACAAAGACGTTGATGACTATGTGGCAAATCTGAACGCTACCTCAGTAAAAGGTTTGCGTATTGGTATTCCAAAGCAATATTTCAATGTGGAAGGTCTGGATGCAGACGTAAAAGCACGTGTCGAAGAATCACTTAAAAAGTTAGAAGAGATGGGCGCTACGCTTGTTGAGATCGACCTCAACATGACTGAAAGCTATGTTCCGACTTATTACCTGATCGCACCTGCCGAAGCTTCTTCGAACCTATCACGTTTTGATGGCGTACGTTATGGCTATCGCGCAGAAAATCCTGTGGACCTGATGGACCTGTACAAGCGTTCACGTTCAGAAGGTTTTGGTGCAGAAGTGCAACGCCGTATCCTGATTGGTACGTATGCCCTGTCTGCAGGTTATTACGATGCTTACTATGTAAAAGCACAGAAAGTACGTCGCCTGATCCAGCAAGATTTCCTTAAAGCATTTGAATCGGTCGATGTCATTGCAGCACCTTCTGCGCCAACGACTGCCTATAAAATTGGTGCAGATTTAACGCCAGTTGAAATGTACCTGGGCGATATTTATACGCTTGCGGTAAATCTGGCAGGTCTTCCTGCGATTAACGCGCCTGTCGGTTTTGACCAAAATAACTTGCCAGTTGGCTTACAGCTGATTGGTAATTACTGGTCAGAATCTCAATTGTTGTCTGTGGTACACCAGTATCAACAGGCCACCGATTGGCATACAAAACGCGCTGCAATTGCTGAGGAGAACGCATAATGGCTCAAGCTCAAAAATCGGCTAAACCAAAATCCAACCTGATTGATGGTTGGGAAGTCGTTATTGGTATCGAGATTCACACTCAGCTTGCCACCAATACCAAAATTTTTTCAGGTTCATCGACTGTTTTCGGTAATGATCCAAACACGCAAGCCAGCCTGGTTGATTTGGCTATGCCGGGCGTATTACCGGTATTAAACAAAGAAGTGGTTGATCTTGCGATTCGCTTTGGTTTGGGCATCGATGCTTACATCGATCAGGCGTCTGTATTTGCGCGTAAAAACTACTTCTATCCGGACTCTCCAAAAGGCTACCAGATCAGCCAGATGGACAACCCGATTGTGGGCTTGGGTCATATCGACATCCAGCTTGAAGATGGCACGGTTAAACGCATTGGCGTAACCCGTGCGCATCTCGAAGAAGATGCGGGTAAATCGATTCATGATCAGTTCGAAGGTATGTCAGGCATCGACTTGAACCGTGCTGGTACGCCGCTGCTTGAAATCGTTTCTGAACCGGATATGCGTTCGGTTGAAGAAGCGGTTGCTTATATCAAGGCAATTCACACTTTAGTGCGCTGGTTAGGTATTTCTGACGGTAACATGGCGGAGGGTTCGTTCCGCTGTGACTGTAATGTATCTTTACGTCGTCCGGGTCAACCGTTTGGTACACGTTGTGAATTGAAAAACCTGAACTCATTCCGTTTCATTGAACAAGCGATCAATGTTGAAATTGAACGTCAAATGGAAATTCTGGACTGGGATGGCACCATTGATCAGGAAACGCGTCTGTTCGACCCTGTAAAGATGGAAACGCGTTCAATGCGTTCTAAAGAAGAAGCGAACGATTACCGCTACTTCCCTGACCCAGACTTGTTGCCTGTGGTGATTGCTGATGAGCAAATCGAAGCCATTAAAGCAACCATGCCTGAGCTTCCTGCTGCACGCCGTGCACGTTTCGTGGCGGACTTTGGTGTGACTGAGTACGATGCACACGTTTTAACGCTTACACGTGAAATGTCAGAGTTTTACGAAGAAGTTGTCGCTGCTGCTGGCGGCGCTGCACAAGGTAAAGTGTCTGCAAACTGGGTGATGGGCGAATTCTCAGGGGCGCTAAACAAAGCAGGCTTAGATTTGGCGGATTCTCCTGTATCTGCGGAAAAACTTGGCGGTATGATCGCGCGTATTGTGGATAACACGATTAACGGTAAAATCGCGAAGCAAGTATTCGGCTTTATGTGGGACGAAGGCAAATCTGCGGACGAAATTATTGCGGAAAAAGGCTTGAAACAGGAAACTGATACAGGCGCAATTGAAGCGATTATTAAGGAAGTGCTTGCTGCCAACGAGAAGATGGTTGAGGAATATAAGTCTGGTAAAGAGAAAGCCTTTAACGGTCTTGTGGGTCAAGTAATGAAAGCTGCAAAAGGTAAAGCCAACCCTGCACAAGTCAATGAATTAATGAAGAAATTGATTGGTTGATAATTGACTAATTAGTTATTTTCATGAGATAAAAACCTCGCTTAGTGCGGGGTTTTTATAATTTCAAGGATTATCTTTATAAATGAGTTTTTTCAATATATTACAAGTTAGCAATGAACATCAAATTACTCAGAATGATGAAATATATCAAATTAATTTTCATTCGAGTCGTTTCCTAGAATATACAGATGAAGATATTCGTATTTTATATAAAACATTAACCCAAGAAAAATTAGATTTACTCAAAAAATACCCTGCTCTAGTTACTATGGAGCGTTTTGAAAAAGAAATTTCATTAGGTAAAATTTTAAACATTACATATTATTCTGAAGAACAAAATATAGTTGTTGAATTTAATAAATTACATTCTATAAATATTCAAACTAGAGAAGATATCACATACACAGATGAAGATACTAAGGAAACTTGGAAACAAAAAAATAAGGATTTTGATTTTTATTTAAACACAATTAAAGAATATTTAAAATTTGAAGGATTAGAAGAATATAGAAATCATTGGGCTTTAAAATCAGGAGATATCTTTGCTCTATCAGCGAATAATCCCCATTTCCAAATATTCAACAACAGCACTTACATAAATTTATTTCCCACCTATAATGACCCTCTTCCATTACCTCAATATATCTCTCGGCAGAGTAAAACTTGAAGTGCGACATAAACCACCTAATTAATTTAAAGGGTTTATGGAGTATATAAAATTGTCATACCATCATCTTAACTTTGAAGATCGTACTGCATTAATGCTTGAGTCAAGAAAAGAAGGCTTTTCAGCCAGAAAATTTGCTGAACTCATTAAAAGACATCCTAGTACGATCTATCGTGAGCTTAAAAGAAATAGCATCAATGACGTTTATCAAGCTCGATATGCTTCTGATAACACCTTCGCTAGACGTAGACGTGGTCACAGAAAACTCAAAATCGATTCAATCCTCTGGAAATTTATTGTTGAAGCGATCCGTTGTTTATGGTCTCCTCAGCAAATAGCAAAGCGTTTAAAGACATTTCCTGATTTGGATCAAACAATGAATGTAAGCCATACAACGATTTATTCAACGATACGAGCATTACCAAAGGGTGAGTTGAAAAAAGACTTATTATCCTGTCTGCGTCATGAAAATAAAAAGCGAAAAGCTAACGGTGAACCTAAAAAAGATTCTATATTACAGGATATTAAAACTATTCATGAGCGCCCAGCCGAAGTTCAAGAAAGAAAAATACCGGGTCATTGGGAAGCTGATTTAATTAAAGGTAAAGACAATAAAAGTTCGATAGCAACACTTATTGAACGAAATACACGGCTCTGTATCTTGGCAACATTACCTGATGCAAAGGCAGAATCAGTGCGCAAGGCTTTAACTGAAGCTCTGAAATATTTACCTGCAGAACTGCGTAAAACGTTGACCTATGACCGTGGACGCGAGATGTCAGAACATAAAATACTCGAAGAAGATTTAGGCATAGATGTATATTTCTGTGACCCACATTCACCTTGGCAAAAAGGCACATGCGAAAATATGAATGGTTTAATTAGGCAATATTTACCTAAAGGGATTGATTTAAATCAGGCAGATCAGCATTATTTAAATCAAGTTGCCATGTCACTGAATACTCGTCCTAGAAAGGCGTTAGATTGGCTTACACCATTAGAGAAATTTGCTCAGCTTGTTGATTATCATATGGCTTTTGAAACTGTCGCACCTCATGTTTGAATTCGCCTAAGCTTCCAGCGGCACTTGATCAAAAACTATATGCTCATGGCTATTATGGAACCCTAAAACATAATGTAAAAGCAGTATACCAATATTATATGGGATGGTTCGATGCCCATCCTTCCAATTTAGATCCATTACCCCCTAAAGCTGTTGCAAAAAAATATATTGAGTTAGCAGGTGGGGAGAACAATGCATTGAAAAATGCGCGGGATGCCTACGCTCAAGCTGACTATAGATGGGCTGCCGAGATTTTAAAACATATTGTGTTGAATAACCCTCAAAACCAACAAGCAAAAGACTTATTGGCGAATACTTATCGTCAATTGGGCTATGCTGCTGAGGCTTCAACTTGGCGTAATTTCTTTTTGGTGGGCGCTCAAGAGCTACAAAATAATGTACCCCTACAAAATACTTCTGATCCGAGTGATTTATTGATTCATACACCAACTGAAAGATTTCTTGAAGCTATGGCGACAAATTTAGATGTGGAAAATTTAAAAAATGAAAACCAGTGTATCAATCTGGTTTTGTCGGATACCAAAGAGCATTTTTCATTATGGGTTGAAAACTCAGTCATGCAGTTTAAGCGTTATGATGAAAGTAAAGATTTGGCATTGGATTGCCCTACATTAACCTTAACCAAGCCCTTATATCTAAAAATGATTACAGGTCAAATAGAAGGGGTAAAAGTCCTGCTTTCTAAAGACAGTAAAGTCAAAGGTAATCCACTGAAAATTGGAAAATTCTTTGCAATGTTTAAACGTCCAGATTCAATTTTCCCGATTGTGACTCGACCAAATGGCTAAGCTCAAATAAGTAAAGTCGAAACTTAAATTAATAGATCCAAAGAAATGGGTGAAATTATCAACTTGGTTCTCCCAATCTTATAACAGGAATACAAGAAATTATTTCTTGTATTCCTCTTTAAAATTAAAAGTAAGCTATATGTATTTTAACTCTATTGATACTTTATTAAATGGTTTTTGAATTTTTATACTTTATTTTCGATGGAGATATTTTTATTAGTAGCTTGTTTAAAAAAGATTTGTTTATTTTTCTATTAATTGCTTCTAAATAATAACTTCAATATTTTTGTGGTTAAAAGGCAAGGGGGTATTATGATGTGTTTTTTATTGAAAATAAGCTTTTATATTAGGGCGAATTCAAACATGAGGTGCGACAGTTTGAAAAGTCTTATGATAATCAACAAGCTGAGCAAATTTCTCTAATGGTGTAAGCCAATCTAACGCTTTTCTAGGACGAGTATTCAGTGACATGGCAACTTGATTTAAATAATGCTGATCTGCCTGATTTAAATCAATCCCTTTAGGTAAATATTGCCTAATTAAACCATTCATATTTTCGCATGTGCCTTTTTGCCAGGGTGAATGTGGGTCACAGAAATATACATCTATGCCTAAATCTTCTTCAAGTATTTTATGTTCTGCCATCTCGCGTCCACGGTCATAGGTCAACGTTTTACGCAGTTCTGCAGGTAAATATTTCAGAGCTTCAGTTAAAGCCTTGCGCACTGATTCTGCCTTTGCATCAGGTAATGTTGCCAAGATACAGAGCCGTGTATTTCGTTCAATAAGTGTTGCTATCGAACTTTTATTGTCTTTACCTTTAATTAAATCAGCTTCCCAATGACCCGGTATTTTTCTTTCTTGAACTTCGGCTGGGCGCTCATGAATAGTTTTAATATCCTGTAATATAGAATCTTTTTTAGGTTCACCGTTAGCTTTTCGCTTTTTATTTTCATGACGCAGACAGGATAATAAGTCTTTTTTCAACTCACCCTTTGGTAATGCGCGTATCGTTGAATAAATCGTTGTATGGCTTACATTCATTGTTTGATCCAAATCAGGAAATGTCTTTAAACGCTTTGCTATTTGCTGAGGAGACCATAAACAACGGATCGCTTCAACAATAAATTTCCAGAGGATTGAATCGATTTTGAGTTTTCTGTGACCACGTCTACGTCTAGCGAAGGTGTTATCAGAAGCATATCGAGCTTGATAAACGTCATTGATGCTATTTCTTTTAAGCTCACGATAGATCGTACTAGGATGTCTTTTAATGAGTTCAGCAAATTTTCTGGCTGAAAAGCCTTCTTTTCTTGACTCAAGCATTAATGCAGTACGATCTTCAAAGTTAAGATGATGGTATGACAATTTTATATACTCCATAAACCCTTTAAATTAATTAGGTGGTTTATGTCGCACTTCAAGTTTTACTCTGCCTTAATTTTTTCGGCAATTTCAGCGCCATTAAAACCAGAGTTCATATATCTCACCGTCTGATCATGCGTGAACTTATAAACATCTCGCTGGGTTTTAATAAAATCTTGAATATTGTCATTGCCCCAGACAGGCCAATGATGCTGTGCAATCAATACATCGGATGCTTTGGCATGCTGCATTGCTTGGTCTAGATAGCCCACCCATTTTAAGGCATCACGGACTTTAGCACCCCGAAGGGTATAAAGATTATGCATGGTATGAGATAGAATTTCTGCGCCGTTATAAAGTTTCAATGATGGGATAGAGAACGTTAATTCTGCTGGTGCTTCTGAACCCGGCACGTTATAAAACACAAAATCCAAGCCATCAACCGTCATTTTCTGTTCTGGTTGAGTGATCAGTTGTGTAGGCTCAAGGATGCCCATTTTTCCCACAGCAACAGCCTTACCTAAACCTGTATCCACCAATCCTTCCGCATTTTTAGGTAGAAAAGTTCCATACATATAAGTCGCACGACGTATCATGGCTGAACCTGCCATCACATTTTCACTGGTCGCTTCTTCCATAAAGCCTTTTGGCGCAATAATTGGAGTTTTTCTAGCGTTAATTTCTTCGCTAGAAAGAACGCCTAATGCACCACCAAAATGATCGATATGGCTATGGGTAAAGATAATGGCTGAAATTTTTTGCTCACCTAAATGCTGTCTAGCAAATTTAAGTGCTGCTTCAGCCGTTTCTTTAGAGGTTAATGTATCCACAATAATCCAGCCAGTATCACCCTGAATGATGGTCATATTTGCCAAATCAAAACCACGAATTTGCCAAACTCGATCTGTTACTTTAAATAGCCCAACATTGTTGTTTAATTTTGCTTGTCGCCATAGAGTGGGATTAACGGTATTTGGTGCTTGATCTTGTAAAAAACTAAATGCATCAAAATCCCAGATAACATTGCCTTTCTCACTTTTAATTTGACCTGTTGGCTTGGCAATAAAGCCCTTTTGAGCCTGATTAAACTCAGTCATATCCTCTAAGTTATACTTCGCCTTATATGTATTATTTGATTCAATGACCGCTTTTTCTACTACAGTATTTGCTGCAAAAACAGAAAATGGCAGAATAAGCATCAATGAAACTGTTAAAAACTTAATTTTCATCTTCTTTCCTTTTTTTAAATAGAGGTGGTCCCACATGTTTGAACAACTAAAAGCTTATTTATAAGTGATACTCTGCTCTAGTTAAGCTACCTTATTTTGTTGTGGTAGCTGGTCATAGTAAAACTCATCTGGAGTCATTTTGTCCAGACTCGAATGAGGTCGTTTCAAATTATAAAATTCAAAATATGCGTTTAATTGCTTCTTCGCATCCAAAACATTGCTGTAGGCTTTGAGATACACCTCTTCATATTTAACGCTCCGCCATAATCGTTCAACCATCACATTATCAACCCATCGACCTTTACCATCCATGCTGATTTGGATGTCATTTGATTTCAATACATGGCAGAGTAAAACTTGAAGTGCGACATAAACCACCTAATTAATTTAAAGAGTTTATGGAGTATATAAAATTGTCATACCATCATCTTAACTTTGAAGATCGTACTGCATTAATGCTTGAGTCAAGAAAAGAAGGCTTTTCAGCCAGAAAATTTGCTGAACTCATTAAAAGACATCCTAGTACGATCTATCGTGAGCTTAAAAGAAATAGCATCAATGACGTTTATCAAGCTCGATATGCTTCTGATAACACCTTCGCTAGACGTAGACGTGGTCACAGAAAACTCAAAATCGATTCAATCCTCTGGAAATTTATTGTTGAAGCGATCCGTTGTTTATGGTCTCCTCAGCAAATAGCAAAGCGTTTAAAGACATTTCCTGATTTGGATCAAACAATGAATGTAAGCCATACAACGATTTATTCAACGATACGAGCATTACCAAAGGGTGAGTTGAAAAAAGACTTATTATCCTGTCTGCGTCATGAAAATAAAAAGCGAAAAGCTAACGGTGAACCTAAAAAAGATTCTATATTACAGGATATTAAAACTATTCATGAGCGCCCAGCCGAAGTTCAAGAAAGAAAAATACCGGGTCATTGGGAAGCTGATTTAATTAAAGGTAAAGACAATAAAAGTTCGATAGCAACACTTATTGAACGAAATACACGGCTCTGTATCTTGGCAACATTACCTGATGCAAAGGCAGAATCAGTGCGCAAGGCTTTAACTGAAGCTCTGAAATATTTACCTGCAGAACTGCGTAAAACGTTGACCTATGACCGTGGACGCGAGATGTCAGAACATAAAATACTCGAAGAAGATTTAGGCATAGATGTATATTTCTGTGACCCACATTCACCTTGGCAAAAAGGCACATGCGAAAATATGAATGGTTTAATTAGGCAATATTTACCTAAAGGGATTGATTTAAATCAGGCAGATCAGCATTATTTAAATCAAGTTGCCATGTCACTGAATACTCGTCCTAGAAAGGCGTTAGATTGGCTTACACCATTAGAGAAATTTGCTCAGCTTGTTGATTATCATATGGCTTTTGAAACTGTCGCACCTCATGTTTGAATTCGCCCAGAATCACAAAAAAAAGAATTAATTAAACTCATAGAGCAATGTGAATCAGAAACTCCTCCTAGAAAGGCTTTCAAGTCCACAGACTACGAGAACAATGAAGCATATGCTAGTTACATTCATTTTATTAGACAAGAAAAGCCATACTTTGAACCTAAGATTAAAATTTCTGATTTGAACAAGGTTTTATGTGTTAAGGGACGATTAACACAGGATAGGATTATAGCTCAAGCAGGCTCTTTTTTACTTTTCGGATTAGATGCAAGCCTGCCTGAAGATGGCAATGATGTCTTTAAGATAAAACGGATTAGAATTAAATCAGCTAACAAAAGCTCCATTTTAAAAGAGCTAGATCAGCTAAAAGTTAACCTTCGTACTATTTATCCTAGTCTAGAAAATACAGCGAAATATATAAAGTCAAAATTAGAACTCGAAGCAGATTCTAAGTAATATTATTAAATTAGACTCTTTTAATTATTAAAGAGTCTTTTTCTTCCAACATATAAAAAATCTCAATATGACCATCAAAAAAGTATCCTCTATCGCCAAACTCGAAGACTTAGGACGTATTCAGCTTTCAAAGTCTTTATTTATGCGTGACTTCCTCTATAGCGAAATCGCCAACTGGTACGGTGTACCCAACTTCCCCGATCATCCTGACATTGCAATCCGTACAGGTACAGAACTTTGCCAACAATTGTTAGAGCCACTCCAAGACAAGTTTGGACGTATTGCGATTCGTTCAGCTTATCGCTCTCCAAGCGTGAACCAACTCGGCAATGAAAAAGGACATAACTGCGCAACGAACGAGAAAAACTTTTCCAGTCATATTTGGGACTATCCTGATGCAAAAGGTTATGGGGCAACGGCTTGTATTGTCATTCCATCATTTTTAGAACTTTATGAGAAAGACCAAAGTAGCTGGCAACAATTGGCGTATTGGATTCATAACAATCTGAACTATAGCCACCTGCAATTTTTCCCAAAACTCTGTGCTTTTAATATTGGCTGGCATGAACAACCTGCACGCGAAATTTATAGTTATATTCAACCCAAAGGCTATTTGCTGCGTGGTGAAGCTGTGAATAAAGAATTTGAGAAATTTTATCCTGATTTATTGTAATCATTAATCCCCCCAAATCCCCCTTTTTCAAAGGAGGACTTGCCACGTCATCAATTGATACGCGTGGTTCCCTCTCCTGAGCAAGTTTTAAAGCACTGCTTTAAAATGAAGCGCAAGAAAGGATGAGGGCTAGGGAGAGGATTTTTTTAAATTAATACTCTTCTCTTAAATTTTCTAATTCAGTCGCACGTGCGGCAGTCGCTTCCATGTAACAACTATTGCTATTTACAGTTGCAATCGTCCCTCCATTCGGGTCGGCATAAAAATCGCAATTGGCATCACGATAGCGAATCCAGAGACGCTGAACCTCTTGAAGCTGTTTTTTACGGTTTGCATTCAGCGATGCCATCGTCTGTTTATAGGCATTATTTAACCGTGTATCTTGGCGATCTGTTTCGGCCGCAATACAATCCAGCATATTTACAGTAACGCCACCTGAGCGATCCATACAATTTGAGTATTGCCGACTCAAATCATTGTCCCCTGCGTACAGCGCAGGAGGAAGTATAAACATACTTAAACCCAATAAAGCAGTGCGTTTGAACATAACAACCCCTATCTTTTCATTTATGTTATTCATAATAAATACCATAATTGAACCCTGGCACGCATGCATTCAATCAGTTATTTCCCTCTTAACTCACCCAACTTATTCCACACATCCGGTGTCAAGAAAGTGACCACCAGTTTATTTAAATCCACATAACGCAGCACACCTTTAAGCTGACTTTTCACTTCAGGATTTTCTAAAATTTCCTCACCGGTAATCCGTCCAAGTTCCTGAAAACTGTCACCCACCGCTTGTACGCCTTCCGCAGCAATTACCGCTTTGGTCTGTGCAGAACATTGCTCTACCAATATACGCTGCAATACTTGGGCTAAATTTTTATCCAGCTGGGTTCTTTGTGCTTCATTCACATTACTGAATTTCTTCAATTCCGGATGTGCAGATAAGGCAACAAAGGTCCATTGCAGCACCGTTGTTTTATCTGCTGCCGTGGTGGATTTCACCAGACAGTTACTCAGCTGCTCGACGGTTGGCCCCGCAATAGCCATTTGGGTGGTAGCCATCAAGGCCATTGCCATTAATCCCCACCGAATTTTAGCTGTAAATCTGCGACGGATAACCTCAGTTTGGCGTGACATAAGCGAATCTCTTTTTTAACAATCAGCTACTTTGTATCATAGACTCGCACCTTGCCCGTGTTATTACTCTGTAATTTATGGCAATACACAAGCCACGGGCAAAAGACCGATATCTGATTAGGTGTATTGAGTGTAAATGTGAGTTTGAGATTAGAAATCCCCGTCTCTGTTCAGCATTTTTTAAGACGCCACTTTAAAAAAAAGGCGAGTGAAAGCATCCTCAGAATGTATTTTAAGGATGCTCGAAAGAGGATGGATTAAGAAGGAAAAAATAGTCCTACTTCACCTGCCTGAGCATATTCTTGGCTCCGGCATGATTATAATTATTGGCCAAATTCTGCAAAATCCGCTTGGATTGCGCTTTAGCATTTGGGAAACGGCTGGCATAGACCGGAATACTGTTCAGACAGCGTGCAACCAACATCCCTGATTCAGTATAGACACGTGTTCCCTCAGTGCCCTGCAATTTACCGTAGTTATAGGCACGCTGGGCGTTGTTACAGGCATTATTCAGATTCTTGCCACTATTAATATCACGTCGCGCTGCCACATAAATCTTCATCTGATGTTGTTGCGGTGTTTCTGCTATTGTAGCTCGAGCTGATGCCGCTGCTAGCTGCTTTTTTTCTGCTTCTTTTTTCTCAAGCTCTTTTCTTTCTAATTCCTTTCGCTCTAATTCTTTCCTCTCCAGCTCTTTACGTGCTGATTCCTTCAGTTCATTTGTCGTCTTTGCGACAGGAGTCTTAGGAGGAGTCATGGTTTTTATCAATGCAGGGGTGGTTTTCTCCACAGCAACCCTGGCTTTAGTTGGACGATAAAAGTTTTTTGCTTGAGAAGGGCTCATGACCTGGGTGAGTAGTCGAACACTACGCGTCTGGCTAGATTTATCAACTTGTCGTTCAGAAGTTGGTTCAATCGAGACAATCCAGCTTTCAGTCAGGTCATCCATACGACACTGATAGGCACCGCTACCTTGTACAACACCCCGATTGGCACTCAGGCGTTTACGCTGGGCAACATCTGCCACGGCACTAAAATTACTTTTATACAGCAGGGAAAATTTACCGCCCTGTTCATGACAATATTGCGTCAGTATCGAACGCGGATACATGGCCTGAGTCGTGTTATTTTTCTGAGCTTGTCCCCAAAGATAAACATAATCTTTTGCACTACCATCACGTTGATTCAAAGCCCGTTTGGCAATTAGTTCTTCCGGACTGGCAAAAGGATGTAAAACCTCTGATTTCAACCGATTCACGCTATTACATCCAGCTAAAGCTGCTGCCCCTATTATTAGAATTATTACTTTTAGCTTCACAGCAAATATCTCAACCCCAAAATCCCGTATAACATAGCTTAAATAGCACAAAACAACAAACACAAGATATTGATAAATATAATATTTAAACGGTAAAAAGGCACATATCAGCTTCAACTTTGCTGATTATGCCAAGCTTCATGTGATAAAAATTGACACAAGTATCATTTTTAAATCAGTTCAAATAATAAACAATTCCATTCAGGACTCAAGAAAAAGATAGAAAAAACACATAAAAAACCGAAGAAAGCGGTGAGTCCTTCTCCGGCGGCTTATTCAGGGAACGCTACAGACCTTTATTATAATGGGTAATAAATTTACCTTTTATCCGCTATAACATTGCCTGAACAAGATCAGCATAAGAATAATTTCCTCAACGTACATTTGTTATTTTTATACGTCAAACCACCGGAAATTAAACGCCATCTTGGCTGGCCCTTAGGATTTTAGACAAGAAAAAAATATCTGAATACCCCAATATTGGGAGGTTCTGACACGATTTACCCAAGTCATCTGACCAACGGTCAGATCGATATTTTCCATTGGATTTTGTAAATTAACTCGCCCTAAAAAAAGCCAAACCTAAAACTGTTTGGCTGATAAAGCAGGATAATAATATGAGAAAAAATTAATCAATATGTGATTCAAATGCTTTTAAGCGTTTATAGATCGACATCAGTTCAATAATCGTCGGCCAAGACAGAATCAGATACTGGAAAGATTCCCGCACTTTGCCAAATACATTCAGGATTTGCATCATCAAACCAAGAGTAATTGCCCCTGCTGCAATACTTGGAAACAGAATAAATAATCCGTAAATATTGTCTAACTGCAAGTACCAGATCCGAACCATGTTGAAATAAGCATAGTGAAAATACAACCGGAAATAATTCCAGCGTACCCGGCTAAACAGTTCTTGTAATGTCAGCGGATGTGCGCGATCAGCATAGTCTTCGCCATAGACCAGCTCTTTACGATAGGCTGCCTCAACTTTCTGGTTATTGAACTCCAGTCCGGGCAATTTCATTCCCACGACCATTAAAATGACCGTACCCAATACCGCCCAACCAATCGAGGCCCACATTAAAGCATGCGGTATTTCCCCTACAATTGGTAAAACTTTCACATGACTAGAGAGCTGATATAAGATCGGCAGGAATGCCATCAGCAACATCAGCGCTTCAATCAAGGAAACACTTAACTGCTCCGTGGTTTTGGCAAAGCGCATGGTATCTTCCTGGATACGTTGTGATGCACCTTCAATATGACGTAACTGCTCCCAATGTGCGGTGTAATAATCATTCATCGCGGTACGCCAGCGGAAGACATAATGACTGACAAAAAACAGGTTAAATACCGCTAAAGTGACATAAACCATCGCAATATAAATAAAGGTTAATGCGCCTTGATACAGCAATGAAACATCCCCACCACCCTTCGTGAGCATTTGTTGAATCTGATCATAAAACGGGCTATACCATTCATTTAATACGACATTGACCTGTACCCCGAACCAGATATTAAACAGAATAAATGCCGAGCCCCAGACCGACCAGCGCTGCCATCGGTGTCCGGCTTTCCATTGCCAGAACAGCGCAAATATCGTAGTTGCCATGAAATACCAGAGATAAAACCAGATGAATTGAGCTGACCAGAAACGCCCGATACCGATTGTAAGCTTTTCATCAAAATAATTTTCAGGAAAACCCAGATAGGTTCCCCATCCTGATCCGCCACTATGCCAAAGCACAAGATTAATGATAAACCATAAAATCAGGCTGCTAAAAAACCAGACGGGTTGCGGGAAAAATGACTTAAACATACCGACCCAGTTCTCCTTATGTCTCTTGGTCATCCAAATGACGCCTAGTTTATTCTTATTTTAGATTTTTACTGTTATAAAGCATTAATTTTCAATTTAGTGTAAAAAAGGATAGAAGGATATCGAGTCTCTAGAAACTTATTTTTATCATTCAGCTCTGCGTTATGATTTTCCTTATATTCTCGATTTTTATCATTCAGTAGAGCGATACCAAAAAACAGAAAAATCATCATGTTTTTGATCTTTCGTTATTTTGATAGACTTTTTTATGCCTGTTATCTGTCGGGTTTATGTAAAAGAGCTTTATGCTTCCGAGCACTGCGAGAATAGGGTGAAAATCAGGCATACTGCATGTCTTCTAGGTATCTTTTATCTAAATAGAGCACTTCTCCCTATTTGAATAAGTCATTGATCAAGTTCTCAGTTTTTGAAGAAACAGTTAAATTTTTAAAAATCATGCTATGATTTAATTATCGAAAAGTAATCTTATTTTGGAAAAAACTATGGAAAGTTCAGTAATTGAATTACTTAAACCGGTGACTCTACAAAAAGAAAACTGCGACCCTATTATTTTTGAAGCCGGTACTGTTCTGAAAGTGGTCATGCAGACTCCAACCAGTCTTCTGGTCAGTAATGATGATGACTTTAACTTTACCATTCCTTTAAAAGACAAAAATGAAGTGTGGCGAGAAATCTGAGTATTTTTCTCTTATGCAAATAGATGGGTTGTATCTGAGTTTGGTTTCTTAACTTATATGATACGACCCTTAGCTTCTCTCCACTTTGATTGCTCTTTTATTATTTTTTCAAAAAACTATTTCTTTCCTCTTCTATCCTCACTTTCTGATTTTAAATTGGCTCATCCATTTGGGTAGAAAAATTTCTTTTAATTGAAACATCACTTAGTTTTGTAACCTATGTAAGATCACTGATGATCTGTTTTTCCGTCTTTTGTATCTGCTCTGTCTTTGCAATACCACCCTTACATCTCTTCTCTCTGTTTAGTTCAACTTCATCTAATACCTACGCTTCGATTCAAAAAAAGAATATTCAAGTTATTTTCAGAGTTCAGTAATAGAACTGGAGTTCGTCTTTCTTCGATTTTTTATCCTCTGATAAAATTTACCAATAAGAATTAAAAAATAATCTGAGATGCTAAATTAAGAGGCTGTTTAAATTGTATAGCTCTCCAATTAGTCCCGGGAAAATTTAATAATACGAAATTTCCCTCTAGACAATTCTAGTATTTTTTCCTTTTAAGACAGCTTAGCCAATCTTAAAAATTATTAACTTTCATAAACTTAAGCTAAAAATTTTAATTATATATGCCCAATTTATAAATTTATTTAAATTATTATATTTAAAAATATCTCAAAATTACATCTCCCCATATATTTAAAAAATAAAATACAAATTAATAATAAATACTATATTCTGAAAAATTAATTACAAAATACACATTCAAAAATAACGATTAAATAATAAATCTTATTATCTAAAACCCTGAAAAACAATCAATCCAAGAAAACTTTAAAATATAAAATCCTTATAATTTATTTTTAAAATTTATTAACAATACTGGATTTCTACCAAAATATTTCTAAATCTTACAAAGTAACTGTACTTGTTAAAAGTGTTTCGTTTCTGCACTTAAAGCCAGTCTGTTAAATGAAATATGTTATAAATTTACTCAGATCAATGAACATTCAGGTAGTTTTAACTTTTAAATCAATTTAATTTCAGAGGTTTAGGTAGTATTTATGTCGATTCTCAAAGAAGATCAAGACCTAGAAGATTCACTTGCTACATCTTCTTATATATTACCTCAAGTGATTTTAAATCAGCTCAAACCTATTATTTATTCTCACAAACTTGTTTTATTTCTTGATATTGATGGAACCATTTCTGAATTCCACCCAGATCCAGCAAAAAGTATAATTAAGAGCGGAACCTTAAATACCTTAAAAGAGTTACAACAATATATTCAGCTAATATTAGTGACCGGTCGCTCAATTGCACAAGCCCAAAAAATTATTTATCCATTTGACTGGAATATTGCCGGTTCTCACGGTCTGGAATTAAGCTATCAATCGCGTTTAAGCAAGTTAATTGATTTAAATCCTGAACAGTTTGAATTATTAAAAAATTATATTACAGAACATAGTAATAATATTCCTCAGACTCGAATAGAAATTAAAGACTATTCAGTCGCCCTGCATTTTCGTGAACATCCCTATTTAGAGCATCAAGTGCATGCATTTGCCTTGAATTGTCTTACTCATTTTCAGGATTTTGAACTTAAGGCTGGAAAGTTTGTATTCGAACTGGTGCCCAAAGGGGCAAATAAAGGTTCAGCCATCCAGCAAATCATTCAGCAATATCACTTAAGTGATCATTACCCCATTTTTATCGGAGATGACCTGACCGACGAAGCCGGTTTTCAAGTCATCAACACATTCAAAGGCTGCTCTATCAAAGTCGGTACAGGCAACACCGTGGCACAACATCGCCTCGAAAACGTGACTCAAGTACAGGCTTTTCTAGCAGAATTTTTAGAAATACTGAAAGCACAACAACAATTATTATTGGAGAAATTACATGTCGAAACTCATAGTGTTATCAAATCGTGTAAATCTACCTAAGTCAGACAATACACAGGCAGGTGGATTAGCGGTGGCATTGCAGGATGCTTTGCAGGATATAGGCGGTATCTGGGTTGGCTGGAATGGATCCCGAGTTGACCAGACGAAAGAGCAGAAGTTTCAAATCCTGAAGCATCAAAATGTTGAATATCACACGAGTCCATTGACTGAATCCCAATATCAAGGCTTTTATTGTGGTTTTGCCAACAATGCATTGTGGCCGCTGATGCACGATCAGCATCAACTTGTAGATTATCAGCCGCAGGATTTTAAGATCTATCAGGATGTCAATTTACGCTTTGCCAAGCACCTGAAACAGGTAGCATCTCCACATGATATTATCTGGATCCATGATTATCATTTTTTAAGCGTGGCGCATTATTGCCGTAAACTGGGCATGCGTAACCGTATTGGCTTTTTCCTGCATATTCCCTTTCCTGAACTAAGGCTCTGGCAGACTTTACCCGCCCATCGCGATCTGGCACATCATTTGGCCAACTACGATGTACTGGGTTTGCAGACCTCTCGCGATCAGGAAAACTGTTTAAATTTCCTTGAACAGACCTTAAAAGTGCAGCATCGTCACAATGAAATCCTGAATTATCAATCTCGAAAGATTCATGTGAAATGCTATCCGATTGGTGTGCATCCTGTGCAACTACAGAATCAGGCCTCAGATACCCATCTGGAAAAGCTTCCCTTTGATCTGGATACAGTGCAGCCTTATAAAACCATCATTTCAGTTGACCGGATTGATTATAGTAAAGGCTTATTGGAAAAAATCGGATCGTTGCAGAGCTTGCTAGAAGATCAACCGGAGTTTAAAAATCAATTCCAGCAATTACAAATTGCCTGTCCATGCCGACTGGATGTAAAGACCTATAAGAACCTGTATACGCAATTTAAAGCTGCTGTGCATGAACTCAATAGCCAGCATGGCACAGCGGACTGGTTACCCTTCGATTGCAGCTATGATACTTTGGGCCATGAGGCCTTGATGCAACTGTATCGTAAGGCAGATATTTGCTGGGTAAATTCGATCCGGGATGGTATGAATCTGGTCGCCAAGGAATATATTGCTGCACAGGATCCTTTAGATCCGGGTGTCTTGATTCTATCTAAATATGCCGGTGCTGCTGAACAAATGAAAGAAGCCTTACTGGTCGATCCTTATGAGCATGACAGTATGGCTAAAGCTTTGAAGAAGGCGCTGCGCATGTCTAAATCAGAACGTTTAGAGCGCTATCGTTATTTAAGCCAAGGCTTGAAAAATTTCGATATTATTCGCTGGCGTGATCAGTTTATCACTGACCTGAAAAACTCACAAAGCCTGCGGATCTATCGTCCGGTGGCTGCAGGAGCTTCAAACCAGTTCAGTGTACATGCCTAAATTTTTAAGTAAAAAAACACCAGCATTAAGCTGGTGTTTCATTTTGAAGAGGAGCCACAATCTCTTCGCTTTGTTGTACTTCGCTTGGGTCTGCAGTGAGATGATTTAAAATCACAATACTCAATAGACCAATCGCAATGACGCTAAATACTAAGCTCAATCCGATGATTTCACTACCAAAGCCGACCAATGCTGGCCCAATCAACGAACCTGTATAAGCAAATACCGATACATAAGACAATGCCACATGTGAAGACAAAGTTTTTTGGCGTCCTGCACGAGAAAACATCAGCGGTACAATGTTGGCACTACCTAAACCTAAAATCGCATAGCCGACCAACACCACTTGCCAGACTGGGGCAAAAACCACGGTTAATAAACCGGTTGCCGCCAAGAGTGCACTTAACAGAATCGTATTTTTTTCACCAAACTGCTGAATAATCAGGTGACCGCTAAAACGTCCTAGTACCATCAAACCCGCAAAGAAACTATAAGCTAAACCGGTTTGCGCCGCAGGCAGGCTGAACTCAGTAGCAAGATAAATACCACTCCAGTCCATAGCTGCACCTTCTGACAGAAAAGCCACAAAACAGATCAGACCAATGCCTAAAATCGCCCAGGTCGGTGCTGCTTTTTTCACTGGCTGTTCTGATGATGTGTCTTCTACCGCTGTTTTTGGCTCAGCACCCAAACTTAAAGGAACAGCGAATAAGGCAATAAGCAGCAAAATTACACTGACAATCACCGCACCGGTTAAAGGCGCCAAGCCAAGTCCCATTAACATGGTCATGCCCAGTACGCCTGCCAGACCACCTAAACTACACACGCCATGAAAACCCGACATTAAACTTTTACCAAGTTTTTTCTCAATCTGTGCAGCCTGAATATTGACAGTCACGCCCAAAGCACCGGCACTGGCACCAAAGAAAAACAGGCTGATGGCCATCATTAAATGATTCGGACTATAAGCCAGAGCAGGCAGAATGAACAAAAATGCACTGAGAATTACGGCTAAAACAGCACGGCAACCTAAGGTATTGGCCAGTCGGCCAGCCAGTGGCATCGCCAGCATTGAACCGATTCCGGCACACAGCAATAACAAGCCAAAATCAGCATGATTCAATAACAGACGCTGCTGTGCATATGGAATTAAGGGTGCCCAAGCCGCAGTACTAAAGCCCAGGCTAAAGAAGCACAACGCAGTCGCTATTTTCTGCCATAGATATGGTGATGGAGACTGAATTCGAGAAAGCAGTGTTTGATTGAACATTGTATTACCAAAAAAGAAGGCTCAGGCATCCATTACCGTTCATCCATAGAAAAACCCCACAGACTTATAGCTAGAATGTATAAGTTTGCGGGGCTGAATTTGCGTGAATTATAAACAGAATAAATTTAAATGGAATAGTTTTTAGACACGAATTTTAAGATTTTTTACAAGTGTCTGATTGTATAAAATTTATAGTTTTATGCTTTTATTTGCACAGGCTGATCGGTTTTTTCGCGGCCTGCTTAAGCTCAAGTTTTTGCAGAAAATGGGCAAAACCTGCAGCAATTTTTGAGCTAAGACGACTGCTGGTAGTGACTCTCAGCTGATTCGACCAGACAATCTGCGCGTCAGCTTTTTCTAGACGACGGATGAAATCGACATCTTCATGACAGTCCAGTTGCTGAAACCCATTGACCTGTATATAAGCCGAAGCTTTAAAACACAGGTTTGCGCCATGAACATGCCGATGTCCCATGCTGTCCTGATAATGTCGGAGATAAGCCTGACGGGTTTTCCGGCTTAAATGATCCCATTGATCCAGCTCGACCACACCACAAATCGCATCGGTGGGTTGATGCTGTAACATCATCTGAAACCAGTCACATTGTACGAATGAATCGGCATCGGTACAGCAAATCCAGTCACAGCCCTGCTCGATCATTTGCTGAATCCCCAAATGGCGTGCCTTACCGACATTTCGGAAGTCGCAGCTCATAGCCGGAATGCCCATTTGCTGAACTTTAACGGCGGTGCTATCAGTACAATGGTCCAAGACCACGAGAATCTGGATTTCAGGAAGATTTTCTATTGTTTTAAAATATTGAAAAAAATAAGTTTGTGCTGATTTTAAGGCTAACAGACAGCGTTCAATATAGGCTTCTTCATTACAGGCCGGAATCACCACACCGATTTTTTTCATCTTAAGCCCTCCTGCTCTGCTACGGATTGCGCTGAATTCAGCCAGAGATCTATCAAAAAATCGGAATCCTGCAAACTTAAACGATGGGAATAGTTTAAATGCGCTTTGAGATACTGATGGACATCTTCACCATTTAGGCTAAATCCCGAGATTGGCGCGCGCCAATGACAACTCAAGATACATCCGCCCGGTTCCAGTGCAGTATGCAGCCATGTCAGCACCTGTTGCAGAGCAATCGGGTTCAAATAATATAAAATCTCACTGACGACAATGAGCTGAAATTTCTGTTCGGGCAAATCATCTGGCACGATCCGCTGTAACACCTGTACATGCGGATAAGCTTGTAAACGCTGCTGCGCCAAATGGATCGCAGTATTATTGGCATCCAGACACATTAAGCTATTTGTCCGCCGCGCCAGTTCCTGACTAAAGATGCCATTACTGCAACCAATCTCAATCGCGGAGTCAAACTGCAAGTGCGGCAAGATCGCCAGACAAATCTGCCGTTTGCGCTGTTCATACCAACGCTGTTCATATTGCCAGGGATCTCCCTGATTCAGTACATATAAGGCATCGAAATATTCTTGATCATAGGCTGCTTTACTGTTCATACAGATACACCTCCCAGGGCTGTAAAATACGTTGTAATGCCTGCTCTGGCAGAATCGGTGATTGATCTATCGTCGGATCAAGCTCGATCTGGCTCTTAAAACACCGCGCAGCTCGAGACTTATATTGTAATTCTTCCTCAGTTAATTTGAGTTGATGAGCGACGGTCCAGGGAATTCTGGTATCTCCAGGTGTTGCCCAATGCCATGCCCAAATCAAGACCTGAATACAGGGCAAATGAAGTTCAGTGGCCAGCTGCTGTGTGACCTGCCCCGTAATTTCATGATCTGGATGTCCATCATGAACAAATGTGCTAATTAACACATCATTTGGTTGCAGATAAGATTGCAGATGCTGTTGCAACACATCCCGCTGTTCGGCCACCTTGCCATCTTGAATATCTAAAGCGATCCGCAAGATATTCTGTTTTAAAGGTAACGCTTCTAAAGCTGCTCGCGTTTCAGCAGGACGAATCTGGTTCAACTCTTCGGGAGTATACAGACTAGAGCCGGGATGACTGGCTGTCCCATTGGTAACGGCAAAAAGTATGATCTGATAGCCAAGTTTGTCCAGACGCTGAATCAGGCCTCCACAGCCCAAAATTTCATCATCAGGATGAGGGGCAATGATGCAGACTCTGGCATCTAGAGGAATAACCTTAGGAATATCAAATTCCGGCATCTGTTGCAAGATCTGACAGGAACGCCATTCTTCAAGTCTTGTGCCTTCACCATGGATGACACGATCCCCTACAATCTCATGTCTTATAACGTCCATAATTGTTCCTCCTGTGCAGTCAGCTCGCCAATCCGCTCCAAGTCAAATGCAGCATGACTTTGACGAATAAATACCGGAAGATCTGCTGCAAGCCGAGCGAAATGCGGATGCTCACAATACGGCCCAGCACCAAGTGCCTTACCTACATGAGTTAGTACATTTAAGGCAGTCGCTTCCACCTGAGCACGTAGGCTACGAATCTTTAACTCATGTGCGTGTTGCGGTTGCTGATCAATCAATGCAGCAACTTGATAAAATAAGGACTGTGTCGCTAAAAGCTCCCGACTAATTTCACCGAGATACATGGCCTTATAGGCATGCGGTTTTAACAATACTGCCTGTCTTAAATATTCAGCCAAACGCACGGTTGCGCCATACCAGCACGCGGCCACACCTGCGGCGCCATGCCAGAATCCGGGCCGATCCAGATAGGCATTTGGAGCTGCGACTTTTTCCACCTCAACATGATCCAGTTCCAGCCGGGCAGTCAAGGTATGCTGCATGCCCACTGCCTGCCAGGCATCCTGATGATGCTGAATGCCTTCTTGCGACAAATCTAGAATCAGTAATTGTGAATATTGCTGCTCATCACGGTGAGTCAGCAGACCGTGTTGCACCCAGACCGATGCAGAACACCAAGGCTTAATTCCGCTTAGCTTTCCTGCTTGCAATGTTAAAGGTTTGGGGCCACCTTCTGCTGCCCATACTGCCCATAAGCCTTTTTGTTCTACCGGAATATTCAGTTCATGCAGAATAGCTAAAGCATCTAAATGCGATTCATAGAGTTTACCCAGACTCAGATTGCTGGCTGAAACCTGGCTGAGTATCTGCCAGCGTTTTAAGGTCGCTCCGGAAGCGGGATAAGGCACCTGTTCGGAAATCGCCACCAGTTCCATTAAAGTGTGCTGAATTTTTTCTTGTAGCTCCAGAGGAGAATTTTCAAATCTTTGTAATATTGAACCGAGGTTCATGCATGCGGTTCCTCATAAAATACGGATAATGTTGTTGTGTTTTTAAAGTCAGTTAATGAGAAAGCTTGCGCATTTGTTTTAAACGTGTGGTCAGCCCTAGTACCTTACGCCGTGCATTAATCTCTTCTTCATTGAAACAGAGTTGCTGCATTAGTTCAGCTAAAGGCAAATGATTATGTTCAATGAGATAAATGTCCTGTTCTCTGCTCCATTTGGCTTGTTGTGCTTGAGCCAACAAATTTTTGACATCCAGTCTTACCATCTCTTCATCCATTTTGAAACCATGAGGATAGAAGCCGGAGCCTCTATCCTCTAAAATATAAATTGGATCGTTTAGGCAGGAATTGCTTCCGCAATCGCTTCACGCGCCCAGACACGATGGTTCAGAATCAAAGTCTTGAAGCTATCTTGTACTGCTTCAAACTTTCCGTTTGCCAGAGTTCCTTCATCGCTAACCAAGCGCAGATCCTCAATCAGCTTGCCTTTATCGCCCAGGAACACAATCGGTTTTAAATGTTTGTAGGCTTCTAGCAGATAATGAGTTGCCACGCCGTCTTTCATTACCACATCGTAATTGTCACCGTCAGCAATCACCACAGCATCATAGGCGATGGATGGCTCGGCTTTTTGCATACCATCAGAAGGAATTACCTCGCCTTTCTGACCCAGTACCGGACCCGGTTTTGGGGTCAGTACATCGACCACAGCTCCTTCCGATTCTGCCCAGGCTTGAACAGCTTTGATACTGGCCTCATTGGCCTTGTCGTGCACCAGTAGCGCAATTTTGCGTGCCTTAATATCTTCAGGTTTAAATGCCTCGAAAGATAAGCGTGGTGAAATCTGCACATCCGGCAATTTTGCTGCTTTTTTCTCTGCCGGAATTTCAATACCCAATTGATCAGCAACCTGCTGTGCCAAGTCCAGATCGATATTGCAGAGCACTTCCAGAACTTCACGCTCACGAATATATTTGCGCTCCACCTTGCTCAGCTCAAAGACATAGGCATCGACAATATGCTTTTGCTCATGTGGTGCCTGGCTTCGGTAAAAAAGACGGGCCTGACTAAAGTGATCGCTGAATGATTCGCTACGCTGACGGATCTTGTGCCCATCAATACGTTCCTGATAACTTTCAAAGCCACCGCCTTGTGCTGCTGGTGGGGTTTCAGCCGGCCAGTTATTGTCAATCGAGTTCGGCTCATAACTGGCTTGACCAGTATGCACAATACGCTGGTGTAAACCATCACGCTGGTTATTGTGGAATGGACAAACCGGCTTGTTGATTGGAATCTGGTGGAAATTTGGACCACCTAAACGGCTAAGCTGGGTATCGGTATAGGAAAACAGGCGTGCTTGTAATAACGGATCATTGGTAAAATCCAGTCCTGGCACAATATGTCCCGGACAGAAGGCCACCTGCTCGGTTTCACCGAAGAAATAATCTACATTACGGTTCAGTACCATTTTGCCAATCGGCGTCACTGGTACCAGTTCTTCCGGAATAATCTTGGTTGGATCCAGCAAGTCAAAGTCATATTTCATTTCATCTTCTTCTGGAACGACCTGTACACCCAGTTCCCATTCCGGATAGTTACCGGAAGCAATCGCTTCATATAAGTCACGACGATGGAAATCCGGATCTTTACCCGCCAGTTTTTGTGCTTCATCCCAGACCAGTTGGGCGAGACCCTGTTTTGGGGTCCAGTGGAATTTCACAAAAACCGCTTTATTCTCGGCATTGATAAAACGGAAAGTATGCACACCAAAGCCCTGAATGGCTCTTAAATTACGCGGAATACCCCGATCCGACATGGCCCACATCACCGCATGTGCAGATTCAGGCACTAAAGAAACAAAATCCCAGAAAGTATCATGTGCAGATGCACCGGTAGGAATCTCGGTCTGAGGTTCAGGTTTGACTGCATGTACAAAATCCGGGAACTTGATCCCATCCTGGATAAAGAATACCGGCGCATCATTCGCTACCAGATCGAAGTTACCTTCATCCGTATAAAACTTGGTGGCAAAACCACGGATATCACGTACCGTATCTGCTGAACCACGTGGTCCCTGTACGGTAGAAAAACGCACAAATACTGGCGTTTGCACACTGGTATTGGTCAGGAAGCCTGCCTTGGTCAGTTTTTCATTCCCCGGATAAGCCTCAAAATAGCCATGTGCGCCGACACCGCGGGCATGCACAATACGTTCTGGAATTCGCTCATGGTCAAAATGGGTAATTTTTTCCCGGAGAATAAAATCTTCGATCAAGGTCGCACCGCGAACGCCTGCCTTGAGACTGTTCTGGTTATCGGAAATTTTAACCCCTTGATTGGTAGTGAGTGCCTGTTCGGTCGCATCACTGCGATATGCGTCGAGCTGTTCACTTTTTTTATTGGTATTTTGTTTGTCTAAACCGTCTTTACCAGTCGCGGGGCTATTGGCCTTAATTTTCATGATGTATTCCTTGCTGAGCTTGAGTTTAGTTCAGATATTTTTGGTCTATCTCAAAGTCGCTTGAGCTTATATATTGCATGGCTTACCGAATCAAAATCATCCCGCAAGTCAATCTGCTACAGCCGATCCTGTATCAGCCTCACATTTCTTCTGAATATGCTGACTCGAAGCATTTTTGCTTTTCTGGGAATATTGTTATTGGTTTCGCCTGTGTCCTAACATAACTGCATTTGAGAAAGAGATTTATTATTGTTTGTAGTGCCTTGTTTAATTAAGGCAGCATTGTGTTATTTTTTATAAATTTCGGGTTTATTTATGATTTAAATTTTTATCTAAGTTATTTATTTAAAATAAAATATTAAAATTTCACAGAGATATTTCGAAATAAAGATTCAGTATGGTGATATGTGATCTTGCTCACAAATAAGCGTCATAACCCAAAACGATGTTTCAATCCTGAAATGATTAGGACTTTTTAGAAGTTCAATTTGCTATGAGAAATTAACGTGCTACCGCTGAAGTATAGTCAAAATTTGACAGATTTAAATAGTTACAATCCCGCGTCCTGCTTATACATAATGACTAAACTTCCTGCCTTTATATTGATCTAATATCTATAACTTATAACCACTTAAATCTCTTAGCCTGTTAGATCAAATACAAAGTCATAGAGATCATTTCATCTCTTGGCTCGGGCTTCAGATACATCCGACTTTATTTTAATACACCGTATCGCGTTAAGTTTGAAGGAGTAAGAGCATGGCCTCTTCTAAAAAAGAATCTAAAGCAATGAAAATTGATATCGGGATTTCGCATGATGATCGCGCCAAAATTGTCGATGGTTTATCCAGACTTTTAGCAGACAGTTATACCCTGTATTTGATGACCCATAATTTCCACTGGAATGTCACCGGCCCCCAGTTCAACAGCCTGCACAACATGTTTATGACTCAATATACCGAGCAATGGAATGCGTTGGACATCATTGCTGAACGTATTCGTGCTCTAGGTTTTGCAGCACCCGGCACTTATAAACAGTTTGTAAAACTCACCTCCATTAAAGAAGTCGAAGGTGTGCCTAAAGCCGAAGAAATGATACGTTTACTGGTAGATGCACATGAAACTGTGGCACGTACCGCCAGAAGTATTTTTTCGATCATTGAAGAAGCCAATGATCAGCCGACCGCTGACATTCTCACGCAAAGACTGGAAGTACACGAAAAAACTGCCTGGATGCTGAGAAGCAATCTGGAACAATAAAATCGGATCGAATCTTTGAAATCAGGCTTATTCACAGGATGAAATGGAAACTTGCGGTAGTGCCATTAAAGTTCGGCTTCATCCTGACGTTTATATTAGAGGGATTTATCGGCACTCAATGATTAGATCAAGCTAAAAGTCAGGATCATTAAAATTAAACCATCAAAATTTAAGGATGTAGGCAATCGCATACATCCTTTTTTAACAAACAGATTGTTTACAGATTATTTCAATCTCATATATGGCTATCATTTTTTGAAAGCTATAAATCTGAAATATCTTTTCGATCGCTTCAAAAAATTAGCCCTCCTGGCTCCTTACAGTACAGCTTAATCTTGAGGAGAATTGCTCGAATCACTTTCAATCCGGCCATCGACCAGATTGATGGTACGATCACAAGTGGCAGACAGGCGCGGATCATGCGTGACTAAAAGTACGGCGCAGTCGCGTTCACGATGCACTTTACGAAACAGTTCAAACATATCAGCCGCGGTCTGGGTATCCAGATTACCTGTCGGTTCATCGGCCAATAATAATGCCGGCTCAGTAATCAAGGCCCGAGCAATGGCCACCCGCTGCTGCTGTCCTCCGGACAATTCATTCGGTTTACGCTCGGCAAATTTTTCCAGTCCCACTGCCGCTAGTAAATCACGTGCGCGTTGCATTGCCTGCTGATTCGGTTTGCCATGCGCCATCATTAAAGGCATGAGAATATTATCCAGTGCACTAAATGCCTGAATCAGATGGTGAAACTGAAATACAAATCCGATGCTGTTGCCGCGCAGCGCCGTACGGCCGGTATCATCCATCGCACTGGTAGGTTGTCCCAACAAATACAGCTCGCCACTCGTTGGTTTATCTAGCAGTCCCAGAATATTCAGTAAGGTACTTTTTCCAGAACCGGAAGGGCCAATAAGTGCAGCAAAGTCGTTGCGATCAATGCGCAGGTCAATGCCATGCAAGACCTCAACCTCATTGGGCTGTCCAATATTATAAGATTTTCGCAGCGCTTCCAGACGCAGAACTTCCTGAGATTGCTCAGACATGACGAATCGCCTCCACCGGGTCGAGTGCTGCTGCCCGGCGTGATGGCACCGCTGCAGCCAGTACGCCTGTTAATGTCGCCAACAATAGCGCCAAAATCACCAGTTCAATCGAAATTGGAATATAGAATAATCCCGGCCCAAAATTATTAAATACCCATACCAGACCATAACTGACTATGCTGCCCAGCACTGAACCGAGCAAGCCAAAGATTGCACCCTGAAACAGAAAAACTCTCAGGATTTGCGATTGGGTTGCACCCGTCGCCCGCAAAATACCAATTTCCCGGGTGCGCTGCACCACACTGACGGACATGACGCTGGCAATCCCGAAAGCCACTGAAATTGCGACAAAGACAATGATCATATTGGTGGACAGGCTTTGTGCAGTAATGGCATTCATCAATTGTGCATTGGTTTCAATCCAGCTTTCGGCTTTTAATGAGGTCAGGCGTCCGACTTGTGCGGCAACCTGGTCTGCCTCAAAAATATTGGCAATGGTCAGGTCAATCACCGTTACCCCGCCTGGCAGACCGAGTAAGGACTGCGCCTGCTTAAGATCCAGATAAACATAACGCGCATCCAGTTCGCGCACGCCCAGCTCAAAAATACCAGCAATATTCACCAAAGCACTATTTTGTTGGCCAGTATCTAGCCGCAACTTGCTACCGACCTGAACACCGAGGTCTTTGGCCAATTGACTGCCGATCAGTACCTCATCCGCGCCAACCCGCAAATGGCCACTGGTTAAATATTCTTTTAATGGAATGATCTGCTGATAACGCTCCAAATTCATTCCGACCAAGGCCACGGATTCAATCGCATCACCCCGTTGTACAAAGGCAGGGCCAGACACCACCGGCGAGACAGCGGTCAGTACAGGTAACTGGTCCAGTGTTTCGGTAATCTGTTGCCAATTGTTGATTGAACGCAGGCGCTGCGCCCGCTTATCTTCCTGCAATAATTGCACTGTTCCGGCGGGAGGTGACACAATCCGGTTGACTTCATCCGGTGACAACAGGCGAATATGCGCCTGTGTACCTAAGGTACGTTCGACAATATTGGCTTGCAGCCCCTGAATCAACGCGGTGATAAAGACGATCACCGCTACGCCCACAGCAACCCCGATGGTGATCATGATGGACTGCGCGCAACCCTCACGCAAAAAACTGACCGCGATTTTCCATTCGATCCAGAGCCGCCCGAATAAATTTTTCAATCGAAGTTCACCGGTAATTCATTTTTACTATTGGCCATATCAGCAGAATTCTGTAATGAACTCTGTTGTGGTTTTAAGCGAACTCTGGTGCCATCCTCCAATGAAGATTCGGCATCTGCCAGCACCTGATCACCCTCGCTCAGCCCGGTTTTCACTTCTGACATGGCCAGGCCACGCAAGCCCAAAGTAATCTGCTGACGCTGTACTTTTCCAGCACGTACCATTAAGACCACAGCTTTATCTCCTTTGATACTGCTTAAAGCATCATTCGGAATAGCCAGTGCCCGTGTTCGTTTGGCCGTCTCGACATTCACCGATACCGTCATGTCCTGACGCAGAAAATCAGGTACGGGGTTGACAGTTAACCTGACCTCTACTGTACCGCGCTGTGGGTCAATACTTGGCGCAATAAAATTGATCCGAGCTGGGAAAGACTGATCCGGATAGGCATCGCTAATGACGGTCGCATTTTGCTGCAAGGCGAGTTGCGGTAAATTCCGCTCATCTAGCGGTACCCGGATTTCTGTATTCCCTGTTAACGCAATGGTAAATAAAGTTTGTCCCGGCTGAACCAGATCACCCGGCTCGACATCGCGTGTCAGTACTGTGCCGGCGACCGCAGCCCGAATCTTGGTTTTGGCCAGTTGAGCCTGTGCCACTGCAAGCTGCTCCCGAAGCGACGCTTCTTCGACTTGACCCGCAGCCAATGCGGCTGCTTTTACCCGAGCTGTCTCATAATTATTGCGCGCGACTCTTTCTGCTTCCACAGCCTGTTCGACTTCTTCCCTCGACAGGATACCGGCTTCTGCATTACATCGACGTGTAGCTTCTCGGCTGGCTTGCTCCAGTTGGGCTTTGGCACTGGCCAGTTCTGCTGCAGCCTGTGGCCGTCGGCTGCTTGCCAATTCGGTCAATGCCAGCTCGGCCTGTCTGACTTGGGCCAGCAATTCATCCGATTTCAATACCACCAGCAGATCACCCGGTTTAACCTGATCGCCTTCCTGCACCAGACGTTGCAGAACCACACCACTAATTTCACTGCCTACCTGGGCACGTGAAACTGTCGCAACACGTCCGGTCGCAACAACATTTTGTACCAGCGGCATGGCACTCAGCGTATAACTAGGCACCACTGGCCCCTGCCACCAACGAAATAGAGCAAACCCTACTGCCAGTAGCAATACGATAATGAGCAAAATTTTATAGCGGGCAGCGCGCAATGAGAATCTCCGGTTGATTGTTCTAATTTAAAATAAGAAAGTCAAAACTGTATTTGTTTTTCTCCTAAGGTTTAATTTACAACAAGTTTCTAATTGGAATTATAGGTATTTTGTTGAGTTTGAAAAGAATATTGAATTCCTGTCCGCTTTTTTTAGCTAGCCCTGTTTGATATCAGACTAGTCCATCTTTGGCAGATTCAGACGCGGGATCAGGTGCCAGAAAATTATATTGAGTTTAAGGAAATGAAGATGTGATCAAAAAAAACAGGCTTGATCGTGATAGAGCTCGCCTGTTCAATCGCTTGGGTGTTAATTGGATATTAGTTAAATGTTAAACAGTACGACGCAATGGCTGATCACGTTGCGCCAGACTTTCGCCCATCGGCACGAGTCGTCTATCAGGATCAATCTTTTGCCAAGGCAGGTCATTCGGGTCTGCTTTCATGGCTCCAGGCGCTTTCGCGACTAAAATGGCAGCAGCCATGTCCTGAAAATCTGCACGAAAATGTACCGAGCTTTTCACCACGATGATCGATTTATCTTGAGGCACAACACCAAAAATTCTAAACATATTACGATCGAGCAACTGGGCTTTGTAGGAACTGACTGCAATTTCAATACCATCTATTTCTAGTAATACACTCGGGCCAATATCCGCCTCAACGTCATGCATCATGGGCCCGCCATAGCTGAATTTTCCATCGCTATAGGCTTT
This sequence comes from Acinetobacter lwoffii, assembly GCF_019048525.1. Taxonomy (NCBI): domain Bacteria; kingdom Pseudomonadati; phylum Pseudomonadota; class Gammaproteobacteria; order Moraxellales; family Moraxellaceae; genus Acinetobacter; species Acinetobacter lwoffii. The sequence goes on along the minus strand of NZ_CP077369.1, from coordinate 1,649,735 downwards.
GATTTTAAATTCAGCGCTAAATGGAGCATCCCCCGCAATACCCGATGTTCCACCCAGTTTCGCATAAAAATACTGACCAAGCTCAAGCTGATAGGCTTGCCGTACTACCACGGGATCTACGATGAGGCCAAGCAATGCATTTTTAACCTGATGCCGATGTAGCGCCGATAACATCCCGGTTGTATTCGAATCACCACTGGCTCCCGGATCGGATTATCCTGAGTATCTGCAATCACCACGGGTCTGGTCGAATGATGCTGTTGGTATAATTGTAGCGCCTGCTGCACGGCATGATCCGGTGATAAGAAATCCATATTCCAATGCGCTTCTTGTTGCAGCACATAGGCGATATAGTCTTGCATGGCCTGATCTAACTGCTCAGCATTTTCACTATAACCCCAGATACAACCACCACATTCGGCAAAGTCTGCCGCTGGAAAACCCGGCGTAAAATTCATCTGGACAGAATTATTTTGCTCTAGCTGTTCAAGTAAATTCATACAAGACTGGGTAGGTTCCAACTCGGTACATTGTGCATTCAGCGCAATCAAAAACGGTAGCTTATACATTTTCTTGTGTAGCTTTTTACCCTGGAATATTTGATACAGCACTTGGGCACAGCGTTGTCCGGTTTGGGCCATATCTACATGCGGATAGGTCCGATGATAGCAAATCAATGCATCACTATGGGCAAACATTGCCTGCGTGACATTGGCATGGAAGTCCAGACTGGCAATCACCGGAATGTCCGGCCCGACTGCTTCACGAACCCGTCTTAACAATTCGCCTTCGCCATCATCCACCTGTTCACTGACCATGGCGCCATGCAGATCCAGATACACCGCATCTGCCGGATGCTGCTGGATGCTTGCAATAATTTCATTACAGATCTGCTGGTAAGTGTCCTGCTCTACATGCGCTGAAGGTGAAGTTCCAGCCCAGATCACCGGTAAAAGTTGATACCCGAATTGTTCTGCTTGTTGAATAAAACCGCCAATCGGAATGTTCTGTTCCCAAAATTTCAGGACATCTGCGCCGCGGCTGAGCGGCGGAAATCCCCCACCCTGGACAAAATCGACGTAGCTTGCTTTGGTCGGGGCAAAGGTATTGGTTTCATGTTGAAAGCCTGCAATGATGATTTTCTTCATATCTTGAATCCTTCCTAAGCTACGTATTGATTATTTATCGACGATTAGAGCAGTGTGTGTTGTTTGCTGAGGCGCAGCTTGCTTTTTCAGTCTGAAGGTATAAATCAGGAAAGTGCCTCCGAGCATCATGATCACAGCAATCGTGAACCAGCCTGCCAGCATGGAACCGGTCATTGACTACGCCATGCCCATAATATTTGGACTGACAAAACCACCGAGTAATCCAATACTGTTAATTAAGGCAATTCCGCCTGCTGCCGCACTACCGCTTAAGTATTTCGATGGAATCGACCAGAAAATGGTATAGGCACTAAACATGAAGGCCGTTGCGGTACAGATCGCAATAAAGGACAGCAGGAAATTCGCACTGATCACCGACAATATCAAGCTGACTCCGGCCAATACCGTAGGCACTACACAATGCCATTTCCGTTCCTGCCATTTGTCCGAGCTGCGGGCAAAAATGATCATGAAAATTGCGCCGCATAAATATGGAATCGCCACCAGCCAGCCAATCATCTGCAAATTCTGGATACCGCCCGACTTCAGTAAAGATGGTAGCCAGAAGCCAATCGCATAGATCCCACAGATAATGGTGAAGTAGGCCAAGGCCATGAAATAAATCCAGGGATCCTTTAATACCGCTTTAAAATTACTATGACCAGTGGCAGACTGATGTTGGGAAATTTCTTTCACCAATAAGGCTTTGTCCTCTTGAGACAGCCATTTTGCTTGTGAAGGATGATCGGTTAAATAAAAGTACGCTACGCAACCCAATAGCACGGTTGGCACAGCTTCTAATAAAAATAACCATTGCCAGCCAGAAAGATTATAAATCTGATGAAAAGTACTCATAATTTGTGTCGATAACGGCGCACCTAACATGCCAGCCAGTGGCCCGGCCAGCATGACAATCGCCATCACGCGTGCCATGCGTGCACCAGAATACCAATAGGTCAGATAGAAAATCATGCCTGGGGCAAAACCGGCTTCGAATACACCTAGTAAAAAGCGCAAGACATAGAACATCTGCGGGGTGGTGACAAATAGCATCGACATGGAGGTCAGGCCCCACAAAATCATGATGCGGGTAATGGTTTTTCTGGCGCCGACTTTTTCAAAATACAGGTTGGTTGGTACTTCAAACAGCACATAAACTAAAAAGAATATGCCGGCTGCCATGCCATAAATTGCATCGTTAAAGCCCAGCTCCTGCTGCATTTGTAACTTGGCAAATCCGATATTGATCCGGTCCAGATAAGCAAAGAAATAACACAGCAATAAAAATGGCAGTAGCCGCCAGCTTACTTTCTTGTAAATCTGGTCTAACCGTTGTTGACGGGAAGTTATTAAATCCATCTAAAACTCCTTTTTATCTAGATCTTCTTATTGTTCAAAATCCATGTAAGCATGCTCCTGACTTGATAACAATGTAATTTATTTAGCATACTGATGCTTTAAAAGCATCAGAGTTTTTATGGACAGAAACTTGCAATTCCTTGCGCCACTGAACGGAATCAATAAAAAGCGTTTGCGTTATTTCTATACGGTGATGATGTTTGGCTCGATGCGCAAAGCGGCAGATATCCTGAATATTGAACAGTCCGCCATGAGCCGACAAATTCAACTCTTTGAATCAGAATTAAAAATAAACCTGTTCAAAAGTAAGGGTCGGCATATTATTCCGACTGAAGCCGCCTATCTGGTACTTGAGTATTTCAAGGAAAATAAAAATCGTGAAAATGAATTATTTGATAGTTTATTTCAGCTGCAATCTTCTCAACTCGGCAAAGTGAACATTGTTTCAAGTGAAAGTTATATGCAACACATGATTTATGATGTACTTCGACATGTGCATTATAAATATCCAAATCTTGAAATCCAGTTAGAATTAATGAGTGCCCAGCATGTGGTACGACATATTGTGGACAGCCTGGCGCATATTGGACTGGCGTATAATCCTCCATTTCATATAGACATCAGCACCATTGCCCATAAAACAGAACCTTTTATTCTGGCTGTTCCTGCCGGTCATCCTCTTGCCAAGCTCAAGCATCGCATTTGTCTTTCCGAAATTTCAGACTATAAATTTGCCTTAATGCCCGTAGGGCATGGTTTCCGTCAGCTACTCGACAGTGAAATGGTGCGCTTACAAGTGAACCTGAATATTGGTCTGACCACCAATTCTATTTATGCCTTAAAAAATTATGTGGTGGCTGGACATGGGATTTCCGCCATGCGCTATGCAGATATCGCAGATGCGGTTAAAGAAGGTCAGGCCGTTGCCTTAACTATTGATTCCGAGCTGTGCAACACGGCTCAGACCCAATTGAAGGTCCGCAAAAATACCCATTTGTCAGAGTCGAAACATTTATTAATTGAGCGTATTCGTTCTAGTTTTGATTTGCTCTTTTAAATTGCTTATAAAATTTAGGCAATAAAAAAGCCACTTAAATAAGCGGCTGATTTATAACAAGAATTTTGGTGGAGGTGGCGTCAATTGAACTCAAAACCCAACCCATTCATTTTAAACATAATTTTACAAATATAAATATTCATTGACCCAATTTTGACCCAAATTAGATTTAGTGCATTGAATCACTTTAAAATCTTGTTCAAATCCGAATTCAGGATTTGAAGTGGCGTACGGCATTATAGCAGAAAATTACACCTAAAAATAAATGCAATGTTATAACATTTCAATTAGCTCATTATGATATTAATAATCACATCAACCTCAGTATAGTTCAATTTTTTAATTTGTACTTTTGCTTAGGACTCTTAGGCTTATCAGGAAAGGTGCGTTCAATCACACCGGCTTCTAATGCTGGAGTTAAATAATTTTTTTGGAATGTTGCTCGATGGGACAAGTCTAATAGAGCCATAAGCTCAGCTAAGCTATATTCCTTCTGCTCCATCTTCTGGACGAGACGTTTAACTTGATCGCTAACTTGTACGCTAGCTTGAGCGGTATCTTGATCGCTGGCATCAGAACTGAGTATTGCATCTAAAATCATCTGCAAAATAAACTCAATAAAAGGTGCTGAATCTGAGCGATCTGTGCTCGCTTGCAATGCATCGTAATAAGCTTTTTGGTTTTGATAAATCAAGCTTTCTACAGGGATATTGAGAAAAATTGGATTCCACTGGCTTAAGATTAAAGTTTGCCATAAACGTCCCATACGCCCATTGCCATCAGCAAATGGATGTATAAACTCAAACTCATAATGAAATACTGAACTCTGAATCAATGGGTGCTCATTGCCTTCAGCCAACCACTGTAATAACTCTCTCATTAAACGCTGGACTTGATTTGCAGGCGGAGCCATATGCACGACCCGATCCCCTGACATCACACCAACACCGCCATGACGATACTGTCCAATTTCATCAATCAGTCCTGTCATCAATATTTGATGTGCTTTCAGCAAATGTGTTTCTTGATCAGGGTTCCAATTTTGAATTTCTTCATATGCTTTTAGGGCATTACGGACTTCTTGAACTTCTTTAGGTGGCGCGATAATGGTCTTGCCATTCAGGATCGCTGTGATTTGCTCTGTACTCAAGGTATTCCCTTCGATCGCTAAAGACCCTTGAATCGTTCGGATACGATTTGCTTTTCGCAATTTAAGGCTATCTTGAATTTGGGTTAATGCAGTCAAACGCCCTATTGATTCACTAATTTGTGCAATCAAGTGAATAATTCTAGAGGTGATCGTATAAGGCGGTTGATATCTCATGCCATTCCTCATTGATGTAAAAACAAAGCACAGTTGATTAAACTCTAAAATATTAATATTGCATAGCTTAATGAGTAATATCTGCTATTAACCTGCTTATCTTTTCTGAAACAGTGAGATAACTCATCGCTATTTCTTTTAAAATAAACCTATGCATTCTCGTTAAAATACGTAGGTTTTTTCATTACAGGACAGCATTATGTTTATTCATGCCGACTTCTCACAGCCCGTCATCATCAAGCCAGAGGATTACCATTGGGTGAAATCTCCAGGAGGTGAAGTCGATAGAATGATGCTTGATCGTATTGGCAATGAGAAAGCACGTGCAACTAGTCTTGTGAAATACGCGCCAGAATCTGCCTTTCCTGAACATCAGCATCCTTTGGGTGAAGAAGTCCTCATCTTGTCAGGCATTTTTACCGAGAATGCTGAAGATGATTATCCGGTAGGCTGGTATTTACGTAACCTCCATCATTCAACTCATCGGGTTTCCAGTAAAGCAGGTTGTTTAATCTTTGTGAAACTGATGCAAATGACTGAACATGAGAGAGAACCAACCCGGATTAACACCAATGACTTAGCGAATTAGAAGCTTACCCAACGTCGGATGATATGCCCGCTATTTCAATCTGAACATGAGCAGACCTATTTAGAAAAGCTAGAACCTGATCAAATTTTCGTAGAGAAATCAGAACAAGGGATTGAATTGTTCATTATTAAAGGTCAATTATTTTGCGGCACTGAAATATATCCAGCAGGTTCGTGGGTCCGTCTTCCCCTCAATAGTGCTGCTAAATTTCAGGCAGGTCCATCAGGCGCAACGCTTTATGTCAAAACTGGTCATCTACAACATGCCATAGATGCGTGGGTGAAATGAACAATAATGTGTTTCCGAAATGAAGCTGTCTCGTGTCTAGAATACTTGGAGCAGTCCACTTACCAATTTTAAAACTCATACAAAATGTAATGATATATCACTACATTTCTGATCTTTATTTTTTCATGTATGATCGACTAAGACAAATTCAGGGATAAGGTTATGTTTGAAACTATTGATGATTTAAAGAAAAAATTAGATCAACATCGCCCTCTCTCTCCCTCAATTGTCAAAAATTTACAAGAAGATCTTATTATCCGCTGGACCTATCATTCCAATGCAATTGAAGGTAATACCCTCACCCTGCTAGAAACAAAAGTAGTACTCGAAGGTATTACTGTTGGTGGAAAAGCATTAAGAGAACACTTCGAAGCGATCAACCATAGAAATGCAATTTACTATGTTGAAGATATCATTCGGAAAGAGGAGCCTTTTTCTGAATGGCAAATTCGTAATATCCATCAGCTTATCTTAAAGAATATTGATGATGATAATGCTGGACGTTATCGTCAGCAAAATGTCCTGATATCAGGTGCTACGTCTACCCCGCCTGATTACACGTTATTAAATGACAAGATGGCTCAATTAGTAGACTGGTATAATAGTGAAGCACATAAGCTACATCCAATTGAACGTGCAGCCAAAGTACATGCTGATTTTGTTGGCATTCATCCATTCATTGACGGCAATGGTCTCACGTCACGTCTTTTGATGAATCTTGAACTATTAAAAGCAGGCTATCCGCCTTGTGTGATTACAGTAGAAAATCGTTTGGCTTACTATGAGGCTTTGGATCAGTGGATGGCATATGGGAAGACCGAAGCGTTTATACAATTAGTCTCCGCTGCTGTACTAGAAGGGTTTAAACCGTATCAAGTTGTTTTAAATCTTTAAAATAAAAATTAGCTTGTAATGTATCTTATACAACAATATCAAATATAGGGGTAAAGTATTCACTTTACCCCTAATGAATTTTAATTAACCTTGTAATTCATAAACTTATTGTCAACAACTCGAAATGTGAATATTGAAAAATTATTCAAAAATATCAGATTACATTTTTACTAAAAATAATAACATACATGATACATTACACACAAAATACATAAATATGTAAGAGGGAAAAATGTTAAATGGCGATTTAAAAAAAAATGCTATTGCTCAATTTGAAGCCACAAAAAGCGCTTATGAACACCTAGGACAAAAAGTAGGATTACAGTCTGAAAAATTAATGAATCTTCGTAAAAATGATGGTCATAACATTATTACTAGAATCGAAGCACTTTTTAGTGGTATCGCCAATAAACCTAAAGAGTTTGATAAAACATTCAGTGAATATAAAGCTGAATTTAAAGTTTTTAACGATATTCTCGATAAGATTAAGGAAAACGCACGTCAAATTGATATACAGGCTGGCGGTACTGCTGGAGCTGGAGTAGCTGCTGGGGCTGGTGTTGTAGCTTTCGCCCCAACCGCAGCTATGGCAATTGCTACTACTTTTGGGACAGCATCTACAGGTACCGCTATTTCTGCTTTAGGAGGGGCAGCAGCTACTAATGCTGCCTTAGCTTGGTTAGGTGGAGGTGCTCTTGCTGCAGGTGGTGGTGGTATGGTTGCAGGCAATGCCTTATTAGCACTTGCAGGACCAGTAGGCTGGGCAATTGGCGGTACGGCATTAGTCGGAAGTGCACTTTTTGCACGCAGTAGAAATGAGAAAATCGCTAAAGAAGCTGATGAAAAAAGAAAGGAAATCGAAGTTCTAAATAGACAGTTTAGAGCAGCATCTTTAGAAATAGAAAAACTTGCGGAAGAGACCCAAAAGCATATTGTGGGGATGCAATCCCAATTAAGTACATTAGATTCAACACTTATCACACTTGATTATAGTCAACTGGATAGTGGTCAGAAGGCACTTATGATTTCACTGAAAAATCATGTAGAGAGCTTATGTTTACTTATGAAAAAGAAAGTTGAACTCTAATTTAATTAAATCATCAGGCAATATTAATGCAAACAACTTCAGTACAAGACCAGATTTCTAGTGCCATAGTCGATGGCATTAATGTTGCTCGACTACAAGATAAAATTACTCAACTTAATCTGCAGGATCAATGTTTAATTAATTCAATGAAGCATGTTGATCAAGTCCGAGAATTTATTGGCACACCTAAAAATATTTTAGGTAGCGATCTTACTAAACATGGAGAAATTGCCGAACATGTTGAAGTTGGTATTCGCAATGCAAGAGATGCTCTTGCAGGTGATACTGTTAGAGCGACCTTTGAGGGGGTGGGACGCACTGCGCCCGAAGATTATTTGATTGATGGAATTCAGGTTCAATCAAAATTTATTAACGGTTTGGGCAATAATCTTGAACATGTACTCAAGCATATGGACAAATATGAAAACTTCGGTCGTGACAGATCTTATTATCATATTCCAAAAGATCACTATGAATTGATTTCTAAAATTCATCGCGGTGAATCTATTGAAGGTTTAAGTCAAAAGACAATCAATTCTATTCAAGCAAAAATTGAAGAAATCCAAACCAAGTCTGGACAGCCATTTAATGAGGTGGTTCGTCCTGGAGTATCTGATTATGCTGAAGTTCAACAAGGTCAAGTGCATGAAACATTAAATAAGCATAGTGCTGACCTCGAACAACAAAATGAAAAATTGAAGGATATTATTCACGATAAACATCAAGCCAACTTAACAGAAGGGCTAAAAGCAGCTGGAACTGCTGCAGCTGTCGGTGGTGCTATTGCCCTAAGTTCCTCTTTATATCTTAAATATAAAAATGAAGGAAAAAATTTATTTAAGGGTGAGCTGACTAAAGAAGATTGGAAAGAAGTTGGATTAGACACAGCTAAAGCATCTGCATTAGCGGGTGTGACTGGTGCTGCAGTTTATGGTTTAACTAATTGTGCGGGGTTAGCTGCTCCCCTAGCTGGTGCATTTGTTAGTGCATCAAAAGGGGTAAGCTCATTAGTACATGACTTTTACCAAGGGAAGTTAACTTTTGAAGAATTTCAAATGAATTCAATTTTTGTTTGTGCTGATAGTGCAGGTGTTGGTCTTGCTGCGCTAGCAGGACAAACATTCATCCCTATACCGGTCTTAGGTGCCGTCATTGGTTCAATCGCAGGAAAGTTTGTATGTGAAATTTTATTAGGCGAAGATAAGAAGCTAGCACAGAAGATGGAAGCTTCCATGCAACTTTTTTTAGCTAAGGTTGATGAAGTTTATATAAATGTCATAAATAAAATTAATACTGAATTTGAAAAAATTGCTGATTTAAGAAGTAAAGCATTTGACTTAAATACTAATATTTCAATTATAGAGTCCAGTATTATATTGGCTCGTGCTCATGGAGTAGAGGAATCTAAGATATTGAAAAATGAAGATGATTTACGAAGTTTTTTGTTTGACTAAAACAATTGGACATCTGTAAAGTAAATGAACTAAAGCAAATAAAAACCCAGAGTTTAATAAATAATTTTCAATCAAATTGCTTGATTAAAATGGTATCTAAAGTTAAATTAAGTGAATAATTTTATTAAAAAATAAAATTTTATTAACTACAAAATTAGGAGTAATTATGGGGTTTTTTGATGCTTTAGTAAGTGCAGGTAAGGCTGCAGGAAAAGCGATGACTGATGCTGTAACAAAAAAGCAACTTGAACAATGGGAAAAAATGGAGCGCGCATCAGAAAGTAGACTTATTGATTTCTATAAGCAAAATAATACGTCAGAACGCAGTAATGCAAGTAACCGAGCTTTGGCTTTAGCCGCCTTGAACAACCAAAATCAATACAAAGCTCGTGAACTATTAAGAAATGATGAAGATGCGAAACGGGCTCTCACAAGACTACGTGAAAAAATCAGTCTCGAAGAAGGTCGCAGTGTTGATCGACTTAGAGAAAGTATTGATGGGCTATTAAAATAATTTTTAGTAATAATGGATAGTTTGTTATTATAAACTATCCATTATTTGTTCTTAAAACTGACTGAAACTATCATCATTTTTTACAGATGGTTTATACTTTTCAATAACCTCTTTAAAAAATTCATCCGTAATTTTGCTATCTTTTTTCAATGCCATTTTAGCAGTCTCATTTACTATATATTTAAGATCACTAGAAGTGTAACCAACCGTTAAAATAGCTACATTAAAAAGATCTAAATCCTCAGAAAATGGTCTATTTTCGATATACTGTTTTAGCATATCTAGACGAGCATTAAAGTCCGGGAAACCTATATAAATATGTTTTTCTAATCGACCTGTTCTTAACATTGCTGAGTCTATCGCTTTAGGTCGATTTGTTGCTCCAATAATAATAATTCCTTTCTCATTACAATTTGAAATTTGCGCTAAAAATTCATTGACCTCACTTAGATGATGGTGATTCAAATTACCCTCATTCCTATTTGGTAACACAGCATCTATCTCATCAATAAAAATTAATGAAGGTTTTTCCTGTTCAGCTTCCTTGAATAATTTTGCAATTTTTTCTTGAGTTCCGTGTATATAAACACTAGCTAAATCTGAAGGTTTTATTTCAAAATATGAATAACCTATTTCTTCAGCTAAACATCTCGCAATAAATGTCTTACCACAACCAGGTGGACCATATAACAGTATCCCATTTAATGGCTCAATACCATATTTTTGATATTTTTCAATTTGCCTTAGCGATTGTATAACATCCACATCCAATTGTTTTTTCAGGTCACTCATACCTGCAACTTTTTCTAAGCCTTTTCTAGATGTATTATTTTCATTAGATTTTTTCGAATTCTTTTCTAATGTAAGATTCTTATGTGCTTTGGAGTCCCAATCGTTCCAAGATGAATCAAATACTGTCAGCAAATTGGATTTAAGAGCATTTATACTTAGTTTTGCTTTTATTTGGTCGCCATCTAAAATACAACCAAATATATCATCCGCTTTTTCATATATTTTTTTATAAAAAGATAAAGGCGTAGATGGATAACTCATACGATGTATCACTATCCGTTTTTTTATAATATTAGCTGTTTGCTCTTCCCAGTCAATATCATAATTCCAAGGATGCACACCAGTAATACACTTGTATAAAACGACCATCCATGCAAAAAGATCACCTTCTGCATCACATTCTTTAATATTATTGGCACTGGATTGATATGCTAAAGCTATACTTTTCTTTGAACCATCAAAAAATTGATTTACTTTAACCAAACATAAAAAACTTTGTTTTTTTTCTGAGCTGTAATCCAAGTATATATAACTCGGATCTATGAATTTGTGAATCTTCTTGTGATGGCCCAAATATTCCAATGCCTCTAAAATCGGTAATAAAATATCTAAACTTTCCGTAACTGTGAGTTTTAATTTTCGCTCTGCTAAATTTTCAAGTGATTCGCCTTTAAGATAATCATTTAAAAAGTAATAATACTTAACCCCATCACTTATAAAGTTTTTTAATTCAGACTGTATCATCAAATTTGGATGTACGAACAAAGATGCTTGATACAAATTTTCTTTTAATAAATCAATATCAATATTGGCTAGAAAATTATTTTGAATAACTTTCATCAGCTTAAGCTCATGAGAGTTTAAATCCACGACTCGATACACTTCACAACAATCATGTTCACCTAAGTAAATCTGAACTTGATATTGGTCTTGGATTACAGATTTTTTAGGAAATGTACCGACTCGTTTCATTTTCTTCTTAACGTCTCAATAGGTCATTATTAACATTTTGCATAGCTGCTTTACTTTCAGGGCTCATCAATTGCACAACTTCCCAGACAGCCTGCTCAAGACGATCTTTATTAGGATTCATATTAAGCAATTGTTTGAGGTTTTGTACACCACGATATGCTTCTGTACGGTTTGTCCATTTAATTTCATCAAAACTTTCATCGAGATAATAGATAGCACCTACCCAGAAACTAATATCTTGTCCTTGTAGCTCAAATGCCATAGAAGACAATTGACCCTCTAACTTCTTTGCAGATTGAATATCTTTGGCAGCCATCACTTTACGGACATGCTCTTCAGACTCTTCAACAAGACGATTCGTCTGAGTATTACCGTAACGCTTATTTTGCATGATTAGGTCATTAAGCGTATCTTGAAGCTCTTGCTTTACTTTTGGCCACTCGCCAGCTTCTTCTTGCTTATCTAACTCAATCAAAGACTCTTGAAGTTTAGCTTTCACTTCTTCCTTACTTGAGCGTTCATGACCACGATAATTCAGAACTTGTTCTACTTCATCTAACTGTTCGAGCTGTTTCTCTGCAACACTGTTACCTTCATTTGCAAGGCGTTGTGCTGTTGCTTTTGCCTGAACAATCTCTTTCTGTAATTCTTCTTTCTTCACGTCTTTTTCAATTGTCGGCTCAATCACAATATCAAAACTTTCATCTAATGACGGAAGGTAAACCGATAATTTTCCTCGGCGTGAAGCATCAATATTTAAGGTTACTTCCACCTCACTACCCGCAGGAAGAAAACCTGAAATATCTTGACCCGTGATAGCAAATTTACCGAAGAATGTATTTAAAATTGCTCTAGATCCTGCATTCCCTCGACTCAATTCATAAATTGGTATCAAAAGTTGATCTTCCTTAACACCAGGTCGAATATCTTTCATGGTCTTGAAAGAACCTTTACCCTTAGCAGGTAACGTTTTATTTTTTTCTAATCCTGCAAGTGGATAAACACCCTGTTTGTTATCCACTGTGTCATAGACTTCAATCCCAACACTATAAGGTAGAGTTGCATTAGCAATTTTCATCCCTTGAATGATGGTAATTGAACTTGGTTCACACGGTATATTTGAACCATCAGGTCCAGATAATTTAATGTTAAATTGGTTGGTCTTACCCTCATTTAACATGAGTTCTATAATTTCTACATCACCTTCAACGATCACTTTCCCAGAAGACCAACCACTATCACCACGAATAATTTCTAAAGTAAACGTATCCGGTAAATTAGCTGTAGACTGATCACGATTAATGCGAATACCTAAATTTTCATGCGTTTCTACAGTGGTTTCCGGATATTTCAGGCTTAATTGTGCTTTTGAACTATCACGTTTTTGTAGATCTCTTGGAATATCTTTTGTAGAGGCAAATAATGCAGCACCTTTTGCCACTGCTGTCATCGGGTCAATACTTGTATCAACCTTTTCTGTAATTTGCTCTTTTAACATTCGACGCAAAGTCTGTTGGAAGGTTGGGCCTCCAACAAGGATGAGTGACTCTAGATCACGGCCACTTAAATTATTACGTTTTAATACATCTTTAACAATATCAATGGCACGTTGAAAAATTGGACTAACCACTTTTTCATACTGCTCTAAGCTAATTACAAAGTCAGCTAAAATTTCTTCCCCATCATCATCATCACCTAAATCATCAATATCACATTTTATTTTTTCTTTAGAAGATAATGAAATTTTAGTTTGTTCCGCATATTTTTTTAATGCTTCTTGAAGGAGTTTTTTAGTACTTTCATTTTCAAGCGTATCACTTAATTCACATTGTTTTTCTAATTCTGGAATTAATAACTGATCGACAATTGCATTATCTAAATTTTTACCGCCAAGATGGTTATCTCCTTCAGTATCCACGACTTTCATAATGCCTTCGTCAACATGCATTAATGCCGCATCAAAGGTTCCTCCACCGAAGTCGAAGACCAACCAATACCCATTAGTATTATTAACTTTCATTCCATAAGCAATTGAAGCTGCAATTGGCTCTTGTAATAACTCACAATATTTTAGACCAGCCAACTCAGCTGCACGTTGTGTTGCATCTAACTGACTCTGCCTAAACATTGCAGGTACAGTAATTACTGCAGAATTTATATCCTCATCACGAATATAACCTTTCAGTTTTTTCAAGACCTCAGCAGACAATTCCTCGGAAGTATAAGACCGTTGCATATTTGAAAAATTATATTCGTGGTCTGTCCCCATGGTTCTTTTAAATTCTTGGTAACCATTTGGATCTACTTGCTTACGATTTTTGAAATTAGAAGTCGCTTCTTTATCTAAAGCATTTTTTGCACTCAATCCTACAAAAAGGGTTTGTTTTTTATTGAATGCAACGATAGATGAAGTAGTATCCATCTGATTATCATCACTTTTATATATTAATGCTTCACCATCCTCCATACGAGCAATTGCTGAATTTGTCGTTCCTAAATCAATACCGTAATCAATTTTTTGACGCATTTTTATAGTTCCTTAACCTACACTAACTTCTACATCTGCCATACGAATCATTACCCCATTAAAATTCACTTGTGGTGTAACAACTTTAGAGATAATACTTTGTCCTTGTTCTAACTCATCACTTGGTATGAAACGTGATTGGATTGATAAATTCTCACTAAATTCCATACCTGTGTGGTCAATAATTTCATAGCCTTGTTCAGATAACTCATCTTCTAACCGTTCTAATGACTTACTGAGTGGCTTCAACCCTTTAGTATCTTCAGGCAATGCTGCAAGACGTTTACGCATACGATGAATTTCGTCAGCCAATTTTAGAGGTAGACTATGATCCAGTTCGCTATTCTGTTGAACCACAGGTGTAACTTTGGCTTGTTCTTTAAGCTGAATTAAAACTTCATGTAAGCGGTCAGCAAGTTGAATATCAGACTTCACAATATTTTCTTCAGTCTGACGCACATTATCCAATGCAAGTTTCACTTGAGATGACAAATCCTCGGTCGATTTCGCTTGTTTTTTTCTGAGTAATAAGTAACTTGTGGCAATCAAACCTAATGCTAAAAGTAACCCGATCAGTACAATGATTGTTCGAGTAGCAATACTGTCATTGATCGTGGCAGTAGTTTCAGCCGTTGATTTATTAAGTTGATTTAATTCTTCAACAGTTTGTGTATGTGCTTTTATACTATCCTGCAACTTAGTTTCTAGAATTTTTAAATCATCATTCAGAGTTTTAATTTGCAGCTGGTGTTGTTCATCCTGCTCAGTAATTTTTGAAATTAATGCTTTTTGCTGTTTAAGACTCTCTGCTTTTATCTGATTAATTTGTTCTAATGCCTGCTTGTTTAAATTTTCAAGCTCGCCAAATTTAACACGTATATCCTGTGGAATTTGCTCATTAGATGCTGCTGAAGCATGCCCTAACATCCCACCCAATACTATAAGTACAGCTATTCTTTTCATTGAATTCTTCATTTTTAAATACTCAAACCTTAATTTCTTTTAGGCATGATCATATTAAGTACGATATATGCAATTACACCTGGCCAAATAGATGTAAATACGCTAACTACAACAAACAAAATTCTTAGAAAACCAGCATTCCATCCCCAAAGTTCAGCTAAACCACCTAGTGCCCCACTAAATACAATATCTTTATCTGACTTATAAAACCCAGGCTCTTGATAGGATGATGGTTCATATTGATGATTATTTTGGGTTTTCACGAATTTATTAATAATATTTTCAAACTCTTCAATCTGTTCTTTAATATTTTTATAATTCCGTTCAACTCGATCCTCCACCTCAGGCACAAGTTCGAACGTTCTCATTATTTCCATTAAGCTACATACAGGCTTAGCCACACTCAGGAAATATGCTATATCTTGGTGGTTTTCCAATCTATTATGTGCATCATTAAATTCATCAATTAAAAAGTTCAAAATTTTCGTCACACAATAAGAAGATACTTTGTAATACATGTCATCATGTATATCTATCTGTTTTAATTCTTGTTTAAAGATATTTAAAATTTTTCTAGCATCTTCGATTGAATTAATGTCTCTTTCCATATACTCAGCGATAGATGAGTAGTTTTTTGAAAATTTATCATTTTCAATTAAATCTATTAGTTGTTCTTTATTTACCTTTACCTCTTCAGCAACCTGTCCATAAGATGGTAATTGTTCTGCCCATGTAATTAAATCATAGGCTAAATCACGATTATCTAGCTTATTATTTGCATATAGGGAACACTTTCTAACCTCTTCTACATACTCATTAAGAATATTTTGTATTTTATAATTTTCCGAAAATTCATCTATTTCATAAATCAGGTCTTCAACTTCTTTCAAACCATTATATTGATTTATAGAACTTGAATTTTCAGTATCCCTCAACTGCTGACTCTTTTGGATCGCAGTTTCTATCTGATTAATACAAAGTGCAAATAACTTTGTCTGTACATAGTCTTGTGCACTTGTTGAAAATGTCCAAAACTCATGTAATAGGCCAATACCATATGCACCATAAGGTTGCTCTTCTAAATTACTTATGAATTTAAGAATCTCATCTATAATTTTTTTATTTATTTGTTCTATATCAATTTTTAAATTACTTTCCCCAAATATAAATCCTTGAACATCCTGAAAATGGTCATCTGTTAAATATCCTAAATCTTTCAACGCTGATTCAAAATTGTCAGTATCAAAATTTGAACCTTGGCACCAAAATAATGAAATAACAGCTCGATTAAGTCGCCATGAAAATTTAGCATCATTTTCATTTTTACTAATTTGCTGATCCCATATTTCGAAAGCTTTTTGAACTTGATTGTTTTCAATACATTCAATTGCTAATTCATCAACACTATCAACTTTTGCAAACCAGAAGAAAGCGTATACCAATTTGTCAGTATCATTTTCTATATCTTTCGCAGCTTGCTGAATCGTATCTACTGTTCTTGTAAGAGGTGCTATTTCAGTTAGATCAAGGGAATATTTTTTTGGCTTACCAAACTCAGCAAATGTTTCTAAATCAGCTACTCTTTTTGCTACTTCTCTTGATGAAGCATTTGCAGTAAGCCCCAAAATACGGTAAGGATTATTAATTACGAACTGCAAGCTACCCTCTACTAATATTTAATTTTTTGTAATTTAATCACATTTCTACATAAAAACAACAATTTATTAATGGATATTTCTACTTTAAGTTAATTTAAAACTTAAAGTAGAAATATCTGTAGCGATGGTGGCAGTTGAACTCACAAAAAAGTATTTCACGTATGAATGCTTAGCTTTCCCCATATCTCTGAATTACCCGAAACTTACCCCAAAAAAAAAGAGAGTGGTAATACCACTCTCTTTTTTGATATTTAATCTATATAAGCCATGAAACCATCTACATCTTTAGCCTTTATGTAGTGAGCAGGTTTATGTATATCTGCTGCTAATGCAGTAAAATGCTGTTCACCACACTTGATCTTAGCCCCTTCATGATGACGTAGATCATCCCACCAAGTACTCGATTTTGTCTCTACAACGAAGAAAAGTTTTTCTTCTCCTTCATCCTCAACAACAATTGCCCAGTCAGGGTTATAAGTTCCTAACGGTGTTGGTACCTTGAACCAAGAAGGTAATTTTGCATATACATTGATCTTTTCATTATTTTCTAGATCAAGTGCAAAGTTTCGTTCCACTCCTACTGAGTCATAGATCACATGTGTATACACAGACCTTTGTGATTCAACCATATCTTTAAGATATCCGCTCAATTCTGTCTGCTCAAATAACTCTTGTGCGTAATAATGTTCATTACCCACCTTCGTATATTTGATACCATCGACTAGTGCCAAACGTTTCGATCTAATAATGGCTTCAGCGCAATAATCCATGAACTGCTGTGGATTTCGCTTGAAGTCTCCTAGACGTTTGCTCTCTTTTAAGATACGAACAATACTTTTACGAGTGAGCTGGGTTCTGTCCTGCAAATCAGTTAAGATATCAGGTAGATCGATATTGGTTTCATGAACCGTTGTAAAGCCAGATTTTGATGTCTCATTTGCTTGAACTCCACCCTTACTGATCTCTAACTCTGCTTTTCTAAATTGAGCCCTTGTCTTAGTGATAGGTGGACAAGCTAAGATTGCTTCCGCACAGTCTTTAATTAATTTTTCGTTATCAAAATCAACTCGATAAGTTGTTTTAAATTTAATTCGATCCCAAAGTTCTTTAAATTCTTCTGATTCTAGCATTGCTTTTCTCGTCGCAATAGTAGTACGTTCATCTGCATTTTTAACATCTAAACGACCAGCAAGTTTTTTAAGTAACTTGGTAACGCTTGCCTCAATCTCCTTAGATTGTAGATCTCCATAATTGGTTTTAAAGTTCTCAAGTATTCCATCATTTAATTTGAAAGCATCGTCTTTCAAATGCGTTCTTAACGAGTCTTGAATTTTCCCTTTGCCATCAATAAATTTGGAATCTTTCAGGAAATCCCAAATCGCTTCAGAGTCTTCAATGCCAAGTAGTACAACTTCACCTTCTGTATTGACAGTTTGAATCGTAGCAAATTGATGTGTTTCTACAATTCCAAAACGGATGCCAGTATCAGCTTCAATTTCACGTTGTAGATTTTCTGCAAATTGCTCATAACTTTCTGTTGCGATGACTGTCAGTGTATTCAGACCATAATCACGGCCTCTAATTCGAGTTCCACTTTGATCTACACATAGTCTTAAGCCACGACCAATCGTTTGTCTACGTTCACGTTCAGTTCCCATATCTCTTAACGTACAGATTTGGAAAACGTTAGGATTATCCCAACCTTCTTTTAGCGCAGAGTGTGAGAAGATAAACTTAAGCTTATTGCCAAAGCTTAGTAATTCTTCTTTTTCCCTCATAATCAAATTATAGGCACGTTCCGAATCTTCTCTTCCAGCCTGATTATTTTCAGCAGTATTAACTGATTTTCCTTTTTTATCGATTGAGAAATATCCATTGTGTACTTTACTTGCATCCGTACTTACATCAATTTCATTAAATAGACTATTGAACTTCGGTGACTTAGCAAGTTTTTGATATTTGAACCGTACCGGGTTTGTCGGAGAGTCAATATTCTGAGAGACTATCCCGATGACAAAATTAAAATATACCCCTGAAATCAGAGAAAGAGCGGTTCAATTATTGATTGAATCCGAAAAAGATTATCCATCGAATTGGGCTGCGATCACCGCTATTGCTCCCAAGATAGGTTGTACTCCTGAAACACTACGTGTTTGGTATCAAAAATATTTAGATAAACTAAATCCAGTTAAAGTACAGCAGCTTTCAGACCAAGAACGTATCAAACAACTCGAACGCGAAAATAAAGAACTGCAACGCGCCAATGAGATTCTACGTAAAGCAGCCGCTTTTTTCGCCCAGGCGGAGCTCGACCGCCCACACAAATAATGGTGGATTTTATCCATAATAATAAAGAGCTGTACGGAGTCGAGGCGATTTGTAGAATTTTACCGATCGCACCCTCAACCTATTACCGGACTCTAGATCTCTGCGAAAACCCAGAACATCGAGCAAAGCGAGATCTACATGACTTGCATCATGCTGAACAAATTAAACGAATTTGGAAGGAAAGTTCAGGTCGATATGGTGTACGTAAAGTTTGGCAAAAACTGAAACGTGAAGGCTATATTATTGCACGCTGTACAGTTGCTCGATTGATGCAAAAGCTAGGTATACAAGGTGTTTGGCGAGGTAAGAATAAACAAACTACCCATAGCCGAGATGATCAAAAACGAGCAGATGACTTGGTGAAACGCAATTTTAGTGCTGATCACCCTGACCAGCTGTGGGTCGCTGACTTTACGTATATTCAAACAAATTCAGGCTGGGTCTATACCGCCTTTATTATTGATGTGTTCTCGCGAGCAATTGTTGGATGGAAAGTATCAACACGGATGAATACAGACATGGTGCTCGATGCACTGGAGCAAGCATTGCATGATCGAGGCATGCCAAAGAACGTGATTCATCATAGTGACAGAGGTGTGCAATATCTTTCCATTCGTTATACCAATCGTTTAGAAGCAGCAAATTTACGAGCATCAGTCGGTACGACCGGTGATTCATACGATAATGCTTTGGCTGAAACAGTGAATGGCTTATACAAAACAGAGGTGATTGAATATTTAAAAGCAGATTGGCAAGGTTTAGCGGATGTACAACTTGCGACATTAAATTGGGTAGATTGGTTCAATAAAGAGCGTGTACATAGTGCACTAGGTTATGTGCCACCTTTTGATTTTGAAGCAATGTACTATGATAAAATTAATCCGTTAGGTCAGGTGGCCTAACTTAAATAAAAAAGTCTCCGACAAACCCGGTACGGTTCAATTCTTCCTCAAACATCAAGGCATATTTGCCTTTAACAATGTTACCGCTTTCATCGTATTGACGATAATGCTCTACACTATCAATAAAAAATAAACTCAAGACTTTAATCTTTTGACCATTCGCAGCAAAGCGCAATTCCTTTTCAAAATGCTCTTGGATGGTACGACGAATCATTAAGCGTTTCTGATCATCGGGATCTAAGCCACCGATATTTTCACCAGGTGTCAAAACACGGTCGTAACCTGCGCCTTTAACTTCTATCGATTCATATTTACCACATGTAATCGTACCAATTTGCATATTTGCATAGATTGTACGATTGGTCGCATCTTCTAAAGGTTCTCCATCCTCAACTGTTAATACTTGACGTTTTATATTTTTACCACTTTGAATATCAAGTTCAACTTTCGCAGAAATTGAGCCATTTTTATTATGAGTAGATATAAGTTTTATGTAAGGTTTGTTATAGCCACTATCAACTTCTAAAGATGCTACTTCAATCTGCTTCACCAAGCCTTTTTCATAGGCATCTACAGCATCCAGACGATACACCATATTAAACTTATCAACATGTGTCGCTGAATAACGTAAAGTACATAGCGGATTCATTGCATCTAATGCTTTTTTACCAGCACCGTTTAAGCCACCATCCACACTTTGTGGCTCATCAACGATAATGATTGGATGAGTTGCCTGAATAAAATCAATTGGCTTTTCATCATTGAAATCTTCGCTTGGCTTATATAAGTTGTTAATGTCTTTTTTGTTGATTGCACCAACTGTGGTGACCATGATTTGAATATTAGAACTCGTGGCAAAGTTTCTTACTTGACCTGGTTTGTTTGAATCGTAGAGGAAATATTCATACCCTTTGGATTTAGGATATAAACCTTCAAAATGTTCTTGTGTAATTTGTAAGGTTTTATAGACACCTTCTTTGATGGCGATCGAAGGCACAACAATGATAAATTTGGTAAAACCATATTCTTTATTCAGCTCAAATATGGTACGTAAATAAACGTAAGTCTTTCCTGTACCCGTTTCCATCTCTACGGTAAAATCATTACTCGCTAGACTTTCAACAGGTTTGAGTCCATTTTTAAGTTGAATGCTTTTAAGATTGCCCCCAATCTCTTCATCTAATAAAAGTTTTCTGTTCCCGATACCGAGCTGAGTATCTTCAAATAATGCTAAGTTCACATCATCATTATTACGGTAAGTCACAGAGAATTCACTACGTGTAATTTCCTGTCCTTTAAATAAGTTCACTACCGCATCAATTGCTGCACGTTGATAATCTAGATTATCTTCAAACTGTAATTTCATCGTCGCCATTATAGCCCCCAATTTTCTTTAAATACGTAAGCGTCCGCTGAATCCCATACCAATTTTTAATTCGATTTAGGTTTCCAGCAGTGTGGCAGTAACTCTTCAATCTGGGTCACTTTATGTGTCGGCAGCCTTTTCAGCACATCACTTAAATAGGCATACGGATCCAAGCCATTCAGCTTTGCTGACTGGATTAAAGTCATGATATTGGCAGCTCGTTGGCCGCTGCGCAGCGAGCCAGCAAACAGCCAGTTCTTACGTCCCAACGCCCAGGGGCGCATCTGATTCTCAACCCAATTATTATCTATAGGTAAATTGCCATCATCCAGATAGCGGCTTAAGGCTGGCCAACGCTTCAGAGTGTAATTGATCGCCTTGGCGGTTGGAGAACTCGATGGTACCGTCAGTTGATGTTGGTTGAGCCATTCATATAGTTGTTGCATCACTGGTTGACTATGCTGTTGTCGGTATTCGCGGCGGTCTTCCGCTGTACCATCGGTCTTTTTCCTGAGTTCTGCTTCTATCGCATACAGTTTCTGAATCAGCACTAAGGCCTGTTCAGCGACCTGACTTTTCCCGGTCACATGCAGTTCATGGAATTTACGACGTGCATGGGCCATGCAGCCCACCTCAATGACCTGGCCTGATTTAAAGCGTGCTTTATAACCACTGTAATCATCACAGACTAGATTGCCCTGCCAGCCTTTCAAGAACTCTTCAGCATGCTGGCCTGAACGACTATCCTGAAAGTCATAGATCACCGCCTGAACTGGATTATACTGTGTGGTGGCATAGGCCCAGACATAACCTTTCTTCGGTTTTTTATTATTCTCACCCATCCGCATGATGGTGACCGGTGTTTCATCTGCATGCAGCACCCGCTGTTGCAGCACCACCTCTTTTAAGGCATTGGCCAGAGGTTCCAGTTCTACACCGCAGCGACCTATCCAGTCAGATAAAGTGGATCTGGACAGATCAATGCCAGCCCGCTGATAGATCAGGCGCTGACGGTACAGCGGCAAATGATCGGCATACTTCGATACCAGCACATGGCTGAGCAATTCAGGTGAAGCAATGCCTTTATCAATCACATAGGCGGGCATCGCTTGCTGAGTTAGAGTGTCACACTGATCACAGACCCATTTACCACGCACATGCTGTTCCTTATAGAACTGTGCCGGTCTGAAATGCAGTTTTTCACTGACATCTTCGCCGATACGACGGAGTTGGCAGCCACAAGCACATTGGGTTGATGCAGGTTCATGCTCAATACGGATGGTGTGTAGATGATCTGGCAGTGGTCGACGTTTAGGTTTATTGGTTTTGGCTTTCTGTGTCGCTGCATTGGTTTTATCTGCATTTAGCCGTTCCAGTTCTAGATCAACCGCGGCAATATCTTCTTCAACCGCTTCATCCCACAGATGGATTTGTTTTGCCGTTAAGTGTTCATTCTTTTGGGCGAATTTGTGCTTTTTAAACAGCGCCAGTTCATGCTCGTATTTTTGATTGAGAATAGAAAGATGTTGAACTTTGGCATCCAATTGTTGGTTTGATTGTGCTAGAGACTGATGCTGCAGCGCCAACTGCCTGGTGAATTCCAGCAGTTGTTCATGGGTCAGTTGGCTTAAGTCAGGCAGCGTATTCATGACCGCAGTATGCCTGAGGTCATGAGAAGAATGAAATAGAACGTTTGGAGAATAGCAGAATGGTCGAGCCTGGTTTAAAGCATCGTCACCACCTGCTGTCGTCCAATGCGCTGCCAGGGCAAACCTTGGATCAGTGCCTGTAACTGTTCCGGGCTGAGGGCCACGGTTTCACCTTGGTGAACTTGAGCCCAGTGAAATTTGCCCTGTTCCAGCCGCCGGGCACACAGCCAGATCCCCAGTCCATCATGCACCAGTACTTTCATGCGATGGCCACGTTTATTACAGAACAGGTAAGCACAATGCGGTTTGATGTAGCCAAAGGCTCTCACCACCTGAGCCATGGTCGTATCCATTCCTGCTCGCATGTCCATGGGCTGGGTAGACAACCAGATTTCATCGATACGGATCATGTTGCCAGTGCCTTGAGTAATTCTGCTAAAGCAGATATTTTTGATACTTGCCATTTCAAGCCAATTTCTGCTTTTGAGTGGGGTAAAGTAATTTGAACCGTTAACATGTCAGTAGGAGTAGGATCTAATGGTGCAGAGCAGGATAAGGCAATAAATGCAGGTTTATTCGGTAGTGGTGAGCGATCATTCCCTGGCTTAGCATCAATTAAGCGAATCCATTTGGATACGAGATTTGTATTCAATCCATGTTGCAAAGCGACCGAAGCAATTGAAACGTCCGGTGCTTTACAAGCCTGAACGATCTGCTGTTTAAATTCAGCACTGTATGTTCTTCGTTTTTTCGCAAGAGATGCGATGGATGTCTGGTGATTTGTAGTCATAAATTTTAGTCCCCACTTGTTTTTAAGTGGGGACTAAATTAAGGCTTATAGGACGAATTCATAAGGTGTGTTCAGCGGACGCTTACTTAAATACGTTAAGCAGAGCATCTTGTCTTTTTAGAATGACGTCCGGCGTCCATTGGGGCTCATTGAGTACTTGAGTCGTTAAGACATAAGATGATACTGCCTTAGTACCTGCAAAATAAGCTGTCTTTTTCTTATCAAAATCATAATTTTGAGCTTTCGAATTACGACGCTTATTCAGAGGAACCAAATTCGCTAATTTATGCGTCCATGCTTTTCTCACATCTTCATCTGGCCATAAGTTTGACCATTCACTTCCCTCATGCACTGTTTGAGGAAGGACATGCTCAATGGTTAAGATGGATGAATCATAGGTTGCTGCACCATCAGATAAGAACGAATCTAATCTCAAAATAATGTGATTACGACGGCGAGCTGTTAGGCTATAAATATCACTCTGAAGTACATTCAACATTTGAATCTTTTCATCATTGCTCAATTCAACCGTACTTACAGGTGCAGCTAAAGAATGCTCTTGTTCTAATGCAAGTAAAACTAATTTATAGCGCTCAATTCGCTCATTAATATTTAGCCCACAGATATGCATATAAGCAGCAAGTCGCTCTAACTTCTCGAAGAACCACAACATATATTCTGAATCACTTTTATTTTGAATCACGAACTGAATTGCGGCTGGTACCCAATCTGAATTATCAATTCGGTTCAGCCACTTCAAATGATTATTGATCTTTTCAGCATTAGCTGTTGCAGTGTATGAACTCGTTTTTACAATGTCATACGCATCGACATAAGGATCTAATATTTGATCTACGAAAACCTTTGGATCAGTAATAATCGATAAGACATAGCCTTTAAACTCTTCTAAAAGATTACGTTTTGCTTTTTCTTTAGAAAAAATCATACGTATATGGCTAAATAGATTATTAAAATCCTCTCGACCAATACTTTCTTCAAGGTCTTCCCATTTTTTACTATAAACTTCTCTGTCAGTTTCTGCGCTCAATGCACCAATCACATCAGCTTTAATAATATCCGTTGGCTGTAAATCTAAGCCACGACTATTCATTACTGAGAACACTCGAAAAGCTGTATTCTGGCTTGGCGTGGTTACAGCAACAATAAAACATCTTTGAACAAGAAACTTAATAAACTCTTTTAGGCTTTGTGCATCATGATCAAAAGTCGTTTTTACTTTGTCATACAGCACTTTACTATTTTGCTTAATATGTAACTTGGCTTCATTTTCTAATTGTTCATTATCAAGTTTGAAGAGCGCTTCAAAATTTAACTCTTGAACATATTTTTTAAAGTAATCTTTATCTCGCTCACGTAAGGTTAAACGAGGCTGTGGATTGATCCCTTCAAATTCATTACCAGGTTCAAAAATATATTTATAAAGCTGACTATTGATCCCACCTTGATCTAAAGCAGCAAACACCGCAAATAGTATTGTAAGTGTGGTTAAACGTTGCTGACCATCAATGACTTCAGCATAAGGTTTTCCTTCTTGTTTGATTAAAACAATACTACCAAGGAAGTACTCATCTTCTTTTTCAGTTTGGAAGAAGTTATAGAGATCATCAAAAAGTACTGAAGCATGCTGTTCTTCCCACGTATAGGGACGTTGGTAAGATGGAATGACATACTGAAAGTCCGAACTAAAGATTTTCGCTAGTGGGTACTCTGCACCACTAATTTTTTTACTCATGGTGTCTCCCCTTACAGACTGCGTACATGCTTTAAGCCATTCTGTTCTAGAATCGCCGCGAGATTGGTTTTTACAACATCATCTTGGAATGCGCTGTCTTTAAAGAAAATATGAGTGTCATTTGAAGGGGCTAATTCTTTATGCCATTCAATAATGGCAGATGTGATGACATCCAAATCAGTAGCTAAAATAGAATCATCTAAACACGCAAAGACTGCACCATAGCCAATGCTATACAGTGTTTTTGAATTAATTTCGCGTTTTTCAATTGGTGTTGCTAAATCAATACCACGCTTTAATAGTAGCTCATAAAGCACGTCTAACTCAGTACGACCTTCGATCAGATGATCTTCGTTTAAATCCAAAGTATTTTCTAAATCATCTGTATGCACATTCCAAGGCTGAATATTTGATTGGGCTAATTTAAAAACTTTAAATCCTGAATCGATAAAGGAAAATTCTTTTTTTATATTTTCTCCACTAACAGTAATTCTTTGTTTAGTAATCTCAGCAATACTATTGAATCCTAATTTATAAGCTACAGAATTAGGTTCACACGGTTCTGGCAATTGTACAGCGATAAATCTTCGACGACTTTTATTTTTAGCATTTACATTCATTACGGCTTGAGCTGTAGTGCCCGAACCAGCAAAGAAGTCCAAAATAATTGCTTCTGGGTCTTCAATTTGTTCAATAAAATTTTCTATTAATCTAGTTGGTTTAGGAAAATCGAAAACACCATCTTCTTTAAAAATAGAATTTATTTCACGAGTACCATCTGCAGTAGAAACATTCTGAATTACTGAGGAAATATTTTTATATATACTATCCATTTCATTCAAAAATAATTTTTGTCTTGGACGCCCTGTTAAGCTCTCAGGCCATAAAATTCTTTTTTCTTTAATTTTTACAGCCATTGTATTTTTATCGAATCTCCAACCTTTTGGTGGGCACCCATAATTTATACCAGTTTCAGGATTTATCAGATCATAATGCAGATTCGGTCTTTTATCTTTTGTGGCTAATCCTGTCATATCAGCACTACGCCAATTACCTCTAGAATCATTATCGGGATTACTAAATTTATTAAGATCTTTCTCAGTACCCCTTAAAGAAACTCCATCATTTTTTCTGTAGCAAACAATATATTCATGATCTGAAGAAAGACCTGTTTTTGCTCTTGTATCTTCACTTACTCTCGATTTCCAAACAAAACAACCGATGAAATTCTCTTCACCAAAAATTTCATCCATAATTAATTTAAGATGACCATATTCTCCATCATCAATGGAGATAAAAATAACACCATTTGTACCAAGCAAACTCTTTGATAGAGTTAATCTTGGGTACATCATACTTAGCCAAGTTGAATGCTTTCTACCACTTTTCTCAGTTGCTGAAGTAGTAGTAATCCCCTCGCTCTTTTGATTTGTAAAAATTAAATAATTATCTAAACTTTCCACAAAATTATCTGGATATATAAGACCATGTCCAGTGTTGTATGGTGGATCGATATATATAACACTCACAGAATTGGCATAACTCTTTTGAAGAAGTTTTAAGACCTCTAAGTTATCACCTTCAATAAATAGATTTTGAGTCGTATCCCAATCCACACTTTCATGTGGACATGGCAGTAAAGTACCAAGTGACGGTGTAAAGGCATTTTGACGGGCTTTTTTCTTGCCGTGCCAATTTAATCCAAACTTTTCTTCACCTTCTTCAAGAACACCTAAGTCCCCAAAGACATGAAGAAATACATCAAAATTGACTTTTCCATCTCGTACTAGCTCAGGAAACAACTGTTGAAGTGCTTCAATATTTTCTTGTTGAATATCTAAAGACTGACCGTCTTGCAATGTAACTTTCACAGAGTTTTCCCTTATAAACTACGTACGTGGTCTAAGCCATTTTGTTGGAGAATAGCGGCGATATTGGTTTTCACTACATCATTTTCAAAAGCACTGTCTCGGAAGAAAATATGTGGTTTATTGCCAGGCGCTAATTCTTGATACCAATCGATGATGATTTGAGCAATAGACTCGATATCACCTGCTTGAATATTTTCATCCAAACATGCAAACGTCGCCCCATAGCCAATGCTATAAACAGTTTTTTCACCAGCTTTACGTTCTGCAATTGGTGTTGCGAGATCAATACCTCGCTTCAGTAGTAGTTCATACAGAATGTCTTGTTCTGTGCGACCTTCGATTAGGTGATTTTCACTCTCTAAAAGTGTTACCTCTAAATCAGTAGGATCAGGATTCCAAGGTTGGATATTGGATTGAGCAAGTTTAAAAACTTTGAAGCCTAAATCTAATAACTGATCTACATCTGTTTCTTCTAGCTTTTCTTTAACTAGCTTTAATCTTAATTTAGTAATTTCACATATATTCAGTGGAAGAGAGCGTTCATTTAAATACTTAATCGAATTAAGAATAATCTTCTTGGATAAACCTGTTGCCGTCTTAGCCATAGCTTCTAGACTTTCAGGCAACTGCACTAGAATATATTTCACTCGATGAGCATTCAGAACATTATGAAGCATTACAGCATGTCCTGTCGTTCCAGAACCCGCAAAGAAATCTAAAACAACATCATTTTCCTTTATATTTAATGCTTTAAAAAAATCTACCAATAATTCTTCATCTTTGGGATTAGTAAATATATTTTCACCAAATAAAGCTCTTAATCTTTTAGATGCAACACGACCATCTTTGAAACGCAAACTTGTTAGACTTTTCATCTCAGTATTTTTCAAATACGTTTTTAAACAAGGTACTGTCGTTTCATCTATACCAAAATGCACTCCCCCACTTGCAATTAGCTCATCCATTGTAGATTTCGGACAGAACCAACCTCTAGAAGGTTTTTTAACATTCTTCTTAGTTACAGGATGTTCAACCTCATATACATATTGTCCAACATTTGGTCCTGAAATATTGTCAGGGAAATAAACGCCCTTTTCATCCATCCAACTGTAGTGCTTACTATCGATAATCGGATTAGAGTCAGGAAAATTCTTATACCAATCTAAAGCTGCTTGATGGATTGCTTTCCAATCACTACCATGCTCATTTTTGAATTTTTCGAAAGCTTTATAAATTTCATCAATGCCCTCTTTTTTCTCAAGCCATTCACCCTTATTTACCGATTTATTTTTTGTGAAAAAAACAAAATATTCATGCTGTATAGAAATATAATCTTGATCATTTTTACTACTATTTTTCCAAACAATCTCTCCACAGTAGTTTTCTTCACCAAAAATTTCTTGTGCAATTTTGACTAAATTGACATGCTCATTTTCATCAATAGAAATTACTAAAACGCCATCATCCTTTAAAAGAGATCTCGCCAATAAAAGGCGTGAATACATCATATTCAACCAATTAGAATGCTTACGACCCGCTTTTTCTTTCGCTGATGTTAAAGTGTTACCTTCTTCATCTTTTTGCCCTGTATAAAGAAGATAAGTATCTAAATTTTCTTGAAAATTATCTGGATAAATAAACTCACTACCAGTGTTGTAGGGAGGATCAATATAGATAAGTTTAACTTTATTGGTATAACTCTTTTGCAGAAGTTTTAACACTTCTAAATTATCACCTTCAATAAATAAATTTTGCGTGTTATCCCAATCCACACTGTCTTCAGGGCACGGTAATAATGTTCCAAGTGAAGGTATCAATGCCGCTTGACGGGCTTTCTTTTTCCCATGCCAGTTCAAGCCATACTTTTCTTCACCTTCATCCAAAACCTGTTTGTCACCCAAAAGCTGACGTAAAGTATCAAAATTGACTTTACCTTCAGAGAAAACTTCAGGAAAAATCTGCTTTAGATGTTCAATATTTTGCTGAACCAAATTTTCACTTTGGTTTTCTTCAAGACTTATTTTCTGCATAACCATTACTTCAAAGTTTAAAAATTGGGATGACTCGAAATCTATATACAACGAACAATCGACTGAATTTCATCTTTCAGCTTATGTAGCTGAACATTAAGCTCAACCTGTCGACCTAGCTGCTTTTCTTTCTTTAATTTATTGGAGATTTCTACTTGTCTTTTTTCCAATTCAATTAAATTTTTCAAAGCACTCGCACGACTCTCTGTGGAGAGATGATCATCCTGTGATGAAAGCTCAAAAGAGCCACTATATCTTGCACATTGTAAGGCAATTAGGCGTGCTTTTATCGAATCATAAAAATGATAAAAGCTTTGGAATGATAACTGAGATAGTTGCATGCTTTCTAAAAATTTCTGCTCCACTACCGACAATTGTGCTGAATTCAGCCAAGATGAAATGATACTTTCTTCAAGTACCCATTTTTCATTATCAGACTGATTGGTACGCTTATGGATTACACCAAAACTGAGGCAATCCTCTTCTTCATTTTTAAAATGAAATAAGATCACTAATGGATAAGGAATACAACGATTAAAAAACTGCTGAATCCTTTCTATGTTCTTTTTATCCTCGACTTCCACCAGTAAGACCGCGACTTCTAAATATTCACGAATTTCAGTTTGGTACACAGGAATGTTGAGCGTGCTCGGTTTAAAACTATATAACCACGTAATTTTGGATATATCCTTTTTTAAACATTCTCTATCTTTTGCATCTAAAATATTTTTATGACCATCATTTGCCTGTTCAAATAGTTTCTTAAAGACGGTCTTATCTACTTTGCATTTTTCAGGGATATTTAACTGATTCAAAAAATCATCGAGTAAACTCATTTTTATTCCCCCTCTTAATCCGTAATAACCAAATAGGACACCACTGTAAAATCTTCCAGGTTTTGACTACCTGAGGCTGATAGCACAGTACCCCCTTTATGGAATAAGCTTTCGATTCCTTTCTCCTCACTTTTCCCTTCTATACTCTCAATTGCTTTGACCAGCATTTTTTTAAATAAAGTCGTATCCTGTCCCTGTTTAGTCATTAAATTGACCTGTTGGTACGCCGTTTGATCGACTTGAACTTTAGCTAAAGATGCTAATTTAAAAATATCTAGAATCTGCTTGAGTTGTGTATATTGATGAACAATGTCTAAATCAAAACTAACATGCACTAAAAAGTAAGGATGCAAAGGATAGTGGTCACTAATTTGCAAAGCATCTTTCCCTGTTTTTAAACTTTTCAAGCAGAAAATAATTCCTTTCGGAATATCATAGCTCTCTTTAAATTGTCGAAGGGATATAGCTGAGAACAATCCAAAAGGCATTTCCTCTAACGTTTGTAAGTTATTTGGCGTATTCAGATAATTCGATAGATCTAAGCGGAAATCATTTAACGTTAAATCAGTAAGTGAAATCCCACCTGCCATATCTTCTAAATCGACGACTGCATCTTTAAGTTGCTGTAATTGCTTTTTTCTGTATTCCAAATCATTCATTTCAACATTATTTGGATCAATCACATTTTCTTCACCCGTTGCTGAAATATCTAATAACACCATACGTCCTGAAACTTTCGCTTCAAGATTGATGTATTCATCCAATTCCATATTGGGCCAGAAATTAATTAATTGTATTTGTGAGTTCTTAGAGCCCAAACGATCAATACGTCCAAATCGTTGAATAATTCTGACTGGATTCCAATGAATATCATAGTTAATCAAGGTGTCACAATCTTGTAAGTTTTGTCCTTCACTAATACAGTCAGTTGCGATAAGTAAATCTAGTTCATCTGTCTCAGAAATATTGGTTTTATTGCGTTCTTTCGATATTGGGGAAAAGGTTGTAAGCAAGGTATTGAGATCCGTTCCTAAACTTTTTAGCGTTGTTTTATTCGTTCCACTGCCAGTAATTAGACCACTGTGAATCCCTAAGGTACTTAGCGCCCAAGATGAGAGCTCTTTATAAAGGTAATTAGCAGTATCTGCAAAAGCAGTAAATACGATTAACTTTTTGTTGTCTGCATTAATAGGATTTTGGATTTTAAATAGGATTTCCTGTTTGAGCTTTTGAAGCTTCGCATCTCTTGAAATATCAATTTCTTGTGCAGTCTGCAAGATAGAGGTTAAGAATATTTGATCTGCTGTCAAATCTTGCTTAAAGCGGATCAAATCCATATCTTTCAAAAGAACTTTCGTTTTATTACCAATCATGTAAGGTTCAAGCTCAGCAGACTCAAACTCTATATCTTGGATGTCTTCGATATTTAAAGCCTCAATATCACTCTGTTGTAGTTTATCAATTTTATCCAAAAGACCTGTCACTTGATTAACTAACTTTGAAACAGTAAGCGTAAACGAATGAATCGAGCTTTCCATACGCTTTAATAAATTAACGCGCATTAAATGAATTAAGCTTTCTTCACGGTCAATCTGCTTAAAGACCCCTTTACCGCCCCCAACAGCTTTATCATATTTACGAGAATATTCTTCTTTTTTATCATTTCTGACATACTTCAGGGGCGAGTATCCCGCCAAAGTCAGTCGTCGTATTGTTTTATTCACTTCTTTAAGTGGTGGAAATTCTTCTTTAAGATCTAAATCAGCATAAATATTTTTAGGTTTTAGACGTTCAGGAAATTTACCGATATCCTCAACACCATAATATTTTTCGATATGCTTTCTCGAGCGAGCAATCGTGACAATATCTAAAAGCTTAAAATAACCAAAGCTCATACTGTCTAGCAAATTTGCAGTCGTTCGCTCATCGACTGGTAGTTTCACCCATTGATTGAACTGCTTCTGAGCCAGCATTAAAGTCCTTTCTATACTCTTAATGCCCTGATCTATAAAAGCAACATCACGCCCTTCTGTAATGAATGCAATTTGATTTTTCAAATCGTTCATTCTGTTATTTACTGGCGTTGCTGAAAGCATCAATACTTTTGTCTTAACACCAGCTCTCAGCACATCATTTAATAATTTTTCGTATCGACTATTGCCAGTCACTTTCGTCGGTGTATTTCTAAAATTATGTGATTCATCAATCACTACAAGATCATAGTTCGCCCAATTCAAGGTTTCTAAGTTAATTTCACTAGAAAAGCCTTTTGTGCGTGTCAGATCTGTATGGTTTAAAACGTCATAATTGAAGCGATCTTCAGCTAAGATATTGCGTTTATCGTTAATGGTGTACATCGTCCAGTTATCACGTAATTTTTTAGGACATAGAACCAAAACGCGATCATTACGTAATTCATAATACTTAATTACAGCTAAAGCTTCGAATGTTTTACCAAGCCCTACACTATCAGCAATGATACAACCATTAAATTTTTCAAGCTTTTCAATTGCCCCAACGACACCATCCTTTTGGAATTTAAAAAGCTTACTCCAGACAATTGAATCCTTAAAGCCGGTCTTACTTCTCAATAATTTTTCTTGATCAAGATCACCTAGAAAATTGTTAAAAATATTAAATAACGTCAGTAGGTAGATATATTCTAGAGATTGATCTTTTGCTAAATTTTCAATTTTTTGGACAATTTCTTTTTTAATATTAATTAGGTTTTCTTCATCATCCCACAGATTTCTAAACCATTCTAAGACTCGATGAGCAAGTTCAGCATCATCCGTATAAGTAATCATTTGCTGTTTTAGTGGAGTTATTTCACCCAACCCCTCTGGACTAAAAGAAGCATCTCCATAAATCGCAGATATAGCTTCTTCTTTTTGAATACAAATAATGTTATTAGATTCAGGAGCACGCAGATTGGTAGCTATTTCCACATGATTCTTATTAATCCAATCAAAACAGTTCAGGGCCATTCTTTTTTGATCTAGTCGATTTATCAGTACAGTATCTTTTTCACAACCTACTAATGATTGCATATCCTCATGTGACTGGGAGAGAAGTATTCTTGATTTTTTAATAGCAGATAATTCTTTTCTTAAAGCATCAAAGGCATAGATCGTGAATTTACTTGACTGCATCGATAAGGTAGCATCTTTACTATCAATTTCCTTCAGCTTTTCACTTACCGTTTCAGTCTTATTATCAATTAAAATCACGATTCCCCCCATTGATTATTTAAAATAACTCTTTCATTATGTTTATATTAATTACATTTAAGCTTTAAACTTATAAGACTTTAGCTATTTTTGGCATTCCATGTAACATAACCATTTTCCTTAGCTTGCCTATAAGCCCAATCACCTACCTTATGCGATCGCTCCTTATCTGTCAGGAACCCCAGTACAGAAATTCGATCCACAATAATTAAATCCTGTTCTTCATTCCTCTCCCGCCACTTATGTAAAAACTCATCTGATGCGAGCAAATTACTTTTCTTCGAATTACAACTTGAATCCGCCAACACAAAGTTATGGCCTGTATCCGATGGATACATTGACCAGGGGATAAAATGATCGACTGCATAATTGCCTTGTCTCATCGGTTTATTGCAATAGAAACATTGGCAATCTTGTAGCTCGACCAACACATTCGCTACCGCATTTAACTGGTTCCGACTCGGCTCAAACATAAATTGTTCAAGGTTTGGCAATTTATTCAAGATTGGTGAATTGCTACTATTCTTACGAATATAGTCAATCCATCGTTTCTGACATAGCTCTTCAATAATTTCACTAAACTGTCGCAAGCAATACATGACTTTAGGAAGAAGAATGAGTTGCTTTCCACACTGATCTAGCTGATATAAAAACTCAAAATTTTGACCATTAATGTTCTGTAGGAAAGTTACAGGCATTTTTTTAATAGTGCTTTTTACCTCGTTAAGTAGCGTCAACCATACCAAACAATCTCGCCTTAACACCCCAAGTGATGAATAATTTTTTCTATGCTCAATTATCCGCTTCAAAATAGCTGCCTGCTTACCATTGTTTTGATTCAAGATCAGCTGCCCTTGATCATTAAAGGTATATGGCACAGCCTGCTTCCAATACAACTCAATAAACTTTTCAGCAATCTCTGTATACTCAAGTGATAGGCTCTGGCCTGAGTCTTCACCTTTTTCAATAGCCAATCGGCTAAGGCTAATCAGTAACGCAAATTTATAGGTACTGCTAAAACTACCTGACTGTAAAATCAGCTGAATATTTTTAAGGAACTTAAGCTGCTCCTGCGCTGTAGGAATAAAATCAGGCATGTTTTTTCCAAAGTACATTCAGCCATTCTTCATCACGATCAGGGCGTTTATCTACGGTTTTCCATTGTTGTAATACCTTAACCCCCTCCAACTGATCCACTAATTCTCGAGCTTGCGCTTCATCTAAATCAGTAAAGCTACGCCTGTCTTTCTCACGGTCTGTATTGCCATATTTAAAAGACATGTAACATACACCATTTGGCTTTAGTGCTTTGAATATGCGCCCCATCACTTCAGGTAAACGATCTCTGTCACAGTGTAAAAGGGAAGCACAGGCCCAAATACCATCGTACTTTTCACTGTCATTTAATTCATAGAAACTTTGTTGACGTACTTCAATGCCGGTCAGCTCCTTGGCCTTCTTAACCAGCTCAGCAGAATAATCTATTGCCTCAACTTGATAGCCTTTATCTTTAAAAGCCAAAGTATCTCGTCCTGAACCACAGCCCAAATCCAAAATAGATGCTTGTTCCGGTAAATACCTTAAAAATGGTACGTAAAGGCTTTCCATTTCAACCTTGAAAGTTGAAGCTGTAAATTCTTCTGCATATTTATTGTAGTAGTCTATTGTTTTCATTACAGACACTTAGGCTAAAAGACATTTTAGTCTACAAGAAAACAAAAAAATAAGGGAGCTTTTGCTCCCTTTCTATTCACGGCTCGCCAACTTATTTTCCATCCATTGATGGATCTCATAAGCTGACCAGCCGATACGGTTCTTGGTGATTTTTACTTTCTTCGGAAAAGTAGGATCATAATAAGGTGAGTTCTCATCCATCATTTCATAGATGGTGGAACGCCCCACACCAACAAAATTTACGACTTGTTTGATGCTAATAAATTGGTTCATCTGAAAAGTCTGACCTACAAAGGCATTCATGATGTTTACTCCTATCTCATGATTTCGAGCAACTCGCTCATGAGATACGGCAATCTCGTAAGGTTTTACCCTATTCGATTTAATTCAAAGCCGTCACTGATCCTTTCAATCCCTGCTGAATATTAAATTCAGTCTGATTTTCCTCAATCTGCAGGCCTTCAACAGGCTGATAAAACTCCTCAATTACCTCCAAGCCTTCCTCCATATCCACATCCATCCTTCCATTCCCAAAACCCTTCCTTGCGGTAAAGTCTAAAGCTTCCTGATAAAACCCCGCCTGCTTGCTCTGTTCATCAATTTGCTTCGCCTGAATAATGGCTTCATTCAGGCTAATACCCTCCCTTAAAGTCAGATCCACGTAGTAGACCGGCTGACGATAGCTTTGCGTGGTGCTTTTTCCTCTTAAAGTCAGTTGCAAAGGCAGACAAGACAATAAACCTCCTGAAGCTGCTTGGTAATAACTCAGCCGTGCAGCCAAAGTCCGGATACTGTTAAAGCCTGTAGTTCTAAAGATGAAGGTGCCAAACTCATCTGATTCATCCAGGTTCACATGTAAACGTCCATAAGGTTTGCAGTTGCCACCTTGAGCCAATGGACATAAATCAGGGGATGGACAGGGATGCTGCTCTACGCCTTGATTGGTTAAACGCTGGCAGGTTTCTCCATTACCGACACACACAGGCCGTCCGGTCTGTCGGTCAAATAAGGTGTATTCAGCGCGCAAGCTCAAATCAGGATCATTAAAAATCATTCTGACGGGGATTGAGCGTAGCTTTTGATTGGGAATATTAGCTCGAAGCTGATCATCTAATGGATGTTTGACCCAGCCTTCTTTGCTTTGAATCTGGGACGTAATAGTGAACTGGTCATCCTTTTCCGGTAGGCGTTTGCCATTCTTTTCAACCATCCGACCAATACTGATCCGTCCGAGTATTGGAGGAGTAATTGCTAAACCTTTAATCATATTGATATTCCTTAATGTATTACCTTACAAATTTGGGTCTATCTATGTAGGTCGGAACAAGGACCAAATAAGTTACCCAAAGAATGTAGAGCCAGATAAAGTGCTACAGAGATCGCGACCGATTTGCTCTCTACCGAAGGGTAGAGAGCGGGGAGCGATTTTTGTGAATTTTTGATTTGGTGCTGTGTAAATAGGGCTTAGTCGGTATAGATGTTAAATCGACGACTGCCCTGCTTTTCAAGTGGATAAAGCTCGATGAGTTCAGGCTGGTGCTGAAGCAATACCTTGGTGTTGAGACTGATGGAGTCCTTCGCTTTCTTCCAGACTACTGAGCCATTTGCAAAGACTGCCCTTTCCTTGTCTTGCATCATCATCTGAATTTCATGTTTAAGCTGATCAAAACGTTCCTGCTGATGCTGAATCTCTTCTTTCATTTTGATGAGCTTGTCGAACATCAAATTGGCATTTTCATTTTGCGAGAGATCCTCTACGGTTAAAGGTACATGCGCTGGATAAAGTTGTTGAATCGCTTTAGCTGCGGATTCACTTGCATCCACGGATGGTGGTGTATCCTTTTCCACGCATTCCCAGAAATATCGTTCTGCTTGAACAATATGTTCAATCACGGATTCTGATCGTGTCACTTTGAAGATCTTGGTTTCATGCCCACAGATCAAGACACAAACATGCGCTGCCTGTTTACCAGTCACCGCCAGTTGATGTTGTACCTGACACAGCACGTATAAAGGCACACCATCACGCCACAATTTTGCTCCATGCTCACCTGCTGTTTTGCATTCAAGAATCTGAACTTCGTCGCTTCCTACAACAGAGTAATCCAAGTTTGCTAACATGAAATGCTTATCAGGATCAGGGTGCTGTAATACAGCATTGACTCGACGAACTTTATTATTGGTGTGCATGCTGTAATACTCAGCCACTAAAGGTTCGAGCTGTTTGCCCCAATACAGCGGTGCTACACCTGAACTTTCATCTTCAATGGATTGAGTCTGACGACCTGTTTTGATCAGCCAAAGCTCTAACATGGACATGTAGGGATTTAAGCCACATGCTGTTGCTGCATCACTGCTGCCAATGCCTTGTTTACGAACTTCAAGCCAATCTTGATACGCCATATCTTTGGTGTTGACTAAGCGTTTTGCAGAACTAGCTCGTTTAGGTGTAGTTAATGGATTTAATGCAGTTTGAACACCTGCCTGTACAGTCTGATTTGAAATCGGTGCGATTTGATTCATGGTTCTATCCTTATAAATTTCAGTTTTTGTAAAAAAGAAGTGCATAAAAAAGCCATACCCGACACGAGGTCGGGTATGGCGATATGCATGCTGATTCAGATTATTGATTGTGAGTAGTAAATAGAGAGAGTTACATGAGTGCTATGACTAGCATTTGTTTGGGGTGACTTGATTTCGACATAAGTGAGTCAGTTCATTTCAGGCGATCAAAGCAAGTGCTTGCTCCAATCCTCGTTGTTTCACACCAGCACCCGCACCGAACCAAGCTGAATCAAGACGGTGATCTGTACTCATGGCACGTCGTTCATGATCCACAAATTCTGTGATGGAACACAGTAAGCCATAAGCAGTGTCTTTGGCGGATGACAGGTCAGCACCACGACCTTGGCCATTAAACATCTCTAAAGCTTTATTCATGGCACGACCATTGGG
Organism: Acinetobacter lwoffii; assembly: GCF_019048525.1. Taxonomy (NCBI): domain Bacteria; kingdom Pseudomonadati; phylum Pseudomonadota; class Gammaproteobacteria; order Moraxellales; family Moraxellaceae; genus Acinetobacter; species Acinetobacter lwoffii. Next base: position 1,611,725 of record NZ_CP077369.1, on the reverse strand, counting down.
TTCAGGCTTTTTCTCCTGAACTTGCTGTGCGACATTACGATAGAACTGAATGATGTTTTCTTCAGGATCGGAAATTGACATGGTGCTGTTGTTGAATACGGCATCAAAATAAGCTTTGGCCTCCTGCTGACTCACCTTACGCTGTGTGAGCTGTTTCATCTCATACATGTGCTCATCCCATGCACGCACTGAAATACCCAATTGCTGTTTCACTTTCTCTGCATCAAACTTGGTACTATGCGGAACCTTTACCACACCTGCACTACTGCTCTGCCCACGTAGAGCAATGGCTAAAGTGTTGTTACAGACCACTCGGATACTAGTGAACTGTGCTGTCGTTGCCAAGGTGCCATCACACGCAGTAGCCAGCAAGATATAACCATTACTGACATCCTTACCCTTTAATGCAGTGCTTTGCCCAGTACGTGCCAAAGCCCAGAATTTCTTCCCACCTTTCAAAACCCCTGCGGTTTCTAACTCAAAGCCAGACTGCTCAGTCAGATCCCGGTAGAACTCCAGAATCTCTTTAGGCTGAACTTCCTGATAACGCTGACTAACCACAGATAAAGGTGCATGGGTATCTGAACGATACAAGACACGCTGCTCTTCAAATGGCATGATGATGCTCTGACCACGTTCATTCTGTGCCATATAGCTGACGTTCGAGGATTCAATCCGCCAGTCCATCCCAGCTTGCTGTGCCCAAACTTCGAGTGGTTGATTCGGACTCAGCTGATTACCCAGACCATGCCAAGGGGTTTCGCCAACATAGGCGATTTGTTCGATTTGATGTGCCATCGTTCTTATCTCCTATGACGATTCAACGAAAATTCTGCTGACATTGATTGCAATGGTAATAGGTCAGGGTGATCGGCTTTTTCGGCTCATCAAACATGCTGCTAAATAGACCACCAATGACCGCACCTGCAAGCCCGCCAAGCAGTGGTGATACAGGTAAAGGTAAACCCTTTGAAATAGATGCACCGATGGTGGCAAACGAAGCAGATGCTGCTATACCTGTAGAATCAGATCCACTCACCTGCTGATTAACCACTTGAATAACCTGATCCGAAAAACAATAAGGACAATTTAAACTCATAATATATACCTCTAGAAATGACAAAGGCTCACCGATTGGCAAGCCTTGCAAAGTTAAAAAACTCGTTTTCATCTAGATAATGTATATCTGAGATTATTTTCAAATCATTGAAATGTCCGCATCTTTGCTTTGCATTTCACACGCAGATGTTGCGCATCTTTTTCAGGCCGTACTAAATAGCGTACAGCATTAATCATCTTTTCCACTTCAGTAGGATTATTTCTGTGAATTCGACCAATACCTAAAATACCCAACTCTGTGTACTCTTGGATCTGTTCAGGATCATGACAGTTAAAAAATGATCCTAACTTGCCTGTGATTTTCTTCCATTCCTTTCCGACTTGATGAGCAATACCCCATCCATCCTGCTTAACGTGCCCATTAAAAAACAGTACCAAATGACAATGATAACCCTTATCTACTCCTTGCTCTAAGGCCCAACCAAAATCTATCAGGTCATTAAATGGCTTTTCCCGCTTGCTCATCTGTGCTCTTAGCTCTTTCATATCCTCATAAAAATCAGCAATATTGATCAAGTGTTGATATTTTTTAATGTATCCCAAATCAATACGAACAACCTCGGTCTTTGAATAACGCTCTACAGCATTCCTAGCTTTCCTTTCTAGTGATCGAATATTCCGTGTCTCATTTTCACGATGACGTCTTAAAGCTCTTCGATGTTCAGATTGATAACTCTTAAAATATCGCTGATACTCAGCAAATGATTTTCTTTTAAGCTCTTCAATGAGTTCATCTAACCTTAGACCCGCAATGTCATTCTCTTCCAACCAATTACACCATGCATTGATATATCCGAAGTAGTCGTAAGACCGTATGTACACTTGATCTAATTCCGTCAGAAGCTCAGCAAATTCTAAATAGAAATCATGCGGTCTACGATGAGCTCTAATCCATAGCTCAGTGACGACTTCAAGTTGGATGGTTAGTTTAGATTCATTAATTGGCTTACTCATGTTCAATACTCAATCTGGAAATAGCTCCATATGAGAGGGTTAAACTGTATGAATATAATTTTTAGGTTGAATCTAGTCAGGTATACAACTCTATGAATAGTCTAATGATTAGTCTCCATATAGATATATTTAGTTGTATTTAATTAGTTGTATTTAATTGTATTTAATAATCTTAATTAACCTGCAAAGATTGAGCTATGGCCTATAGATTTCCCTTCTGATACTCACCTAATTGAGTAGTCTCCAATGATCAAATTTGCTAAATCTATTAATTATTAATCCATTACTGATATCTTTGGATAAAAAAAAGTTATGCGGTAAGTAGTTAGGAAGACAAACGCAGAAATTTAACTGAATAGTACTTCGCAGATATGTTCCTAATTCGTATATAGATTTTCTCATCAGATGGTGAAGCAATGACTTTTTTGTCTAAAAGCAGGCGTGATATCAGGTATTTATCAGACTAACTTACTATAGAGGTAGTAGTAACCGTGCTAGTCTTTCTCCCCTACTCTCTTGAATATCAGCCCGCATATTCGCCCCCTCTTGAGATGAATTTTCATTGATTTCATTTACGCTTTTTTCATTTTCAGGCGTACTCACTTCATCTTGTGGAGTATTCTTTTCATCTGTTTTTTTAGGTATAGCTTCTTTAATTCTACCCCTCAAAAATAGCTCTGGTCTTTTTTGATTGCGATGGCTTGTGCTTTTATATTTATGGAAATATTCATACGTAGTATAGAAGTTCACTAGATCATTTCTCACCTGGGAAATAAGCCGTTTATCTTCTTTATTCACAACTAAATAGTCCGATTCACCTTCTTTAAACCATAATGTAGGGATTATGTTCAAGTCCGGCAAATTTCTATCAATTATCTTTTTGGCATTGTACCTCTTAGTAAATTCACCCCAATAATCCTTAAATTTTAATTTTACCTCATCAGGAACAACGTCCGAACGAAGGTAACAAATAGCTGTACAGTCAATAGAATAACTGCCATGTTTAAAAACAAAATATCCGATATAAGCGTCTAAATACGCCCCTATACTCTTTGGTGCACGTTTCGCTTTCTTAAAAAATTGAGTAACAATTGTCTTCAAGGTATTGATATCTAATCGACTTTGGCTATTATCAATTTTAAAGCGTAATAAAATCGTATTCTCTTTAAAACTTGTCTTTAAATAACACTGTGCTGATCTCGTGTTTTTTTGCACTAACATTTCCATATAAGCTAATCTGCTTCGGGGAATTGAGATATGGCGCTGTTTGATTAGCTTTAGCTCTGGCGCTATTAGATTTGTTACTTCCGCCAGATTTATATCGTGTAAGTCATACGTTAATGATGAATTATTTAAACTTAACGGAAGCGAAAAAGTATTGTAGAGAGTCCAATTAGATGCCCATATAGAAAAATTAATATCAATTTCGTTATCCAATAAGGCTAAATACATCCTAGCTGCACAGGGCCATTTAGAGGGATCTTGGTTGATCGATAGAGAAGTTGATAAACTGTCAATATATGTATGCTCCAAATAGGCCAGGAACAAATTAACCCTTTGCAATAGTTTTATTTGCTGTGCATCCAACTCATCAAAATATTTCAGCATCTCATAAAATTTGTGTATAGACTTCGCATATTCTGGAGCACGTTTAACTAAACTGGCATCATCCCAGATTGAATTAAAATCATATGGTTTTTTCTCTAGATCATCCTTTTCTTGTCTTTTTGACTTTCTCTTATCATTTCGATCTTTTAAACGACAATCAGCTTTTCTTGTAATTAGACTTATAGGCGTATCAACTAATTCACTCTCGAACGTGTAATTATCAGGACTAATAATCTTTTCCATTCCATAAAACAATCCCACAAACCACTTCAACATGAGAGCTAATTTTTTTCGATTAGGGAGTTTGAATTCTTTTATTTCTTTTACACCTAAGTGATCAAGAATTTGATCAATAGCAATAATTTCCGACCGAACAAAAGCAGCAATCTTACTACCATAAAAAAATTTATCTAACTCACGGTGTAATGACTCCTTGATTTGATTGGTATCTATTTGATGTGTCGAACTGTCTAGAATAAATCCAAACATTAATCGAACTTCACCATTAAGCTCTATCTCACCTTTTTTAAGGATAGATAACCAAGGTAAATGGGTTCCTAGCTCAAGATAATTTAACTCATTTACTAACAAGTGTGTTTTTCTTTCGACCGAAGTTGTAGCTAATCTATGATCTACTTGACTAGTTTGAGTTAGATTTTCAATCTCCCTATCAGAGAAATCTTGTACCTGAAATTTTACCAACACAAGCGCTTGTCTAATCTTCTTAGCGCCATGTAGCACATCCAAAATTTCACGCGCAATCTCATCGCCTTTATCTTGATCGAAATTAAATTTGTAGTTTTTTTGCTCTTTTAAATACTGCTTATATTGATCAATCGTTTCAAAGGCGTCCTCATGAGGAAAGTCTTCAACTTTCCACTTGTCAGATTGAATCTCACTTCTGAAGATACATGATCCTTCTTTATCTAAAAAATTAATGAAAGCATGAATTTTTTCTGGCAACTTGTAATATGGAGTTGCTAATTTCATAAGTGCAACATCTACTACTAGACCATTATAAAAATCAACTATCTGCTTTTTTCTCACCTCATTTTTTGAAAGGCAGGCATCTTCCCAATCTACTTTCTTATAACCAATAAATTTTTCAACTAACTCTAAACGCTCATACAGTCTTTCTAAAGTTTCGATAGTTTCCCGAAATATGCCTTTATGAATTTTCCTATTTTGAGTAATTGAATGCCGATAGCTATCCGTATAGTAACGTTTCAAAAATCCAAAAATTTCTTTATCACTCAGTTTTTCTAATTGCCCAATTTCAGGAAGCTCCCTAAAAAGTTGAAAGTTTGACTCATTCATGATTAGAATCTTCTAGTACTTTTAGATAATAGTTAAAAATTAACACTTCCAACCCTTATTTTTCAAGCTTTCTTTCTCCTATCTAAATAAAATAAAAACTGTTATACCCTATTTACATACTTTTAAACCCTAGATTATAAAATTTTACCCCCCTATTCAAGAACTATTAGGACATTATACGTACTCAGGTTTCAGCTATAACGATGAAAAAAAAACCACGCTTTTTAGCGTGGTTTTTGTGATTTTTCTAGTCATTTAATTCAGCCAATCCTTCACTTCCCCCTCATACCACTCCATCAATCTCACCCGCTCATCCCAGTATTGTGCTCGGTTATAGGCCGAGCGAATTCTATTTTGAGGCACATGAGCAAGCTGGCGCTCAATGGCATCTGGATTAAACAGATTTGATTCGTTTACGACTGTACTGAATAGCGATCTAAAACCATGTGTGGTCATCCGACCTGCATAGCCCGAACGCTTGATCACGGCCAAAATAGATTCGCTACGCATAGGTTCTTTGTTATTTAAACGATGTGGAAATAACAGTTCCTGATTATGGGTAAGTCTCAAAGCCTGAAGCTCGGCAATCATCATGTCCGTCAACGGTACACGATGTGGAAGACGGTTCTTCATCCGCTCTTCAGGGATATCCCACTTACGCCCTTCCAGGTCAAATTCTTCCCAGCGTGCTTGCAGCAATTCACTAACCCGAACACCTGTCAGCATGATCAGAATAATGGCATGATGTGTTTGAGCATCACTTGGGTAAGCTCTTACCTTTCTTAAAAATTCAGGCATTTCAGAGGCAGTAAGCGAAGCCAAATTTTTGACTCTTTTATTCTTGAGAGCATAAACCAGATCACCTGCCGGATTATCATAACGATAGCCATGCGCAATGGCATACTTCATGACCATGCCGCAACGAGATAAGGTACGTTTTGCAATTTCAAGCGAGCCTCTAGCTTCAATCTTCTTAATAATCTGCAGAATCTCAGGAGCCTGAATCTGGTTAATACGCTTATTAGCAAGAGCAATATAAAGCTCATCCAATGAAGCTCTAACATTACTAATATGTTTGGATGACCAGGTTTCTTTTTGATTATTGAACCAATCTTCTGCAACTTCTTTGAAATATGGCTTTAATTCTTCATGCAGCACTGAACGTGAGAATCGATGCTTAAGCTCATATGCAAGCTCCCTTGCCTTTTTTAAGCTTAAATCTGGATATGGACCAAGCGATTCAGACTTACGTTCACCATGGACAGTGACGCGTACATTCCAATATTTTTGACCTTTGGTGGTAATGATGAGGGATAAACCATGTGAATCCGAAAGACGATACTGTTTGTCTTTCGGCTGTGCTTTTCTACATTCAGTATCTGTAAGTGGCATATCGATTACCCATAATTGATGTATTAATTTCTGGGTAAATTTTCCCAATATTTACCCACAAAGAGCAAATATGGGGTCAAATGGGATCAGACGCTATCGGACAAACAGGCATAAAAAAAAGCCTTTAAACATTGAGTTTAAAGGCTTTTTTAGATTCCGATGGATTACTTCGGAAAGAATTTTGGTGGAGGTGGCGGGAGTTGAACCCGCGTCCGCCAGCACTACGCTCGAGAATACTACATGCTTAGATATCGTCTATTGTTTTAACTCTTTGTGACCCGACGAACAGGGTACAAATCGCGATCCTCTTAATTTAGTACAAAGCCCCGAGGCTTGGCTTTATACGGACTTGTGTGCGTGCGCTTCAGTCGGACTCTCTAACCACAAGTATTCGGAGAGGCGGACAAGCTGCCCTTAGGCAGCTAGAGCGTATGATTCGTCGTTTGCGACTAAAAAATGCAAATTTGATTTACGAGAGAAAATGCGCTCTCGGCATGCATCTATGAGTTTCATCACCAGCGTCGAAGCCAGAAACACCCCCAAAGTACAAGGCAATCATAGCATAAATGTCAAAAATTACGATGTATTTTCTGAACATTTACACAACTTGATGCGCTTAATTACATTATTGCGCTAATATTTTACTTTTCAAGCCAAATAACAGAAAAATTATGAGCTATTTACTGGCACTAGATCAGGGAACTACGTCAAGTCGGGCCATTATTTTTAATGAACATGGACAAGTTCAGGCAACGGCTCAACGTGAAACGCATATCCACACCCCACATTCGGGCTGGGTGGAACAGGATGCTCAAGAAATCTGGAGCTCACAGATTGCCGTGGTACAACAAGCTTTGGCGACTGCAGGTATTCTGGCAAAAGATATTAAAGCCCTTGGCCTGACTAACCAGCGCGAAACGACCGTAGTCTGGGATCGTAGAAACGGCAAACCGCTCGCTCCGGCAATCGTCTGGCAGGACCGTCGTACATCTGACTGGTGTAACCGGCTGATTGAACAAGGCCTGATGTCCAAAATTCAGCAAAAAACCGGCCTACGGATTGATCCTTATTTTAGTGCGGGAAAACTGGTCTGGTTTTTAGAGCATGTCGAGGGGGTACGGGCACTTGCTGAACAGGGCCATGTGGCATTTGGCACTATCGATAGCTGGCTGATCTGGAATCTGACCCAAGGTGCAGAGCACGTCATTGAAGCCAGTAACGCTTCTCGTACCATGTTAATGAATCTGCAGCAACAATCGTGGGATGAAGAGCTACTCGAGCTGTTTAATATCCCGGTTTCGATCTTACCGAAAATTATCTCTTCTGACTGTTATGTCGCTGACACGGCTTCTGGCTTACTGGGGGCCAATATTCCCATTACCGGAATTTTGGGGGATCAGCAGTCTGCACTCTTTGGCCAGTCCTGTTTTGAGGTGGGCAGTGCTAAAAACACCTATGGTACTGGCTGCTTTATGCTGTTCAATACCGGACATAACATTCAGCTTAGCCAGAACAAGCTGCTTTCTACTCTCGCCTGGCAAGCCCAGGGCCAAACTACCTATGCGCTCGAAGGCAGCGTATTTATGGCTGGTGCTGTAGTGCAATGGTTACGCGATGGCCTCGGAATTATTCAAAAAAGCAGTGATGTGGAAAAACTGGCGCATCAGGTCGAGCATAGTGACGGCGTGGTTCTGGTTCCCGCATTTACCGGACTGGGCGCGCCGCATTGGGATAGTGAAGCACGTGCCTTACTCTGTGGCATGTCACGCGGTACGACCAAAGCGCATATCGCTCGTGCCGCATTAGAATCAATCGCCTTTCAGGTATCGGATGTGCTCAGTGCGATGCAATCTGATATTGCACATCCTCTTAAAGAACTGCGGGTTGATGGTGGTGCCAGCAGCAATGACATGCTGATGCAATTTCAGGCCGATATTCTGAATGTACCGGTACTGCGTCCGAAAATGCTGGAAGCTACTGCTTGGGGCGCGGCCGCTATGGCCGGATTAAAAGCTGGCGTATTTTCAAACCTGGATGAAATTTCCCAGTCCTGGCAGCTGGACCGTGCTTTTGAACCCAAAATGCAAAATGACGAAAGAGAAATGCATTTAGCCAAATGGCAAAATGCCTTGAAACGGGCTAAATCTGATCTCTAAATCCTCTAGGTTCATATTTGATCATCATAAAAAAGCACTGTTAAACAGTGCTTTTAACTCCCTCAGTTCACGATTTCATTAATAGGCATAAGAAGCAATCGCTGTTGCAATCGCCTTATCTTCATCATTGACCATGGTCATGCGCATGGTGCAGCCCTTACGCCCCAAACGTAAGGTTTCTGCACGCGCGATAAAATATTTGCCACGTCCAGGCGCCAGATAATCCACCCGCATATCGACCGTCGCCAGACGCGATACTTTTTTAATGGTATCTGCAATCGTTTCCGGTTCAGCTTTTTTATACAGCTCGCCCATGGCCACAATACCACCGACACTATCCAGTACAGTTGCAGCCAGACCGCCATGCAGAATCTGGAAAGCCACATTACCAATCATGAAATCCTGCATTTCTACATAGGCCTCAATCTGGCCCTCGACCACCCGCATGGTCATGCCGTTATGCTTAAAAAAAGGAGAGCTATTAAAAGCATGTACCAGCTGGTTCAGGACTACATCAATATCCACTTTCGAGCCCAGATGTATATTACCCGTCCAGTTTCTCTCTGTCTTACTCATCACTCTGCCCGAATCCACCACAATAAAAAACCGCTAATTTATGCCCAAAAATTTGAGTTAGGGCTACAATAGAGGCCTAGTTTAATACTGATTACTGAGATTTTTATGACTTATACGTTCAATCGTCCCGCGTTTCCTGCAACTCGCATGCGTCGTATTCGTAAAAATGAACATTTACGTTCGATGGTTCGTGAAACCCATCTCGCGGCAGATCATCTCATTTATCCAGTATTTGTCCTGCCAGGACAAAACCAGACCCAAGATATTCCAAGTATGCCGAATATCCAGCGCCTGTCAGCGGACTTGTTGTTAAAAAAATCAGAACGTCTGCTGGAACTCGGTGTCAATAAACTGGCGCTATTCCCCGTCACCCCACAAGAAGATAAAAGCCTGACTGCAGAAGCCGCATGGCGTGAAGATGGTCTGGTGCAAAACACCTTACGTTTATTGAAAAAAGAACTGCCAGAAATGGTGCTGATTACTGACGGCGCATTAGACCCGTATACCACGCATGGTCAGGATGGCATTATTGATGAGAACGGTTATGTCTTAAATGATGAAACGGTCGAGTGCCTGATTAAACAGGGCTTGAGCCATGCCGAAGCCGGTGCAGATGTATTTGCTCCAAGTGACATGATGGATGGCCGGATCGGTGCGATTCGTCAGGCCTTTGAGCAAAATGGTCATATCTATACTTCGATCATGGCCTATTCAGCCAAATATGCATCAAGTTTCTATGGCCCGTTCCGTGATGCAGTCGGTTCTGCCAGCAACTTAAAAGGCGGCAATAAATACAATTACCAGATGGATGTCGGTAACCGTGCTGAAGCCCTGCATGAAATTGCGCTGGATATTCAGGAAGGTGCAGACATGGTGATTGTTAAACCGGGCATGCCTTATCTGGATATCGTCCGCGAAGTCAAAGACACTTTTGGCGTACCAACCTTTGTCTATCAGGTCAGTGGCGAATACGCGATGCTGGCTGCGGCAATTCAAAATGGCTGGTTATCTGATAGCGTCATTTTAGAATCATTGATGAGCTGTCGTCGTGCCGGTGCAGATGGTATCTGGACCTATTTTGCTGAAGAAGCTGCGCTTAAACTGAAAGACATGAAGTAAAAGGATTTCGGCGCAATGCATATTGCCATTGTCGGCGCTGGCATCACCGGTTTGATGTCGGCGCTGGAACTGCTTGAACAGGGATGTTCTGTTACCCTTTTTGATCAACAGGCCGCCGGACAGGCTGCATCCTGGGCTGGAGGAGGAATCCTTTCCCCGATGTATCCGTGGCGTTATCCCGCTGCTGTAAATGCTCTGGCTCGACATGCCAAACCCATGTATCAGGACTGGAATCAAAAACTGCAACCTTTCACTGGCATCGATTTCCAGATTCATCAAACAGGTATGCTGATTTTTGATGAATCCGATTTTGAAATCGGTTTAAGTTATGCCAAAACACATCAGGATCCGCAGCAACAGGCAGAATTGCTTGATCAGGCTAAACTGCAACAGATCAATCCAAGAATTAATCAGAGCAAATTCAAGCAGGCGATTTATTTCCCTGAACTGGCGAATATCCGTAATCCACGGTTATTACAGTCGATCATTCACTATTTGAAGCAGCATCCTCGTGTCACCTGGCAAGAAGACTGTAAAATCACTCGGCTCAATATTCAGCAAGGCTGTGTAAAAAGTATCTCAGATGAACATAGCCAGGTTTTTCAGGCAGATCAATATGTGTTCACAACCGGAGCATGGTCGCAACACTGGTCACAGCAACTTGGTTTGGAAATTCCGGTACAGCCGGTTCAGGGCCAGATGCTGCTGTTTAAAACGCCAGAAAACTGGCTGCCGACCATGTGCATGCATAAGGTGATGTACCTGATTCCACGTCAGGATGGACATGTTTTATGTGGTTCCAGTATGCGTCAGGTCGGTTTTGACACCTCGCCTTCTAGTGAAATCCGGCAGGATATTTTACAGGCGTGTATCGAGATGGTACCGGAACTGGCAGATTTTCCGCTGGTCAAGCAATGGGCCGGATTAAGACCCAGCTCACCCGATGGTATTCCCTATATTGGCAAAATTCCCAAGCTACATAATGCCTGGACCAATTTTGGACATTTCCGGAATGGTTTATGCATGGGGCCGGCATCAGGCAAACTACTCGCTCAACTCATCCTTAAACAAATGCCAATCGTTGATCCAGCTCCTTATGATCCTGTCCGTTTATTAGAGCCCAGTCGTTTAGTGCTTTAGGATATTATCCAGTGCTTCTTTCAGAGTTGGATAATGAAACTGGAATCCAGCCTCCTGCAAGGCTTTGGACTGTACATACTGACCGTTTAAGACCAGTTGTGACTGTTCTCCCAGCATCATTTTCAGACTGCATGCGGGTAGTGGAAGTAAGGGTTTGCGCTTCAGAATCTGGGCCGCAGTTCGTGCAAACTGGGCCTGACTACTTTTTTCTGGCGCGACCACATTAAAGATCTGCTCGGCTGTATCCTCAAGTATCAAGAATTCAATCGCACGCAGCACATCCCCTAGATGCACCCAAGTCACTGGCTGGCGTCCATGACCAATCCGTCCGAACAGATTCAATTTAATCGGCAATAGCATCTGCGGAAGAATCCCGCCACCTTTACCAAACACCACCGCAAAGCGAACAATCTTGGTGTTCTGGTTAGTATAGGATAAAGCCAGCTGCTCCCACTTCGCACAAAGTTCAGACATAAAAATATCTTGTGGCGGACTTTGCTCCGTGCAGACCTGTTCCCAGCGCTCTGTCGGATCAATGCCATAATAACCAACGGCCGATGTTGAAATAATCCGTTTCGGTCTAAGCTGATTTTTTTCTAAATAATCAAATAACCGTTTGGTGCTATCTAAACGGCTATCCAGCAATTTCTTTTTACGCGCTGCCGTCCAACGGCCTTGACCGATGCTTTCGCCAGCCAGATTGACCACATAATCAATCTGATGCTGTTTTAATTCTTCCAGCTGGTTAATCCAGTGGAAGTCCGGATGTGGTTCACGTTTATTTTTCTGACGGGTCAGACCAATCACCCGATAATCCCGTTCCAGTAAAAAATGCACGAGATGACTGCCAATAAAACCACTCGCTCCCGTCACCAGCACTACAGGTTTATACATTAGTCATTCTTCGCCTTATTATTTTCTTGGTTTAAATTATACGCCACTCATCTTCAGCTTTTTAAACCAAGAAGATCTTTGTAGTGGAGAATTTGTATCTTTCATCATTCAATTAATTTATGAAGATCGGGTCACAAAATGATTCATCTATATTCACTGAGGCGAATGGCCAAACATTTTCTCTGCCATACGCTGGGCCTGCTTGCCATAAAACCAGTACGTCAGTAGATATAGTGGAATTGCGATCATCAGGAACATGATCAGCACAATGCTCATAAACTGTGGTTGCTGTAGATACAGCAGAAAGTCCTGCCAGGCATTCGGATTGGAACGGGTGGCGATCACAATACCGAGCAAAAGAAATAATAAATTATAGCCCCAATAAATCAGGCTAAAACCGAGCGTGAATTTTTTACGCTCTGCCTGGGTCGGCGCACGTTTTTGCTGTTTTAGAAATTTAAAAAGCACCCAAATCATGGCCACCAGATAGGGAACAATCGTCAAGACTGCACCCATGCCCATCGGCAGCAAGGCTGCCAGTACACCGCAAATACAGGTAAAAATAAAACATATAACGAAAAACCAGATAAAATAACGACTTAGCGGCAACATATGCATGACTCAGTGATCTTCAACAAGCTAGTATAAAAAAAATCAGGTTTTTTTTCATTTTATTGTCAACCATCCACTACAAGGTGACGTTATATAGGGTACAAGGTACAAAAATTTGGACTGGCATCCACGAATTTTTGCTGACCTTTAGAGCTAAAGCAATAAGTCCAGTGTACAGGGAAATTTTGAATAGCAGCCAAAATCTTCATGTAACACAAATTTGACCGACGATTTCATCATCACTCGAATCGTCGGTTTTTATTTTTTTAAAATCCTTATTTTTTTAAAATCTGATAGCTTGCAGAGCCTTCGATATCTGATGATTTAGTTGTAATCCTTTGCTTATTTTCATACTGATCAAAATAAATTCAGCCCCCACATCACAAACAATTCGCTGAAATATCGTTTTCAAGTAGATTTTTACCTGTGCTTTTTCCTATAGTAGCAAGGCAGATATTAGGGGTTCATTACATGGCGGTTCATTTTCTTCACACTTCCGATTGGCATCTGGGACAATTTTTCCATAACCATGACCGTGAATTTGAACATGCGCAGTTTTTGACTTGGCTACTTGAGCAAATTAAAGCAAAGCAACCGCATGCCTTGCTGATTGCCGGCGATATTTTTGATGTGATCAATCCCGCTTCCAGTGCGCAAAGACAGCTATACCAGTTTCTGGCCGATGCCCACGATCTGGCGCCACATATGCAGACCCTGATGATTGCAGGCAATCATGATTCCGGTTACCGGATTGAGCAGGTTGAACCCTTGCTGGCCAAATTTAATGCCAAAGCAGTGGGAATCGTAGGCCGCACTGCAGAAAATACCCTGAATCTGGATCGGCTGCTTATTCCTATTTATGATCGGGATAAAAATATCATCGCCTGGTGTCTGACCCTGCCCTATTTACGCAGTGCCGAAATTACCGGACTAAATGAACATACCAGCAATAGCCAGAACGCGATCAGTTATCTGCATCAACAACTGATTGCCGAAGCCAAAGCCCGCAAACAGCCACATCAGGCACTGATTTTAATGTCACATGCGCACATGCAAGGTGGTGAGACGTCCGACTCTGAACGTCCGATTATTGTTGGCAATGAAGAGGCGCTGTCGACGGCGCTATTTGATGACGTGATTGATTATGTCGCGCTGGGGCATTTGCATAAACCGCAAAAGGTCGGTCAGCCGCATATTCGCTATAGTGGCTCTCCGATTCCGCTGTCATTTAGTGAGATTAATTATAAGCATCAAATAGTTGAAGTCAGGATTGATCCCGAACAAAACCCGGAAAACCGCTTTCAGTACGATGCCTTAAGCATTCCGCGTACTGTCGAGCTGTTCCGCATTCGTGAAAAGCTGGAAAATTTAATCACTACAATTCAGGCCTTGCCTGCCGGAGAAATCGAGCAGCTTTCTGCACGGCATTTTCTGGAGGTGGAATACACGACCGATGCGCCGCCTCCGGTAGATCTGCGTCAGCAAATAGAACAGGCCCTACCTGCTAACCGTTACCGACTGCTGCGCATCAGCCGGATTTACCAGCAACAGGTCGACCTTAGTTCAAGCCAGTCTAAAATTGATCTGGCACCCCCTACTCCGGAATCGCTATTTTTCAATATCTGGAAAAAAATGGGCTATGAGCAGGATCACTCGGTACAACGGGATTTTCAGGAATTACTGAATGAAGCCCAACACGAACTTGCACAAAAACAACAAGCCTAGGATCGGCCATGAAAATTTTACGTCTAAGTCTTAATAATCTGGCCTCCCTCACCGGCACCCATCATATTGATTTTGAATCGAGTCCTTTGGCTCATGCCGGCCTGATTGCCATCACCGGCAAAACTGGTGCCGGAAAATCTACCCTGCTCGATGCCATGTGCCTGGCGCTTTACAATGAAATTCCACGTTTAAAAGGTGCGACAGGCAGCTTGAAAGATGCTGGCGGTCAGGATGTTTCCATCAAGGATTCCAAGAATATTCTGCGCCGTGGCTGCGTGCATGGTTTTGCCGAACTGGAATTTATTGCACTCGACAGCAAACGCTATATGGCACGCTGGGAAATTAAACGGGCACGCCAGAAAGTCGATGGCAATCTAAAAGTAGACCGCTACGTCAAATGTCTGGATGACGACACGACACTGACGCAAAAAATATCGGAAGTCACCCCGCTCATTGAAAAACTGGTGGGCTTAAGTTTTGAGCAGTTTACCCGCGCAGTGTTGCTCGCACAGTCGGAAGTCGGCGCATTTTTAAAAGCCAAAGATAATGAGCGTGCAGATTTACTGGAATATCTCACCAATTCGCAGATTTTCAGTCTAGTTAGTCAGAAAGCTGCAGAGAAATTCAGCGAAGTCAAAAACAAGCGCAACGATCTGGAAAAGCTGATCGGGCATATTGAAATTCTGTCTGAAGAAGACATCAGCGCTTTACAACAGCAGCAGAACTCTTTGTCTTTGCAACTTCAGAATTTGCAGCAATCAGAAAAACTGCTAGAAAATGAGAAACAATGGCATCTGGACCGACATAAACTCTATGCAGAAGTCCATGCCAAAAAAGAAGTCTACGAAGTACAGCAAGATGCAGTAAATAAATCTGCAGGACAGCAACAGCTACTGGAGCAGCTGGATGAATTCCAGTCGATTCGGGATCAGTTTGTGAGTCGTACCCGTCTAGCCCCTCAAAAAGAGCAGATTCAGCACCAGCACACCCAATTTACGCTGGAATTTGAAACGCTCAAACAGAGCTTTGTAGCAGAAGAAGCCAAACTTACAGCCTTACAACAACAGCAGCACCAGTTTCAGCAACACTTGGCAAACCTGAAACCGCATCTGGAGGCAGGTTTAAGGCTGGATCATGCAATTGATACGGTATCAGAGCGGTACAAAAAACTGCATGCAGAGCAAAGCCAGTTTCAAACCCTTCGTCTACAGCCTTTAGAAGAACAACTGCGACAGCAACAACAGACTTTGAATCAGCTACAAGCTCGGCAAGAAAAGGTTGCACAACAATTGGCTGAATCTGGCTTTTTAAATGTGTTCGATCTGGAGCCGCAAAGTACCTTGCAACGCATACAAGACTTTATGCGTCAGTATCAGCAACTGCAGCAACAGAATCCGGACAGCCTGAAGCAGCCTTTGCCTGAACTGGAAAAAACCGTTACAGCACTTTCAGAAAATCTGAACCAGTGGATACAACAGCATCATAGTCTGGAACAGCTGGAAGAGCAGCTCAAAACCATTCAGGAAATGCGTCAGCAACGCCAAGCGAAACAGCGTCAGCTCGACCTGCTGCAACAGCAGGTGCAACAGATCGTTCAACAATCACAAGAATTTGAACAACTGCAATCTGCTGTAAATAGCCAACAGCAGCAACTAAAAATGCAGCAAGAGGCCGAACAGGCACTGCATCAGCAGATTCAGGCTGAACAACAGGCATATGAACACCTGGAACAAATACTTGCCCAGCAACGTTTATTGCATGCGCAAAGTGTGCAGGATCTTCGTGCCCAGTTAAAACCGGATGAGCCATGCATGGTCTGTGGGAGTATGGCCCATCCTTTTGTCGATACCGCCCATGAACATCTGGAACAGAGCCTGAGCCAGTTACAGGAGCAACAGTTACGGCAGGCAAAACAGCAGCTTGATCAGCAACTGCAATCTCAGCAGCAGCAACGCATTGAAATATCCAAAGCACAAACAGTAATTGAGCAACAGCAACAGCGTTGCCAGATCCTGCAAAACCAGATTCAACAATCCTCTGCTGACTGTAAATCTCAACTACTTAAACTGGAAGTGGTTACCGAGCAGCACAATGATCTTCCTATATTTACCCAGTTGCTGGCGAATCACACTCAAAGCCTGGTCCAGCAGCTAGAACTGTCACAACAGCAGGAACAACAGCTCCAGCAACAATTACAACAATGGCGTCAACAACAACAGCAATTGCACCAATTACAACTGGCTCTACAGCAACGTCAGCAACTCGACCAGCTGATACACCCAGTTTTAAGCATACTGCCCGAGCAGTACCAGTCGCAGCCACCTATGCTCTGCTTACCTCAGTTGCAACGACAAGTAGAGCACCGCATGCAGCACTTGGCAGTACAAAAGCAGCTGGAATCTGACCTGCATCAACAGCAGCAGATATTGGAAAAGAGCCAGTATCAACTACAATTGGAACAGCAAAATTTTGCTCAATTGAGCCAGTCTGTAGAGCAGTTGATTCAGCAAGGCAAAGACCTGCGTCAACAACTGGCTGAACTGACCAAAGAGCATGCAGGACAAGTCTATCGTGTCGCTGCAGAATGGCGTGATGCACTAGATCTACAAGCCAAGACCTTAGAGCAGGCTTTAGAACAACAGCGTCAATGCACGGCGCAGGCCGAAAAACAGTGGCATCAAACCCACTTAAAACTGCAAGAATTTATCAGTCAACTTCAGCAGATCGATCGGCAATTGGCTCAATATCAGCAAGATATTCAGGCATGGCAAGCAGCACATCCGCAAGTGACGGTAGCTCAAATTGAACAATGGCTCAGTATTGATCTGAGCAGCCATCAACGGATTCGTCAAGATCTGGCCAACCAGAAACAGGCACTCGAAAATGCCAGAACAGCCTGGCAATTACTGCAAGAACAATATCAGGCCCATTTAAAACTACAGCCAGAACATGAATTTGAGGAAATTGAACAAAAGCTTGGCATGCTGCATCAGGAAAAAATAATGCAGCAGGAAGTACTCAATGAAACTGATGCCAAACTGCGTATGAATGCCAATAATCAAAACACCTATGCCAAATATCAGCAGCAAATTGAGCAGATCAAAGCTGAAGAATACCGTTGGGGTCGTATTTACGATCTGATCGGACATAAGGAAGGTACCAAATTCCAGAAAATTGCCCAGGAACATCATCTGGATATTCTGGTGGAATATGCAAATCAGCAGTTGCAACCGTTGGCACCCCGCTATCAGTTACACCGTATTCCGGATAGCCTGAGTCTGGCGATTATTGATCTGGACATGAATAGTGAAGTCCGCCCTGTGCTGTCCCTATCGGGGGGTGAAACCTTCCTGGTTTCATTGGCTTTGGCTTTGGCGATTGCCAATATGGCCTCCGGCTCCATGAAACTGGAATCACTGTTTATTGATGAAGGTTTTGGTACGCTAGATCCTGCTTCGTTACATATGGTGATGAATGCACTGGATCATTTACAAAGTCAGGGTCGTAAAGTTGTATTAATCTCGCATGTGCAGGAAATGCATGAACGTATTCCGGTACAGATTCAGGTCAAACCGGTTGGTGCAGGTGCAAGTACCATTCAGATTATAGGCTAAGGATCATGAACACTGCCCCGAATACGCTCTCGCACTATTTCAGCCTACAGCTTGAGAGCCTACGGGGTATCAGTGCCATTGTGGTGTTATTCAGTCACTGCTTTCAGGCATTTATTGGGCCTTTCGATACCAGCATTTATTCATGGATACGCCTGCTTGGGCAGGCTGCAGTCATGATTTTCTTTGCCTTAAGTGGCTATCTGATCGGCTATTCAATCCAGTACAACATTCATCAGCATGGTCAGTTCAATCTGCACCATTATGCCCGACAGCGTGGCCGCAGAATTTTACCGCCCTTTCTGTTTGCCATGGGGTTGACCCTGGTTTTATATCTGCTTGCTCCACTATTATTTACCAGCCACACGCATGCTTTTCAACACAGTTTTGGCATGATGATCCGGACTGACTATAGTATAGACATGATGGAGTTTGTTGGCTCGCTGCTATTTTTGAATGGCTTTGTGACGCCAACGGTTTCAGCCAATGCTGCGCTCTGGAGTCTGAGCTATGAAGTGTGGTTTTATGTGCTGGCCGGATTCTTACCTTTTTTAAAAAATTCGGAAATCGCCAAAATCGGGTTTTTTATGGTTCTGGCTATACTATCAGTACTGAACATCCAGTTTTTTATTTATTTTCTGGTCTGGCTCACTGCCTTTGCTTGTTCATTTCGATATATCCAGCTACGTTTTTTAAACCGCTTACAATCAGTCAAATTAGCCCTATTCGGCTTGGCATTTCTAATCGCCTGTTTTGATGCTTACCAGTTTCAGGTGATTGATGAGGCCCAGCAATACCGCGCTGCGAATTTTGCCCCTTTTAATTTCTGTGTGGGTCTGGCCTTTAGCTGCTGGCTGGTACAGCTCCAGCATCGACGCAGTCATTATCATCCGGTCTGGGTTCAATCCGCAGACTTTTCCTATACCTTGTATGTCACCCATTTCCCATTACTTTTATTTATTTTGGGGTGTATTCCGGCAACTTTGGCCTATGGTCTGGGCGGAGCAATTTTAGCTTTGCTTGCCAGCATGTGCAGCTTAATAGTTTTTGCCTGGTTAATGGCCAAATGGCTCGAACCAGCCAGAAAAAAAGCGTTATCCAATACCCTGCGATAACGCTTTGCTGCAAAAAACTGACATTAGTAGTTTATACATCTTTTTTAGGCCGTGCACCAAATAGGGCTGTGCCAACACGAACCATGGTAGAACCCGCAGCAATCGCTTCGGTCATATCCCCAGACATGCCCATACTTAAAGTATCCCAATCTTCAGGGTGTGCATGCTGAACTTTGACTGCATCAAATAAAACTTTGGCATCAGCAAAGGCTTGAGGATTATTCGGTGCAGGAATCACCATCAGGCCACGTAAACGTACATTCGGCAGTTGGCTGATTTGTGCCACTAGTTCTGCGACTTCTTCCGGCTGGCAGCCATCTTTGGTATCCTGGCCATCAATATTCACCTGAATACAGATATTCAGTGCGGACTGATTATCTCCACGCTGATTTGATAAACGCTCGGCAATAATCAGGCGATCGACTCCATGTACCCAGGCAAAATTTTCCGCCAGAGCCTTGGTTTTGTTGCGCTGCACATGACCAATAAAATGCCATTCAATCTCCAGCTCTTTCAGTGCCGTGATTTTTTCCAGTGCTTCCTGCAAATAGTTTTCACCAAAAGCACGTTGCCCTGCCTGATACATCTCTGCCAGCACGCTACTCGGCTGGGTCTTGGAAACGGCAAGCAGTTGCACCGCATCTGCTTCGCGGCCGGCCTGAATACAGGCAGTTTCAATTTGCACTAAGACCTGATTTCGTGACTGTTGCAACATATTCATTGATGGGGTTCTCATTTCATTCATCTTTTTTTCCCTTGCCCATGAACTAAGTGTTGGTTAAGCTGTGGGAAAGCCTTATTATTCTATCAAAATAATTAACATTTTAATGAACTCGGGGACCTTATGGATATCACAGAATTGTTGGCATTTTCTGCTAAAAATGGTGCGTCGGATTTACACTTGTCTGCGGGCTTACCGCCAATGATTCGTGTCGATGGAGAGGTTCGTCGCATCAACCTTCCAGCATTAGAACATAAAGAAGTGCATAAACTCGTTTATGACATCATGAACGATAAACAGCGCCGTGATTTTGAAGAAAATCTGGAAACTGACTTTTCTTTTGAAGTGCCTGGCGTGGCGCGTTTCCGTGTCAACGCATTTAACCAGAACCGCGGTGCCGGTGCGGTATTCCGTACCATTCCATCTAAAGTCCTGACCCTTGAAGATCTGGGCATGGGACAGATTTTTAAAGACATCTGTGAATATCCACGTGGTCTGGTACTGGTGACAGGTCCTACCGGTTCGGGTAAATCAACCACCTTGGCGGCGATGCTGGACTATATTAATGACAACCGCTATGACCATATTTTAACAGTCGAAGACCCAATCGAATTTGTGCATCAGTCGAAAAAATGCCTGATCAACCAGCGTGAAGTGCATCGTGATACGCATGGCTTTAATGAAGCGCTACGTTCAGCACTGCGTGAAGATCCGGACATTATTCTGGTCGGTGAGATGCGTGACCTTGAAACCATTCGTCTGGCGTTAACTGCAGCAGAAACCGGTCACTTAGTATTTGGCACCCTGCATACCACCTCAGCGGCCAAAACCATTGACCGTGTGATCGACGTATTCCCTGCTGAAGAAAAAGACATGGTACGCGCCATGTTGTCTGAATCCCTACAAGCCGTAGTTTCACAGGCTCTACTGAAGAAAAATGGCGGTGGGCGTGTGGCGGCGCATGAAATCATGATCGGTATTCCTGCGATCCGTAACCTGATCCGTGAAAACAAAGTCGCACAAATGTACTCAGCAATTCAGACAGGCGCCAACTATGGCATGACCACACTGGACCAGACCCTGAAAACACTGGTGTCCAAAGGTTTGATCAGCCCGCAAGTTGCACGTACTGCAGCCAAACAGCCAGAAGCATTTTTATAAAAAAATTGAATTGTATTGGGGTTTATATACATGGATTTTAACGGCTTACTCGATTATATGGTGGAGAAAAAAGCATCGGATCTGTTCATTACTGCCGATGTCGAACCGTCCATCAAGATTAATGGGCAGATTTTACCGATTGGCTCAGTAAAATTACCCGGTGCGGCAGTAGGACAACTGCTCCATTCCATCATGACCGAAAAGCAGCGTAAAGAATTTGCTGACAGTCGTGAATGTAACTTTGCCATCAGCACGCCGGATAAAAGTGCCCGCTTCCGTGTCAGTGCTTTTCAGCAACGCGATCAACCGGGGATGGTGCTGCGTCGGATTGAAACTGTTATTCCCACGATGGATGAACTCAAGTTACCGCCGATTCTAAAAGAACTGGCGATGACCAAACGTGGCATCATTATTTTTGTCGGGGCAACGGGTACCGGTAAATCAACCTCGCTGGCGTCTTTGGTCGGTTATCGTAATGAAAATTCCAAAGGTCATATCATTACCATTGAAGATCCGATCGAATTTATTCACCAGCATAAGGGCTGTATTATCACCCAGCGTGAAGTCGGCATCGATACGGATTCATTTGAAATTGCCCTGAAAAATACCCTGCGTCAGGCACCAGACGTGATTCTGATCGGTGAGATCCGTTCACGTGAAACCATGGATTATGCGATTGCCTTTGCCGAAACCGGTCATCTGGTCTTTGCTACCCTGCACGCCAACAACGCCAACCAGGCGATTGACCGGATTATCCATTTCTTCGAAGCAGACCGACATAATCAGCTGTTCATGGACTTGTCCCTGAACATGAAAGCCATTGTGGCACAGCAACTGATTCCAACCATCGATGGTAATGGTCGCCGTGCAGCGATTGAGATTCTGATTAACTCACCACTGATTGCCGACTTGATTCGTAAAGGTGATGTGCATGAGATCAAGGATCTGATGAAGCGTTCCCGTGAACTGGGCATGCAGACCTTCGATCAGGCGCTGTATGATCTGTATAAAGCCAAACAGATCAGCTATAAAGATGCACTGAAACATGCAGATTCACCAAACGACCTG
This sequence comes from Acinetobacter lwoffii, assembly GCF_019048525.1. NCBI lineage: Bacteria > Pseudomonadati > Pseudomonadota > Gammaproteobacteria > Moraxellales > Moraxellaceae > Acinetobacter > Acinetobacter lwoffii. The sequence continues at coordinate 1,589,437 of NZ_CP077369.1, read as the reverse complement.
CGTCTGCAAATCAAGCTGTCAGAAGAAGGTGGTAGTCACTTATTACGTGCGCATTCCAACATTACCTTTGATGGTCAGTCCTGATCATCTTGAAGGCATAAAAAAAACAGGCTTCAAGAAGCCTGTTTTTTTGTTTCAACCGGAGTGCAAATTATTTTTTACGAAACACTTCCTGACAGGCCGGCGCATCGCAGTAGCCATACAGATTCAGAGAGTGACCGGTTAATTCAAAACCAAATTTTTCAGCAACATCATGCTGCTCTTTTTCAATCGTATCATTGATGAATTCAACGACTTTGCTGCAATTCAAACAGACCAGGTGATCGTGGTGATCTTCCTGCATGATCTCGAAAACGGAATGATTATTTTCAAAATTATGACGTTCGATGATGCCCGCTGCTTCAAATTGCGTTAACACACGATACACAGTTGCTAAACCTACATCTTCGCCCTGATCGAGTAAAGTCTTGTAAATATCTTCCGCACTTAAATGATGTTGTTTTGAATTTTCTAGTAATTCTAATATTTTAATTCGTGGAAGGGTAACTTTCAGTCCAGCTTTTCGTAAATCTTGGTTTGAAATAGTCATGTAAAAAGGTCTCTCAACAAAATCAAAGTTGGAATATGCAACAAAGTTTAGATGCAGTATGATCTATCCTTGGATCAAATGCATCATAATTAATTTGGGATAGTTTAGCAAAATGCAAAAAATCATGTTGACGTTATTCGTCACTTCATTGCTCGTCGGCTGTTCGACATTAGGTGTTTATAAAGTAGATATTCCACAAGGAACCCCTTTAACCCAAGCACAAGCCGCTAAAATTCAGGTGGGAATGAGCCATCAACAGGTGCGTTTCTTACTGGGCAGTCCAACAGTAAGCGATCCACTGAATCCTTTACGTTGGGACTACATCTATAACTATACCCCAGGAACCTACGCTAAAAAAGCCAAGATCCCGGCAGCCCAAGGCCAGCATTTGAAAATCTACTTTAACCAGTCTGGTATCGTGGAACGCGTTGAAGGTCTGGATACAATTCCAGAATCTCAACCTGGCTTACCAGGATCAAAAGAAGCAATTTTAAATGCTCCTCCACTATAGTCGGTTTCTCATGAAAAAGCCCCTGAATCATCAGGGGCTTTTTTGATTAAGCTGATTGATTGAGCAGATCATTGAGGCTACTGCTCATTCAAGCCGCTTTCTATTCGGAAGATGGTTTCAGCTTTCTTAAAAGATTGCCTCTGGCATAACGACCCACAGGATTTTTCTCGGCGCGTTTACGTCGGATGTCTTTAGGATTGATGGTCAGTGGCCGATAAATTTCCACCCGATCACCTGCTGCCAGTTGCTGCTGATGATCTTGCAAGCGCACGCCAAAAATGCCCAGAGATAACGGTTCAGGCAATTCGACCTGCTCACGGATTCCACTTTGCTCAATCGCATCCAATGCTGTCATGCCGGACTGAAATGGCACGGCTAGATGAAATTGTTTTTCTGGCGTCGCATACGCCACCCAGATCATCGCCTCACTCATCAGATGAATTGTCCTAAGACAGCAATGATTGCCAGAATAATCCCGACCGGTAACACTACACGTACTGCAATACGCCAGATGTTATAAAACGCTTCAGAGCTGAAATTCATTGATTTACGCAAATGACTGATCTTCATGATCCAGCCGGCAAATAATGCATAGATCAAACAAATCAATAAGCCCCAGACGAGCAAGACCACATTGAAAATTGGGCTTAGATTTGGAATAGCCCAGATCAGCGTAACCGCCGCCACAATCGCCCATTGAATCGCAGGATGAAGCTGACGTTGCTGTAACTGTTCACGTGCCATTTGCAAAATTAATGCGGCAGCTGCCACCATCGCTGCGACCAAGGTGAATGCAGGGATTTGCGCTTGCACAGCAAAGAAAGCAAATGCAATGACAGCAACGAGCTGCGCAATCCAGATCGGCAATACCGTCTTGCTGGCGACATCCTGTTGTTGTACAGCGCTCAGGCTAGACTGCCAGTACAAGCCCATGCCCAGACCACTTGCCACCAGCGCTAATACCGTGGCATTGCCCCATTCCGAGAATTCGACTGGCGTGACTTGCCATGCAGGTAGTGCAGTTCCCATTATATTGGCCAGAACCAGAGATGCGAGCACCCCAATCGTTGTAACAGCCAATAAAATTTGACGCGGTAGCAGTGACAGGGCCAACGCTACTATTGTCAATCCGATCAACAAAAGGTTCGGTGCAAGATCAAGTGCAGCAACCGCCAGAACATTACTGGCATTGTTCAGCATTGCACCTGCCAGAAACGGAATAAAAATCACACTTAACCAGCCGACAATACGCCATTTCTGTGACGCATCCGCTTCACGGGTCAGCGTTGACAGCGCCTGTAATGGCGTTGTTCTAGAGCGCTTGGCCAAAGCAATTTCCAAGTAGCAGACTGGAAGTGCCAGAATCAGCATGGTGGCTAACCAGAGCATCCAGAAATCCAGCTGACGATCAATCTGGATACCGGTTATCGGTGCGAGCGTCGCGATGATAATAAACGATAAACAGAAAGCCATCAGCGGCGATAACCATTTTGACATAGCATTGTCCTGCATGATGCATTCCTATAAAAATCTAGCGCTATTTTGCCTTGTGAAGCGGTGAAAATCAAAAACAAAAAGCAAACCACCATGACAGTGATTTGCTGCGCCAAAATTATAATTAAATTGTAATTCTTGTTATCTCTTTAGATATTTTATTATGAGAAAAACCGAGCGAACCAGTTTTTACCGGTTTTCTTTTCTTTTTCCTTGATGATCCCCATCATATTTTCTTTCACGGCACCGACATAATCGGCGTCATCGTGCTGGATATGGTTAATCAGCCATTTCGATAATACTTCGTGCAGTTCATGTTCAATCGACTGCCCCAGTTCAAAACGGTCACGATATGATTCAATTTTCTTAATAAACAGGTCATGCACACGTTTATGCGGTACCCGATATTTATAGCCGGCTTCTTCCTGAAGAGATTCCTCAAAGGTGAAATGCGACTGGGTATAATCAATAATATTGTCAAGAATCTGTTTAATACGGGCACGTTCGGTATTGGCATCGATTCCATCAATTTCGTTGATATAATCGAGAATTCGTTTGTGCTGATCGTCAATCACATCGATACCAGTATTATAGTCTGGGACCCATTTCATTTTCATTACGACCACCTATAAATATTAAGGACTTATAACGTGAAAATGAGCATATAGCGTATTGATTCAAATAAAAATGAAGCAAATTAGTCGGCTTTCCGCCTAAATCCGGCTTTTTCATTTTAAGTTTCTGTTATATATAATTAAAAATAATTTATCCTGAGTAAAAGGCTAAGATATTAATTAACCAAAATCCGCAATAAACCTTTATTTATTCTTAGATTTTTTCTTATTTTTTAAATATAAAAAAACGGAGTTTAAACTCCGTCTTTAATCGCATTTCAATATTGATCAGCTCGCGTGATGCGTTTTAAGGAAGGATCAAGACGCTCACGTTCCAGACGATCCACATGCGTCAACTGAGAACGCACTTTTTCCCCATGCTGAAACAGGATCATTTCACCCGGCTGGAAAGCAGTCCATTCTTCATTCTGGGTCAATGGTTCGGTAGTAATCACTGCCACGCGATCTTCAGGGGTCGTAACCTGACTAAAGTCCACTTCGACGTCAATATCAATCAGCTGAGCCGGTCTAAACGGGTATTCACGTACTAGCCAGTGGAGTTTGGTAATCGCATAGCTAAACAGCGCCTGACCATTCGAAAGGCAGAAATTAAAGGTGCCATGCTCGGCAATTGCAGGTGAAATTTCAGCTAGAAGATCGAAAACCTGATCCAGTTTCGGCTCATGATAGCCAAAGCGTTTCACCAGTTGATCGAGCAGATAGCAGAAGGCACGCTCACTGTCGGTATTGCCGACTGGGGTAAAGCGCCCTGACAGTTCAGGAAAATAATCATGCAAATCGCCATTATGGGCAAAAATCCACTGCCGCCCCCAAAGTTCACGGCTAAAAGGATGCGAGTTTTCCAGATTAATTTTGCCTTGAGTGGCTTTACGGATATGGGCAATCACATTACGTGATTTGATCGGATAATTACGCACCAGCTCGGCAATCGGCGACTCAACCGCAGACTGGTTATCAACAAACAGACGGCAGGCTTTATCTTCAAAAAAAGCAATCCCGAAACCATCCGCATGATCAGAGGTAATGCCCGCCCGCTGGGAAAATCCGCGGAAGGAAAAAGTAATATCCGTCGGGGTGGCACAATTCATTCCGAGCAGTTGGCACATGGTCTGGTTTCAGCTCTCTATTTACTTAGAAGCTTATTGTGCATGACTGTCCCTGTCATTTCAAATATCTGACTATGATAACCTCAAATAAAAAAGAGCCTCTATTGAGACTCTTTTTGGCAAAAAATGGATTATGAGCGATGCGGATTGGCACGGTTGGTAATGAGAGTACCAACACCATGATCGGTGAAAATTTCCAGTAAGCTGGCATGTGGTACACGACCATCCACGATATGTGCACTCACGACACCGCCTTTTACCGCATCCAGCGCACAACCTACTTTTGGAATCATGCCGCCATAGATTACGCCAGTTTCGATCAGACGATCGACTTCCTGAGTAGTCAGACCAGTCAGCAGGTTTTTATTTTCATCCAGCACACCCGTGATATTGGTCAGCAGAATCAGTTTTTCTGCACCTAGGGCTTCAGCGACTTTACCAGCGACCAGATCCGCATTGATATTATAGGTATTGCCCGCTTCATCGACACCTAGCGGGGCAATGACTGGAATAAAATCACTACTGGTGAACATTTCCAGAACATCGGTTTTCACACCAACAACTTCACCGACCAGACCCAGATCAATTTGCTGAACCGACCCATCTTCAGCTACTTTTTCCATTAGCAGTTTTTGCGCACGGATCAGGTTACCGTCTTTACCGGTAAGACCAATCGCACGGCCACCATGCTGGTTGATCAGGTTCACGATAGATTTGTTGACGCTACCACCGAGTACCATCTCGACCACTTCCATGGTCGCAGGATCAGTCACGCGCATGCCGTCGATACGCTCAGATTCGCGGCCCAGCTGTTTCAGCATGGAATCGACTTGCGGGCCACCGCCATGCACCACGATCGGATTAATACCGACTGTTTTTAATAATACGATATCACGTGCAAATGAACTTTCCAGCTCAGGATCGGTCATCGCATTACCGCCGTATTTTACCACCAGGGTTTTACCCGCAAAGCGTTGAATATACGGCAAAGCTTCTGTCAAAATCTGTGCTTTGTCGATGCCTGTTTGTTGATTTGGCATTCGCCTCTCCTTATTGAGCATCTAAAATGTCTTGAGCGATCTCTGGATAACGGTCACGCAACATGGCTACAAACAGATGACGAATTTCATTCAGACCTTGAGCATTATTGGCATCAAAGCGCACCGTGAAATACTCACCTGTATTGGATGCTCGAATGATGCCAAAACCATCCTCAAAATCAAGACGTATGCCATCAATTTTACTGATTTGCGCATTAATTCTTGCGGATTGTTGTTCAACGAAGTTTAAAAGCTCAACAGGACGCACTTGGCGCGTTGAAATATAAAGATCTTCAGTACCATGTCGTTTTGGATAAGCTGCTAAGGCCTGCGCGAGAGTTTGCTCCGTTTGGTCGAGATATTCCATGACTCGGAGCGCTGCATAGAGGCCATCATCATAGCCCCAGCCGCGACCATCATTAAAGACATAATGTCCGGCATATTCCCCACCAAAAATGGCCTGCTGCTGAGACTGGTTCAGATAGGTTCTGAGAAATGAACTGCCGGTACGAATCATCACCGGTTCCCCGCCCAGACGTTGCACTGTATCGCGAACCAGAGTCGAACATTTCACATCATAAACAAATTGGCGTGGCGCTGAATCGCTTAGGCAAATTTCGGCAAACAGGCATAATAATTGATCGGCAGTGATAATCTGACCATGTTCATCAATCAGAACCAGGCGATCGCCATCACCGTCCAAGGCAATACCGAGATCAGCCTGCTGTTGCATGACGGTTTGACGTAAAGTCTCAAGATGTTTGTCTTGCGAAGGATCCGGCGCATGATCCGGAAAATGTCCATTCGCCTCGCAACGTAAAGCAATCACTTCACAGCCCATTTTTCTGAGTACCAAGTCAGCACAACGTCCGGCTGAGCCATGCAGACCATCCAGAATCACTTTAAATGAGCGCTTTAATTGAATATCTTCTAATATTCCCTGCTGATACTGCAGGCAAAACTCTGGAATAATCTGATGCGGCAGTTCAGCTAAAGTAATTAGCTGGCTATCGCAATGTGACTTTGCCAGTTGGGCCACCTGTTGAATCATCTCAGGACAAGGTGGTTCACCATCAATAATCCATTTAATCCCATTATCTTCTTTAGGATTATGACTGGCAGTGACCATAATGCCATTACCATCAAACTGGCGTGCGGTGAAATATAGCATTGGGCTGGAACAACAACCTACAATAGTGGCTTCTAGCGAATAATCTTTAAAAATACGGGCAATCGTGTCGGCAAAAGCCGGACTACTGATGCGTGCATCATAACCAATGGCGACACGTGTCTGTCCCGCAGTCTGATACTGCTGGGCTAAACCGTGGGCAATTGCATCAATGATCCCGGCACCTAATAGACTGACTTTACCGCGTATGTCATAGGCACGAAAGATATGCATGGGGAATGGATGATTCATAGATCCCATAAAACTGTCTTTTCACTATTCGTTAAAATAAGGAGATTTAAAATGATGATTTCATCATAATGACTTTAAACATTTGTTTTTGTTTTAAGACCTGCTATTTTTAAACGATTTCAATGTAACAATCAATTATAAAAATATAATCTACAACTTTAGAATTATAGGGTTCTTGTAATTAAACAATGATTATTCAATTATATTTATTTTGAGTTTCATCTAATTAGACATTTGATCATTACATAAATTTTAGATTTAAATAATTCTACTTGGCCGAAAAATAAGGTTTTATTTTTTAAATATATTTCAACCAACTCATTTTTTTTAATATTTAATCTAATCAACTAAAAATGGCTTACATCCAGTTAATGAATGTAAGCCATTATTAAAACTTAGTTTTTACCCGTATGACCAAAACCGCCAGCACCGCGTTCAGTCGCTTCGAATTCATTCACCAGATCGAATTCAGCTTGTACCACAGGAACCAACACATACTGCGCCAAACGTTCACCTGGCTCTAAGCTGAATGCCGTCTGACTACGGTTCCAAACGGATACCATCAATTCACCCTGATAATCAGAATCAATTAAACCGACCAGGTTACCCAACACGATCCCATGTTTATGGCCCAAACCCGAACGTGGCAAGATCAGACCAGCAAATGCAGGATCTTCAATATAGATTGCTAAACCAGTTTTTACCAAAACCGTTTGGCCTGGTTCAATGATTGTGGTTTCTGCAACACACGCACGCAAATCCAGCCCCGCTGAACCTGTCGTAGCATAAGTCGGTAATGGCCATTCCTGACCAAGACGCGAGTCAAGGACTTTCACCTGAACTTTCATGTATTCATTCCTGTTGTTTCATTTAAAATAAGAGCAAGTCTTGTACCTTATCGTTTGATAAGATTACGCAAATTATCAAGATAATGTTGGGCTTGTAATTTTGGATCGATGTTACCGGCCAGCTTTTTCTTGCGGCCTAACCATTCCAGCTCATCTTCTGGTAATTCATCCAGGAAACGGCTTGGGGTCATTTGCTTCATCTGCCCACCGGCCTTGCGCTGTTCTGCCAGAGTAATGGTCAGTCCCTGACGTGCACGGGTAATCCCCACATACATCAGACGGCGTTCCTCTTCGACCGTTTCTGCAGCGATCGAGTTTTTATGTGGCAGAATTTCTTCTTCCAGCCCGATCAGATAGACATAAGGAAATTCCAGACCTTTAGACGCATGCAAAGTCAATAAATTGACTTTATCGGTGTCCTCTTCTTCCTGCTGCTGCTCGAGCATGTCCAGCAGCACCATTTTACGAATCACACTTTCAATATTTTTTTCATCAACATCTTCAGCGCGGTTAATCAGGCTTTGAATGCTGCTATAGAGCACTTCGATATTGTCGAGCTTGGTCTTTTCCTGCGCTGGTGTGGCTGCAGTTTCCTTGATGTAATCGATATAACCGGCTTCAATCATCATCTGGCGGATAATTGGCACTGGTTCATCATCATCCAGTAAATTGCGGGTAAAACCCTCAATAAAATCGGCAAACTCAGCCAATTGAGTCGTGGCCTTTTTCGGAATCGCCATGGTCAGACGCTGATCCGCAGCCGCAGCCAGAAGCGACAGATTATTTTCCTGAGCAAATAGACCGAGCTTTTCCAGCGTTACCGGACCAATTGCCCTTTTTGGCGTATTGATAATTCGTAAAAATGCACTGTCATCTTCAGGGTTAATGATCAAGCGTAAATAGCTCATCATGTCCTTGATTTCGGCACGTGCGAAGAAGGACTGTCCGCCAGATAATTTATACGGAATCTGCATCTGACGTAGATGGGTTTCTAAGATACGCGCCTGGAAATTGCCGCGGTACAACACCGCATAATCTTTCCAGCTTTTACCGTTCATCAATTTATGCGTGATCAGGTCTTTGACCACGCGTTCTGCTTCGTCATCATCATTGCGGCAGGTAATCACACGGATCACTTCACCATGGCCTTTGTCCGACCAGAGTTTTTTATCAAAAATATGCGGATTATTACCAATCACGGTGTTGGCTGCTTTGAGAATACGACTGGTCGAACGATAATTCTGTTCCAGTTTGATCACTTTCAGATTAGGAAAATCCTGCTGCAACAAAGCCATATTTTCCGGTTTAGCCCCACGCCAGGCATAAATCGACTGATCATCATCGCCTACGGCGGTGAACTGTCCCATCACACCAACCAGTAATTTCACCAGAATATACTGTGCTGTGTTGGTATCCTGATATTCATCCACCAGCAAATAACGTACCCGGTTTTGCCATTTGTCACGGACTTCAGCATTTTCCTGCAACAAGCGCGTCGGCATCACAATCAGGTCATCAAAATCCACGGCGTTATAAGCGCGTAAATTACGTTCATATAATTGATATAAATGCGCAAACTGCACATCTTCGGCAGTTTCACAGGTAGTATGTGCCTGCTCGGGTGGAATCAGATCATTTTTCCAGTCCGAGATCATTTTCATGGCTTTGGCAATCAGTTCTTTGCTTTCTGCACCGGATAAATTGTCACGCTGCATCAGATCCATCAGAATGCGTTTACAGTCGTCAGCATCCAGAATCGAGAAATTATTTTTCAGTGGGGTATGTTTCAACTCCAGGCGCAGCATATTCAGGCCAAAAGTATGGAAGGTCGAAACTGAAACGCCTTTACTTTCTTCACGCGTCAACAATTTGCTGACACGCTCTTTCATCTCACGTGCTGCCTTGTTGGTAAAAGTCATCGCAGTAATACGATGTGCGGGAATCCCGCAATGCTTGACTAAATACGCGATTTTTCGCGTGATCACTGAAGTCTTGCCTGAACCCGCTCCTGCAAGTACTAACAAGGGTCCTTGAGTGTATTTCATGGCTTCAAGTTGCTTGTCATTTAACTGACTGGCGAGTGACATATGGCTTCCTCTTCTAGATTCGGCTCCGATTATAGTCATCTCTGCGTCAGTTGCCTAATTTAAAATACGATTAATCAGATCAATATTCAGATATAAAAAAACCACCCGAAGGTGGTTTTTTCTTAAGCGTTCAAGAATTATTGAACTGCATATACCGCGATTTCTACACGACGGTTTTGCTCTTTACCTGCGGCAGTTGTATTGTCTGCAATTGGGTTCGCTGAACCTAAACCTTGAGCATTAATACGTGTACGTGAAACACCTTGGCCTGCCAAGTAAGTCGCTACAGAGTTTGCGCGTGCTTGAGACAATGGCAAGTTAATTGAGTCATTACCCGTGCTGTCTGTATAACCAGTTACAAGGATACCGCTCTTGTTATCTTCAGTTAATACTTGCGCCACTTTGTTTAAAGTGCCATAGAAGTTTGGTTTGATATTTGATTTGTTGGTATCAAATGTAATGCTGCCTGGCATCACAAGGTTAATCGAACCATCTGCATTACGGTTAACGTCTACGCCCGTACCCGCTGTTGCTTGACGTAATTTTTTCTCTTTGTTATCAAGATACACACCCGCTGCACCACCAACAACAGCACCAATCGCTGCTGCACGGTTATTTTGACGGCTGGTATTCGCATTGCCTTTAGAAACACCGTAACCTGCTGCAGCACCACTTAAAGTACCTAGAGCAGCTTTATCATATTCCACACCACCGATGTTATTACCAGTTGATTGACAACCTGTAAGTGCTACGGCCCCTGCTACAGCTGCTGAAATGACTAGTGCACGCATCGCATGACTCCTTGTTGTATGCTTTGTTGTTAAGCGAGATAATGATTTAAATTGAATGGGCTAACCATTGAATTTTTGTTAATAATAAATCGTTTAGTAATATTTTGTAATGTTTATATGTAACTAAAACCAAGTAGTTCGTCACAATATCTTCATAGTTTCCTGTTTAGGCTTTTTTATTTGCCTAACTGTCTCTATATTACTCAAAATATGAAAAAATTTAAGTGATTAATCTGTGGGGACTGTTTGGATATGTCATCGAATAGCAACAAGCAACCGACTTTAAAAAAACTGGCGCGTGGCCTGACGGTCACATCCGTCATGACGGGCAGTACTTTTTTTCATGGTCCCCCGGTGCTGGCCTTGGGTTTAACCAAACTTTTTAAAAAATCCGCAAAAGTGGATGAAACCAATATCAAGATTACCAACAGCTGGTTAGGGGTCAATAATTGGCTGATTGAGCATGTGCTGAAAAATACCGAATGGCAAATCAGTGTAGATGAATCACTGGATTTGAATATGCAGGGCCGTTATTTGATGACCTGTAATCATCAAAGCTGGGTCGATACCACGGTCAACCAGTACTTCGGTCTGAGCCGTATGCCCCTGACGCGTTTCTTTACCAAATGGGAGCTTATTTTTATTCCTTTTGTGGGTCAGGCCTTTAAAATCTTAGGCTTCCCGATGATGAAGCGGCATAGCAAGGAACAGATTGCCAAAAATCCTGCGCTGAAATACCGGGATATGGAAGAAGCACGCAAATCTTGTGAACAGCTGATCAGTCAGCCTTTTACCCTGTTAAATTATCTGGAAGGCACGCGTTTTACCCAAGAAAAGCATGATCAGCAGCAGTCTCCCTATACACATTTACTGAAACCTAAAGCCGGTGGTCTGGCATTGGCACTGAGTATTCTCGGCGATAAAATTGATGCGCTGGTCGACATGACCATTGTTTATCCTGACGGTATTCCGGGCTATGGTGAATTCTGGTTAGGTGAAGTGCCACGTATTGCGGTAAATTTAAGAAAAATTGATATTCCAGACTGGGTACTGGGCGGCAATTATGAAGATGATGCTGAATATCGTGCACGTTTTCAAAAATGGATTGATCAAATCTGGACTGAAAAAGATCAGCTCATCGCACAAATGCAGCAGAACTTTGCCCAAGCCCCGGTCGGATCTGTAACCGAGTAATTATGAAGAACGACAACCCGGACATTACGTCCAGCTCATTTAAATTTGTTCGTAAAGGAACCTGGGGCTGGAAAATTGCACTGATTTACGACATTTTCATGATGGTTTTGATCGTCATCAATCTGTTCTGTCTCAGTGCCAACGCCATTTTAATGAGCGATTTTGGTCAGTGGTTGTTTGACTTCATTCGTTTACCCGAAGTGTTGCAGTTTTATAAAAGTGATTTACGCCCTTGGGTCATTATTACCGAGGGCTGGTTTACCACCTTCTTGGTCTGTGAATTACTGGCACGCTGGGTCATCGCGATTGTTCTGCGTCATCATCGACGCTGGTGGTTCTTCCCTTTTGTGCACTGGTATGAAATTTTATCCATTATCCCTCAACTACGTTTCCTGCGCCTGCTGCGTGCGGTCGCGATTGGCTACAACCTGCATAGCCATGGTTATAAAGTAATTCCTAACCGCTGGTATCGCCAAGGTAACTTTTATTACAACATGCTAATGGAAGAGCTTTCTAGCCGGGTGGTACTGACCGTACTGGACGGTATTAAGCGTGAACTGACCACGAGCACATCACATAAACAGTTAATTGATGATTTGGTGGAACATCACCGTAAATTACTGGCGATTGCCTTGGCAGATATCTTGCAGGAATCTTTAGGCAAGGAATTACAGGCACAACGTTCCATGATCGCTAAAAATGTAGGGCAAGTAGTGAATCAGGCGATTGAAGATACTCCAGAACTAACCCAATTATTACGTTTGATTCCAATTGTTGGCAGCCGGATTGAACAGCAAATTCAAAGTATTGGTCAACGCTTGGGAGAAAATATTACGCAAGGACTGATTGAACCATTTACCCACACAGGTCAAAAAGAAAATCCGACTTTTGCCCTAATTTCAGATAAAATCAGCCAGATTCAGATTGAACATAATCCACATATTGATAAATTGGTCGAATCGGCTGTTTTTGAAACACTTGAAGCAATCCGGAAACAGGTGAAAGTCAAACAATGGCAACAGATTTTAGAAGAACATGAGCAAAATCAGAGCTCAATAGATAAGTAAAGTTTAAAGTACAGAATCAGATCAATCCGTCCGGTTCTGTTCGCATAAAAAAATAACTGAGATCGCTAGAGAATTACTGCAATTTGTTCTAGGATTTGCACTATTTACAACATTGCTTCGACACAAAACCAGCAGGTCAGAAGTATTTAAGGAAGAATTATGGCTGATATACGGATAAAAGGCAGAATGGTCAATGCGATACGCATTAGCCTAGATACCAATGATCATGATGCAATCCGCCAGCAACTTAGCCCAAAATTACAAGCAGCATTTCCACCCGGCACTTTGGCAGTCATTGAAAGTTCAGTTGAACAGGAACTCATTGCGCTGATCCAACTGTTAATCAGTCTGGATGTACAGCCTATGGCTGTTACTGAAGGCTTACTTGGAGATCAGGCGCGCGCCATTCAGTTCCCGGTACTGCCACCTGATCGCCAGTTAGAAGAAATTAAAGCCACCAAAGAACAGGTGGTGGAAGTTAAACCAGAACCTACAGCGGTGAATGATGATCAAGCGCCTACTGCCCCGATCGTTGCGCATATCACCTCATATCATGATGAAATTCTGCGTACCGGCCAATGTATCGTGCAGCATAATGGCGACATTATTATTAATGCCGGCATCAACAGTGGTTCAGAAGTGATTGCTTCAGGCAATATTCATGTCTATGGCAGCGCACGTGGCCGGGTCATTGCAGGTGCGGGTGGTAATACTGCAGCACGTATTTTCTGTCATAGCCTCGAAGCTGAACTGATTTCAATTGCAGGAACCTATTGTGTGGCGGATGACATTCCACCGCATGTAGTTAAAAAGTCTGTGCATATTTACTTGAATGATCAACTAGAGCTTGTATTTGAAGCTCTACAATTTTAATGTATAAATAAACACCAAAAACCCCATTTTAAACAGGGGATTTGAACCATAACAGGAGTGGATTCGGTGGCGAAAATTGTTGTCGTAACGTCAGGCAAAGGTGGTGTAGGTAAAACTACAACAAGTGCATCTTTTGCAACAGGTTTAGCCCTACGTGGTCACAAAACTGTTGTTATTGATTTTGATGTAGGTTTACGTAACCTTGATTTGATTATGGGCTGTGAACGCCGTGTAGTTTATGATTTTGTGAATGTTTTAAATAACGAAGCACGATTACAACAAGCACTGATTCGCGATAAAGATATTGAAAATTTATATATTTTACCTGCATCACAAACACGTGATAAAGATGCCTTAACCGATGAAGGTGTTGCTCGTGTAATGGATGAGCTTTCGCAGGAATTTGATTATATTATCTGTGATTCGCCTGCCGGTATTGAGCGTGGTGCTATTTTGGCCATGTATCATGCGGATGAAGCCATCATTGTGACCAACCCTGAGATTTCTTCAGTACGTGACTCTGACCGTATCATTGGTATGCTCGACAGTAAAACTAAAAAAGTAGAACAAAACGAAGGTCGCATTCGTAAGCATCTGTGTATTACCCGTTTCAATCCGGAACGTGCCGATAAACAGGAAATGCTAACGATTGATGATATTTCTAAGGATATTTTACGTGTACCGACCTTGGGCGTTATTCCTGAGTGTCCAAGCGTTTTACAGGCATCGAATGAAGGTAAGCCGGTGATTCTTTTCACTGAAGCTTCTGCAGGTCAGGCCTATGATGATCTGGTTGCGCGTTTCCTTGGCGAAGAGCGTCCTTACCGTCATATCGAGGTAAAACCTAAGGGCTGGTTAGCACGACTATTTGGAGCGTAGACATGGCAGGATTCTGGAGTAAACTTTTTAGTGGCGAGGATAAACCATCAAGCGCACGGACTGCTAAAGACCGTTTGAAAGTGATCGTTGCATCCGAACAAGGCTTGGGTCGTCGCTTGAGCCAGGACAAAATTGACCAGATGAAGACTGAAATCATGCAAGTGGTCAATCGTTATGTTCGCGGTGTCGATGAACAGCATATTCAAATGCAGGTCCGTTCTGAAGCCAATATTGAAATGCTTGAAATGAATATCAATTTACCTGAAGAACGATAATCTGATTTTTGATTGGTCAAGTAAATTGATTCAAGGCAAAATATGAGAGTGGTAGAAATAGTAGTTTAGCTATATTCCGCCCACTTGAAGCATAGCTTCAAGTCTTGCGACTAGGCAAAGCAGTGCTTTGCTAATCTAGTCTCATATTTTGCCTTTTTTCATGCCGAAAAAACTACATTAGATCAAGGAAATTGCGATGGCATTATCTCAACCAGCGACCTTTAACGAAGAATGGTCAGATGAGCGTGTATTTGCCTACTTGAATCAGCTTCCTCCTGCAGGTGTTAATGCTGATTTTCACGTGCTCTATCATGCTTTCAAGCATATGCGTCCATTCGATTATGAACGCCTGTTGACGAAATTTGTCGCTGATGGCCGTGATGTCAATGCAACCAATCCGGAAGGACAACGGATTCATGACGTGATTGCCACTTTCCCGCGTCAAAGTGCCGAGTTTCTGGATGTATTGGCAAAATTTGCCTGAGTCAAAATACATAAAAAAGCCTGCTTTGAAAGCAGGCTTTTTTATTGAAGGTAGACTGAAATTAAACCAGAATCTCGCGTTTACCATTGGCACCCATACCGCTGACAATGCCGTTTTCTTCCATCTGGTCAATGATCCGTGCAGCACGGTTATAGCCCAGACTGAATTTACGTTGCAAGGATGAAGTAGAAGCCTTACGGGTTTCCAAAACAAAAGCTACACACTGGTCATACAGTGCATCACGGTCTGAACTGCCCTCACCACCATCTTCAAAACCACGGCTGGATGGTTCTTCATCAAATGGTGTCAGGATCTCGTCGACATAATTTGGTGAACCACGTTCACGCCATGCATCGCAGATCCGGTTGACTTCGTCATCGGCAATAAAGGCACCATGTACACGCTCAGGTTCGATTTTACCCGGGCCGAGGAATAGCATGTCGCCGTGACCGAGCAAGTCCTCTGCACCACCCGCATCCAGAATAGTACGCGAGTCGATCTTGGAGTTAACCCGTAGCGCGACACGTGTTGGAATATTGGCTTTGATCAAACCGGTGATCACGTCCACCGATGGACGTTGGGTCGCAAGCAACAGGTGAATACCAGCAGCACGTGATTTTTGTGCCAGACGGGTAATCATCTCTTCAGCTTTCTTACCGACCTGCATGATCATATCCGCGAACTCATCCGCGACAATCACAATTGAAGGCAACGGCGTTAACCTCGGCGCACGTTCACCCACGACTGAATCGCTGGCTTTCCAGGTTGGATCGATCAGGTCTTCACCATTGGCAATCGCCTCTTCCACCTTGCGGTTATAGTCGCTCAGTTTACGGATTTTCAGGAAAGACATCAGTTTATAACGACGTTCCATCTCATTGACACACCAGTTCAATGCGCTGACAGCATCTTTCATATCGGTGACCACAGGCGTCAACAAATGCGGAATATCATTATAGTTCGCCAGTTCCAGCTGCTTCGGATCGATCAGAATTAAACGCAATTCATCTGGGGTATATTTCAGCAACATCGATAAAATCATCGAGTTGACCGCCACCGATTTACCGGAACCTGTGGTTCCTGCCACCAGCATATGCGGCGCTTTACCCAGATCCGCAATCACCGGATTACCGGAAATATCCTTACCCATTGCCATGGAAAGGATGCTATTCGGATCAGTGAAAGCTGGAATGCTCAAAAGTTCGATCAAACGGACCATTTCACGGGTACTGTTTGGTACTTCAATTCCGATATACGGCTTGCCCGGAATGACCTCAACCACACGCACCGATGCCATCGACATCGAACGTGCCAGATCACGCGAAATATTCGTCACTTTAGAGGCTTTTACCCCTGGTGCCAGATCCAGTTCAAAACGTGTTACGACTGGGCCTGGCTGTGCTTCTACCACTTTAGCTTTGACATTAAATTCTTGCAGCTTGATTTCAAGCAGCTCAGATAAACGCGCCAGCTGCTCTTCGGTAAAATTCACTTTTTTATTCGGATCGACTTCATCGAGTAAATCTAGCCCTGGAAGCGGTGATAAATCTTTGCGGCGCTCCACCACCTGCATGGCACGTGACATCGGACGGCCTGAAGCATCAGTTAAAGGAGCATCAAAATCAAACTCGTCTTCATCTTGTGGTTTACCAGCCGTTTCTTGCCAGGCTTCTACAAATTCTTCTTTAGATAAAGCCTCGCGTACTGCTGCATGAGTTGCAGAAGGAGGAGATACTGGTTGCTCTATACCCTGATGCTGAATTGGTGCCTGAACAAAAGCAGAAGATTGGGCATAGCTTGATGCACGTACTGGTTGGCTTGGCTCATCTTCTTCAATCAGTAAATCACCCAGGTCATCTAGATCGGCCTGTAATGCGCTATTTTTCACGACATGTGCCGTTGTTATAGACGCCATGACAGGTGCAACATTGGTCATGTCTTCTACAATTCTTGCCGTCTTTTCGGCTGGCGCTGTATTGAATGGACTATGCACATCGGTCGCAGTTTTGCCTTGCGGAACTGCAGCCAGAAGTTCATCAAAGATTTCATCATCATCCCAGTCCAGGCCTGTATGTGGAGCCGATGCGGTTCTGGTGTGAGCATGAGTCTGTGCTGAAACAGGTTGAGGAGCGGTTATATGTGAGACTGGAGAATTAAGCTGTTCTTCTTCGGCTGCTTTGAGTAAGGCATCAATATCCTGTTTATGGCGCTGATCTTCATTTGAATGTAAGGCACGCCACACCTCGCCTGTCGCTACCACACGATCCGGCTGTTGAGGCACTTGCTGTACTTGCTTAAATGTCTCGACTGGCTCAGGAGCCTGCTGCTCAGCCTCAGGAATATCCTCATAAAACTGCGGTTGTTGTGATTCTTTATCGGCAAAATCATCAAATAAGCGTTCAGCCACCTGATCGCGCACCACCGGATCTATTTCTACCAGTTGATGCTCAGGCGCAGGTGTTACTGCAACCGCTACTTTTTTTGCACTAATGACTGGCTCTTTTTTGGCGACAGGTGCAGTCCGGTCAAAATCAGACATGCCTTCAGGCACATTGCGGTAGAACAGGTCTTGTAAATAAGCAGGGGTTGCTTTGAGGCTGCTCCAGGTCTTGTTCCATTTCACCCCAAACGCCAAGGTAAATAGCACCACCCAAAGCACCAGCAGGAAGAATGCTGCACCGTATACTGTCAGCAGTTGTTCCAGACTCTGGCCTAATTCATAGCCAATAATACCGCCGGAAGAATTATCCAGCGTATCAGCAGGGACTTGCCAAAATAGAAACAACAGCGCTGAGGTGGTCAGCAACAGGAAGAATTGCGCAGAATAGCGAAATGGCCGGTTCAGGAAGCTACGCGGCCACCAGACCTGAATCGCTTCCATAAACAGATAGACAGGGATCAGCAGACTTGCCCAGCCAAGGAAGCCAAACAAAAGGTCTGCAATCCAGGCACCCGCTACCCCACTGGCATTCGAAACGGTCTGCGTATCACTGGAGATATGCATCCACCCCGGATCAAATGGCGTATAGGTCACTGTTGCAAGAAACAGATAAATCCCAAATGAGACTAAAAATAATGTCATTACTAAGCGCTGTGCATAGGCACTCGACACCGCTGTCATATACTGTCCTGTAACCAATTCTTCATGAATATTCTTTTGCTTCAATGCTTGAAAAAAGCGACGCAATAAAATACATATTATGCACCTGTTCTGTGAAAAAAGATGCACTATTGTGCAAGCACAATGTTACTTATGCTATATAGCCCAAATCGATTTCAATGATCAATAATATCGACTTTAATCTCACACCACTGTTATACAGTTTCACGTATAATTCAATAAATTTCTAAATAAAAAAGGATACAGCTGATGAGCGCACGTCACTCACGACTGATTATTTTAGGTTCTGGCCCTGCAGGCTATAGCGCAGCAGTATATGCAGCGCGTGCAAACTTGAAACCCACCCTGATTGCAGGCTTGCAACTGGGCGGTCAGCTGACCACGACGACTGACGTCGATAACTGGCCGGGTGATCCCGAAGGTTTGACTGGTCCAGCATTGATGGAACGTATGCAGGCACATGCAGAGCGTTTTGGCACTGAAATCGTGTATGACCATATCAATGAAGTGGATCTTAGCCAGCGCCCGTTCGTATTAAAAGGCGATATGGAAGAATTCACCTGTGATGCCCTGATTATCTGTACCGGTGCAACTGCCCAATACCTCGGTCTGGAATCTGAAGCAGCCTATATGGGTCAAGGTGTCAGTGCTTGCGCAACCTGTGATGGTTTCTTCTATAAAAACCAGAAAGTTATGGTCGTAGGTGGTGGCAATACCGCTGTTGAAGAAGCGTTGTATCTATCTAATATTGCTTCTCACGTGACTCTGGTTCACCGTCGTGATTCACTACGTTCTGAAAAGATCTTGCAAGATCATTTATTTGCCAAAGAAAAAGAAGGCAAGATCAGCATTATCTGGAACCATCAGGTCGATGAAGTTCTAGGCGATGCACAATCTGGCGTGACCTCGGTTCGTCTTAAATCAACTCAAGATGACTCTACTCAAAACGTTGATGTGACGGGTATGTTTGTGGCGATTGGTCATAAGCCAAATAGCGCCATGTTCGAAGGCCAGTTAGAGCTTCGTGATGGTTATATCCAGGTGCAAAGTGGTACTGCAGGTAATGCAACCCAAACTTCGGTACCGGGTGTATTTGCAGCCGGTGACATTGCGGACAGCATTTACCGTCAGGCCATTACTTCTGCGGGTTCAGGCTGTATGGCTGCGCTTGATGCGGAAAAATATCTTGATGCGATGGGCAAACTAGACTAAGCAGCAAGAATAAAAAAGCCGTCCATTATGGGCGGCTTTTTTATTGCTAGAATGAGATGATGATTTATCTATAGATTTATGTCGGGTTTGCCATGTCTTTACTTCCTCCCTCAGAATTCATTTTTCCCAATCCGGTCGAGGTTGATCCTGAAGGTGAAGGACTGATTTGTATTGGTGCCGACCTCTCCCCTTCTACACTTTATGAAGCCTATACACATGGATTATTTCCATGGTTTTCAGAAGGTGATCCAATTTGCTGGTGGAGTCCGGAACCACGCTGCATTATTCGCCCCGAAGATTATCATCCAAGCAAATCCCTGCTACGCAATATGAAAAAGCAGGACTATAAAATTACAATCAATCATGCTTTTGAAAGGGTGATTCGTTCCTGTTCATTGCCGCGTGCTTATGCAGACGACACCTGGATCAGTGAAGATATTATCGCAGGCTATTGTGACATGTTCGACGCAGGATATGGTTATAGCATTGAGGTCTGGGATGAAGATCGCGTCGTCGGTGGACTTTATGGTGTGACCATCGGTCAAGGCTGTTTTGGTGAATCCATGTTTAGTACGCAAACCGATGTTTCTAAAATGGCTTTCTATACTTTAATGCTGATTGGACAGGAAAATAAACTACCCTGGATCGACTGCCAACTGGTCAACGATCATCTTTTAAGCCTGGGTGCCTGCACACTTTCTCGCCAAGCCTATCTTAATTCTTTACAAGATATTGTAAAAAAGCCTGCGATTGATTGGAAAAAGTATCAGGAAGGTGTATTTTCAAGTAAAACAATAGCGCAAAACGCGCGCTTAAGTGAATGAAAATAACAGAGGGTAGTTGTTATGAACTCTTATCAGCCAAAGGCCCTACTGAACGATTTACAGTATTATATTACGCCGCCGCATGATTGCAGCTATCTGCCCAACAAGTCGGCGCGCATGGTTTTTCTGGATCCCGCACATCGAATTGATGTAGTCACTTTATCGGAACTGTCACGTACCGGTTTCCGTCGCAGTGGTGATTTCGTGTATCGCCCCGAATGTCATTTGTGTCGTCAATGTCTGTCTTCGCGTGTGCCTGTTGCTGAATTCCGCATGAACAGTTCACAAAAAAAAGCCTGGAAACGTAATCAGGATCTGGTGATAAAAATTACCAGTCCAGAGCACGCCGGGGACCTACATTATGCGCTGTATGAACGCTATATCAATGAACGCCACGCAGATGGCGATATGTTCCCACCCACCCGGGATCAGTTCGAAAAATTTTTATTGCAAAGCTGCACCGACAGCTTCTTTCTAGAATTATGGCAAGGTGAGCGTCTAATCAGCGTTTCCACTTGCGACCTGCTGGATGATGGCATCTCTGCCGTTTATACCTTCTTTGATCCGGATGAAAATCGTCGTTCACTCGGTGCTTTTGCAATCTTGAAACAGATTGAACATGCACAAAAGCTGGGCTTACAATTTATCTATCTGGGTTATTGGGTGCCACATTCCAACAAGATGAATTACAAATCTCAGTATCTGCCACTGGAACTCTTGATCGATGGACAATGGCGACGTTTAAATCATGCATTGAGTGCCACGGAGATTCAGCAATTGGGAAACTCATTAATGACGACCTTACCCAGCGGATGGAATCACCAGATTATTAAATAAGGTCGTCAGTTTGTATTATTTAAATAGACTAGCAAAATCATCCGTACATGCTTTTACCATAATGATGGCATGTTCACGGCTTCCGTTACTGTTAGGATAATAATTCTTGCGCAGATCAATCTGATGAAAGCCTGATTTTTCATACAGCTTGATCGCAGCCAGATTACTCTCGCGCACTTCCAGGAAAATCTGCACCGGATTATTTTTTAGCATCGCCACTGAAGCCTCCAGCAACTGATAGCCCAAGCCCTGACCTTGCTGTGCCGGATCAATTGCCATGAGCAATAAATTGGCTTCATCCAGCACTGGTTGTAAAATACAAAATCCGGCCACCTGCCCTTGCACTTCAATCACGGTACTTTGATAAGCCGTTACAGCATCTTCGAACTGTTTTAAAGTCCAGGGATGTGATTGAACTGATTTTTCAATCTTTGCAACGACTTCTACATCCGCTGCTTGCATTAAACGAATCATCTTCGTTCATCTTATATAGAATCAACCTCCGCATTATAGAAACTTCATCCAAAAAATCGAGCAAAAAAAAGAGCGATTTTAGTCGCTCTCCAATCTTCAGTTCTGTCACAGACCCAATTTGGCTTTCCAGGTCGCCAACAGTTGATCTGTATAATGATCATTCGGATGGAATCCCGGTTTAAAATACATCAGCATTTCTTTCGCCATACCCGTAATGACACCTTTAGAAGGACTATAGGCATAGGTATAAATGGCTTTTAAGGACTCAAGATTAAACTGCTGATCCTGTTTAAGCAAACGGGCGAGGAAATAGCTTTGCACCACAAATAAGGTTGCCATTGCGATGACCAAGGATGAAGTACGCAGTGCATAGGCTTTTAGGCCTTTGCCAAAAACTCCTTCAAAGACATCATGTGCAACTGCCTTATGTTCATTTTCCTCGATAGCATGCCATAACCACATGGTTTTCATGGTTTCATCTGTCATCAATTCCTGAATGTGGCTATTGGTCAAAAGCTGTGAGGCAATGGTTGCAGTGAAATGCTCAAGTGCCGTAGTTACAGTCAAATCTACCATTTCTTGGGTAATTCCCACAGGCTTACCCAGTTTAGCCATGACTTTACGTGTCGTTTGAATGACTTTATCGGTATAACGATCAAGCGTCTCGACATCATGCCCATGTTTTTGCGCAGAAGCATTAAAGCCGATATGCTCGTGAGTATGCATGGCTTCCTGACCAATAAAAGCAGAAATTTCTTTTTGTAATGCTTCATTATTGGCAATTGCAGGATGGTTACGTACCGCGCGGACTGAATCTATAAAAAACTTTTCACCTGCTGGAAATAGCGCAGATAATGCGGTCATAAAATGAGTGAGACCTGCTGAACCATTCATCCAATATTCCGGTACAGCATCAAAATCAAAGTTCATGCGACGAACCGGAAAACTAGCACCCGCACGATTGGTAATATTTACTTTCGCATTCATGTGACCACTCCCATCAGCCCAACCCAGGCCCAAAAATGTAATATTCATATTCTTATCTGTATATTACGTGGTAATTTTTTTTACATAAGTGCAGTTTAGGTCAAGCCGATATCAGATAAGGACAGCTTTTGAAATCATTGTCAGACAATTTATTTTTAGTTTTATAAAAGTTTGAATCAAAAAAAAGCGCCTCAAAGAGGCGCTTTTCTTACACAATCAGCGATTATGCAGTTACTTTAGCAACTACACCAGCACCAACTGTACGACCACCTTCACGGATCGCAAAACGTAGACCTGGGTCCATTGCGATCGGGTGGATTAGCTCTACTGACATCTCAACGTTGTCACCAGGCATAACCATTTCCACGCCTTCTTTAAGCGCGATCGCACCAGTTACGTCCGTAGTACGGAAGTAGAACTGTGGACGGTAACCGTTAAGGAATGGAGTGTGACGACCACCTTCTTCTTTAGAAAGTACATATACTTCCGCATCGAATTTAGTGTGTGGCTTGATCGCACCTGGTTTAGTCAATACTTGACCACGTTGTACGTCTTCACGCTTAGTACCACGAAGAAGAACACCACAGTTCTCGCCCGCACGACCTTCGTCAAGAAGCTTACGGAACATTTCTACGCCGGTTACTGTAGTAGTTTGAGTATCACGGATACCAACGATTTCTACAGACTCACCTACTTTAACGATACCAGTCTCTACACGGCCAGTTACTACTGTACCACGACCAGAGATTGAGAATACGTCTTCAATTGGCATAAGGAATGGAAGATCGATCGCACGCTCTGGCTCTGGAATGTAAGAGTCAAGTGCTTCAACAAGCGCAACTACCGCTGGCTCGCCGTATTGGCTGTCATCACCGTTAAGCGCAAGAAGAGCAGAACCACGGATTACTGGAGTGTCATCACCCGGGAAGTCGTAAGTAGAAAGAAGTTCACGAACTTCCATTTCAACTAGTTCAAGAAGCTCTTCGTCATCTACAAGGTCGCATTTGTTCAAGAATACAACGATGTAAGGTACACCTACCTGACGAGAAAGCAGGATGTGTTCACGAGTCTGTGGCATAGGACCATCAGTCGCAGCACATACAAGGATCGCGCCGTCCATCTGAGCAGCACCAGTAATCATGTTTTTAACATAATCGGCGTGACCCGGGCAGTCTACGTGAGCGTAGTGACGAGTTGGAGAATCGTATTCTACGTGTGAAGTATTAATTGTAATACCACGTGCTTTTTCTTCTGGTGCAGAGTCGATTGCAGCGTAGTCTTTCGCTTCGCCACCGAATTTCTTCGCACATACAGTTGCAATTGCAGCTGTTAAAGTTGTTTTACCATGGTCAACGTGACCAATTGTGCCCACGTTAACGTGTGGCTTATTACGTTCAAACTTAGCCTTAGCCATGAGATCTTCCTTTTTAAACTACTCATGCAGGATCACTGCATGAGCACTTGGTTTTTAACTATGAATTAGTTTGGGCTTATAGTAATCGAAAGATTACTCGTCGTCACCTTTTTTACCGCCAGACTGGAATTTAGAAATGATGCCTTCAGCCACGTTACGTGGAGTTTCAGCATATTTAGCAAATTCCATAGAGTATGTTGCACGGCCTTGAGACATAGAACGCATTTGAGTCGCGTAACCAAACATCTCAGCAAGTGGAACCTCAGCTTTAATTGCTTTAGTACCACCAGGCAAGTCATCCATACCTTGAACCATACCACGACGACGGTTTAAGTCACCCATGATATCGCCCATGTAGTCTTCTGGAGTTTCTACTTCAACTTTCATGATAGGTTCAAGAAGAACAGGATCTGCTTTCATGAAACCGTCACGGAAGGCATAAGAACCAGCCATCTTGAACGATAATTCGTCCGAATCGACATCGTGGTA
This sequence comes from Acinetobacter lwoffii, assembly GCF_019048525.1. NCBI lineage: Bacteria > Pseudomonadati > Pseudomonadota > Gammaproteobacteria > Moraxellales > Moraxellaceae > Acinetobacter > Acinetobacter lwoffii. The sequence goes on along the minus strand of NZ_CP077369.1, from coordinate 1,564,786 downwards.
AGAACCGTCAAACAATGTAGCTTTAATGCCAACTACTGGGTAACCAGCAAGGACACCATTCTTCATACGCTCTTGGATACCTTTATCCACAGCACCGAAGAATTCTTTAGGAACTACACCACCAACAACTTCTTCAACGAACTCGTAGTCTTTACCAGCATCAGCATCCATTGGCTCTAAACGTACGTATACGTGACCAAATTTACCTTTACCACCAGTTTGACGAACGAATTTACCTTCTTGCTCAACTGACTTTTTGATCGTTTCACGGTAAGAAACCATTGGTTTACCAATGTTTGCTTCAACACCGAATTCACGCTTCATACGGTCAACAATAATGTCAAGGTGAAGTTCACCCATACCAGCGATGATTGTTTGACCTGACTCTTCATCAGTACGAACGCGGAATGATGGATCTTCCTTAGCCAAACGACCTAAAGCAATTGACATTTTTTCTTGGTCAGCTTTAGTTTTTGGTTCAACAGCCAATGCAATTACTGGCTCTGGGAATTCCATACGCTCAAGTGTGATGACATTTTTCTCATCACAAAGTGTATCACCTGTAGTTACGTCTTTAAGACCTACACACGCAGCGATATCACCCGCACGAATTTCTTCAACGTCTTGACGATCGTTCGCGTGCATTTGCACGATACGGCCGATACGTTCACGTTTAGATTTAACTGGGTTATAAACAGAATCACCTTGTTTAAGAACACCAGAGTAAACACGTACGAAAGTTAAGTTACCTACGAATTTGTCGTTCATGATTTTGAACGCAAGTGCAGAGAACGGAGCTTCGTCAGATGCTTCACGAATCGCTTTAGTTTCAGCCTTATCGTCAAGAACACCTTCAATCGCTTTAACTTCTGTAGGCGACGGTAAGAATTCAATTACTGCGTCCAACATACGTTGAACACCTTTGTTTTTGAATGCTGTACCACAAAGCATTGGTTGAATTTGACAAGCCAAAGTTTGGACACGTAGACCAGCAACGATTTGTTCTTTAGTCAAATCGCCATTGTTCAGGTATTCATCCATTAACTCTTCAGAAGCTTCAGCAGCAGCTTCAACCATGTTTGTACGCCATTCTTCAGCAGTTTCTTGAAGTTCAGCCGGGATTTCACCGTATTCAAACTTCATACCTTGTGAAGCTTCGTCCCAAATGATCGCTTTCATTTCGATCAAGTCGATTACGCCTTGGAAGTTTTCTTCAGCGCCAACAGGGATTACTACAGGTACTGGAGATGCACCTAAACGTGTTTTCATTTGTTCAACAACACGGAAGAAGTTGGCACCAGTACGGTCCATCTTGTTCACGAATGCTAAACGAGGCACTTGGTATTTGTTCGCTTGACGCCATACAGTTTCAGACTGAGGTTGTACACCACCTACAGCACAGTAAACCATGCACGCACCATCAAGAACACGCATAGAACGTTCAACTTCAATTGTGAAGTCAACGTGTCCCGGTGTATCAATTACGTTGATACGGTGTTCAGGGAACTGTTTAGACATACCTGACCAGAATGTAGTCGTAGCAGCAGAAGTAATGGTAATACCACGTTCTTGCTCTTGCTCCATCCAGTCCATTGTTGCTGCACCATCGTGTACTTCACCAATTTTGTGAGATACACCTGTGTAGAACAGAATACGTTCTGTAGTTGTGGTTTTACCCGCATCAATGTGCGCAGAAATACCAATGTTACGATAACGAGAAATTGGGGTTTGACGTGCCATGATTTCTAGCATTCCTAAATTTTGTTGTTTAAAACAGGACGCTTTAAGCTGCATAGCAACTTAAAGCGCTTTGGTGACAAAACCATGACGGTCTTATCACTCTCCTGAATAGGGCCTGTTTTATCTGCTTAGAAACGGTAGTGAGAGAATGCTTTGTTGGCTTCAGCCATACGGTGCACATCTTCACGTTTCTTAACCGCAGCGCCTTTGCCTTCAGATGCATCAAGCAACTCGCCAGCAAGACGTAAAGCCATAGTTTTTTCAGAACGCTTAGCAGCAGCATCTACTAACCAACGCATCGCTAGAGCAGTACGACGGGATGGGCGTACTTCCATAGGAACTTGGTATGTAGCACCACCAACACGGCGTGCTTTTACTTCGACCATAGGACGAACTTTTTCAAGAGTAGTCTCGAAAAATTCAACTGGGTCTACTTTAGATTTTTCTTGAACGCGGTCTAAAGCACCGTAAACGATACTTTCAGCAATAGATTTTTTACCATCTTGCATTACGTGGTTCATGAATTTAGCGATTGTTTGGCTGCTGAACTTAGGATCCGGAAGGATTTCACGAGCAGCGACTACGCGACGTCTTGGCATTTTAAACTACCTATAAAGATGACACTTCAGGTTTATCCAGCATGAGTACAAAGTGTCATGTACTACTCGCTGGCCTTACTATACGTCGCTTGGAATTTTCACAAAATTAATGCAGAAATCAGACAAGCGAGACGATAAAGGATTGCGGTTCTACGTTCTTAAAATTTAATTCTTAACGAATTATTTCTTAGGACGTTTAGTACCGTATTTAGAACGAGACTGGTTACGATCTTTAACACCAGCACAGTCTAAAGAACCACGAACGGTATGGTAACGTACACCTGGTAAGTCTTTAACACGACCACCACGGATAAGAACAACACTGTGCTCTTGTAGGTTATGGCCTTCACCACCGATGTAGCTAGAAACTTCGAAACCTGAAGTTAAGCGAACACGGCAAACTTTACGCATTGCTGAGTTAGGTTTTTTAGGTGTAGTTGTGTAAACACGTGTACAAACACCACGGCGCTGTGGACAAGCCTTCAACGCAGGAACTTTAGATTTTTCAACTAAAGTCGTACGACCCTTGCGGATCAACTGATTTGTTGTTGCCATTTGGCAATTCTCCCGTTAATAAAAAGCCCCAAAAAACTACTACTTTTTGAGGGCATGCAATTGTAATTCAAGATGCAAAATTGGTCAACCTACTCAAGCCAAGCAAATACCGTTTCTCACGACATTTGCCTGCTTTTATTTACCTTCAAAATTCGCTTATTTTTTTGAATTTTTACTGACTTTTTTAGTCACATCTTGAGCTTCAGATTCAGTTTTCGAATTTTCTTGATCGTCTACGCCCTGCTGTGAAGTCTCTGTAGCAGCTTCTGCCTCGTCAGCAGCTTCTGGATGCAGTTCAGCTTCGATTTCCGGATCAAATGAAGTTTTGGTTAAAGCGGGTTGTTGCGACTGCTTATCTACCGCAGGTTCAACCAACTCATCGTTAAGCGCTTCCAGCCCTTCACTCACCTTTTCATCTTTCTTCACTTCTGCTTCTTCAGAGCTTAGATCATTCTGCTCTTTTTTGACCAGCTTGACTTGGGTAATCGTGTTATTGCCCTCAATCGCAATATCTTTATCCATGATCGGCTTATCTTTCGGAAGCTCAACTTCGTGAGAGACACCATTTAGGAGTTTCGGAGTTGCCTGTTGCAACAAACTGACTGCTTTTTCATAGGCAGCATAAGGAGACAATTGCGAATCCTGATGCTGAATCAGGTATTGGCGTGCATGCGAGAATGCTTCCTGAGCTTTCTGATTTACATCCTCGACAAAACGATGGCTATATACAGCACCAATACCAGCACTCGCCAGAGGCGTCAGTTTGGTTAATCGCTCCAGAATCGAAATTTTTGGCAGATGATTCATCCATTCCCATTTAGCCTCTCCCTCATGACGACTTAACCATTGCTTGATGGCGCTGACATCATTATCAGAACCTAGCATGGCTTGTAACTGCGAGATATCATGAGTTTTAAGTGTATTACTTAAAGCTTTTAAACCTAATAATAAGGTCTGTTTTTCCGCAATCAGGCTCAGGTCGATCTGTCTAAAGATATGCTGGACGATTTCTTGATCATCTTCTTTGCTCAGGTCAAAACCATAAGAGCGACCGACTTGATAGATGGTACGCAATGCCATCAGTAAAGAAGCGGGAATATCAATCGCGGTGCCAAGCATTCCTGAAGCACCACTTACTGCACCCTGCACCGTTGCAATCCATTTGTTTTGTTCACCTAAAGCCTGTGAAATTCGCTTGGATCGATCGACGTCCTGAGTCAATTCCTCTAAATCTTTCGCTCCCGCTTCACTCAGGATGGCATCCACCGAACTGGTTTGATTACTGAATTGATTCAGACGGTCATAAAAGTAGTTAGACACTTTTTCGGTCAGATCGGGAGAGACAAAATGCGCGACATTATTCACGGTATTAAAACGGCGTCCGAGAAGTTGGCGCGATACATTTGGAAGATGCTCGCGAAGCATTTGCTGAGGATTATCATATTTTTTAGCTGAAAAAGCGCTTTTCGTCTTCGCCGAACCATCAATCACCTGATCGGAGTTAGAAGGCTTCAGCGCTTTAGTCACCGAATCCGGCGCAACATGATTCAATAAATCCAATCCGGTTGAACTGAACTTTTTCGCCACTCCAAAGGCATTCGAAATCAGACCATTAGATTGTTTATTATTAGCATTTACCATTTTTTACCTCAGCATTCATGTGCTTGTATTTGGTATAAATACTAGGTGTAGTCAGCATTTATCTCAACTTTATTCTGTTTCATTTAGTAAAACCCCAACACGCCGACTCACAAACTCAACCGACTGTCACACGGCATAACATTTGCCATAAGATTTCAAAAGTCTTTCTGCTATCATGTTCCCCATCATGAAATAAGGCTAGGCGCTGGATTGGGCGATTTTAAAACCCAGATATCTGCCGCTGGGCATAGAGCAAACTATAAGGATCTGTAGATGAAACGTGTTGTCATCACTGGCATGGGTATTAACTCATGTATTGGTAATACATTAGAGGATGTAAACCATTCTTTACAAAACGGGATTTCAGGAACACGTTTTAATCCGACTTATGCTGAACTCAATTTCAAAAGTCATGTCAGTGCTGCAGCCGAGCAGGATTTCGACGGGATCGACCGCAAACTGAAACGCTTTATGGGCGTATGTGCAATGTATGCGTACAACTCAGCTCTTGCTGCAGTTGAACATGCAGGTTTAAAGGTTGAAGATCTAGCTGGCAACCCACGTTATGGTATCGCGGGTGGTTCAGGTGGCGGTTCAACTGCTTCCGTTATTGAAATGAACGAATTATTGCAAACCAAAGGTGCGCGTAAAGTCGGTCCTTTCTTTGTACCACGTAATATGACCAACACCATTACGGCTAACGTTGGCGTTGCATTCAAATTACAAGGTGTAGCACATACCATTACTAGTGCATGTGCAACTTCTGCGGATGCGATTGGTTATGCCTACAACCTGATTCAACTCGGCAAACAAGATTTAATGCTGGCAGGTGGCGGTGAAGAAGATCACTGGTCACAAAGCTTGTTGTTTGATGCGATGGGCGCACTTTGCTCTAAATACAACGACAGCCCTGAAACAGCATCACGCCCTTATTCTGCAGACCGTGACGGTTTCGTGATTGCCGGTGGTGGTGGTTTTGTAATCCTTGAGTCTTTGGAACATGCGCAAGCGCGTGGTGCCAACATTCTTGCCGAAGTCGTAGGCTATGCAGCTAACTCGGATGGTGCCGACATGGTTGCACCATCTGGTGAAGGTGCAACGCGTTGTGTACTGATGGCTTTAGAAGAAGCAAAACAACACGGTGTCGATAAAATTGACTATGTAAATACACATGGTACTTCTACTCCAGCGGGTGACATCACAGAACTTAAAGCAATGGAACGTGCTTTCGGTGAAGGTCAGGTTCCGCCACTAAGCTCAACCAAGTCAATGACAGGTCACAGTCTGGGTGCTGCTGGTGTTCAGGAAGCGATTTATTCAGTTCTGATGATGCAAAATGACTTTATTGCGCCAAACATCAACGTGACCGAGCTGGATGAAGGCGCGAAACCGTTTGATATCGTGCTTGAAAAACGTGACGCAAAATTGAATACTGTGATGAGTAACAGTTTCGGTTTCGGCGGCGTAAATGCTTGTCTCATTTTCAAAAAGTGGGAAGGCTAAGCTGCCCAGTTTAGGGTGACTTGATGGATGCTCCTTCTGATGCTTTCTTGTGGGTAAAAGCATTACATATTATTGCGGTGGTTTGCTGGTTCGCGGCTTTGTTCTACTTGCCACGGTTATATGTTTATCATGCCATGAGCGAAGATGCCGTCAGTCATCAACGCTTTGAAGTCATGGAACGCAAGCTGTACCGTGGCATCATGTGGCCAGCCATGCTGGCTACCTTGATTACAGCGCACTTTCTGGTGGATTGGGGTGATGCAACGCGTCACTATCATGAAGCCTTATGGTTTTACCTTAAAGTCGGCCTGGTCGGCTTATTGGTGATTTACCATCTGGTGTGTGGTTATTACCGCAAGAAGCTGATTGATAATGCACATTACAAGTCACACAAGTTTTGGCGTTATTTTAATGAGATGCCAACCCTGATCTTATTTGCAGTGGTGATTTTAGTCGTAGTTAAACCTACTTTCTAATTCACCTGCTAAATAAAAAATCCCCGATCAGTCGGGGATTTTTTATGTCTGAATATTTAAGGATTACCACGCTGACGCATACGCGGCTTATACAGCAAACGATAGGTCACTGCCAGAATAATCAACCATAAAGGACTGATCATCAGAGCTTTTAGAGTATCAGGTTCCAAGCTTAGAATAATCAAGGCGAACAACAAGAATGCTAATACCACATAAGACATCCATACCCCACCCGGCATTTTAAAGGTCGAAGCCACATGTTTTTGCGGTTGCTGCTTACGGTAACGGATGTAGCACACCATGATGATGCTCCAGATACTAATAAACAGGATCACACACAGCGAACTTGCCAGAGTAAAAGCTTCCATGGTGTTTGGTACAAAATACTGAAATGCTGCCCCCAACATAATAAAAGCACAGGAGAAAAATAACCCTGTGGCTGGTACAGCTCTGCTAGATAACCGCGCCAAAGCTTGAGGTGCTTGTCCGTCACGTGCCAGACCAAACAACATACGGCTGGTCGAGAATACGCCACTGTTCATAGAGGACATCACTGACGACAACACCACCAGGTTCATGATAATGGCTGAAGTTGGAATACCGGCATACAGAAACAAACTCACAAAAGGACTTTGATCCGCAGGAATCAGATGCCACGGTGTGACCGACATGATCATCAGCAATGACAATACATAGAACAGAATGATCCGTGTAGGAATGGCGTTGACCGCTTTGGGTAAATTCTTTTCCGGATCTTTTGTTTCTGCCGCCATGGTGCCGAGCAGTTCCACCCCGACAAAGGCAAACATGGCAATCTGGAAGCCTGCCAGAAAACCGGTAAAGCCTTTGGGAAATAAACCACCATGTGCCCAGACATTACTAAAGCTGGCGACGGCGCCACTCGGTGCCTGAAAACCGCTAAACACCATATAACCACCGACAAAGATCAAACCGAGAATAGCTAAAATCTTGATCAGTGCAAACCAGAATTCAATCTCACCAAACAGTTTTACCGTGACTAGGTTAATCGCGAGAATAAACAGCACACAGCCAATACTAATCATCGCCTGCCCCATCGGGGTAAAGGCCATGCCTTCGGGCAGCCAGAAACTCAAATAGTTAATAATCGCCGCGAGATCGGCAATCCCTACCAGCACCCAACCCAGCCAGTACGACCAGCCAATATAATAGCCAGCACCCGGCCCGATCAGGTCATGGGCCATATCAATAAAAGATTTGTAATGCAGATTGGACAACAGCATTTCACCCAACGCACGCATCAGGAAGAAGAACATGCCACCAATGATCATATAAATGATCAAAATTGAAGGGCCTGCCAGGGAGATGGTTTTTCCCGATCCCATAAACAGGCCAGTACCGATACAGCCACCAATGGCGATTAACTGCAAATGTCGGTTAGAGAGTTTTCGTTGCAACTCATGCGGCGACGATTTTACGTCTTCTGTGCCCGGGGTGGTTTTCATTTTTACATCCTTTTTAATCTTTACAACAGCATCAAGCTGAATTTACAACGTTCAGTCCTCGAACGCTTATTATGACATTTTCATACTTTTTACTGCGCTGTTCAGTGAGATTTACTGCACTAAAACGACTTAAATCATTGCATGGGAGATTTCAACATTAAAAATTAAATTAAGCTTGAGCTGCAATGACTGCAATTTCAATCAGCCAGTCCGGATTAACCAAATCTGCCTGAATCGTGGCACGTGCCGGCGTGCCATGACCTTGTAACCATTCCACCCAAAGCTGATTCACAGTTTGAAAATCATCCAGATTTTTCACGAACAGTTGTGCAGAAAGCAGCTGGCTTTTATCAGTATTGGCCAATGCAAGCAATTCCTCAATTTTTGCAAAGACTTCCAGTGTTTGGCCGCGTACATCCATATCCGTGCTATTCGGCACCTGACCCGATAGATACACGGTTTGCTGATGAATCGTCACCGCACTCATGATTTGATTGCTGTTGAGTCGCTGAATGGCTGTATTTGCCTGTGTCATGCTGATATTCCTTGTTTGGGATATTTAAATAAAATTTAAATTAAAAATTTAAGCGTCAATCTGGAAATGAACCCGAGCGGTCACCGCACACATCAGCTCATAGCCGATGGTGCCTGAACTGGCCGCCACTTCATCAATCGGCAAAACCACACCTTGGGAAGATTGGCCCCAAAGTACCACTTCACTACCGACATTCGTCTGCGGCAGTGCAGTCAGATCTACGGCCAGCATATCCATACTGACCCGACCCAATGTGTGTGTTTTCATTGAATCGACCAGCACAGGCGTACCGGTCGCCGATAGACGTTGATAGCCATCGGCATAGCCACAGGCCACAATGCCGATCCGCATATCCTGTGTGGCAATAAATTTGGAACCATAGCCAATGCTCTGACCTGTCTGGATCGTTTGAATGGCGATAATTTCACTGCGTAAGCTCATGCTCGGTTGCAGATTCCAGTCTAGAATCGTGTGTGTTGGATAATCCGGTGAACTGCCATACAGCATGATGCCGCTACGTACGATATCGGAATGAAGGGTTTGATGATGCCGCAGAATGGCTGCACTGTTACTGAGCGAGATTTTACCTTCAAGCCCCTGAATGGACTGGCTAAAAATCAGGTTTTGATACTGAATCCCGTCCACGCCAAAACGCTGACCATCCGCATCGGAGAAATGGGTCATATGGGTAATGGAACGGACAGTGTTCAGCTGTTGCAGCTCCTGCCAGATATCTGCATATTGCTGCGGCTCGAAACCCAGACGGTTCATGCCGCTGTTCATTTTCAAATACACATCAAACTGTGCATCCGGCGCTATTTCGGCAAACTGTTTCAGCCATTGCACTTGATGTCGGGAATGAATGGCAAAGCTCATTTCATGCTTCACACATGCAAATAAATCCTCAAAAGCGAAAATACCTTCGAGCAACATTAGCGGCTTCTTGCATCCCAGCGCACGTAGCCGCGCGCCCTCTTCAATATCCAGAAAGGCAAAACCGTCTGCACCTTCAAGTCCAGCATAGACACGTTCAATCCCGTGCCCATAGGCATTGGCCTTGACCACGGCAAATACCTGACTATTGGGCATACATTGGCGCGCCACACTTAAATTATGCGCAAGCGCCTGTTGATGGATAATTGCAGTAATGGGACGTGGCATACATTCCTCCTTGAATATTCCGCCTCAGATAGTCTTAAGCCGCCTGGTGATAGCGCGCCAATGACAATCCTTCGGTACTAATTTCAGGATCACGTGCCAAAACCAGATCGCTGATTAATTTCCCTGAACCGCAGGCCATGGTCCAACCCAGCGTGCCATGTCCAGTATTCAGGAACAGGTTTTTAAAACGGGTTTTCCCAATAATTGGCGTACTGTCCGGGGTCATTGGACGCAGGCCTGTCCAGAAGCTGGCCTGATTCATGTCACCCCCCGGGAATAAATCACGGGTCACCATTTCCAACGTGCCACGACGGTCTTCATTCAGACCCAAGTTAAAACCGCTCAGTTCAGCCATTCCCCCTACGCGGATGCGCTGGTCGAAACGGGTAATCGCAATTTTATAGGTTTCATCCAGTACTGTAGATTGTGGTGCATAGGCCGGATCTAAAATCGGAATGGTCAGTGAATAACCTTTCACCGGATAGACCGGTAAATTCAGTTCAAGCGGTTTGAGGAAATCACGTGAATAACTACCAAAGGCCAGCACATATTTATCTGCCGTGAGCACCTGACCATTCACCAGAACACCTTTGATCTGGTCACCTTCTACAATCAGCTTTTCAACGTTTTGATTAAACTTAAACTCTACACCCATCCCTTTGGCATGCTCTGCCAAAGCATTGGTAAACAGATAGCAGTCACCCGTCTCATCATTGGGTAAATGCAGACCACCCACCAGTTTATCTTTAGCCTGTGCCAATGCCGGTTCTACACGCGCCAGTCCATCGCGGTCCAGCAGTTCAAACTCCACTCCGGTTTCTTTCAGAACCTCGATATCGCGCTGCACCGCATCCAGCTGCGCATCTTTACGGAAAATCTGCAAAGTGCCTTTCGAGCGGTTCTCATAAGAGATGCCAATATCGCGACGCAAATTACGCAAACAGTCACGGCTGTATTCAGCCACACGCACCATCCGTTCTTTATTGACTGCATAATGCTGGGCATTACAGTTTTTCAGCATTTGTGCCATCCACTGCAATTGCCACAAGCTGCCATCGACATTAATCGCCAACGGTGCATGATGCTGAAACATCCATTTGACTGCCTTAAATGGAATACCTGGTGCAGCCCAAGGGGTCGAATATCCTGGAGAAATCTGCCCGGCATTACCGAAGCTGGTTTCTTGCGCCGGACCTGCCTGACGATCCAACACAGTCACGGTTGCTCCCTGCTGCGCCAGATAGTAAGCGCTTGCCACACCAATCACACCACTACCTAAAACCAATACGCGCATTACCTTAACCCTCAAACATCTTTTCAGTTTATTTCACTAGTATATTTTTGCTTTAATAGTTAAATTCACTATATTCAGACTGTATATTCAGTGGAATAAATATTTTTTCGGGCAGAATTAAAAAAAAAGAGGGAAATATTGATGCGCAAATTAGACCGCATTGACCGCATGATTCTGGATATCCTGCAACGCGATGGCCGGATTGCCATTAGCGAACTTGCAGCACGCGTCAATCTATCGACCACGCCCTGTTCAGAACGGGTAAAACGGCTAGAGCGCGAAGGCATTATCATGGGCTATTACGCCCGTTTAAATCCGGAAATGCTGGAGCGCAACCTGCTGGTTTTTCTGGAAATCAAACTCTCCGCCAAATCAGGAGATGTCTTTGATCAGGTGGCTCGTAATCTGACTGAGATTCCAGAAGTCCTGGAATGCCATTTAATTTCCGGTGATTTTGATTATCTGGTCAAAGCACGTTTAAAAGAAATGAGTGCTTATCGCCGTTTACTGGGGGATTTACTGAAAAAACTGCCCGCTTCTGCATCTTCACATAGTTATGTAGTGATGGAAGAAGTCAAAGAAAGTTTATATCTGGACTTGGGTATTTAATGATTTTGAATTTCTAAAGCTACCAGCAAAAACAACAAAGCCCCAAACGGGGCTTTGAGATTGAACATTGATTGGACTTATTAAACCTTAAGCAGGAATACGGAGTACCTGTCCCGGGAAAATATCATCAGCATCTTTGAGCAATGGGCGATTGGCCTCAAAGATCTTATTGTACTGATTGGCATCACCATAAAATTCTTTCGAGATTTTTGACAAGCTATCCCCCGATTTTACCGTATAGAATTTGCTTTCCGGTTCAGGGCTGCTGACCGTAAGCTGATCATCCACTTTGGCCACATGATCAATATTCCCCACCGCCAGAATAATTTTTTCACGATCGGCCTGACTTTGCACCTGACCTCTGACCGTGGCCAGATCCGAGGCTGAATTATAACTGATGGATAAACCAGTGATCGGAAGGCCCAGACTTTTCACATGGCCGAGTAATTTATTTGCCACTTCCTGAGCAGAAGGCTCCGCAGGTTGTGCTGCAGCCGGCGTTGTCGTTGTAGGTGCAGCCTGTGGTTCCGCAGCAGCTGTATTCTTCTTACCGATACCTTTTACAAAATCAAAAAGACCCATAGCGGACTCCATTCTTGTTGTTAATGTCACATCACTCTTATTTTTATAATGAAAACTCTAGAGAGATAGTTAGTCATTGGTGACAGAAAGGTAATGAATTGTAAAACCTCCATTCATGTGAAAAGCAGACACAAAAAAACCACCTCTAGGGTGGTCTTTATGTTCAGCAAAGCTGAAATCGGCGATTAACCTAGTTTCTTAGAAACGTAGTCAATTGCAGATTGAACAGTTGTGATTTCGTTAGAATCTTCATCAGGAATCGTGATGTCGAAATCATTTTCGAAAGACATAACAAGTTCAACTAGATCTAGAGAATCTGCACCTAAGTCATCCATGAAAGATGCTTCGTTTTTAATCTCTTCGATTTTGATACCAAGTTGTTCTGCAACTGCTTGCTTAACACGTTGTTCGATATCGCTCACAGGAATTCTCCTCATTGCTTGTGGCGTTTTTAATGCCGTTAGTTTAATTGAATCTAAAAAATTTGGAAAGTTTATACTTGAGCTTAGCTCATGTATAAGCCCCCATTTACATGCATAACTGTACCAGTAATGTAACTGGCTTTATCCGAAGCCAAGAAACTTACGGCATTTGCGATATCCTGCGGATCACCTAAACGGTTTAATGCCACCTGCTCAGTCATCTTTTTACGAATTTCTTCGCTTAGCTGCTCAGTCATTTCAGTCGCAATAAAACCTGGTGCTACCGAGTTTACGGTAATCTGACGGCTACCCATTTCTTTGGCAAGGCTACGGCTAAATGCTTCAATACCTGCTTTGGCAGCAGAATAGTTGGCCTGACCCGGGTTGGCAAAGTGTGCCACCACAGAACTGATGTTGATGATGCGACCGAAACGCGCCTTGGTCATGCCTTTAAGTACGCGCTTAGACAAACGGTAAACTGCTTTCAGGTGAATATTTAAAATATCATCCCAGTCATCTTCAGACATACGCAGCAGCAAATTGTCTTTGGTAATACCGGCATTATTGACCAACGCAAGGACTGGACCATAGTTCTGTTCGATGTCCGTTACCAGCCCATCAATCGCTGCACCGTCACGTACATCTAGTACTCTTCCAGCACCATTTTCAGCAAACTGTGCAGATAATTTTTCCGCACCTGCTTCAGACGTTGCAGTACCTATGACAAAATAACCGTCTTGAATCAACTGTTGTGCGATCGCAGCACCAATACCACGACTTGCACCTGTTACCAGAGCAACTTTACGTTCCTGTGTCATGCACTTTTCCCTTCTGCCGCCAATACGGTGTTTAATGCATCTTCCAGACGAGATTGACTGTCCAGTGGAAGTGCTTTTTGAATATTCGGCAAGCGTTTCGCCAAGTTGGTCAATACATTACCCGGACCACATTCTACGATGTACTCAACACCTTCATCTTGAAGGAATTGTAAGGTTTTAGTCCATTGTACCGACTCATAAAGTTGCGCGGTCAACGCCTGACGCAATTCATCTACACTGGTTGCCGCTTGCGCGCCTACATTTTGTAATACAGGAATGCGTGGTAGCTCAATGGCGGTTTGTTCCAATGCCGGAGCAAACTGTTCAGCAGCAGGTTTCATTAATGAACAATGCGATGGAACCGATACTGGCAATGCAATGGCTTTTCCGCCGTTTTCTTTGGCCAATGCCATCACTGCTTCAACGCGATCTTTATTGCCTGCAACGACTACTTGCCCTTGCGCATTATAGTTCGCTGCTTCGACAGAGCCTTCGCCTGCTGCAGTTGCTTGTGCACACAGCTCAATCACTTTGGCATCGTCCAGACCCAAAATGGCAGCCATCGCGCCTACACCCTGAGGTACTGCAGTCTGCATGAGTTTGCCACGCAGGTTCACCAGCTTCACAGCATCACCCAGGCTTAAAGCACCCGATGCGACCAGTGCGCTATATTCACCCAGTGAATGGCCTGCCAGATATTTCGGTGCTACACCGCCAGATTCCAACCACACGCGCCATAAGGCAATACTTGCAGTCAGCAATACCGGCTGGGTAAATTCAGTTTGATCCAGACCTTCGCCAGTTTGCGCAATCTGCCACAGATCAAAACTGACGGCTTCAGATGCTTCTGCAAATGTCTCGCGAATACTCGCAAACTGTTCTGCAAGCTCAGCCAGCATACCGGCTTTTTGTGAGCCCTGACCCGGAAACACAAATGCAGTTTTTGTTGCGGGTGCTGCTTGTTCGAGTGGTGTAGCAGACATAATAAAATCCTTTCATTCAAGAGGTGTGCTTCTTCAATCCTAACAAGAAGACTGACCAATAAGACCACCTAAATCATTGTGGAGCGCAATTTAGCATGTAATTTTGCTGGCGGTAATTGCCAAATACAACAAAAAACCGATACCACTAAAAATCAAAGACAAAAAAAAGGGAGCTAAATGCTCCCATTTTTTCTACTAAGCTTGACGCTTAATACATCACCAATTATTCAGCAGATGCTTTAGCGAATAATTGACGACCACGGTAGATACCATCTTTAGATACGTGGTGACGACGATGAGTCTCGCCAGTAGCTTGGTCTACAGTTAATGCATTCTCGGTTAAAGCGTCATGTGAACGGCGCATGTCACGGCGAGAGCGACTTTTACGGTTTTGCTGAACGGCCATGATGGCTCCTTACAAAGATCGAAAAAATGGATCAGAACAAATTCGATTGTCTTATACACAATAGTATAACACAAAAATTAGTTAAGTTTACCCTTCAAAGCAGCCAAAACTTCAAACGGGTTGTCCCGTTTTTCTTCAGCCACTTCTTCTACGGCAGGTTGATGCTTATGTTCACAAAACTCATGTTTAGGCGACAACGGCATCAACAATAACAGTTCATCTTCTATCAGCGCGAGTAAATCAGCGGTCGCTGGTGCATCATAATCACCTTTGGTCGTTGCTTCACTTTCACCTAGGACGATGAAATCAGCATCCTCATCCAAGCGCTCTATCAGTGACTCATCATCCACAAGTGCCAAATGGAACGATGAAACCAGTTCAATTTCTACAGTTTCCAGACAACGCTGGCATTCCATAGGAACTTTTGTTTCAACGTGACCATCTAGCCATGCAATACGATGATAGGCATCCATTGATAGCTTACAGTCTATGTTAATCAATTGATCATCAATTGATCCAACAGCTTCACGAGCGATACGAACAAAGCGGGATAAAGGCAGTTTACCTGACCATTTAAAGCCCTGTTCAGCCCATTTAAACGGCTCAATCTGTGCCGGAAAGGTATTTGCTGACATAATTAAGGCGGCAATTCTACAAATTCATCAGTACTCTGTCAAAGATTAAGATACAATTTTGTACTTATTTCGACAGACCATTTGGGTAACTCAAGTCATGCATCTGTTGCAGCCGCAAACAGAAGTGAATATTTCATCACTCGTTAGCACAATTCCAAGCCTTGATTCTGACAGTTCAACACAACAAGTGCAACTCTCGCCATGGGCGAATTTATCGTCAGAAGCGCAGCAGGTGGACTGGCTCATCTTACACTTTAATCACTGGTTTTCCCATTTAAATGTCACTTTAGTGCGCGGCGAATTTGAACCAGAATATTTCCCTGCAACTACAAACAGTCCTGCTCGGATCCAGTTTGCGCATGGTTTTTTTAATAGTGCCCTGCATGAAATCAGCCACTGGACCATTGCCGGAGATAAACGCCGCCTGTTGCCTGATCTGGGTTACTGGTATGCGCCGGATGGCCGTACCCGAGAACAGCAGACTTTGTTTGAACAGGTCGAAATCAAGCCACAGGCAATTGAGTGGATGTTTGCCCAGGCTTTTGGCCGTAAATTCCGGGTTTCTTTGGATAACCTGACTGGCGATGGCGGTGATGGCGCCAGCTTTAAAGATAATGTCTACGCTCAAGTTCAGGCTTATTTTAATGGTACAGCCAAACTTCCACGTGATGCAGCGCGCTTTATCCAATGTATCTGTATCTGCATCAGAGGTGGCAAAAGTTTACAATCTGATGAATTTATACGTGAAATACTTGATTAAATTACACAAATCTACCTTTTTTATGATTGCCAGATCTTGCCTAAGCGCCACATAATAAACCATCAGCCCAAGCTTGGAGTAGTCTCTATGCTGCATTTACGCGTACACCCAGACAATCCGCAACCCCGCTTAATCAGTCAGGCAGTGGAACGTATCCGTGCGGGTGATGTGGTGGTCTATCCCACTGATGCAGCCTATGCGATTGGTTGCCAGATTGGGAACAAGAGTGCCATGGAGCGGATTGCGCAAATTCGTGGTCTGGGCCCAAAGCATCAATATGCGATTCTGTGCTGTGATTTGTCCGATATTGCCACTTATGCCAAGGTGGACAATGCCATGTACCGTTTGCTGAAAAATAATACACCGGCCATCACGACCTTTATTTTACCTGCAACCAGTGAAGTCCCGCGTCGGTTGATGCATCCCAAAAAGAAAACTATTGGCCTGCGCATTCCAAATAATCCGGTGTGTCAGATGCTGCTCAAAGAACTCGGTGAGCCGTTGTTGACCTCTACCCTGATTTTACCGGGTCAGACTGACCCACTCGATGATCCTTATGATATTGAAATGCAGCTGGGCAAACGCATTGATGTTTTTGTAGATAGTGGTTTAGGCACGTTGAGCACGACTTCTATTGTAGATTTATCGGGTGATCATCCAGAAGTGATTCGTCGTGGTATGGGAGATGTCAGCGCCTTTGAATAAATGAGGTCTGAGAATTTCTCCACAAACATTGAAGGAGTCAAAATGAATGGATTTATTTTATCTCCTGCTGAATCAGCATGAATTTTCTGTACAGGATCTAATCTATGCAGAACTGCCTTGGACACTGCAATCCAAGGCAGTCATGGTCGAAGCACATCCTTCTCCCTATCCCACTGTAAATATTAATCATACTGAGTACCAATTTTTCCTGACGTTGGCTCTAGTGAGACAGTTGTTGCAGATCTACTCCAACCAGAACGTATGCCTGGCAGAGACTTGCCAACGTATCATTGAGTTTGCGACCAAGGAATACAGCCATTCCTCTCCATGAAAATCTAAAACAGCATATGGTGAGATGTTGCAGTTCTATTCTTTTCAATTCGCCAGGTATGTAGTGTTTGCCAAAAATAGTCTAGGAATCTGAGCTACGCTCATAATGACGAACCGCAATGAAATTTGGACATTGCGATAGCTTCTGCTCATGATGCATGAGCTCTTCACCCAGTTTATTTTTCAGATACACATGAAAAATAATCTGATCTTCTTCCAGTACATTCAGCATCGCTGTGCGTGCCTTGGGTTCCATGACTTTAAAGGAATTGATCGACTCACAAGACATGGCTTGCATATCCAGTTTAATCCGCTCATCCAGCTGGTCGCCCTCATAGGCCATATGCCGCATGTAAAAACGGATATTAGGATATTGGTCCAGTACACTAAAATCCATTTTCATAGCCTGCATGACAGGTCGGGCCTGTTCCGCAAACGCTGAAAATCCGCCTGATTTCAGCCCCGTACGCGCTTCATCCTCCAGCTGCATAATCTGATATTTGGGATAAGCCCAAAATCCCCCAAATGCGATCATCCCAATAACAACCAGAATAAGTGGCATGCTTTCTTCACCTTTTTATTGATTTTTGTGATTCTTGACTATTTTTCGAGAGTATAACGGTATTTTTGACCAAAAATTATAGGGAAATATTTTATTAATACTTATTAATTTTATGTTTTTTAATGGGAAATCCGTTTAAAAATCATTCAATATCTGCCAGCTAGCTTATTTTCCTCTTTTGATGAGAATCACTGTATTGAACGAGTTTTTTAAGTGAATCAACTGACATCATCTACCAGATACGCTTAATTCTGAGAACCAATTTAACCTAAAAATCACCGTAGCATTTCCAGCTATGTTTTGTCATTTTTCTCGTTGCTATTTTTAAATCGTAGATAAATTCCATTATTTTTTTAAGTTTTTATGGCTTTGACGGCTTATTTAATTTATTTAAAGTTACTTTTCCAGTACAATGACAACGCTTAATCCTGTGCTTTTCTTTCGATCAGATACCGAAAATCAAGCCTTTGCATGCCTTTGAAAATTCGCGTGGCCTATAATTGTAATGACTCAAATTATCCATAACACTATGGAATCTGCTCCACACATTCGGGTTCTGGATGAATGGCAGGATACAATTCCAGAGGATCTGTACATTCCTCCAGCGGCATTTGAAATCTTATTAGAACATTTTGAAGGCCCACTCGACTTTTTAATTTACCTGATTCAAAAAAACGGTTTTGACCTGTTACAGGTCGATATCGCGCCGATTGCAGCACAGTATTTGTCTTATATGGACGCGATGAAATCCCTGAACATCGAGCTGACGGCCGATTATATGGTGATGGCAGCCTTACTGGCAGATCTCAAATCGCGTTTGCTATTACCAAAACCGAAAAGCCTGGCTGCGATTGAACAGGATCCAAAACAAGAACTGATTGACCGTTTAGAAAATTATTTAAGAATTAAACAGGCAGCAGAACGTCTGGGCCAGATGCCGATTCTGGAACGTGACACTTTCACCACCAACGTCAGTTTGGGCGAAATCCAGCAGCCGAATGAAGGCTATTCAAGCGATTTATTGCGTGATGCCTTGCTTTGTATATTTAACCGTCCTGAACCGGTGATTCATCAGGTGCAACAGGAACCGGTACTGCTGGAAGAACGTATTGCCTATATTGAAAGTTGTATTGAAACTGGCGCAATACTCAGCTTTAAGGACTTGTTAAAACCGAGCCAAGGCCGTATGGGTATGGTGGTAACCTTTATGGCGGTGCTGGAACTGACCCGACAACAAAAAATTCAGATTATTGCTACAGGTATTGAAGCCCCGCTCGCAATTCAAGGAGCCAGTCAATGACACTCGATCAAAATACGCTGTTATCTGCAGAAGATAATCTGCATGAAGTATTAATGCAGCTTGAAGCCATTATTTTTGCCAGCGACTCTGCGGTTTCATTGGCTCGTCTGAAAGAAGCTTTTCAAGATCGCTATAGCAAGCAGGAATTACGTCAGTATTTACAACAACTTTCCATGCTGATGCATGGCCGTTCAATCGAACTGATTGAAACAGCACAAGGTTATCGTTTTCAAGTGCGTGCAAAATATCGTAATATTATTGCACAGACCTGGCCTGAGCGACCGGCTCGCTTGTCGCCTTCATTACTAGAGACGCTTGCGGTGATTGCTTATCACCAGCCAGTGACCCGAGCGGATATTGAACAAATTCGTGGTGTCACGAATAACAGTCAAAACTTGCGTACGCTGTTTGACTGGAACTGGATTAAAGAGTCTGGATTTCGTGAACTCCCTGGAAGACCTGCGTTGTTAATGACAACGCCACAATTTTTAAATGCGTTTGGCCTGAATAGTTTGGGCCAATTGCCTCCCCTGCAGGATGCCAAGGAAGCTTTTATGGCCCTCGATGCGAATGCACCGAAGTCATAAATAGGTGAACTGTTGATAATTATTTCTAAGGTTATGCTGTCATGAGTGAAAAGTTACAAAAGGTGCTTGCACGCGTTGGTTTGGGTTCTCGCCGTTATATGGAAGAAGTCATTGCCGCGGGTCGTGTAAGTGTCAACGGGCAAATTGCCCAAGTGGGTGAACGAATCGAACCAGGTGATGAGCTTCGCATCGATGGTCGTAAAGTTGCCTTCCAGATTGAAGACGAAATCCGTCGTCGTGTCATTATCTATTACAAGCCTGAAGGCGAGATCTGCTCACGTAGCGATCCTGAAAACCGTCCGACCGTGTTTGAACAGCTGCCTGCTATTCCGGGCGATCGCTGGGTGATGGTCGGTCGTCTGGATATTAACTCCACCGGTCTACTCTTGTTCACAAATGATGGTGAACTTGCGAATCGCTTGATGCACCCATCGAATGAAATCGAACGTGAATATGCAGTTCGTGTCATGGGTGAAGTAACGCCACAAATTCGTAACAACATGCTTAAAGGCGTGGTGCTAGACGATGGTCCGGCAAAATTCGAATCTTTCTCTGAACTGGGCGGTGACGGGATCAACCGTTGGTTCCAGGTCGTGGTGAAAGAAGGTCGTAACCGTGAAGTACGTCGTATCTTTGAATCACAAGGCCTGAAAGTCAGCCGTCTACTGCGTACCCGTTATGGTACTGTGATTTTGCCACGCGAACTGCGTACCGGTCGCTGGATTGAACTGGATAAAAACGATATCGACAACCTGACCAAAGCTGTGGAATTGAAGCCACGTCAAGGTACAGGCTTGTTTGGTATGGCGAAACGCCGTAACGAGCGTATGCAAGACAAACCGATGGCTGCGCGCCGTGGCGGTTTCTTGCGTCAGCAACGTCGTGACAGTGATGAGCAACCACAAAATAATACTGGCCGTGAGCGTCGTGATGACAATGCTTATGGTCGTCGTGACAGAGCTGAAAACCAGAATGGCACTCAGTTTGTACGTCGTGAAAACCGTCCTGATCAAGGTTTCGGCCGCCGTGAAGAGCGTGATGAAAATGCGCCGCGCCGTCCATATGGCGTCAACAAAGGCTTTAAAAAGTTTTAATTAAGATAAATAAAAAAGTCAGGCACATTGCCTGACTTTTTTATGCCTTATGCATCAGGCACTTTGTGGAATCCCTTGCGGGATAGCACCGATTAAACGCTTGGTATATTCATGCTGTGGAGATTGATACAATTCATCTGAATTGGCGATTTCCACCAATTCACCATGATTCAGCACCATGATCTGATCTGAAATATATTTCACTACCGACAAATCATGTGAAATAAAGATATAGCTGAGTCCGAATTCATCCTGCAAATCTTGCAGTAAATTCAGCACCTGCGCCTGTACTGAGACATCCAGTGCCGAGACCGATTCATCGCAGATCAAAATCTCGGGTTTTAAGGTCAGGCAACGTGCAATCGCAATTCGCTGACGCTGACCACCTGAAAACTCATGCGGGTAACGATAAAAAGCCTGTGCAGGCAAGCTGACCCGCTCCAACAGATCCAAGGCCATTTGTTTGCGCTCTGCATCATCCTGACCAATTTTATGAATCTGCATCGGTTCCATCAGGATTTGTCCAACAGTAAAACGTGGATTCAGCGAAGCATAGGGATTCTGAAAAATGATCTGGATTTTACGTTGATACTGGGTAAATTCCTTTTCCGACATGTCCAAAATATCCCGCCCCTGAAACAGTGCCTTACCACCTGTAGCCTGTTGCAGACGCATCAGTAATAAACCGATGGTGGTTTTACCCGAACCGGACTCCCCGACCAGCCCCAAGGTTTTTCCTTTGGCCAGCTGGAAAGAAACTCCTTTTACTGCCTGAAATTCATCTTTGCCAAACAGTCCTTTACGACTATAAAAAGATTTCTTCAGATCCCGTACATCCAGAATAATTTCCTCTCCACCCTTTAGCCCACGTGAACGTTGCGGAAGCTGAGTATTCAGACGGATATCTTCTAGCCAGGTTGAGCCATCCTGTTTCATAAAATCGCTGATCATCGGCAAACGTAACGGACGTTGCGACAATTGTGGACGGCAGTGTAACAAGGCTTTGGTATACATGTCTTGAGGCCGGTCCAGCACCTCCCGAACCGGACCCTGTTCACGGATTTCCCCATGACGCATTACAATCACCTGATCAGCAATTTCACCAACCAATGCCAGATCATGGGTAATAAACAGCATCGACATCTGGCGACGTTGCCGCAGCGATTCCAGCAAGTCCAGAATCTGCTTTTGAATAGTCACATCCAGAGCTGTGGTCGGTTCATCTGCAATCAACAGTTTAGGTTCACAGGCAATGGCCATGGCAATCATGACCCGTTGTTGCTGTCCACCGGAAAGCTGCCCCGGATAGGCATCGATTTTAGTTTCTGGCGTAGGGATACCCACTTCTTTGAGCAGTTCCAGAGTACGTTGACGTGCCTGTTTTTTATTCATGCCCAAATGTAGTTGCAGGATTTCTGCAATCTGCATGCCTACCGTAAATACCGGATTTAGCGAAGACATCGGCTCCTGAAAAATCATGGCAATGTCTTTGCCGCACATCTGGCGCATTTCACGGGTTTTAAGCTTGAGCAGGTTTTTCCCTTCAAAGATGATCTGGCTATCTTCTGAAATACGTGCGCTTTCTGCCGGAAGCAGGCCCATAGTGGCGAGGGAAGTAACCGACTTGCCACTCCCCGATTCACCTACCAGTGCAACCGTGGTATTAGCCGGAATCTCGAAAGAAACCCCTTTTACGGTCTCAATATATTCTTTATTTTCACCTTTAAAACTGACTCGCAGATTTTCTACGCGAAGTAACGCAGGTGCTGTGCTTGGATTGATTTCAGACATCGTTGCGCTCCTATTTCAGTTTTGGATCTAATGCATCACGGAGTGCATCGGTAAACATCGAGAAAGCAGTCACCAATACCGCCATGGCGATTGAGGCTGCCGCCAGTTGCCACCATTTACCCAAAATCAGCTCGCTTTGCGCTTCATTTAGCATACTGCCCCATGACACTACCCCGATAGGCACACCGAAACCAAGAAAGCTCAAAATGACTTCAGACTTGATAAATGCCACCACCAAAATAGACATCTGTACTAGGGCAATATGGCTGACATTGGGAAAAATATGGACAAACATACGACGCATATTGCTCACGCCAATCGCCTTGGCAGCCAGCACATATTCACGTGCCGTATGTTTCATGTATTCGGCACGAACCAAACGGAAGACCCCGGTCCAGCCAGTCAGACCTAAAATCAGGATGATTGATAAAATACCTTTTTGTTGTAACACTGCGGCAATCGCCAAAACCAGCAACAGATAGGGAATCGAAGTAAAGATATTATAAAACCAGTTGAGAAGATCATCGACCCAGCCACCAAAGTAACCTGCTATTGCACCCAGTGCAGTTCCAATCAGTACAGCGACAAAGGCTGCAATCAGTCCAACCAGAATCGAGGTTTCAGCCCCCTTGATGGTTTTCTGTAAAACATCCTGTCCCCATTTATCGGCGCCGAAGACCAGACTTTGCTTGAGTTCCCCACTTTCATCCATCAGCTGGCCGCCGAGCTCCTGATTAATGGCCTTCATGTCTTCTGCCAGCGGATCGACCACTCCATAATAATCGATGCCTGCACCAGCACCCTGCTCAGCAGCAATTTCAGCATTCAATTCAGCAATGACATCTTTTAAAGGATCAACTGGATTGACTGGTAGAGGTACAGATTCTGCACCCTGCTCTGTATCAGATACAGCCGGAACTGGCGCTGCACTGATAAAACTCGGCGGTGCATAGCTGACCGCCACTTCTTTATTCCAGTCTTTGGCAATTAGGCCGCTCATTGACAGTACCAGCAGCAGCAGATAAAACAGCACCACATACAGAGAAAACATGGCAATCCGGTCACGTTTCAAACGGCGCATGGCCAGTTGCCATAATCCTGTTGAAGCCGATTCAGGTGCTGCTTCAGCCGCTTGTTCTTTTTTAAATATCGCACTCAGCATAATTCACCTACTTCAACTGTACACGCGGATCGACCCATTTATAGATCAGATCGGCAATCAGGTTGAATATCATGGTCGCAGCAGCGACATAGACCGTAATCGCTTTAATCACCGGAAAATCGGAACGTTCTACTGCAATAATGACTTCACGGCCAATTCCCGGAATACCAAAAAAACGCTCAATCAGGAAAGCACCGATCAGCAGTGCCGGAAGTCCTGCCATGACATCGGTAATAATCGGAATGGAGGCATTGCGCAGGACATGCACGCCCATGATACGGTTTTCACCCAGGCCTTTGGCACGCGCAGTACGCACATAGTCCTGATTGACTTCATCCAGTACAAAACTACGATACAGGCGTAGTGTTGGTGCAATACTGACCACCAACATAATCAGCACAGGTAACAAGGCATATTTGAAAAGATTATCAGCGAAATTATCACTCCAGCCCTGTACCGGGAACCAGCTCAGTTCATAAGCCAGGAAATACTGGAACACGATGATATATACCAGAATACTGATCGACATACCGATCGTACACAGCATCATGATCATGCGATCTGTCAAAGAACCACGAACCGAAGCCACACCCAAAGCCAGAATGATAGAAATAATGGTTTGCAGAATGGTCAGGGGAATCAGAATGGTCAGTGAGGGTCCCAAACGGGTGGTGATAATCTGTGCCACTGACTCCCCGGTACTCCAGCTCACCCCATAATCAAAGGTTAAAATCTGCTTGATAAAGATCCAGAGTTGTACGTAATACGGTTGATCCACACCCAGTTGCTGACGGATGTTCTCAATCTGTTCCGCATTGGCCATTTTACCGGCCAGAATATAGGCAGGGTCTCCACCTACCCAGTTAAACAGCAGGAAAATCAGCAAAATCACCCCGAGCATGGTCGGGATCATTTGCCAAAGCCGTCGAATAATATATGCCAGCATCGCTTGCCTTCCTTAATTTTTTCCAGAGATTTCATTAAAGAAAGCTTTGCTGTCTGGATCACGACCCAAGAAGTCTTTCACCATTTGCTCGCCATGCTTTTGTCCGCCTTGCGCCAGGACCGTATTACGATAATGCGCACCGACTTTCTTGTCCATCAGCTGATCACCAAAGGATGAAAGCATATCCAGGGCAATGACCTCAGACCACATATAGCTGTAGTAACCTGCCTGATAGCCGCCCATCAGATGTCCGAACTGTCCCGGGAACTGCTGACCGTTGACATAACCCAAGGCGGTTTTACCTTCCATATCCTGCCAGAGTTTTAAAGGCTCAATGTTTTTTGCATCTTTACCATGCAGGGCCATATCATATTGGGCATATAAAGCCTGACGGGCATAATGCAGGCCTCGGCCGTAATTCTTCACATTCTTTAAGCGCTCGGTCATGGCAGCATCCACCCGAGGACATGCCGGCTCACAGTAATCTGCTACTTTTGACAAGGTTTCCAGACGGCGTGCCCACTCTTCATACATCTGTGACGGCGCTTCTACAAAGTCACGCTCTACCGAGGTACCAGACTGTTCCGTATAACGGGTTTTCGATAGAATCCCGTGCAAGGCATGCCCCATTTCATGCACAAAGGTTTCCAGTTCGTTGCTGTTCAAGCCCTTACGGTTAAAATTGGTCACCAGTACCGATACCGGACGACGCTGATTCAGGGTACTGCCACCATAAGCTCCCCAGACAGCTGCATGCCCATATTTGCCTTCACGCGGGTATTTATCGACATATAATCCACCCAGGAATTCGCCCGTAGCCTTGTCATGTACCGCATAATATTCCACTTCATCATGCCAGGCCTTGACTTTCACCGGCTTGAACTCAATGCCATAGAGTTCCGAAGAAATAGCGAATAACCATTTTTGCGATGCTTCTGTCGGGAAATAATCCCGCAATTTTTCCTGGTCTACCTTGTATTTGGCCTGACGCAGTTTTTCACTCCAGTAACCCTGATTCCAGCGTGTAATTTCTGCTTTCTCTACTGGAACTTTTAAAGTTTCAGCCTTGAACTGGCGTAATTGTTCTACATCCTGCTTTTCTAGAGGTGCAACTTTGGCATAAACCTCATCCAGAAAACCGTTCACTGCTTCCGGAGTTTTGGCCATGCGGAATTCAAGCGCAGAATGGGCATAGCTTTCCTTGTCAAAAAGTTGTGCCATTTCATAACGCAGATCAATGGCTTTTTTCATGAATTGCAGATTTTGTTCGGTCCCGCGACGCGTGTAAGCGGTCTGGTAACGTTTGCGTGCTTCATCACTTTCTGCCAGCTCCATAAAAGGCTGGTATTCCGGATAATCAAAGCCGAGCAGATAATTGCCCTTTTCATTTTTCTTTAAATTTGCGATGTAACTTTCTGGCAGGCCTTTCATTTCAGCTGGAGTAAATTCAACTTTTTCAGGGTTATCCCGCACATTTTTGGAAAAGTCCTGCCCCAGTTTGGTACTTTCTTCAATAATTTCTTTCAGTCGTTTCTGTTTTTCTGCACTGAGTTGTACCCCGGTGTTCTCAAACTGCTCCAGAATATCTTCTAAAAATTTCTGATCAATCGGATCACTGGCTTTCAGTTTCTTGAACTGGGCATACAGTTTCGGATTCTGATACAGAGTGGTCTGGTATTTGCTGATTTTAAGTTCACAGTCATCGGCTGCCTGACGCAATGCAGGATCCGGATCGACATTACTGTACAATCCTACTGCAGCACCGAAATCACGGGCTTTGGCATGCAATTCATCCCATTCAGCCAGATAAGGCCCGGCCTTGGCTTTATTTTTAATTTTCTTATTTTCAAATATCTGGATATCTTTTTGCATGGAAGCCAGACTGGCATCACATAAAGACGGAATTTCTGCAGCCTTGAACAATGGCAGCAGCTGTACTTGGGTATCTGCCGCTAAACCTTGATATCCCCCCATCATCATTAAACATAAGGTACTTAATTTTAAAGATTTTGATTTCATATTCATCTCCAGATTTTTTCTTACTTTTTCGTATTAATATCGATATACATCCATTCTGAAGACAGAATCGGATGGGACTTATGTCCAATAATTTGGGGTTGGGTCAAGACATTACGGTAGGTGCTATAGAGCATCAGGGTCGGCATGTTGACTTCCAGAATCCGGGTCATTTTGCGATAGAGCAGATCACGCTCCGGACCTGGCGGCATGCTCTGGGTTTGCTCGTAAAGACGGTCAAACTCAGGATGCTTGAAACAGGCATTGTTGGTGACATTGACATTCTTGCCATAGAACAACTGCATAAAGTTGTCAGCATCTGGATAATCGGCAATCCATGCAGAACTCTTGAACATGGTTTTACATTGCTTTTCCAGCTTGATGCCTTCAGCGAATGGCATGGCCTTACTGGTCAGCTGAATATGGATACTGTCCAGGGTCTTTTTCCAGAACTCACCCTGTTGCTGGCCCCGACTGGTATTCCCAGTAATCAGTTCAATCACCAGAGGTTTCCCTTCAGGCGTCTTGCGCCAGCCATCTGCACCGATCTTGTAGTTATAGCGGTCGAGCAACATATTGGCTGCTTTGACTGAATAGGGAATACTGCTTTTATAGGACGGTGAATAGCCTGCTACTCCTGGGGGAATAGGCATGTGCAGTTTTGCTCCATCTCCCTTAAGTAATACATTGATCATGTTTTCCACAGAAAATGCCATCGCCATGGCACGACGTAAGGCAATTTTTTCTGGCGCGAAACCACCCACGACCGGGTTTTGCATATTCCAGTAATGGTAACTAATGGAGGGCTCTAAAATACGTGACAGCTTCACCCCCTGCTGAGCCAGCTCAGGCTTTAATTTATCGCCATCGAGGGCCTGAACGACGATATCACCCTCAATTTCGAGCAAGTCCAGTTCATTTTTCTTAAATGCCAGCATCCGTGATTGCGCTTCTTCAATAACACGCACATCAATAGTGCCGATTTGAGGCATTTTTTTGCCCTGCATGGCTTTTACAATGGCCTGATCTTCTGCACCACTGGCTTTAAAGTCCCAGACAAAACCACGATAAGCTGGATTTGGTTTTAAGATAATCCGTGAGCCTGGTGTCCAACGGCTGAGCACGTAAGGGCCAGTTCCCACTGGCCTATTCATGACCCAACCCGCCTTATCTTTATATTTTTCAATCACTTCACGAGCCACTGCAGCGGCAGGCCCATGTGCCAGCAACATCGGAAAGTTCTGATCCGGATTATTCAGCTTTAATACCAAGGTATAGCGGTCTGGGGTCTGAATACCTTCAAACGGATTTTCATAGGCTTTGCCATTCTTTTTGGTTAGGGCCATCCATGCGTCCAGCCCTTTAATTCGGCCATCCAGCAACCAGCTGTTCGGTGAATGCAGCTTTGGGTCCAGTAGACGTTTCAAGCTATAAGCATAGTCATACGAAGTCAGTTCACGTTTTTTACCGCCAAAGACCGGATCATTGGCAAAATAAATACCCTTTTTGATTTTGATGGTATAAGTCAGGCCATCCGCACTGACTTGAGGCAGACTGACCGCAGTCAATGGCACTAATTTTGCTGGCGAGGCCAGATAATCATAGGTAAATAAGGTTTCAAAAATCGCGGCATTAATTTTGGCTGAATAACGGTCCTGGATATAACCCGGATCAAAACCGGTTTCAGCTGCCAGAAATACTGTTTTTAAAACCTTATTCGGGTTGGCAGGATTGCTGGCCCATGTCGATGCACTCCCTGCCATCATCAAACCGGCCACTAACACCCCACTGGCCAGTTTTTTTAAAGTATTTTTATTCACATTCATACTGGTTCTTAATCTTCTCAAGTTATTTTTTAACAGGTTCAATATCCATATATTGCCAAACTGCTCTGGTCACCGGATGGGCCTTAAAGCCCTGTACATGCGGATGAATCAACCAGTTGCGTATACGGGTATTGTGCAGAATCCATGGATTATCGGCCTCCATCTGACGGTTCATCTGCTCATAATATGGCGTCCGCTGCTGCGGCGGCAGTTTCATCGCGGTCTGGTACAATGCGTCGTAGGCTTTTGAGGTATAGCAACTCAGGTTGCCTTGCTGCGCATTTGGCCCATACAGTAACTGGGCAAAGTTTTCCCCTTCCGGATAGTCCGCAATCCAGGCTCCCCCCCACATCATATGTTTGCATTGGGTGGCTTCTTTTAGATTGTCAGCAAAATTACTAACCTTGAACTCAATTCGCACCCCGATCGCATCCAGATTCTTTTTCCATAACTCTGCAGAAATCACCGAAGAGCTTGAGCTGGTTGAATTCATTTTTAGTGTCAAAGGTTTGCCATCAGGCAAGGTTCGGTAACCATCAGCGCCTTTCTTATAGCCAAAGCGGTCAAGCAGTTTATTGGCCAGTAATGGGTTATAAGCAATACTGCTTTTATACGTCGGGTCATGTCCACCCACGCCCTCTGGCAAAATCATTTCAGCTTTATCGGCATGACCTTTGTACAACTGCTGGATAGCTTCTTTCTGGTTATAGGACAAGGCGAGAGCACGACGTAAGGCAATTTTTTCCAGTGAATTCCCACCAATTAACGGATCACGCATATTCATGATGGTATAGGTAATTTCCGGTTCTTTATTCGGATAATGCAGGATGCCTTTTTTCTTGTATTCACTTTTCAGCTGCTTATTTTCCAGTGCCTGTTCGGCGCCGCTCGCAGTGAGTTTGTCATAGTCCAGTTGTCCAGACTTTAAAGCCAACCAGCGAGACTGTTCCTCTTCAATAATACTGATTTTGACCTTGCCAATTTGCGGCATCTGCTTGCCTTGCATGGCTTTGACAATACGTTGATCCCACTCGGAACCATCGCCCTTAAAGTTCCAGACAAAACCACGATAATTCGGGTTAGCGGTCAGTTCAATACGGCTACGCGGCACATATTTGTGTAACTGATAAGCCCCTGTTCCAACCGGATGCTGACCTGCCCGATGACCATAATGTTCGATCACCTCCCGTGCGGTACCACTAAAAGCCACATAGGCCAGAATATATGGAAAATTCAGATCGGAACGGGTCAGGGTAATTTGTAAGGTATATTTATCTAGTGCTTTTAAACCGGGAATAGCTGCATCGTAGTTGAACTTGCCAGTTTTTTTAGCCTGCTGGATGACCTGATCTGCCCCAAGGATTTTCCCCTCAATAAAAGAAAAAGAAGGAGAATGATTTTTGGGATCCATGATCCTTTGCATGGAGTAGATATAATCACGCGCCACCAGTTCACGCTTTTTGCCCTGAAATGCCGGATCATCACTGAAATAAATTCCTGGCTTGACTTTAAAGGTATAAACTTTGCCATCCTGCTCAACCTTGGGTAAAGATTCAGCTGTATTTGGAGCCAAGATTGCAGGCCGCGCCAGATAGTCATAACGCAATAAAGGCTCAAAAATAGCTTCAGCAACGCTACCACTATAAAAATTATAGGTTTTGACCATATCAAAACCATCATCAGGTGCTTCGAAAGCCAAGTTTAAAACTTTATCCGGATGTGCAGATGATTTTGCCCAGGAGGTTTGCCCCGTAGTCATGGCCAAGGCCAAAATTGTCATACTGAAAAATGATGATTTCAAATTTGTACCTATTCTTGATCTTGAAGTTTTAATTGCTATAGGAAGTCTTTAACACATCATCCCATATTTGCTTCAATGGATGGGTCAAAGCTGGACAGATGGAATAAACTGAACAAAGCGAATTTCATGCCATCCTCAAAAAATAACGTTTTTTTCCTGTTATTAACTCAAAAAAGCTTATTTTTATTAATCATTTAAAACATTATCAATAACATAATATTTTCCATGAATCATTAATTTAATGTTTATTCTTAAAATCTAGCTTCAAGCCTAGTCTGCACAAAAATAAACCAGACCTGTTTCATATTATTGCATCCTCCCACTGTTTCAACCCAAGAAAATACACACATAAGCAAATGAAATATATAATTATTATCTTATTAAATTATTGTATATTTTATGTAAAAATTATGCACCATGATTAAACTTTATTCAATTTCTCTTTCAGTTTTAGATTCCTTTCTTATTCATTAAATATTTATTTATTGCTTTGACAGGGGTCTCACTTCCTTCTTTCTTCAGATTCGATACACAGACTTCTTAATTTTTCTTCAGTATCGCTCGATAAATTCAAACCTCATTCAATTAAATCAATATTTTTCAATAATTTAAAAATATAAAAATATAAAATTTTATAAGTTGGCATCCGCCTTGCTTAGATCAACCCAGCACTACTTCACATAACAAAAGGGTGAAATTTACGATGAAAAAAAATAAATTGGTCGGATCTATGGGGGCTCCAACCGTCAGCAAAAGACTACTCAAGTTAAGCGCACTCAGCTTAAGTATGATGTGCTTGTCTTTGGCACATGCAGCCGATGAACCAGAAAACTCTGCCGCTCAACCTACCAAGGTTCAAAAAGTGACAGTGACAGGTTCATCTATTAAAGGAGTAGCTGCACAAAGCGCCTCACCAATCACGATTATTAAAGGTGAAGATCTGGTGAATCAGGGGGTAACCACTGTAGAAGAAGCATTGATGAAAGTCAGTGCCAACCAAGCAAGTTATGTCACAGCACAAAATGTCGGTGCCAGTAATACCAGTGGTTCAACAGCAAATTTACGTGGTCTTGGTTCGGATAAAACTTTAGTTTTAATTAATGGTCGCCGTGTTGCAAGCAGTGCATTTGGTACCGATTCAACCAACTTAAACAACATCCCTCTCGCATTGGTAGAGCGCATTGAAGTCTTACGTGACGGCGCATCTGCAGTCTATGGTGCAGATGCAGTGGGTGGTGTAATCAACTTTATTACGAAAAAGCAATATGAAGGCGTGGGCATTACTTTAGGTGGTCAAATTCCTGAAGAAAAAGGCGGCGAAAAAATTGACGTTTCGCTTTTTGGGGGATATGGCGATCTAGATGAACAAGGTTTTAATGTCTACGGTGTGATCGATTACCGAAAACAAGATACGATTTGGGCAAAAGACCGTAAAGTCAGCCGCCGTGGTGGGGTACTTCCTGAATTAGGAATTGATGGCAGTTCAGCAAATGCTTTCCCTGCAAACTTCTACGATCCTATCACAGGTATTTTGGGTAACCCTTATGGGGATAATTGTTTAAATACCAAAGATACTGTTGCTGAAGATGGTTTCTGTTATTTAAATACCCAAACTGTTATTGGTATTGTGCCTGAACAAGAGAATCTTTCTGCGTTAGGTCGCGCAACTTTCAAATTGTCAGATAACTTTAATGCGATTGGTGAGTATATCTATGCACGTGATGAAGTAACCACTTCAATTGCGCCTGATGTTTATAGTCGTAGTGTGACCTTGCCTTATGCCAGTCAATATTACCCTGGCAAAGGTATTACTCCAGCAGTTGATGGCTTGGCGACTAACACATTACAACTGTATCTACGTTCACAAGGCGGTAACCGTGTTTCTAAGTCAATTAACGAATCGAACCGTATCTTTGCAGGGATTGAAGGTGAAGCATACGGTTGGGATATGAATGGTGGTGTTACTTATGCAAAAAGTGATGCGACTGACAGTTTCGTAAGTGGTTATTTAAACCGCAGTAGAGTTCAGGCTGCACTTGATAATGGAACTTTAAACCCATTTGGCCCACAAGCAGCAGCCAATGCCGGCTTATGGAACACTTTTGATGTCAAAGGCGATACCAATCAGGCATCTTTAGAATCCACTACAATTGACTTTACCGTGAGTCGTCCAATCTACACACTGCCTGCAGGTGATGTCGGTTTTGCACTCGGTGGCAGTTTCTCCAAACAAGACTGGGAAGCAACTGTAAATTCTGAAATTGTTGCTCAAGTTCCAGGCAGTGGTATTGATCCAAATAAACCAAAAAGCTCAGGCGATCGTGACATTAGTGCAGTATTTACTGAACTCCAAGTACCTTTATTGACCAACCTGGAATTACAGTTAGCTGCTCGTTATGATGACTATAGCGATTTTGGTGACACCTTTAATCCTAAAGTGGCTTTACGTTGGGAACCAGCTAAAGAACTCATGTTCCGTACTTCTTACAGTACTGGTTTCCGTGCACCAAGCTTATATGAGGTCAATGCTCCTTCGGTCAGAACTTGGACTGGTGCAAGATATAATGACCCGATTCTTTGCCCGGGTGGTACACCAACTGAAACCAGATACCAAACTGAATGTAATACCCAGTTTATCCGTACACAAGGCGGCAATTCTGAACTAGGTCCAGAAGAGTCAACATCTTACATGGCTGGTTTTGTCTTTGAACCGATCAAAAACTTAGTTTTCACTGCCGATTACTACAATATCGAAATTGAAAACTTAGTGGGAACGATTGGTGAAGCATCAATTTTTGGTGATCCAGAAAAGTATGCTCAATACTTTGTTCGTAATGCAGAAGGTCGTATCGATCATATCTCAACTAACTTGATTAACTCCGGTGGCTTGAAAACCCAAGGTATTGATTTGAGTTTGAACTATCTTTCTCCAATGACGGCAACTGGCCGCTTCGGTTTTGGTATTGACGGTACTTATGTGATCAAAATGGATTACCAAAGTGAACCAGGCGGCGAGTGGGAAGGTTATGTCGGTGTTTATGATGACCCAGCAGTGGTTCGCTGGAAACATACTGCAAACGTGAACTGGTCTTATGAAAACTGGAGAATGGTGTTTGAACAACAGTTCGTTCGTGGTTATGAAGACTATTCAGAAGAACGCGATGTTGCTGACTACACCGTATACAACATTTCTGGCACTTACAAAGGATTTAAAAATCTGGAGCTAACTGCCGGTATTAAAAATATGTTCGATGCAGAACCACCTGCCTCTGACGTAATGGATAACTTCCAATACGGTTATGACCCACGTTATAGCGATCCAACAGGCCGCGCTTACTTCTTACGTGGTACCTATAAATTCTTTTAATTAATTACTTCGCAAACACTGCTGCCAAGCGGTGTTTGCGGTTTTCCCCGTTTAATTTTAGCCAAACAAAAAATAATGCTGCCTGTAATCAAAAAAAATTCTCATCAGTGCACTATTTCCTGTTTGTCTTAAATTCTAGGAGTCATGATGGGCACAAAGTTTGAAGACTTAGAAAAAAACTCCGCCAAAAAACTGACTGGTATTGGGGTCGTTGTTTTTTTGCATATCCTGGTTGGCCTGGTACTCATGGCTGGTATGGCAAAAGACATTATTAAACCGACGGAACAGCCGGTTGAGCTAATGATTATTCAAGATATTAAGCCGCCTGAACCTGAGCCACCAAAAGAAACACCACCTGAACCACCAAAAATCGTGGAAAAAGTGGCACAAGTGCCTGAGGTGAAACCGGTTGAAAAAGTCGTTCCTGTA
Source organism: Acinetobacter lwoffii (assembly GCF_019048525.1). Taxonomy (NCBI): domain Bacteria; kingdom Pseudomonadati; phylum Pseudomonadota; class Gammaproteobacteria; order Moraxellales; family Moraxellaceae; genus Acinetobacter; species Acinetobacter lwoffii. The sequence goes on along the minus strand of NZ_CP077369.1, from coordinate 1,530,667 downwards.
CAGAAAACACTTCCAACGCCAACCCAACCGACAACTGTTGCAGTGCCTACTCCCGTTGCAGCGAATCCTTCACCAAGTCCGATAGCAGCACCGGCTCCAGTAGTCGCAGCCGCTCCAGCACCAGCCCCTCCACCCGCTGGTGTCACTCGTGGTGTTTCACAAGGTGAAGCAGGTTGTAAACGCCCAGACTATCCACGTGATGCACTAATGAATGAAGAACAAGGTGAAGTCTTGATCTCTGTATATGTAAATACCACCGGCAAGGTCCAGGATGCCAAAGTGAAAAAGTCGAGCGGTAGTCGTGCGCTGGATCGTGCAGCATCCAAGGCCTTCAGTTTATGTACTTTCAAGCCAGCAATGAAAAATGGCGAGCCGCAAGAATCTTGGTATGACATTCCCTATGAATTTGTCCTTGACTAACAGATACAACAGATAAAGAAAAAAATCAGGAGATCTATGATGAAAAAATCACTAAAACCTTTAAAAAACATGACTGCTGCCGGTGTAATTGCCATGAGCACTTTATTGCCCCTGCAAGCAGTTTTTGCCGAACCGTCTGCTACGCCAACCAGTACCGTAACGGATACAGCGGCAACACCAGCGACAGCGGCTGAACCGACGCCTCCAGCACCTGCTGCGGCTGAAGAACCTGCTCACAATCCTTATGGTCTGGAAGCCATGTGGAAAGAAGGTGACATGGTATCTAAAGTCACCCTGTTCATTCTGGTCATTATGTCGATCGGTACCTGGTACATCATGATCAGCAAATGTTTACAGCAAAGTAAGATCCGTAAGCAAGCCAAGGAAGCTGAACACCAATTCTGGGAATCATCTTCTCTAGATAATGCAACCGAGAATCTGGACGAAGCCAGCGTCTACCGTTTTATTGCGGAAAAAGGGATTAAATCAACTAAAAATCATGGCGGTACACTACTTGAGCGTATTGATTTCAATACCTGGGTCACTATCTCAATTTCCCGTGCGATCGACAAAATCCAGAACCATCTGAGTGGTGGCCTGGCCTTCCTTGCGACAGTAGGTTCTACTGCGCCCTTTGTTGGCCTGTTTGGTACGGTTTGGGGTATCTATCACGCACTTACCGCGATTGGTGTTTCTGGTCAGGCTTCGATTGATAAAGTAGCAGGTCCAGTGGGTGAAGCACTGATCATGACAGCGATCGGTCTGGCAGTCGCAGTTCCTGCGGTACTCGGCTACAACTGGTTGACTCGCCGTAATAAAGCGGTCATGGAAGAAGTACGTACCTTTGGTTCTGATTTACACGCAGTATTACTCAGCGGCGAAATTACGACCAACAATCCTGTTAATCGTGACGTGAAGTAAGAGTGAGGTATCAGCCATGGGAATGATGGTCAATTCAAACGACAGCGATGATGAGGTAATTGGAACCATTAATACCACACCTTTGGTTGATATTATGCTGGTTCTGCTCATTATCTTCCTGATTACTGTACCGGTTGCCATTCATACCGTACCAGTCGATCTGCCAGAAGAACGTAATGTCCCGTATGAAACCAAGCCAGAAAATGTTCAGCTGGCCGTCAATAAAACCGGCGATATTTTCTGGAATGAGTCTTATATCCCGGATAAGACGGTTTTACTGAGCCGATTACAGGCAGAAGCTCAAAAGCGACCTCAGCCTGAAGTGCATATCCGTGGTGATCAGATAACGCCTTATGAAGCAATTGATCAGGTGATTAGTACCACCCAACAGGCCGGTATCGGCAAAATTGCTTTTGTCACCACTCCGCCCGCTACACCTTAAGCACAAAGAGGGATTAAGTTTATGGGTATGAATGTTGGTTCAAATCAAGATGATGATGTGATGTTAGATGTCAACATGACGCCACTGATTGATGTCATGCTGGTCTTGCTGATTATGTTTATTATCACAATTCCTTTGCCGAATAACTCGATTAATATCGATCTACCGAATGGAACGCCTCCTGTAACCGATGAAAAACCGCCTGAGCTGGTGGAATTACGTCTGGATGCACAAGGTAAGATTTTCTGGAATGAACAGCCGGTAGCAAATACCCAAGCTCTGGAAAACTTATTCAAGACAGTAGCGCAAAAAGCGGATCAGGATCAGATTAAAATCAAGGCGGATCGTGCCACTGAATATAAACATATCGCTATGGTCATGGCGGCAGCTCAAAGGCTGGAGGTCAAAAAAATTGGCATTATGAGTAACAACAACTAAGTATTTTCAAGATATAAAAAACCCAGCATGTGCTGGGTTTTTTATTCATCCGGTTTTACATCTGTGACTGAATATAATTTTGCAGACCAATCAGTTCGATTAAGCGCAATTGTTTTTCTAACCAGTAAGTATGGTCTTCTTCGGTATCCGACATTTGCTGGCGTAACATATCACGGCTGATATAGTCACCTTTCTCTTCGCACAGTTTGATGCCCTGCGCCAGTTTTTCCCGCACATGATATTCAAGTTTTAGATCGGCTTTCAGGCAGCTCACCACATCCTCGCCAATCTCAACGTCATCGCGCTGCATGTTTGGCGTTCCTTCAAGGAACAGAACACGACGGATAATCGCATCCGCATGCTGGGACTCTTCTTGCATTTCGTGATCGATACGTTCAAAGATTTTGGTCAATCCCCAATCTTCATACATACGAGAGTGAATCAAGTATTGGTCACGAGCAGCCAGTTCGCCACCGATCAACATATTTAAATAATCTACGACTTCTGGATTTCCGCGCATTTGAATAACTCCCTACCTGTATTTTGCTATTATGGCGAAAAGCAATTGAATTTGCAAAGCTTAACCATGGTTAAATATTTGATTTTTATATAATTAAAATGAGAAGTACTTGCATTTACACTTTGTTCTTAATGAAATCCCATTTATAAAACAACACTTTGCACTTTCATTACGCTTGGCAATAACCTAAAACTGGCGAATAAACACATGCGTTAAAATTTGTAAATCTTAATTTTGACCAGACAGATTCATTCTTTTTGTATAAACATCACTGCATTGGCGTACTTCATGCTTAAATTTCGCTTATCATTCACACAAATTTAAAACAACAACGGTGCCGATATGACACATCCACAAACAACAGCGCCTGTTCTGGTTACCGGTGCATCGGGTTATATTGCCAGCTGGGTCATCCAGAAATTACTCACGCAAGGCTATACTGTACATGCCACGGTACGTGACCTAAATAAAAGTAAAAGCTTTGCCCATTTAGAAAAAATTGCCGACAGCACACCGGGAACTCTCAAGTTATTTCAGGCCAATTTATTAAGCCCAGGTTCTTTTGATCAGGCGATGCAAGGTTGTGAAATTGTCTTTCATATGGCCTCACCTTTTGTGGTCACCAACTATAAAGATGCAGTCAAAGATATTATCGAACCTGCGGTGTTAGGCACTGAAAATGTACTGAATAGTGTCAATCAGACTGAATCAGTGAAACGCGTGATCGTGACATCGAGTATCGCATCCACTTATGGCGATGCCATTGATATTCTACAAACTGAGAATAACAGTTTTGATGAATCCCACTGGAATACCACCAGTTCGGCCACACATCAGCCTTATCCTTATTCCAAAGTCATGGCAGAGCGCAAAGCCTGGGAAATGGCTGAAGCACAGGATCGCTGGGATCTGGTCTGTATCAATCCGGCACTGGTTTTTGGTCAATCCTTAACCCCAAATACCCAATCCGGTAGTGTGGAAGTCCTGCAACAGTTTGCCAATGGTATGACTTTACTTGGCGTTCCACCGATGTGGAATGGCGTGGTCGATGTTCAGGATGTTGCTGAAGCGCATATCCGTGCTGCGTTTAATCCGCAAGCGCACGGTCGTTATATCATTTGTAGTGAAAGCTTGAGCCTGCTGGAAATGGGCCAAATTCTGCGGGCACATTTTGGCAATAAGTTTCCGTTCCCGCGCAATCAATTGCCGAAGGCAGCCTTCAAAATGTTCGGGCCTGTAGCAGGTTTTAGCCGCAAATTTGTAGAACTGAATATGGGTTATCCAATTTTCTTTAATGCCCAGAAAAGTAAAGATGAGCTCGGTATTGAGTATCGTCCGGTGAAAGAAAGTCTGGTGGAACATTTCCAGCAGCTGCTCGATGATGGTGTCGTGAAAAAATATATTCCTTAATCTTTCTATGCGAAAAAGCCACCCGAAGGTGGCTTTTTTAACTCTTATTCTTTCATGAAATATCCAGAGATTTAGGCCTCAAGCTGACCATAATCCTGCATCAAGCCAATAAACTGTTGTTCATTGATCACTGGAATACCCAGTTTTTCTGCTTTATCCAGTTTTGAGCCAGCTTTTTCACCTGCAACCACACATTTGGTTTTACTAGACACACTGCCACTGACTCGCGCACCTAAGGCTTGCAATAACTGGGTGGCATCATCCCGTCCCATACTGCTTAAAGTTCCGGTAACCACCCAGCTTTCGCCGTTCAATGGCTGACGGGTCGGTGCAATCGGTGCATCCCAGTGAATACCGGCAGCCAGTAAACGATCCAAAACTTCCAGATTATGTGGCGCCTGGAAGAAATCCAGAATCCATTCCGCAGTAATATCACCGACATCTGGTGTTTTCTTTAATGCTTCAATATCAGCATTGCGTAATGCCTCCAGCGTCTGGAAAGTATTGGCCAGCATCCGCGCCGTGGTTTCACCCACCCCACGAATACCGAGAGCATAGATAAAAGCAGCCAGTGTAGTTTTCTTGCTGTTTTCGATAGCATCTAAAAGATTCTGAACCGATTTGGCCCCCATCTTTTCAATACCTAGCAAAGTCTCACGATGTTCATGCAGATGGTAAATATCTGATACATCTTTGAGAAGATTCAGATGCAGCAACGATTCTGCCCAACGGTCACCCAAGCCTTCAATATCCATGGCTTTACGTGAGACAAAGTGACGAATGGCTTCAATACGCTGCGCGGCACAATATAGTCCGCCCGAACAGCGTGCCAAGGCTTCGCCTTCCGGCATGACCACGGGTGAATCACAGACTGGACATTGTTCAGGTAAATGCACTTCAACTGCATCAACCGGGCGAAATTCCGGCCAGACTTTTTCCACCTTAGGAATTACATCGCCACTACGATAAACACTGACGGTATCACCAATACGTACATCCAGACGGTGAATTTCGCCAATATTATGCAGCGTCACATTGGAAACTGTTACTCCACCGACAGCAACTGGATTTAAACGCGCAACCGGCGTCAATGTTCCAGTACGACCCACTTGCCAGTTAATATTTTCTACTGTGGTCAGTGCTGCAACTGCCGGAAATTTATAGGCGGTGGCCCAACGCGGTTCACGGCTCAGGAAACCAAGCTGTTGTTGCTGTTTCAGGTCATTGACCTTGATCACCATACCATCGATTTCGACACTGAGACTGGCACGCTCATCAATGATCTGTTCGTAGACCTTTTGCACGTCCTGAATACTGTCACAGATAAAGTGACGCTCGCCAACCGCAAAACCGAACTGATGTAACCATTCCAGACTGGCGGACATAGTGGTTTGTCCATGATGCGGCACGCACTGAGCAATCCCATAAGCATAAAAAGCCAATGGCCGCGAGGCAGCAATATTCGGGTCCAGCTGACGCAAACTTCCTGCCGCAGCATTACGCGGATTAGCAAAGGTCTTTTCACCTTTGGCGGCATTGGCAGCATTCAATTTTTCAAAACCGGATTTCGGCATCAACACTTCGCCGCGGACTTCCAACAAATCGGGAATGATGCCATTCACCGGAGATAAAAGTTTCGGCAGGTTGCGAATGGTTCTGACATTCTGGGTGATGTCTTCACCGGTTTCCCCATCGCCGCGTGTCACCCCACGCGTCAATACGCCATGCTCATACCAGAGTGAAATGGCCAGACCATCAAATTTCAGTTCCACATCATATTCAATTTTTTGATTTGGCAAACGTTCTTCAATACGGCGGGCAAAAGCCAGCAGATCTTCCTGATTAAAGACATTGCCTAATGACAGCATCGGCACGGCGTGTGTTACGGTCACAAATTTTGAAAGCGCCTGTCCACCCACTTTATCGGTTGGGCTATCGGACTGGATCAGGTCAGGATATTGTTGTTCTAAGGCTTTGAGCTGATGAAAGAGCTGATCATATTCACTGTCTTCAATGCTCGGTTGATCCATCACATAATAAGCATGGTTATGCTTGGCAAGCAGTTGAATCAGTTGACGCATTTGCGCAATGACAGTAGCATCTTGGGTCATAATTTCACCATAAAAAAGGGCGGAAAATCCGCCCTGTAGAATATTCAGCTTTTGGCTATTATAAAAATTGCAGTCTACAGATTCAACTTGGAGATTGAACAAAGCAGCCTTAAACTACCGTACCTTGTCCAGCACGATAATCAATGGCCTGATGGCGCCAGAATTCACGTAATTGTGGAGTAAATTCCTGCTGGTTCTGGTCATAGACCAGACCATCCACTTCACGGGCAATCAGACGTGAAATACTGTCCATGGTATCAAACGCATTTTGTACATCGCTATGCGGTAAAGCCAGGAAGAATGCCAGACCTTTCACTTCCTGAGTTGATAGGGTTTCCAGATCAAAGCCTTCCATTCCAGTATCGGTCATTTGCAATACCGAGAACAGCAGTTTTGAACCGTCTTCACTATAACGGTGGAAACAGGCCAATTCGCCATAACGCAGGCCATATTTTAGTAAAACTTTCAGGGTTTTATCACCTGAAAGTACACGGCCTTGCGGATAGATATGCAAAGAAATAATGGTTTCAGCATTGGACAAAGCACTTTCTTCATCCACTATTTTTTGCTCATGCAGATGTGCATCCAGAATACTACTTTCATCATTAAATTCAGAAATTTCTGCTTTTTCGATGTTGCTGTTCAGGCTGAATTCAGGCATTTCTTCCTTGGTTTCAATCTGGCTATTCTTCTGTTCCGCTTCTACCTGTTGAACATCTGCTGCCGTGACTACCGACTTTTCCACTACTTCAGCTTCTGTTGACGGGGCAGCTACAGGAGTTTCGACTGCTTTTGGCTCAACCGGAGTTGATTCAGCCTTGCGAAAGGCGGAAGGCTTTTCAGGAGCCGGTTCATCTATACCCAAGCTTGGCTCGATACGATCAGATTCGACATCCTGTTGTGCCAACTGAGAACGTACATGCCTTGGAATGATCGGGGTCTGGCTATCCGGGTCGATATGCAGGTTGGCATCCAGTGAAGGTACAGCCTCCACAGGTTTTTTGAACAGCATTCTTATACCAAACAGCATAATCACAATTGCGATAACAATCCCGATAATGGTGGTGATTTCCATATTATACCTCCGCAGCTAGGCCGTATTCTTTTGCCTGTTCCAAATTAACTGTCACTAATTTTGATGTTCCCGGTTCAGGCATGGTTACACCTAAAAGATCAGTCGCCATCATCATTGCAAGTTTGTTATGGGTAATATAAATAAATTGCACGTGTTCAGAAAGCTCTTTGACTAAATTACAAAAGCGTCCCACATTAGCATCATCCAGGGGTGCATCGACTTCATCCAATACGCAAAATGGTGCCGGATTTAAGCGAAAAATCGCGAATACCAATGCTAATGCAGTTAAGGCCTTTTCTCCACCAGAGAGTAAGGCCAATGAGCTGTTTCGTTTACCCGGTGGTCGGGCCATCAGTTTTACCCCCGACTGCCAGCCATCTTCAAGGCTTAAACTCGCCTCACCACCTTCAAACACTTTCGGGAACAGGTTTTGTAGCTCAGCATTGACCTGATCAAACGTGTGCATAAACAGTTTACGGGTTTCCTGATCAATACTTTTCATCGCAGCCTGTAGCTGTTCAACCGTATTTTCCAGATCCTGCATCTGGTGACTCAGTTCCTCATAACGTTTTGACAGTTCTTCATATTCTTCAGAAGCCGCCAGATTGACTGCACCGAGTTTATCAAACTGAGCCTGAGCTTTTTCCAGTTTCGCCTGATGTGCTTTAACATCAATATCCAGCCCGGAAATTACTTCACTATTCAATTCTTTCAGTTGTTCAGAATAATGCTGCAAATCAGATTTGGCTGCCTGCCAAGCCAGACGTTTTTCTTCCAGTGTAGTGCGAAGTTTTTCATCCTGCTGCTGGAAGCTGTGACGCTGTTCGGTCAAGTGCTGCTGTTTGCTCTGCACCTGATTTAATTCAATCTGCCAGTCGGCCCAAGTCTTTTGCAGTTTTTCAGTGATCTGCGCCTGTTCATTGAACTGGCTCTGTAAAGCAGGTAATTCCAGCTGTACCGGATCGACAAACTTTTTGGCCTGCTCGATTTGTGCAGTAATTTGTTGAGACTGTTCTTTTAGGAATACCTGATCTTTTTCCAGCAATTCGATCTGCTGCTGGCTTTGCACATTTTGCCGGCGCAGCACTTCCAGTTCCTGCTGCGCTTGCTGACTGAGCTGCTGTGAGTCATCCAACTGAGCGCTCAATTCTTCAAGCTGGAATTGCAGGGTTTTATAATTTGGTAGCGCCTGTTCCAGCTTGATATTCAAGGCATGCAGGTCAATTTCCAGATCATCTTTCTGCATGGCATCTTCTTCAAGCTGCTCATCCAGTTGTTGTAACTGATGCTGTAATTGCTGCTTTTGCAAGGCGAAAGCATGAGCGCTACTTTGTACTTTGGCAATGTGAATATCGAGTTGCTGCAGCTGCTTTTGGGTATGCTTGTGCTGCTCACTGATACTCTGAATCTGGTTTTGCAAAGCTTTAACCTGATCGGCGAATTCAGGTAACTGCTGCTCCAGCTGCATAAACTTAGGTTCAAGTTCCGCAAGCTGCTGCTCGATTTCATCCAGACGGATTCGATGACTCAATGCACCTTGTCCGGCCTGACTGGCTTCATCATAGTCCAGCGCAATGACCCAGTCTGACCCAACCTGATAGCCATCCAAACTCAGTAATGTCTGGCCTTGTAATAGGTCAGTTTGAAGCGGTAATGCTTGTGCTAATGTATCTACGACTCCAACTTGCTGCCACAGTGAATAATGCGGAGATTCAATCCAGTCGGCCAGACACATCGTATTGGCAATCTGAATTTTATCCTGAACAGCCTGTTGTTTTAACTGACGTGCACGATCTTCAAGGAAGTGCTCGCCCTCTGCCAGAATCTGGGCAGACAGCCACTTGGCCAGAAACTTTTCGATCAGGCTGGCATGTCCTTTGCCTGCATCATTGAGCTTAAGCACATGCATCAACTGGACCGCATCACTCTTAGCATTTGGGTTGGCTTTGGTCAGTAATTGGCTCAGGTTTTTCTTTTCTGAATGCAGGACCTGAATTTCAGATTTGAGCTGCATCAGCTGTTGTTGACGACTCGCCTGCTCTTCCTGAATCTGCTCGAATTGAGTTCTTAAATCTGTTAATTGAATTTCATAGCCAACGATTTGCTGTTCAGCCTGGGCTTTGTCTGCCTGATACTGCACCAGCTCATCTTGCTGCGCCTGTTGCTGGATCTGTGCATTTTGCTGTTGGAGCGTCTGTTTCTGCTGTTCAATCCGTTCAATATTCTTTGCCAGTTGCTCGCTTTGAGCCAGCATTTGTAATTTACGCTGTTGCTGCTGTTCGACCTGAGTTTTAATCTGTGCGAATTGCGCTGCTACTGAACTCTGCTGGGATTTGAGCTCACTCAGATTCTGACTATGCGTCTGAGTCTGGCCATCTTGCTGTTGCAATTGTGCCTGTTGATCTTCAAATTGCTGCTGCAAGGTTTCGAGTTGCAGTTCAATCAACTGCAAACGCTCTTTAGTCTGGGCTTTTTGCTGTTCCAGTTTGACCAGACTGGTGGAATTCTGCTCCAGCAAAGACTGCTTTTGTTGCAGGGTCATTTCCAGTTCAGCCAGTTTTTTCTCAGCCTGTTGCCATTCGCTTTGCAAAGGGGTGGATTGCTGAATCAGACGCTGGAACAGTTCACTGGTGCTGCCCAAATCATGTTCAACGGTGGTCAGTTTGGAACGTACCAGCTTAAAGTTTTCCCCGAGCGTATTCATCTCAAGGGTATATTCTTGCTGTAAGCGCTGGCTTTGCTCACATTGAAAAGACAGAATTTCGATCTTGATGGTACGGATCTGCCCTTCCAGTTCTTTATATTGAATCGCACTTTCCGACTGACGTTTCAGGGTTTTTAGCTGAGATTTCAGTTCGGAGGCGATATCTTCCAGACGCGACAGGTTTTGTGTGGTGTGATCCAGATGCAGCATGGTTTCACGGCGACGCGCCTGATAGCGCGACACTCCGGCCGCTTCTTCAATATAGACCCGCATTTCATCGGGCTTGGCATCGACCAGACGGTTGATCATGCCCTGCTCGATAATCGCATAGGAACGCGGACCAAGACCGGTACCCAGGAAAATATCGGTAATATCACGACGACGGCATTTGCTGCCATTCAGGAAATATTCGGACTTGCCATCGCGGTTGACCTGACGGCGTACCGCCAGTTCGTTATAGGCATTATAAGCACCGCCCAGCTTGCCATAGGTATTGTCAAAGCGCAGTTCTACACTGGCCATGCCCACCGGTTTACGCTTGGCAGTTCCGGTAAAGATGACATCCTGCATGCTGCCACCACGCAACTGACGCGCACTGGACTCGCCCATGACCCAGCGTATGGCATCAATGACGTTGGATTTACCACAACCATTCGGTCCCACGACCGCAGTACGATTATCTTTAAAATGTAAAGTGGTACTGTCGGCAAAAGATTTAAAGCCTGAAAGTTTTAAACTGCTTAAACGCATAATGTCCTGATTTAACGTCGTGAGCGTCTGGCCCACGCGAGTTCAATTTGTTTCATCCGTGTCAGAGATTCCAACACAAGGTTGCGCAAGTGTCGACAAAAATCTTCCATAAATAAAGTGGCCTGATGGCTTTTTCGTATCAAAATTGCTTCAGTGACCAGTTTAAATAAGTCAAAAGATTCCTGTAACTCGCGTCTGGAAATATTCAGGGTCAGAAAATAGCTCCGACGCAAAGAAGGCAGCAGTTCCTGATAGTAGCGCATCAGATAAGGATTCCCGACCATCTCATGCTGCTGGGCCATGCCCTGAAAGATCAGATCATAAAACTTTTCAGTGTGTCCTTGGCGGGTTTCTGCTTCCAATTGCTCTAATAATAGCTGAATGCGCTCAGCTTCATGCACCCGCCAGGTTTCCGCCATACGATGCACCATCTGCCCGAGCAATAACGAGGTCATGTCAAATAAGGCACGCACCTGCAAGGCGGACATTTCCGAGACAATCGCTCCCCGGCGCGGGAAAATTTCAATCAGCTGGGTGCGTTCCAGCAAAAGCAGGGCTTCACGAACCGAACCCCGACTGACATCAAGCTCCGAGGCAATCCTGAGCTCCTGTATACGTTCGCCTTCGACCAGTTCACCGCGGATAATCTGTTCGCTAATGTGCTTGGCAATCTGCTCAGACAAACTCTGCGCTTGTTCTAATGGCATACCGTTCCTGTCTTTATTTTTATGGATACTGGTTTAGCCCTTTATTTGGACTATGTGGCTATTAAACGGGTTTTTATCCATAAATACTTTGACATTGTCAGACAATCTTATGTCTATATAGCCAACTTAGGCTCATAAAAAAGGAGAATAGTCATCTATTCTCCTAATACGGTACATCAGTCCAACCTAAAAGGTTTAAATCAGGCCATAAAACCTTGATAAATAAAATACAGGCCGACGGTAGTCAGTAGTGCAGCAAAACATTTTTTTAATACGGCCGGTGAAAGCAGATGTGCCACTTTTGCCCCCAGCTTGGCCGTGAAAAAACTCATCATGCTGATACCAATAAAGGCATAAATATGAATATAGCCAATGGTATTTGGCACGGTGACCTGCGCCTGTTTACCGAACCAGATAAACCCCAACGCACCTGCGACTGCAATCGGTAATCCACAAGCCGCAGAGGTCGCTACTGCCTTTTGCATCACGATCCCACAGCGATTCAGAAATGGAACGGTCAGACTTCCCCCACCAATCCCAAAGATCGCTGATGCCACACCGATTCCACCACCTGCAGCAATTTGTACCGGGGTTGAAGGCAATTTTTGATTCGGATCGATCTGAATATGTGCTCCCCTGAACATTCTAAATGCCACCCAGACCGCAAAGAAACCGATCAACAACTGCAAACCCTGACCAGATAAATAATCGGCAATCCCCGCACCCAGGAAAGAGCCAATGACCAGACCTGGCGCCAGATTACGAAATACGGGCCATAGTACAGCCCCTCGTTGATGATGTGCCATCACCGAACTGATAGAAGTCACAATAATTGTTGCCAGGGAAGTACCCACCGCCATATGCATAATCACGCTGGGATCGTACTGGAGCTGGGTAAAAACAATGTACAGGATCGGCACAATAATCAAACCACCACCGACCCCAAACAGGCCTGCGGTGAATCCGGCAATTGCACCAATCAATAAATATATGATTAACTCCATAACGATATTTACCACGTTTAGATTCAAATGGATGTAGAAACTCGTGAACTGCAACAACGATTAAGCGATGCAGGCCAACTCCCGGAAGTATTACTCATCAAACCGATTACCAGATCGACCAATGATGATGTGCGCGAATTGGCAACGAAGGGGGTACAGCAGGTTCTGGTGTGCAGTCATGTGCAGACCCAAGGCCGTGGACAGCGTCAACGTCAGTGGATATCACCTGAAGGGAACATCTATTTAAGCACATTGCTGCATACACAAAAACCCATCGATGGTCGTCTGGCGCTGGAAATTGCGTTAAATATCCTGCAAATGCCCAGTCTGCAAGGGCTAAAATTACAAGTAAAATGGCCGAATGACCTGTATAGCCTGCACGGAAAATGGGGTGGTATTCTGGTCGAGCCGATTTCATCCACACAGGTGGTGGTCGGTGTCGGTTTAAATATCGATCCTCTGCCCACTGAACTTCCAGATCAGCAGGTTAGCTCCTTGAACGAGTTGGGATTATCGCATACCTCAAGAGTCGAACTGATTGCCCAGTTATATCTGGCGATTCAGCAAGCCGGGCAATGGTTTAATTATGGCAGTCAGAATCTGGCGGCGCGTTTTAATCGATCGGCTGCATTTATGCAACAAACGGTTGAATTTACCGATGTGCAAGGGCAATATTCCGGTACTTTTCTCGGGATTCAGGACGATGGTGCGGTCAAGATTTTGACCGATCAGGGAATCCAGACCTTTTATCAGGGACAGCTCCGCCTTAAAAATGGTAGATGAACAGGCATACAGCAATGAAAAAATTATGGTTGGATATCGGCAATACCCGGCTTAAATACTGGATTACCGAGCATGATCAGATTATTGAACAGGCAGCGGAATTACATTTACAGTCTCCTGCTGATTTGTTACTTGGCCTGATCCAGCATTTCAAAGCGCTGGGCTTGCATCAGGTAGGTCTATCCTGTGTGCAAGATAAAATCAATAATGAGCGCATTCTCAGCATTTTAGAAAGCCTGCATATTCCAGTGATTTTTGCTCAAGTACAGGCAGAATATGCAGGTCTGATCTGTGGTTATGATGAACCTTCTCAGCTGGGGATTGACCGCTGGTTACAGGTACTTGCTGTTGCGACTCAAGCGCATGAAAATTACTGTGTAATTAGTTGTGGTACGGCACTGACCATTGATTTGGCGCAAGGACAACAACATTTGGGTGGTTTTATTCTGCCGAATCTGTACTTGCAACGTGATTCCCTAATTCAGAATACCAAAGGCATTAAAATTCCGGATGCCGCTTTTTCTGAACTCAATCCTGGACGCAATACCATCGATGCTGTCCATCATGGCATCCTACTTGGTCTGCTGAGCACGATTGAGAAAGTACTACATGATTTTCCAGCACAGCTGGTTTTAACTGGTGGAGATGCCCCGCTATTTGCGCAGCATCTCGCTCAGTACCAGCCCCGGATTGAACCTGATCTCTTGCTTAAAGGCCTGCAGCATTTTGCAGCTCATTTGCCAGACACTGTTTGATAATATCCAGCAATTGGGGGAATTCGGCAAAACCATCAGCCTTGTTAAAATGTCCAGCTTTTTTGATCTCAAAAATTTGTGCATTCAGGCTATGTGCTAAACGCAAGGAAATCGGTGCAGGCACATAGGGATCATTACTGGAGATCAGCATCACCGCACGTTTATAGCTATAGGGTAAGTTTTTCAAATCGAGCCGGACGGCCTGCAGTATTTTATTCAGTTCTGACCAGGCCACCAAGGGCGTATCAAAGGCCGAGACCAGAATAATGCCGCCGATCTTGCGTTGCTGCTGAATATAATGTTCCTGTAAAAAGTTTAAAACACTGACGCAACTCAGGCCATGTGCAACTAAAAAGGTATGTTCATCCATCTGCGGAATGTGCAGTTTCAGATTCTGCTGCCACTCTTCTAAATCAGGCTGAAAAGGGTTGGCCAGCATAATCCGCTTGGACTCAAAACCGGCATTTTTAAGCTGGCGACTCAGCCAAGGATACCAGTGATCATTGGAGGTCGCCTGATAATCCGGCACGATATAGACTTTCTTTATTATATTTTTCATAGTGATTTACTTATTATCATTGAACGCAAATTGCGTCGACAAAAAATAAGTTTTAACCAGTCTGGAGATGGAATTCAAGTCTCTTTTTGAACGCCATCTCATGTTAAATTTTAAAATTTAGCGAATACAATAACATGCCTAAATTTAACATTTAATCAGATACGGCTCGATCACTTTCCAGAGCTCCGGCAGATCAGTACAACCTTGAGAATCAATAAAATGCCCATGATGCTTGGCATTCACCACAATTGCATCCAGACTGTCTGCCTGTTGCAGACTAAATTCAGGCGCAACCCGATCATCGCCTTCAGAGTAGATCACCACACGCTCTGCAATCTGCTGTTTCAGCAAATCGAAATCGATATTAGAGGCATCAATAAAAGGGTTCACTTCATCCAGACGACCCAGCCGGCCATTAAATCCTGCGATCAGTACCAGTTGCTGAATCTTCTGCTGTTTTAATTCTCTGGATAAGTAATGCAATGCGGCCACAGTCCCCAAACTATGTGCGATAAAGATACTGTCCTCGTCAATTGCATCAATCTGTTCACGCATTTGCTGATCCCAGGTGTCCAGTGTCGGTGTAGTTGATGGATCCAGCCGGAGGACTTTTAAACTGACATTTTCCTGTTGGGCTTTTTCCTGAATCCATGGGTACCAGTTTTCTTCCGGGCTTGCAGTATAACCATGTACGACAATTACTTGGTTCATTTGAAATTTCTCTTTATTTTGTGCTCATGCTCCTGAGTCTGCCTGATCGGATTTTTATTTTGGGTAAGTAAATGTTGTTTTGTTTAAACCGGTTTGACTATTTATTCGCAATAAAAAAAGGCGCATATTGCGCCTTTTTTTAAAATAAAACTTATTTCTTGTCGTTGCCGCCGAACAATGGACCCATACCACCGCCGCCACCAAACTGTTTCTGCAAACCGCCAAATGACTTCATCATTTTTGCCATACCGGATGGATTGGCAAATTTTTTCATCATCTTGGCCATTTGGGCATGTTGCTTGATCAGCTTGTTGACTTCTGCCACTTCCATACCACAACCTGCTGCGATACGTTTTTTACGGCTTGGGTTCATCAAGTCTGGATTACGGCGCTCTTTCAGGGTCATCGACTGGATAATCGCTTCCATTTTCTTGACCTGCTTTTCAGGATTGGCTTGCGCCAACGCATCTTGCAGACCGGCATTGCTCATGCCAGGAAGTTTGTCCAGGAAGCCCATCATGCCGCCCATCTTGTTCATCTGCTCAAACTGCATCAGCATGTCTTCAAAGTTGAAGCTGCCGCCTTTTTGCAGTTTTTTCGCCATTTTTTCGGCTTTTTCTTTGTCGACCTTGCGTTCAAGTTCTTCGACCAAAGAAAGTACATCACCCATACCGAGAATACGCTGTGCAACACGCTCAGGATGGAATGGCTCCAAGGCATCGAGTTTCTCACCCATACCCAAGAATTTGATTGGCTTGCCGGTAATCGCGCGTACTGAAAGCGCTGCACCACCGCGCGCATCACCATCAGTTTTGGTCAGGATCACACCAGTTAAAGGCAAGGCATCATTAAATGCTTTGGCGGTGTTTGCCGCATCCTGACCGGTCATGGCATCGACCACGAACAGGGTTTCAGTCGGGTTAATCGCTGCATGCAGCTCTTTGATTTCACCCATCATGTCATCATCGATATGCAAACGACCTGCCGTATCGACAATCAGCACATCGGCAAACTGGATTTTTGCCTGTTCAATCGCGCGATTCACAATCGTAATCGGTTTTTCGTCTGCGCTAGATTCCAGGAAAATCGCACCGACTTCACCCGCGACAGTCTGTAGCTGTTTGATCGCAGCCGGACGATACACATCGGCAGAGACCATCGCGACTTTTTTCTTTTGACGTTCTTGTAAGAAGCGTGCAAGTTTCGCTGCAGTTGTTGTTTTACCTGCACCCTGCAGGCCTGCCAGCAGGACAACCACAGGTGGTTTTGCAGTGAGGTCGAGGCTTTCATTGGCCTCGCCCATCATTTTGGTCAATTCGTCATGAACGATTTTGACAAAAGCCTGCCCAGGAGATAACTGAGTCATCACTTCCTGGCCTAATGCTTCTTCCTTAACTTTCGCGATGAATTCACGAGTTACAGGTAACGCAACATCGGCCTCAAGAAGCGCCATACGCACTTCACGTAACGTATCTTTAATATTGTCTTCGGTTAGCTGCCCTGAGCCAGTAACATTTCTTAAACTCTGCGTGAGTCGTTCTGTTAAGGTATCAAACATTGCAAAATCCGCTTAAAATAGCCATGAGCAAAAAATTGTTTCTTAAAATAGAAAATTTATGCATAGAATGCTATAGGATACTGTAGTTCGCAGCGAATTTATATAAATGAATATTCATCACCCTTAAAAAGGTTTGACATGGTTAGCCTCCCCTTGGTTTATACGATCTTAGCATTAGTCGCTTACACCGCTTCCTTCTGGTATCTGTTCATTCATTTAATGTCTAAACGTGCTCCTAATCAATGGTTTGTCTCGCTAACCGCACTGCTTGGACTGGGCTTGCATGCGCTGGTTTTATATGGCGATATGCATACCCCGCTGGGCATCAATTATGATGTCTTTGCCCTGTTTTCCTTTACCTCTGGTCTGATGCTGTTACTCAGCATTATTTACAGTACTTATCGTCCAATTATTGCCCTGAACCTGATCGGGATTCCGGTGGCTGCGACCGGATTAATTCTTGGCTTTGCGTTTACTCAGCCTGCAAAAATCATCACACAAAACTCTTTGGGTCTGGATATTCATATTATCCTGTCTTTGTCTGCTTATGCGGTATTGCTCATGGCGACTATTCAGGCCGTAATTTTACGCTTTCAGGATCGTGAGCTGAAAAAGAAGCAAAAACGCCGCGTTTGGGTCAGTTTGCTACCCTCTTATCAAGACATGGAATCATTGCTGTTTGATATGCTGATGACCGGTTTTGTTTTACTTACCCTCGCTTTGGGCTTTGGCTTTTTTACTATCGACAATTTCTTTGCTCAGCATCTGGCACATAAAACGGCGTTCAGTATCATTTCCTGGCTTGTTTACGGTTCACTATTAATTGGACACTGGAAGTTTGGCTGGCGTGGCCAAAAAGCTGTGCGCTTTACCCTACTCGGTTTTGGCTTGCTGGCACTGGGTTTTATTGGTTCTAAATTTGTGCTGGAAATGATTCTAGGGCGATAATTCTGAGCCGTGAATATTCAATTCATTGTTCAATAAACAGATTCTAGCTCTAATATTTTTTTAAACGATTATACGCCCCGCACGCACTGATAATGGCCAGCGAATGACTCTGGGCAATTCTGGATCTTCCCATTCTGGCAATAAGGCATCTGCCAGTACATTTAATGGATTATGTCCGAGTGCTTGAGTTGCTGCTTTCACGGCTGACCAAGTACTCATATAACCAATTAACTGATAAAAATTCCATTCAACCTGCAATACCGGTGGCTGAGTCGCAATTTCCTGAAATGGAAATGGTAAATTTTTATATCCTTCATCTACATGGCGACGTTCAGGTGGCCAGTACGGTGCAAGCGTGACTTCATAAAAATGCTTAAAATAATGATTCAGATGGGGCTCATCCACACTGAATACGCCATAGCTAATTAAAGCCAGAATGGCATTGGGTTTAGCAATCCGGCGAACTTCTGCGTAAAATTTTTCCAGATCGAGCCAATGCGCTGCTTGAGCCACCGAAATCAGATCAACACTCTGGTCAGCACACGGAATCTTTTCAGCGAGTGCCTGACCATACTGAATTTTTGGATGCGGTTTGGCTTGGGCAAGCTGTTCAGCACTCGCATCAATAGCAAGCACCTGATCAAAGTAATTCGCCAAAACTTCTGAAAGCTGTCCAGAACCACAGCCGACATCTACAGCCAATTTAGTACCTGGTGACAGCTCTGCCAATAGCTTTCCCAATGCATCCGGATAATGCGGACGAAACAAAGCATAGTCCTGTGACTGCTGGGAGAAATGATCTTTAAATTCCCTATTTTCCATATATATGCTTTCCAGACCAGTTTTATTTCAGTCTAAATAGACGGTCAGGGAATGCAGTTGGAATTTGGTTTCAGTTACTTCCTGTTTTTAAAATGCAGAATTCATCTATTTAATAGAATCATGTTCTTAACTTAGTCATTCAAGCTATTCTGCTTGATCTGATAATCTGCCTTAAACGCTTTGTAACTGAGCCGGTCTTTGGAGACTTCTGTTAAAGGACTGACCTCCTGCATTGAGGAAAGACAGCGCTCTGTCAGCTGAATATATTCTTGTGTCCCTTTGCTTTTCCAAGCAATTTCTTTGGTGTCCAGGGGACGGATGACCCGTGCTGGACTACCGAGTACCAATGAATTTTCCGGAATTTGGGCCTTGGCTTTAACCGTACTATTAGCACCAACAATGGTATTTTCACCAATCTCGGCTTCATCAAGAATCACGCTGTTCATGCCGACCAGTACATTTTTACGAATGATACAGCCATGTAAAATCGCGCCGTGTCCGATATGGCCATACTCTTCGACCAGCGTGACGCTACCGGGAAAGCCATGGATGGTACAGGAATCTTGAACATTGGCATTTTTCTGGATGTGAATCCCGCCGAAGTCGGCTCTTAAAGTAGCGAAAGGCCCGATATATACGCCCTCTTCAATCACTACATCCCCGATCAGAACGGCTTGCGGATGCACATAAGCGTGAGGGCTGACCACAGGAATCACCCCATCAATGGCATAACACGGCATTATTTTATTCCTTTAAAAATGCAGAATTAGATTAGCTAACGGCTTCCAGTCGCAAACCGCCAAAACGTTTATAAAATTGTGGATGTACCGGCGGCATCGAACCTTCCGAAGTTCGGGCGATCTCCATAAAGAACTCATCCCCTGCCGCAACCACCGTTTGATATAAATTACTGCTCAGATTACGGGCATTCAGGGAAAGCCAGTTGGATGGCAATAATTCAAAAGGCAGATTCGGATCTTTTAATAAAATCCGGCGGAATTGATGAATCAGCAAAATACGCAACTGAAAGGCCTGAACCGGATCCAGCTCATCTTCCTGTTCCACCAGATGAAAGAATTCCCGGAAATCCGCAATAAATTTTTCATAGCGCTGATGCAGTTCCTGCACCGGCCAGTTGGTGGCAACCATGCGTTTCACGGTTGGATAGGATTCCTGCCAGAGCTGCAAGGTTTCGGCCTTAAACACCACGACTTGGTCGGTCATTTTCAGGTTCAGCAGCAGGTTTTGCAGTTTCTGGTGATCACAGCCCGGATAGGCCATGACATTAGTGGCGATATTGGCAAAGCCCAGCCATTCCAGTTCTTTTTTCAGAACCAGTTTATTTTCCAGTTCCACTGAACTGAGCAGCACCAGATCCCACTTCTGATCCCATTCGGTATGCTGAAAACTGTAAATTTTTTGATCCGCCATAATAAAACGCTGGCGGCTGCTTTCGGTTACGCGATAATAACTGGTGCGACCAATTTTCTCAGACATCAGCCAGCCATTTTGGACCAGACGAAATACGGCAGTCCGTACCGATCGTTCATTAAATCCGAAGACATCCATGAGCTGAATTAGACTGGCCAGACTGATAATGCCACCCCGGTGAAAAATACAGTCACCAAAGATGGTCATGATTAATGAGGTTCCGCTGAGTGCTTCAGTTTGAATAAAGTCATCAATTATTTGTTTTAATTTCGGATTCATTGCGTTTAACTTTACCTTATAGAAACTGGATGATAGACCATTTGGCTATCATCCAATAGTACTTCATGCAGACTTGCGGATATCAAACACGCGCTGTGCCTTGCCTTCAGAGCGTGGCAGACTCCCTTCAGGCAACACTTCGACACTTACGGTGATTCCGACCATGGTTTTAATCTGGCTTTTCAGCTGAGTTGCCAACTGGTGCGCCATAATGTCACTGCTATCTTTACGCATTTCGGTACGGATATGCAATGTATCCAGATGTCCCTGTTTGCAAATCTGGATCTGATAGTTCGGAATCAGTTGCTGGATCTGTAAAATCTGCTCTTCAATCTGTGATGGGAAGACATTGACCCCACGAATAATCATCATGTCATCACTACGGCCGACAATCTTGTCCATACGGCGCATGGTGCGTGCCGTGCCTGGCAATAAACGGGTCAGGTCACGGGTACGGTAACGGATTACCGGCATGCCTTCTTTAGTAATGGTGGTAAAGACCAGTTCACCCAGTTCGCCATCTGGCAGCACTTCGCCAGTTTCCGGATGGATAATTTCAGGATAGAAATGATCTTCCCAGATGGTTGGGCCATCTTTAGATTCCAGACATTCCATCGCCACGCCCGGTCCCATGACTTCTGACAGACCATAAATATCTAGGGCATCAATGCCCAGACGCTCTTCAATTTCCTTGCGCATTTCATTGGTCCATGGCTCTGCACCAAAGACGCCGGTTTTAATCGAACAGTTTTTGGCTGTGCCAAATTTCTTCTCAAGCGCTTCAATAATGTTCAGGCAGTAAGATGGCGTGACCATCAGTGCTGTCGGTTTAAAGTCATGAATCAGTTGCGCCTGTTTATCGGTTTGTCCGCCAGACATTGGAATCACGGTTGCACCCAAGCGTTCAACGCCATAATGCGCGCCTAAACCACCGGTAAACAGACCATAACCGTAAGACACCTGGATGATATCTTTGCTGCTCAAGCCGGCTGCACGCAGGGAACGCGCCACCACGTCTGACCAGACATTAATATCATTTTGGGTATAACCCACTACGGTCGGCTGACCGGTGGTGCCAGAAGATGCGTGCACACGTACAATCTGTTCCTGTGGAACAGCGAACATACCAAACGGATAGTTATCGCGTAAATCCTGTTTGGTGGTAAACGGGAATTTCGCCAGGTCTTCCAGTGAGTTAAAATCGTCTGGATGCACGCCAGCATCATCGAATTTCTTTTTATAAACCGGACTGTTCTGATAAGCATGTTGCAACGTCTTTTTCATACGCTGTAGCTGAACACTGCGTAACTCATCAACTGATACTTTTTCAATTTTTTCCATTGCATTGTTATTCATATTCTTACTCCTGACGCAGTCTTCCTGACCACGGTTTAATTCATTGATTGAATGATGTGTTTAATCCATATTTTCTAAAACCAGTGCAACACCTTGACCAACACCCACACACATGGTGCAGAGTGCATATTTACCATTACGACGTTTTAATTCTTTCATGGCGGTAATCACCAAACGGGTGCCACTCATACCCAGCGGATGACCCAAGGCGATGGCACCGCCATTCGGGTTGATTCTGGAATCATCGTCTTGCAAGCCGAGTTCACGGATCACAGCCAGCGATTGCGCTGCAAATGCTTCATTCAGCTCGATCACATCCATCTGCTCCAGACTCAGGCCAGTTTGTTTCAAGACTTTATGTACTGCTGACACCGGCCCAATGCCCATATATTTGGCTTCCACACCGGCACTGGCCATTCCAATCACTTTAGCTTTCGGGCGCAAACCATACTGCTCAGCAAACTGCTGATTGCCGAGTAATACGCAAGCCGCCCCGTCATTAACACCCGAAGCATTGCCAGCGGTGACTGAGCCGCCTTCTTTACGAAATGGGGTTTTTAAGGCGGCCAGATTATCCAGCGTCGTCTCTGCGCGCGGATGCTCATCTTGGGAAATGGTCAGAGTGCTTTTCTTCGGACCTTTAACCTCGACTGGCAGAATTTCTTCGGCAAAAATACCCTTCTGCTGGGCTACTGCGGTTTTCTGTTGGCTGTGATAGGCAAACAGGTCCTGGTCTGCACGGCTAATCTGATACTTTTCAGCGACGTTTTCGGCCGTTTCCGGCATGCTGTCAACGCCAAACTGTGCTTTAAATTTTGGGTTGATAAAACGCCAGCCAATGGTGGTGTCATAAATTTCAAGGGTACGGCTAAAGGCAGTCGTAGGTTTGGATTGCACGAAAGGCGCTCGGCTCATGGATTCTACGCCACCCGCCAAAACAAATTGTGCTTCACCCGATTTGATGGCACGGGCTCCCAGTCCAATGGCATCCAGACCTGAAGCACATAAGCGGTTCACGGTGAGCGCTGGAACAGATTCAGGCAACCCTGCGAGTAAAGCAGCCATACGCGCCACGTTGCGGTTATCTTCACCGGCCTGATTGGCACAGCCCAAGATCACTTCATCCAGTTCTGCCCATGGCAAGGCAGGATGCTGATCTTTCAGATATTGAATCGGTAGCGCTGCCAGATCATCAGCACGAATGCTGCTCAGTCCACCGGCATAGCGTCCGATCGAGGTGCGAATTCCATCAAAAATATAAACCTGTTCCATGATTCTTCCTTTTAGCCAGCAACGCGTAATGGTTGCTGCTGAGTTTTCTGTGCATGTCCCTGCACCGCTTTCTTTGCTAAATATATACTAGTTCCATAGCGGTCTTCACCATAAATACGATACATATTTTCTAAAATTTGTAAAATTGTGTAATATCCAATTTTATCTGCCCATTCGAATGGACCACAAGGATAATTCACGCCATATTTCATAGCAGAATCAATATCTTGTTCTGATGCGATATCATGCAGTACCGCTTCACAGGCTTCATTCACCAACATGGCAATACTACGTATAACATAAAGACCGGGATGATCCTTAGACCAAATAGGTATCATATCCATACCTATGAGGAATAGCTCCACTGCCTGGCACTGTTCAGCACTACACGCCGGTGATGCAACGACTGGAATCGCTTGAGCATTTGTCCAATCTGAATGCCAGTCCATCAACACCACAGGCTCATGCGGATAGGTAAGTTCAACTGATTCGCCAAGCGATAATCGCAGAGAAAGGTCACCAATCAGGATTTCATTCTGTTCTGCTGCCTGAAAACTCAGCTCTACATGAGAGGCCTGTTTTAAACGTTCAATCAGTACTGAGGAATGTAGCCATTCACCTTTTACTGTGACTTTGAGCTTATTCAGCGACTTGGCATAACACACTGGCAATTCATATACAGGTGCAGGCTTGGCCTGAGCGTAATCATAAAAACCCTGACCGGACTTGCGACCATAACAACCGGCATCGACCAGTTCTTTTTGAATCAAGGACGGGCGGTAGCGTGGCTCATAGAAAAATTCCTGATAGACACTTTGTGTGACCGAGAAATTCACATCCTGCCCAATCAGATCTGTAAGTTCACACGGCCCCATGGCAAAACGGCCACATTCGCGCATGATGTAATCGAGCTGTTCCGGGGTGGTGGCATTTTCCTGCAAGGCACGAAAGGCCTCGGCATAATAAGGTCGTGCGACACGATTGACGATAAAACCGGGGGTCGATTTGGCTCGCACCGGAACCTTGTTCCAGTCCTTCATCAGATCAAATACTGCATCGGCAATCGCTGCTGAGGTTTTCAGTCCGCGGATAATCTCGACCAGTTTCATCACCGGCGCCGGATTAAAGAAATGCAGACCAATCACTCGCTCGGGATGTGGAATCGCCGAGGCAATTGCGGTAATGGAAATTGAAGAAGTATTAGACGCAAAAATCGTCTGTTCCGGGCAAATGGCAGCCAGCTGTTGAAACAGGTTTTGCTTCACTTCTTTCTTTTCAACAATGGCTTCAATAATTAAGCCCGCATCGGCAAGCTGCTGAATGTCCTCTGCCACAATCAGATTGGCGAAGGTACTCTCCAGCAATTGCTGGGTCATTTTGCCATTTTGTACGCGCTTGCTCAGCTGCGCCTCTAAAGCAGTCAAGGCACTCTGAACTTTGCTGCGATCGAGATCAAACACATAGGTCGGATGCCCGTGCATGGCTGCCAGTTGTGCAATGCCAATCCCCATGGTTCCAGCACCGACCACAGCAACTTTGACTTGTTCCAAATTGATCTGTTGCATGATTTAGCATCCTTTATATTCAGGGGTACGCTTCTGCATAAAGGCTTGTACACCTTCCTTATAATCGCTTGAACGTCCAGCCAGACGTTGCAGGTCACGTTCCAGAATGAGCTGCTCATCCAAATTGTTTTCTGCTGCGGCATGAATGGCTTTTTTGATCAGGGACAGACCATAGGTCGGTTGCTGAGCCAGATGCTCCGCCAATTTTTTCGCTTCTGCTTGCAGTTGCTCATCTTCAACCACCTGCCAGATCATGCCCAGTTGTACTGCACGCTCAGCCGGAATTTTATCGCCGAGCATCGCTAGGCCCATCGCCTGAGCACGGCCGACCAGACGCGGTAGGAACCAGGTACCGCCTGAATCTGGCACCAAACCAAGACGGCAAAAGGCCTGAATAAAGGAAGCCGATTTTGCTGCCACCACAATGTCACACGCCAGGGCAATATTGGCACCTGCCCCTGCTGCTACTCCATTCACGGCACAAATCACCGGTTTTGGCATTTCAGTAATCAGCTTGATCAAAGGGTTGTAATATTTTTCAATCGACAGGCCTAAGTCCGGTGCATCGGCATTCGGATCGACCACACGGTCATTCAGATCCTGACCGGCACAGAAACCGCGGCCTTCGGCTGAAATCACCACGGCACGAATCTGGCTATCTTTAGCCCAGGCCTTGATGACCTTGGAAACTTCCTGATGCATGGTTTCATTAAAGCTGTTGAGCTGTTTTGGACGGTTAAAGGTCAGGTAGCCCACTGCATTTTTTTCTTCGACAATAATTGTTTGATAATCCATTACACACCTCTAAATTCTGGTTTTCTTTTTTCTAAAAATGCATTGATGCCTTCCTGGCGATCTTGGGTCGCCGCCAGCCAGACAAAATGTTGACGTTCAAGTTTCAGTCCCTGACTTAAAGTCACTTCATGAATCGACTTTAAAGATTGCTTGATGGCACGAATGGCCAGCGGTGCCTGCTTGGCAATTTTTTCTGCCAGTTCCAGTGCGTATTGCACGGTCAATCCTGCCGGACAAACCTGGCTGCTAATGCCATGTTGCAAGGCTGTTTGTGCCGAAATCATTTCACCAGTCATGGCCCAGCGCATCGTTAATTGCTGACCGACCAGACGGGCCAGACGCTGGGTTCCACCGGCACCCGGCAACATATCTAAACCGATTTCAGGCAAGGCAAACTGGGCATTTTCTCCGGTCAGCACCATGTCACCATGCAAAGCCAACTCGAAACCTGCACCAAAAGCATAACCATTTACGGCCATGATTAAAGGCTTGGAAAATTCATCAATTTTTTTCCAGAGCAGTGGGCGTTGGTCTTGCTGGATGCTGACCACATCTAACTGCGCCAGCTCATTTAAATCAGCACCGGCAGCAAAGCATTGCATATTTCCGGTGATGACCACGGCTTTCACAGCAGCATCTGTTTCCAAGTCCTGTAGACAGGCTGCAATGTTTTGCAAGGTGGCATTGTTTAAGGCATTGCGCTTTTCCGGGCGATTCAGCTCGATCAGTACCACACCTGGCTTGGTTGAGCTGGTTTTAATGTAGGTCATCCTTGAACTCCTGCTATGCTCGCGGTGCTGTAAATTCAGCTGTTATTCATCAAAACTGAGTCGGACATTGGCCGTGGTTGGACGTGCCTGACAACTGAGCACATAGCCTTTCTGAATTTCATCTTCTTCCAGACTGTAATTCACCGCCATTTCAACCTGTCCCTCTAACACCTTACATTTACAGGTGGCACAAACACCGCCCTTACAGGCATATGGCAGGTCGGCTCCGGCACGTAGCGCAGCATCTAAAATACTGTCATCCTGTTTGGAGACTTCAACAATCAGCTCGCGACCATCCAGAACAATATTGACGCGTTCTTCGCTACGGCTTTCCATCTGCTGGGCGGTTGCTTTCGGTGCAGTACCGGTATTGAAGCGTTCAGTGTGAATCTTACTGCGCTGAATGCCCCAAGTCGGTAATACCGTTTCGACTGCTGTCATCATTTCTTCAGGACCGCAAGCGAAACAGTGATCTGCTTCGGCTGAAATCAGATTGGCCTGAAACAGCTGCTGCAATTTGTCTGCATCGATCCGACCATTAAAGATCTCGCTGTCATTCAGTTCACGTGAAAAAATATTCACCAGTTGCAGACGTTCCTTAAAACGGTCTTTCAGGTCCATGATCTGTTCAGAAAACATAGTCTGTTTCCAGGAACGGTTGCCATATACCAGAGTGAATGTTGCGTCCGCTTGACGGTTCAGCACTGACTTTACAATCGATAAGATCGGCGTAATACCACTGCCTGCTGCAAATCCTAGATAATTCTGGCCACCAGCCTTGGCGGCTTTCTGAAAGAACACCCCTTGCGGTGGCATGACTTCTAGTACATCGCCCGCTTTGAGATGCGCATTGGCCCAGGTTGAAAACTGACCTTGATCAATTTTTTTAATCGCAATACTCATGTCTTCCTGAGTATCACTGCAGATCGAGTAGCAGCGGCGCAGCTCGCCGTCATCGGTTAAATGACGAATGGTCAGGTGCTGCCCCGGCTGATATTGGAAAGCATCCAACTGCTCAGGCGCGAGATCAAAGGCAATGCAGATCGCCTGCTCGGTTTGTGGCTGAATCGATTTAATGGTTAATGGTATAAATTGGCTCATGGCAAAATCCTTCTTTTAGGTGGCGGTGTTCAGGCTTGTTATTGGTTTACCCTGCCCACCGCGCAATCGTTACAATCAAATACATTTGAAATAGTCAAAAGTTTCTAAGCAGTCCCGACATTGATATAAAGCTTTACAGGCGGTCGAACCGAATTCACTTAATAATTTGCTGTTATGACTTAAGCACTGTGGACAGGTGATGCCATCGGTCAATGCCACATGCGTACCACAACTATGTGACTGGCCTTGCGGCGGGGCAATACCATATTGCTGTAATTTGTGTTTGCCCGATTCACTCATCCAGTCCGTGGTCCAGGCTTGAGAAAGGTCCACAATGACTTTGACTGGCGTCAAACCATTGGCTTCAAAAGCCTGGGTAATTTCTGCTTTTAATAAATCCGTGGCCGGACAGCCGCTATAGGTCGGCGTGAGTCGCACCACAATTTCATCCTGCTGATTCAGCTCGACGCCACGAATCATACCCAGATCAATCACTGACAATACCGGAATCTCTGGATCAGAAACCTGCTGTAAAACGTCCCAACATTGATCTTCTACGTGTCGAATCAGATTCATGCGACTCACTCCCTGTGATTGTGCCGAATTACCAGTTCATGTTTGGATATGAGCGCTGCATGTATTGCAGTTCAGCCAAAACAAAACCGAGATGTTCTGTATGTAAACCCTGTTTAGCCCCACTGCGATAAGCACCCAGCTCTGGCAGGCTTAATTCAAATCGCGCCAGCTCGGCTGTAATGGTCTCCAGCCACTGGACTTTTAAATGTTCAATCTCTGGAATGACACCGCTATCGACTAGTTGTTTTTCAGCTGCCGTCAGAACAAAAAGTTCTTCGGTAAAACGCCATAACTGGTTTAAACCTTGCTGGTTTTTTTCATGCGCTTCTGCGGTACCTAAACTTAAGCGTTCCATCCAGGTGGTGGAAAAACGCTGATGATATTTCACCTCTTTGAGTGACTTCACTGCAAAGGCAGCCAACTCAGCATGCTGACTTTGACTTAAGGTGCTAAACAATAAAGCGTGGTAGTGATCCATCAACCACTGGCGCACCAGAGTCTGGGCAAAATCACCATTCGGCTGTTCACACAGCAGCAAATTACGGTATTCACGTTCGGTACGGAAATAAGCCAGTTTGTCTTCATCACGACCCTGTCCTTCCACTTCACCCGCCAGACTGAGGGCAGTACGTGCCTGACCCAATAAATCCAGTCCAATATTGGCTAAGGCAATATCCAGCTCCAGTTCAGGTGCATGACCGCACCACTCTGCCAAACGATGGGACAGGATCAGTTGACTGTCACCCACATGTAAAAGAAATTCTGCCAATACTTGATTTGTCATACTCTTCACCTTTCCCTTTACATGTGCTCGATGCCAGCTGGAATGTTATAAAAGGTTGGATGGCGATAAACCTTGTCCAAAGCGGGTTCAAAAAATTCTGCTTTTTCATCTGGCTGGGAAGAGGTAATCAATTCAGATTTCACCACCCAGATACTGATCCCTTCATTGCGGCGGGTATATACATCGCGGGCATTTTGTAGTGCGACTTCCTCATCTGGTGCACGCAGGCTGCCGACATGACGGTGACTCAGACCCTGTTTACTACGCACAAATACTTCATAAAGTGACCAGTTATTTTTGTTATTCATGAGCAAATTTCCTTATATTGATCAAACTATTTTTTAAGCAACTTTTTGTGCTGCTGACTGTTGCTGCTGTTTCTGCGCATAGACTGCTGCTGAATCACGTACCCACTTGCCGCCTTCCCAAGCTTTGCGGCGTGCTTCAATACGCTCATGGTTACACGGTCCCTTGCCTGCAAGAATCGCAAAGAACTCATCCCAATTGATTTCACCAAATTCGTAATGTCCGGTGGCTTCATTGAATTTGAGGTCTGGATCTGGAACGGTTAAACCCAGCTGCAACACTTGCGATACGGTGTTATCGACAAATTTCTGACGTAGCTCATCATTGCTGAATAATTTAATTTTCCACTGCATACTTTGTGCACTGTTCGGTGAATTATCATCACTTGGACCAAACATCATCAGTGCCGGCCACCAGAAACGGTTCACTGCGTCCTGTGCCATCTGCTTTTGTTCTGGCGTTCCATTGGCCAATTCCATCATGGCTTCAAAGCCCTGACGTTGATGGAAACTTTCTTCCTTACAGACGCGTACCATGGCACGGGCATAAGGACCATAAGACGTACGGCACAGCGCAACCTGATTGACAATCGCTGCACCATCTACCAGCCAGCCAATCGCGGCAACATCGGCCCAGCTCAAAGTGGGATAGTTAAAAATGGATGAATATTTCATGCGACCGGCAATCAGTTTATCCATCATGTCGTCACGATCCGCACCCAGGGTTTCAGCAGCACTGTACAGATACAGGGCATGACCGGCTTCATCCTGGACTTTCGCCATCAGCACGGCTTTACGCTTCAAGGTCGGTGCACGGGTAATCCAGTTGCCTTCTGGCAACATACCCACAACTTCAGAGTGGGCGTGCTGACCGATCTGACGAATCAAGGTTTTACGATAAGCATCCGGCATCCAGTCCTTCGGCTCTATGGAAATATCCTTTTCAATCTTTTGATCGAAGATTTGTTGTTGGTTATTCATTGTTCCCTCACTTATCCCAAGTGTTGATACACTCAAATTAAAACGATACGTAATTAAAATCAATATCTATTTATTAGTATCATTTAATTTTTATCTCTAATTTTTAATAAATATTTGTTTTATATAATTTAATATTTTTTATTTTATTGTTACTCATTTTTAAACACAGATTTATGATTGACATTTTCACTTTTTCAACACAAATTATGAAACATCAAAATTAAAATACATCTCAAAACGTATCATAAATGGAGTTTTTACAATGTTAGAGTTAGACAGCAGCTCAAGCACAACGGATTATCAAGATACTGAATCAACCCATAATCCTATTGCCATCAAAAGCTTATCTTCACTGGTGTACGGCCAGGAATACACAGCGCAAGCCGATTTACGTACGGTTTATCATGCCATTAGCGGTGAAGCGGTTTATCAGGTCGGCAGTCAGGGCATCGATACCCAAGCCGTGGTGAAGTATGCCAAACAAAAAGGCGCGACTATTGCCACATGGACCTTCCATCAACGTGCCAATGCCCTGAAGCAAGTGGCTCAGTATTTGATGGAACGTAAAGAAGACTTTTATGAACTTGCCAAGGCAACCGGCTGTACCCGTAAAGATGCCTGGATTGATATTGAAGGCGGAATTGGCACCTTATATGCCTATTCGAGTTTGGTGCGTCGTGAACTGAGTGATGAAACAGCGCTGGTCGAAGATGCCTGGATTCCTCTTTCTAAGCAAGGCAGTTTTGGCGCGAAGCATATTCTGACGCCTAAAGCCGGTGTCGCCGTGCATATCAATGCCTTTAACTTTCCAATCTGGGGCATGCTGGAAAAAATCGCACCGACACTGCTGGCAGGCGTACCCTGTATTGTCAAACCGGCGACCGAAGGTGCCGAGCTGACCCATGCTGTGGTCAAAGCCATTCATGAAAGTGGTTTCTTGCCAGAAGGCTCGCTACAGCTCATTTGCGGACAGATCTATGATTTATTCGATCATTTAAATCCTCAAGATACGGTCACTTTTACCGGTTCTGCTTCAATAGGGCAAAAACTGCGTTCGCATCCACACTTAAATGCCTACTCGATTCCATTCACCATGGAAGCAGACTCGGTCAACAGTGCAATTTTGACGGCGCAAGCCAATGATGAAACGATTGATTTATTTGTCCGTGAAGTTTTCCGTGAAATGACCACCAAAGCCGGACAGAAATGTACCGCCATTCGTCGTGCTTTTGTGCCGGCCGAGCTATTGGATACAGTACAAGACCGTCTGATTGCAAAACTAAAAAAAGTGGTCGTGGGCGATCCGGCTCAGGAAGGCGTGACGATGGGTGCTTTGGCCAGCGTCAAACAGAAACATGATGTCGCGGCAAAAGTTGAACAGCTGAGCCAGGATGCAGAGATTGTATTCGGTAGCCACTTGCGCCAAGACTTTAAACTGCAAGTACAAAATACTGAGAAGTCTGCATGCTATCCACCGACAGTCTTGCTATGCAAAGCACCAGCTCAGGCAGAAAATATTCATAAGATTGAAGCCTTTGGGCCTGTAGTGACTTTAATGCCGTATAGCGACCTCGCTCAGCTGGCTGACCTGGTGGCACGTGGCGAAGGTAGCCTGGTGGCATCCATCGTACGCAATACCGATGAAAATATTGAACAACTGCTCAGCAAAATTGCGCCATGGCATGGTCGTGTCCATATTCTGGATGCTGAAAGTGCCAAAGAAAGTACCGGACATGGCTCTCCATTACCTTTACTGGTTCATGGTGGACCGGGACGTGCCGGTGGCGGTGAAGAACTCGGCGGCTTGCGTGCAGTCAAACATTATATGCAACGTACTGCGATTCAAGGCTCGCCAAATGCCATGACTCAGGTCGGCCATAGCTGGACGGCTGGAGCTCAAGTCTTTGAAGACCGCGTGCATCCTTTTAAAAAATCATTTGATGAATTGCGTATCGGCGAGCGTTTGCTGACTGCACGACGTAGCGTGACCGAAGCGGATCTGGTGAATTTCGGCTGCCTGAGCGGTGATCACTTCTATGCACATATGGACAAGATCGCTGCAGCAGAATCGCTGTTTGGTGAACGTGTGGCACATGGCTATTTCGTGGTGTCTGCCGCAGCCGGTTTATTCGTTGATGCCGCCCAGGGCCCAGTCATTGCCAACTATGGCATGGACAACTTGCGCTTTGTGGAACCTGTGAAAATTGGTGATACCCTTCAAGTGGAACTGACCTGTAAGCAGAAAACCCCGAAAGCGCTGCGCGATCCGGCACAAAAACCACATGGTGTGGTGGTCTGGGATATTAAAGTCAAAAATCAGCGCAATGAACTGGTCGCAACTTATGATATTTTGACCCTGGTTGAACGTGGCTAAAAATTCAAACTCAAAAAAAAGGAATCATTATGATTCCTTTTTTTTATTATAAAAATTTATTTGTATCCTTTTATGGAAATTGATTGACGCAAATAAAATTAAACTCTAGATTAGATTATACGATACATAATAAAAATAATATCAATATTATAAGTATCAAAATATCTCAAACGATCAACATAGGATGTTGCATGATGAATGATAAATCGCTGGACATAGAAATGGTTGAAAGGACGCTTCAACCCGAAAATCAAAGTTTTGAGCCTACCTCTGTAGAAACAGGATCGCCTGTTTCTGAACAGACTCAGCCGCCCAAAGAAAGTAGTACCTATCAATGGTATGTGGTGGTGATCTGTATGCTGGCTTACATTTTGTCATTTGTAGACCGTCAAATTTTATCGTTAATGATTGAGCCGATTAAAGCCGATTTAATGCTGAGTGATACCCAGTTCAGCTTATTGCAAGGACTCGCGTTCTCGTTATTTTATGCGATTATGGGTCTTCCTATTGCCGCGCTAGCTGATCGAAAGTCCCGGATTAAAATCATTGCAACCGGGATTGCGTTTTGGAGTCTTGCCACAGCGGCTTGTGGTCTCAGTAAAAACTTTATTCAAATGTTTATTGCACGTTTGAGTGTGGGTGCCGGTGAAGCTGCGCTTTCCCCTGCCTTTTATTCAATCGTTGCCGACTTATTTCCGAAAGATAAATTAGGCCGTGCACTCGGGGTATATGCGATTGGTGCCTTTATTGGTTCGGGTTTAGCTTTCCTGATTGGCGGCTATGTGATTGGCTTGCTAAAAGATGTCAGCTTCGTGGCTTTACCGCTTATTGGTGAAGTGAAAACCTGGCAACTCACCTTTATGATTGTGGGTCTACCGGGCGTATTGCTGGCACTGCTCATGGTACTGACGGTGCGTGAACCTGCACGTAAGGGCATGAAAGTCGGTCAGGATGGTCAGGTCATTAAAGCCTCTTTTAAAAACTCGATCGGTTTTATCAAGACACATAAAAAGACCTTCTTCTGTCATTTTATTGGTTTTTCTTTTTATACCATGATGTTGTATTCGCTGCTGGGCTGGGCACCTGCCTATTACATGCGTAATTTCGGTCTGGATGCGAGTCAAACCGGTTATATCCTCGGTACGATTATTCTAGTCGCGAATACTTCGGGTGCCTTGTTCTGTGGCTGGCTGATCGACTTCTTCTCGAAACGTGGCTATAGCGATGCTGCAATTCGTACCGGTGCGATTGGCTGTGCAGCGCTGATTATTCCGAGTGTGCTGTTCACTCAGGTCGATAATATGCAGCTTTCATTTGCGCTGATTTTTGTGGCGATGTTCTTCTCCACTTTCCCGATTCCTGCATCGGCTGCTGCTACGCAAATGCTGACACCAAACCAGCTACGCGCACAGGTATCTGCCAAGTTCCTGCTGGTTTCAAACCTGATTGCCTTAGGCATCGGAACCACCGCTGTGGCATTAATCACGGATAAATATTTCCAGAATACCTTAATGGTTGGTAACTCGATCTCGATCGTCAATGCGATTGCCGGATTGATTGGTTGCTTCCTGTTGTACAAGGGCTGTCAGTATTATCGTGAGAGTATGAAAGTCGAGAAACTGGCTGATTAAAATGGCTGGATATCGCTAAATCATCCTAAGCTTCACTTTTAAAGGCCTTTAATCCACATTAAAGGCCTTTTTATATCAGCCCAAAAAGTTCAATTTTCAGGTACTCATCATTCAATTCCGATCCAGCCTAGACAGGCTGCCTAAAAAAACGTATAACACCGTTTTAAATTTACAGGTGTGCACCGTTGAAACTTGTGCTTGCTCCCATGGAAGGCTTAACCGATCCGATTATGCGTGATGTGCTGACATCCGTAGGTAGCTTTGACTGGTGTGTGACCGAGTTTATCCGTGTCACCGATTCCCTTCTGCCCGATCATATTTATCATACTTACTGCCCGGAACTGTTGAATGATGGCAAGACGGCGGCAGGTATACCGGTACATGTCCAATTCTTAGGAAATAATCCGGAGATGCTAGCAGCGAATGCCGCCAAAGTGGCAGCCATGGGCGCACCGGCAATTGACATGAATTTTGGCTGTCCGGCCAAAACCGTGAACCGTCATCGTGGTGGTTCAGTCCTGCTAGATGAACCCGAAGTGGTGCATGAGCTGGTTAAAGCCGTGCGTGATGCCGTTCCTGCACATATTCCGGTTTCCGCCAAAATGCGTCTGGGTTATATGGACCGTAATTTTATGCTGGAAAATGCGCATGCCATTGAAGATGCCGGGGCAGCCTGGGTCACCGTTCATGCACGTACCAAAGCCGATGGCTACACTCCGCCAGCATTCTGGGACCAGTTACAACCGATTCGTGAAGCACTCAAGATCAATGTGATCGCCAATGGTGAAATCTGGAACAATACCGATGCCAAACAGTGTCGACTAGAATCTGGCTGCGAAGACCTGATGATTGGCCGTGGTGCGGTGACCACACCCGACCTGACTCAATGTATCCGTCAAAATTCGGATGCACCTTTGCTGAACTGGAATGAACTGCTGCAACTGCAAATTCGTTTTATCAACGGTCCAGCCAAAACTGAGATCGGGATGGTCGGTCGTTACAAGCAATGGCTCGGCATGATGTCGAAACATTATCCTGAAGCCAAAGCATTATGGGACGAAGTAAAACGGATTAAAGTTCTGGCTGAGATTACCGAAAAACTGAAAGCTTCAAATATTTAACACTAAAAAGCCTTTGAATCATTCAAAGGCTTTTTATGGGCTCGTAAAAGCTTATGACTGCTTAGGCTGTTTTGAATACCACTTCGAAATAAATCCAATCACAAAGTATGAATAGATTAATTTCTACTAGGGTGTGTCCTCATTTGGCTTTGCACCAAATAAATATACAGGCTATACGAATCATAGATTTATAATTGCGTGCCAGTTTATCAAATCGAGTTGCAATAGCACGGAAATGTTTTAATCTCGCAAAAGCATTTTCAACTAAATGTCTTAATTTATATAGATATTTATCAAATTCCTTATTCGATCTCTTACTGTTTGATCTCAATGGAATAATGGGAATCATATTCTTGTTCTTGGCATATATTCTAATGTGCTCAGCATCATACCCCTTATCAGCAATGAGATAAGTTGCCTCGTCTACCGTATCAATCAGTTGTTTTGCAACTTGACTGTCGTGGACGTCACCCCCAGTGATTTTAAAATCAATCGGTAATCCATTCGCGTCGGTTGCAAGATGTATTTTTGTTGTTCGTCCACCACGTGATTGTCCAATTGCTCTTTCGAAACCATGCCGAGCTCCACTTGCATGTTGATGCACGCGTATGTAACTTCCGTCAATGAATACCCATTCTTGATCCAAGACGCCTCGTAATCTAAAAAAAATTTATCCCACAATCCCTTGCTTGCCCAACGATTAAAGCGATTGTAAGCAGTTTGCCAAGGACAAAATTCTTGGGGAATATCACGCCATGTGGCGCCTGTACGCAGTTTCCATAAGATCGCTTCCATGATATTTCTACTATTCTTTGAACAGTAACAACCGTGTAATCGCATAGTATCTTGAATTTGCTGCCAGATATCATCGGTGAGAAGAGTACGTGCCATTGAAAAAATATAGAAATCAAAAGAGCTTAAAGGAGGATTTTAAGTATTTAAAACCAATTTTTCAAATGAGGACACGCCCTAGCAGAACATCCATATTCTAATTTTTCATTTGTTTTAAATTTTTAGATATTAAAGTTCTTTCATAAATCATTTTTTATAATTACTACAAAGGAAATACCCTCTCCTTGTAGGCATAGGTATCTACACATCTATGAGATACCTAATGCCATTGTGGCTATCTCATTGAGTTCATCTATTGAATATTCCGAGAGCAGTTGAAGAGTGTTCAGTAAAATCGAAAGCCCTGCCAATAAGGCAGGTGCACTTTCCAACCTACCTCTTTTCTGCTGCCGACCTGAAAGACGGGTGAGAAATACACGAATTTTCTGATGGTGTTCATCTTCAGAACGCTGGATTCGCCAAGTTAAAACACAAGCCATACAGCTAATCAGTAACCGCCTTAAAATGGCTTCAGGTCTGGTCTGAAGCCATGCTTCAATATCATGACCTGCCTGCTTGAGCAGCTTGAAATAGCATTCAATTGTCCAGCGCCAGTAATACCAGGTCGTCATCTCTACCGTAGTAATCTCTGATGGAACATTGCTGATTAGTGACCATCTTGCGACGGTCTTATCCTGATCATCTTTCACTACGGCAACAATTAATCTGGCTTCAATCGCACTCCCTGGCTGGGGAGCAACCCGTTGGCCTGAATCGTCATTTCTCTTCGGTTTTGCTGCACGTGTTATCCGGATAGCAGTTTCTCCCACATGCAACATATGCCGGTTTCCTTTATAGGCAATCGGCTGGACCTGCTGCGTTTCTACTCGTTCTGCGGCTTCTGCAACTTTGCATGTTTTGCCCTGATGCTCAATTCGATGGCCTTCTTTCGCCCGAATCAGCCATTTAAAACCCTGGCTGCTCATTTCCCTTAGGTGGGCAATGGAGTCACCTTCACGATCAATGATATGAACACATGTTTTCTCAATGGGATATTGTTCAATCACTTTGATTTGTTCGGTAAGTGAATCTAGATGAGATTTGCGCCCAGCAGAGTGTTGACTGAATGTGGAATAGCAGCCTGAGGCATCTGATAGTGTCTGCGCCAGTGGCGCAATAGGTAGTCCCGAGGCTGCATCAACCAGCAGACTGCTTTGCAATTCATAGCCTGAATCATATTGATGGGTTCTTTGCAGGCGCTGAATTTTATGATGGTGTTTCACATACTGTAGCTGAGACCAGTCATGAACAATCAATGCATATTGATGCGGTGATGCCTTGATCTGTTCACATGCAAGATGTTCAATTGGCTGGTTTAACTGACTAAAAGAGATTTTGTCATTATTCAGGAATCGCCAGACCGCTTGTGTGGTTGCGAAACTCGACTTTTGGGCAGAAGCCAGGTCTTTGATTGCCGGAGCAAGTGAAGCAAGAGGGTTCATATTGAGCTTTACAAGGCTGTTATAGCGCTTGACAAGACGCTGATCCAGGCCAGAGATGTTAAATTGAAGAGCATGCTCTTCAATTTAACGCAAAGTTCAGGAATTGTGTAGATACCTATGCCTTGTAGGAGAGGGCGAGGGAGAGGTTTTTACCCCCTCATCTCCTTGCTAAGCAGTGCTTCTTATCCCAGAGGGAGAAGGAACTTTTAATATTCATTTTAAAATGAATAGAACGATCATTTTTTGATTTATAAAAGAGATTTATGAATGCGTCCGCTCAATATTTAACAGGATTTCTTTTTTATCCAAACCACCGGCAAATCCTACCAGCTTGCCACTGCGACCAATCACCCGATGACAGGGTGCAATAATCGAAATCGGGTTTTTGCCATTGGCTGCACCCACGGCACGTACTGCCTTCATATTACCCACCTGTTCAGCAATGTCGCGATAGCTTCGGGTCTGTCCGTAGGGAATATTCAGTAGCGCCTGCCAAACCTTTTTCTGAAAATCAGTACCTGCAAAGTCCAAAGGCAGGTCAAAAACATTGCGCTGACCAGCAAAATATTCTTGGAGCTGATGTCTGGTTTCAATCAATACCGGATGCTGCGGATCTTCAACCAAGGTCGCCATTTTCACCCGATTCGGCTGTTCACAGTCCCAAAGCACAGCTACCAGTGCGGTTTCATTCGCGACCAGTTGCAGCTGACCTACGGGAGAATCCATATAGAGATAACTTAAGTTCATGATGGCGCCCTGTCCCAATCGCTGGAGTTCATTTTCTATATTAACCCAGTTCACCGAGACAAGCAGAAACAAATTATGAAGAGGATACTTTCATCAGCACCAGACCGGAAATGATGAGTACGGCAGCCAGCATACGCAACGCTGTAGCGGGTTCACCCAAAACCCAAATACCGATGAGAAATGAACCCACTGCACCAATCCCGGTCCAGATCGTATAGGCTGTACCTAGCGGCAAAGTACGCATCGCATAAGCCAGTAAAGCAAAACTCAGTACCATGAAGACAATGGTAATAATACTTGGGGTAAGTCTGGTAAATCCTTCAGACAGCTTCATCGAATATGCCCAAACGATTTCAAAAATACCCGCAAGAATAAGTACGATCCAGGCCATGCAGCCTCCTCCTTTTATATAAGAATCAGGCCGTCCTGACGATTTTTCCTGTAAATTCCGATACGTAATTCACAAGGGAGGTCGTTCCTCCTCAATATCTAGATATAGAAATTTTATTAATTCGCGTGCCAACAATGTGGTCAGTGTTACAAAACATGACTTATCGAGATACAACTTAACTTTGCCTTACTCAAATCCTCACGACATTCATGGTTACTCTGGTTATGGTAGATCTTGAAAATGCCAAGTCAGAAATAGTTCTAATAATCGGGCAATTCATTCACAACAATTACATGAGAATGGACTCAGAATATTAAGTTATACACATCAATTAAATTTAAACTTTGTCTGGAGAAATTACATAATGAAACACAAATATACGACACATTGATCACTTTTTGCCTGGTTCCATTATCAACCTATGGTGAATAAACAACCACCAAACACAAGGGTTATAAGCAATAAAAAAGAACCCAATTTGAGTTCTTTTTATACAGATTTTGTCTAAATCGCAATCAATCAGGCTACAAACGATTACATTTTATGCAACATATCCATATGGTTATCAACATAGATATCTACACACTTATCCATAAAGTTATCCACATATTTATGCACTTATGAGTTTTTAACGATTACAATTGAACCTGTCCCACTCTCGCTAATTCCGCACGCATTTCATCAATCACAGCTTTATAATCCGGCTTGCTAAAAATAGCTGAACCCGCCACAAACATATCGGCACCCGCTTCGGCAATTTCACGAATATTGCTTGGCGTAACACCGCCATCAACTTCCAGACGAATATCACGACCTGAAGCATCAATCAGTTTGCGTGCCTGACGCAATTTATCCAAAGTCATTGGAATAAATTTCTGTCCGCCAAAACCCGGGTTCACGCTCATGAGCAAAATTTGATCGACTTTATCCAGTACATAATCCAGATAATGCAGTGGCGTTGCTGGGTTAAATACCAAGCCCGCTTTGGCACCACCTGATTTAATCAACTGTAAAGAACGGTCAATATGATCAGAAGCTTCCGGATGGAAAGTAATGATATCGGCACCCGCTTCAAGGAAATCCCCGATCATGCGATCCACCGGCTTGACCATCAAATGCACATCAATCGGTGCCTTGATCCCATAATTTTTCAAGGCCTTGCAAACACCCGCACCAAAAGTCAGGTTCGGCACATAATGGTTATCCATGACATCAAAATGGACAACGTCTGCACCTGCTTCCAACACGTTCTCGACTTCTTCACCTAAACGGGCAAAGTCAGCAGATAAAATAGAAGGGGCAATTAAATAAGGCTTGGACATGGGAGAACCTGGCTTGTTGAAATTGGATTTTTCCCATTATATCAAATCCGCTCCGGCTACTGTGATTCGATGTTGCAAGATTAAAACGCTGTGTAACGCTTTGAGGCTTATGCCGACATCACCGCCTGGTTTAAAGTGCAGGATAATGATGAATAGTGTAGAAGACTGATGAAAAGTATTGCCCATATCCAGACGCAACAAGCTTCACGAATTGCCAAACGCCTGGCCAATCACTGGAAACATAAATTTAATATTGATGAAACCGAACAAAATTTCCTGATTCATTTTCCAAGTGCGGAAGTGAACCTGATCCCAGAGGCAGATCATCTTACCGTAACGATTCAAAGCACAGATGAATTTACTGACCTGAATAAACTCGAAAATGTCGTGCTGGATCATCTGATCCGTATGGGACAGGAACATCTGACTGCCGACTGGCAAAGATAGGGACTAAAATGCCTTGATGATCAAGGCATAGCAATGATCAGAAACTAAATACGATGATCCGCCTGATCATTAAAGGTATGAATACGCTGAATTCTTTTATCCAGTTCGGGATGTGATTCCAGATATTTTTTAAACTTCCCGATCAGGCGAATCCATTTCAGTTCGGTTTCTGTCAGGTGTCGGTCTTTTCCATCGATATTGAGGGTGAAATTTTTCATTTTTAAGGTTTGCAATTCCTCTGCCAGTATTCTGGCATTTTCCACCCGCTGCAAAAAATTAGACAAGTGAATACTGGAAATCTGCTGTTGATGCAAATGCTGCATGGCATAGTCATCGGCATCCAGTTCAATCGCCTGCGAATATCCGGCATCGGTCAGGACCACTACAGATGCGGTGACCACATCACTTAAATCTCCAGTTACCAAGGCAAACAGTCCCGCCGCCCCCAGATTGGAAATCACTTTTTGCATGCTGTGCTTCTGTACCAGATGGCCTTGTTCATGGGCCAGTACTGCAAGGACTTCTTCATCGGTACCGCTGATTTTCACCAGTTCATCAGTCACAATAATGGTGTTATTCGGGATGGCTGCGGCATTCATGCCCATGCTTGATCCGCCTTGACGGAAAATAATCTTTGCCGGTGGTCCAACGGCAATCTTTTGTTCATACAAAGTTTTTAATCGTGTCTGCTGTTCTGCCGAAGTGTACTTGGCTGGGTCTGGGCAATTAATTGCTGCTCTGTCCGGTTGCCTACTTCAACCAGAATCTGCTCCGGAAGAAGTTTTGCCAGTTGTTTGGCGCTATAAGGAATCCCCCATTTTAAAATAACAATTACTAGGGTGTGTCCTCATTTGGCTTTGCACCAAATAAATATACAGGCTATACGAATCATAGATTTATAATTGCGTGCCAGTTTATCAAATCGAGTTGCAATAGCACGGAAATGTTTTAATCTCGCAAAAGCATTTTCAACTAAATGTCTTAATTTATATAGATATTTATCAAATTCCTTATTCGATCTCTTACTGTTTGATCTCAATGGAATAATGGGAATCATATTCTTGTTCTTGGCATATATTCTAATGTGCTCAGCATCATACCCCTTATCAGCAATGAGATAAGTTGCCTCGTCTACCGTATCAATCAGTTGTTTTGCAACTTGACTGTCGTGGACGTCACCCCCAGTGATTTTAAAATCAATCGGTAATCCATTCGCGTCGGTTGCAAGATGTATTTTTGTTGTTCGTCCACCACGTGATTGTCCAATTGCTCTTTCGAAACCATGCCGAGCTCCACTTGCATGTTGATGCACGCGTATGTAACTTCCGTCAATGAATACCCATTCTTGATCCA
Organism: Acinetobacter lwoffii; assembly: GCF_019048525.1. Taxonomy (NCBI): domain Bacteria; kingdom Pseudomonadati; phylum Pseudomonadota; class Gammaproteobacteria; order Moraxellales; family Moraxellaceae; genus Acinetobacter; species Acinetobacter lwoffii. Next base: position 1,489,095 of record NZ_CP077369.1, on the reverse strand, counting down.
AGACGCCTCGTAATCTAAAAAAAATTTATCCCACAATCCCTTGCTTGCCCAACGATTAAAGCGATTGTAAGCAGTTTGCCAAGGACAAAATTCTTGGGGAATATCACGCCATGTGGCGCCTGTACGCAGTTTCCATAAGATCGCTTCCATGATATTTCTACTATTCTTTGAACAGTAACAACCGTGTAATCGCATAGTATCTTGAATTTGCTGCCAGATATCATCGGTGAGAAGAGTACGTGCCATTGAAAAAATATAGAAATCAAAAGAGCTTAAAGGAGGATTTTAAGTATTTAAAACCAATTTTTCAAATGAGGACACGCCCTACACTAATCACGATGATCATGGAAAAGAAAATCAGGATTGGTGAACGTTCAAACTTCCAGATCGCATGATAAATATCTTTATGTTTAATCCCGAGCCAATGCGGCGCTTTGCTTAAAAACTCAATCCGACGCTCTTCAGGCAACTCAATAATCGGTTTACGACCACCGACACCACCAATGTAGGCCATGTCCGGATAAGCAAAATAAAAATCTGCATCGCTAACTTGTGCTGGAACATCCTCATCAAGTTTCAAGGCAATTCCTTGTTGCTGATCCGGCACAATCCAGGCACGGCTGGCTTCAGCGAGAATTCCATCATAAAACTTAACTTCAACAGGTCGTTTCATCACATTTACTCCTATAGCGACGCATCGAAATCAAATACGTCCAGGATTTCATCGGCCAAAGCAATCGGATCAGGTTGCAAGATATGCTTCAGGTCAGTTTCGTCGTCTGCTACATAGATTTCCAGATGGCTCAACTGATACTCATATAAACGTATGGCGGTCCAAGGCGTCATTAAGCCCAGACTAAGAACACGTACCATCCAGTTGCTCAGCACAATCCAGCTATAACGCCATGTCGTGATCCGTGTTTTAAAGTAACTTTGACCGAGCTCCACATGATTCCAGGTAATGAAGTATAAACGTGCAGAAATGACCGGCCAGACTAGCGCCAGACAAAGCAGATAACTCAGCAGTAAACCCAGACTAAACAAGTTGGTGCCAATCCCGTTTACCCAATATACAACTGCTGCAAGCCAGCCAATACCAACCAGCAGGCAAAGACCCAAGGGCAGATAAATAGCAGACATAAACTTGGACCAGTTAATATTCAGCTTGAATTGCAGCTGACCAATCGATAAATGATTAAAGCAATAGCGTTTATAGAGCCAGATCATCACCGGACTAAACAGCAGCAAAGTAAAGATATTGATCAGGATGGCCAGAAATAAGACCCTATAAGCCTCACGGTTGCTGCCATTAAAATAAAAACGCACATTGCCATATTTGCTATTTCGGGCCTTGAATTTCAGCGTCATCCGAATGAGCCAGGGCAAACACAGCGCAGCGACCATTAATAAAGAACTGGTGGCAAGGATTGAATAGTTGGTCAGTACAACGGTAACCAGATACAGCTCCAGTGCAAACAGACGACCCAGCAGGATCCGGCTCGGCATGGCAATGAAGTCAAAGCGATGTTTTAACAATTGGGTATTACCGTAGAAATAACGCATACGGCGTGCCTTTGCCCAAGGGCTATACAAAGTAAGCGTAATAATGGTTAACATCAGATTCACCATCCAGATACCAAAATATTCGGATGCACTGCCATGAAATCTGAATCCATAACGCTGATATTTGGGGCGGACTGAAGGCGTGGCTTCAGTCGAAAAACTTGAAGCAGCTGGAAATAATGGCTCACTGACACGAATACCGTCTGCTGTCTGCTGCATGACGACCCCAATTTTTTATACTTTTATACACCTGATATTAAAAGAAAAAACCCCAAAATGTAAAAACATTTTGGAGGTTTTTTAATCTTTTTAGTACTGCTAGATGTGTGCAGTCTTGCTTTAAGGATTTAACTGCACGGCATGGAATTGCAAATGGTCATCTACGAAACTTTGAATAAAGTAATAACCATGATCATAGCCCTGATGTTCACGCAAAGTTAGCGGCTGGTTGACGGCATCACAAGCTTGCTGAAACAAGGCTGGATTAAGCTGACTATAGAACTGATCCGAAAAACCCTGATCAATCAGGATATCGCTAAATAAGGCGCCCTTTTCCTGAACCAAAGCGGTTGCATCATGTTCGAGCCATGCCTCTTTCTCAGTACCCAGATAATTCGAGAATGCTTTGTCGCCCCAAGGACACTGGCTCGGGGCACAAATCGGTGCAAAGGCTGAAACAGATTTGAATTTTTCTGGATATTTAAATGCCAGAGTCAATGCGCCATGACCGCCCATAGAGTGGCCAAAGATGCCGATCTTGCCGGGATGGATCACGAATTCCTCAGTGACCAGTGCGTAAAGCTCATCGACAATAAAGCTTTCCATCTGATAGTGTTCAGCCCATGGTGCCTGGGTAGCATTGATATAAAAACCCGCACCCTGACCGATATCCCAGTTGTCGCCTTCTGCCACACCTTCGCCACGCGGCGAAGTATCTGGTGTAATCAGGATCAAGCCAAGCTGTGCCGCCAGACGCTGTGCATGTGCCTTGATGGCAAAGGTTTCTTCAGTACAGGTCAAACCTGCCAGATAGAATAATGCAGGACAGCTGTGGCCTTCTAAAGCTTGAGGCGGCAGAAAAATGCCAAACTTGGTCGGGGATTTAAGATAGCGCGAATCAAAACGATAAATGCGCTGTTCACCTTCAAAGCTTCTATTGTTCTGTATAAGTTCCATGGCTATTCCTTATTATTGCAACCGGTCTGTGGATGACATTGATCTAGGGAGATGCTGTTGCCGTACTGTTCTGGGGAAATAAACGTTGCTCCAGTTGTGGCAACATCAATTCCATATTCTTGCCGATGACCCATTGCGGTTCTGATGGCTCAAAGCCTTGAGCCGATTCCCATTTTGCTACAGTATCTGTGGCCTGTGCGAAAGCGCTTTGCAAGCTGCTATTTTCACGCATGGCTTCATCAAAGAACGCACGACCAAAATAGGTATAATCCGCTTCATTCGAACAGCCAAAAGACTGACGGTCGGCTGCTGAAGCCGTAATCACCAAAGTATTGTCATTCTGTAAGGCTGAAGCAAAACTGCCTGAAAAACATGCCGAGATTACGATCACGCGCCAGCGGATTCCGGAGGCATCCAGTGTTTCACGCAACCATTTTGGATCGACCTGCGCCAGATCCAGCGGTGCATTTTCCATTTCGAACACATTCGGCAAACCGTGAGAGGTCATATATAAAAACAGCACATCACTTTCACGGTTCATCTGCTGCCCCATACGGCGCAATGCCAGCTCCATACTGGTTTTGGAAGCAATCGGCATGGTGGTACGTGTCGCTGGGTGATTGACCAAGGCAATCGATCGGCCAAAAGTACCAAAACGGGTATCAAACTGTTCTTTAATCCGCTCGACTTCAGAATGGAATACATCCTGATAGCTCGCTCCGGCCACCCCCATGAAATACCAGTGCGACTGTGCGAATTCACCGTATTCGATATTTTCCAGCGCTTTGTTCAGCAGAGTTGGCTGGGCATAGAAAGCATCTTCGGCAAAACTCGGTGGAATTTCTTCAACTTTCCAGATGGGCTGATCTTTAACTGAAATCTGCCAGACCACCAAGGTAAACAGGGTCGCCAGCATAATCAGCGCACGTTCCCACCACGGCCATTTTAATTCACGCGAGATGACCCAGACGACTGCCAGACTTTGCCAGACAAACAGTATGACAAAGAGCGTTGGAATATAGTCGTAGAGGATATAAGGCAGATAATCCAGATCACCCAGATACTGGATCAGACACTGGAACAGCATGATATGGGTATCTAATACCAGCCACAACAAGGCTGGCACCAGCATCAAGCGTGGATTATTGACCCGCTGTGACAGAAAAATACCGACAATCAGGGCAATGAAAGGCCAAAGCGCATAACTGATCAGACCTTGAGAGTTAAAATCTCCCATACGGCCTGAACTGAGCCAGCTAAACAAACTGTTGGCGCAGCCACCCAAGATCCCCCAGAACACCAGTTGCATGATGGATGGACGGACCAGTTGTAAAGAACGCCTCGACCCCAGAAATAACCACATCCCGGCAATTTGGTTGCTCTTAAAATCGTGCCAAAAATTAATGGAGGGTTTAAAGTCGATCATAGGATTTCAAGGAGATGAGTGGCTCGCTAATGTGCTGAATAAGTTTATGCTTGATAAGCATTTAATCAATGCTAATTTTAAATATATAACAAATCTTTGCTTAATAAAGAAGCCATTATCCTATTCAGCTACAAGTTCATGCTGAAAATACGCATCAAAGCGACAAGCATCGCCTTGCCATTGATGATTTGGCTCTTTTCCGGCTAAAAATACCGCCAGACGCGGACGTTTGACCACAACACGTTTGCCAATTTTCTGCGCCAGTTCTAAAAGGTTATCGCCCAGATCCATTTCACCATCTTCAGGTAATAACATATGCAACAGCTGCATCTGTTTTTTGACCTGTGCCTGCTTTTTGACTGCCTGCTGATTTTGATCCCGCTGCGGAAACATTGGATCAAGATAAACCACATCAACAATCTGCTGCTCGGCCTGCTGTTTTAAATAATCGGCTGAATCAGAAAAGACCAAATTAATCCGCGACACGACCTGACTCAGGAATGCATCCGACTGGGCACGTGTATGGCTATCTTCAAGCAAGGTGAACAGAATCGGATGCCGTTCAACCAGGGTGACTTGCGCACCTAAATGTGCCATCAACAGACTGTCATGTCCCAGACCCGCAGTCGCATCGACTAAGCTTGGTTTTTCACTTAAATTACAGGCGCGTGCAATCATTTCTGACTTTAAAGATGCACGTTTTAAACGCCCGGTTTCCGCTTGCCAGTCCGGTTGCATCTTCATGCCATTGGCACATAACCAGAGTCCGTCAGCATCGACACAGAGTGCCAGTTCAGGATTTAAACGGAAAAAACGTGCATTGAGTTTTTCAACAGTTTCAATCTCAACCTGCACCCCACGAGAAGAAAGCACAGCCTCAAAGTGCTGTGCTTTCTCTTGATCGTCAGATTCGGCATATAAGCGAATCGCGCTTACCATAATTTCCAACCTGTATAGGCAAATAATAAAATCAGCAGACCCGAAGCAATACGATACCAGGCAAAGATCATAAAGTCGCGTTTGGCCACGTAAGCGACCAGCGCACGGATTAATATCAATGCCGAGATAAAGGAAACCAGAAGCCCAACCCCGATCACGGTCCAGTCTTCAGTCGTATTTAAGACATCATAGCTTTGATAAAGGTCTAGCAGGCCAGCACCGATAATGACCGGAATACCCAAGAAAAATGAGAATTCAGTCGCTGCCTTACGGGACACACCTAGGAACATTGCACCGATAATGGTTGCGCCTGAACGGGAAGTTCCCGGTATCAAGGATAAAACCTGAATCAGGCCAATCCAGATCGCATCTCTAATGCTGAGTTCTTCAACTTCATGCACACGGACTTGTGGTGGATTCTTTTCAATCCAGATAATGATCAAACCACCGACAATCAAACCAATGGCAATGGCAATATCATTAAACAGTAATTGTTTGACGGTTTGTCCCAAAGTCAGACCAATCAATATAATCGGAATAGAAGCCAGAATCAGGCCAATGCCTAAACGGCGACCTTGCGGTTCACCGCTGACAATCCCGGTCGCTGCACCCCAAAGACGTGCCCAATATTCATAAATAACGGCAGCAATTGCCCCCATCTGGATCGCGATGACAAATACATCACTCTTTTCCTTGGTCCAGAAATTCATTAATTCTGATGCCAAAATCAAATGACCGGTACTGGAAATAGGCAAAAACTCGGTAATGCCTTCGATAATACCCATGATGGCCGCTTTGAGTAGCAGTAAAAGATCCATGCTTTATCCTAATTAATTATGCTTTGCCTTGTTCTGGAATTTTTTTCCACGCGTTATCGCGTAAATATACGGGTAATGCCAATTCTGCACTGACCCAGTTTTCTGCTTGTGCCGCTGCACGTGCAATGCTGGCGATATCCTGTGCGGTCGCATGCACATCTTTATAAATTGAAGTTTCGCTTTGTACCAGTTCAGCGCCTGAGCCGACCGGGGTAAAGCGTACAGCTTGGCTGCCTTCTGCATAACTTAACAGTTGCTCATCATCAACCGGTTGCATAATTCCTTGTGCATCCACTTGATAGCTCGCGATATAGACTTCGCTCATGCGCGCATCCAATACCGCAGACACTTCAGTCAGACCGTGCAAGCGGTAGGCTGCTTGTGCCAAAGCCTGCAAAGTCGACACCGGAATTACCGGCACATCATTTGACCAAGCCAAGGCCTGAGTCACGGCAGCATTAATACGCACACCGCTAAAAGAACCCGGACCACGACTAAAGGCAATCGCGGTCAAATCAGCAATGGCCAGCCCAAGATCTTGCAGACCTTGTTCAATCATCGGGAGAATCGTTTGCGTTTGTGCCTTGGCGCGCGCATCAAGCTGAAAAAATAGTTCTTGAGTATCATCGATTACAGAAACGGAACACTGCTCATTGGCAGTCTCCAATGCCAGCACTTTCATGCACAACCTTAATTCAGAGAATATAAAAAACGCGGATATGATACTCCACTCATATCCGCTACGCGAGATTTTCCCGAAACAGATACAAAAATGCCTAGAAAATCTAGGCTTATGATTCACTCATTAAAAGAGTGCCTTAGAGTTGCACTTCTTCCAAATCCTGAAATTTCTGAAAATGCTCGGCATAATGCATGGCGCTCATTGTTAATTTTTGAATACTGTCATCATCCAGCGTTTTCACCACTTTACCGGGTGAGCCCATCACCACGGAATTGTCTGGAATGATCTTGCCTTCCGGAATCAAGGCATTGGCACCAATAATACAATTCTTCCCAATCACGGCATTGTTTAGAATGACTGCTTGAATCCCGATCAGGCTGTTATCGCCAATGGTACAACCATGCAGCATGGCCTGATGGCCGATTGTCACATAATCACCAATGTGCATCTCAATGCCTGCATCCGTATGCAACACTGCATTTTCCTGCACATTACTAAAGTCACCCAATTTAATTTTACTGTTATCTGCACGTACTACAGCCCCAAACCAGACACTGACTTGTCGTCCAAGTTCAACTTGTCCAATCACCGTTGCGGTTGGTGCCACCCAGCCATCCCATGGCTGATGTGTAGCGGTAGGTATATATCCCTGAAATTTGTACAACATTGATAAAATCCTGTTCAATGGTTAAAAAAAATTGGAGCGTTTAAACGTTGGAGAATTAAGCAAGAATGGCCAGTCTTTTTTATAATCCAGCCCATATTGAAATAAAGAAATCAGCATACGTGCAGTCAAGCCCCAAACCACTTCATTTTCTACCCGCATACTCGGAAAATATAAAGATTGCTGGGCAAAGCGAACTTCATAAGGCGTAGGTGTCACTTCAAGCAAATGCTGCAATGAAGCAAAGAAAATCCGGTCAATTTCCGTCGGTTGTGGAATCAGCTTCACTTGCGGAGGAATCAGTCCCACAATCGGTTTGACCAGCATGCCATTGCGGGCTTTTTGCATGGGTAAATCACCCATTAAATGTACATCAAAAGGATTGAGAGCCGTTTCCTCATAGGCTTCTCTTAAAGCCACCACAATATTACTGGTATCTTGCGGATCGCGCTTGCCACCCGGAAATGAGACTTCTCCGGCATGATTATTCAAATAAGCTGAACGGCGCGTCAGCAATACTTTCGGGTCAGCTTCATCTGTAATTGCAATCAACACGGCAGCATGCGCAGATCGGATACGCTTGGAAAAACGTAAGCGTTGCTGCAACCTTTGTGTCAATTCACATGCATCCATTCTCTCAGCCCTGACGATGATCATAATTTCATCATAGCTGATTTTAGTCGGGGCGGGAGAGAAATGATGCCAAATTTTGCTTTTTCAGTTATCCTGAGCTTACTTTTATCATTGATGATGAATATGAACTTCTGTGTGAATTGTGGACATAAAACCACTGCTAAAATTCCTTTGGGCGATCAGCAAATTCGCAGCGTATGTGATTCATGCGGCTCTATTCATTACATTAATCCGAAAGTGATTTGTGGCGCTTTAGTCTTATTCGAAAACAAAGTACTGCTCTGCCGTCGTGCCATTGAACCGCGCTACGGCTTATGGACTTTACCTGCCGGCTATATGGAACTGTTTGAAACCATGGAGCAAGGGGCTGCACGGGAAACCCGTGAAGAAGCCGAAGCTGAAGTAGATATTGAACAGTTGTACTGTATGTATAACATTCCGCGTATTGGTCAGATTTATGTGCTATTTAAAGCCAATCTGATTGATGGAAAATTTGGTGCGGGTGAAGAGACCATCGAAACACGTTTATTTGATGAAGCAGATATTCCCTGGACCGAACTTGCCTTCCCGAGTGTAGAACATACTCTCAGACATTATTTTGAAGACCGTAAAAATAATATTTTTCCAATGCATCTGGAAACCTTAGGCACGCGTCTAGACCATACCGGTTAAATTTAACATCCATAAAAAAAACCCATACCAAGATGGGATTTTTTATTTTTAAAGAATATTATTTGGCTTTGACTTGATAGCAATCCGCGAGCTTAAACTCAACTGAACCACCGTTTAATTTTGCCAGGCTAATATCTGCCAGTGTTTCACCCTCATTGTTATTATTATAAACTTTTTGAAAACTCGCATAGGTATTGGCCCATTGTACCCCATCCCCTGCCGAATTCAGGAAAGTTACACGCCCATTCTGGCCAACATTAGTATCCAACACATTAGACAAATTAAGCAGCGCACCACCGATCACAATCGAATCCCTAGAATCTGGTGAAGACTGGATACGTGAGTCTACCCCTACCAATGCGCCATTGATATTACCAAACTTTTCATTGGCCAAAATCAGGCGCATGGAAACCGCTTTATCAGCCACAAATGCACGTCCCAAAGTCCCGAGGCGATATTGTTGTATGCTTTGATGATCTAAGAGCGTATCTGCCAATACATCACCCTTACAGCCTGCTACCGGATCAGTTGCTAAATTGCTGGAAGATTGCATATTAGTGCGTACATCACCATTACTGTCAATGACGATTCCTAAAGTAATTGGGCTGACAGTGGTATCTGTAAATTTAAATTCCAGATTGGCATACATTGGGAAAATGTATTTCTCCCCATCCGCGACGTTCTGCGCTGTTTTAAAGACCTGACGATCCAGATAACTAATTGGGAAAATCTTATATAGATCAACGCTTCCCGTATAGTTTTCACCATCGGCCTGCAAACGCCACAACCCCAAGTTGGCTTGATCGGAAGTATCCAGCGATTTTTTGTCAGTCACCATCTTATAGAAAGCTTCTTTACCGGCGATCACATAATCATTCAATAATCTGCCTTGATACAACTCAAGCGGAGTCGCATTATTTGCAATATTCAAGCGGTAAGGCGTGTTAATGGTTTTACTGGTTGGATGAATCCATGAACTTTGCGGATCAGCGGTCATTTGTACCGGTTTCACCTTACGGATGAGTTGAGCATTAATCCCCCCTAAGGAAGATAAATTTTCTTTAGCCAGAGTTAACTCATTATCACGCCATTGTAAGCCGCTGCCAAAGGTATAGCCCTGGCGATCGGTAATCAGCATAAAATGGCCAAATAAATATTTAGTATTCTTATTCTTAATATCACAAGGGCTTTGATTACAGCCCACCAGTCCATCTGAACCCGTCAGGTTACTACCAATTACGCCTGAAGTTGAGAATAATGAAAATTCTGGCTGATACACGGCTGCGTTAGCAATCGTCACCAGTTTTTTAACGGTGGCAAAAGCCACCTCCTCCGAAATTGTGCTGATATCAACAAAATCTTTAATTTTGGTCGCCAAATCGGCATCCATCAAATTGATATTCTCACTGGTTTTCGCCAGGTCTTTACGCATCTCTTCAGTAATATACAAAGGTTGTACATCAGATGGATTAATAATACGCCCTTCTTCTAGCGCCAAAGCTTGCAGAATTTTAACCAGACGCATGGCCACCTGAACGGTAGGATCATTAGGCACCAAATCAGCTACCGGACGTCGAGTAATCCCAGTTGCAATATCGATGACACTTAAACGCGGCAGCTGGGTCTGGGCACTAAAACTAGCATAATCGCTGAGTTTAATTTGACCTAAATTAATCTTGCGCGAAGCAAAACTTTGAATATAAAACTCAATATTATCTGTCTTTTGACAGGTTCCAGAAGCAACCCCGTTTTTACTATCAAATAACGTAATAAAGGTATTTTCTGTATCGCTACTACAGTTAAAGTTCAAACCATCGAGCGGATATTCCAGCCCCCATTCCACACAGTTAGTTGTACCTGGGGTACAAGTACCATTGGTCGTGGCTTCATCATTTTTTTCTGGAATGACATTGGCACTTTCCCCACCACACCCACTCAGTGCCGTTAAAAGTGTGGTTAAAGCAAATGGAAATAATATTTTATTTTTCATCTTTTTGTACTCGAATAGTCCTTATCGAATGGCGACTAATTTTAGTTGTCCATGATTTATCAGCATCTTGTCTTCAACATCTATTGCTGAGGCCAAAGGCGTCAATAATATATATTCACTTTGAGCAGGAATCTGGAGAATCCCTTCGATACGCTCATGTTGAATAATATTCGCCTGTCCTTCCTGATTTTTAAAACCACCCGCCCCTTCAAGCACACAGCCACGACTGTCTAAAAATACAACAAAAGGCCAATAATACGTTGGATTTTTCTGGCTAGAGGCATAAGAGTTAATCTGAATATTCTGGATATCGGATTGAAGCTTTACCACTTCAAAATCAAATTCGTCTGCTTTAAGAGGCGCACGTGGCCAGAGGTTAACTGCTTTTTTAAGGCTGATTTCTTTCGCTTTTTTAATTTTCTTATCATTAAAACACTGCTCGCCCAAGCTCTCGATGGTCTCCGGCTGTGAAATACGATAATAACTTTGAGCCAGTACTACAGGACCGGAATCTACTTCTGGCGTTTGAAACAAGGATTTTAATACAGATTGTCCCACCCCTTTTTCACGTTCAATTGTCTGGATCCGAGTAGTTCCGATATTTTTATCTACTACTCCTTCGGGCATGCTATAGAAACGTTTTTTACCTTCCAAATTAAATTCTTTATTTTCCAGATACTCACTATCCACATATTCAATACCTTCAACCCGGCTAAATCCCGGTTTGTGTATGTTAGCAACAGAAGATTCAGTTCCAGCATCAGAAATTTGAGGAGCTTTAGATCCAGATTTTAATTGTGGTTTAGACTGAATCTTTTCTTGCGCAGTATGCAGTTGTACTGGTTGTACTGGTTGTACTGGTTGTACTGGTTGTACTGGTTGTACAACCATAATATGATCCTGCTTAAGTTTAACTTGTTTATTTTCTACGACTGGCACTTTTTCTATGTCTTGCTTTACAGGTGTGGAATGAACTGCTGCAATTCCTGCTGTTTTCGACAATCGAGATTTGTCCTCAGTTTTTTTCTCTGCATTATTACGGGGTACGACTAATGGTCGTCCATCCGGACCAATAATCGTAATAAATTCTTTAGCGCTTGTATAAAAAGACACGGATACCAGACTTAATGCCAGTACCGCTGTCAATCCAACGTTCCCTGTCTTGATCATTTTTCCATCACCAACGAGTGCGATAATTCAAACCTAAAATGGTAATTTTGGTATCTGTTTTTACGTTTAAACCTGCATATGGGTTTAATAACAGGTTATTTACCCCTGTCTGGTTGGCTAAACTACTGGTATTTGCTGGAATCTGATCTTTGCTGCGCAAGAAACCAATTGATAGATCCAGATCAGTATCTGCATCAAATCGGTAACCTACACCTAAACCAAATAACTGCGCACCATTGATCGGTACCATGGTATTACGCTTATTTTTCGGAATAGCACTGGTCCGTGGCTCATAACCTGCCCGAAGCTTCAAACGATCTGTAGCGGAATACTCCATCCCGATACCAAAGTTCCACGGCGATTCAAATCCCATCGGTAAAGCCAAGGTTGAGTCAGTAACATTGGCAGACAAAATTTTGGCAATTTTTAGGGCTGAAATGGTACGATCAAATTCGAATTTAAATTCGTCCCAGACCTTGTAATCTGTCCAGCCAATATCAAAATTCACTTGCAAATCTGGCATCACTTTATATTTGATACCTGCCTGAAAATGCGCCGGATATTCAAAATCCTGCGACACTAGACCAGATTCACTCGATGGTATGTAAGTAGGAAATCCAAGAATTGCAGCCAGAATCTGGCCGGTCGGTGAGGTCATTAAACCTTTGATCATTTCCTGAGGAGCTTTGGCATTATCAATATGATATTTACCTTTTAAGCGCATTTTCGCAGCACTTTGGTACACCATACCAAAACTAAAGTCTTCACGCGGTTCCCACAATATTCCCAGGTTATAGCTTGGGCTTAAGTTCTGCTCAAGCTCCAGTTGCATTTGACCAAACTTGCCAAATGGGTTCATCCCCTCATCCGCATTACAGATCCCGAGCAAAAGAATATCTGTAATAATGTCGGAATTTTCTTTAAACGGCGTACACACGACTTCGTCGATCATACGCAACATCCCAATCAACTCATTCGGGAAACGTAAGTCCGTTTTCATCCCGATGGCTTGATAAGACATCCCGATAGAAGCACCAATCGACAGTTGGTCATTGACCTCATAACCGATGGATGGTGACAGATAGGTAATCCGCTCTAAAGCAACCTGCTGTCCCATAAAGTTTGCCGGGTTCCCATCTTCATGACCAAAGCCTGCCATAAGCGGAGCGTAAACAGCAGTCGCATAAGTAGCTTTCGATCCAGGGGGATTGTATGCGATCCCCATCGTAGGTGCAGTCAAAGGAAGGCCTTCCCCTAAATCCACCATTTTTTTCAGAAAAGGGACATAAAGGCTGACATATTCCACATCACCTTTGACCGGCCCTTTAAAATCGGTACACAAATCAGATGAAACTTCAGGGCCGTCATTACAGACAATAGGATCATCAGAATAGCCAAATACGTTATATCCAGCCGGTACTGAAAACTCACGCTGGATATCAAAATTAGCCACGATGATTTGCTGTTCGGTTTGCAGACCATCAATTTTAGTCAGTGCAGCCGGGTTAAAGTGGATGGCATTGACCCCTGGAGGATCTGCAGTAACAGCATTCCCCATGGATAGTGCACGTAAATCAACTGAAAGGTTGGTTCCCAATTGTGCAAAGGTATAACTTGAACAGCCCGCAAGAATAATTCCTGTTAATAACGGGCTAAGTCGAATGTTTTTCATACGACACCCCTATTAACTGATTTTTTTACCAAAACCTAAAATATCAAGTGGGAATGACAGTCCCAACGAAACATCCGGTGCATCTTCAGTCAGCCCTAAGCCAACGGTACCATTAACAATGGTTTCTGGAGAGACTCGCACACCTAAGGAAATTGCAAAGGTAGAACTGGTCTGATCTGCAGCAGAATAACTTTCACCCGTGTTATAGTTAAATTCCGCACCAGTATTAAAGCTTTGCTGATAGGACATGGTCATCGAAACATCATAGTTAAATGAATACGCGAAACCAAAGGCAAAGCCTCCACTAACACCAGGTTCAAACTCCTCAATAATCCGGCTACCTCGACGCTGATTCAGGCCCGATTCTTTAAAACCATAGTTCGCAGAAACTGATGCAAACAATACGACTGGGTCAATGTATTTACGCGTACTAGCACCTACTCCAGCAGAGTAATAGCCCTTTCCTGCTGCCAGATCTGTCGCAGCATTAATTTCATAAGGACTGTCACCCGTTTTGGTCGACAAATTTGCAAATAAAATCAGAGGCAGACGACCCGCTTTTAGTGGAAAGGGTTCCCAGCGAGCGCCCAAACTAATATCGCCCAAACCTGCAGTAGACGTATCTTTTAACAAGTCAGTTTTGGCCACTAAAGGTAGAGATGCAGTCAAGGTCAGGTTATCTTTCACACCATATTGGAAAGTAAAAGTATTAGTCATACTATGTGTTGCATTTTCTTGAACACGTAGTTGATACAATTGGCCCTGAGCCATTTCAATATCGAGTTGAGTGTCTCGATAATAGGTATAATCAATATCGTAATATGATGAAATTTCACCTTGTTTTATCAGAGAGTATTGGCGTTCATTTGACGTAAATACTTCTTCCAGGTTAGCTGCCTGAGTAGCATCTCCTTCTTGTTGCTGTAAAGCTTGAGATGCATCTACTACCTGGCCAGCCTGAGTCTCTACAGGTGCTGCTGTTTCCACGGCAGCCTCTTCAACTGCTTCATATCCACCTAGTTCCGATTCTTCTGCAGTCTGCGTTTCGACCTGCCCGGTTTGAGCCGGTACAGATGCAGCAGTTTCAACAACAACTTCTTCATCAACTGTTTCGTATTCACCTAGTGCTGGTTCTTCTGCAGCAAATGCAACGCCCATTACCATTTGAATGCTCAGTGCCAAGAACGTCTTGTTCATCCATTTACTGTTCATATCCATTTCACCATTTTAATTTTTATTACTGTTTTTCGTTTTATTTATTCTTGTAATACAGTCTCAGGAAGTTATGTTGATATTCCCCAAATTGTTCTGACTCTGTATTACGATTACGGTCCATACGGATCGTAGAAGCTTTATCAGCAATTTTGTCCATATAAAATTGTGGATACTGCATGTCAACCAAGGCATAGCGATTGATCGTAGCATCTTCTACATGGCGCATATCCGATTCTTTTAATGCTAGAAAATTTTTGCGATATTGTTCAGGTACATTAATCAGGAACAAAGTGTTATTTTCCCAAATATCCTGAAAACGCCGTTCCTCAAAACTGATATTACCAAGTGCCGGATCTGCAACATAAACCCGGCCATTTTTATAACCTTTATAAACTACAAAATGCTTAAATCCCGCATAAGAAATCGGAACAATGGCAGGCTGATCTTGATTGACTAAATCTTTGAACTCTCCTCGATAGCCTCCACTTTCCAACCCTAAGGCTGAAACAAAGCGCTTCATATCAAGCAGAGAAAAACTACGGCGTTCAACAATTTTATCCGTTTCACCGAATTTCATCAGCCCGCTCATGACTTGCTGCTCATCCAGCTGCGTACCGACATAACCATTGAGGAGGGTCGTAAGTGCTGCTGAACCACAACTATAATCATAAGCCTGACGTACAATGCCCTGAAACTGATCCAGAAGTGCAGGTTTGACTTCTACAGCTTCACGGTGCATACGCACAAAAGAATCATTTCTTGAATCAAGAACTTCAGTATAGTGAACAGCACCATTCGGCTGTTTTTTGATATCCAGAGCTTCTTTGGCAGCGTAATACATCAATGCCGAGCCCAACGCGATCTCTAACATAATTATTAACTTTTCTTATAATGGGCATAATGTGCCTATTTTTCTTTTTATAGAGCATTCACTCTACTTCCCTGTAACTAGAAAGATACCTGCTTTTTCAAAAAAATACAGTATTTTTTTTATTTTTTAGATAAGTGATATAGTCATAAAAAAGCGCGTGTAAACACGCGCTTTTTTTAAAATAAAGATTAGGGTCTGTTGACACTTACTGTTCATAATTAACCCTATAAAGGTAGCCATAAAAATATACAGGCTAAGGCAACAGAACTTTGATAATTTCTTTTGAGCTTGTCATATCGAGTAGCTATTCCTCTAAATTGCTTTAATCTACAAAACATATTTTCAACTAAATGCCTGATTTTATATAAATACCAGTCCATATGATCATTGTTCGATTGGCTATTCGTTTTCTTTGGTATATTCGCTTTAGTCCCTGTTTTCCTGATCTGTTCACGCAGTGGTTCTGAATCATAGCCTTTATCTGCGCATACCACTTTTGTCTCTTTTAAATCTAATGTTGATATTAAATCAGGCGCAACTTTAACATCATGTGTGGTTCCATCGGTAATCATGAAATCAATAGGATTGCCATGTGCATCAACAATCAAATGTATTTTTGAGGAGTTTCCTCCTACACTTTTAGAAATAGATTGATTCGCTATGCCGGCAGAATGTTGATGAGCACGTACATGAGAGCCATCAATAAAAATCCACTCCATATCGGGGCATGAGGCTAGTAATTTGAATAATCTAAGTAACTTACCGCTGCTTGACCAATGATTAAAACGTTTGAAAATAGAGTTGGAATGACCAAAACAAGAAGGAATATCTCGCCACGGACAGCCTGTTCTAATTCTATAGAGAATAGCTTCAATAAAATTGCGTAAATTTGAGTTGTGGTGAATGGATAAATTACGCAGAATAACTTTCAACTTTTGCCAGTGTTGATCTGTCAGCATGGTACGAGGCATAGCGAATAGTAAAATTGGGTTTGGTGATTTGATTTTACTACTTCGCTATTTTTTTAAGCTAAAAGTGTCAACACACCCTAGTGACCTGAAATAGTAATAATTGCACCTTTTGTATAACTACCAGGAGTTCTAGAGTAGAAGGTTTGTAACCCCTGTACTTCCATGTCACCGATAGATGAAGCTGCACTACGGTTACCTAAATGAATACCTTTAATGTATTGGTCTTTCGCCCCAGTATCATT
This sequence comes from Acinetobacter lwoffii, assembly GCF_019048525.1. Classification (NCBI taxonomy): domain Bacteria; kingdom Pseudomonadati; phylum Pseudomonadota; class Gammaproteobacteria; order Moraxellales; family Moraxellaceae; genus Acinetobacter; species Acinetobacter lwoffii. The sequence goes on along the minus strand of NZ_CP077369.1, from coordinate 1,472,391 downwards.
ACTTACAATACGAACATGCGCTGCTTTTGTCACATCCGTAGAAGTACCTACATAACCATCATTAAATACTGAAATATTTTGGTTAATAGTTAAATCTTTAGATTCCGCATCTGCAATTTTAATACTTTCAATAAAGATTTCACCGGCTTCACGTGTAATCACAGGGCTAGAACCCGAAAGACCAACAGGTTGATTTTTTGTTGAATTATCTAAAATACCCAGGTTGTTAATTTCTAAACCACCTACCATTACAGTATTCATCTTGATCATTGCACCTTGTGGAGCAGCACCCAGTTGAATATTGGCATTTATCACACCAGTTTTAACTTCTAAACCACTAATGATGTCATTTACAACACCGGCACCACCTCGACGAATCGAATCTGGATCAGCTGCACCAGAGGCAGTTACACCAATTCGGCCAATTTTAATATCAAGGCCCGATACTTGTGCAGCAACATTAATGAAAGGATTACCGTTACCTGCATCAGAGTCGATCACCAAGTCAGCAAGGTTACGGGATGCAAGTAAATAGGCATTATTATCGTCATAATTGGCACCGATTAATACACCATGGTGTGCCGTAGTCGTAGGATTTACACGATCAGCATCTGTAATAGCCGTATCACTAGTACCACGAATCACGATCGAACCTGCGGCTGCAGTTTGAGGAGTTGAGGCCCCAGTAGTTGGATTAACTAAATTATAACCATCTTTCAAACCGTCATTATCATGGATAAATAATTTTTCAATAGCAATTTTCGAGATGCCGATACCAATTGTCAAACCGTCTTGACCTGTTGTTTCGCTTAGAGATGCATCATCCATTGCTTGCATCGCCATCGCATTGGCACTAAATGCAACTGAAGTCGCTAAAACTAATTTTGTAAATTTTTTCATTGTTTACTCTCCCAAGAGTACTATTTTTTTTGGTTGTGAATTACTCAGTGTTTAGGCTGTATTTTTTATTTTCTGACAGCTTAAGCATCTTTCCTTGAGTAATTTGCTAGCCCACTTAAATTAGCGTCGAGTCAGTTTTTGATCAACTGTTGTTGGTCGCAATCTGTCGCTTACCGATAAACGGTATTTCATGATTTAAAAATATTTTCCTGACTTCTTGATATAAAATAGTGAGTCATATTGAACTCTCTATAACTGAATGACCGAAACTCTCTATCATCGTCCCTTAAAGTTTGAATCACGTCTGGTTACAGATCTATTATCCGCATTGAAGACATTAGATCATCTGGTGTATTTAAATAATAATGGTCAGCCTTTTATTGCCTGCTGCGCTCAAGAATATTTTGTTGCGCAGACATCACAAATTCAGTCTTTTAAAAGAACAGGGATTGAACAATATCAACCCAGCCCATCTGAATTTAATTTAGTGATTGATGCATTAAAAAATCCTCAAAAGAATGGATTTCATGGAGGTTATGTTGGTTTTATCAGCTATGATTATGCGGCTCAACAATATATTCATTATCCAGATCGTCCTCAACCTGGTTTATTTATTGGTCAATTTTCTTCCTACATTAAACCAACCCCTGATGGCTGGATGTTCTATAGTGATGATCCACAGGCAGAACAGATTTTCAATCATATTCAGAACTTACTTAACCAAGATAAAATTCAACCGACATTTCACTTAAAAAATCCTTGTAGCTCACGCTGGACTAAATCTGTCTACACTCAGGCTTTTCAGAAAATTCAGGACTATATTGTTGCAGGTGACTGCTATCAGATTAATCTGACCCAAGAATTTAAAGGTCGAGCCCAAGGCTCCCTTTTAGCGACTGCCCAAGCATTCTGGACATTAACCGAAGCGCCCTATGCGGGTTATCTGCGTATTGGTGATTTTGAATTACTCAGCTGCTCACCCGAGTTATTTATTGACTTCGAAAAAAATCGGAAAATTATCACCAAACCAATTAAAGGCACCATGCCACGCTATACAGATCCAGTGCTGGATGAACAATCTAAACAAACCTTAAAAGCATCGGAAAAAGATCAAGCAGAAAATGTCATGATTGTGGATTTATTACGTAATGATTTAAGTGTGTATGCGGAAACAGGTTCGGTTAAAACACCCAAATTATTTAATATCGAAAGTTTTAATCAAGTACATCATATGGTGAGCGAAGTAGAAGCGACTTTAAAAGCAGGTGTGAATCCTTTCGAGGTATTAATGTCAGCCCTACCAGGTGGCTCAATTACGGGCGCACCTAAAATCCGGGCCATGCAGATTATTGCTGAATTGGAAGGTGCAGCACGTGGTGCTTATTGCGGTTCAATGGGTTATTTTAATTTTGATGGTACCGGTTCCTGGAACATTCTGATTCGTTCTATTCAGAAATATCAAGAAGATGTTTCTTTATGGGCCGGTGGTGGCATTACCATTTCTTCGGATTGTAATGCGGAATATCAGGAATGTTTTGATAAAGTTTCAGCGATGCTGGATCTGTTAAATACCTGGTATCAGCCTGAATAAATAAAAAAGCGAATCATTTGATTCGCTTTTTTCTACAAATCCACCCTAACCTTCCTTTACTCAAAGAGGGAACTCCTCCCTTTTCAAAGAGAAGCTAGGAGGGATTTTAATCACACCAAAATCTCATTTTTTAGCGTATCGACTAAACGCTGATTTTGCTCATCTGTACCAATGGTAATTCTTAAGAACTGGTTAATACGTGGCTTGTTAAAATAACGCACGATAATGCCACGTTCACGCAACTCACTTGCAAGTTCGCCCGCATCCTTAGATGGCAATGAGGCAAAAATAAAGTTGGCACTCGATGGTAAAACTTTAAAACCAAGCTCATTTAATTGGGACACCAACTTTTCACGACTCTTAATCACTTTTGCATTTTGTGCTTCAAAGTAGGCTTGATCTTCAAATGAAGCGACCGCTGCAGCAATCGCAAAACGGTCCATCGGATAGGAGTTAAAGCTATTTTTGACTGCTTCAAGTGCTGCAATCAAATGTGGCTGGGCAATCGCGAAACCAACACGTAACCCTGCAAGAGAACGTGACTTCGAAGTGGTTTGACATACGACTAAATTTTCATATTTTTCAACCAGCTTGACTGCTGATTCGGCACCAAAATCCACATAGGCTTCATCAATCACCACCACTGAATCCGGATTGGCTTGCAGAATTTCCTCAATGACTACCAAGCCTAGATCAATACTAGTCGGTGCATTAGGGTTAGTGATAATAATGCCACCATTAGCTTGTTTATAGTCATTTACAACAATTTCAAAGTCATCATTCAGTGGCAAGATTTTGGTTTTGACGCCGAAAAACTGACTATAAACCGGATAGAAACTATAGGTAATATCTGGATAAAGTACAGGCCGTTCTTGAACAAAAAATGCTTTAAAGATATGTGCCAAAACCTCATCTGAGCCATTGCCGACAAAGACAGTGTCTACAGGTACATTTTGTTGTTTAGCGATCGCCTGTTTCAACTCTGATGCATCAGGGTCTGGATACAAACGCAAAACATCCGCTGAATTTGCCAATACCTGTTGTACTGCCGCAACGACTTTAGGCGATGGCGGATACGGATTTTCATTGGTATTAAGTTTTAAAATATTCTGGATTTTTGGTTGCTCGCCTGGGGTATACGGTTCTAATTCACGTACTTCAGGACTCCAAAAACGCATTTGTTCTGTTGTGATATTCATTTTGTATTCTCTTTAAACCCTCTCCTAACCTCTCCCTGAGCCATATATGGCGCAATAGAGGAATTTTCATTAATAAAGACACAAGATTTTTGTGGTTTAAATTCTCCTCTCCTTTTAGGAGAGGGTCAGGGAGAGGTAGTAATGCTATTTATGGTTGATAACGATAACGTGCAGAACGTGCATGTGCATCTAGGTTTTCCTGTTGCGCCAAGATATCCGCAGTTTTTGCTAAAGTTTTTACACCTTCTTGTGAGCACATAATCAGACTTGAACGCTTCTGGAAATCATAGACACCAAGTGGCGATGAAAAACGCGCAGTACCTGAAGTTGGCAAGACATGGTTTGGCCCGGCACAGTAATCACCAATGGCTTCAGGCGTATAACGCCCCATAAAGATCGCACCTGCATGACGAATGCTGTCAGACATTGCTTCTGCATCATCTAAACATAACATCAAATGCTCAGGCGCTACCTGATTAATCAAATCTGACGCTTCTTGACGGTCTTTTACCAAGACTAAAGCACCACGATTGGCAATCGAAGTACGGGCAATTTCCGCCTTCGGTAATGTTGCCAAGTGCATTTCAATCGCCTGCTCAACGGCATTTAGCAACTGTTCATCTGGTGTGATGAAAATGGCTTGTGCCACAGTGTCATGCTCAGCTTGCGAAAGTAAATCCATCGCCAGCCATTCAGCATTATTTTGGCCTTCGGCATATACCAGAATTTCAGAAGGCCCTGCAATCATATCAATCCCGACTTGACCAAATACTGCTCGCTTCGCAGCCGCCACAAAACGGTTCCCCGGACCTGTGATTTTATCAACCGGTGGGACAGTTTCGGTACCATAAGCCAATGCCGCAACTGCTTGCGCGCCACCAATCGTAAAGACACGCGTTACACCTGCCAGATATGCAGCCGCCAATACCAATGGATTTAAATCACCATTCGGCGCAGGCACTACCATAATAATTTCCGGCACTCCTGCGACATGTGCAGGCACCGCATTCATCAACACAGAAGATGGATAAGACGCCAGACCACCCGGTACATAAATCCCAACACGATCCAATGGGGTCACTTTCTGACCGAGCGTATTCCCCAAAGCATCGACATAGGTCCAGCCGTCCTGTTTTTGTGCCTGGTGAAATTCACGCACGCGTGATGCAGCAAGTTCTAAGGCTTCGCGTACTTCAGTTGTTAGACCCTCGAAGGCAGCTTTTAGTTGCTCTTGGCTTAACTCTAGATCTGAAAATTGATGCGCTGGATGTCGATCGAACTGTTGAGTGAGTTTAAGAACATGAGCATCACCATGCTGACGAACATCAGCAATAATTTGATCTACAGTTTTTAAAAGTTCAGGATCATTAACAGTTTCAAAAGCCAACAAGTCAGCAAAAGCTTGCTTGAAGTTTTGATCTTGGGTCGATAAACGTCGCATCAATTTACCCATCAGGTTTGAATTCGAAGGCTTTAGTTTACCTGTTTTCCAGACTTTTGTCGGCAGCTATAGTGCTCTAGCCCTATGAGTTTTATTGGAAATAACTTTTGGTAAAATTGATGAAAGAATTCACATCATATTTATGTTCAATCGAATAAAAAAACCGCCCTAAGAGGACGGTTTTTTTATGCAACAAATTTAGGCCTGTTTGGCCTTTTCACGTTCTTCCACGGCTTTTTCAAGCTGTGCCAGAATCGGATTTAACAACGCTTGCTTACGCTTGAAGCTGGCTTTGTTTACGATTAAACGTGAAGACACTTTGCAAATTTCTTCAAGTGGCTCTAAACCATTGGCGCGTAAGGTGTTACCGGTATCAACCACATCAACAATGTAATCACCCAGACCGACCAGTGGTGCAAGTTCCATGGAGCCATACAGCTTGATCACATCCACTTGCTCGCCAAGGCTGGCATAGTATTGACGGGTCAAATTCACGTACTTGGTCGCAATTTTTAAGCGACCTTTAGGACGTTGCATCCCCACCTTCCCGGCGGTCATCAATTTACATACCGCAATTTTCAGATCCAATGGTTCATAGACGTTTTGCGCGCCATGTTCCATCAATACATCTTTACCGGCCACACCAATATCGGCTGCACCATTTTCAACATAAGTCGGTACATCTGAAGCACGTAAAATTAAGATACGAACCTGTTTATGCGTGGTCGGGAAAATCAATTTACGAGATTTATCAGGATCTTCTAAAAGATTAATCCCTGCTGTTTCTAGCAAAGGTAAAGTCTCTTTTAAGATACGCCCCTTACTTAATGCCAAAGTTAAACCATGATCAAAATTGCCCATTACGTCAAAGTTTGGATCATCGTTTCTCATATCGCTCATTAATTTACTCGCTTAATTTGGGCACCTAAACTTTGTAACTTTGCTTCTACATCTTCATAACCGCGGTCAATATGATAAATGCGGTCAATCAGCGTTTCACCTTCAGCGGCAAGTGCTGCCAGCACCAAAGAGAACGAAGCACGTAAATCTGTTGCCATTACGGGTGCGGCAGAAAGTTTTTCTACACCCGTTACCACAGCATCATTACCTTCTACCTGAATATTGGCACCCATACGTGCCAATTCAGGAACATGCATGAAACGGTTTTCAAAAATCGTTTCAGAAATTGTCGCAAAGCCTTGAGCAATGGCATTCACAGCCATAATCTGGGCTTGCATATCGGTTGGAAATTCTGGATGTGGTAAGGTTTGGAAGCTGACAGCTTTCGGACGTTTACCCAGCATATCCAGTTCAATCCAGTCGTCACCACGGGTCACTTCTGCGCCCATTTCTTCAAACTTGTCCAGCACCGCTTCCATCAGGGACGGATCAGTATGCGTGGTTTTGATACGACCGCCAGTGATCGCTGCTGCTGCCAGATATGAACCGGTTTCAATCCGGTCAGCAACAACAGCATATTCACAGCCATGCAGACGTTCGACACCGGTCACAATTAAAGTATCGGTATCTAGACCTTCAATCTTGGCACCCATCTTGATCAGCATTTGCGCAAGATCAGTGATCTCAGGTTCACGTGCTGCATTGCGAATCGTGGTCACACCATCGGCCAACACGGCAGCCATCAGAATATTTTCTGTTCCACCTACAGTCACCATATCAAAAACGACTTCGCCACCTTTCAGGCGACCATCGACTTTGGCATGTACATAACCAGCTTCCACTTCAATCTCGGCACCTAAAGCTTCTAAAGCTTTCAAATGCTGATCGACAGGACGGGAGCCAATCGCACAACCGCCTGGCAAAGACACTTTTGCACTACCATAACGCGCCAATAATGGACCAAGCACCAAAATAGAAGCACGCATAGTTTTTACGAGCTCATACGGTGCGAACTGGTTATCTAATGTCGAGGTATCCGCAATAACAGTATCACCTTCATAGCTCATGGTGATCCCGAGACCGGCAATCAGCTTCACCAATGTGTTCACATCTTTCAAATTGGGAACATTTTTGAGCGTAGTTGGTGTTTCAGCAAGAATCATTGCTGCTAATAAGGGCAGAGCTGCATTTTTCGCACCGGAAATACGCACTTCACCTTCGAGCTTGATACCGCCCTGAATTAAAAATTTATCCATTAATTTATTAAGCTCCAAATAAGCTTGCTTTGCGCCATTCTTCTTTTGTCATTGCTCGAATTGTCACTGCGTGAACTGCACCACTGGCAATATGGGCATTGAGAGGAGCATAAACAGCTTGTTGCCGTGCAACTGGACGCTTACCTTCAAATTGATCATCCACGATACGGAGATCGAATTTTCCGCCCTGACCACTCACAGCAACATCCGCCTCGGGAAAAGCGGCTTTTAAAATTTCAGTGAGCTGTTCATTATTCATCACAAGACCTCTTATAGGACTAAGGGTGTAAAACGAGCCATTTTACTATAAATAGCAAAAATAATTCATGGATCCATACATTATATATATAAAAAAAAGAGGCTTTTAAAACCTCTTTTTTATCATTTGTCCTTTATAAGGCCAAAGCATGCTGCTGTAAATGCATTTCCCGATAGCGGTCAATCTGTCGTTTTAATTTTTCCGTCAAAATTTTAATTGAGGTATACATATCATCAGCAGTGGCGTGGGCAAAAAACTCGATTCCCGGTAATCTGATAATCGCCTCTGCGATATGATTACTGCTGCCCTTCCGAGAGCGTTTATCAATTTGATGATCTTTAGAGAGTTTCACTTGCATACTATTTACCTGATCCAGGTGTTTAGTCATTTGTGAAAACTTGGTTTTTATACGTTCTTCAATTGCTGGCGTAATAGATAAATGATGTCCACGAATTGTTATTTGCATAGTTCTATCCCTCACCTTCGTTAGGATTAGAAGAGTCACAATATAAAATAATTTAAATACAGTAACTTATAAATAAAAAATTCGTATTTGAAGTACTGGATTAAACCATTTCACTGTTCCTCAAAAGAAAAAAGATTCATTATGCTGTCATAATGAATCTTTAGAATAGCCAGATTTTAAATTTCAGATCAAGACTTTTCGTTCAGAAGATGAAGGAATATGTAACGATTCACGATATTTCGCCACCGTACGTCGTGCCACATCAATCCCTTCTTCTTTCAACATATTGGCAATAGTATTGTCAGATAAAGGTTTACGGGCATTTTCCTCAGCAATCAGTTTCTTGATTTTGGCACGAATGGCGGTAGAGGATGCTTCTCCTCCAGAAGTTGTACCAACATGGCTCGAGAAGAAATATTTCAGTTCAAATAGACCACGCGGGGTCAGCATATATTTATTGGTGGTGACACGCGAAACTGTCGACTCGTGCAATTCGACTTCTTCAGCAATATCTCTTAAAACAAGAGGTTTCATGCCTTCCGCACCAATTTCCAGAAACATTTTCTGATGTTCCACTATACAGGTCGCGACTTTCAATAAGGTTTTATGTCGCTCATCGATACTTTTAATGAAGTTCTTCGCTTCCAGCATCTGATTACGCAGGTACTGATTATCATCGCTTTGATCTGCACGACGAATCATTTTGGCATAAAAAGAATTGACGCGTAACTTTGGCAGCACATCCGAGTTTAAATTGACTTGCCAGCAGTTATTCTTTTTCATCACCACGACATCTGGCACCTGATAATCCGATTCCTTGTTTTCAAATTCCAGACCAGGATGCGGTTTTAATGTTTTTAGCAAATCTACGGCACAGCGCAACTGTTCTGGATTTAAGCCAGTCTGTTTGATCAGCTTAGGAAGCTCATTGGTAATCAACAATTCATAATGTTGCAGAAGTTTGATCGCATCATTTCGGCAAGGGGTTGACGCAGGTAAATTATCAAGTTGAACTAATAGGCATTCTGCCAAGCTTCTAGAACCTACCCCTACCGGATCCAAACGCTGGATATGCTTTAATACAACGGCAACCTCATCATCTTCAATTTCTTCTTCAGACCCCATAGAAGAGAGTAAATGTTGTACTGATGCAGTAATTTCACTCAACTCAGCATCTAAAAAACCTTTGTCGTCCAAAGAATCGACTATGCAATAAGCGATTAATTTATCAACCTGTGAAAAATTCAGCAGATTAATTTGTTCTAGCATATATTCTTGCAGGCTCTGATGCCCTTGACGATTATCTTCACGCTCTTCGAACTCGGCTGCCCCCAGACTTGTAGGTTGATGGGTATAGACATCATCCCAATCGGTATCTACAGGTAAGTCATCAGGCAGATGATCGGCATTAAGTTCATTGGTTAGATCGTGATTTTCATTATTTGATTCAATTGTAGATAAGCTTTCAAGGGTAATTTGCTCTTCAACTTTTTCTAATAGAGGATTACTATCAAGTTGCAATTGAACTTCTTGCTCCAATTCCAGACTTGAAAGTTGTAATAGCCGAATTGCTTGCTGTAATTGTGGAGTTAATGACAGCGAGTTCGCAATTTTTATGCCCACTGATAATCTCATTGTTACCCCCTTAATAGAAAATCCCGTTTTATAAGCAATTTTTATGCCGTTTTATTTTTTATAACACAGATTTACTAAAAAACATACAAATTGGATTTTAAATTTCTAGTCTTTCGCGACTAATAATTGTTTAAATACTTAAATTTTCGCATAAAAAAATCCCCCTCTGCTAATGCGGAGGGGGATTTTGGAATAATGAGCTGGCGATGACTTACTCTCACATGGGTAACCCCACACTACCATCAGCGCTAAGAGGTTTCACTTCTGAGTTCGGGAAGGGATCAGGTGGTTCACTCTTGCTATGGTCGCCAGCACAACTGTTTATGGATACTTGCTAGGTCTTACGTTTTGCCTTGCTTTCTACCAAATAGAATTCATTAACAGGTATATCTGAGTTCTTGCGAGTAGAACTAAGCAGTGCTTAATTATACTCTCATTTGTTCGATTAGCTTAACTAAATCAAGTTTTCGTCTGATCGTTAGATCAATATGAAATCAATTGATGCTTTATATACAACTGTTTGGGTGTTGTATAGTCAAGCCTCACGAGCAATTAGTATTGGTCAGCTTCACATATCACTATGCTTCCACATCCAACCTATCAACGTCGTAGTCTTCAACGGCTCTTTAGGAGACATAAAGTCTCGGGGAAATCTTATCTTGAGGTAGGCTTCCCGCTTAGATGCTTTCAGCGGTTATCCCTTCCGAACATAGCTACCCGGCGATGCGACTGGCGTCACAACCGGTACACCAGAGGTTCGTCCACTCTGGTCCTCTCGTACTAGGAGCAGATCCTCTCAAATTTCCAACGCCCACGGTAGATAGGGACCGAACTGTCTCACGACGTTCTAAACCCAGCTCGCGTACCTCTTTAAATGGCGAACAGCCATACCCTTGGGACCTGCTTCAGCCCCAGGATGAGATGAGCCGACATCGAGGTGCCAAACACCGCCGTCGATATGAACTCTTGGGCGGTATCAGCCTGTTATCCCCAGAGTACCTTTTATCCGTTGAGCGATGGCCCTTCCATACAGAACCACCGGATCACTAAGACCTACTTTCGTACCTGCTCGACTTGTGGGTCTCGCAGTTAAGCGCGCTTTTGCCTTTATACTCTACGCGTGATTTCCGACCACGCTGAGCGCACCTTCGTACTCCTCCGTTACTCTTTAGGAGGAGACCGCCCCAGTCAAACTACCCACCAGACATGGTCCTCGTCCCGGATAACGGGACAGAGTTAGAACCTCAATATTACCAGGGTGGTATTTCAAGGACGGCTCCATCGCAACTAGCGTCGCGACTTCAAAGCCTCCCACCTATCCTACACAAGTAAGATCAAAGTTCAATGTCAAGCTGCAGTAAAGGTTCACGGGGTCTTTCCGTCTAGCCGCGGGTACACCGCATCTTCACGGCGAATTCGATTTCACTGAGTCTCTGCTGGAGACAGCGCCCCCATCATTATGCCATTCGTGCAGGTCGGAACTTACCCGACAAGGAATTTCGCTACCTTAGGACCGTTATAGTTACGGCCGCCGTTTACTGGGGCTTCGATCAAGAGCTTCGCTTACGCTAACCCCATCAATTAACCTTCCAGCACCGGGCAGGCATCACACCCTATACGTCCACTTTCGTGTTTGCAGAGTGCTATGTTTTTAATAAACAGTTGCAGGGGCCTGGTTTCTGAGGCTGTCGGCCGCTCAAGGAGCAAGTCCTATCACAGACAACAGCGTACCTTCTCCCGAAGTTACGGTACCATTTTGCCTAGTTCCTTCAGCAGAGTTCTCTCAAGCGCTTTGGTCTACTCGACCTGACCACCTGTGTCGGTTTCGGGTACGATTCCTGTGTAACTGAAGCTTAGAGACTTTTCCTGGAAGCATGGTATCAGCCACTTCACTGTACAAGTACAGCTTGCTATCAGTTCTCAGCATAGAGTACCCCGGATTTGCCTAAGATACATGCCTACAACCTTCCACCTGGACAACCAACGCCAGGCTGACTTAACCTTCTCCGTCCTCTCATCGCATTACACAGAAGTATTGGAATATTAACCAATTTCCCATCGACTACGCCTCTCGGCCTCGCCTTAGGGGTCGACTCACCCAGCCCCGATTAACGTTGGACTGGAACCCTTGGTCTTTCAGCGTGCGAGTTTTTCACTCGCATTGTCGTTACTCACGTCAGCATTCGCACTTCTGATACCTCCAGCAGACTTCTCAATCCACCTTCATCGGCTTACAGAACGCTCCCCTACCACGCATAATAAATTATGCATCCGCAGCTTCGGCATATAGTTTTAGCCCCGTTACATCTTCCGCGCAGGCCGACTCGACTAGTGAGCTATTACGCTTTCTTTAAAGGGTGGCTGCTTCTAAGCCAACCTCCTAGCTGTCTATGCCTTCCCACATCGTTTCCCACTTAACTATAATTTTGGGGCCTTAGCTGGCGGTCTGGATTGTTTTCCTCTTGACTACGGACGTTAGCACCCGCAGTCTGTCTCCCGGATAGTACTCATTGGTATTCGGAGTTTGCATCGGTTTGGTAAGTCGGGATGACCCCCTAGCCGAAACAGTGCTCTACCCCCAATGGTATTCGTCCGAGGCGCTACCTAAATAGCTTTCGGGGAGAACCAGCTATCACCAAGTTTGATTAGCCTTTCACCCCTATCCACAAGTCATCCCCTGGCTTTTCAACGACAGTGGGTTCGGTCCTCCAGTTAGTGTTACCCAACCTTCAACCTGCTCATGGATAGATCACCTGGTTTCGGGTCTATACCCAGCAACTATACGCCCTATTAAGACTCGGTTTCCCTACGGCTCCCCTATTCGGTTAACCTCGCTACTGAATATAAGTCGCTGACCCATTATACAAAAGGTACGCAGTCACCGGACTAAGCCGGCTCCCACTGCTTGTATGCATGCGGTTTCAGGATCTATTTCACTCCCCTCACAGGGGTTCTTTTCGCCTTTCCCTCACGGTACTGGTTCACTATCGGTCAGTCAGGAGTATTTAGCCTTGGAGGATGGTCCCCCCATATTCAGACAAGGTTTCACGTGCCTCGCCCTACTCGACATCATCATATAAGCCCTTTCGTGTACAGGACTATCACCGTCTACGGTCGCACTTCCCAGAGCGTTCCACTAGAACTTATATGACTTAATGGGCTCTTCCCCTTTCGCTCGCCGCTACTGAGGGAATCTCAATTGATTTCTTTTCCTAAGGGTACTGAGATGTTTCACTTCCCCTCGTTCGCCTTGCAACACTATGTATTCATGTTGCAATACCTACCTTATGGTAAGTGGGTTTCCCCATTCAGACATCTCCGGATCACAGGATATTTGCCGCCTCCCCGGAGCTTTTCGCAGGCTATCACGTCTTTCTTCGCCTCTGACTGCCAAGGCATCCACCACATGCACTTAATTACTTGACTATACAACCCCAAACAGTCGTTTATCCTTACAAGTGGGATAAGCAACAGATTGTGATGATCTCTCATCACGCTCATACAGTTGGCGTTTGTGCACTTAAGCACCGTACAGCTTCAATTAGATTCATATACCAAAACGCTTGATTCAGTTAATTTCGCTAGAACTCATTTCATTCAACTTTCACAATTGCTTGCTAGGTTGTTTAAAACGAGTTTGAACAAATTATTTCAACTCAAATATATTCTGTTAATGATTTTTCCAGCCTTCGTCAGGTCAGGAAACTGTGATAAATCACAGAGATTATCAAGTGCGCGTATCATAACGCTTGTACTTGTTAATCTCTAGGATCTAAACACTTGATCGCTTAGGAACTAAACAACTTCATCACTGTATGCTTACATACTGCGCGAAGCGTAGCTTCTTGCTTAAATTTCAAGTAAAAGCAGTGCTTTTATGATCTTGAAATTTGGTGGAGACTAGGAGAGTCGAACTCCTGACCTCCTGCGTGCAAAGCAGGCGCTCTACCAACTAAGCTAAGTCCCCAGCTTATCAATAAGTCAATGTATCGTTCTGTTCTGTTTGCTTCAGCACTTTCATGCTTCGTTAGTCAGATTTGGTGGGTCTGACAAGACTTGAACTTGTGACCCCACGCTTATCAAGCGTGTGCTCTAACCAACTGAGCTACAGACCCTCAGATACATCATATGAAGAACAACTTGTTGTGGATTCTTACCAATCGTCAATCTTTCGTTAAGGAGGTGATCCAGCCGCAGGTTCCCCTACGGCTACCTTGTTACGACTTCACCCCAGTCATCTGCCACACCGTGGTAAGCGTCCTCCTTGCGGTTAGACTACCTACTTCTGGTGCAACAAACTCCCATGGTGTGACGGGCGGTGTGTACAAGGCCCGGGAACGTATTCACCGCGGCATTCTGATCCGCGATTACTAGCGATTCCGACTTCATGGAGTCGAGTTGCAGACTCCAATCCGGACTACGATCGGCTTTTTGAGATTAGCATCCTCTCGCGAGGTAGCAACCCTTTGTACCGACCATTGTAGCACGTGTGTAGCCCTGGTCGTAAGGGCCATGATGACTTGACGTCGTCCCCGCCTTCCTCCAGTTTGTCACTGGCAGTATCCTTAAAGTTCCCGGCTTAACCCGCTGGCAAATAAGGAAAAGGGTTGCGCTCGTTGCGGGACTTAACCCAACATCTCACGACACGAGCTGACGACAGCCATGCAGCACCTGTATGTAAGTTCCCGAAGGCACCAATCCATCTCTGGAAAGTTCTTACTATGTCAAGACCAGGTAAGGTTCTTCGCGTTGCATCGAATTAAACCACATGCTCCACCGCTTGTGCGGGCCCCCGTCAATTCATTTGAGTTTTAGTCTTGCGACCGTACTCCCCAGGCGGTCTACTTATCGCGTTAGCTGCGCCACTAAAGCCTCAAAGGCCCCAACGGCTAGTAGACATCGTTTACGGCATGGACTACCAGGGTATCTAATCCTGTTTGCTCCCCATGCTTTCGCACCTCAGTGTCAGTATTAGGCCAGATGGCTGCCTTCGCCATCGGTATTCCTCCAGATCTCTACGCATTTCACCGCTACACCTGGAATTCTACCATCCTCTCCCATACTCTAGCCAACCAGTATCGAATGCAATTCCCAAGTTAAGCTCGGGGATTTCACATTTGACTTAATTGGCCACCTACGCGCGCTTTACGCCCAGTAAATCCGATTAACGCTTGCACCCTCTGTATTACCGCGGCTGCTGGCACAGAGTTAGCCGGTGCTTATTCTGCGAGTAACGTCCACTATCCAAGAGTATTAATCTCGGTAGCCTCCTCCTCGCTTAAAGTGCTTTACAACCAAAAGGCCTTCTTCACACACGCGGCATGGCTGGATCAGGGTTCCCCCCATTGTCCAATATTCCCCACTGCTGCCTCCCGTAGGAGTCTGGGCCGTGTCTCAGTCCCAGTGTGGCGGATCATCCTCTCAGACCCGCTACAGATCGTCGCCTTGGTAGGCCTTTACCCCACCAACTAGCTAATCCGACTTAGGCTCATCTATTAGCGCAAGGCCCGAAGGTCCCCTGCTTTCTCCCGTAGGACGTATGCGGTATTAGCATCCCTTTCGAGATGTTGTCCCCCACTAATAGGCAGATTCCTAAGCATTACTCACCCGTCCGCCGCTAGGTCAAGTAGCAAGCTACCTTTCCCCGCTCGACTTGCATGTGTTAAGCCTGCCGCCAGCGTTCAATCTGAGCCATGATCAAACTCTTCAGTTTAATACTATGTAGTGCCTTAAAGGGCACCAATCTTGGCTCATCAATTTTCTGACAAATATTTCTCAAATAAACTTCGAGTAATTTCTACCATCAATCAATGAAAATAATTTCGATCAATCAACCAGTAAAAATCCACACAAGTTGTTCTTCATAATCTCTTAATGATCTTCTTGCTAATTCGTCACCAGCAAGCTAGGTCGGCTATATTACTCTCTATCTCTAGAAAGTCAACCAGTAATGAAAACTATTTTTAAACTTTCTTTCTAAAACCGAACTTAATCAAACTTAACTAAGTCATTGTTTTATCAGAAGTTTTAATCTTCATCACCGCCGATGGATGTGCATTCTACAGCATTTCAGAGCCCTTGCAACACCTTTTTCAAGAAAATCATTTTGTATGTATATTTTTTAAGCTTTTCGTGTGTTTTCATTCATTTTTTATACAAATTTGCTTAAATGATGTCTATTCGTGAATATAACGTTTATTATTTTCATACTAATAAGTAGTGCTACTTACACAGAAAAGGCCTCGGGTTACCTTATGCATCGTTCTATTTACTTATCTATATGTTTATTTTCTTTAGCCTCAAGCGCACATGTTTTCGCCGAGGTGGCCACCGATGTGGAAAATCTGGAAAACGAGCCTGCAAAAACGCCACTTAGAACAAAGATCTCAACCAAAGCGCAACAATTACAAACGCAACTGAAAGTTGATGCCAGTGCAGCACAGGCAGAAGAAGTTAAAGATCCTTTTCAGCCCTTAAATAGAAAGATCTATCAGTTTAATGATGCGATTGACCGCACCGTGGTACGCCCCATAGCTGTACAATATGTGGAAAAAGTTCCTCAAGATGTTCGTGGCAGCTATACCCAATTCCGCAGTAACCTGGGTGAACCTTGGAATGTGGTGAATCAGCTGATTCAAGGTCGTCCTGCCCGCGCTGCTAAATCTCTAGGTCGTTTTACTATTAATACCTTAACGACTTTAGGACTGGCTGATCCAGCACGTCGCCTTGGCTTGAGCCATGAAGAGGAAAAATTTGGAATTACTTTAGGGTATTATGGGGTGCCTTCTGGCCCTTATATCATGTTGCCATTTTTAGGTCCAAGTTCTGTCCGTGGGGTGATCGGTACTGCTGTAGATAGTCAGGCCCGTCCACAAAAATACATTCTCGAAGATGAAGATGGACTTTACTGGACTGATCAGTTTTGGCGTGCCATTGATACCCGTTCAGAAATACTGGACGTTGAAGGGGTGCTGACTGGCGATCGCTATGCGCAGATTCGCGATATTTATTTGCAACGTACCAATTATGCAATTGCAGAAAAGAAAGGTACAGAACAAGATACGCTGTTCCTAGAAGATGATTTTGAAGATGAGAATTCTGATGATGCACCTTCTAGTGATAGCAACATTGAATCTTCAAACGAAGATCTTTAAGTTTAAGCTTCATGTATGATTGCTAGTGAAAATCTGTTCGCTAGCAATACTTTGCTTGTTATAGTAC
The DNA here is from genome assembly GCF_019048525.1 of Acinetobacter lwoffii. Lineage (NCBI taxonomy): Bacteria > Pseudomonadati > Pseudomonadota > Gammaproteobacteria > Moraxellales > Moraxellaceae > Acinetobacter > Acinetobacter lwoffii. Next base: position 1,455,523 of record NZ_CP077369.1, on the reverse strand, counting down.
ATCTTATAACCAATCCTGGGATTGAATCACTTTTTTATGTATTTCATTCAACCGACTCGTGATATTCCTTACTTAGATCAAGTACTTGATACGCTTCCGCATGTTCAGATGATCTATCTGGATGATCATGAACTGTATGACTCTACGATTATTGCGATTGCAGATGTACATGATTATCTGAAATATAAGTGGAATCTACCTACGATTGTACTGGCCTTAGAAAATGAAGGTACTGCTTTGGCTCAGGCCTGGGAACAAGGTGCTTTAGCCGGCTGGATCTGGAACAAGCTTCCCGAGAATCCAGATCTAGCATTACAAAAAATTGATGCACAATATAAGCGTAACCAGGATAGCCGTGACCTTCCTTCTGCTGCAGAACTACAAAAAAAATTGTTACCGAATCCTATTGAACTGACCAATTACGAGGTCGAAACCTATTTTCAGCCTTCAGCCTATCTTTCAGGGGATTGGTATGATTATTGGAAAATCAGCGACAAAGAAGTGATTTTCTATTTGGCCGATGTATCCGGACATGGCGTCACCAGTAGTTTGCTCACGTCCTGGATGGCTGCTTTCCATGGTCGCTCCAAGACGCCGCGCGAGCTGATCAAGAAGCTGAACGGCATGCTGATGCAGGAAAATATTGAAAAGCACATCACCATGATTGCCGGGATTCTTAATCTGGAAACCCATGTATTGAAATGGTCTAGCGCCGGACATTATCCACCACCAATTATATTTGAACCCAATCAAGAGCCTAAAATCCTCTCTTCCAGCAGTTTCCCTTTGGGTTTAACCGAAGATCTTGAAGTTGAGGAAAATGAATGGGTATTAAGTCGCAATGCACGCTTTATTATCTGTTCGGATGGGGCATTAGAACCCTTTGATGGTGGTTTAAATGAACAATTCTCGCAATTATTACACCATTTGCAGAACCAATCTTTTCAGGCTCCGGAACATGTGGCTGACGATATCGCCTTTTTAAGCTTTATCCGCGTAAATTAGCAGTATATTTACAGACTTTATAAGCACTTAATTTGATTACTACTTTCAGCCACTTGAGTATCAATACACCCTATGGGATAATTTAATATCCTTCTCTGCAAATGGCATTTATATGTCAACAGGTCATATTGAATATGCAAGTCTGAACGGAACGCATATTTTTAAGCTTATCGGCGAAGTGCGTGCCCAATCTTGTATTAGTCTAGACAAATTACTGAACAAAATTGAACAGCAAGACAACGTAGTTGGCGCTATCGTTGATCTCACCGAAACTAGTTTCATTGACAGTACCGTACTCGGTGTTTTAGCGAAACTAGGACTCAAACTCAAGCAAGTACATAACATTCAGGCTGTCATGCTTTCTACCAATTCTGACATTACCACTTTGGCCAACAGTATGGGACTGAGCCAGGTGTTTGTGATTCTGAATTATTGTGGCGATCCAAATGTCTGCACACGTGCACTGATGGAAGAACATGTCACGCATCAAAATATGCTAAATACGGTTCTGGATGCACATAAAACCTTGATGAAACTGAATCAAAGCAATCAGAACATGTTTGAACCTTTAGTCAAACAGCTACAGAAAGAGCAAGACAATTTAGATAAAATTTCCGAGCAACAGGTATAACCATCTTATAAGAGGACCCTATGACTTTACTTTCTGTTGTACAAATGAATTCTCAAAATGAAATTGATGCCAATTTCGTGGAGATTGAATCTTTAATTCAACAAAGTAAGGCCAATGGTGCTGAACTGATTGTTTTCCCGGAAAACTTTGTCTGTTTTGCAGCAGGTAAACAGCGTGAAACTGCTGCACAATTTGAAGTGATTCAGCAACGTCTAGAACAACTTGCCCATGAATATGACACCTGGATCGTTGCCGGTACATTACCCTGTCCTTATCGTCCGGATGGTTCAATCATTGAGGATGGCCGGGTGCGTACCGTTAGCCTGTGTATCAGTCCGGAACGGACCGAAGCACGTTATGACAAAATTCACCTGTTTGATGTGCAAGTCGGCGATGCTGTCGGTGGTTATCAGGAATCCAAGTTCTTTGAACCCGGCACAGATGTTGTCGTAGCCAAAACACCTTTTGGCAATATTGGGTTAATGGTCTGTTATGACCTGCGCTTTCCGGAACTGGCGTTAAATTTACGAGCCAAAGGTGCAAACCTCTTGACCGCTCCTTCTGCCTTTACCTATACCACAGGTGAAATGCACTGGCAGCTTCTTCTGCAAACACGTGCTCTAGATAGCCAATGCTCGGTGCTTGGTGCAGCTCAACAAGGCTGGCATGGAGAAAAACGCCAGACTTGGGGACATGCAGCCGCCACCAATAGTCGTGGACAACTTCTTAATATGATCCATGCAGAAGGTACTCAACTCATCACCGTCGACTTTGATTTAAATGAACAGCAAAAAGTGCGTGAATCCATGCCTTTAATGCAACACCGTAGACTTCTTCAACTTTCCTGAATCGTTTCATTTGCTTGCATAAAATAACAAAATCCCTGCTTATTCTTCAGGTGAAATCACCGAGCATAGAAGCTCTACGAAAAATAAACAGGGATTTAACTCATGTCATTAGAAAAAGCCGTCTATACCGCACATGCCAAAGCCACAGGGGGCCGTGATGGCCGCGCCATTTCTGACGATCAGATTCTGGACGTCCAATTGGCCGTACCTAAAGAAATGGGGGGACCAGGCGGTGGAACCAATCCTGAACAGCTCTTTGCCGCAGGTTATTCCGCCTGTTTCTTGGGTGCAATGAAATTTGTTGCCAATCGTGACAAGCTCAATATCAGTAAAGATGCCTATATTGAAGGTGATGTTGGGATTGGTCCGATTCCTACCGGGTTCGGGATCGAAGTGACATTAAACATCCATCTTGAAGGCATGGATCAGGAAGAAGCAAAAAAACTGGTGGATGCTGCGCATATTGTCTGTCCATACTCAAATGCGACCCGTAATAATATTGATGTGAACTTAAACGTAATTACTTAATTTTTTTATTTAACAGCTATCCTGAAAAAAGTTTCAGGATAGCTAGACTTCAATTATAAATTTCAAAATTTACCCGCTTCATCTTTTGTCAAAAGCTACTTCTCTTCCCCACTTGAAAACTGCAGCAAAAACTTAAGAAATTATATATAATGATTCTTATTTACATTTATTCGATTTATATTGATGTTAAAACTAGTTCTTCTGAATTCTCTCCTGCTCCTCACTGCTACAACCTCTTTTGCAGATCTTTATCTCTCAGAAAAAATCCGTCCGAAAATAAAATCTCTGCTCAATACTGAAATTGAACGCCTACCCATTCCTGCAACACCCAACAATATGATTCTGCCTGAATTTGGTAAAGGGATTATTGGCTGGGGAGCTGGCCCCAAAGATGCTGAAGCCCGTTTTCTCAATATTACTCAGGCAGATGTTGAAACAATGAAACAGGAAGGACTGAGTTTAGCAATGGCGCAAGCCTGGCGGAACTTTTATGAAAATGAAACTCTGCGCAATCCGGGCAATCCGACTGGACCTTTTCGTGCACAACTCATGAAAAAAATCGCCAGTCTCTGGTAAATATCCAAAAGTCCTGACGATCCTTATAATAAAAGTAATAGATTAAAAGATTACTCCGCCGCTTCGTTGGTCACTCGCAATACTTCTTCAATCGTGGTTTTTCCGGCCAATACTTTACGCAGACCATCATCACGAATGGAACCTGACTGCTGACGTACATAGCTTTCGATTTCATATTCAGCCGCATTGCCATGAATCAAACGGCGCATATGATCATCGACTGGGACAATTTCATAAATTGCAGTACGGCCACTAAAGCCAGTATTGCCACAACGTTCACAGCCTTGAGGTTGCGGTAATCTTAAATCTTGGGGATGCTCAATATTGCCAAATAGATTCTTCTCGAAAGCATCTGCCTCATGCCAGGTCGCGCAATGTGGACACAAGGTACGCACCAGACGTTGGGCAATTACCCCGATTAAAGAACTGGACAGCAGAAATGGTTCAATTCCCATATCTTTCAGGCGCGTAACCGCACCAATCGCGGTATTGGTGTGTAAGGTGGATAACACCAGATGTCCTGTCAGGGATGCCTGCACCGCAATTTCTGCGGTTTCCAGATCACGAATCTCACCAACCATGACCACATCCGGGTCCTGACGCAACATGGCTTTTAACGCACGGGCAAAAGTCATATCGACTTTGGTATTGACCTGCGTTTGTCCAATGCCTTCCAGCTGATATTCAATCGGATCTTCAGCCGTGAGGATATTTTTGGAACCATCATTCAGATCAGAAAGTGCCGCATATAAAGTGGTGGTTTTACCCGAACCGGTCGGGCCGGTTACCAGAATAATCCCGTGCGGGCGATGTACTAAGGTCTTGAGTCGATCATAGTCATTATTCATCAAGCCCAAATGGGTCATGTTCAAACGGCCAGCCTGCTTGTCCAGCAAACGCATCACCACACGTTCACCATAAGAAGATGGCAAGGTGGATACACGGACATCGACTTCACGACCAGCCAGACGCAAAGAAATACGGCCATCTTGCGGAATACGCTTTTCGGCAATATCCAGTTTGGCCATGACTTTAATCCGTGAAACCAGAAGCGGGGCCAGTTCACGGCGTGGCTGGACAATTTCGCGTAACTGGCCATCGACCCGTAAACGCACCGACAGTTTTTTCTCAAAAGATTCAATATGAATATCGGAAGCCCCAACACGAATTGCTTCGGATAATAGCGCATTGATCAGACGTACAATTGGCGCATCATCTTCCTGATCCATCAGGTCTTCAGCTTCCGGTACCGAATCAGCCAGACTGAGTAAATCCGGATGATCTTCCAGACCGGCAGCCACCTGCTGTGATTCGCCGCTATCTCCGGCAAAACTGGAACTGAGTAACTGGTTAAATTCCTGTTCAGTACAAAGCTGAAAATGAGCCGGATAACCGAGCAGACGGCGGGCTTCCTGCAATGCAAGCATCGAGGTATTGTCACGACGCAGAATAAAGGCCTGATCTCCCTCATAACGCAACAGCACACCATGGCGCTTGGCGAAGCTATATGGGATTTGTAATTGTTTAAGTACTTGCATCGCGGATTATAATAATGATGAAAAAATTTAAATTGAGTGTACTCTAAGCATATGACAGCGTGAAGTATGTTTTCAAAGATTTAGCAAGAAAGGGTGCCAAGATTGCCGCGAGATAAAGATGAATTAATCCCGAATACAGCGAAAATGCGCTGGTGGGGAGAACAGAATTTTGAAATAAATCAGTCTAAAGCCTGGCAGTTTGGCTCCTTGCTGTTTCGGCTGACCCGAGGGATTCAGGAATGGCGACTGGAATATTTCCGCCCTTCTGTGCAATACGATTATGAACAGCAATGGCATCAGATTGATGATCCGAATTTTGCCTTTCCCCCACCCCTGAAAATTGAACGCTATATGTTCAAATCCACGCAAAAAAAATTGCAACTGATGCCACGTCTTGCAGACCGTTCTGTGGTGATTAAACCAGTCGATCCGATTTATATTCCTGCTGGACAGCGCGGTACGCTTTATATCAGCACGCCCTTATGGATTGCCGGTTTTGTCGAGGGTCAACGCGAACCGATTTTCGATTTACCGGTAATCTTGCCAAAAGACACCTGGTTTGGACCCAATCACCGTTCGGGGGAAATCTGCTACGCCACCGCAGTTGATGGCAGAACCGAACTGAAACAGTTACATCCGCGAGCCTTTCGTGCAGTCACGCCAATTGAGTTTCACAATACCAGTAACCAGCAATTGCGCTTTGACCGAATGAATGTGCCAGTGCCTGCCCTGCCGCTTTTTTACAGTGAAAGTACCGGCCGCTTATGGACCTCGCAAATCCGCGTTTTGCATGAAAGTTCGGACCGTCCACCACGGATTCGGGTCGAAAACCGCACGCCACCAAATGCTGGTGAAGTGGCCTATGTGCATCCACCGCGTGATCCAGCAGGTGCATTATTTAATATGTTTGATTCATTTTTCTAAGGGCGTCTGATGCCAAGTTCAAATATTCCGACCGAAGTCACCAATAGCCTGAAGGGAGTATTTACCAATATCAATACCGATCGTTTGACCGAAGTTTTGGTGGCGGTGGTGTTGTGCTTTATTGGTTTCCTGATTGCGCGCTTTATTTCCAATACCTTTATTCGTACCATTGGTGTACGTTTTAATGCTCATCAAAAACTGGTCTGGCGCCGCGGGATTTTCTATTTTATCTTCCTGTTGTTTGTGATGGCCAGCCTCAAGGAAGCCGGTTTTAAACTCAGTGTCTTCCTCGGCGCTGCCGGGATTTTAACGGTCGCACTGGGTTTCGCTTCGCAAACATCAGCATCCAACCTGATCAGTGGCCTGTTCCTGATTGGTGAAGGTTCTTTTGAAGTCGGTGATACCATCCAGATTACCTTGATTCGTGGGCATACCATTGAAGGCGAAGTGATTTCGATTGATCTGCTCTCGGTTAAACTTTTGACCCAAGATAATATCTATGTGCGTTTACCGAATGAACAGCTAATTCGGGCACCGGTGCAGAACTTGTCGAAATTTCCGATACGGCGGATTCCGATTACGTTGGCGATCAATTTCCATGAAAATATTATCAAGGTACGCGAAGTTCTGCTGGACGTTGCCAATAAATATCCACTGGTACTGGCCGACCCGAAACCTGCAGTCACCGTTACCGCTTTCCGTGAATCTTCGATTGAACTGCTGTTTGCAGTGTGGTGCCAACAGGAAAACTACCTGAAAGTTCGTGATGAAATGCAGGAACGGATTCGCAACGGCTTTGTCGATAACCAGATTGAAATTCCGGTGCCAAAAATGGGCTTTGTCGATCATCCACTTTCCCGTCCTGTAGAAAATGAAGAAATCGATCAATATGCCAATGAAAAGGCCCTCAAAAGAGAGCCTGATCTGAAATAACCCTTAGATTCCCTCTCCTTTTAAAGGAGAGGATTAGGGAAAGGATTCAATGCTCCTTCTCCGGCATCGGTGCAATATAAGCAATCAGCAGCATCACCCCGCCCGCCAGCAGGAATGAAATCACCCGGGTCAGGGTGCCAATATGTGACAGGTCAAATAGTACGAGCTTCAAGGTCACAATCACCAGAATACTGCCGCCTAAAATCCACATCGGTTTCAGTTTTTTGAGCGTTGCTGTCCACATGGTAATCCAGGCCAGCAATACCCAAAGTATGGTCAGACTGAGCTGAACTGTTGCATTGTTCCATAATGCCAGCTCATTAAACGGTGTCTGCAGGTACACATGTAAAGCTCTTAAAACAATATAACTGGAAAGCCATAACAGGCTTAGTACCATTAAAACTGCGATCATGCCTTTATCACGTCCCACTTTAATTTGCTGTAACAGCATCCAGATAAAGCTGGCAAACATGGCGATACTGATCAGATCAAAAGGATTCAGAATTGGCAGCCAGTAATACTGAAAGGCTTGCTGACTAAATAACTGTGAACAAACCAGCCAAGTTGCCATCAGCAATAAACAGCTCTTGGTTTGCCAAAGCTGCTGCCAGCCTGACTGCGGATCCTGTCGATAACACCACAGGCAGAATAATAAAGGTAAAATCATCATGCTCAGATAAGGCATGTTCGGGATCAGACATAAACTTGCCAGAGTCAGACTGCTAAAAACACCAAAACTCATCCATTCCTTGGAGAGCTGCAAGCCAGCCAACGGTCTAAGCCACAAAATGGCTAGTAGCATCGTAGAAAGGGCAAAAACTCCACGTTCAAAACTACTATTCCAGACAATCACCGCATTTTGACTACGATCCAGGGTCAGAATCGCCGCAATGACCAGCAAGGGCGAGATGCCGCTCCACTTCGGCAGTAACCAGGACCACTCCTGATTTTTGCGCAGGATCATTTCATTGAACAGTACATATCCCAGTATGATGATAAATAAACTCAGCACATAGGCATGCTGACTCGGAAATTCATCTTCCAGCAAGGCAAATAACATCAGGCTGGCCGCAACACTTAAACTGCTTAAAAAGCTGACACTCAGACTATCCATCTGCTGCTGGTACTGCTTTTTAAGCTGACTGATGACCACGACTGCCACATAGCACAGACTCAAAATCCAGAAAATGATTCGCGGTGTGGGATTAATCTCGATCAGATAATACAGGCTGCTGAATCCGGCCATCAGCAATAAACCCATGCTCAGATAGTGTGCTACCCGGACATTTTTTTCCAAGGCCCATAAATAAATCAGCACACCTTCAACTGCCCAGCCAATCACAGTCCATTGTTCTGTCAATAAGATCGGTGGCACTAAGGCGAGAAAAATCAGCATCAGGCTCAGATAGCTCTGCGAAATGAGCTGGATAGTTTGTTTACGGCGCAGCAGTGTCCAGCAAGCGGCAAAGACCAGTGCAAAGAACAGGCTTAATCCAGCTTGCCAGAGTTTTTGATTGGGCTGATTAAAATGAATCAGATACAGAAAAATATAAGCGGTAATAGGGGCAGCAAAAATCAGCGCTAAGTCCAATACCGGTTTTAACTGAAACCGTGAGAGATCCTGTCGTGCCAGCAACTGGCTAAAGCGGAAACCTAGCCAGATAAACAGTGCACTATGTGCCAGAATCAGCGCAGTCATGGCATAACGCTCATATGTATAACCATGAATCAGGCTATATATCCCGCCAACGACAGCCGTCACTAAAAAGGCAATTTGATTGAGAATCTTCCATGGTCGGAAACTGCTCAGCACTGCCACCCCGATATTGATCAGCAAATAATAGCTAATCAGCTCAACGGCAGAAGCATCGCGGGTCGGTAAGGTAAACGGCGCCAGATAAGCAATCAGCAAAGCCATCAAAGCCAGTTCGATGCTTTCCTGTTTCAGGCTTAAATATAGAGTGATGGCCAGAATTATTAGGAATAGCAAAGTCGCCAACGGTAACGTGGAAATCACCAGATTGTAATAGGCAAAAAATAAGGTCAGGAACAGACTCCCCAAACCCAGTCCTTCCAGTGCCAGAGCAAAACTCCGATTTTTTTGCATCAGGCGATAACCCAGACCTGTTACACAGCCACTTGCCAGTGCAACCAGGCCCAATTTTGCAGCCAGACTGAGTTGCCAGTGCTCGGTGGCAAAGCGCAGCAGTAAAATAATCCCAATCACCAAAATACTGATTGCGACCTTGAGGACAGGATTCCCCTGAAAAAGCCAGCGCTGCAGTTGATCTACCAGATGAGGAGAATCGTTTACCTCTTGGGCAGACTCGGTTTTCACCAATGGAACAGAATCGGATCGATCCGGTGATCGCTGTAAGGGATCGGCAGAAAGAGATTGTGATTGCAGCTGTATCAAGCGCCCTTCCAGACGTTGCAGCCACCTGAGCAAAAAGAATACCCAGGCCGTAATCCCGATCCCCATCAGCCAATCCAGTTCAGCCAGTCCACCAACAATGGCAGTAATTGAAGAAATATATAAAGGAACTTTAGAGTTTTGCTCCAAGGACATCTGCTGCTGTCTGGCCAATTGATTCAGCGGTGCTTCTACCGCAGTGACATATTGCATCACGCTAAAGATAAACCCCAAACCACACAGATAAGTCACAATCTGATAACCCAGATACCAGGCGCTGATCCCGGCTATCAGCAGGGTAATCAGCCAGATCATGCGCAACTCATTCCGTCCTACAGCCATTCTTATATTTCTCTTTCCTGAATCCTTCCATCATACAACAGCTTGTGCTGCTTATTTCATCTTCAGCCGATATTCGCTAAGCTGTAAACTCAGACTCGCCTCAGCGAGCGCGGTAAAAATCACGTACAATAGCGCTGTATTTTGAATAAGGAATTGATTACATGCCACCATTTGTCTTGGTCGATGGCTCTTACTTTTTATTTCGTGCCTTTCACGCACTGCCACCATTAACCACGTCAACCGGTTTACATACCAATGCAATTCGTGGTGCGATTTCTGCTATTCAAAAACTGATGCGCCGGACCCAACCGACCCATATGGCGGTAATTTTTGATACCCCAGAACCGACCTTCCGGCATGAGCTGTCACCGATTTATAAAGGTGATCGTCCCAGCATGCCAACGGAATTATCCGAACAGATTCCTTATCTGCATGCCTTGATCCGCGCTTTGGGCATTCCCCTACATACCTTACCGGGTGCCGAAGCCGATGACATTATCGGAACACTGGCCAAACGTGCCGAGGCGATGGGACATCAGGTACTGATCTCTACGGGCGATAAAGATATGGCACAACTGGTGACCGAAAAAGTTACCCTGGAAGACAGCTTTAAAGAAAAACCGCTGGATGTCGACGGGGTGTTTGAAAAGTTTGGGGTCTGGCCGAATCAGATTATTGACTATCTGACCCTGATGGGCGATGCATCAGATGGCATCATGGGCGTGCCAGGTGTAGGTGCCAAAACTGCAGCAAAACTGCTCACTGAATATGGCTCGATTGGTGGCATTTTAGAAAATGTCGACAAGATCAAAGGCAAAGTAGGTCAAAATATTAAAGAACATGTCGATGGCATTGCACTGGACCATCAACTGGCCAGTATTGTCATCGATCTGGATCTTAACTTTGGTTATGACGATTTAAAACTGGGTGAGCCGAATGTCGAGACCTTACGTCATTTGTACACCGAGCTGGAATTCCGTAACCAGCTGCAGTCCTTAGATCACCCGAACAACCCGAATAATTCAAATTACCAGCAGGCGGCAAAATCTATTAACGCCAAAGCGGTTACAGCACCAGAACCTCTGGAAGACCATGCGTCTGTAACCAGCAGTGATGACCAGCTAGGTCAAGCGACCTACCACACAGTATTAAGCCAGCAGGACTGGGACACACTGTTTGAGCGCCTAAGTACCGAAAAACGTTTTGCCTTTGATACCGAAACCACCAGTTTGGATTATCGTATTGCACAGATTGTCGGTTTCTCGGTCGCCTTCGATGCCCAGGATGCCTATTATGTTCCCTTGGCACATGATTATGAAGGCGCACCGGAGCAGCTGAATCGTGAAGTAATTTTGGCGCAGATCAAACCAATTCTGGAAGATGAGTCTGTAAAGAAAATTGGTCATCATCTGAAATATGATACACATGTCCTGGAAAATCATGGCATTCATCTGGCAGGCTGGTATTTCGACACCATGCTGGCTTCCTATGTCCTGAATTCTGTCGCAACCCGTCATGGCATGGATGATGTGGCCCGTCTGTATTTGAGTCATCTGACCACGACTTATGAACAGGTGGCCGGTAAAGGCGCCAAACAGAAGACCTTCAACCAGATTCCACTTGAAACTGCAGCGCATTATGCTGCAGAAGATGCACATGTTACTTATCGTCTTTATGAAGTCTTGAGCAGCAAATTACAGGCACATCCTGAACTGGTGAATATTCTGCATAATATTGAAGTTCCGGTCGCACGTGTACTGACGCAAATGGAAGAAAACGGCATCGAACTGGATCTGGCTTTTCTGGATCAGCTTGGGGGCGAATTTTCCAATACCATGCACAATCTGGAAAACCAGATCATGGAAATTGCCGATGAAAGCTTTAATGTCAGCTCACCTAAACAGGTCGGTGAAGTGTTATTTGAAAAGTTGGGGCTAAAAGGCGGTAAAAAAACCACCACCGGACAATACAGTACCAGTGAAAGTGTACTGGAAAAAATTGAACATCCGATTGCCCAGCTGATTCTGGAATATCGTGGTTTGTCCAAGCTGAAAAGCACTTATACCGATGGCTTATGCAAACAGGCTAATCCTGATACCCACCGTGTGCATACCAGTTACCACCAGGCATTGACTGCAACTGGCCGTTTATCATCGACTGATCCAAACCTACAGAATATTCCGATTCGTGCCGAAATTGGCCGTCAAATCCGCAAGGCGTTTGTGGCACCGGAAGGTCGTGTTTTGCTGGCAGCCGATTACTCACAAATTGAATTGCGTCTCATGGCTCATTTATCTCAGGATGAAGCCTTGCTAGATGCCTTTATTCACGGTCAGGATGTACACCGCCGTACTGCTGCGGAAGTTTTGGGCATTGCCTTGGAAGATGTCACCAATGACCAGCGTCGTCAGGCCAAGGCCGTCAACTTCGGCCTACTTTACGGCATGTCCGAGTTTGGTCTGATCCGTCAGCTAGGTTTTACCCGTCAGGAATCACAGGATTATATCAAGCAGTATTTCCATCGTTATCCGGGCATTTATGACTATATGCAACGTACCCGTCAGGTTGCATTAGAACAAGGTTTTGTTGAAACCCTACTCGGACGCCGTTTATATACCCCAGATATTGATGCCCGTAATATGATGGTGCGTAAAGCGGCGGAGCGTGCTGCGATTAATGCCCCGTTACAAGGTTCTGCTGCAGATATCATTAAAATGGCGATGATTGAAGTTGATAAGATGTTGCCAAAAGATCAGGCCAAAATGCTGCTGCAAGTTCACGATGAACTGGTATTTGAAGTCGATGAAGACATTGCCGATGAACTGGCACCTAAACTGGCTGAAGTGATGCAATCGGTACTGCAGATTTCTGTACCATTGGTGGTAGAAGTGGGTAAAGGTAAAAACTGGGATGAGGCGCATTAATGTGCCTTTAACCCCATCTTCCTTATAGGAGGTGAGGAATATATTCCGCAAGGGGATGGAGGGGATTTTAATTTATAATCCTCATCTACAGGCAGCGATATTAAAATCTTTTCTGCTATCAAGTTTCGAACGCATATTTTTCTATTTTTAGGAAATCAGCAGCATTACTGGTTCAGAGTATCCAAGTTCCCTCTCCTTCCAGGAGAGGGTTAGGGAGAGGTTAATATCCCATCTTCTTCTTGTACTGCGATTAAAACTTGTTCACGGTTTGGGAAGTTTAACAAATCCCTTCCAATCTCCCTTATCTAAAGGGAGGAGCAAATAAAAAGGACGCCTCAGCGTCCTTTTCTTTTCATTCAGATTAAAAACCCGTTAACAATACAATTGCCACCTGGTTCATGATCATTTCAATCACAATCAAGGCCAGAATTGCCAGGATTGGAGACAGGTCAATCATGCCCATATTCGGCATAATCCGGCGGAAAGGTGCCAGCAATGGCTCGGCAAGTTCCTGAACTACTTCAATATAAGGTGAACGGGATTGGGTAAACATCACCACCCAGCTTAAAATAATGGTAGCGAAAATCAAGTAACGACAGAAACGGATCAAATCCTGCATCATGGTGACAAAAGTCAGAATGAGCAAATGCACAGGACCATTCGGCATGCCACCAGACAGATACATCATGCCGAAAATTTTCAGCAAATACAGCACTACCAAAAGTGCCAGTGCCGCAGTATTAACCCGCCCTTTGCCCATCGTAGGGAAAATACGCCCGAATACATCTACAATTTTAGTGGCTTTCACAGTAGAAAGAACCACAGGATTGTAGGGACTGACGGCTGCCAGTTGCATTAAAAATCGGAAGAATACGAGCAAAATCGCGACGTTAATGATAATGCCAAAAATTAGCGCAGAATTTGCACCCATACTTGAACTTTCCTAAAAATTAAACTGAAGATTTGCTGCTTTCACTGAGCTCTTGAGCTAGTTCCTGACTGCGTTTTTGCGCAGCAGCAAGTGCTGCCTGAATATTCTGAGAAATTTGCGCGCGGTCAAAGACTTCAAGTGCCGCCTGTGTAGTCCCATTTGGAGAAGTCACATTTTTACGTAACTCAGCCGGCGTATTCGAGCTGGTAATCGCCATTTGCGCCGCGCCTAAAGCGGTCTGCAAAGTCAGTGCGGTTGCAACTTTTTCATCCAGACCTAAATTTTTACCCGCACGAATCATACTTTCCATCATATAGAAAAAGTAAGCTGGCCCCGAACCCGAGACTGCAGTGACTGCATCAATTTGTGCTTCTGAGTCGACCCAAATGGTTAATCCAGTTGATGCCAAAACCTGACTGGCCAACTCACGGTCACTGGTTTCCACAAATGCATTGGCATATAAACCATGTGCCCCGGTCTGTACCAATGCTGGCGTATTCGGCATGACCCGGACAATACGCTCTGTCCCCAACAATGCTGACAATGTGGCAATTTCTGCACCGGCAACAATGGAAATAATCAGTTTATTATTAACCAGACCTTTTAAAGGTTGCAGCACTTGAGCCAAAACCTGAGGTTTTACCGCCAGCACAACAATATCTGCATCCTGAATTGCAGCGCTATTATCCCCGGTCACATTAATTTCTTTTTCCGCCAATAAAGCACGGACTTTTTCGACCGGATCAGAAACTGTAATACGTGTTGCTGGCAAACCACGTGAAATCAGACCGCCAATTAAGGCTTGGGCCATATTACCGCCACCAATAAAACAGATATTACAATTTAAAGCTGCACTCATGTTCAATGCTCATCGTTGAGTTCTAAAGTTGAAGAAACCGACATCGGCAGCCATCCACCTGCTTCACAATATGCAGATTGAGCCAACCAAAATCCTTTAGGGGTAAACACGCCTAGCATAACATTATCTGCGCTTAATATTTGAATAGTATGCCGAGCCCAGGGAAATATTTGCGCTTCCTGAATGGCTTTTTTCAGCGGCCAGGTACCGACACGGCCATATAAATGAATTTTTTCGCCACCTTGCCGCTGCTGCAAATGCAAAGGTTGCTGCAATAATGCAGGAGATAAACCTAGCTGGGCAGGTGCGATGATAAATTTTCCTGACAAAACCTGCACGCTGTCTTTTAAAGCGAATTTTATAGTTTTCGGGCTAGTTTGAACCTGTTGCTGCTCGGCTAAATAGACCTCTGCGGTCAAACGATATAATTGCTGCTGATAGCGTACATAGTAAAAGCCTTGCGAATGCAATGCCGCCTGAGCATCTTGCTTGGCATGAATGACTTCGCGTTGCAAACGTTCCACCATATCTAAGGATGGACGATACTGTCCCGCACCTTTCATCCAGGCAGAGAGTAATTGACGTTGTCGTGATTTTGAAAGCTGTAGAAGTTTACCAAGGTCGAGCTGCGTTTCAGTCCCACAAGACGCTAAATCCTGTTGCAGCACTTCTTGTAAAATGTCTTGAGCATCCTGCATTAACTCACTGGTTCGCACCAAGGCAGCTTGCATTTTAGGATAGCGTTGGCTTAATACCGGCCACAGGGTCTGGCGTGCCCAAGCTCGGTCATAATGGGTATCAGCATTGGTCGGATCTTCAATATTCTGAACATTCAGCTCTGATGCCCATTGGCAAATTTGCTCACGGGAAATATCCAGCAATGGCCGCCAAATCGTGAGATTTTCACGTACATCGATCTGTTTCATGGCTGCCAAACCATCCACGCCGGCCCCAGACAATAGACGCAGCATCAGGGTTTCCGCCTGATCCTGCTGATGATGCGCTAACACCAAAATTTCATCCGCTTGCAAATGTTGCCGATAGGCCTGATAACGTGAATTGCGGGCTTGCTGTTCCAGATTACCACTGGCGACATTGACTGGCTGAATGGTGCAGGGAATATCCAGTTGCTGACATTGATCCGCAACGAATTCACCCCAATCCGCGCTGAGTGCTTGTAACTGATGATCGATATAAATCGCCCGAACTTTTTCCGGGCATAAAAAAAACATCAGATGCAGCAACAGCATAGAATCTACGCCGCCACTGCATCCGATGAGAAATTTTGTCTCTGCAGGAAAGTCCTGCAGCTGTTTTAAGAAACCAGACCTAAATTGTCGCTGCCAAACTTCATTAAACGTTGGTAACGTGCTTCGCATCGTGCTTGCGCTTCCATTGGTTGCAGTTCATTCAAAGCTTCTTTCAGCACTGCTTTCAAGCTGTTCATGACCTGATCCGGATTTAAATGAGCACCCTCACCTTCATCCACCACATATTCTACAATACCCATTTTCTGCAATTTTTCTGCAGTCAGAGCCAAGGCTTCACTGGCCTGTTCAGCTTTTTCAGCGGTTTTCCATAGAATTGAGGCACAGCCTTCGGGTGAAATCACCGAATAAATACTGTGAGAGAGCATCACCACACGGTCTGCCACCCCAATACCCAGCGCACCCCCTGAACCGCCTTCACCCAGTACAGTTGCAATCACAGGTACTTTCAAGTTAGAAAGCTGAGCCAGACTGGTGGCAATCGCTTCAGCCTGACCACGTTCTTCTGCACCGACACCCGGATAAGCACCCATAGTATCAATAAAGGTGAAGACTGGCAGGTTGAAACGCTCTGCCATATCGAGCAGACGCTGTGCCTTACGATAGCCTTCCGGGTTACTCATGCCGAAATTATGCTGTAATTTTTCACGGGTACTACGACCACGATGCTGACCGACGATCATCACCGGTTGACCATCAAAACGAGCCAGACCACCGATCATCGCACCATCATCACCATATAGGCGGTCACCATGTAAAGCATCAAATTCAGTGAATATTTCACCCACATAGTCCAGGAATTGTGGACGTTCTGGATGACGTGCAATCTGCACTGTCGCCCATGCTTTTGATGGAGTTGCTTTATTTTTCATAGGTTAACCGTTTTCATCCCTATAAAGGTATTAATTAACAAACTGTTCGGATTGAATCGAGAGTTCAATCTCCCAATTTTTAAATTGCTGCTGTTCATCGTGCAGTTCAGCGACCAGCAATGGCCATTGCTTGGCATCACCAGACACGCTGAGTTGCCATTGTTGCGCATTTTCAACCTTGAGTTCAATGGCAGGAAGCATCTCATCGCTACGACTGTGATTGACCAAAACCGACAGACGAAGCAGCAAACATAACCATAAAAGTTTAGATCCACCGACTTTCATCACATCAATCTTGGCATCAGCGCGCAATTTACGACGATGGTGCGCGACCAAATGTGACAAATGATTTTGATCAACCTGCGAGAAACCGGCAATATCCGAGTGTTGTAATAAATAAGCACCATGACGATGATAGCCACTGTGACTGATGGCCAAACCAATCTCATGCAGATAGGCAGCACGACGTAACAGGTCACTATCTTCAATACTCAAACCGAGTTCACTGGCCACGTCATTAAACAGTTTCTGTGCGGTCTGAACCACACGTTCAGCCTGCTTGGCATCGGCATTATATCGACCAATCAAGGCATGTACGGAACGATCACGGATATCTTCGTGCTTGAAACGGCCAAGCAAGTCATACATTACGCCTTCACGCAGTGCACCATCAGAATAGACCAAATGATCAATTCCCAGCACATCAAAAACTGCATAGAGAATGGCAATACCAGCAGGTAAGACGGCACGACGGTCATCTTTCAGACCTTCGAATTCCATGTCCGAGACATATTTATATTTAAGCAGTTTATCTTTGAGCTTTTCCAGGCCTTCACGCGTCAACTGTTCGCGATCATTGCTCCAGCCCATATTAACGCAAATCTGGCGGCAGGCTTTAATAGTACCACTCGAGCCGACAACAGCATCCCAACCGGCTTCTTTATAAGTATTGGCAATTCCGGAAATTTCTTTACGCGCCGCAGTGACCGCTTTATCAAAAGCTTTGGCACTGATTTCCCCATCCTGAAAATAAGCTTTGGTAAATGCTACACAGCCCATTTGTACTGATTCGGTATGAATCGGCTCGAATTCTTCACCGATAATCAGCTCGGTTGAACCGCCACCGATATCAACCACCAGACGACGACCACTGTTGGCCATGGTATGCGATACCCCCAGATAAATCAGACGGGCTTCTTCACGACCCGCGATAATTTCGATCGGTTTCGGTAAAATTTCTGCAGCTTTCTGGATAAATTCATGACCATTTTTGGCTTGACGTAAAGCATTCGTCGCCACGATCCGCAAGCGGTTCGGCTGAACGGCACCTAAACGTCCGACAAAACGGGCCAGACAGGCCAAACCGCGTTGCTGGGCGGCTTCGGTTAAATTCTTATTTTCATCTAGTCCTGCGGCAAGCTGAACTTTTTCTGACATTGATGCCACTTTCTTCACTTCGCCATGATCTACACGGGCGATGGCCAAATGAAAGCTGTTTGATCCCATATCGATGGCGGCAAGTAATTCTTCATCAATCAAAAAGTCAGACATTCCAGAAATAAACCTTTAACGAATTGTGCTTAGAGTAATTCACATGCATGCAATTTAAAAGCCATTTGTGGCGACAATTTAATGCCTTATTCTTTTTGTATCGGGAATAATAGTGAGACACGATCATCACTATCGTGATCATCCATTAGACAAAATAACATTAAGCATTGAAAATTTACAGATTCCCCTACATTGTTAAAGATGGCTATGTAATACTAATAATTAGTTATCTTTAAAATATTAATCTGGAGCACATTCCATGTCTGGCAACATCGTAAACACTACTGACGCAAACTTCGAAGCAGACGTTCTTCAATCAGACGTTCCTGTACTGGTGGACTTTTGGGCAGGCTGGTGTGCACCATGTAAAGCAATTGCACCCGTACTTGAAGTGCTTGCTGATGAATACCAAGGCAAAGTTAAAATCGTGAAAGTTGATGTAACTTCTTGCGAACAAACTGCTGTGAATTTCAACATCCGTAACATCCCGGCTTTGTTGATGTTCAAAAATGGTGAAGTTGTTGCGACTCAAGTCGGTGCTGCACCAAAATCTAAACTGACTGCATTTATTGATGACAATATCTAAGCACAGCATTTTTAGTAAAAAATACGCGACTCATGCTCGCGTATTTTTTTCGGCTATAAATTGACAAACCTGGCATTATCTCTTATATTCGCTACTCAAGAGATAAAGGATCCTAAATCCTGTCAATTTCTTACAAGACACATTACATAAGATGCCGCTCGGCAATAGAAATTGTTTTCCACATTTTTCTTTGAAACACTCAAACAGATCTATGAATTGTTCTTTTGCAAATTCAATTGCTTTCGTTTGAATGCTGGTATGCGGCCGAATGTTACTCCCTTTCTAACCTGTACCTCAGAACTTTGATTCTATCTGACCACCTATGAATTTAACCGAACTCAAGAAAAAACCGATTGGCGAACTCATCAAGATTGCCGAGTTTATGGGCCTCGAAGGTATGGCTCGTAACCGTAAGCAAGACATTATTTTTGCCATCTTAAAACGTCATGCAATGAATGGCGAAGAGATTTTTGGTGATGGCGTTCTAGAAATTTTGTCAGATGGTTTTGGCTTTTTACGCTCAGCCGCAGGTTCTTATTTAGCAGGTCCTGACGATATCTATGTCAGCCCTTCTCAAATTCGTCGTTTTAACCTCCGTACTGGCGACACCATTACTGGCACCATTCGCCCGCCGAAAGAAGGCGAACGTTATTTTGCTTTACTTAAAGTCAATCAGATTAACTACGACACACCTGAAAATTCACGTAACAAGATTCTGTTTGAAAACTTGACCCCATTATTCCCGACCGAACAGTTGGTGATGGAGTTAGGCAATGGTACCACTGAAGATTTAACCACCCGTGTGATCGACCTAGTGGCCCCGATTGGTAAAGGCCAGCGTTCAATTATTGTGGCTCCGCCGAAAGCGGGTAAAACCATGCTGCTGCAAAGCATTGCACAGTCCATCGTTCGCAATAATCCTGAAGTTATTCTGATCGTTCTCCTGATTGATGAACGTCCAGAAGAAGTGACCGAGATGGAACGTACGGTTCGCGGTGAAGTCGTGGCTTCTACCTTTGATGAATCTCCTGCACGTCACGTTCAAGTTGCTGAAATGGTGATTGAAAAAGCAAAACGTCTGGTTGAGCACAAGAAAGATGTGGTGATTCTGCTTGACTCGATTACCCGTCTGGCACGTGCCTATAACACCGTGATCCCTTCATCAGGCAAAGTACTGACTGGTGGTGTGGATGCGCATGCCTTAGAACGTCCTAAACGTTTCTTTGGTGCTGCACGTAATATCGAAGAAGGCGGTTCACTGACCATCATTTCTACTGCCCTGATTGAAACTGGTAGTAAAATGGATGAAGTGATTTACGAAGAATTCAAAGGTACAGGTAACCAGGAAATTACCCTTGATCGTCGTATTGCTGAAAAACGCGTATTCCCTGCAATGAACATCAAGAAATCTGGTACTCGCCGTGAAGAACGCCTGATGTCGGAAGACAATCTGCGTAAAGTCTGGATTCTGCGCAAGCTGTTGCATACTCAAGATGAGTTGGCGGCAATGGAATTCTTACTGGATCGCATGAAAGAAACCAAAACCAATGATGATTTCTTTGATCAGATGAAACGCAAAGCTTCAAATTAAAATTTCAAATGAAAGGTCACCTAAGCGGTGGCCTTTTTTAGGTTGACATAAATTACAGAATGAAACAATCAAGCCTGATTTATGTAAACTTATTTTTAAGTTTTTGATTAATAAAATATTCAGATTAAAAATTGTATAACTTTTAAGTGTTTAACAAGCCTTTCTCCAATCTAAATGTTTCATTCCATTGTTATTTTCTGTTAAAAACTTCTTATTTTTTATCGTTTTTCCGTACTTTTTTGATCATTGCCAGTAGCAATTAAAAATGCGCAGTGATAGCATATTTGCAGACCAGTTAGACTGCTCCTGCGTTGTTAGTCCCTAACACAATTAGGAACAATAAAAGCACTTAACAGACTAACTTTGGTTTTTTTTAATCTCAATTTTTAGAGAGTGATGCCATGTTATTCAAAAAAATCGCTATTGCTGCTGCAGTTGCTACTACTCTAGCTTTCGTTGGTTGTGCTAAAAAAGCTGACGACGCTGCTGCTGACGCTAACCAAGCTGCATCTGAAGCTGTAGAAGCTGCTTCTGAAGCTGAAGCTGCTGCTGACGCTGCTGCTGTAGAAGCTACTTCTGAAGTTGCTGCTTCTGAAACTGCTGCTGTTGCTGAAGCTGACGCTGCTGCTGCTGTTGCTGTTGACGCTGCTGCTGATGCTACTGCTGCTTCTGAAGCTGCTGCTCAATAATCTTCTAGATTATTCAGTACAAAAAAAGAGAGCCATTGGCTCTCTTTTTTTTATTTTAAACACTGAAATTCAAATAATCTGTGACTTCAGGTTTTAAAAAAAGCAGATCAGTTGACCTGCTCATTTCCCACACGTTGACGGAACTTCTGTCCCGCACGGAAGGTGACCACGCGGCGTGCAGAAATCGGAATCTCTTCACCCGTTTTCGGGTTACGGCCCGGACGTTGACGCTTATCACGCAACTCGAAATTACCAAAACCCGAAAGTTTTACTTGCTCGCCTGAGATGAGCGCCTGGCTAATCTCATCGAAGAACAACTCAACCATTTGTTTTGCTTCACGACGGTTTAAACTCGTGAGCTCACTTAAATGATCAGCCATTTCTGCTTTAGTTAGTGCTGTCATGAAGCCCTCAATGTCGCTTGGTAAGTGTTTTCTAACACTTGAAGGATATTATCCATACCTGATTTAATTTCAGCATCTTCCAGTGTACGGCTTGGATGCTGCCAGAGAAGTGCAAATGCCAGTGAGCGTTTCCCTTCTTCTACTCCTTGTCCAGTGTACACATCGAACAACCAAGTTGAGTCTAAAAGCTCTCCGCCTGTTTTTTCGATAAGTCCCTGAATTTCGCTAACATTAATCTTATCACTAATTAAAAGCGCAATATCACGTCGAACCGATGGAAAACGTGATAATTCTGTAAAATTAGATACATAAGTTTGCAAAACAGCCGTTTGATCCAATTCTGCTACCCATGTGGTTGCCAGATCAAGTTCGTCTTCAAGTGAAGGATGTAAACGGCCAAAGTAACCAATTGATTGACCATTCACGAGAATCTCTGCGGATTGTCCTGGATGCAACCAGCTACGCTCTGAACGGACATATTCCACTTTGACACGACCAGCAGCCAGAATTTCCTCTATATCGCCCTTAAAGTCAAAGAAGTCCATTGGCTGTGCCTTGCCATGCCAAGACTCAGGGGTACGTGAACCCGTTGCAATCAGGGCAAAAGTTGGAATCTGTTTTAAATCATGAATACTGTTCGCTTCTTGATAGTCGAAACGCAGACCGAGCTCGAAGAAACGTACACGGCTTTGCTGACGGTTGACATTGTACTGAACACAAGGAATCAGACTAGATAGCAAGGTTGAACGCATCACCGCCAAATCACTTGAAATTGGATTGGCTAATGCTAAAGGTTTCACATGAGAATTAAGTTGCTTTTCAAGTTTTAAGTCTGCAAAACTAAAACTGATTGCCTCTTGGTAACCCAAAGTTACCGCGGTTTGACGGAGTTGACCCAATTCAAATTGATCTTGGTATTTGGCCAGCTTCACATCAATCACAGGCAAACTGATTTGAATATTGTCATAGCCATGAATACGAGCGACTTCTTCAATCAAGTCTTGGTAAATCACCATATCATAACGATATGATGGCGGCACTACAGACCACTCACCTTCTGCTTTTACTGTAACTTCACAACCTAAACGGGTTAAAGCATCAGTAATGAACGCTGAGTCAACACTATAACCTAGCAGTTGATCGACTTGGGCTTGATTCAACTCAATTGCATCGCGTGTTGGCAGTAGCGCTGCATTTTCGGCAACTGTAATTGGACCAAACTCACCGCCCGCAAGTTCCGCAATCAATTGTGATGCACGATGCATGGCAAGCATTGGCAATTCGAAATCGACACCACGTTCATAACGCTGAGAAGCATCAGTATGTAAACCAAAGCTACGCGCACGACCGGCAATATGTAATGGTGCGAAGAATGCTGATTCCAGGAAAATTTCAGTGGTTGCATCGCTGACTGCTGAAGACAAGCCACCCATAATACCGGCAATCGCCAATGCTTTTTCATCATCTGCAATCACCATCACTTTCTCGTTGAGTTCAACTTCTTGTTCATTGAGCAAAACTAACCTTTCAGCTTCCGTCGCTTGACGTACATGTACCGCACCTTGCACTTTACCACCATCAAATGCGTGTAGCGGTTGACCAAGCTCGATTAATACATAGTTGGTAATATCGACCAGAATGCTGTGCTGACGGATACCTGAACGTGCCAATGCACGCTCCATCCATACAGGAGTCACAGCCTTGGTATTGACGTTCTTGATCACACGACCTAAGTAACGTGGGCAGCCTTCAGTTGACACAACGACTTTCTTTTCGTGGCTAATAGTTGCAGTAACTTCTTTAATTTCAGGCGCAGTCACCGGAAGCTGGTTAATCACACCAATTTCACGTGCGATCCCGCGAATACTGAAACAGTCACCACGGTTTGGTGTGATGCTGATGTCAATCACGTTATCATCAAGATCCAGATATTCACGGATGTTCATACCTACTGGTGCATCTGCAGGCAGCTCTAACAGACCATCGATTTTATCTTCCAAATCGATTTCTGAAGCGCCGCACAGCATGCCTTGTGACTCGACACCACGAAGCTTGCCTTTCTTGATTTTGAAATCACCCGGAAGTACTGCACCAATGGTCGCAACTGGCGCTTTCATGCCGGCACGTACGTTTGGCGCGCCACATACAATTTGCAGTGGCTCACCTGAACCGATATTGACAGTAGTCACACGCAAGCGATCTGCATCAGGATGCTGTTCTACAGTCAGAACTTCCCCCACCACTACACCAGTAAAGGGTTTTGCTGCTGGTGCAAGCTCATCAACTTCAAGACCTAACATGGTCAATTGATCAGAAAGTTTATCGCTATCGATGGCTGGGTTGACCCATGTGCGTAGCCAATTTTCGCTAATTTTCATTGATATAAAACCTGTAATTCAAATCTCTAGAATCCCCTCTCACTCCCACTTTCTTCCAAAGAGGGAAAACCCTATGTCACATCTAGACACCCCTCTCCGTTCAGGAGAGGTTAGGGAGAGGTATAAATTTGTTTTAAGCAAACTGGCGTAAGAAACGCACATCGTTTTGGAAGAACATACGTAAGTCATTCACGCCATAACGAAGCATTGCAAAACGTTCAACACCCAGACCAAAAGCAAAGCCTTTGTATTTTTCAGGATCAATGCCAGCAGCTTGCAGCACATTCGGATGCACCATACCGCAGCCCAATACTTCTAACCAGCGACCGCGTTCATCCATAATATCCACTTCCGCACTCGGCTCGGTGAACGGGAAATAAGATGGACGGAAACGTACTTTCAAATCTTTTTCGAAAAATTCGTTCAGCAGGTTAATCAGCAAACCTTTCAGTTCCGCAAAGCTGGTATTTTCAGCCACGTATAAACCTTCGATCTGATGGAACATCGGCGAGTGAGTTTGATCCGAATCACAACGGTAAACACGGCCCGGACACACGATCTGGATTGGTGGCTGCTGTGCTTCCATGGTACGAATCTGCACACCAGACGTATGCGTACGCAACAAATGGTTCACATCGAAATAGAAAGTATCGTGCATGGCACGCGCCGGGTGATGCCCCGGAATGTTCAGTGCTTCAAAGTTGTGATAATCATCTTCAACTTCAGGACCTGTTGCAACCGTAAAACCTGCCTTGGTAAAGAACTGGCAAATACGCTCTTGCACCTGGGTCACTGGATGGATACTGCCCACCTGTTGGCCACGGCCTGGTAAAGTAATATCAATGGTTTCGCTTGCCAGTTTTTGTTCTAAGGCAGCTTTATGCAGTTCTGCCTGACGTGATGTCAATGCAGCGGTAATGGTTTCACGTACAGCATGGATTTGTGCGCCGAAGACTTTACGTTCTTCAGGATCCATTTTACCAAGCGACTTAGATTGTTCCGCGAGCTGGCTTTTTTTCCCCGTAAATTGCACTCGTACTTGATCAAGTGCAGCAAGGTCTTGAGCTGCTGCAATCGCAGCGAGCGCTTCAGTGGTCAGGGCTTCCAGTGACATAGTAACTCTCAAAGCAACAGGTTAAAAAATATTTTAAAAACCCCACATTCTAACAGTTTTTAGACACTTTGATGAAGATGCGTTTTAAGGAAAATTAGATTGGCATGATTAAATATAAAAAGTATAAGATAAACACAATATCAATCAGATCAAATCACTATGGCACTCGATCAAATTTGGAAACAGCAGCTGACCCTGGTCACTTACGGCAATGAGTATTTGACTCAGGACCTGAGTTTCAATCGTTGGATTCAACATTCCATTTTTAATCAGCATCAGTTTGCCTTTCGGGATCTGATGTCACAACATCTGTTGGCCCAGCATTTCCAGATCTGGCTGGAAGGGCTAAAAAAACAAGGCGTGCGTCGCCTTAGCTTACATCGCTCTGATTTACTGGTTGATGAGAAAAATCCGAATGCCAATGTCGAGCTACTGCCACTGGCACATTTTATTGTCAGTCATGGTGCCAAAGCCAAAACCGCCTGGATCATTGGCAAGGAACTGCCTGAATGGTACAGCGCAGACAATGATTACGAAGCGCCTAAATCACAGCAATCTCCTTTACGCCATGAAACATTCTGGTGTTATGAGCTGAATCCTAAACTGGCCAAGCGCATTGATGTCGATCTGGAAGCCCCAAACTGGGATGATATTCAGGCCTATACCGATCATGAACTGTTTGAAAGTAGCCTTGCCCAAGATTTTACTGAACCGGCGTATACCAATTTGCCTTATTACGGCACCATGCCTGCCATTCAGGTCGATAGCGAAAGTCATTTGGCCTTAATTCCCACTGACTATTCAGCGGATTATGCTCACCAGACTTTGTACCGCCTAGATGCCTTAAATGACTTTATTCAAACTAAAATCCAACATCCCTATCGTGCAGATGGCGAAGTACTCAGCCCGGAACAGCAACTCAATCTGCGACATTTTTCGCAAAAAATTGATGATTTAAGTGCTAAATTCATCAGCAAAGTCGCCAACCACTATAAAACTGCACAGCTAACACCTAAAGTTGCACCTGACCCATTTGTCGGTATGAGTACTGAAGATCGTTCACCAAAAATTTCTAAAGCAGAAAAACCTCAGGACCCAGGCAAATCCAGTTCGTCTGCAAATGTGCTGACCTTAATTGTAATCACTGTGATTATCTGTCTGATTGGCTACTATTTCGGGCTTTAAAGTTCCGCCAGAAAAGTTTGAATTTTCCTAGCAGAATTCAGCCGAATCCATTAGATATGTTGATACTCAGGCGCAGCCATCAGCTTGAAATAATGCTGACGATTTTTGCGATGGGTTTTTATCATCCAACCTATGATGGAATTAAGGTCAAGCAGCTGCCTGAAAATTTCAGCATTGTCGGAATGAGCCAAAGCTGTTATTTGCTGATCGCCCGGAAATGCTCTTTTAATTGACCGATGGATATATTGAGATAAAAGGATAAATCAGCCATACAATGTAAGGGCTGATTTATTTTCCATCGTCTTCTTCCAGGTTTTAGATTTTTCTACGTTGAGCCAGCTTGCCCAGAGTATTCAAAAATTAAATGTCCCACTGATAACATAAGTCTTTAAGATTCTCGCCGAGATCGCTGGCATCTTCTTCACTGATAAAATAGGCGCCGGTCTTTTCATAAAAATAACGACTGGAATTCAGGTTCAATACGCTGCATTGCATATGCTGGTAGGATTTTTCTCGACTTAAACCCAGACCCAATTGAACCAAATCACGTCCAATGCCGCGACCTTGAATATTTTGAAGCAAATAAAGTGCTCTCAATTCACTGATTGGTGCATCTACCGGAAAATTAAAAGCAGCAAAACCCAAAACTTGAGCATTTTCTTCATAGACAAATACCCGTCGATTCTCCTGTTCAAGCACAGAACGCCACAAAGCGGCTCTTTGTTCTACACTCAACTTATCGAGAATCTCTGGTTTAATGATATTTTGATAGCTTTCATGCCAGCTTTGTACATGCACTTGGGCAATCGGCAAGACATCGTGTTGGGTGGCAAGTCGAATCATTATTTTTAAGCCTTGTTTTTGATTATGCAATTTCACAATGACTAAAAAATATAAGATTTACAATACTGATTTTTAAATAATATTTAAAATGACTACTTTTATTTAAGCATAAAAAAAGACCACCAAATGGCGGTCTTTTTTCAAGTCATAAAGACTTATGCAGCCAATGCATCTTTAGCTTTAGAAGCTAAAGCAGCAAACGCAACTGCGTCATGCATAGCGATGTCAGCAAGTACGCGACGGTCGATAATCACTTGAGCTTTTTTCAAGCCAGCGATCATACGGCTGTACGACAAACCATTTTGACGAGCACCAGCGTTGATACGTGCAATCCACAAAGCGCGGAATTGACGTTTCTTCTGACGACGGTCACGGTAAGCATATTGACCAGCTTTGATTACCGCCTGGAACGCTACGCGGTAAACGCGTGAACGAGCACCATAGTAACCTTTAGCGCGAGCAAGAATTTTTTTGTGACGGCGATGAGCCTGTACACCACGTTTTACACGAGCCATTTATAATCTCCTTAGATGTACGGGCACATACGACGAACTGAAGCAACGTCACTTACGTGAACCATTACACAGCCGCGCAATTGACGAATACGCTTAGCAGATTTTTTGGTCAAAATGTGGCGTTTGAACGCTTGTTTACGCTTAAAACCGTTAGCAGTCGCTTTAAAGCGTTTAGCTGCACCACGGCGAGTTTTCATCTTAGGCATAACAACCTCTTTTGAACACCTGTTCGGCTCGTTTGCACCATTACAAAACGACCTGCAGGTAAGGGAGCGAGTATTCTAAAGCATCTTTGTTTAAAACAAAAGCATCTTCACCCAATAAGCGAATTTAAAGAATGATTTCGCTCTGAAATAATATCCAAGACTGGATCAGGAAAATTATTTTCAAGTTTAGAACATGGCAAAGGCCGCATAGACAAACAGATAACGTCCAATTTTAGCGATGCTGACCATCAGCAGAAAACGGACGAGGTTTTCTTTTAATAGTCCCGCAATCAGGGTAATCGGATCACCAATGATAGGCACCCAGCTCAGCAGTAAAGACCAGTAACCATATTTCTGATAGGTCTTTTGCGCCTTGAGCATCTTATCTGCTGAAACCGGAAACCACTTTTTATTTTTATAATGCTCAATCTTGAGTCCCAGATACCAGTTCACACAAGAACCCAGTATATTCCCCAAACTGGCCACCGCAATTAACAGTACCGCACTCTGCTCACCCTGCACTAAAAGCCCCAGTAGCACAGCTTCAGACTGTAAAGGCAGTAAGGTCGCTGCACCAAAGGCAGATAGAAACAGTAAAAACAGGCTCATTAGAGCATTAACGGCTCAAGCCCATTTTTTTCTTGGCTTTACTATATTCCCAACTGGACCAAACGACTGCAGTCACCATCGCCATGATCCGCGCCCATTTATACTGCTCATTGAGCGGTGCAATTGCAGCACGTAAAATCTGCTGATCTTTGGTATTTAGGGCAGCAATCACCTGATCGATATGCACAATTTCAGCAACATACAGCACTAAACATGCAGCAATGCCGAAAAGAATGCTCCAGTAAATTCGGGTATTACTTTCAACAATCTTGGTAAAGTTCAGAAGAAAATCGTTCATATATCCATCCAATAAAAAACCACCGTAAGGGTGGCTTTATTTGCTTAAGGCTATTTTAACATAAAGGCAGACGCTTAACTGACCTGTATTGCCAACGCTTTCTGAACCGCAGGACGAGCATTCAAACGATCGATATATTTGGAAACTTCAGGATAGTCTTCCAG
Organism: Acinetobacter lwoffii; assembly: GCF_019048525.1. Taxonomy (NCBI): domain Bacteria; kingdom Pseudomonadati; phylum Pseudomonadota; class Gammaproteobacteria; order Moraxellales; family Moraxellaceae; genus Acinetobacter; species Acinetobacter lwoffii. Next base: position 1,426,798 of record NZ_CP077369.1, on the reverse strand, counting down.
AGTGATCTGCTGCCAGTCATGCCGTAATAACCAAGGGAAAATGGCCATATCTGCAATCGAGTATTCGCCAGCCACATACTCCTGCCCGACCAGCTGTTTATTCAACACCCCATATAAACGCTTGCTTTCATTGACATAGCGCTCTGTGGCATAAGCAATCCGCTCAGGTGCAAAACGGCTAAAGTGATGATTTTGCCCGAGCATCGGCCCCAAACCGCCCATTTGCCACATCAGCCACTGTTCGACCTGAATACGCTTCACTTCATCGGCTGGATAAAACAGACTTGTTTTGCGACCCAGATATTGCAAGATCGCACCTGACTCAAAAATTGAAATGGCGCGGCCATGTGGCCCATCCTGATCAACAATTGCCGGGATTTTATTATTGGGAGAAATAGCCAGAAAATCGGACTGGAACTGGTCATTTTCCAGAATATTGATGGGAATAATTTGATATTCCAGCCCCATTTCTTCTAGAGCAATACTAATTTTATGGCCGTTGGGGGTGCCCCAATAATATAAATCGATCATTTTCTTCTAATACTCCCTGCACTTTTACTATGCGACGATGTACTCAACATAGAGGATTTAGAAAGAAACAACAAGTCTGCATTTTAAAATTATTTTTCAATAAATATCAAAATCTTATTAAAAATTTATATATTTTTTTCTTTTTGATCTTGAAAATTTCAGCTCCAAACACATATTTATTTCTGCATAAGGATTGCGTCAATCTTATGCGCTGTTGATGTCTGACATGACAGATCTTATTTTCTTGTTTTTATAACTTTGCTTTAGTGAGAAGGTTCTAATCATGAGTAACTTAAATCTTCATCCATTATTTCGTCGTAGTATTGGCTTTGATCGCTTGAATGACTTTATTGACTATGCCATGCAAAGCGATGCACCGAATTACCCACCGTATAATATCGAAAAGCGTGGTGAGAATAATTACCGCATCGTGGTGGCAACTGCTGGTTTTCGTCAGGAAGAACTCGACATTCGTCTGGAAAATAAGTTGCTGACCATCCTAGGCAAGCCTGAAAACCAGAGCAATGACAGTATTGAATTCCTGTACAAAGGCATTGCGCGACGTGCATTTAAATTGTCTTTACGTCTGGATGAATATATTGAGGTACAACAGGCAGACTATGAAAATGGTTTATTGATCATCGACTTGCAGCGCATTATTCCAGAAGAAAAATTGCCACGTCAAATCCCGATTGGCAATAAACTGCTCATTGCAAACGATGAAAAATCAGTGGAATAAGCTTGATTAAGTACGCAAAGGAAGGTCCGAAAGGGCCTTTCTTTTTGGCTACAGATTACCTAAGCTCATTAAGGCAATACGCTTTCTGATCATAAAAATAAACCATGAATGTGCCAGAAAACATCCTGTTTCATCAAGCTAGCCCGATCATGCGCACTACGGGATATTTGCTGTTTTGTTATCCGGTCGGAATATTCAGCATTTTTTATTTCAGCAGTGTGCGTAGCAATTCCAGTTTTTTCCAAGGACTATTATTTTTATGGCAGGAGTCTCCTGACTTTTATATTTATATTGGCGGCTTTCTTGGTCTTTCGCTGCTTATGCAGGGAACCAAACTCAAAATAACCTCACAAGCCATTTATTATACTTTGGCCGGTTTCCGCATCAGCCTGTGCTTAAAACGACATTCCGTACAGTATAGTTTTCTGAATCCGCGCTATGATTCTCTCAAAGCGCACCTCAAACGCTGGCTCTATAACATGCCAGCGCATGTGATTAGTCAACGCGATGGCACTTTGGATTTTAAATTGTGCCAGCCCGGTCTGATGAATCAAATTTGTCTTGGATTTTTCCGGATTCAGCTGTCGATGTTTTCCCGCCAGCAAGCTCAACAGATTATGTACGCCATACAAAGCGCGTGGAATTTTGTCTTGTCCTGAAATAGATTGACAGTATTCCACTTCAAACCGAGTTAAGCAATTAGCTCGGTTTTTGTTTGCTCATACATCTGATTCGGGGTGTTCATATTTAAACTTAAATGCGGTCTATAACAATTGTAAATCATGATAGATTCCGCAATTAAGTGATCTAACTCCTTCATGGTTTGACATCGCGTGGTTAAAAACTCCTGCTTTAATATTCCATTAATTCGCTCTGCTAATGCATTCTGATAACAGTCCTTGCCATCTGTCATGGAAGGACATATCCCATAATGGCGCAATGCCGATTGATATAGCTCAGAGCAATACTGAGAGCCTCTGTCTGAATGGTGAATCATCCTGGCTGCCCGATCTGTCACATGCTGCATCGCCATATGTAGTGCCTGCACAACATTCTCTGCACGCATATCATTCGATAACTTATAACCTTTAATCTGTCGGGTATAAGCATCTGTCACCAAGGATAAATAATGCACACCTTCAGCACTCTCAACATAGGTAATATCACTAACAAAGACTTCATTGGCTTGCACCGCTGAATAATCCTTTAATAAATTTGGATGCTTCTTCATCCAATGCTTGCTATCCGTAGTTTTTGTATAGCGACGCTTAGGGCGAATCAATAAGTTATTTTCTTTCAATATTTTAAATAACTGATCCCGTCCACACTTTAAACCACGTTGCAACAATTTGCCTTTAATAAGCCAATACAGCTTACGTGTTCCGATACTTGGCATGAGACAGCGATATTCCATAACCAACTCAAGTATTTGTTCAGTTGCTTGTGCAGTCATTTGAGCACGTTTTTCTGCTTGATAATAAGCTTGTCGGGTGATTCCCAACCACTGACAATAACGTGAAACGCTTAGTCTTCTTTGGCTTTGCCAATCTTTGAAACGTGCTCGGTATACTTTTTTCCAAGATCAGTCCCACATTCTTTATCAATGTGATAAATCACATCCTGAATAAATTCAGTTTTAAGCTTTTCTGCGGCTAACTGCTTTTCTAATTGGCGGATTCGTTGTTGGGGTGTCAATTGGCGTTTAGAAGAAGTCGGCATATTCGAAGTCCAGTCCTGTTGTCCGTGCTTGCGTAACCATACCAGCACAGTTGATCTTCCTTGAATACCATATTTTGCCTGAGCTTGCTTATAAGTAATTTGCCCTTTTTCTACTTCATGTACCACCATCATTTTAAAGGCAAAGCTATAGTCACGTTGTGTACGTTTAACTCGTTGTTCTCGTTTATGTTCCATAAAATAAGTCTCTTAAGGTGTAAACTTATTTCAGGACGGGACATTTTAAAGAATAAAAAAAGCCCTGCATATGCAGGGCTTTTTTCGCTTAATGAGTGCTTACTTTTTCTTTTTAGGACCAAGTAGCATACCCATTTGACGCCCTTCCATTTTCGGCATCTGCTCAACAGTACCGAATTCAGCCACGTCAGCTTCAATTTTTTGCAATTGAGCTAGACCCAACTGTTGGTGCGCCATTTCACGACCACGGAAACGAAGCGTGATTTTCACCTTGTTACCTTCTTCAAGGAACTTGATGATTGCACGTAGTTTTACGTTGTAATCGCCAACATCAGTACCCGGGCGTAGCTTGATTTCTTTCACCTGGACTTGATGTTGTTTTTTCTTCGCTTCTTTCTGCTTTTGCTTAAGATCAAACAAATGCTTGTTGAAGTCCATGATCTTACATACTGGTGGCTCAGCGTTTGCTACGATCTCTACAAGATCAAGCTCAACACTTTCTGCTGCGCGCAGGGCGTCAGCTAAGCTTACAATCCCTTTCTGCTCACCATTTTCGTCTACAAGACGGACTTCTTTCGCACGAATTTCATCATTCAAGGCAGGACGGTTTGATTTGTTACCGCCCTGTTGATTACGGTCAGGCTGTTTAATCGCTGTTACTCCACAATGTACCGGCCGCGTTCGGCTACGGCTGCTTTTACTAGGTCAACGAAAGCATCGATTGACATAGTACCCAAATTTGTTCCTGAGCGGGTACGCACGTTTACGGTACCTTCCTCTACTTCACGGTCCCCAAGTACCAGTAAGTAAGGAATACGCTCTAATGTACGTTCACGAATCTTAAAGCCGATTTTCTCATTTCTCAAGTCAGAAATTGCACGGATACCGTTTTCTTTAAGTTTTGCGACGACTGACTCACATGCCTCAGCTTGAGAATCGGTAATGTTCATCACACACGCTTGCATTGGTGCCAACCAAGGTGGCATGAAGCCTGCGTAGTGTTCAATCAGTATACCAATAAAACGCTCGAAGCTGCCAAGAATTGCACGATGTAACATTACTGGCTGATCGCGGTCATTATCTTCAGTGACATAAGACGCATCCAGACGTTCTGGCAAGTTAAAGTCACACTGAATGGTACCACACTGCCAGACACGACCTAAGCAGTCTTTCAGAGAGAATTCAATTTTCGGACCGTAGAATGCGCCTTCGCCTGGTTGAAGTTCCCACTCAAGACCTGCAGCATCCAAAGCATCTGCCAAAGATTTTTCTGCCATATCCCAAAGCTTGTCATCACCCACACGTTTTTCAGGACGCGTCGACAACTTCATTTGTACTTCTTCGAAGCCAAAGTCTTTGTATACATCCAGTGTCAATTTGATAAAGTCTGCAACTTCAGGACCAATCTGTTCTTTGGTACAGAAAATATGCGCATCATCCTGAGTAAAGCCACGTACACGCATAATGCCGTGCAATGAACCTGATGGTTCGTTACGATGACATGAACCGAACTCTGCCAAACGAACAGGAAGATCACGGTATGACTTCAAACCTTGATTGAAGACTTGTACGTGACAAGGACAGTTCATTGGCTTCACCGCATAGTTGCGGTTTTCAGAATGCGTGGTGAACATGTTGTCTGCATAGTTGGCAGCATGTCCTGATTTTTCCCAAAGCGTGAAATCAACCACTTGCGGTGTGCGGATTTCTTCGTAGCCATTGTCTTGCTGAACTTTACGCATGTATTGTTCAAGCACTTGATAAATGGTCCAACCGTTCGGATGCCAGAACACCATACCCGGTGCTTCTTCCTGCATGTGGAACAAATCAAGCGCTTTACCGATTTTACGATGATCGCGTTTTTCTGCTTCCTCAATACGTTTTACATAAGCCGCAAGCTGTTTTTTGTCTGCCCAAGCAGTACCGTAAATACGTTGTAGCTGTTCGTTTTTCGCATCACCGCGCCAGTAAGCACCCGAGATTTTAGTCAGCTTGAACGATTTAAGGAATTTAGTGTTTGGTACGTGCGGACCACGGCACATATCCAAATAATCCTGATGGTAGTACAAGCCCATTTGCGTTTCTTCAGGCATGTCTGCAATCAAGCGCAATTTGTATTCTTCGCCACGCGCAGTGAATTCTGCAATGACTTCATCACGCGGTGTCATTTTTTTGATGACATCGTAGTCTTGATCGATGAGCTTTTTCATACGTTCTTCGATCGCAGCCATGTCATCTAAAGTGAATGGACGTGGCATCCAGATGTCATAGTAGAAGCCTTCTTCAATGACCGGACCAATGACCATCTTTGCTTCTGGGAACAATTGCTTAACCGCATGGCCGACCAAGTGCGCGCAAGAGTGACGAATGATGTGAATACCATCTTCATCTTTAGGCGTGATAATTTGTAAGGTTGCATCTTCAGTGATGAGATCAGACGCATCAACCAAACGGTCGTTGACACGACCTGCAACTGTATTTTTCGCAAGACCTGGACCAATGCTCAGTGCAACGTCCATCACAGATACGGCTTGATCAAACTGTTTTTGATCGCCATTTGGCAAAGTGATAATTGGCATAAAAAATCCTTAAGGAGTGATGCCCCGTACCATAGGGCATGTCACCGCGAGATTATGATCGAGGCACAGCCTCAAAAGATAAAAACGGTGGATAAATAAAAATCGACTCGAATTTTACACGTCTTATCCACAGGATTAAACCTTTTCACCTAGAAAATTCGCGATTTGGCGCATTTTGAATTTATTTGTCACTACTTCGCCTTTAGATCAATCAAGAAATTACTGTTTTTTTTATTCTCTAAAGTTATCCCATGCTTCGAACTTGCCTTGAGTATAGGCATAAAGCTGAGCAAATTGCGGAATCACCGCTTCACTTTGAGTCGGTCGTAAAAATACATATTCATCCCGCTCAATCTCACAGGATTTTGGCAACAGCAGCATTTCCTGATTACTGCTGCGTCCATACAAACTATGCAGCTTACTTTTTTCTGGATAAATATAGTTGGCCTGCCAATAACCGCCGTATATGAATACCGCCTTATATTTATGCGGAAGATGATTCAGCAGTTACAGACCAGGTAACTGGCTATAGCACAAAACTTTAAGTACCGGTGTGGCAATCCAGAGTGCACATTGCAGTTCAGCCAGATTCGCCAGATCAAAATCGCCGGGCTTGAGCAGCAACGAGCCAAAAGCCAGATCATTACAGACACTGTGTTGGCAATGCTGCATAAAGGTCGGACTGCCACCGCCATTAAAACACAGGTTTTCGTGCCATAAATTGGGAAACTGCTGCCGAATGATGTCGATGTAATGTTGATACCATTGCTGCGATTGTTGATAACTTTTTTCCGCAGATTTTAAGATTTTCGGCAGTTTGGCCACATGGGCATCATAGCCCATTAAACCGGTTAATTTGAGATGGGTTGCATGTTGCTGAATCAGCTTAAGCAAAGCCAGAAATTGCTGCTGAGTTTGCACGCCGCCACGATGCAGTCCTACATCAATTTCAATATTGACATTCAGGCAGATATTCAAGCTTTGCGCGAGTTGCAGATATTGTTTTAATCGTTCCACATCATCAATCAACCATTGGATACTTGCTTGATCATTGATTTTATTTTGCTCAGATAAAGTTTGATAAAAAGATTTTACCGCCTGAATTGGCATCGGTTTACCCAGCAAGATATCGGCCTGTGGAAATGACGCACTTATGCAGGAAAGATACGGCAGATGAAACACCATAAAGCGCTGGCTATTTAGTTTTTCACTGGCCAGTTTGAGTAGCTGAATGCTGGCTAAGGATTTCACCACCAGGCGCGGTTGTAACTGCGCAGGCAATTTCGACTGCACAACCTCCAGATTATGTCGATATTGCGCCAAATCCAGAATCAGTTGCGGTGTGCCAGTTCCCTGCTGTTTTAAGTCTTGTGTCAGTTGCTGAAAATAATTTGATTGCATCGCCCTCTCCTCATTTCCCAGATAAAAACAATTCTTTTAAATATGGATTCAGCCATTTTTGCTGTGGATCCAATTGCTGACGTAGCACCATGAAATTATCCCATTTCGGGTAGAGTTCGCGCAGCGAGGCTGCGCTCATACTATGTAACTTGCCCCAATGCGGTCGTCCCTGATATTTCTGTAAAATCGGCTCGACCAGATCAAAGATCGCGTGGTAATCCTGTTTATAAAATTGATGAATCGAAATGGAGACCGAATCACGCTGATAAAAAGGACTTAGCCAGATCTCATCGCCTTTGACATAACGAAACTCGATCGGGAAAAACATCGGCACTTGGTGTTTGCATAAAACATGCAGAATCTCGTCCAGACACTGCAAGCCAAACTCAACCGGAACCTGATATTCCATTTCATTAAATCTGGTTTTACGCGGAGTTGGAAAAATTCTGGATGAACAGTCTACATAACGAGTCGGTTTGACAAATACGCCGAGCAGTTTTTGCAGATAGGGATTTGTCTTTGGGAAGAGTCGCGTCAATTCCGAACATAGAGTCAATAAAATATCTTCCGAAGGCCAGCTCTCTGTTCTCGGCTGAATGGTTGCATCCGTTTCATCCAGAGTTTTCAGCATCACTTGATCGGCATGTAAAAAAGCCCAAAATTCAATATGCCGGTGCTGATGTTTCCATTGATCAATATGAGTAAATATGTCTTTTAATGAACAGAGCCGAATCTGTTCTTTTAGTTTATATCTGGGACGATTTTGCAGGGTGATTTGGGTCAATATACCCAAGCTGCCCAATGCCACCCGTCCAGCCTGAAATATTTCGGTATTCTGCTGACGATGACATTGCAACAGCTCGCCATCTGCGGTCAGCAATTCAAAGCCTTCCACGAAAGCGGATATGCAAGGTAAATCGATGCCCGTGCCATGCGTTCCAGTCGAAATCGCTCCGGCCAGACTTTGCTGGTCTATATCGCCCTGATTGATTAAGGCCTGATTGATCGGTGTCAGATCTTTCCCCAAATCATATAAACGCGTACCGGCGTACACGGTGCACTGTGTTTTCTCTTGATCAAAGGCAACCACACCTTTGAACTGATCGAGATTAAGCAACACCTCATCTGTCTTGGCCAAGGGGCTAAAGGAATGTCCTGCACCCACTGCACGAATGTGTGCATGGGTCTTCACTAAACTTTGTAATTCACTGATCTGGATGGGCTGAACAATCCGAGCAGTACTGAACTGGCTCCCTGACCAATTTCGCCAAATTTTATCCGCCTGTTGTATTTTCATTATTATTCTCTGGCTCATATTATTTTAATGATTCAATTAGAGTAAAATACCTAAAAAATCAAACTTGGGAACCCATGCGTTCAAAACATTTAAGCAGGGTGAAATATTTTTATTACTATTCAAATACTTAAAATTTGTAAAATCGTACTCGACTAAAGCATAAATGCAAGATTTCTGAGAAATACATATCTTTTCAACAGGATATGAAAATAAATATAGAACGGAGTTTTACAATGGTTAGCGCATATGATGAATTACCGCGTACCCCCGCGAATTTTGTAGCCTTATCGCCTTTACGCTATCTTGATCGTGCAGCTTATATCTATCCAAATCAGAACGCGATTATTCACGGTAAGCGCCGGATCACTTGGCGTGAAAAATACAACCGTTGTCGTCAGTTTGCCAACCAACTCCAAAAATTAGGCATCGGTAAAAATGATACCGTGTCTGTTCTACTGCCTAACGTCCCTGCCATGATCGAAGCGCATTTTGCTGTACCAATGGCAGGTGCCGTCCTCAACACCTTAAATACCCGCCTGGATGCCAAGACACTTGCCTTTATGCTGGAGCATGCCGAAAGCAAAGTATTATTGGTTGATCCTGAATTTACTGCACTTGCCACTGAAGCGCTTGCCCTGGTATCACAAGACATTTATGTGATTGATGTGGCTGATGCAGAGTTTGAAGGTGAAGACCAGCGTATTGGCCAAATCGAATATGAAGACTGGATTGCGCAAGGCGATGCAAACTTTGAATGGCATTTACCTCAAGATGAATGGGATGCCATCAGCTTAAGTTACACTTCTGGGACCACCGGCAACCCGAAAGGCGTGGTCTATCATCATCGTGGTGCCTACATTAACGCAGCCAGTAATATTATTGCCTGTGGCATGACACCACGTGCCACCTATTTATGGACACTGCCGCTATTCCACTGTAATGGCTGGTGCTTTGCCTGGACCATGGCGGCCAACGGTGGAACCAACGTTTGCTTGCGTAAAGTTGATGCTGAACTGATCTTTAAACTGATTGCCGAACATAAAGTCGATTACTTCTGCGGTGCACCAATTGTCTTGTCAATGCTGATTAACGCACCTGAAGAGAAAAAGACCAAAATTGATCATCGTGTCGAAGTGATGGTGGCGGGTGCCGCACCTCCAGCAGCAATTATTGAAGGCATGCGCAATATCGGCATTAATGTCACGCATGTTTACGGCTTGACTGAAACCTATGGCCCTTCTGCACTCTGCGCTTCACAGGCAGGCTGGAGCGATCTGTCTATTCAGGAACAGGCACAGTTGCACTCCCGTCAAGGCGTCCCGTATCCATTGCAAGATGGCATGAAAGTGCTTGATCCGGATACCATGCAGGAAGTGCCACATGATGGTCAGACCATGGGTGAAATCATGTTCCGTGGCAATATCGTGATGAAAGGTTATCTGAAAAATCCTGAGGCGACAGCAGAAGCCTTTGCTGGTGGCTGGTTCCATACGGGGGATCTGGCGGTATGCCAACCGGATGGCTATGCAAAAATTACCGACCGTTCCAAAGATGTGATTATTTCCGGCGGGGAAAATATTTCATCTCTTGAAGTGGAAGAAGTGCTGTATCAGCATCCGGCAGTGCTGACTGCGGCGGTAGTCGCAAAGCCTGATCCACGCTGGCAGGAAGTTCCTTGTGCCTTTATCGAACTCAAAGAAGGAATAACAGCTTCGGAAGAAGAAATTATGGAATTCTGCCGTGAACATCTGGCCCGTTTTAAAGTGCCTAAGGATGTGGTGATTACCGAAATTCCAAAAACTTCGACCGGAAAATTGCAGAAATTTGTTTTACGTGAGTGGGCCAAAGAGCGTGCGCAAGGTGAGTTCTCTTAACGCCATCCAGGCATATTTTTTCAAAATCTACTCAATAAAAAATCGTGCTAAGAAAACTTAGCACGATTTTTTAACTTACCCTCTCCCAAACCCTCTCCTATAAGGAGAGGACTTTAAGGAACTTACATCTCAACCATTTCTACGCCATCAATGCGTGCCACAGTCATCAAATCTTTATCACCACGACCTGAAACCGTCGCAATAATAATTTGATCTTTATCCATGGTCGGTGCAAGTTTAGTGACATAAGCCATAGCATGTGCGCTTTCTAACGCCGGAATAATGCCTTCAATCTTGGTCAAGTCGCGGAAACCCTGTAAAGCTTCCTGGTCATTGATCGGTACGTATTTCACGCGATACATATCTTTCAGGAAACTATGTTCCGGACCCACACCCGGATAATCCAGACCTGCAGAAATTGAATGGGTTTCGATGATCTGGCCTTGTGCATCCGACATCAGGTAAGTTCGGTTACCATGCAGGACACCGACATGACCGGCATTCAACGGCGCAGAGTGCTTGCCTGATTCAATCCCATGACCTGCTGCTTCAACGCCGTACATTTTCACGTCTTGATCGTTCAGGAATGGATAGAACAAGCCCATTGCATTGGATCCACCACCGACACATGCTACCAGTGCATCTGGCAGACGGCCAGCCTGTTCCAGAATCTGACGGCGTGCTTCACGACCAATGATCGACTGGAAATCACGAACCAACTGTGGATATGGGTGTGGACCTGCCACAGTACCAATCACATAATAGGTTGAATCAACATTGGTCACCCAATCACGCATGGCTTCATTCATGGCATCTTTTAAGGTTTTAGAGCCACTTTCTACCGGCACAACCGTCGCACCTAATAAACGCATACGGTAGACGTTCATCGCCTGACGTTTTACATCGTCTGCGCCCATAAATACTACGCATTCAAGACCTAAACGTGCTGCAATCGTTGCCGTTGCTACACCGTGCTGGCCTGCCCCTGTTTCGGCAATAATACGTTTCTTGCCGGAAAGCTTCGCCAGCAAAGCCTGACCGATTGTATTATTTACTTTGTGCGAACCGGTATGGTTCAGGTCTTCACGTTTCAGGTAAATCTGTGCGCCACCCAACTCTTTCGACCATCGTTCAGCATGATATAAAGGACTCGGACGACCGACGTAAAACGCCATGTCACGGTCAAATTCTGCCAAAAACTGCGCATCATCTTTCATACGGAAATAGAGCTTTTCCAAGTCTTCTAAAGCCGCCATGAGTGTTTCTGACACAAAACGTCCGCCATGAATACCGAAATGCCCGCGTTCATCCGGGAATTGGGTATAGTCAACTGCCTGACTGTTCTGGCTAGTACTTTGCTGATCCACGATGGACTCCTTGCATAAAGCGTTCTATGAGTTGTTGGTCTTTAATACCTTTTGCAGACTCCACTCCGCCACTGACATCAACAGCATAGGCTTGAGTCGTCTGAATTGCATCTTCAATATTTTCAGGGTTTAAACCACCCGCCAAAATTAAAGGAATATCGAGTTTGGGGAATTTTGACCAGTCAAAACTGTGTCCTGTACCACCTTTCAATTCAGGATGCCACGCGTCTAATAATACTGCGCTTGCACCTGCTTGTTGATAGCTTTTTATTGCATCCAAAACATTTAAATCTGGTTTGACCTGAATGGCTTTGTACCATCGACGTCCAACTTGCTCTGCTATTTGCTGACATTGCAACGGTGTTTCATCGCCATGAAACTGCAGAATATCTAAAGGTACTTGTTTCAATACAGCGGCAATTTCTTCTGCCGTTGCATTGACAAATAAACCGACCACTTGCACATAAGCGGGAATGTTTTGCAGCAAGCATTGTGCTTGTTCAATGTTCACATGGCGCGGACTTGGAGGATAAAACACCAAGCCAATTGCATCTGCACCCGCATGTACCACACTGTTTATATCTTGAATTCGCGTGATTCCGCAAATTTTGGTACGGGTACGCATCGTTTTGAACTCTAATCCTGATTTTCAATCTTCATTTTGCTGATCTTGCTGTATGTGACTTTTAAATTATCTGTTCTTACAAACAAAATCATATATTAGGGCGAAACATTGTAATGCAATTTTCAGAGGTTGAGTGAAGTTCAGGCGGATTATTCTACATTTCCGTTGTTTAAATGCTGAACAGACTTTATACTTCGCGCAAATGCAACGAGTTCTAGCTTTGAGCTTTAGGGAAGTTGGTGAAAGTCCAACACTGCCCCCGCAACGGTAACCATGAAACGTATATCGATTTAAATCTTATGATTTACACCACTGTATGAACAATATGGGAAGGTGGATATACAGCGAAGCAATCATAAATTAGAAGATGCTTGGCACATTGTAGTCCGGAGACCTGCTTGTTGTGCCCTTAACTCAATCATTCACGTGGGGTGAATGTATGGAGCAAAGTCATGTCTACTCTTTTTCAGCCTACTGCTTTAGTGGGCGCAATTGCGCTTGCAATGGGTTTCTCTACGTCTGTATCTGCACAAGACAGTTCTAATGTTGTAAATGCATCTTTAGATACTTTAGTCGTTACCGCGACACGTTCTGAAGAAAAAATTGGCAATGTGCCTGCGCGGATTAATGTAATTGATCAAAATGCGATAAAAAAGAATCCTGCTCTCAATTTATCTGACTTAATCCAACAAGACCCTTCTGTTTATGTGAAACAAAGCGGGGGTATGGGGCAAATTTCAGAAATTGGACTACGTGGAACTAAAGCCGTACATACCCTAGTATTAAAAGATGGTGCTCGCTTAAATAGCCAAAATGAGCTTGGTCCACTTTATCCGGCATATTTAGATACGTCGGATGTTCAACAAATTGAAATTTTGAAAGGCCCAGCTTCCGTTCAATATGGTAGTGATGCAATTGGTGGTGTAGTTCAACTTATTTCAAAAAAACCTGTGAAGTCTGGTGCAGAATTAACTGGCATCTATGGTGAAAACAATACTTATAAAGCCATTCTAAAAGCAGATTTAGTCACAGATCAAGGATTCTACGCTCAAGTAGGTGGACAACGCTTAGAAAGTGATGGAACTCGCATTTTTGAAAGCCAAGATAAAAGCGACAATGCCAGCTACGATCAAAAAGGCTACAATGCTAAAGTAGGCTATTTCCAGGAAAATCAGATTGATGCCTCTGCTTCGATTAGTGAAAATAAAGGAACCAGTATTTTCAGTAATAACTACATTACCAATACAGCTCCTCGTAATTTTGTAAATCGTGTCATTAATGCAAAAGTTGATTACAATATTCTGCAAAATTTAATTTTAGGCGCTCATTTTGCAAACGTTCAAGACAAGCAAGATGTTCCATCATATTTCACACAGTACAACACTGAAAACAACCAAAGTGATTTAAACCTGAAATGGAAATTCACACCAAATCAAAACATTTTAGTTGGTGCAACTTATAATGACGCCAACTACAAAACAAGTTCAATCAAAAACCAAGATCAAAGCGTAGCAAGTACAGGTTATTATCTACAACACCAATTTAAAAATGAACTGTTTGACACCCAAGTTGGGCTACGTGTAGAAGACAATGAGCTTTTTGGAAGCCACACAGTAGGTCAAGGTGCTATTCGCTATCATTTCCTGCCTAATGCAAGCGTTTATGCCAATATTGGCAGTGCGTTCCGTGCTCCAACCCTGAATGAACTCTATTCTCAATGGGGCGGTAATGAGAATTTAGAACCTGAAGAAAGCATCTCTTATGAACTCGGTTTAGATTACGGTATTACCAACAATTTAATCGCAAACCTTTCTGTTTATCGTACTAATGTTGATAATCTAATTGTCTATAGCAATAGCAGGAATCAAAATGTTGATGAGGCACACTTCACAGGTGGTGAGGTTGCACTAAAATGGAAAAAAGATGATTTATTCCTAACAACTGGGTATGCATATGTTAAAACAGAAAATGAGGCAACTGGTTTAGAGATTGCTTACCGACCTAAACAGACATTCACATTAACTACTGGATTAGAAAATCCAGTCTATGGCATTAGTACGTCGTTAATTGCACGTTCGCACTCAAATGCAAGTAATAGCGCAAATAGTGTAAAAGTTCCAGGTTATGCAACCGTCGATTTCAATGCTTATTGGAATATTAACCCAACGGTTAAAGTATTTACTAATATTCAGAACATTGGCGATGTGCAATATCGAGAAGTCTATAAAGCTGCTAGCTCTTGGGACAACTCACCAGAAGATTGGTACATTAATGGCGGTCGCTTCGCTTCAGCAGGCGTAACTTTCCGCTACTAAAACCCGCATAACAACAAAAACTTCAAAACAGCGCAGTTTATGGATAATGTTATGACCGACATTATCCTTTTTTATTATCTTCATTAAAAATTCAAGGAACACATATGGGCCACCGTTTAAGCAAAATCTACACCCGCACAGGCGATTCAGGTACCACAGGACTCGGTGATGGTTCACGTGTAGCCAAAGATGACTTGCGCATTACCGCGCTGGGTGATGTCGATGAACTGAATGCTGTGATTGGCGTTTTACGTGCACAAATTTCAGCAAGCACAATTGAAGATAAAGCCACTTGGGATAAATCTTTAAGCCTGATCCAACACTGGTTATTTGATCTGGGCGGTGAAGTCTGTATTCCAGGTTTTAATCTGGTGCAACCGGTATCAATTGAGTTTTTGGAAAATGATATCGACCGCATGAATGAAGCGTTGCCGATGTTAAAAGACTTTATTCTGCCTGCCGGAACGCTGGTGTGCAGCTTTGCCCATCAGGCTCGTGCAGTCTGCCGTCGTGCAGAACGCAGCGTAATGTCGGTACATCACCGTGACCAAAATATTCAGGCAGCGTCATTGCAACTACTTAACCGTTTATCGGACTGGTTATTTGTAGCATCACGCACCCTGCAACGCGCTGAAGGCGGTTCCGAAGTGCTGTGGCAAAAAAATATCAATGACAGCATCGAAAAGTAAAATTATGTTTCAAGTTAGCATCTAAAAATACACGTCAGATGTCTCTTGATTTTACAGAGCATCTGACGAAAATAGAAAGTGTCATCCTTCTGTCACGTAGCCCTCACAAAATGAACTTAACTTTCCCACTCATGAGCATCTTATGCGCATAATTGGTCATCGTGGTGCACGTGGTGAAGCCCCTGAAAATACCTTGGGCGGTTTTCAATATATTCAGGAGATCGGCATTCGCGCCGTTGAGTTTGATGTCCGTCAGCTCAAAGACAACGCCTTAATCATCATGCATGATGACGACTTTGTGCGCACCACCGGTTTGCAGAAGCATCTATACGAGTGTAACCGTCAGGATCTGTGCCAATATAACCATGCAGTCAAATGGTCAGAATGGAATAAAATCGAAGCCACTCCACTGCTCGATCAAACCTTAAATGTTATTCGAAATTTCGAGCATATTGAAGTCGAAATTAAAAGCGTAGCATCTGAAGCAGCAGCTGAAAAAATCGCGTTTGAAGTCGAACAGCAGTTACAAGGCTATGAGCAGGCAGCTATTATTACCAGCTTTGATGCCAAAATTCTGGATGCTTTCAAACAGCAAAACTCACGTTTAAAACGTGGTTTATTGATTGAAACCGATGTTAAACATCATGCCATTGATCAGGCGCTGGAACTGGGATGCTGTCATATTGGCTGGATGGATGAACTGGCCAGTAAAGACCTGATTCAGGCCACGCAGGCTGCCGAGTTGAATATCAGTGTCTGGACAGTCAATGATGTCACCCGTGCCAAACAGCTGCGAGACTGGGGCATTCAGGGAATGATTACAGACTATCCAAAATTGATGCTACAACAACTCTAAATAATCTCTCTTAGCCTTGATTGATCTCGGTATTTCTTGATCCCGTTCATTTCGACAATACAATAATGAAAGTGTGAATGTTCCTTAATCAGATTTTATTTGAAAGTGAGCTTAAGTTGCCCAACACGTATATTCTGCAAATTCCCTAATAATATTGTAGAAATTATGAACAATGATTTTCCTCCGATTCATTCGGTTTCAATTTTCTGAAAGAGTGATAATCCTCAGTCACTTAGTCGGAAATCAGAGCCTGTCTACGCTCGCAAAATGGTCACTTCTGCCCTACTTATTCTGTTACCGACAAGTACAATACAACCGTACAATAATGCTAGTGATGCCTTAGGGCACATGCTAATATGGACAAGATAGGCTGCTGTTAAAACCAACAGTAGTTTCTGCTTTTTGTTATACCTTCCGAGGTTCTAGGAGTGCTGTTGGAGATGAATGCTCCCTTACCCAAAGCCCCCATCAACTGGATTGCTGTGTTTGCATTGGTATTTTTACCGATTGTAGCCCTGATCGCGATTCCGTTGTATGCGTATCACCATGATTTTAGCGCTGCCGCTTGGATCAGTATGTTTGTTTTACTGGGCGTAAGCAGCCTCGGCATTACAGCAGGATACCATCGCCTGTGGGCACATCGTGCTTATGAAGCCACTTTACCATTAAAAATCATCTTGATGATTATGGGTACATTTGCTGTACAGAACAGTATTTTATTCTGGGCATCTGGTCACCGTACCCATCACCGCCATGTCGATGATGTTGATCAAGACCCGTACTCGATCAATAAAGGCTTCTGGTATGCACATATTGGCTGGATGTTACGTGATTATCCATCTGGTGCTGCCAACTATAAAAATGCGCCAGACCTGTTAAAAGACAAAGTGGTAATGTTTCAGGACAAATACTACGTTCCTTTAGTGATTGCTGTTCATGCTGCAATTTTACTTCCAATTGGCTGGGCAGTCGGCGATGTCTGGGGCGTGTTGCTGCTGGGTGGATTAATGCGTTTAATCCTGAGCCATCATGTGACCTTCTTCATTAACTCACTGTGCCACATGTGGGGAAATCGTCCTTATACCGACGAAAATACTGCACGTGACAACTTCGTACTCGCGATTGCAACTTGGGGTGAGGGTTATCATAACTATCACCACATTTTCCAATACGATTACCGTAACGGCGTAAAATGGTGGCAATACGATCCAACTAAATGGTTGATCTGGACTTGTTCTAAACTTGGTTTAGCTAAAAACTTGCGCCGCATTCCTAGCTTTAATATCAAAAAAGCGGAATTGGCAATGAAGTTTAAATATGCTGAACAGGATCTTGCGGTATATGGCCATGATGTTTCTGAAGATATCTCGGCGGTAAAAACCAAGATCGCACAGGAATATGATGCATTTACCCAAACTTTAAATGACTGGGCGAAGCTGAAAGAACAGGAAATTCAGGTCAAGAAAGCATCGATGGCTGAAAAAATCCATCAGATGGATGACAAGCTGAAAGTTGAATTCCAGCTGGTTGAACAGCGTCTTTCTCATCATCGTCAAACCTTGAATCTACTGGTTCGTAATTTGAAAAAATCTGCAGTTTCTCAATAAAAGCTGTTGAACACTAAAGCCCCGATTGGGGCTTTTTTTATGTCCGAAAGATAACGTGAACTCTCGCTTATACAACAGTTTTATACAGCTATCTTTGTTATAGTAAATTTATTCCAATCCTGTACTGATGCCATGTATTTTAACTCTCGCTATCAAACACTGCCCGCCCGCCTCTATCACCATCAAGTTCCGCTGCCGTTAAAAGGTGCGAAAGCCGGACATTTTAATGCAGCTTTAGCAGAGCAACTGCAATGGTCGGATGAAGACAAGGCGCAATGGGTCGAGATTTGTAGTGGTCAGAAAGTTTTTACTGAATTTGAACCCTTGGCTATGGTCTATGCAGGTCATCAGTTTGGACAATGGGCAGGACAGTTGGGAGATGGTCGCGGGTTGTTGATTGCGCAAATTCTGGATAAAAATAATCAGACCATTGACCTGCATTTAAAAGGTGCTGGTGCAACCCCTTATTCACGCATGGGCGATGGTCGTGCAGTACTGCGTTCAGTCATTCGTGAGTATCTGGCAGGTCATGCCTTAAATGCTTTAGGTGTAGCATCCAGTAATGCAGTTGGTTTTACTTCATCAATCCAAGGTATTCAGCGTGAGAAGCTAGAGCCGGGCGCGATGATGTTGCGTACTTCAGACTGTCATATCCGTTTCGGCCATTTTGAATGGATCAATCAGTATCAGCCAGATCTACTAGCTGAATTTATCCAGAAATGTATCGAATGGCATTATCCAGAATGCCTGCAAGCCGAACAGCCGATTCTGAGCTTTGCCACAAAAGTTATTCAGCGCACTGCGGTGATGATTGCCAAATGGCAACTGGTTGGTTTTGCACATGGCGTGATGAATACTGACAACCTGAATATTACCGGTTCAACTTTGGACTTTGGTCCTTATGGCTTTATGGAGCGCTTCCGTCCGAACTGGATCAATAACCACTCGGATTATCAAGGTCGTTATACCTATCAGCAGCAGCCGAGTATTGGGCATTGGAATTTATGGCAATGGTTAAATAATCTGGTGCCGCTCTGCCCTACCGATTATGACAAAGAACAATGGAAACAGGATTTAGCTGCATGTCTGGAGCACTATGAGCCAACCTTCTTGGAACATTATAAACATGGTTTAAACCAGAAAATGGGCTTGCCAAGTTTCCATAAAGACAGTTTTGACTGCGCAATGGCCTTTCTGCGAATTTTGCAAAGTGAACAACTGGACTACACCCAGAGTTTTATCCGTCTGCAAAATAAAGACTATGAAGCCATTAAAGATGATTGTCTGGACCGACGCCAGTTTGAAGCATTCCTGGCGCAATATGGATCTATCCGTGAACACCAGGATATAGAAGAATTGGATGCCGCCATGCAACTGGCCAATCCGCATTATATTCTGCGGAATCATATGGCACAGAAAGCCATTGAACTAGCAGAGCGGGATGATTTTTCTGAAGTAGACCGTCTGTTTAAATTACTCAGTCAGCCTTATCAGAAACAGCCAGATCTGGAACAGCCTGAAGATTTAGCACCATTGCCAAGTGACGTGCCAGAAGTAATGGTCAGCTGTTCTTCTTAATTTATTCACATCCAAAATAAAAACTGTGGATAATTTAAACATTATTCACAGTTTTATGATGATTTATCCATAGCTTATGACCTTACATACTCTTGCTGCCCAAGCTGCTTTAAAACTGCCTGAGGTCACTGTCACTCAGCCTTTTGGTGAGGGTTGTGATGTATTTAAAGTTATGGATAAAGTCTTTATGCTGACTTTTCATTTGCAAGGCAAAGCTGTCATTAATTTAAAAGTTGAGCCTGATCACGGTGCAATGCTGCGGGATATTTATCCCTATATTCGTGCTGGTTGGCATATGAATAAACAGCACTGGGTTTCAGTTTATGAGGATGAAAATCTGGACGAAGCTTTGATTGAAGATTTAGTGCTGAATTCTTATGAGTTAGTACTATTAAAGTTAAAAAAAGTCGATCGGCAGCGAATTGAGCTACTTAAAACAGTACGATAGGTTTTTACCTTGTTTATAGGAATGATGTATATAAAAATTTTAAGATCCATTATCAGAATTATTCAATATATCGTCAGTTATTTAGTTGCATTAAATGCTTCATCATAAAATACCTGGGCTTTCGGAAAAGCCCCATCAAAACTGATCGCTTGAAAATATTCAGCTAGTACATTTTCCAAAATTAAATCGGCAATGGGTTGAAAACCAAAACGAGCATAATACTTAGGATCGCCTAATAGCACACAGCCTTTTGCATTCAATGCTTTCAGTCTGTCCAATGCTGCATGTATAAGCCTTGAACCAATGCCTAAACCTTGATAATGAGGCAAAACTGAAATAGGGCCTAATCCAAACCACCCTGCTGCACCCGAAGACATTGATACGGGAGACACGGCAATATGCCCAACAACAATATTATTTTCAAGAGCGACTAACGATAATGTCAATTGATGATTTTCCCTTAATACATTGATAATAAAATGTTCAGTATGACTTGAATATTCAATGTTTTTAAAAGCGGCTTTTGTTAATTCTTCAATTGCCTGAATGTCATTTATTTGCTCGTCTCGAATCATGATATTCATTATTTTTAGCCCTCTTATATTTATCATTTTCAGATATAAAAAAAGCGAATAAGTTCTCACCTATTCGCTTCTCTTAAACATTAAAAACTTAATCAGTCTTCAGGATATTCAAAACGGTAACCGACCCCATACACCGCCTGAATCCACTCATGACGGTTGCCGGTTTCAGCCGCATCTGAAATCTTACGGCGCAAATTCTTGATATGACTGTCAATGACACGGTCAGCCACATCAAAACTGTCCGGATTAATATGATCCAGCAATTGTGCACGTGAATATACCTGTCCGACATGTTCTAGGAATAACTCCAGCAAACGGAATTCAGTTGGCGTTAAATTCAAGGCTTTTTGCTGGTACCAGATGCGCTGTTGTGATTTGTCCATGCGGAATAAATCATTGCTTTCCGGTTCTGATTTACGGTCCAGACGACGTAACACAGCCTGTACACGCGCGACCAGTTCCTTCGGGCTAAACGGTTTACAGAGATAATCATCAGCACCCATATTCAGACCCAATACCCGGTCAATTTCTTCAGTACGCGCGGTCACCATAATAATCGGTAAATCCGACTGTTCACGGACTTTACGGCAAATGGTCAGGCCATCCATACGTGGTACCATCAAGTCCAAAATCATCAGACTCGGTTTACGCTGGGTAAAACTGTTATATGCTTCCTGCCCATCATGAAACATACTGACCTCAAAACCAGCAGCTTCCAGATAGTCTCGCACCAACTGTGCAAGTTCGATTTCATCTTCAACCAGCATGACATGTTTCATCAATATATTTCCTTTATGGTTTCACTTGTTTAGGAAAGCTCAGCTTGCATCGTAAACCACCCAGTGGTGAATGTGCAAAGCTTAAGCTGCCGCCCAGCGCCTGTGTAATTTTACATGATAATGCCAAACCCAGTCCGGTTCCGCCAGTCGCCCGGGTACGCGAATCATCGACACGGTAGAAACGCTCACCAATACGCGTCAGTTGTTCATCAGTCAGGCCAAACGGACTATCATCGACATATAAGGTCCATTCTTTATCATCTTGCGTGGTGTGAATATGCACTTGCCCGCCTGCTTCAGTATAGCGAATACTGTTACTCAGCAAGTTCGCCACAATCTGTTTAAAACGATCTAGATCCAGATTTAAATCAGTCCCTTCGCCATCTGCAGTAACCACTAATTCAGCCTGTTCAAAGTTCGGCTGGAAGTTAATGAGTTCCTGCTGCACAACCTCCCACGGATTCACCGTCGAGAAATAGAATTGCAATTGCTGGGCATCGACCTGTGCCAGCGCGGCCAGATCTTGGGTCAGTTTTTTCAGGCTGTTCACCTGAGCCAGCATGGAAGAAAAATGTTCAGGTGTTGGTTTACGAATCCCATCCTGCATCGCTTCAATCTGTGCCTGCAACACTGCCAATGGCGTTTTTAATTCATGCGAGGTATCTGCCACCCACTGACGGCGCGAGGTTTCATGCTGATCCAGAATCACCGCCAATACATTTAATTCATTGGATAAATCACCCAGTTCATCATTCCGGTTCACTTTAACCTGATATTGATAATTTCCCTGAGTCAAGGCACGCGTACCATTGAGCAGACGTTGAATCGGCTTTTTGAAATAAGTCGCCAATAATAGGGAAGCAATTAGACTCGCTAAAATACTGAGTGCATAGACCAGAAATAAATAACGCTTCTGGTTACTGAAGAAATTGATACTTAAGGCATCATCCTGATCCAGAACCGGTTTTAAGCCCAAATAGCCGACAATCTGATTATTCACCATAATCGGGCGATAAGAAATCTGTTCATCTGAAGCCTCACCCACTACGAAACGACGCTTGGCATCATACAGTGAGAGACGTGAACTGAGGCCAAGACGGTCCGGCATCCGGATAAACTGTTTCTTGCCAGTCGGTTGCTGTGCTGGCTGCTCACCATTTTTGCGATCAGTTCTAAACAGATTCTGATTGGAACTGAGCGGAAATTTCAAGCCTTCAAAAGGCTGAAACTGGGAGGGCAAATTAGATGCTAACAAACGTAATTCTTCTTCATTGACCTGACGTTGTGGCAACTGTGGATCCACCATACTCGGTGCCACTTGAGCCAGGGTCTGTTCCTGAAAATAACGCTGCTGCAAGGCAATATCATACTGACGGCGCAGCCACCAGCGTGATAATCGGTCATAATCATCCGGTGCGGCTTCACCTTCCATCTGGAGAATCTGTGCCTGAATCGCATTGCCCCAGTCCTGATAAACTGCATAGACATCTGCCAGATTTTCAATCACATAATCCAGCTTTTGCATTTCGACATCGGCGACATAGCGGGCAAAATTACGCTGCATATTCAGATGCAATACACCCAGACTCACCGTGGTAATGACCAGCGTGGTCAACAGCACGGTCAAAAATAGACGTAATGCAATGGGAATGCGGCGAATGTTCAAAATAGAAATCTCAATTTTTCTTCTATATTCATTATTGTAGCGAACACTGCATCAAAAAACCCTTCATTGTTTCTACATCTTTATTGTTTAATCTTTAACGATCAAAAGAATCAGACCTTTAACGGGATTAATCATATGCAAACCATGACAAAAATAGCATTCATCAGTGCCAGTGTTTTATCAATGGGTGCGTTGACTGCCTGTCAATCCACCAGCAATGTCCCAAATAACGATCATCCCCACATGATGAAACATCATGAAGGCAAAAAACAGCATCTAACTCCTGAACAGCGTGAGCAGTTTAAGGCAAAGCGTGCAGAACGCATGCAGTTTGCCAAACAGCTTCAACAAGCTTGTGACAATAAAGCTGTGGGTTCAGCCATTCAGGTCAAGAGTGGCGATAAAACCATAGACGGCACCTGCAAGATGGTCTTTAAAGCAGATCATAAAGAGATGAAAAGCCATCGCGGCGAACATCGTGGCATGAAAGCTGAACATCATCCAATGCGTGCCGATATGCGTAGAGGCCTGATGCACGGTGAAGTCTTGACTGATGCCAAACGTGCAGAATTGACCAAACAGTTTGATCAGCGCCTCGCTCAACGTCAGGCACATCAACAAGCCATGCTGCAAGCCTGTCAAGGCAAAAAAGACGGGACTGCTGCACAGATCAAGATGGGTGAACAAACCATCAATGGCAAATGTCATGTTCGCTTCCAGCCTACAGCCTCTGCCTATTAATGCATAGGAATCAAGGCTTCACGACTAGCACCTTCGGGTGCTTTTTTATTGCGTGCTCTTTCATGCATACAGTTGACTATTCCTTTCCTATAAAATATGGCTAAAGTCTTTATACTCAAGACATTTAATGTTACATGCAGATTAATCTTTGACTTTACAGTCACCAAGAAAACACCCCGAAAAGCTTGTACCGCAGGGGAAGTTGTTGCACGATTAGATCATTCCAAACCGTGTCAGTGAAGACAGGTTTTAGTTCATCTAAGATTATAACGCTGGTTCAACCAGTATTGAGGAAACCGATATGCCACAATACAAAGCGCCTTTACGTGATATGCAATTTGTGTTGCATGAATTATTAAATGCTGAACAACACTATGCAAATCTCCCTGCATTCCAAGAAAACGTAAGCCGTGAGCTGGTAGATCAGTACTTAGAAGCTGCGGCCGACTTCTGTGAAAACGAATTGTCTCCGATCAACCAGACCGGTGACCGTGAAGGCTGTACCTGGAATGACGGCGTTGTTACGACTCCGACTGGCTTTAAAGAAGCGTACCAAAAATACATCGAGCTTGGCTTCCCTTCTCTTTCTGCTGAAGAACAATACGGCGGTCAAGGCTTACCGAACTCTTTAGGTATCGCGATTTCTGAAATGGTGGGTACTGCGAACTGGGCATGGGGCATGTACCCTGGCCTGTCTCACGGTGCGGTTCGTACTTTAGAACATCATGGTTCAGCTGAACAAAAAGACGCTTACCTGCCTAAACTGGTTTCAGGTGAGTGGACGGGTACCATGTGCTTAACTGAATCCCATGCGGGTTCTGACCTGGGTATTATCCGTACCAAAGCTGAACCACAAGCGGACGGTAGCTATGCAATCTCTGGCGAGAAAATCTTTATCTCTGCTGGTGAACACGACATGGCAGAGAACATTATCCATATCGTACTTGCTCGCCTGCCAGGTGCACCGAAAGGTACCAAAGGTATCTCATTATTCATCGTGCCAAAATTCAACCTAAATGCTGACGGTTCTATTGGCGAGCGTAACGGTGTACGTTGTGGTTCGATCGAACACAAGATGGGTATTCATGGTAACGCGACTTGTGTCATCAACTTTGACAATGCTAAAGGCTTCCTGATTGGACCTGAAAACCGCGGCTTGAACTGCATGTTCACGTTCATGAACACAGCACGTATCGGTACAGCAGTTCAAGGTCTTGCAGCATCTGAAGGTTCATTCCAAGGCGCGCTTGCATACGCAAAAGATCGTCTGGCAATGCGCTCTCTTTCTGGTCCTAAAGCACCTGAAAAAGAAGCAGATCCAATCATTGTGCATCCTGCGGTACGTAACATGCTTTTAACTCAAAAAGCATATGCAGAAGGTGGTCGTGCACTGGTTTACCTGTTAGCACAATATGCTGACGTAGTTGAACATGCTGCAGAAGAAGCAGACCGTAAATTTGCAGACAACATCCTGTCATTGCTGACACCAATCGCAAAAGCGTTCCTGACTGAAACTGGTTCTGAAGCTGCGAAACACGGTGTACAGGTATTTGGTGGTCACGGCTTTATTTCTGAGCACGGTATGGAGCAGATCGTACGTGATACACGTATCGCCTGCTTGTACGAAGGTACCACTGAAATTCAGGCACTAGACTTGTTAGGCCGTAAAGTATTGGGTACGCAAGGTGCAATGTTGAAAGACTTCACCAAGATCATCCATAAATTTGCTGAAGCGCACAAAGACAATGCTGCAATGAAAGAATTCGTTGAACCATTGGCTGCCTTGAACAAAGAATGGGGCGATCTGACCATGCAGATTGGTATGCGCGCGATGCAAAACCCTGAAGAAGTGGGTGCGGCTGCAGTCGATTACCTGTACTTCTCTGGTTATGTCACTCTAGCTTTCCTATGGGCACGTATGGCATTGGTTGCTCAAGAGCAACTGGCTGCGGGCACCACTGAGGTTGATTTCTACAATGCCAAAGTGACGACAGCACGCTTCTACTTCAAGAAAATCCTGCCACGCGTTCGTTCACACGTTGAAGTGATTGCGACAGGTGTAGAGCCATTGATGAACCTGGATGCGGAACACTTTGCATTCTAAGTTAGTCTCAGACTAGC
Organism: Acinetobacter lwoffii; assembly: GCF_019048525.1. NCBI lineage: Bacteria > Pseudomonadati > Pseudomonadota > Gammaproteobacteria > Moraxellales > Moraxellaceae > Acinetobacter > Acinetobacter lwoffii. Next base: position 1,401,087 of record NZ_CP077369.1, on the reverse strand, counting down.
TACATTTCAGAAAAAGGACGGTCAATCAACAGGCAGTCCTTTTTCTTTATAAAGAGTTACAGAATTAACCTTTAGTCGTCTAACATTCAGATTTTGAGTGTTTTAGACTGATTAAAACTCATTTAATCAAACAATAAACAGGTGACACACCATGCCAATTTATAACGCGCCACTTGCCGATATGAAATTCATCCTGAACGATGTCTTCAATGCAGAACAATTCTGGCAGGCCAATGAAAATCTAGCGCATCTGGATGCTGCGACAGCAGAAGCGATTCTTGAAGAAATGGCAAAATTTTCTCAAAACGTCATGCTTCCTCTGAACCGTACCGGCGATGAAGAAGGCGCAAAAATTGAAAATAGTAATGTGACCACACCTGCTGGCTTTAAAGAAGCGTTCAAACAATATGCAGAAGGTGGCTGGATTGGTCTGGGCGCAGATATGGAATGGGGCGGCCAGGAAATGCCGAAAATGCTAACGGTACTTTCTGATGAAATGCTGTTTGCCACCAACCCGTCTTTCATGCTGTATCCATTGCTTTCTGTTGGTGCGGGCATGGCGCTGAACAGCTATGCTTCACAAGCACAAAAAGAAACCTATTTACCTAAAATTTATTCGGGTGAGTGGTCAGGCACCATGTGCTTAACCGAACCACATGCCGGTACTGATTTGGGTATTATCAAAACCAAAGCTGAACGTAACGAAGACGGCACTTATAGCATCAGCGGCACCAAGATTTTCATCACGGGTGGTGATCATGACCTGGCGGAAAATATTATTCACCTCGTTCTAGCGAAAACCCCAGATGCCCCTGCTGGCTCTCGTGGTATTTCTCTGTTCATCGTACCGAAATTCTTGGTCAATGAAGATGGTTCTATCGGCGAGCGTAATCCGGTCGGCCCAGGTTCAATCGAACACAAGATGGGGATCAAGGCATCTGCGACTTGTGTCATGAACTTTGACGGTGCCAAAGGTTACCTCGTTGGTAAAGAAAACGAAGGTCTCGCTGCGATGTTCGTGATGATGAACTACGAACGTCTGTCGATGGGTATTCAAGGCCTAGGTGCTTCTGAATTCGCTTATCAAAACGCTGCGCAATATGCCACAGACCGTTTACAGGGTCGTAGTGCGGCTGGCGTTCAGTCACCAAGCAAACCTGCGGATAGCATTCTGGTGCATGGTGATGTACGCCGTATGCTGCTGAATGTACGTGCCAATAACGAAGCTTCGCGTGCCTTTGCAGTTTATGTAGGTCAGCAACTGGATATCACCAAATTCTCTACTGATCCTGAAGCGGTGAAAAAAGCCAATGACCGCGTTGCGCTATTAACACCAATCGCGAAAGCGTATTTAACGGATACCGCATTCCAGGCGACCCTAGATGCACAAATGGTCTTCGGTGGTCATGGCTATATCCGTGAATGGGGCTTGGAGCAATGTATCCGTGACCTACGTATTTCCCAGATCTATGAAGGCACCAACGGTGTACAGTCACAAGACTTGATCGGCCGCAAAACCATTAAATGTGGCGGCGAATATATCTCTGAATATATCTCTGAAATCCGTGACTTTGCCAATAGTCTGGATGCGGATCTAAACTTTATTAAAGATGCCACACTGGATGCAGCAACTGAAGTTGAATCGGTGACTCAGTACATTCTGGAAGCAGCACGAGAAAGCCATGACTTCCCGAATGCAACCGCAGTTGACTATCTGCACGCTGTAGGTCTGTTGAGCTTCTCTTATATGTTTGCGCGCATTGCTAATGCAGCGAAAAATAAAGAGGGTGATTTCTATCAGAACAAACTCGCTTTGGCACGTTATTTTGTGCAACGCATTCTGCCTGAACTGGCATTACGCATTACTAAAGTGAAATCAGGTTCTGACGTCATCATGAACTTCTCTGAAGATTATTTCACGACTCAAGCTTAAGCTGAAAATCTGCAATAAAAAACGCCTGCTTCAGCAGGCGTTTTTTTATGAAAATGCAATAATTAAACTTTTTGAATCAGCAAGGTATCCGGTTGATTATTGCTCTTCGGATTCAGATGTTTATTCACAATTTTGATATTCCCCTCAGACTCTAAAGACTCGCAGAGTTCCACCACCTTTTGCATATCTTCAGCCTTAATGCCTACGCCGAGGATTAATTTTTTTCCGGCTTCTAATTGGCTAATTTTTGTTTGAATTTTATCTAACACTTTTTTCTCCTATTTATTCAATATACCACCCATACAATATAGCAATTTAGTCTAAAAAAAGCGCAAAAGTTCAAATAATTGGTGGTGTTTCAAAAAGTATGCTGAAAAAAAGCAGGTTGGATTTTGATAAAATAGAGAAATGCGAATAACTCTAGAAATCAAGTGTCCAGCCTGCCTAAGTGACAGTATAAAGAAAAATGGCACAAAAGTAGATGGTAAGCAAAATTACCAATGTAAAATATGCAGACGTCAATTTATTGGTGATCATGCTCTCAGTTATCAAGGCTGTCACTCAGGTATCAAAACCAAAATATTACACCTCATGGTGCGAGGCAGTGGTGTCAGGGATATAGCAGAAATTGAAAGAGTAAGTATCGGTAAAGTTCTACGGACACTTAGCCAATCAAAATATCAACTTCGAGCACAGCAAAGTCATTATGAAACCCTTGAAGTAGATGAGTTTTGGACTTTTGTTGGTCATAAGCAAAATAAACAATGGCTAATTTATGCCTATCATCGAGAAACAGGTGAAATTGTTGCTTATGTATGGGGTAACCGAGATTTAGCCACTGCAAAACGACTTAAATTAAAATTGAAGCAGTTAGGTGTAAGCTATACATGTATATCAAGTGACCATTGGGATAGCTTTGTTACGACCTTTAAAGAATGCAAACAGTTGATTGGTAAATTTTTCACTGTGGGTATAGAAGGCAATAATTGTCGATTACGGCATCGAATCAGGCGAGGCTTTAGGAGAAGCTGCAACTTCTCCAAAAAGCTTGAAAATCATTTCAAAGCCTTTGATTTAGTGTTCTTTTATATCAATAATGGATTCGTTTAATGCCAGCATACTTTTTGAAACACCACCAAATAATTTAATCTTTATTTTTCATTCAATCATTCTGTGCATGATCTTTGCACGTTATTCTACAACTATCTTTTATTTCACATGAAAAATCAGGAGGATAATATGTCTAAATCACGTCCGAAAATTGAAAAATTTGAAGCCCTCCTCGACCGTCTTGGTAATCTTGCTGTAGAAAGCTTTCATTATATTGCGCTGTTTATTATTGGCTGTATGGTGATCTGGTCCGCTGGCCATACCGTCATTGACATTCTGACCGTCAAACAGTTCGCCACCATTGATGACATTCTTTTATTGTTTATTTATCTGGAACTGGGTGCCATGGTTGGTATCTATTTTAAGACCAACCATATGCCGGTACGCTTCCTGATTTATATTGCCATTACTGCACTAACCCGTTTGCTGATTGCGGATATTCAACACACGCATAAAGCCAGCATGGATCTGGTGATTATTACCGGTTCAATTCTGATTCTAGCCTTTGCGATATTAGTGGTGCGCTATGCCTCATGGACCTATCCATCCGTGATCCGTGACAAACATAGTGAAAAGCCATTACCCCTTGGCAAAACACCGCGCCCAGAAGATGATGAATTGGCATAGTCTTTTAAGCCCTCTTTTTTGCACTTCAGCTTAAAGCAACACTTAAGCCTCATTCAGGGTTTAGGACTATTTATCTCAAGCAACCTCTCCCTAGCCCTCTCCTCACAGGAGAGGGAACTATTTTGGTCTTTTTGAGTTATTTACGCTTATTACTGAATTATCCGTTCAGAATTTAGAGCAGTTTAACGATTCGGCACCAGCACATAGCGTCCATTTTCATAAATCCAGTAGCTGCCACGTGGCGGTGCAGGCAAGCCGATACGCTGCCAATCGGTAATTACCGTATATCTCGAACTTTCAATCCGGGCAACATTCGGATCACCATTGACCCAGCTATAACTATTCGAATTTTGATAAATGGTGGTCGGTGCCTGATACTGAATATTTAATCCACTTTGACTCTGTGCAGGTGGATAGCCCCAATGTGATGGTCGTTGCGGGTAATGTGGTCTTGGTGGCAGCGGACGTTGCGAATAATGCTGCCGTGGTGGATCATAAGATCGTGGGGCGCTGCGATAATTCGGTACAGATCGATCTACACCACTATAACCCACCCAGGCATTGCCAGCCATACTCTGTGCAGAAGCTCCCAATAGCAATGCAGCGAATATTGCACTCGATAGTACGATTCTCATTTGAGCTTCCTCCGAATAATCTGCTTATATTTTAAACAAAATAGATGCAGAAAATATGGATACGGCCGCCAGAGCTGCAATTTTTTGTAATGCGCTTGCCTATTTTCAATCTGACAGGCGCGTCGGCAGACTGCTGCTTTATGCTAAAATTACTTTTTTAATGTTTCGAGTTGAATACTGTGTCTGATTTAAATTTCGATCGTTTACATGAATATTTTTCTAAAGTGCCGAGTGTTCAGAAAGAACGGATTGATAGCTATGGTTCAGATGGCAAACAGGCATGGTGGTTTAAGTTTCAGATCAATGTAGATCATCCGCTGGCTTGGCAAACTGTGCAAGAGCTAGGTCATGTCCTGAACTATATTTCTAAAAATGAACGTCTTCCAACTCAGTTCCTTCCAGTTTCGCCACCGCCATATATGAATGGTGTAGCCAAAGATTTTCTGTCTTGGGTGATCCAGTGTAATCACGCAGATTTTCCGCCAGATGTGGTTTGTGACTGGTTAGAAGCGCGTCTACCAAATCCGGTCGATGATGAAGCGCAATGGAAAATTAAAACCGATATTTCTGAGCTGGATCAATTAACGGATAAAGAGCTGGATCAGCTGGTTCCGCCGAATCCTGAATCAAAAAGCTGATAATAAAAAATCTCCCTAAATCCCTCTTTTTCAAAGAGGGACTTTCCTCCCTTTTTAAAAAGGGAGGTCAGGAGGGATTTAAAATCAAAACGTCGACCAGCCGCTCCATTCCATAAAGCGATACAGCCAATATTTAAAGAACGAGTTTTCTGCATATTGCGTATAGTCCACGCTCATAGAACGGCCATTCAGATTTGACCATGCACCCTCAAAATATTGCTGGGCATCCCTGAAAACTTCGGCCTGAGACTGACCCAGCAGACGCATATTGGTTTCCAGATTATAGTTTTTCAGATTACGTGCGGTGAAATTGGCCGAGCCCAAAATCATTTCAGCTTGTTGCGCATTGCGTTTTATCAGCATTTTGCTATGACATTGCTCGCCTTGGGTATGACACCAGCGCACATTTATACCCGCTTTATGCAGTTCCGAAGCCACCTGCCGGTTTGGAATCCCGTTTTTCTCACGACCGAAAGCATCTTTATTTGGGTCAAGTAGAACCCGAACTTTAACCCCGCGTTCATGCGCCGCAATCAGGCTCTTAATAATCTTGCGTTCAGACAGATAAAACATCGCCAGATCAATCTGTTCATTTTTCTTTGCCGTCTGGATCAGATTCAGAATTGCGTCATAAATGGCTTTTTCCGTCAGTACCTGCACCTGTGGCTGGGTAGATTCTGCCTGAAAATCCCCAGCGACAATGGCTGGCATATTCGCTTGTGACATCATGCCCACAGACAGTTCTGTTTTCAAAATATCCACAGCTGTGCTCCCCCAGACCAATAAACCAATATTGGAATGCCGTGAACTGCCATCATGCGGATTCATGGATGTGACCAGTGCTTTCCAGCCTTGATCGGTATCCACCACCATAGTTTTGCGATGATTGGCTTTAAAGTTAAACAAATCAAAATAACTGCGCAGGGTAATTTTTTCTGTTCCAAATGGATTCGGCAACCAGCCTGTTTCCGGATTATTGCCAATGCCCTGGCAACAGATATACCAGAAGCCGGACCAGCTTGGATTGGAAGCCCGCAACGGCGTCAGATTGGTTTCAATCACATCAATACCGTGCTGACGCAATTCCCGATACTGCTCGGATCTAATTCCACCATAGACCGAATTGATCGGATCGGTAATAAATTTGATTTCTACCTCAGGCTGCAGCAGACGTTTACTGATTAAAGCATCGCTCAGTTGTTGACTCAATGCCTGATGCTGCTGCGTAGATGCACCGGTTTGCTGATTAAATAAAAACATATCCAGCACAATCAGCGATTTGGCCTCTTCAATCATTTTCAGCATTTCATTAAAAATGCGATGATCTAAATGCTGTTTTCCTTCGGCATCCAGATAAGTCTGATCGGCCAGAAACTTGACTTCGGCATGACGCAGTTTGCCCGTGTAATTCAGACCTTCCGGCAAAGGCTTATACGTGTGGTAGATTGCCGAAGCCAAATAACCCACAGCCAGCATACTAATGATCAAAGTCGCATAACGGCGATTCGACCAGTTCAATTTATTGTGAATTCGTTGAAAGATACGCATAAGAAAAAACCTAACCCAATATACTCAGGCTAGGTTTTATCTTATGATTTTTCAAGTAGATTTCAGTGAGATCTAGATGATTTGGTCGATTATTTCAGTAGACCTGTTAGAAATCATACTGCACGCCGACAGTAAAGTTGCGACCCACCTGCGGAATATTCGACAGGAAGGAAGTATGTGAATACACCTGATCATCGAGCAGGTTGTTGGCCTTGAAATAAACCCTATAAGCATTGTTATCTGCAAGGCTATTGGCATAGCTTAAGCCCACATTCACCATATTGTAGCCTTGGGTTTCATCTTCATAGCTGGCGATTTTGTCCTGATTAAAGACATGATAATACTCAGCCAAACCTGACCAGCCATCGGCAAAGTCTGCTTCTACTTTGGTGCCTAAGCGACCTGCAGGTACACGTGGTGCATTTTCGCCTTCAATCTTGCCACGTACATAGTCCCCAAAGACGCTGAGCTTATACATATCATTGATCTGATACCCGGCTTGTGCTTCTGTACCATAGAATCTGGCTTTGTCCTGGGTATATTGCACGCCACGTAAATTACCTTTTTGCGCTACCGTTTCGCCATAGATATAATCATCAAACCAGTTGTGATAGACATGCACATGGTAATCCAGTTTATCCCCTTCATAATGCAGACCTAACTCGAGATTATTTGAAGTTTCTTTATCGAGATCAGGATTACCTAGTTCATAGGTATTGGTCGCAAAATGCAAGCCATCAGCATAGAGTTCTTGAGCTAAAGGCAAACGCTGCTGATGTGATCCCACTACAGAAAGTTTGTAGTCCGGTGCAAATTCCCAGTTGGCAGCAGCGGATGCAGAGACACCAGTCCCCGAATAATCTTTCTGATCCGAATCTACTTTCACTTTTTGATGATCGACACGCGCACCAAGTTCAACATGCACATCGCCAAGTTGCTTATGCTCTAAAGCAAAAAGACTGAATTTGTCAGTTTTTGTGTCCGGCATCACGACACCTGAACTATGAACATGATGTTCTTCATCGTCCTCATCGCCATCTTCATGATGGTCATGCTCTGATGCGGCAAGATTAATTTTTTGCTGTGAAATCTGGGTTCCAATCACCCCTTCCCAGCCTGCAACTGGCACATGCACCAACTCTAAACGGCCGTCATAACCTTTGCTTTTAAAGTCACTAATGACTTCACTTTCTTCAAGTTCATTGTGTTCATAATCGGTAATGCTGGCATGTGCACGTAGTTTTTCAACACCGGCAAAAGGCTGTTCCAGTTCGGTGCGTACTTCATAGCGTTCAGATTTTAAATCTACCCATGGTCCACCATGCTCTTCATGGGCTGGTGCATCTGGGTCAGGTGTTGGACAACCATGAAAATGATCACCATGTAAAACACAACCATGATATTCATGACTATGCCCTGGTAAGCCATACTGATCCTGACGGTTGCTATAAGACAGACCGACAAAACCACGATCATGAATCCATGATCCGCCAATATTGACTGTTTGCCCTTCAGCAAAAGTATTGCCCACACGACGTTCTTTTTCTAATTCGTCATCATGCTCATGAAAATAATCCGGTGCAATATAATCATTGGCTTTACGTTTTGAGCCTTCTACACGCAAAGCAAAGTTTTCACCAATACCCGCTGTCACACCAGCACTTGCCAGTTTTTCATCACTGCCTGAGTTATAACGCAGGCCGACTGTACCTTCCAAACCATCTTCAGGCATCTGGGTCGGAATTTTTTGATCAGTGACATTCACCAGACCACCGACTGTACCGGCACCATAAAGCAAGGTTGATGGACCGCGAATTACTTCCACCTGTTTTGCCAGAATCGGATCAACGGTTACTGCATGGTCAGGAGACAAAGTGGATACATCCGCTGTTTCAGAAGCATGCTGCAACACTTTCACACGTGGACCATCTTGACCACGAATCACAGGACGGCTTGAACCTGAACCATATTGATTAGAATAAACACCCAGCTCATCTGCCAAGGCATCCCCAATGGTGGTAGCACGTTCAGATAGCGCTTTCTGATCCACGACCTGATCTGCAACCGCGAAATCCGCCGCAGTCTGCACCAATGGATGAGCTTGCACCTGAATAGTGTCCATGGTCTGAACCGGGATAGAAGATGAGGATTGCTCTGCAAATACTGTAGGCGCAACTACAGCAAAAATTGACAATGTTATTAGATTCTTAGGGAAGGACATGACCGAAGCTCAAATTCAGCAATTTGGATTAATGTTATAATATAACATTTCATTATTTTTGCAATCCTTTACGATAATCAGTGCTATATTTTATTAGAATGTCCTTTGAATATTTTTGATTACATTAAAACATTGTCTTTATGCCCTTTACCTTATCGCATGCTGTGCTTGCTCCCCCTATTTCATATTTAACTGGAAATAGACTCCCTGTTGCTGCGCTGGCCATTGGCAGCATGGTTCCCGATCTGCATCGCCTGTTTACTCATACTAATTCTAATATCACCCATTTATGGTCTTCGCTGATTCATCCGGATCTCTGGATCGGTCTGGCTTTTTGTGCCGTCTGGTACCTGATTTACCGGCCCGTAATTTACCGTTTCATCGGTATTCAGCATGATTTAAAGATTCACAATATCCTTTCAGCACTAAAATTTATCCTGGTAATGTGTCTGGCACTGATCGTCGGTACAGCTACCCATTTAATCTGGGATGGACTGACCCACGTCGATTTTCGAACTTTTGCCTTTCATGACGTCTTAGCCCAACATTTTCAGTTGTTTGGACAAAGTTATCCGCTGCACCGGATTTTACAGATTGGCACCTCAGTGATTGTCTTGCCTCTTATCCTGTGGATGAGCCTGCATTACTATAAAACTCATCAGCAATATCTTGCAGTCAGTGTGAAAATCAAATCCTTTGCCTGGGGCTTATTGCTCTTTTCTATATTTACCGGCCTATTTTCTGTCTGGGATTATGCGCGCTATATTTCTACGGAAGTCTGGCAATCAGACCTCTATTATTTTACTGGTCGCTCGATCAATGAATTTAGCCAAGGCTTTCTGATCACCTTCAGTCTGGGCTGTTTACTGTTTTTATTTTTAGACAGAGAGCACAGGATGGATTAAACAAAGCACTGGCTTTGCGCCTATTCACTTTAAAATGATATTGTTTTTGACCCAAGTTCTTGTGACAACATGCCCAAAGAGGCATAATCCTACCTTTACTCAAAGCGGTACGCTGTTTACGTATTCGCTGACCTTAACCCATATAGTTGGATTTCTAACGCTATGATGCGAACTCATTACTGCGGTTCTTTAACCGAAGCTCAAATTGACCAAACCGTAACATTATGCGGTTGGGTACACCGTCGCCGTGACCACGGGGGTGTAATCTTCCTTGACATGCGTGACCGTGATGGTCTTGTTCAAGTGGTTATTGACCCAGATACTCCTGAAGCATTCGCAACTGCTGATAAAGTACGTTCAGAATTTGTATTAAAAATTACAGGCCGTGTGCGTCGCCGTTATGAAGGCACAGAAAATGCCAATATGGTGAGCGGTCAAATCGAAGTTCTTGGTAAAGAAATTGAAGTTCTTGCTCAGTCTGAAACTCCGCCATTCCCTTTAAATGACGAAAACACCAATATTTCTGAAGAAATTCGTTTGAAATATCGTTTCCTGGACATCCGTCGTCCAGAAATGCTAGATCGTTTACGTTTCCGTTCTAAATTGACCAACCTGATTCGTAACTACTTCGAAGACAATGGTTTCCTAGACGTTGAAACACCAATTTTGACACGTGCAACACCTGAAGGCGCGCGTGACTATTTAGTGCCTAGCCGTGTATCTAACGGTAGCTTCTACGCACTTCCACAGTCTCCACAGCTGTTCAAACAGTTGTTGATGGTGGGTGGTATCGATCGTTACTACCAAATCGCGAAATGTTTCCGTGATGAAGACTTGCGTGCGGATCGTCAGCCAGAATTCACCCAAATCGACGTTGAAACATCGTTCATGAGTGACGATGACATCATGGATTTAATGGAAACTTTAACCGTGAAGATGTTCAAAGAACTTCTAAACGTAGAGTTTGATAAATTCCCACGCATGACATACAACGATGCAATGCGTGACTATGCGTCTGACAAACCAGATATGCGTATTCCGTTGAAACTGGTTGACGTTGCAGACTTGATGCAAGACGTTGAGTTCAAAGTATTCGCAGGTCCTGCAAAAGATCCTAAAGGCCGTATCGTTGCGCTTCGCGTACCGGGTGCGGGTTCACTTCCACGTAGCGCGATTGATGAATACACCAAATTTGTAGGCATCTACGGTGCACGCGGTTTGGCTTACATCAAAGTCAACGAACTTGAAAAAGGTATCGAAGGTCTTCAATCTCCAATCGTGAAATTCATCGAGCCAATCGTGCTTGATCTATTGAAACGTGTTGGCGCTGAAAATGGCGACATCGTATTCTTCGGTGCAGACAAAGCGAAAGTTGTTAACGATGCCATGGGCGCGCTTCGTGTGAAGATCGGTCATGACCTTAAATTATCAACTTGTGAGTGGGCGCCACTTTGGGTTGTTGATTTCCCAATGTTCGAAGAAACTGATGATGGCAAATGGACCTCTGTTCACCACCCATTCACGCTACCAAAATCAAGCGTTGAAGAAGTGAAGAACAACCCAGGTGCAGCATTATCTGTTGCTTACGATATGGTATTGAACGGTACTGAAATCGGTGGTGGTTCACTGCGTATTCATAACCTTGAAATGCAAAAAGCGATCTTTGAAGCATTAGGTATTGGCGAAGAAGAAGCAGAAGAGAAATTCAGCTTCTTATTAAATGCATTACGTTACGGTGCTCCTCCGCATGGTGGTTTGGCATTTGGTCTTGACCGTCTGGTGATGCTCATGACTGGTGGTGCTTCTATTCGTGACGTCATTGCATTCCCGAAAACCAAGACTGCTGAATGTCCATTAACGCAAGCACCTGCTCCAGTTGAATCAAATCAACTGCGTGACCTTGGTATTCGCTTACGTGAAAAACCAAAAGCTGAATCTCAAGAATAATTCTTGAAGTATTAAGTGAAAAAGCTCTGCCTCGTGCGGGGCTTTTTTTGTAAGATTGAGTCGTATCTGGAACAGTGGCATAATAGCCACAGTTTTTAATCTAAGGTAATTAGCAATGGCTATGCGTCCTGCAGTTCGTAATCGCAGCATTATGCTTATTGTATTTTCAGTGGTTCAATGGCTGTTCATGCGCTATATCCTTGCCAACAATCTGTTCAACCTCGATACCAATGATCGTATTGTGTATTTTTGCCTGAGCAGTATTTTAGGTGCCCTGCTGATTTTTGTAGGTTTGATTTATATGGTGCTGAAGGGCAATCCGGACAAAGACCTATAATCTGACCATCTGGATACCATGTACACCCTACTCAAAAATTTCTCCAAGCTTCCACTAAGATTCATTCAAAATCTTGCGCAACTGGCTGGATCTCTTTTGTATCTCAGCCATTCTTCTGCACGCCGAGTGACCGAGATTAACTTGGCCTCTGCCTATCCTGAACTTTCGGAAGCTGAACGGGCTGATTTGACCAAAAGCAGCCTGAAAAGTCAGTGCATGACGTATGCAGAATCAGTCAAGATTTGGGGATCATCACCAGACTATGCGCTGTCTTTGATTCAAGATGTGCAGGGCGAAGATATTTTCCTGAAAGCTTTGCAAAATCCTCATGGCTGCTTGGCAGTGGTGCCTCATTTTGGTACGTGGGAGCTTTTAAATGTCTGGGTAAATCAGCACACCTCCCCTGTAATTATGTACAAGCCCAGTAAGAATCAGGATATTGACCGTTTTATGCTTGAAGCTCGGCAACGCCTGAATGCCACACTGGTTCCTACAGATGATTCTGGTGTACGTGCTTTATTTAAGCATTTAAAACAGGGTGGTTTTTCTGCAATATTGCCGGATCATGTACCTAAAGAAAGTGGTGGTATCTACTCACTTTTCTACAATCAAAATGCGCTATCTTCTACCTTACTTTCCAAACTGGCAGCCAAAACACAATGTTCAGTAGTTGGGCTTAGTTGTTTAAGACGTGAAGATTTTTCCGGCTATGATATTTACGTGACTAAATTATCAAATGATATTTTATCTAAAGATTTACAATTGTCGGTTGATACCTTAAATAAAGAAATGGAGCGCATGATTAATGTCGCTCCGGAACAGTATTTGTGGGGGTATAAAAGGTTTAGGAAAATAATTGATGAAAGTAATATTTATCAATAAATTTTAATTATTCAATTAAATCACTTAAAGTTAACTTAATATCAATTCCTAACTTTGTTGTTCGTGCATTAACTTCATTATGTCGTTTAACAATCTTTTTAGTACTTTTTGACAGTAGAGAAGAACGCATTATCCATTGATAAATTGAATTTCTTTGCTCATATTTCTGTATCCAACGCTTATCTCTACTTGCTTGTAATTGTTCAATACTAGGTTGAATCTTATCCCCATATAAATTACGAGATGTATCAAAAATAAATGTATAGTTTGGTGGTAGCTTTTTTAATGTAATAAGGCCTGCATCATGCCACTCATCAACCAAGTTTTGTAAAATAATCTGATCCCAAATAGTTGGATTTTGCAACATACGCTTCTCCCATTCATCCATCAGAGAATGTGCATTTTTAGTGTCATTTATAAAAATAGTACTACTAATTAAACGCTTATTATCTATGTAATGTACTGCAATATCTTCTTCAATTGCATTGAAGTATGGCCGGATATCCTCAAGAATTATAGCATCAGCATCAACAAATAAAAGTGGGCCATGAGTTTCACGACGCATTTGCGAAATAAACACAGGCTTAAATGCAATAATGGTTTGCCAGTCATCTTTTGAAAATTGCTTTAATAGAATATGAATATTAAATTTTTTTGCTGATTCAGCTAAAATTTGAGCATGCTTCGTATATAGTTTATCATCTGTATGAAAACCAAAAACTGTCAACATTAAGAATCCTTTTAATTTTCTACCAATTTAAGTTTAAAATCATAGATAAAAGTGTGATAAAAAACTATAATTTTAAATTTTTTTCGTAATTATATAACAATATAATACACATAAGTTATTGTAATTTATTTAAAAACCAAAGAAGTCATTGAAATAAATTCGATTATTTTATTTAAGTTTTAATTATAATAGAATAAATAAAAAAACATAGTAAATCTTATGTAGTCTTTGTTTTTATATAGTCTTTGTTTTAATATACATTATCATATCACAAAATAATTGATAAAAATGAGTCTCAAAACAATCAAAATTTTTATAGGCTGTGACCCAAACAACTGTGATTTAGAACAAATGATGGTTTTAGACTACAGCATTAAAAAACATACCCAGCAGCCTGTAGAAATTATTTGGATGCAACTTTCGCGTGATCCTTCTAGCTATTGGTATTCTGATCCGAAATCGAATCAAGGATGGAGAACAGAAAACTGGGCGACACCTTTTTCCGGATTTCGGTGGGCTATTCCAGAGTATTGTCAATTTCAAGGTAAAGCCATTTACATGGATACAGATGTCATTGTACTCGATGATCTTGCACTACTCTGGGAACATCCTATTGAAGCCAATGCTATTGTGGCAGCCAAGGGGGGGGGAAGCTCAGCCCGTTTATGCACTTGTGTCTGGGATTGTGAAAAGGCCAAACATTTTCTTCCTAGAATTGAGGAATTAAAAAGTAACCCTGCCAGTCATCAAAGTCTGATGAGACAAATTCAAAAAGAACCGTCATTGGTTCAAGCTTATAATGATCATTTTAATTGCATCGATGGTGAAAATCTAAGTATCAACGAGATTAAAATTTTGCATTATTCCGATATGGGCACCCAGTTTAGTCACAAATATTCAATTCCTCGTCTTCAACACAATAATTCAACACATTGGTTTGATGGCGAAATTATTCCTCACCCCCGAGCGGACCTGACAACACTTTTTGACCAATACTATCACGAAGCCCTTTCTGCCGGATACCAACTTGAGGACTATACAATTACACCCTACGGAAAATTTCACAAAGCATCTCAAAAAAAATACTCGGGCAATAACATTACTCGGTCAGAAACATCCCAGCCTTGGTTTAAGAGGCTCCTGAGCAAGTTTAAAACCAAGCGTGATTCATTTAATTTAGATCATTAACCCTCTAAGCAACTGAATCATCTTATCAATTAGATTATTCTCAAATAAACTTGATATAACTCATAGAAATAAGCTATGAAAGAGACAAGAATATGTGTGGTTTAATTTTCAACCATTTCGTTCGAAATTTGACAAAATATACCTATAAACTTTTAAAACCGAGTACTTACAAACACAACAGACGCTATTGGCCTTTTTACCGTGTGGTTCGTAATGCATCGGGTCAAATTGATCAAGTTTTTTTTAGGAATACCTTAATTGCAGACCATACGCTTAACTTAAAGAATAAACATTCAAAATGTATGCTGATCGCAACAGGACCATCGATTAAAAAGATTCCTGATAAATTTTTTAAATATGAGAAACTGGACTATATTGGCGTCAATGGAGCAATCGCTTTGAATGAGGTCACTTTTCAACACTATGTCATTATTGATCATGATTTTGTACAAAATCGTTTTGATCTCGTTGAGCGGGTTTTAGACACAGCATGCAATTTTTTCACCACCGCACGTTGCTTAGACTATATTCTAAGAAAAGTAAAAATCGAACAGATTCGTTGCCAATTTAAAATTATTGAAATCACGAGTAACTGTAAAAATGAACTTTTTATGGGAAACACTATTCATGTTGATGAAAAAGTTAAGAGTAATTACTTCTACAATGGTTTTGGCTTTTCTACACACATGTATGACACAGTATTTGACTACTATACCGTGGCTTATACCGCATTACAGATTATGTCAGGATTAAATTACCAACATATCTATATTGCAGGTGTGGATATGAATAACTTCGACCTACCACGATTTTATGAAACTTTAGATGCAAAACAACCTACCTTATTAAACCAGCACACCCAATCAATCATAGCGGCATTTGAAACAGCAGCCTATTTCTTTGAAAGTCAAAAAGTGTCTGTTTATAATCTTTCACCCCATAGTCTTATCAAATCATTTAATAAATTAACGCTCGAACAAGACACCATCCTCTAAGTGGTTCAGATCATCCAACCTGATAGAGCGTTAAGATAAGGTTTTACTCTGATCATCATGGAAATCTAGCAGTGAATCTTGAAAATACATTCCTTTTTCATAAAATTCGCCTATATGTTTACGCTCTTTACCGGCAAATTTAATCAATTTAGGGTATTCACCTGAATGATGATTGATTGCCATTTCAATTAATGTTTTTTCTTTGACCCATTTATTTTTTACCTGATAGTAAAAGGCATTTTGATCACAATCAATTAAAGTAATACTAGGCAATGCTTTCAGCATAATCACCTGACACACCACATAGGAAATCAGGTACTCTAAATTACTAATCTTTTGAAATATTCTCTCATAATTTGGCACAGTACGTTTAATTTCATTGATATATGTTTTAGGGCCAACCTGCATGGCGTTCACCAACTCATCAAACCAATCTTTAAAAAACCTATTGTTAGGAGCCGTTGCTAAAAGCCAATTCTCGATGACTGGAGAATCAATATTGGTAGTGTTTTTTTTACGATAATAGGCAAAACTTTCGGTCTGATTTTGAGAAACCAACTCTTGAATCCAATCTAAATTTTCATAAACGATAATACTTGCATCTAACCAGATTCCTCCATAAACATAAAGTAATTTAAATCTGATTAAATCAGCTTTATGCTGAGGTAGATGAATATTTAAAGAATCAAAATCTATCTGTATAAATTGATCAACAGTTGTTGGTGTTAAAAAATGAACCTCATAATTTGCATTTATTAGCTTTATATTTTCTATGCATTTTTCCACAAATAATGGTACATCCCCCTCCCAATACAGCCAAATCAGCTTAGGTATTTTAACTTCTTCTGGCTTTGGATTAAGCGTAATCATATTTGCGTAATTATGAATTTTTAAATTCGTGCCTCTAATCTTGTAAAAATACATGATATAAAACTTAAGCATATAATAAGTTTTTTTAAATATTTTCATCTAAATTATTTCCAACATGCTCATTGATTTATTCCTTTAATGATAAATATTCAATTATTAAGATATTCGATGAATTTTAAGAATTTAGCAGATATTTTAGTGCATGATAACGATCACGCCACATACGCTTCTGCTTTTTAAAGCCATAGGAGCTGCTTCTATTTTCAAGTGCTTTACGAGAAATCCCCTGAGTAGCAACCGTTCCCAAAATATCACTATCGACCCCTGCTGGCTTCACTAGTGGTGGCCAAATCCCTAAACCTTTGCCATTTTGACTTAACCAAGACTGGAAGAAGATATCAACCGGCATATTTATAGTTTTGCCTACCTCAACAAAAGACTGTGCTCCCTGCCGCGACCAGATTAACCCTAAGCCACGAATTGGGAAATAAAAAGCATGCCATAGACTTATATCCCCTATTTGCGTAATATCTTTTGCTAGTTTTTTCTTTTTTGCAGCAATATTAATAAGATACCAGTTTAAATCTTGATGTTGGTGCAAATATTCAATGATGCTGTCAATTTTAATCTTAAAGTCACTATTAATTTTAAGGTCATCTTCCAGAACCACTAAATAATCTGCATCAGTGGCTAAAAATTTTTCAGCGCATCCATAATGACTTAAATAACAACCTAACTCGGAATTCATTAAACTACGACCTAATACCTTATTAGTTTGATCGTCATTATAATTTATGAATTCAGAGAGTGCTTTACCCCGACCATCATAAGCAGCAAAACGTTCAAACCTCCAGCTCACACTATTAAGCTGCTGAGTTGCTGCAGCTAGACGCTCATCACTTCCGTCTAAATTAATTAAATAAGTTACAACTTTCATGATTAACTCTTAATGCTGAATAGATAGAGGTAAATAGTTTTTAAATTTAGCAATTAAAGCAAAAGATACCTTTTCTGCTTCTTTTGGATCAAATTGATCCAAACTTTGAATACAACCAAATTTAATAGTGGTATTATTTAAGTTTTCTAAAAATAAAGATAGCAATGCTTCATTTTTTAAATAAGCAATATTAATATCATCGTATAGAACTGCTTCATTAGCCTGAATTTTTAAATGATTATTAAGTCCTACGGGTAAAAACTGAAAAGCACTTCTAAAACGATGCCTAATCTGTTGAGCTAATGTTGTAGGGTATTTTTGAAAATAATTTTGTAGTACATCACGATCCAATATATGGGGACGATGATGAATTTCATAATATTTATTAAATCCACATAATTCAGCACTAAGCATTTGAGCAATTGTATATTTAGGCTGTAAAGGTTTACCAAAATATTTATTAAGACCTTTACGTAGATTAAATTTTGCTTTAATTAAGGAGTTATTTTCCCAATGTCCATAGACTTTTATCTGGTCACCAACTAAAAAATCATCTAATTCAGATGAGGCATTAAAGAAGAAATCATCATTCAAATAAATAAAATACTTTGATAACCCTGGAATATTCCAAAGCATAGTTTCAATACTTAAAGAATTAAATGTAGGCAAGTATTGCTCATGACCAGCAAATATTGTTCTATGATCAATTATTTTTATCTGCTCAGGAGCACATAATCCCTGTTCGAAAAAATCATGAATATGTGCAGGCTGCTGTTCATCCGTAATAATATAAATTGTTCCAAAATAGGGAACATATTTAAGAATTGAAGCAATTGAAAAATAGATTTCATCATTACTAGCAAATCGAGTTTCTTCTGCTGAACCTTTTACGATATTAGTAGATTGAAACTGTTGCCTTTTAAGTCGATGCTTTACATCATTGCCATCGACCCACGCAATAACAAAATCTATTTTTTCCATAATACTTCTAATCAACAATTAGCTTGAATAAACTCTATAACTTACTGCCAAGCGTCCTTAATCCACTGCGATGGCAACACATAACGATACCATTTACCACCACCACCATTCACTGCATCTGGCGGATTAATCTCGCCATGAAAAACAATGATTTTGGCACCTTCAGGCTTCACAGGCGGCTTAAAATAAGCCATCGGAATTTTTTGCAGGCAGTGATATTTATAGCTCTTGCACCAGCTTTCTGGCCAATACGTCTGTTTACCTTCACGGTCTACATACCAAGACAAATAGGCTTGCTCATTACGGAATTTTTGACGAATTTCATCAAAATGTTCACGGAAGTAAGGTAACAGACCTGGGAAAGCACCCAGTTTAAACCGATAAACCGAACTGTTACCGGTAATACGCCAAGGACGTTTCCAGTCATGAATAATCAGGAAGTCACCCGGATAGGTAAAGAACTCATCGATATTATCGACAATCACCACGTCAAGATCGAGGAAGAGTGCATTGCCTTCCAAACCATACAGATCAGGCTCAAAAGTGGACAGCTTGTTCCAGCCACGCTCAGGCGCACCTTCAGGCAATGCCAGAGGTGGAATAGGGAAACATTGTACTGCAGGATCAATGCCTTCAGTACGATCCGTCAGACAGACCATTTTAAAGTCGACTGTCGTATGTCGTTTAACCATATTGTATAAACGATTGACGTATTCCGAACCGTATTTGGTTCCCCATTTCATACAAATAACGATGTTACTCATTGCGTATGCCTAAGCTCATCTTAAAATCTTCTTGATGGTGAATATGATGACATAAGTTCGGCAGAATAAGTACATCAGTTAAAAAAAACCTCTCAAATGAGAGGTTTTTTCAATCAGTAAATTCTTAATTACTTCACATACGTTAACCAGTGTGCATATTTCGGGTCTTTGCCCTGAACTGCATCAAAATATGCTTTCTGGATTTGAGTGGTGATTGGACCACGTACACCCTCACCAATCTGACGATCATCGTATTCACGGATTGGTGTTACTTCTGCAGCAGTGCCGGTAAAGAATGCTTCATCTGCGATGTAGAACTCATCACGGGTAATACGGCGTTCAATTACGTCATAACCCAAGTCTTTAGCAATCGTAATAATCGTTTGACGGGTAATACCATCCAGCGCACCACCTGCGATATCAGGCGTATGAATCACGCCATCACGCACCAGGAATACGTTTTCGCCTGAACCTTGGCATACATAGCCTTGTGGGTCGAGCAGCATTGCTTCATCATAACCTGAATGCGCCACTTCCTGATGCGCAAGAATCGACAAGGTGTAGTTACCTGATGCTTTAGCCTTACACATGGTCACGTTCGGATGATGGTGGGTAAATGAAGACGTTTTTACGCGAATTCCCTTCGCCATCGCCTCTTCACCGAGGTAAGCACCCCAGCTCCATGCCGCAACTACGGCATGAATGGTATTGTCAGTTGCAGCGATACCGAGTTTTTCAGAACCAATAAAAATAATTGGACGTAAATAGCAAGACGCTAATTTGTTTTCACGAACAACATCAATTTGAGCCTGTTCTAATGCTGCTTGATCAAATGGAACTTTCATTTGATAAATTTTTGCAGAATTCAACAAGCGCTTCGTATGTTCTTTAAGACGGAAAATAGCCGTTCCATTCGGGGTTTCATAAGCTCGGACGCCTTCAAACACACCCATGCTGTAATGCAAAGTATGTGTTAATACGTGAGTTTTTGCCTCACGCCAGTCAACTAGTTGTCCATCTTGCCAAATGAAACCATCACGATCAGCCAAATTCATGCCACAAACTCCAATTTCTCACAATTATTCACTATCCAGTGCAAAGTCTGCACTTGGATCAATCAGTCTTTGCCATAACTTGCAAACGGTCATTCGGGTATCGTGCCAGTCGCTTGCAGACACTTGCATGGATTGATTTGCAAGGGCTAAGCGATGGCTCTCGGCGCGTTCACGGAGATAAGCTTGAATCAGAGCAGTCGCATCGTCGCTGGATAAGCAACCTGATTTTGCGGCATCCTCAAGAATTCGTACATTGTCGGAGAAATGGGCGAGATCTTTATTCGTCCCACTCCAAGCCAACACCGCATACTGTGCCATAAATTCGATGTCTACGATACCACCTGCATCTTGTTTTAAATGAAAAATACCATCTTTTTTTTGATCGGCGGAAGAACCGAGATGCTCCTTCATTTTCTGACGCATTTTCAGTACTTCTGCCCGTACATAATTTTCATCACGGGGCTGAATCAAAATATCCCGGCGCAAGACTTCAAACTTTTTCCGTAAGCTCATTTCACCCGCAATCGGGCGGGCTCGTACCAAGGCCTGATGCTCCCATAGCCAGGCACTCTTGAACTGATACTGTTCAAAGGCTTTTAAACTGGTGACCAAAAGCCCAGCTTCGCCCGATGGACGCAATCGGGTATCGACTTCATATACACGTCCATCCAAGGTTTGCGTGGTCATGAGGGACATAAACTTTTGTGCAACCCGCATGGCAAATTCAAAGCCACTGATCGGCTTAAGTCCATCGGTATCGGCCTGTTCACCCATATAGTGAATAAACACCAGATCCAGATCCGAGCCATAACCCAATTCAATTCCACCGACTTTACCATAACCAATGACTGCAAAAGCCGTATGCTCGACTGAACAGCGCTGCCCTTCTGCATCCAGTGGAAAACCATGCTTTTTTGCCACAATCTGATAGGCCAGATGCAGCGCTGCATTCACCGATACTTCAGCAATATCGGTCAAGGCATCGGAAACTTTCATTAAAGGACTTTCAGCCAGCACATCACTGGCGGCAACGGCCAGAACATTAGATTTTTTAAACAGGCGCAAGACCCGCATCTGGTCTTCGACCTGATCAATTTCAATCCGTAAAAGTTGCTGACGTAAAGAGTCTTCCAGATCCTGACGTTTTGGCAATTCAAAATCCATCGACAGGAATTCATCCAGTAGCACCGGATAATGGGTCAGTTCTTCACAAATCCAGGGGCTGACCGTGGCCATCTTCACCAGTCGCTGCAACGCCCCTTTACTCTCGATTAACATCACCAGATATACCGTACGGCGCATCACTGATTCGACTAAGGGCATCAAGCGCACCAATGCCACCTGAGGATCATCTGACTGTAAAACGGCTTCAATTAAATGCGGCCAGAAGGTTTTTAAACGTTGTACCGCCTTTGCCGGTAATTTTTTTAAGGCATGCCCATTCCAAAACTCATAGACAAGATTCTTTGCATTATCATCCAACACTTCTTTGAGTTTCTTTTCCAACTGGGAAAAACTTTCAACCAAGGTGTCAGGGCCATTTTCCTTGATTAGATGATCAAACTGATACATCACTTTGTCACGCTTTTCATTGAGATATGCCATAAAGCTGTCCCAATCCGCAAAACCAAGTGTGTCCGTTATACGCGCCCTTAACTCTGGCTCTGTCGGTAGTGATTGCGTTTGCTGATCATTCAGTGCCTGAATCGCGTGCTCAACCCGGCGCAGGAATAAATAGGCATTTTCCAGATCCTGCACCGCCTGTTCATCCAGCAACTCGGCATCATCCAGATGATTTAGATTCACCAGACACTGCCGATCCTGCAATTCAAGTTTGGCCCCGCCATAAATCAGCTGAAACACCTGCACGATAAATTCGACTTCGCGAATGCCACCGGCTCCGAGCTTGATATCATCTTCAATATTACGGCGCTGTACTTCGCGCTCGATCATGGCTTTCATTTCGCGCATGGCTTCAAAAGCGCTGTAATCGACGTACTTGCGAAATACAAATGGACGGGTCATCTCCAGCAGCTCGTCGCCTTCTGGACTTGGATTGACAATACGCGCTTTAATCCAGGCATAACGCTCCCATTCACGCCCATGCTGGCTCAGATATTTTTCCAAGGCTGCATGACTAATGGCTAGTGCTGAACCATCGCCCCAGGGACGCAGGCGCATGTCGACGCGGAATACAAAGCCATCCGCCGTGATCTGATCCAGCAAATGAATGAGTTTTTGTCCCCACAGGATGCAAAACTGCTGCACATCAATACATTTACGCCCATCAGTTTCACCCTGCTCATCGAAGGCAAAAATCAGGTCGATATCACTGGAAAGATTGAGTTCTTGGGCGCCGAGTTTCCCCATGGCAATGACAATCAGATCTTGGACTTTTCCGTTATAGCCGATTGGCTGGCCATACTTGGCAACGACCGGAATACGGGCAAAATCTTTCGCCGCACAGATGCACGCATCGGCAAAATCGGAGAGTTCTTGGGTGAGGGTAATGACATCGGTGAGTTGATTGGCATCCTGCCAGATCCAACGAAACATCAATCGAGCCCGCAAAATACGCATTGCGCGCATCCACGTTGCTTCATCGCTTATATTTAGGATGCAGTGCTGCACCAGCTGATCAATATATTCCCGACTGAGTGAGCCTTGAAACTGATCAATTGCATAATCCTGTTCCAGTAAACTCTGGTGATTGGCCAATACCTGTTCGGTATATTGGCTAGCTCTTAAGGTTTTCTGCAATTGTGCCGCATTCATCACTCAACTCTTCCCCTGAAACATTCTGCTTAGTTTTGACATACTCCCACCACTTTCACGATGTTCAAGTGGGGGATTCTAAAAGTAAAAGCTCTTAGGTGACTTCCTCACGGATTTCACTTGCTTTCTGCTTCGCAAGGCGACCTTTACCGCATCCACCCTCCACAGACAAAACGGTATGTCCTACCGCCAAAATATTGCGAGAAGCATTAATATCTGCATTCTCGCCAAAGCTACACTCGACACAACTAAAGTTTGCTTGAGTAAGCCTATTTTCTTTTGCAACGTGACCACATGAACTACAAGTCTGACTTGTATATTTAGGGTCAACTTTAACGAGTAAACCACCTCGCCATTGCTGTTTGTACACCAACATATTAACAAGCATTGACCAACCTTGATCCAGGATTGATTTATTTAAGCCGGACTTGGCTTTAACATTCTTTCCTTTTTTCTCGATTGAGCCTTTCGCTGACTTCGACATATTGGCTACTTTTAAGTCCTCAACTACGATCATTGCGTGGTTTTTGCTGAGCGTTGTGGTGACTTTGTGCAAGTAGTCATGCCGAATATTGGCAATATGATGGTGTAATGTATTGATCTTGAGATTCAGCTTTTTCCAATTTTGACTGAACTTGTTTTTCTTTCTCAGCTTGCGCTGAAGCCTAGCCAACTTTACTTGATTGGCCTTGAAACTATTGATCGGGTCGAATACTTGACCACTAGACGTTGTAATTAACTTTTTAACACCTAAATCAATGCCAACGGCTGATTTTGATGGGTGGACTGGTGCTTCTACTGTGTTTTCAGCACCAAATGACACATACCATTTCCCGACATGCTTTGAGATTGTGACGTTCTTAATCTCACCCACAATATTTTGTGATTTTCTGAATTTCACAACGCCAATGTCATTAGGTAACTTAACTTGGTTGCCTTTAACCCAACAATATCTGCCAAATTGAACAATACGAATGGAATCATAACCATCAGATTTCTTTTTGAATCGTGGCATAAGTGGTCTAAGTTGAACTTCACCACCATCGGATAATTTAAAAAATCGTGGCTTCTTAGCTCTAAATGGTTTTTGCTTTAACTTAGCTTGTTCCTTTTTGTTAAAAAACTTCCCCCCAAGCATCACCAAGATCACGAACTTTTTGTTGGAGCGAAACGCCATTTGAGCTGTTTTCTAGAAAAGCACATTCAGGTTTTTTGCGTAATTCAGGAATTTTATTGACTAAATTAACTTTGTTGATTCGCTCATTATTAGCAAGCATCTCGAACGAAACAGCTAAAATTTGATTCCAAACAAAACGTGCAGAGCCAAGCAACTTGTTTAAAACAAGCTCCTGTTCCGCATTAGGCTCAAGCCTAAATTTGTACGCTTTGTTGATCTTCATTTCGCCTTAAATCTATTTAGATACAGAAACTTAATGCAAATTATTCTATCATATTGCACTAAAAAAAAGTCGTGAAATTCACCTCCACCCTAATGTTGGGTGGAGTCCTCTTTCACACTAAAGATAGCAGGAGTTTTGTCTCAGTGGGAATGTTTTAGTTTGAAATTTACCTTTTAAGATTGCTCGGCATGTACATCTTCAAGCACTAGCGCCTGATGATCATTGGTAACCATCGGCAAATGCACAGTAAAGGTCGTACCACGGCCCTCTTTGGAATCTACAGCAATTTGACCATGGTTCAGGTCAATAAAGCGCTTGCAGAGTACCAGACCCAAACCTACCCCTTTCTCTTCAGCTGTGCCTCTGACACTCACACCCAAAGTCGGTTTAAACAGATTCTGCATCTGTTCTTCGGTCATGCCCAGGCCAGTATCCTGAATCGTAATCTTGACCTGCTCGCCTTCCATCTCTACAGCTAAAATCACTTTACCGCCTTGATTCACCGGGGTAAATTTAAGCGCATTCGACACCAGGTTTTGCAAGACAGAGGTAATCATGTTGATATCCGCATGTACCTTGATGTCTTCAGGAATATTATCGACCAGTTCGATCTTTTTATTTAAGGCCAAACTTTTCAGAACACCACATACAATCTTGCTGGACTGTTTCAATTCATAATTGATCGGATGATAAACAAAGCGCCCACCCTCTGCCATCGCCCAAGTCAGCAGGCTTTCCAGCAGGTTATAGGTCGATTGTGCATTATCATATAAATAATCCGCAATACTCTGAATACTGGATTCATCCAGTGTGTCACGTTCCTGTGCCAGTACTTCGGAAAAGCCGAGCAAGCCGTGAAACGGTGCACGCAGATCATGCGCAATAATCTGGAAAAATTTAGTTTTACTGAAATTTTGTGCGCATTGCTGCTCGTATAATTCTTTCAACTCAGTATGTTCTTGATTGAGCTGAATTCGAATCACTAAACTTTCAGCAAATTGTTTGATGGTGGCAATATCGTCCTGATCGAACAGTTCAGTCTGATCATCAAAGAAAATGACCTGTCCAAAAGACACACCGCTACTTGATTTTAAATTAAAGGCGACTAATCTCTGATGCGCTACACCGAGATCTTTCACATAATTTGACAATTCTGTATAAGCAGGATGCGTCTGGTCAATGACATCTGACTGTTGCAGATACGCAGGCAGATTCACTTCCTGTGGGGCGTGCAAGGCCCGAAAACCGCGCGGACAGCTGTACCAGATATAGGGTTCCGTGTGGAAGCCGATAATACTGGTTTTAACGTTTAAAACTTTACGGGCGATCTTACAAAAGGTGTCTAATAGGTTGTTGGAGGTATAGACACCTAAAATGAGAGATATACGGCACGAGCTTAATTGCTCCGTATTCTGACCGACCTCTAGCAGTTTTAGTTCCATGTCTGCCTCTCTGAATGTTTATGGAATATAGAAAACACTGCCGACCAAATTCATACAATCAATAACAAAGATTCTATATTTACTCAACGATGAAAACTCACCTATAGGTTAAAGGATTTGTTAACCTGTTTCTATCCAGATACATTCTTAACCGCAAAGCACTGATATTTAATTGATTAAGAATAACTTGAAAATTTACTATTCGAAAAAAACCTACATAAGTATTTGAAATTAATATATCTCACCTAAAATAAGCATGTTTATTTGTATTTACTGTAACACACTATTGACTAAAAAATACCCACTATAGCTTTTTACTCTATTTGGAGTAAAAGCTAATGATTTTTCAATTATATAACTTGACCTTATGATTAAAAAGAAATTTTATATCAGGTCTCATCTATCTAATAACACTCAGAATTATTTTTTAATTTTTAAAACTATCTTAACAATTCCAGTCTACGAAATATTTAAATATCAGGATATTGACTAAAAACAGGCCAAAAAAGCCACTGAGAATTGTAAAGATTTTACATTCATTAACAAATTAATTGCAGAAATTTTGTATTTTTTATCATCAATGCAGTTTTAGAAGCTGGAATAGTAATATTAAGATAGACCACTTATAGACTATGCATGTCCAAGTCAAACCAATCAGTTCAAAACAGCTATAAAAAAGCGGCCTAAAAAAGACCGCCTTTTTACATGGCTGCTTAATTGTCAGAAATCAACGCCACTTGCTGTACATAGTTAAACAGCTTTAATTTAGAAGCATTCACTTCTTCTTCAGGTGCTTGATTCTTTAAATCACGGTGTACCCGAAGATAATGTTGACGTAAGGTATGACGCTCTGTCGCATTATAGGTTTTGGTAAATTCATTGATGGCTGGATCACCATCTTTGACAATTCGATCCACCCAACGCTGTAATTGAGCTGTCTTTTTAAGACCTTGTTTAGGTGTTAAATAAGACAAAATTACCGTTTCATTTTCATTGCGTAATAATTTACCAATCCGTGAAAATTGACGGCGACGTGCTTCATGCGAACTAATTGCCTGCACATCAAGTAAGGCGTCAATCAAACGCTCATCTACGGGTAGGTTTTTAATTTGTTTAGCGCTCAGCTCTGCAAGCTGCGCACCTAAAGCAGCCATACGCTGGACTGCTTTTTTCTGTTCGGTCTTACTTGCGCGTCCCTCTAAAGAATCAAAATCTTCTTCAGTTAAACTGTTCGGTCGACGTGCCACGATTAATCTGCCTCATAAAATTTTGCTGCAAATAGTGCCTGAATTTCAGATAAGGCTTTGTCCTCGTCTGCTCCTTCAATCACTAAGCGTAAAGTTATTCCTTTGCCTGCACCAAGCATGAGCAATGACATGATATTTTTGGCATCTACCAATTTGTCAGCCTTGCCAATCCGAATACTGGAACGAAATTTGGTGGTAACTTCTATCAGTTTACCAGATGCGCGTGCATGTAAACCCAATTTATTAATTACGTCAACTGTCGTATCAATCATGACCAGTGCTTCATTTCTCGATGGAGGACTTGAATAGACCATTTTGCCTCAAGGGCTTTTTTTAGTCTATCCACAATATAAACAGAACGATGCTGACCACCGGTACAACCTATCGACACGGTCATATAATGACGATGCCCTTCGGCAAAGGTCGGCAACCACTTGTCCAGAAAATGATACAGATCATTGAACATGTCCTCGACCTGATCGCTCTTTTGTAAAAACGCCTGCACCGGCTGATCTAGCCCTGAAAATTTGCGCAGTTCCAGTTCCCAATGCGGATTTGGCAAATGCCGGACATCAAAGACATAATCGGCATCCAGTGGAATGCCATGCTTATAACCAAAGGATTGCAGAATCAGGATCAGGTTATCGGCCTGTCCCAGCTTGGACAATAAGGTATGTTTCAGGTCATGTACGCTTTTATCGGTAGTATCGATATGAACTGTAGAACGCAACTGAATCGGCATCAACAGGATTTTTTCTTCCTGAATGCATTGATTCAGACTTTTAAAGCGTGACGCCAGAGGATGCGGCCGACGCGAAGCACTAAAGCGGGCAATCAGCTCCTGATCCTGCGTGGTCAGATAGATAATATCGACCGAACCATGCTGTTGCAGCTGCTCAAATACATGATCAAATTCTTGTAAATCTGCCCGGGTACTGCGCACATCGACGCCCAGCGCCAACTGTTCCAGATTATTTTCACTGTCCAGTTTGGCCACGATTTCGGGAAGCAATGCCAAAGGCAGATTATCAATACAGTAATAACCCAGATCTTCAAGCACCTGTAATGCAGATGATTTCCCCGAACCAGATTGTCCCGTGACGATTAAAATGCGCTTCATGCATGCTACCCTTTCATCTTAGCCGGCAGTGTATTTAACCTGCAGGTTATCGATCAGACGTGTATTCCCCAACTTTGCAGCTATAAATAACACAAGATCTTGATTAAACGTATGAATTTTTTGTAATTCTGGAGTTCTGGCTTCAATATAATCCACTACAAATCCAGCATCGGTTAAAGTCTGGCGAAGCTCCGCCAATACCGTATCCAGTTCCACGCCTGCCTGTAATTGCTGTTCAGCCTTTTGCAAGCTTTGATAAATGACCGGTGCGATTGCACGATGCTCTTCGCTTAAATAACCATTGCGCGAACTTAAAGCCAGGCCATCTTCTGCACGGGCAATCGGCACACCAATTACTTCCAGTGGAATATTCAGATCTTGTACAAACTGACGAATGACCGCCAATTGCTGATAATCTTTCTGGCCAAAGAAGGCGTAATTCGGCTGTACGATGTTAAACAATTTAGTCACCACCACCGCCACACCATCAAAATGACCGGGACGCTGTAAACCGCATAAATCATTGGTAATGTCAGAAACACTGATATTGGTCAGACGCGGTTTTTTACCATACATTTGCTCAACCGTCGGCGCAAAAACGATGTCACAACCGACCTCTGCCAAAAGCTGCTGGTCCTGCTCAAGCGTGCGCGGATAGCTATCAAAATCTTCATTGGGTCCAAACTGGATCGGATTGACAAAGATACTGACCACCACTACATCACACAACTTACGCGCTTCACGCACCAGGTTTAAATGCCCCTGATGCAGATTGCCCATGGTCGGTACAAAACCGATAATCTTGCGACTGGTACGCGCCGGATTTAAGGATGCCGCTAAGCCCTGAATAGTGGTTTCTGTTTTCATCTTACAATTCAACCTGAAAAGTTTGTTCTGGTGCCGGGAAAGATCCATCTAAAACTGCAGCATGGTAGGCTTTAAAAGCATCTAGAATGGCGGTCGCACCCGATTGTTCTTGCATAAAATTACGTACAAATTTTGCAGTGTGGCCAAAGGTCAGGCCCAACATATCCTGAACCACCAATACTTGTCCGTCAGTGGCTGCACCCGCGCCAATGCCAATCACCGGAATCTGCGGAAACAGTTCGGTGATTTCCTGGCCAAGCTGTGCCGGTACGCATTCGAGTAACAATAGTGCAGCACCCGCCTCTACTACTGCTTTACAGTCCGCAATGAGCTGATCGGCCGCTTCACGAGTACGAGCTTGCAGCTTATAACCGCCAAACACATGTACCGACTGCGGAGTAAGACCCAAATGCACACACACCGGAATGCCGTTACGTGTCAGCACTTGCACGGTTTCTGCCAACCATGCGCCGCCTTCCATCTTGACCATTTGCGCGCCGGCCTGCATCACGGTTTTCGAGCTTTGCAAGGCATCATTCAAGGTGGCATAGCTCATAAATGGCAAGTCAGTCATGATAAAGGCATGCTGGTTACCACGGCGTACCGCAGCCGTATGATAAGCCATATCTGCAACCGTAACCGGCAAAGTCGAATCACGACCCTGAATTGACATTCCCAGAGAATCGCCAATTAAAATGCTGTCCACTTCGGCAATTTCCATGGCTTTGGCCATACTGGCATCATAGCAAGTCAGACATGAAAATTTGCGTCCATCTGCTTTAAAGCGTCTTAAATCACTCAGACTGACCATGAAAATGTTCCTCTATGCTTGAAAGTTCTGTCGAAACTACCATCACTTAAAAATTAAATATTTGCCCAGTTGCTGTCATCGAGTACCGCAAGGGTCGACTGTTTGACGATGTCCAGGTCTTTTAATCTGTGTCCATGAACCTGTATTTCAGGATCAATATCCAGAAGTGGAATCAGGACAAAATCACGCTCTAACACCCCGACATGCGGCACGGTAAGACGATCATTTTGAATGTGCTCATTGCCGTAGATTAGTAAGTCCAGATCCAGTGTACGTTCGCCCCAATGACGTAAACGTACCCGACCTGCGTCCTGCTCAAAGGCTTGCAAACGATCCAGCAAGCTTAAAGCGGCCAGATCGGTATTTAACTGCACCACTGCATTCAGATAGTTCGGCTGATCCTGTGGTCCCATCGGTGGACTTTGATACAGATTCGAAGTTTTCACCTGCCCCAAGGTCGCCAGTTTCTGTACAGCTTCTGCCAGAATCTGGCGTGAATCACCCAGGTTACTGCCCAGGCCAATATACGTCACGATCATTGTGTTGGCCCAAATACCACCTGACTCAGATCACGTTTCACCCGCTTACGTTTCATAATCGGATGATCTAGGCCAATTTCACCACTGGCACTGGCTGCTACATGCGACAGAGGTTTCACCTTGTCTTCAAACTTGGCTTTGCGCACTCGACGATTGCGTGGTTCAGGTTCATTTACCAACGGTTCAATCTCGGTGAGATCTTGCTGCTGGGTCAATTTCTGTTCCAGATGTTCTTCTTGACTCGCCTTGCGACGGCTCTTGGCACGCTGACGGTTATACTGGCTAATGGCCCGTTCTTTCTCGTCACCGCTCATTTGCTGGTAAGCATCCCACCAGCTGCCCATGCCTTGTGCAGTTGCATCGCCTGATTTTTCACGCAGCAGCAAAAAGTCAAAGCCGGCACGGAAACGCGCATGGCTGGACAAGGCCTCGATTTGCTGTGGTTTTGGATTCAACAAACGAGTCTGCATTTCCCAGACTTCACGAATAAAGGTTTCCGCAAAACGTGGAATAATGGTACGAGTCGCCTGACGTTTTAACACGTCCAGACCAGCTTGGGCACGAGCTTCGGCGGCTACCACGCCTTTATTTAGATAGAATTCACAACGCTCGAGGAATGGCTGCCACAACAATACCGCATAGAAAAAGGCCGGGTTGATGGTCTTGCCGATAGAAATACGCTGATCGGTATTTTTCGCAGCGCGTTCCATAAATGGCGTAATTTCAGGCTTGATATCTGCAAATAACTGCTGCCAGATCCCAAAATCGATCAGCATTGGCAAGACACGATTCAGGTGTCCCATGGTAAACAGTTTCTGTGATTCATCATAAAGTCGATGTGGAGAAACATCACGCAGCAACTGGGTCATTTCCGGCGTAAAGACATCCAGAATCGCTTCATCAATATTAAAGTTCAGCTTGGCGGCAAAACGTAGGGTTCGCAGCATCCGCACTGGATCTTCTTCAAATCTTAAAGTCGGATCGCCGAGTAAGCGTAAGGTTTTGCTGTGAATATCATCCACTGCATTGCAGAAATCCAGCACAATACCTTTACGCGGCTGGTAGTACATTGCATTGATGGAGAAATCACGACGGGCAAAATCCTGCTCGATGCTGCCCCAGTTGTTATCACGCAGAATCATTCCCGCGGCCGAGGTCACTGCTTTTTTTGGTGGTGCACGAAAGGTTGCCACTTCAACCAGTTCCCGCCCTGAATAGACATGCGCCAGTTCGAAACGTCGTCCGATAATTCGACAACGTCGTCCGAAAACTTCCTTGACCTGAGCCGGGGTTGCATTGGTAACTGCATCGAAATCTTTAGGATTCAAACCTAACATCAGATCTCGAACACCACCACCCACGATATAAGCTTCATAGCCTGCCTTGTTTAAGGCATCAATCACATCGAGAATATAAGAAGGTAATTGAGCGGTTGATAAACCACATTTTGACGCGCGCAAAGTTTGCAAAAGACGCTGTCTCCTACGTCTGAACGTAAAATTCTAAGATGACGCTAATCATATCGCTTACACGCCTAAAGGGCAATTTGATTATGTCAATCCTGCGAGTCAAATCAATCAGCTAGTCATGATCCATGCTGTCGCCTTACAAGGCCAATTTGGCCTTGTTTTTGGCAAACAATGCCGGCCCAATGCCTTTGACCAGCTGGATCTCTTCAATGCTTTTGAATTTTCCGTTTTTTTGCCGATGTTCAATAATGGCTTCAGCCTTTTTTTGACCAATACCATTTAGCTGCTGTAATTGCTCCACAGTTGCATTATTCAAACTGATTTTATCAGCAGCAGAAGATGCCGATAATGCAGGCTTCGCCAGATAGTGATTGCTTTCTGATGAAGCCGTGGAGGCAGCTTTTTTCTTCAGGCGAGCGTCATGTTGCTGTTGCTGGGTCTTCCATTCCATATAATCGGTCGCAGTCGCATGCACAGTTCCGATAGAAATAAAGCCCAGCCAACAACTTAAAAGAAGACTAATCCACGTTGGACCGATTTGATAAGGTATTTTTTTCATGTGCTGCTCTTTGTTTTAATTCTAATTTAGCCTGTTCCCAGAGCTGATCAAGTTCAGCCAGTGACAGCTTTTCCAGGTCTAATTGTTGTCGTTCTGCCTGATCTTCCATTAAGGCAAAGCGGGTCCGGAATTTATGGATCGTCCCCAATAATGCCATCTCGCTGGAGATGCCAAGTTTACGACCAACATTCACCAGAGAAAATAAGCAGTCGCCAAATTCTTCCTGTATTTCATCGGAATTTTGTCCGGCTACCGCTTCTTTTAATTCAGCCAGTTCTTCTTCCAGCTTGGCATAAGCACCCGCCATGTCCGGAAAATCAAAACCAATTTTGGCGACATTTTTTTGAATTTCATCAGCCTGCGCCAAAGCCGGTGCATGTTTAATATCATCCAGACGTGAACGCGGCTTGCCCTGCTTTTCTTGCTGTTTGATTTCTTTCCATAGCTCAGACACATCTTCCGGACTCATTTTTGCAAATTGTTCAGCCTGAAATACATGCGGATGACGGCGAACCAGTTTATCGGTAATGGCCTGCACCACATCCTGAAAATCGAAAGCCCCCTGCTCGCTGTACATTTGCGACTGGAACACCACCTGTAGCAGCAAATCACCTAGCTCATCGCGGACATCGTCGACTTTTCCAGAGCGGACTGCTGCTTCGACTTCATAAGCTTCCTCAATCGCATATTTGGTCAGAGATTCGGGGGTCTGCTGCTGATCCCATGGACATTTTTCACGTAATTCACGCATGACCTTGAGTAGTTGTTCCATATTCAAAAACCTCTTTTTTACCAAATAGTCGCGTCAATCTGCCAGTTCCTTGTTATGCTCAAAAAAAAGACAATAAGGAGATCAGGCACATGCACAGTATATTGATTAGTGGTGCAGCACAAGGAATTGGTGCCGCGACGGCCACCCTATTTTACCAGCACGGCTACAAGGTGGGCATTTATGATGTTCAGGTGGAACAGGCAGAACAACTGGCCCAGCAACTGGGCGAACATGCCAAAGCCGGTTTTCTCGATGTAGCTGACTATGCTTCTTGGGAAACAGCTTTAGCCGAATTTTCAGCTTGGGCAGGTGAAATCAATATTCTGGTCAATAATGCCGGGATCCTATATTCAGGGCCTTTTGAAGATACTACTATTGATGCACATCACCGGACTCTGGATATTAATGTCAAAGGGGTCATGAACGGCTGTCATGCCGCTTTCCCTTATTTAAAAGAATCTTCATTTGCCCGCATCATTAATCTATCTTCCGCTTCGGCGATTTATGGCCAGGCCGATTTAAGCAGTTATTCCACCAGCAAGTTTGCAGTGCGTGGCCTGACTGAAAGTCTGGATATTGAGTGGCAACCCTATGGGATTCGAGTCTTGGATGTCATGCCGCTTTTCGTCAGTACGGCCATGGTCAAAGATATGCAGGCAGAAAGCATCAAAAAGATGGGCGTACATTTAAAAGCAGAAGATGTTGCACAAGATATTCTGAAACTGGCAGAACTCAAAGATTCTATCTGGCAAGCAACGCATCATCTGGTTGGTTTCAAAAGCCAGTTTTTATTTCATTTATCGCGAATGAGTCCGCAATTTGTGAATCGGCTGAGTAACCTGCTCATTTCCAGAAAATAAAAAATATTCGGATTGATTTTGTTTTAGACAGTGTGATGAATCTGGATCACTGGAAATCTCAACCCTTTGCAGGAATGCTCACTTTGCCAGGCCACGGTGAGCATACAGCCAGCAACAGAATAATTTTGATAAGCATAGACGCCAATCTCTGGATGTTCGCAGCGTCCGCCATTTTGTTCAGGATGGATATTGGTATTGAGTTCATTCAGGTTGATCCGGATTCCCAAGCCTGATGCCTTTAACACCGCTTCTTTGGTGGTCCAGACTTTAAACCAGTATTCAGGATCATAATCCAGCACTTGCCACTTTTTAAGTTCTTCGGGATGAAAGGCATGTTGTGCCAAAGCTTCAAAACGGACTTTACGATTCAGTTCTTCAATATCAATTCCTAAGTTCTGAACTTGCTTGCTCGTGGCCAAGGCGTAGAAATTTTGACTATGACTATGATTAAAACTGAAATCCGGATAGTCCTTTAAATAAGGCTTGCCAAAATTCGTCCGCACCACCTGCTGATCACTAACTGACAATTCAAAAGATTGAGATAAAAGCTGATTGCGCAAAAATGCCACTTCGCTTTTCCGTTCGGCAACCTGGGTTTTGCGGTCTGACAATTGATAACAAGTCAGATCAGAAAGTTGATGCAGATGAATTTGAATCAGCCGAGCCACATTAATCCATTAAAAAGATGTCAATTGATTTGAGTGTAAAAGAATTTACACTTTTATTGGGAGAGAAATTCATTATTTTCTCAAAACAAAAAGCCCGCTTTACGCAGGCTTTTTATCCGAAAAATTTAAACTATAAAATTAACGCTTAAATTTCTTCTCGGCTTTTTTGAACTTCTGTACATAACGACGTTTACGTGCAGCTGCACGCTCATCCACTTGAGACTTACGGCCTTCAAACGGGTTTTCAGAAGTTTTAAACTCGATTTTAATCGGTGTACCTTCAAGCTTGTACACTTTACGGAACACATTTTCCAGGTAACGACGATAATCCGCAGGGGTTTTATCCACTTTGTTTCCGTGAATAACGATCGTTGGCGGATTTTGTCCACCCATATGCGCATAACGCATTTTAATACGACGACCCTGAACCATCGGCGGTTGGTGGGCATCTGTCGCATCATTTAAAATCTGGGTGATTTTTGCTGGTGATACTTTCAAACGAGATGAATCATAAGCACGGTGAATCGATGGATAAAGATCGCCCACGCCCGTTCCATGCAATGCAGAAATCAAATGCACTTTGGCCCATGGAATAAAATCGAAGCGACGCTCTACATCAAGCTTACATTGCTTACGATCATATTCAGTCATGTTATCCCATTTATTGACTGCAATAACCATGGCACGACCCGCTTCAAGTGCATAGCCAATCAAATGCAAATCCTGCTCAACAATACCATCACGCGCATCAACCACAACAACAATGACATTAGCATCTTTCATTGCCTGTAAAGTTTTAACAATCGAGAATTTCTCAATCATTTCATCAACTTTACCTTTACGGCGCACCCCGGCAGTATCAATCAGGGTGTATTGACGGCCATCACGCTCGAATGGAATATAAATCGAGTCACGTGTTGTACCCGGCTGGTCAAATGCCACCACACGCTCTTCACCGAGCAAGCGGTTCACCAGCGTTGATTTACCTACGTTCGGACGACCAATAATCGCTAAACGCAGACCCGTATTTTTGTCATGCTCTTCCGGATTTTCATCTTCCGGTACATCAGCAAGTACGTCTTCCAACATCTGCTGAACACCACGACCATGGCTGGCTGCCACTTGTAACGGCTCGCCCATACCCAGTTTGTAGAATTCAACCAGGGCAGCTTCAGCATGTACGCCATCAACCTTGTTGGCCACCAGAAAGACTTTTTTGCCTAAAGTACGTAATTCACGTGCAATCTGTTCATCGGAAGCCAGTAGTCCGGCACGCGCATCAACCACAAAAATAATAATGTCGGCTTCATGAATGGCAGTCTTGGATTGCTCTGCCATGTAGGAGTCAATCCCACCTTCATTTTCGCCAATACCGCCAGTATCGACCACAATGAAAGATTTATTTTGATAGGTAGCATCGCCATATTTACGGTCGCGTGTCAGACCTGCGAAGTCTGCCACCAATGCGTCACGGCTCTTGGTAATCTGGTTGAACAGCGTTGATTTTCCGACGTTCGGACGACCAATGAGCGCAATTACGGGTTTCATAGAGTAACCTTTATTCAATATCAGGCGTCAAAGTGGCCTGAACATCAGAAAGCATAGGAAGATATAAGGGGGAAATACCCTAAATAAAAACACGGGGCATTGATTTTTCAATCACCCCGCGTTCACAAAATACGGTTGTGGCTAGTTTAGCATAAGGCTCGTTAAAATTAACGGTTCTGCCAAATGCTTAATGCGCCCTTGCGTGTGGAAACATACAGCTGGTTGTCGATGACGCGTAAGCTACGTACTTCCCCAGAGGTTTTCGAACGACCAGTAATCTGTCCGGTACGCGGATCAATCAGGTGCAAGACACCATCCAGATCACCGACTACAAGATCAGTACCCAGCATCACCGGATTACTTAACTTGCGATTCAGCAACTGGTCATTTTCCCAAAGCGGTTGACCCGAGGTAATTTCAAAGGCTTTGATTTTGCCATCGGTTTGCGCCACAAATACACCATTGCCCACAACTTCTGGACGCTGGATACTGCTGGCATCTTCACTCCAGACCACCTGTTGTGAAGCTAAATCCAGCACAGTCACCTGACCTTGATAACTGGTGGTCACCACAAACTGGCCTGCAACGACCGGTTCCCCGTCAATATCAACCAGACGCTGGATATCAGAACGCCCATCCGACACTGCGACACGACGCTGTAATTTTGGCACACCGCTTAAGGCATCCAGTGCATAGATATAAGCATTGGAAGATGCAATCAGTACATTACGAGCATCTAATGCAACAGGTGCAGCCATGCCACGCAGGCTGAATTGTACATTAGGTAAGTTATAAGTCCAAACTTGCGCACCCGTCGCAATTTCATGCGCATATACGGTGCCGTCATTGCTGACACTAATGACCCGCCCTGCATGAATCAGTGAAGGCGCCAGTAAAGCACCCGTCAATTGCGCAGTCCATTTCTGCTCGCCGGTTTGTTGATCTAGCGCAAACAGCTGACCTTTCTGGTTGCCGACGACAACAAGACCTTCGGCAGCTTCAACGCCAGAACTTAAATTGTCTTTGCTGACTTTCTTCTGCCACAGACGCTGTTTGCCTTTAAATGCAGACACTTCGCCTTTCGGGTCAATCGCAAAGACCACGCCATTGTCTGCATCCAGACGTAAACGCAACGGATCAGCAGCATCTGTTGACGCCACACTGGTGGAAAATACAGGGACCAGGGTTTTGGCTTGGGTCAGTTTTGGAAGTGGATTCGGTTTTACTTCTGGAACTTTAGTGGTTTTACCTGCACAGCCAGCCAGTGCAAGCGTTAAAACAGTCAAGGCACAGGTAATTTTGTATTTTCTATTCATGCAGCTTCTTCCGCTTGTGTTTCTATAATTGGGCGTTCGATTTCTGGATCATCGACTAACACGCCTACGCTTTCGAGCTTAATTTGTAAAATCTGACGTTCTTCTTTACGTTCAATCAAAGCATCCCATGCACTTTGATATACTTTTTTCGCATTTTCAATATCATTTTTGGCAACATAGATATCGCCACGTGCTTCATCGGCAGTTGCTTTAAATGCAGGTTCAGTCACTGCTTCTAAAGTTTTCAATGCAGCATCATATTTTTTCTGTGCCAGTTGCGCATAGGCCAGACGAAGTTTAACCACCTGAACCAGGCCTTTATCATCTACTTTCGAGTTTTCAACTTTCTGTAGTGCTTTCTCGGCCGCAGCATAATCTTCTTTGTCATAAGCCAGTTTCGCCATGACTAACTGGGTTTGAATCGCCTGAGCTGAGTCAGGCGCTTCCTTGACAATTTTGTCCGCAGTTTCAGACAGCTTGGCAAAACCATCACCTTTCGATGCCTGTGCATCATCCATCAACTGCTGAACCTTGGCAGTGTGCATTTGCGACTCTGCCAGGTTTTTCTTCTGCCAATATTCCCATCCAAAAAAGGCAATCAGCGCAATTAAAATCCCGGTAATCATCGAAGAACCATATTTCTTCGTAAAGGATTTTAAGCTTTCAAACTGTTCATCACCACTCATTGCGCTCATGAGATTACCCTTTTCCTAATGTTTTATCGATTATTTTGAAGAAATTTTAGTACTAAAAAATGCAACGAAGTCCGTAAATGGTACATTCGATTGCTCTGCGGTTGCCAGCTCTTTCACAGTAAACGCCTGAGCTTCCAGTTCACGTTCACCCAAAATCGCCGCATACAAAGCACCGGCTTGATCAGCCTTTTTCATTTGCGATTTCATTGAACCCTGTGAGCCTACTTTCAGACGAACCTGACTGCCTGCTGCTTCAAGCTGATCACGGATCTGCTCCGCAATGACCAAAGCTTTACCTTGAGAAGCCGGTTCAGCCACCAGGAATACTTCACAATCACGTGCCCGGGTATTGTCTTCAACCTGTTCAAGCAGAAGCAATAAACGCTCGATCCCCATAGCAAAACCGACCGCAGGGACAGACTGATCTGCCTTTCCTTTAAGTTGACCCACTAGACCGTCATAACGGCCACCGGCACAAACTGTACCTTGTGAACCCAAGTGAGTTGTGGTCCATTCAAAAACAGTTTTGTTGTAGTAATCCAGACCACGTACCAGTTTTTGATTGATCACGAAGCTTACGCCTGCATCAGTCAAATACTGCTGTAACTGGGCAAAAT
Source organism: Acinetobacter lwoffii (assembly GCF_019048525.1). Taxonomy (NCBI): domain Bacteria; kingdom Pseudomonadati; phylum Pseudomonadota; class Gammaproteobacteria; order Moraxellales; family Moraxellaceae; genus Acinetobacter; species Acinetobacter lwoffii. Next base: position 1,362,079 of record NZ_CP077369.1, on the reverse strand, counting down.
GCGCCAGCGTTTCTTCACCCATAAAATCATGAAGTTTCGGTGCATTTTCCAAGATGCTTTGTGTTTTGGCATCTTTAGAATCCAGAATACGCAATGGATTCGTGGTCAGACGGCGCTGAGAATCTTCATCCAGATCCGCTTTATGCGACTCCAGGAATTCAACCAGTGCCGCACGATATGCTGCACGCTCATCCGACTCACCGAGTGTATTTAACTCAAGCTGAACCTTGTCTGCTACACCCATACGTTTCCACAGACGCGCCGTCATCAAAATCAGTTCTGCGTCCATGTCCGGAGTCGCAACACCAAAAGTTTCCACACCAAACTGGTGGAACTGACGGTAGCGGCCTTTTTGCGGTTTTTCATAACGGAACATTGGGCCGATATACCAGACGCGAGGCGTCGCACCGCGCAGCAGGTTATGCTCCAGCATGGCACGTACGCAACCCGCCGTCCCTTCAGGACGTAACGTCAACGACTCAGGCGGATTACCCTTGTCGAGGAAGGTATACATTTCTTTTTCAACGATATCGGTTGCATCACCGATCGAACGTTTAAACAAATTAGTCTGTTCTACGATAGGCAAACGAATTTGTTGATAGCCATAGGCATCCATCAAACCGGATAGATGCTGTTCAAGACGTCTCCAAGCTGGGGTTTGCGTTGGGAGAATGTCATTAAAACCTTTGATTGCGACGATTGAACTCATGATCTACTCAGGAAAACTTGTACGAATAATTTCTTTAGATTTAGCTTCTTCAAGCTCGGTAACACGTTGACGAACCATGGTTTCGATTTCATCAACCAATTGATTCGTGTCAATTAAATGGCTCTTCTCACCATTACGGTACACTAGTGAACGTGGTGCTGCACCCACTACACCGATATCCGCTTCTTTGGCTTCGCCCGGCCCATTGACCTTACAGCCAATGACCGAGACATCCATTGGGGTACGAATATCTTCTAAACGCTCTTCAAGTTGCTGCATCACGGAAATCACATTAAATTCCTGACGTGAACAGCTTGGGCAGGCAATGAAGTTAATCCCGTTTGAGCGCAGACCCAGCGATTTCAGAATATCAAAACCGATTTTAATTTCTTCTTCAGGCTCAGCAGCTAAGGAAATACGCATGGTATCCCCAATGCCTTCCATCAGCAGGCCGCCCAGAGCGATGGCAGATTTAACCGAACCGGTACGGTAAATACCCGCTTCTGTGACACCCAGATGGAGCGGATTATCAATTTGCTGTGACAGCAAACGATACGCATCCATGGTCAGGAACACATTCGATGCTTTGACTGAAATTTTGAATTCCTGGAAATCCAGACGGTCTAAAATATCGATATGGCGCATCGCAGATTCAAGCAAAGCCTGGCCAGTCGGCTCACCATATTTCTTTTGAATATCTTTTTCCAGTGAACCGGCATTGACACCGATCCGCATGGAAATATCGTTATGACGTGCTGCGGCCACAACTTCACGAATTTTCGCTTCAGAACCGATATTGCCCGGGTTAATCCGCAGACAATCTGCACCCAAATCCGCAACTGCCAAAGCAATTTTATAATCGAAGTGAATATCGGCGACCAAAGGTACATTGACCTGCTTGCGAATTTCACCAAATGCCGCCGCGGCTTCCATGGTAGGTACAGAAACCCGCATGATGTCTGCACCGGCATCTACACAGCGCTGAATCTGTGCAACCGTAGCTGCTACATCACAGGTTTCAGTATTAGTCATCGACTGGATACTGATTGGTGCATCACCACCCACATAAACTGAACCCACACGAATTTTACGTGTTGGACGACGTTTAATTGGATTTACGATCATCGTTCTGCTCTACTCTTGATCTGTTAAGGTGATAAACGGAATTCTGCTTTTCCGTTCACAGTGTAGGGTGACAATGAAATATTTTCATTATTTAAACTGAGTGATACAGCCGATGCATCATCCAGACGAATCTGGAATGGCGCTTCACCATTCAGCTGCAAGCTCGATGCCTGACGGCCAGTTGCCAGAACATTACCCGCCGAGTCGACAATATGCACCGAAGTCGGACGGTTAAAATCAAGTTTCAGCTGATCACCGGAAAGTGCGGCACCTGTATCCAGATTCAGAATCTCGACATTAGAAGCGCCTACTCCAGAGACTTCACTGCTATTTTGTGAATTACTACTTGACCAGTTCTGAATCATGGCAAACAGTGCACCCAAAATCAGCAGCAATACCAGCGTAATAAAAATGCGCTTTAACCACTTACGATTGCGGTCCCGCTTAGACCCTGGCAATTTCCCCATAATTTTAATAGGAGAATTGTTCAGGGCATGGTTCGGCAGCAGCCCGGTATCATTGGTATAAATTTCATCAAAACGCTGAATAATACTAGACGCATCTACACCCAGAAATTTGGCATAAGTCCGGTAATAACCTTTGATAAAGGTTGCTTCAGGCAAAGACTTATATTCGTCCTGTTCCAGTGCAGTCAGGGTTTTGACCGGGATGTTCAGCTCTTTCGCTACATCTTCCAGATTGCGCTGCTGATTGATACGAATCTGGCGCAAGTACTCGCCCGGACGTTGAATATTTCCTAACGCATTTGGAGCTACGCTCGAATGATTCGATGGTGAATTAGGATTTACTTCCATACGGCCTCAGTACTGTACTGTAATTGCAAATAACGTTGGTATTCCTGGCTTTCAGGAAAAAGTGCACGTAACTGGTTGACCAATACCTGCATACCCAACTGATCACCCCCGGCACGCGCAGTGCGAATGCCGACCCAGAGCGCACGGGCACCCTGATTTTTCTGTCCCACACCACGCACAAACTGTTGATACATTTGTGTCGCCGCCGGGAACTGCTGGTTCAAATAAAATATTTCTGCCAACTCTAACATTGAAATATAAGAATCGCGATTGGCTTGCAGCGCCTGTTTGAATGATTTTTCAGCATTTGCTGTATCACCCAGTTTCAGGTAAATCCGCCCCATATTTTCCAATGCACGGAATCGCTGATCATAACCCAACGTGGCACCAGCAATTTGAAACTGCTCGATCGCATCATTATAGCGTTCAAGCTGATATAAATAAGTGCCGTAATTATTTCGCGCCTGTGCATTTTTCGGATCTGCCGAAATCGCACGCTTGAAATAATGATCTGCTTTTTCGAGATTAAGCTTGCTACCTTCCTGCTGCAATAGCACGCCCATCATCATATTCGCTTGAGAATCACGCGGACTGCTTTCAAGTGCCTGATCCAGCGCACGTTTAGCTGCATCCAGGTCACCTGTTCTCAAATATTCTACCGCCAATTGGGTACGGACTTTGGTGGCCTTTTCAGGGTCTTTCTGACCCAGATCTGGCGTCTGACACGCGACTAAAACCAAAGACACACATACTGTTGAAATCAAAGCAAACTTAGATGTTAGATTTCTCAACTGGCGACCTCTTATTATCCTTGTGAGCGCATGATCTCATTCGATTGCGCAATTTTCTTTTTCCACTGTTCCGCACGACGGGTGCGGTCAGCAACTTGTCCAACTAACTGTCCGCACGCGGCATCAATGTCATCACCGCGTGTCTGACGAATCGTACACACAAAACCGGCATCAGACAAAGTTTTTTGGAAAGAAATAATCCGGTTGCGGCTTGAGCGGCCATATGGCGCATGCGGGAACGGATTAAAAGGAATCAAATTAATCTTGCTTGGCAAATTCTTCAATAGCTTAATCATTTGCTGAGCATGTTCAGGATGGTCATTCACGCCATCTAACATCACATATTCAATCGTCACATGTTTACGTGAACTTTCATTCCCGTCTTTGGCAATGTAACGCTGACATGCAGCAATCAGCTGCTCAAGCGGATATTTTTTATTGATCGGCACCAGCTCGTTACGCAGTTCATCATTTGGCGCATGCAATGAAATAGCCAGCGCCACGTCAATATCTTTGACCATCTGATCGATTTTTGGTACCACACCAGAAGTCGATAAAGTCACACGACGTTTTGACATGCCGTATGCAAAGTCATCCAGCATAATACGCATTGAATTCAATACTGCATCGTAGTTGAGCAATGGCTCGCCCATGCCCATCATCACCACGTTCGTGACTGAACGTTCACGCTCAAGTACCGGCACATCTTCCATATAGGAATAGTTCGCCATCCAGAGCTGACCGATAATTTCGGCTTGAGTCAAATCACGCTGGAAACCCTGTTTACCGGTTGAGCAGAATGAACAGTCCAGTGCACAGCCCACTTGTGAAGAAATACACAAAGTGCGACGTAAACCACTGCGATGTTCAGCAGGAATCAATACGGTTTCGACGAGGGAACCTTCACCGTCGCCAACACGGAATACCCATTTACGGGTACCATCTTTAGAATAGTTTTTATGCACCACTTCAGGCGCTTTAATTTCACAAATCTTTTCCAGTTTTTCACGCAGTTTGCCGGAAATATTGGTCATTTCAGCAAAATCAGTCACAAAGAACTGGTGAATCCATTTCATTACCTGCCCGGCACGAAACTTCTTCTCACCCATGTCCTCAAAGAATTTTTCCATTTGCGGACGTGACATGCCAAGTAAATTCACTTTCTCGACAGTATTTGCCTGTGCTGGAGCGGATGGAGTGTGTTGCTGTGGCTCAGAAACTGCTGATACAGCGACTGCTTCAGTACTCATGTGTATTACCTAAACCATGTCTAAAGATGAAAGGAGAAGCTCAATATGTGAGCAAAGAATTATTCAGAGAATAAAAAAACCAGATAAGTATAATAACACTTATCTGGCTTGAATACTGCGAATTAACGAGTACGTGGAGCAATCTCAGTTTGAGCGAAGAAGTAGTTAACTTCACGATCAGCAGATGCTACAGAGTCAGAACCGTGAGCAGCGTTTTCATCGATGCTTACAGCGAAATCTGCACGGATAGTACCAGGAGCAGCTTCTTTAGGATTCGTCGCACCAAGGATGTCACGGTGAGCAAGAACAGCGTTTTCGCCTTCAAGAACTGAAACAACAACTGGACCAGAAGTCATAAATGCAACTAGGTCAGCAAAGAAACCACGTTCTTTGTGCTCAGCATAGAAGCCTTCAGCTTCAGCTTGAGTCAAATGTTTCATTTTAGTTGCAACAATTTGAAGACCAGCTTTCTCGAAACGAGCAAAGATGTCGCCGATGTGGTTTTTAGCAACTGCGTCTGGTTTAACGATAGATAAAGTACGTTCGATAGCCATGATAGGCTCCTTAAGTCAATTGTTGACATGAAAATTTGGCGCATTATACCGAGATAATGCGCATTTTTCTGCTTTTCATCTGTAAAAAAATGCTTTTTTAAGATGAGGCCTTAGCGTGCCTCGTCAATCCATGCCATTTGAATGGCTTCAAGCAAACCTTCAGTCGACTTGGTTGGATCATCTTCAAACTCAGGCAAAGCACACACCCAGGCATGTAAATCAGTAAAACGAATCCACTGCGGGTCCACATCTGGATGCGCTTCATAGAGTTCAATCGCGATATCGAGCGTGTCAGTCCAACGTAAACCCATCTCTATTTCTCACCATAATTGCTTTGATGCTGTACTTTAACAAATCTGTGAAAATCTGCGAGCCTTTGCTCCGGCTTTCACTTATTTTTACAGCACAATATTCAGATAAGGCGCGGTCAGGACAATGGCAATTGCCATCATGCCACCCAGAATTGCGCCAACTGCCACATCACTTGGATAATGCAATCCCAGCACCATTCGGGACACTGCGACCAGAACCGTAAAAGGCAACATCAGCATCAGTAATAAAGGTGCGACATAACCTAAAACGGTGGTTGCCATCACGGCATGCAAGGTATGCCCGGAAGGAAAACTGAAATGATCCAGTGGATGCTCACCCAAACGGATCACTTGATGTACCTGATAAGGACGTGGTCGTACAGTTTTGATTTTAAGCACCTTGTAAATCATAGTACCTATAGTACTTCCCAAAATCAGATAAACAATCTGCACGGTATAGATCAAGCCTTGCATGATCCAAACCAGTATCAGCATGAAATACCAAAATGCACCATTTCCTAAGCGGCTAATCATTTTAAAAAAAGTGGCAATACGGACTGAATGCGAAAAATGATTCAGATAAACACAGCCTTTCAAATCGATTTCTAAAAATTTAATCTTTACATTCTGGAGTTTCACACTGGTGCTCCTTTCTTGTTTTATATCCTGTATTCCTGATGCTGTACCAGTGAATACAGTGCCTGTTCAAATTGCCGGACCGGATATTGCCAGCCTACTTTTTCGGCTTTTTTACGTGCTTGCGCGCCCATCTGCTGTAATCTTTGCAGATCAGGCAGTCCGAGCATCTGCTGAATCAAACCCCGCTGATGTCCAAGTCTGCTCAACCATCCCGTTTCACCATGCTGCACATGCAAGTTTGCACAAGCATAATCATAAGCAATCACTGGCAAGCCACTGGCCATCGCTTCCAATACCACATTTCCAAAGGTTTCAACCTGACTGGCAAAACAGAATACATCTGCACTGGCATACGCCGCTGACAGTTTTTCTCCTGTCAAGCTACCGGTAAAAACAATACTGCCATCCTGATTCAGTTGTTGCAGTCGAGTGCGATCCGGCCCATCTCCAACCACTACCAAACGTATATCTTGCTGACGAACTTGGCGCAGCACAAAATAGGTTTTGATCAGCACGTCAATTTCCTTTTCAGGAGAAAGCCGTCCGACATACAACATCACCCGGGTCTCGTTTGAAACTCCCCAAACATAGCGCAAATCTGGTGATCGCCACTTTGGTGAAAATGTATCTGGATCGACGCCTCTGCCCACAACTGCCAAGGGACAAGTTACACCAAACTGATTTAAGGCTTGAGCCGTACCTCGACTGGGGACACAGGTCAAATCAGTATTGTTATGAAACCACCTTAAATAGCCTTGAATCGGCTTAAGCAAAAAAGCCAAATCAAAAAACCGACTAAATTCTTGAAATGATGAATGGAAACCGCTAGAGACTGGAATTTTATGGAATTTTGCAAGCTGTTGAGCTACCAAACCTAAAGGGCCTTCGGTCACAATGTGAATAATATCGGGGGTAAAAGTTTCAACAGCTTGATGGATTTTTAGAAATTGCGGTCTACCAAACTGCAAATTGCTATATTTAGGAAGGCAATGCGCTTTAACCAGACATTCACTATGTGGTTTAAAATCGTTACAGGCTTGTCGTTGTTCTGGACGTATTAATAAAATCTTATGTCCCTGTTTTTGCAATCCTTTACAAAGTTGCAATAAAGCATGGGCAACACCATTGATTTCAGGAGGCCAGGTTTCGGTAACGATGGCAATTTTTAAACGGGACCGTGTCAGATCTTCTAGGACTATTTTGTCATGAATGGCCTGTTTACGTTGTTCTTTTAAATCAAACTGGATTTTGTGAATAACAGGTCTTTGCTCTAATAATTCTGAGATGGAAATTTGTTGCATCTCGCACCTATTCGCTTATATTTTTCACCCAGTATAGAAAGATCTCATGACTATTTGATGAATCATGAAGCTTAAATACAACTCCACAACAATGCTTACCACTTCTCCATTCGACTTAAAAGTAAGTGAATATCTGCTTGTTTAACAGATATTCACTTACTACACACTCCCCTTCAATACTTTCAAATATTTTCAATTATTTATTATCATTATAGGCTTTTTGATATTTAAAATTTTATTTTTAAAAATCGATATCGACTGAGATCTGGTCCTGATAGTCTCCTGCAGGCACACCACTATAAGGATTATCAACTAGTTGAACAGAAATAATATATTTTTGTCTTTTTCCAGAATTTTGATCAAGTTTTACCCCCCATAGATTACTGTTAGCCCCACTTAAATTTAATTTGGTTCGTAATTTATAAGGACCATTCGATACATAACTTGTACCATCCGGATTTATCAAGTTTTGGCTACTGAATAAGATAGAGTAACCTTTATCACAAGAAACATTAAAAGAGGTTGCAGCTTGGCTACGTTGATAACTTGCCAGACGCAATTCTGAATCAGTAAATCCATCAATAGAACAATACTGAGCTGCCGCGATTCCACTCATTAGTAAGGTAGTTATAAATATGAAGAGTTTTTTCATTTTTTTGTACTCCTATCTGCATATTGCTTCTAGCATTTGTTTATCTAAGTTCTGGAATTGATTTTCATTAAGTGTGAACTGAACTTGGCACTGTTGGCCTGTGAACCGTACCGGGTTTGTCGGAGACTTTTTTATTTAAGTTAGGCCACCTGACCTAACGGATTAATTTTATCATAGTACATTGCTTCAAAATCAAAAGGTGGCACATAACCTAGTGCACTATGTACACGCTCTTTATTGAACCAATCTACCCAATTTAATGTCGCAAGTTGTACATCCGCTAAACCTTGCCAATCTGCTTTTAAATATTCAATCACCTCTGTTTTGTATAAGCCATTCACTGTTTCAGCCAAAGCATTATCGTATGAATCACCGGTCGTACCGACTGATGCTCGTAAATTTGCTGCTTCTAAACGATTGGTATAACGAATGGAAAGATATTGCACACCTCTGTCACTATGATGAATCACGTTCTTTGGCATGCCTCGATCATGCAATGCTTGCTCCAGTGCATCGAGCACCATGTCTGTATTCATCCGTGTTGATACTTTCCATCCAACAATTGCTCGCGAGAACACATCAATAATAAAGGCGGTATAGACCCAGCCTGAATTTGTTTGAATATACGTAAAGTCAGCGACCCACAGCTGGTCAGGGTGATCAGCACTAAAATTGCGTTTCACCAAGTCATCTGCTCGTTTTTGATCATCTCGGCTATGGGTAGTTTGTTTATTCTTACCTCGCCAAACACCTTGTATACCTAGCTTTTGCATCAATCGAGCAACTGTACAGCGTGCAATAATATAGCCTTCACGTTTCAGTTTTTGCCAAACTTTACGTACACCATATCGACCTGAACTTTCCTTCCAAATTCGTTTAATTTGTTCAGCATGATGCAAGTCATGTAGATCTCGCTTTGCTCGATGTTCTGGGTTTTCGCAGAGATCTAGAGTCCGGTAATAGGTTGAGGGTGCGATCGGTAAAATTCTACAAATCGCCTCGACTCCGTACAGCTCTTTATTATTATGGATAAAATCCACCATTATTTGTGTGGGCGGTCGAGCTCCGCCTGGGCGAAAAAAGCGGCTGCTTTACGTAGAATCTCATTGGCGCGTTGCAGTTCTTTATTTTCGCGTTCGAGTTGTTTGATACGTTCTTGGTCTGAAAGCTGCTGTACTTTAACTGGATTTAGTTTATCTAAATATTTTTGATACCAAACACGTAGTGTTTCAGGAGTACAACCTATCTTGGGAGCAATAGCGGTGATCGCAGCCCAATTCGATGGATAATCTTTTTCGGATTCAATCAATAATTGAACCGCTCTTTCTCTGATTTCAGGGGTATATTTTAATTTTGTCATCGGGATAGTCTCTCAGAATATTGACTCTCCGACAAACCCGGTACGGTTCACTCCTTGAGTCTGGACTTTGAGGCTATATGAACCGGCTTTGAAGAGGTATAAATAAACCATTCCTTGACTATCCACAAAAAAAGGTTCTGCAGTTATGCCTTCTACAACCACTTCAGAGCCTGGTGATAAATTATTTTGTTTAATATCTTTGAGTCTAAGGGCTATACGCTTAGTTTTGTGAACAGGAAAATTTAACCGATATCCTCGCTGTTCAAGTCCAATTATTTTTTTTGAAGATTGTTCGAAAGTTTCATCTAAGCCTAACTGATTATGATCAAAAGAAATATCATAATGAATATAAGGAATCAGATTATGAACGAACATATAACCATTTTTATTGGTACTCCCACCAGTCCAGCCGAACGGTAAATATCTAAGTCTGGGTGCTGATCCACGTGCACAAGTGCAAACGCATTATCTGCATATTTAGTCAGCGCTACTTTACTCCCTAGCCAGACTAAAGCACCATCAAAACTAAGCTGTGAATTGCGACGATCCTCATATTCATCATGAGAAAGCTGCAAATTGCCAACACTGGTTTTCCATAACCCATAAGCATTGTAATGAAGTTCATCATCAGCTTGGTTTACGCCTATTACATAATCGAAACCATTTTGGGTTGAGGTGGTTCGACTAAAACTTAAAGCTGTTTCATTATCGGCCGTATCATGGTCTAGGGAAATTCGTTTATTTGCTCCCCAATTATAATAAAGAGCAATATTAAATCCTTGATCATCCTCATCACTATAGTCCTTATAAAAACCAAAATTAGTATATAAATTATTTGTTAAAGCCTTAGATGCTCTAATATCAAAAAATTTACGGTCTTCGCTTAATAATCCATTATTATTGTAGTAAGATTGATATATATAATTAAAACCCAAATTATCAATAAATTTTAGATTAGAAAAATTAAAATAGAACATCCCCGAATATTTTAGATTAGATTCATATAAATTATTTCCCAGATATTCGTATTCTTCAGAGAAATACTTACCATTTAATCCTACAGACCAATTTCTTAAATTTCGAGTCAGACTAATTTTAGCAGCATAACCTTGATCTCCATCTTTAATTTGACTAGCTGAAAAAGCACTATCAATTAAAAAATATTTACTTATACCTTGCGTCCACAATAAATCAAGATTACTAACATCCTGGTTATATAAAAGATCGACACCTAAAGTAGTAAAAGAGTTAATACCACGACGGAAATAAAACTTAGAAAAAAAGTCACGGTAATCATCATCTACAGAATCATAATTATAACGCAGCTTACCGAATGAGATATTAGACCTCTTGCGAAAGTAAAAACTGCCTCAATATAGATTTCATGAAATATCAGAAATTAAATCGTTTTTCAGATTCTGAATTCCAGCGCTTGGTTGGTGTACCTCGAGCAGTTTTTAGTGAAATGGTCGAAGTTTTAAAAGAAGCAGAATCACTTAAAAAGAAATTAGGGCGTCCTCATACTTTAGCTATAGAGGATCAATTATTATTAACACTCAATTACTTACGGAGCTACAACACCCAATTGGAATTGGCGGCAAATTACCATATCGCTGAAAGTAATGTGAATCGAACTATTAAAAAGGTTGAAGATGCATTAATGAAATCAAGACGTTTTACCCTGCCAAAACGAAGCATTACCACAGCAGACGAACAATTTAACTGGGTAATTATTGATGCGACAGAATGCTTAATAGAACGCCCGAAAAAAAAATCAGAGTAAGTTCTACAGTGGTAAAAAGAAGAAACATACGTTAAAAGCCCAAGTGATCTATCATCCGAAGAGCAAACAAATCATAGGAGTAGATATATCGTCTGGCAGTCAGCATGATATTAAATTGGCAAGAAAAACAGTTAAGAAATTCAAACATTGTGACTATGTTATGACCGATTTAGGGTACTATGGGTTAGAGCAAGATGGCTTTAAATTATTGATGCCAATAAAGAAAAAGAAGAATTTACCCTTATTTGATGCTGAGAAAAATTACAATAAAATGATTGGAAAAATACGAGTTGTAATCGAACATATTAACAGTCAATTGAAAAGATTTAGAATACTAAGTGAACGCTATCGAAATAGACGGAAAAGATTCGGTTTACGCATTAACTTAATCGCTGCACTGGTAAACCGGATGAACTTGCAATAACGACTTTCGCAAGAGATCTATTATATTCATTTAGTTTTGGTTTAAGTAATCGACTATTAATAAAAACAGGAAAACTTCTTACAGTACGATTACCTAAAATATCTTCAACTACTATTTGAGCATTCCCAGCTTGACTTAAAACACCTCCAGCTGGAAGGCTATAATATCCCGGAGCAACTGAGTCCCTATAAAGTCTTACACCATTAATGAATAAGTCTACAGTTGAAGGTAGGCTTGCACTTCCTGTTAAGTTAGGAGTGTTCCAGGGCTTTGTTGCACAAACCTAGCATCAAAAGCTTATTCAGCAATATAATTTCAAAATGAATAAGCCTGCCTCTAAAATCTACCGTACAACCAATTGGTCATCCTATAACCGAGCCTTAATTAACCGAGGTAATATTTCCATTTGGTTTGATCCAAAGACTCAGTGGTATGCACAATCACAAGGCAAGCAAGGTCGAAATCAAACCTACTCCGATACAGCGATTCAATGCTGCTTAATGATCAAATTACTATTCCGACTCTCTTTACGTATGGTCACAGGTTTTGTTCAAAGTCTGATTAAACTCTCTGGATTAGATTGGACAGCTCCGGATTATTCCACCCTTTGTCGTAGACAAAAGCATATTGATATTGCGATTAGCTATCAAAAAAGTAGTGATGGACTGCATCTACTCGTAGACTCTACTGGTTTGAAGTTTCTTGGTGAAGGTGAATGGAAACGCAAGAAACATGGGGCTGAATATCGTCGCCAATGGCGTAAGCTTCACATTGCTATAGATGCTAAAACCCTGCAAATACGTGCAGTACAACTCACCACAAATAATGTCAGTGATTCTCAAGTACTCGAAGATTTACTTGCTCAAATTCCCTTGGATGAACCAATTGATTCTGTTTATACAGATGGTGCTTATGACACAAAGCACTGCCGACAAGTCATTTTAGATCGAGATGCACATGCGATCATTCCACCTAGAAAGAATGCAAAGCCTTGGAAGGATCAGCAAGCGAGGTCTATAGAGCGGAACGAATTATTAAAGACAGTCAAACGGCTAGGCAGATCGCTTTGGAAAAAGTGGTCTGGTTATCACCGTCGAAGTTTGGTTGAAACCAAGATGCATGGCATCAAATTATTAGGCGATAAATTAACAGCGCGGAGTTTTCCAAGTCAGGTGAATGAGATCCATGCACGCATGGCAGTCTTGAATAAATTCACAGAATTAGGTCGCCCTCATACCCAAGTTGTCTCTTAAATTTGAGTAGCTTAAGGGAACTCAGCCTTTCAAACCTTTATGCAACAAAGCCGTGTTCCAGTAGATAAAATCTGGTCGATCTGTATAATTTGTTCCAAAACTTAATCCTCCGAAACGAAAAGAACTATTTAATGAATTATAAGTACTTGTAGTATCTCCTATAGTTAATCTTAAATACTTTTCTGGAAATTCAATATCTAGAGTGCTATTTACTCTTAACAAATTTTCTTCAAACTCATCAGGCTCTTTTCGATATAAAAAAGCATTTTTAAATAACCAATAATCTTTAAATATGCCAAATTCTGAAAACGTATTAAAATCTTGGTCTTCATCATCTCTATTATAAAATAAATTATAATTAACAAAACCTCCAAAGTTTGCTTTTTCAGGAATTTCTATTTGCAGATCATAGTCAGTTCCCACAAAATAATCGACAGGGAAAAATATTTTTATTGCTTGCAAACTATAATCATCTTCGACTTTAATTCCCGGTTGAGTAATAAGACAAAAATCCTTCTTAATTGTATGCCGAGGTGTTTTCTCTACACGAATTCCAATATTTTCCAAAGCCTTACATTCAACAAATCTCTTATCCCCCTCAAAAAAAGTTACTGTTTCCGTGTTATAATCTAAGCCATTCACCCAAATATTAACGATAAGTATTTCTGGGTTTTCTGGCTTTGTTATTCCTTGAATTATTTCTGCATTGATATTTGACAATCCCATCCCACATACAATCATAAGAAGGACTTTTGTGGATCTCATAGTATTATCCTTTTACTTTTTATTATTTAATAACTATACTTTAATAGGAAATTCAAGATATTCTGCTTGGTCCTCTAATTTTATTTTAAGCTTCAACCTCCCATTTACATTAATATCACCCAGATCAACTACAACCTTTTTACCACTTAAAATATATTGAACTATATTTTTTTTAACTATTTCTTTATTATTCTGATCTAAAACAATTATTTCTATAAGCTTTGCATGAGAATCAGCCACATTATTAATGTTTAAATAAGATGTATTACTCGTTTTTTGAATATTTACATCCAGCTTAGGAGATACTTGTTTACCAGCAAATAATGGTAAAGAAAAATTAAATAGAAAAGTTAAGTTAGATTTATCTACAACAGGCGTAATTTCTTCAAAAATAATTCGCCATGCTTGTTCTTTTTTTAAGTTTGCTGGGGATTGACTAAAACCCATCCGAACCAATTGTTTACTCTCTGGTTTTAATTCAAAAATTTTTGGGTTAAATAACAATGTATCATCCTTTACTAGAATATCTTCCCCTTTATCATTTTGTTCCCACTTAAATGCATTAATTTCATATATTTTGGAAGTAGATATCCCCGTACTTTCAATATTTACAGTTGTACTTTTCTGCCTTTTGAAATCATCTATATTCATCTGGACAGGTGTAAATTTTATTCCTGCTGATGCATAAAAACCACAAAGAAATAATATAGGACTTACGCATTGACGGATTTAAAAAAGTCTCAAACTACTTTATAACGTATCTGTGATCAGACGAACTAAACATGCTTCTACAGCAACTTGTACATTACCCATTTATATGGGCTTTCTCATGACAGAACCAAACTCTATTAGCTGCACACAACTTGCCGAGACTTATAATATCTCGCATGACAGTGTAAATCGCTTTTTGGAGCGTGAAGACTACACAGCTCACGATCTATATCAAGAAGCAATTCAACACATTGATAATAATAAACTTATAGTCAGTATTGATGATACTGTTTTAGATAAGCCATATAGTCAACATATGGACTTAGTTAGCTATTTTTGGTCAGGTAAACACCACCGATCCGTCAAGGGTATTAATCTCATTACCTTGTATGCGACAGATCAACATGGCAAAAATATTCCAATTAATTTTCGAATTTATGATAAGTCAGAAAGTAAAACCAAGAATGATTACTTTATGGAGATGTTAAGTGAAGTACTCGATTGGGGTGCAAAGATTCAATTCATTACAGGTGATAGTTGGTATTCATCGACTGAAAATCTAAAAACCATAAGAAAACATGGTATTCGATTTATGTTTGGTGTCGACAGTAACCGTAAGGTTTCCCCTGAAAAAGGACAATGGTTTCAACTCCGTTTATTGCCGAATTTTCATCAGGGTCAAGTGGTCTGGCTCAAAGATGTTGGCTTTGTACAATTATTTAAGACTCAGTTAAAAGAACAGCAGAGATTTTATATTGTGCATCAAGATGAAGATGATTTATTGTCCTTTGATGGTTTTTATGAATTACATTCAAGTCATTGGAAAATAGAACAATATCATCGAGTAATTAAACAGGTTTGTCATATTGAAAAGTTTCAAGTAAGACGATCTAAGCTGATTTTGAATCATATTTTCTCAGCCTTGATGGCCTATGTTGAGATACAAAAGAACCAGTTTGAGCGGATCTTTGAAAATGTATATCGTTGGCAGAAGAAATTATTTAGACCAATTATCAAGAACTTTATTGATGAATTTATTCTCGATAAGAATCATCTGCTGCCACAGAAAATCTATAAATAATAGTGCGTAAGTCCTATAATATAAAAAAGCTTAAAATCTTCCCATTCATAACAAAATCCCATATTTTAGCTTAATATTTTTATTAAAAAATAATATTAAAATAGGAGATGTATTAAACATCTCCTACTATTAAGTCATTTATAATTTTTAGAATGCTACTGCAAAAGTATATACGTTACTATAGTCACCGGCACGTGCATCACGATAATCACTACCCGCTACAGTAGCAGTAACATCAAATGTAGCTGAAGTAGTTTCCAATAGATCTCCAGTTGAATAACTTGCACCATTTGCCAAAGTTGCGACTGTTACTGGAACAGAACCTCCAGCACCATTTAATTGTGTAGGTGCTACATAATTCACTCTAAAGAATGAATTGGTATCTACACTAAATGATGTTGAATCCGTCCATACTTCACCACCGCCTGCTGTAGAACGAGCAAGGTTTAATACGGTATCACCCATATCTACATCACAATGTTTATCGACTTTCAAATTAATTTTAATTTTCCCATCACATTTATCCCCACATCCATGCTTTCCTGGCTTATGTGGTTTTGTTGGTTTGGGACCTGGCTTGCCTGCAATTTCTGCATCTGCATAAACTAATGTTGAACCACAGCCAAAGCTCATCACTAATGCTGCCAATGCTGCTTGAGTCATTTTTTTCATGTCTTTCTCCATTTCTTTTTTTAAAGAAGATGTCTATCTATTAGTTTTACGCTTATATTAAAGTTCTCTTTATTATTATGAGCACTTAAGTTATAAGCGCTGAGGCAATTCTATTATCATTATTTAAAAAAAAATCAAAAATGTTATTATTCACAATATATTTTTTTTGTTTCAAATAAGATTTTTTTATTTATATAATAAATACTTATATAAAATCACATAACATTACAAATCCGAACATCTTGGAGTTTTCTCTATTCTTACCATTTTTTACTAAAAAAATAAAAACATTAAGTTACTGATTAAAATAAAATTATTAAAATCTATTTTATTAAAACAATAATTTTCACAAAGTCTTACAATTTCCTTATCAGTGCATAAAAAAATGTGATTTATTCCGTTTTTTTTCGTTATTTTTACTACATAGCGATAATTATATTCAATTTTGACCATTAAATTTTTTCTAAATAAAATATTTAAAACAATGGCTTGTATATTTTTAAATAAAAATAAATATTTAAAAACTTATTTTGCAATTTTATTAAAAAATTACTCACATTATTTCCTTATTAAAATTAAATATAGTTATTAATTTAAATATAACCGAATAAATAACTTTATTATTCAAATAAGCTTTATAAATACTTAATTAACAAATAAATTATTTCATTTCAACTATTTAGTTCAGTTTAAATTTTAAATTTTTAAAAATTAAAGACTTAAAATAATTTAGATATTCTCACTTGAATTTCTCAAAAAGATTATTAGTAGAATTTAGGCTTAATAACTCTTTATATAGAAATCATATTTAATAAATAAGAAATCCTTCTTCTAATAAACTATTTATTCATTATTAATATTTTTAAATTAAAAAAATCAACTTGATTCTTGATTAGAATTATTCTGCTTGAATACATGCTACAAAAAAAAGAGAAAAAACTGCTTTCCTGTTTTTTTTGCAAGGCACGTAACTTTAGTTCTTTTCCTTATTTACAGTTTTGTTCACTTGAATCTAAGATACGAAAAAAATGGAAGCAGTGCTTCCATTTTTGAGCCACGTAAACATAGAAATAAAAAACCCACTCAAATTAAGTGGGTTTTCGCATTCAAATCAATTGATTCGAGAAATTAGTTTTTCTCTTTATCTACGATTTTGTTCGCTTGAATCCAAGGCATCATCGCACGTAACTTGTTACCAGTAACTTCGATACCATGAGCAGCATTTTGACGACGACGAGCAGTCATAGATGGGTAGTTCAACGCACCTTCTTGAATAAACATCTTCGCGTATTCGCCAGATTGAATACGTTTAAGCGCATTACGCATTGCTTCACGAGACTGTTCGTTGATTACTTCAGTACCCGTTACATATTCGCCGTATTCAGCGTTGTTTGACACTGAGTAGTTCATGTCCGCGATACCGCCTTCGAACATCAAGTCAACGATCAATTTAAGTTCGTGTAGGCATTCGAAATACGCCATTTCTGGAGCATAACCAGCCTCAACAAGAGTTTCGAAGCCCATTTTAACAAGTTCAACAGCACCACCACAAAGAACTGCTTGCTCACCGAAAAGGTCAGTTTCAGTTTCTTCACGGAATGAAGTTTCGATGATACCTGTACGGCCGCCACCTACGCCTGAAGCGTAAGAAAGAGCAACGTTACGCGCATTACCAGAAGCGTCTTGGTGAATCGCGATAAGGTCAGGAACACCTGAACCACGTTGGTATTCAGAACGTACGGTGTGACCAGGAGCTTTAGGCGCAACCATGATTACGTCTAAGTCAGCACGTGGAACAACTTGGTTATAAAGAATCGAGAAACCATGAGCAAATGCTAAAGTCGCGCCTTGCTTGATGTTTGGCTCAATTACGTCACGGTAAAGTTGAGATTGGAACTCATCTGGAGTCAAAATCATCACTACGTCAGCTTGTGCTACAGCAGCAGGAACTTCAGCAACTTTAAGACCTGAATTTTCAGCTTTCTTCCAAGAAGCAGAGTTCGCACGTAAACCTACAGTTACGTCAACACCAGAATCTTTCAGGTTAAGCGCATGCGCGTGGCCTTGTGAACCGTAACCAATGATCGCTACTTTCTTAGATTGGATGATAGATAAGTCACAGTCTTTATCGTAAAAAATTTGCATTGCTGTCTCCGCTTAAATGCTTGTTTGTCCGTTAAATCAGGCAATGACCCTTAAATTTACATTGCCTGATACCCTCTTCTTATTCAGATGAGGAAATACTTAAAATTTAGATGGTGAGTACTTTTTCGCCGCGTGCGATACCTGATACACCTGAACGAACCACTTCTAAAATCGTGTGTTCTGCAAGTGCATCAATAAACGCATCCACTTTTTCAGTGGTACCCGCGATTTGAATGGTATAGGTCGTTGGTGTTACATCGACAATCTGACCACGGAAAATATCTGCCGTACGTTTGATTTCGTCACGCGATGAACCCAATGCTTTGACTTTAATCAGCATCAATTCACGCTCAATATGTGCACCTTCAGACAGGTCAACCACTTTCACCACTTCAACCAGCTTGTTAAGCTGTTTGGTAATTTGCTCAATCTTGTGATCATCACCATAAGTGGTCAATGTCAAACGTGAAAGTGTTGGATCTTCAGTCGGGGCAACGTTCAATGTTTCGATGTTGTAGCCACGCTGTGAGAACAAACCCACTAAACGAGAAAGCGCGCCTGATTCGTTTTCTACGAGTACAGAGATAATATGTCTCATTTCGTGCGCTCCCCTTTAGCCAACCACATATCCTGCATCGATTGACCCGCAATCAACATCGGATAAACGTGTTCGGTACGATCTACCATAACGTTAATAAATACGCACTTGTCGTTAATTGCCATCGCTTCTGCAAGCTTAGACTCTAGCTCATCGGCATGATTAATCTGAATGCCAACATGACCATAAGCTTCCATCAGTTTGGCAAAGTCAGGTAATGAATCTACATAAGAACTTGAATGACGTCCTTCATAGTTCATATCTTGCCACTGCTTCACCATCCCTAAAGACTGGTTATTCAGGCACAGGATTTTGACGTTCAGGCCATATTGCTTACAGGTCGACAGTTCCTGGATACACATCTGAATCGATGCTTCACCGGTGATACACACCACTTGCTGTTCCGGGTATGCAAGCTTCGCAGCCATTGCATATGGCAAGCCTACACCCATAGTGCCTAGACCACCTGAGTTGATCCATTGACGTGGACGTTTGTATTTGTAATACATCGCACCAAACATTTGATGCTGACCGACGTCAGAAGTAATGATCGCTTCGCCATTGGTCACTTTGTCCAATGCCTGAACCACTTGTTGTGGCTTCATTACACCATCAACACCTGCCTCAAAACGACCACCATGAACCTTGCGCCATTCATTGATCTGTTTCCACCATGCCGCAATCGCTTCAGGATTTGGCTTAGAAACATTAAGCTGTTTCAACTGGTTCAACATCTCATTCAGTACAGGCTCTACAGCACCGACAATTGGAATGTGCGCCATAATGGTTTTTGAAATCGTCGCTGGGTCGATATCAATATGAATGACTTTTGCATTCGGACAGAATTTCGCAGGGTTATTAGTAACACGGTCATCGAAACGCGCACCCACACACAGAATTACATCTGCATTGTGCATGGTCATGTTGGCTTCGTAAGTACCGTGCATCCCCAACATACCGATGAACTGTTCATCATTACCCGGGAATGCGCCAAGACCCATCAAGGTGTTGGTCACTGGATAACCCAATAAATGCGCCAATTCTGTTAATTGTGCTGAAGCATTGCCTTGAACCACACCACCGCCTGAGTAAATCACAGGACGTTTAGCATGGATCAGCTCTTCAATCGCTTTACGAATTTGACCTGAGTGACCACGGAACGGTGGTTGATACGAACGCATCTTCACTTTTTCTGGGTATTCGTAAGCAAATTTTTCTGCAGGATTGGTCGCATCCTTTGGAATATCGATCACTACAGGACCTGGACGACCTGAAGACGCAATATAAAAGGCTTTTTTGATAATTGCAGGAATTTCGCTGGCATGACGCACCTGGAAACTATGTTTCACGATTGGACGTGAAATACCGACCATATCGGTTTCCTGGAATGCATCTTCACCAATCAGATGACTCGCAACCTGACCTGACAAAATCACCATCGGGATTGAGTCCATATAGGCCGTTGCAATTGGCGTTACCGTGTTGGTTGCACCCGGACCTGAAGTCACTAGCACAACACCGGTCTTGCCTGTCACGCGTGAGTAAGCATCGGCCATGTGACCGGCAGCCTGTTCGTGACGTACGAGATAATGATTGATTCTGTCTTGTTGAAATAGCGCATCATAAATATGAAGAACTGCGCCGCCTGGGTATCCAAAAACATGTTCAACGCCTTCGTCCGCTAATGCGCGAACAAGCATTTCACCACCAGATAGAAGTTCCAACGTGATTCACCCTAATATTATTCACTGCACAAATGGGAGGCATTTGCAGTGTTTCATTTGTTAACTGTCTGCACTGTTATAGCACACAAATTTCATAGTTTTCAAAGCAATAGGAAAAAAATCTGATCTCTTCGCTGTTCGAGCAATACGGGATCTAAAACATGTTGGGATAAACATATTTTGCTTAGCTTTGTTCAATTTCTCGGCTAGAGAAATCGCCCATTGCATGAAATGACACTTAGTCGAAGGGTGATCGATCTAAGGCATATAAAACTATTGCAGCATTCTTGTGTTTTCAGGCTTTAAAGTCAAGTTTAAAAAACAGACAATCTACGCTTATAGCGCCTAGATCTGCTGTTTTTAACAGCAATATCAGCTTATAGCCATGCATTTACTGTCTTTCCTATTCATCTAATCCAATAAAATTCATATAGTTAATGGCTTAATTTTATAAATTTTTAATATGTCTTATATAAAAAAAATGAATGAATTTTTATCAAATGAAAGGAAATTGTTTATCAATAAATTTTGTATATGAAGATTTATCTCTGATTTCTTCTACGCTAGATTGAGCTTATTTAAGCAGCTCGCTTTGAATAAAGCAGATAAAAATCCATCATTTTTACTGAAAATATCACTACAATAATTGCAGTATTCCATGCCTAGCAAGCCGAGGTCCAAGAACAATGAAAATATCTTTTTTAACCGCCTTCAGTTTGAGTTGCCTAGTTGTTTTGAGCATCTGTAGCACCAGCGCTTCCGCGATCCAGTATCATAAATGGGTCGATGCGAAAGGCGTCACGCATTATACCAAGACGCCACCGCCGAAATCTGCGAAAAAAACCACCACAGTAGACACCTATGGCTGGAAAAATTCAGCACCGGCATCACCTAGAACGGCTGAAACTGAAGTGAAAACCGAAAACACACCTCAAGAACAACAGCAACAAGCCCCTCAAGTTCCTGTGAATCAGGACCAGCAACAACGTGAAGCCAACGAAGCCTTACAGCAATCTAAAAACCGTGCAGTTGCTTTATAAGACAGCTCCATATAGAACAGCATGTTTTTTCTTCGGGAAATGCCGGCGCAAAATTCACTTTTAGGTGCATTTTGCGCTATGCTGTGCAACAGACTTTTTTCACCGTAATTCACTGATACGTTTATGACTACTCACATTGATTCCGAATATCAAGCCAGTGCGATTGAGCCTCAAGTCCAACAGGATTGGGAATCTCGCAAAGCCTTTAAAGTTGCCGACAAAGTAGAAGGTCCACGTCGTTATATTCTCTCGATGTTCCCTTACCCAAGTGGCAAGCTGCATATGGGTCATGTGCGTAACTATACGATTGGTGACGTGATCAGCCGTTTCCATCGCTTAAAAGGTGAAACGGTCCTGCAACCGATGGGTTGGGATGCTTTCGGTCTGCCTGCTGAAAACGCAGCGATTGCACACCAGGTTGCGCCAGCAAAATGGACTTTCGAAAATATCGCCTACATGCGCGACCAGTTAAAAAAACTCGGGCTTGCAGTAGATTGGGATCGTGAATTTGCGACCTGCACCCCAGAATACTATCGCTGGGAACAATGGTTATTTGTTCAGCTTTATAAAAAAGGTTTGATCTACCGTAAACTTTCAACAGTGAACTGGGATCCGGTCGATCAGACTGTTCTTGCCAACGAACAGGTTGAAAATGGTCGCGGCTGGCGTTCAGGTGCATTGGTGGAAAAACGTGATATTCCAATGTACTACTTCCGCATTACCGATTATGCGCAAGAGTTACTTGACGACCTGGACACGCTTAAAGATGGCTGGCCACAACAAGTTCTGACCATGCAGCGTAACTGGATTGGTCGTTCACAAGGGATGGACATTACCTTCCCTTCAGCGAATCCTGAAATTTACGCAGACGGCCTTACTGTATTCACCACACGTGCTGACACCTTAATGGGTGTGACTTATGTTGCAGTTGCAGCAGAACATCCAATGGCGCTGAAAGCTGCGGAAAATAATGCTGAACTTAAAGCATTTATTGAAGAATGCCGTATGGGTTCTGTGGCTGAAGCTGACCTTGCCACTGCTGAAAAGAAAGGCATGGCAACAGGTCTGTCTGTGAAGCATCCTGTCACTGGCGAAGCAGTTCCTGTTTGGATTGCCAACTACGTGTTGATGTCTTATGGCTCTGGCGCAGTGATGGCTGTACCTGCACACGACGAACGTGATTTTGAATTTGCCAATAAATATGGCTTAACCATCAAACAAGTGATTGCTGCTAAAGGCGCAGACGATGCAGACTTTGATGCTACACAATGGCAAGAATGGTACGGTTCTAAAGAGGGTAAATTGGTCAATTCTGCTGAATTTGACGGTTTAGACTTTCAAGCAGCTTATGATGCGTTCCTTGCGAAATTAGAACCAACAGGCCTGGCAAGTTCTAAAGTTCAATTCCGTTTACGTGACTGGGGTGTATCTCGTCAGCGTTATTGGGGTTGTCCAATTCCAATGATTAACTGTCCATCATGTGGTCAAGTGCCAGTACCTGAAGAGCAGCTTCCTGTGGTTCTTCCGACTGACGTTGTTCCAGATGGTTCAGGTAACCCGTTGAACAAAATGCCTGAATTCTACGAAACGTCATGCCCAAGCTGTGGTGGCGATGCTCGTCGTGAAACAGATACGCTAGATACCTTCGTGGAATCATCTTGGTACTATGCACGTTATGCATCTCCAGACTTTACTGATGGCATGGTAAAACCTGAAGCGGGTCAAACTTGGTTACCTGTCAACCAATACATCGGTGGTGTTGAACACGCGATTCTGCATTTGCTTTATGCACGCTTCTTCCACAAATTGATGCGTGATGAAGGCGTGGTACAAGGCAATGAACCATTCACTAACTTGTTAACGCAAGGGATGGTGCTTGCAGATACCTTCTATCGTGAAGCTGAATCTGGCAAGAAAACCTGGTTTAACCCGGCAGATATCGAACTTGAAAAAGACGAAAAAGGCCGTGTGCTTTCTGCAAAATATAAAGAAGATGGCCAGGAAGTTGTGGTTGGTGGTCAGGAAAAAATGTCGAAATCGAAAAATAACGGTATCGACCCACAATCGATTATTGACCAGTACGGCGCAGATACGGCACGTGTATTCATGATGTTTGCTGCACCACCTGATCAATCACTGGAATGGTCTGATGCCGGTGTTGAAGGTGCAAACCGCTTCCTGAAACGTGTATGGCGTTTAGCAACAGGTTTCCTTGAAAAAGCGAATACTGCTGCAAACATCGACAAATCGGCACTGTCTACGGCTGCGCAAGACCTACGTCGTAAGACACACGAAACCATCCAAAAAGTCGGTGATGATATTGAACGTCGTCATGCATTTAACACTGCCATTGCTGCATTGATGGAACTTTTAAATGCTAACAACAAATTTGAAGCCCAAGATGACAATGACGTGGCGGTTGCACGTGAATCGATTACCACGCTGTTAACTTTACTTGCACCATTTGCACCGCATTTAAGCCAGACTTTATTGGCCGAATTTGGGATTGAATTGAATTCAACTTTATTCCCTGCGGTAGATGAATCTGCGCTGACACGTAATACACAAACGATTGTGGTTCAAGTCAACGGTAAACTCCGTGGTAAGTTAGAAGTATCAGTCGATGCTTCTAAAGATGATATTTTGGCTCAAGCCAAAGCATTGCCTGAAGTTCAACAATTCTTGACTGGCCCAACCAAGAAAGAAATTGTGGTACCGAATAAATTAGTGAATTTGGTGGTTTAAGTCCTTACATTCCCTCTCCTTTCAGGCATAGGTATCTACACAATTCCTGAACTTTGCGTTAAATTGAAGAGCATGCTCTTCAATTTAACATCTCTGGCCTGGATCAGCGTCTTGTCAAGCGCTATAACAGCCTTGTAAAGCTCAATATGAACCCTCTTGCTTCACTTGCTCCGGCAATCAAAGACCTGGCTTCTGCCCAAAAGTCGAGTTTCGCAACCACACAAGCGGTCTGGCGATTCCTGAATAATGACAAAATCTCTTTTAGTCAGTTAAACCAGCCAATTGAACATCTTGCATGTGAACAGATCAAGGCATCACCGCATCAATATGCATTGATTGTTCATGACTGGTCTCAGCTACAGTATGTGAAACACCATCATAAAATTCAGCGCCTGCAAAGAACCCATCAATATGATTCAGGCTATGAATTGCAAAGCAGTCTGCTGGTTGATGCAGCCTCGGGACTACCTATTGCGCCACTGGCGCAGACACTATCAGATGCCTCAGGCTGCTATTCCACATTCAGTCAACACTCTGCTGGGCGCAAATCTCATCTAGATTCACTTACCGAACAAATCAAAGTGATTGAACAATATCCCATTGAGAAAACATGTGTTCATATCATTGATCGTGAAGGTGACTCCATTGCCCACCTAAGGGAAATGAGCAGCCAGGGTTTTAAATGGCTGATTCGGGCGAAAGAAGGCCATCGAATTGAGCATCAGGGCAAAACATGCAAAGTTGCAGAAGCCGCAGAACGAGTAGAAACGCAGCAGGTCCAGCCGATTGCCTATAAAGGAAACCGGCATATGTTGCATGTGGGAGAAACTGCTATCCGGATAACACGTGCAGCAAAACCGAAGAGAAATGACGATTCAGGCCAACGGGTTGCTCCCCAGCCAGGGAGTGCGATTGAAGCCAGATTAATTGTTGCCGTAGTGAAAGATGATCAGGATAAGACCGTCGCAAGATGGTCACTAATCAGCAATGTTCCATCAGAGATTACTACGGTAGAGATGACGACCTGGTATTACTGGCGCTGGACAATTGAATGCTATTTCAAGCTGCTCAAGCAGGCAGGTCATGATATTGAAGCATGGCTTCAGACCAGACCTGAAGCCATTTTAAGGCGGTTACTGATTAGCTGTATGGCTTGTGTTTTAACTTGGCGAATCCAGCGTTCTGAAGATGAACACCATCAGAAAATTCGTGTATTTCTCACCCGTCTTTCAGGTCGGCAGCAGAAAAGAGGTAGGTTGGAAAGTGCACCTGCCTTATTGGCAGGGCTTTCGATTTTACTGAACACTCTTCAACTGCTCTCGGAATATTCAATAGATGAACTCAATGAGATAGCCACAATGGCATTAGGTATCTCATAGATGTGTAGATACCTATGCCTTTCAGGAGAGGGTTAGGGAGAGGTAAATATATAAACCCTCATCCTAACCTTCTCCCAAAGGGAGAAGGAACTTTATGAAGGATTTCACAATTCCCAAACAAAGCCCGTTGCCAGCCAACGGGCTTTGACTTTACAATCCAGTTCAGGATTTCAAATATTCCCTTTCGGGAAGCATAGAGGGCAACACATGCATTTGGGCAAACGTTTAGCAGCAATTGTTTTAACTTGTGGTCTGAGTGCAGGCTTAGTCGGCTGTGGTTTTCATCTGAAAGGAACCAATCCGAGCTCCGCACCTGTTGCTTACTCTGTCATGAGCCTGTCTTTACCGCCCAACACTGAAGAACTGCAAGAGAAACTGGCAGTTTACCTCGGTGCTGCAGGCGTACAGCTAAGTAATGCACCTAAAGCTTATGTGTTACGTGTCCTGGATTACACCCCTCGCCGTCTGGAACTGAACGGTAAACTAGTTGAAACCTTGTTACGTTTAAACGTGACTTTCCGGATTGAAGATGCACAAGGCAATCCGATCACTGAACCACGCACTGTCGTGGCAACACGTACGTATCAATATGATATTGAAACGGTCAACACCGATGACCAGGAACAAAAATATCTGAATCAGGTCATTATTGATGATGTGGCGCAGCAGATCGCGCGTCAGATTTCATCGAACCGCTTACCCTTAGCCAAACAAAATACCTCAGCGCAACCTGCTCAATAAGACCTCTTTATGAAACTTGATTATCTGCAAGCCCTGAAACGTGTCGATGAAGCTCGCGGTGCTTGGGTCTTGCATGGTCAAGAGCCTTTGCTGGAACAGAATTTAATTGATGCCTTTCGGGCCAGCTGGCAAAAGCAGGACATTGAACGTCAACGCTATGACATTAGTTCGGTCGCCGACTGGAAAACCGTCTTTAATGC
Organism: Acinetobacter lwoffii; assembly: GCF_019048525.1. Taxonomy (NCBI): domain Bacteria; kingdom Pseudomonadati; phylum Pseudomonadota; class Gammaproteobacteria; order Moraxellales; family Moraxellaceae; genus Acinetobacter; species Acinetobacter lwoffii. Next base: position 1,335,311 of record NZ_CP077369.1, on the reverse strand, counting down.
CTTGAACAGCTTGTCGCTGTTTTCAACCCAGTTGGCGATTGAAGTACATGGCAATATCAAACCGGATGCCAGCGCAATCAAGTTACTGAAAAACTATTTGCAGCATAATGAACAAAACCTGCTGTTGGTGGTGATGCCCAAACAGGATAGTAATAGCCTGAAATCCAGTTTCTTTCAGCTGATTGATGCCAATGGTGTGAATGTTTCGCTGGTGGCCAATTATCCAAAAGACCGGCAGCAGATTCTGGGTATTGAAGCTGAAAAACTCGGCATTCGTTTAGCCAATGATGCCTGGCAATGGCTGGAACAACATCATGAGCACAACCTGCTTGCAGCAAAGAACAGCCTGATGCGGGTTAGCGATACCTTTGCTGAAGTCGATATCATTCAGGTTGATCATTTATATGCATGTTTACAAGATCAGTCACGTTATAGCACCTATGATTTGAGCGATGCCCTGCTACAAGGTAATCTTTCCCAGTCGATCAAAATTTTTCAGTATCTAGTCGTTTCAGGTGAACCGATGAGCCTGATTTTATGGAGTCTCAGCAAGGAAATGCGTCTGTTGATGCAGCTGTTTGAACAACCGCAAAATGCCTTGCAAATCGGGATCTGGAAAACCAAAGTCGGGTTATATCAACAAGCCTTGCGCCGTCTCAGCCCACAGACTTTTCTGGCCTGGCCGGGGTTATTATTAAGAATTGATGCCTCAATTAAAGGACTCGGACATGAAAATCCGGAGCATTTGGTACTACAGGCGATTTCCAGTATCTGTGGCAAGCCCCTATTTCACTAAGTCTTTGTCAAAATTCGAAAAATAAAATAATAATCATTCCTATTAGTTTAAAAAAATACACGATTTATCCTAATTTCGCTTTTATAATCGTTCACAATTCTCTGATTTTGAACCGATATTGATCATGCCAAAAATAAAACCGACGAAATTGATTATGGCCGCCGTGATTGCCATTGCGCTCATCGCTGCGGGGTGGTACTTCCTCAAACCCAAAGAACAGCCTCCGCAATATATTACGGCTGAAGTCACCCAAGGCGATATCGAAAGCTCTGTACTGGCGACTGGTATTCTGGAAGCGACCAAGATGGTCAGCGTGGGGGCGCAGGTTTCGGGTCAGGTCAGAAAAATGTATGTAGAACTGGGCGATCAGGTCAAGCAAGGTCAGCTGATTGCGCGGATTGACTCCGTTCGTCAGGAAAATGATTTAAAAACCGCTGAAGCCAGCATTAAAAATCAGATGGCACAACTTGCAGTAAGACAGGCGAATTTGGCCAAAGTTGAAGCTGAATACAACCGTCAGAAAGCCATGTATGCACAGGATGCCACTTCTCGCTCAGAGCTGGAATCGGCATTTGCGAACTATAAAACGACGCAAGCGGATATCACCGCCATCAATGCACAGATTGAACAGTCGCGTTTGACGCTGGCGACTGCCAAAGAAGATCTTGGTTACACCCAGATTGTGGCGCCGATGGATGGCACGATTGTGGCGATTGTGACCGAAGAAGGTCAGACTGTAAACGCCAACCAGAGTGCGCCGACTATTGTGAAACTGGCAAAACTGGACACCATGACCATTAAAGCTGAAATTTCTGAAGCAGATGTCATGAAAGTTGAAGAAGGTCAAACGGTTTATTTCACTACCTTAGGCAATAACGAGAAAAAGATTTACGCCAAACTGCGTCAGGTTGAGCCTGCACCCAATTCAATTAATACCGATAGCAATACCTCAAGCTCATCGTCAAGTTCTGCGGTGTATTACAACGCATTGTTCGATGTACCGAATGAAGATGGAAAATTACGTATTGATATGACTGCACAAGTTTATATCGTACTGGATGAAGCCAAAAATGTGCTGACCATTCCTGCTGCGGCCATTCAAGGTTCAAACCGTCCGCCACGTGCCAATCGTGGTGAAGCGCGTGGTGAGGGTTCTCGCGGTGAAGGCAGTCCGGGATCACGTCCTGAAGCTGAATCGGCTCAAGGCAATCGCCCTGCCGGTGAACGTCTAGCGCGTCTAAACCTGTCTGAAGCAGAACTTGCATTGATTGAGCAAGGTAAAGCACAACGTGGCATGGTTCGTGTCTTGCAAGCCGATGGTACTGCGAAACCAACCCCTGTATTAATCGGCTTGAATAACCGTGCGACTGCGCAAGTGCTGAAAGGTTTAAAACGTGGTGATCAGGTGGTGATTGCCGATGGTTCTGACACCTCCAATGATGCAGCAAAACGCGGTGGCAATAGCCGTGGCCCAATGAGAATGTAAGCATGAATTCACAACAACAGCCTCTCCTCGAGGTGAAAAATCTGGTTCGTGAATTCCCTGCGGGTGAAAGCACGATCCAGATTTTAAAAGGGGTGAATCTAGAGATTTATCCGGGTGAACTGGTGGCGATTGTCGGTCAGTCCGGTTCCGGTAAATCGACCCTGATGAACATTCTGGGTTGTCTGGACAAACCGACCACGGGTAGCTACAAGGTCAAAGGCCGTGAAACCCGGGAACTGGAAGCGGATGAACTGGCGCAATTACGCCGTGAATATTTCGGCTTTATTTTTCAGCGTTATCATCTGCTGGGCGATTTAAATGCAGCAGGCAATGTCGAAGTCCCTGCGATTTATGCCGGTGCGGATTCATCTGAACGACATGCACGAGCCGTCAAGATTCTGACTGATCTCGGTCTGGGTGAAAAAACCCAGAACCGTCCGAGCCAGCTCTCTGGTGGTCAGCAGCAACGGGTTTCGATTGCCCGTGCGCTAATGAATGGCGGTGACGTGATTCTGGCCGATGAACCGACAGGTGCATTGGACAAGAACAGCGGTATTGAAGTGATGCGTATTTTGCGTGAACTGAATGCCAAAGGTCATACAATCATTCTGGTCACGCATGATCATAATGTAGCGAAAAATGCGACCCGGATTATCGAGATTTCAGACGGTAATATCATTTCCGACCAGCCCAATGTTCCTGAAGTCGAAGAGCATCTGGAAAAACAGCTGCTGATCCGCAGTGAACAAAAGAAGATTTCTTCATGGCGTTCTGCAGTTGACCGTCTCGGTGAAGCCTTCCGGATGGCCTTGCTGGCCATGAATGCACATCGCATGCGGACTTTCCTCACCATGCTCGGAATCATTATCGGTATTGCTTCGGTGGTCTCGGTGGTGGCACTCGGTAATGGCTCACAAAAGCAGATTCTGGAAAATATCAGCAGTCTGGGGACCAATACCATTACCGTATTTCAGGGTCGAGGCTTTGGGGATAATTCCAGATCTTCACAGTCCAAAACCCTGATTCCGGCCGATGCCGATGCGCTAGCTGAACAACCGTATGTCGATGGCGTCAGCCCATCAGTGAATAGCAGTGTCACCGGCCGTTATAAAGAAATCGAAGCTTCAACTACGGTCAACGGCGTCAGTGAAGATTTCTTCTACGTGCGTGGCATGACTTTCCAGTCCGGTCAGCCTTTTGACCGCAGTAGCGTCATGCAACAGGCGCAAGATGTCGTCATTGACACCAATACCAAAAACACCTTCTTTAAGGATGGCACCAATCCGGTGGGTCAGGTGATTTTACTCGGGAGCGTACCGAGCCGGATTATCGGGGTGATTGACGCGCAAAAAGGCATGATGGGCAATAATGACAGCCTGAATGTCTATCTGCCGTATTCCACCGTCATGAGCCGTATGCTGGGGCAATCCAATGTGCGTAGCATCATTGTGCGGATTAAGGATGAATACCCAAGTGCGGCGGCTGAAAATGCGATTCTGAATCTGCTGGTACAGCGACATGGCGCGCAGGATGTGTTTACCCAGAATGCCGACAGTATTCGTGAAACCATTCAGCAAACCACGGCGACCATGACTCTGCTGATTTCAGCAATTGCGGTAATTTCACTGGTGGTCGGCGGAATTGGGGTCATGAACATCATGCTGGTATCGGTAACCGAACGTACTCAGGAAATTGGTGTGCGTATGGCGGTGGGTGCCCGTCAAAGTGATATTTTGCAGCAATTCCTGATTGAAGCCGTTCTGGTCTGTATCTTGGGTGGTATTTTGGGTGTGCTGCTTTCCCTCGGGATTGGCCAATTAATTACCCATTTTGCCGGCGGTACTTTCCAGATGGCGTATTCAACCACTTCGATTGTAGCGGCCTTTGTCTGCTCAAGCCTGATCGGGATTGTGTTTGGCTTTATCCCGGCACGTAACGCTGCTCGTCTGAATCCAGTCGATGCGCTCTCTCGCGAATAAGGAATCTGATATGCAAATGAATTTAACCAAGCTTGCCAGTGCCCTGTTGCTGGGAAGCTCGCTGGTCGGTTGTGCCGCAGTGGTGAAAACCCCCTATGAACAGCCTGCAATCAATATGCCGGGCAGCTTTCAAAACAATAAGGTGCTTAGTCAGCAGATTCATGCCGATATTCTGGCAGATCAATGGTGGACTTTATTTAAAGATCCGCAATTAAATAATTTGGTGAATGAAGTATTGGCGCAGAATACCGACCTGGCAGTGGCTGGCATCAGTTTACAACAGGCCCGCATTCAAGCCAGACAGGCTCAAAGCCAGCAAGGCGTTCGTGTCGGTGATGCAAGAATTTCAACGGGCCATCGTTTTAGCCTAGATGGTGGTGGCGATTCTTCGACCGGTATTTCTCTGGGTTATCCAGGCTTAAGCTATGAACTGGATCTGTTTGGCAAACTGGCCAATCAAACCGAAGCCGCTCGCTGGGAGGCCTTAGCCTCTGAAGAAGACTTGCAGGCAACTGCTCAAAGCCTGATTGGCACCACGGCGCAACTCTATTGGCAACTGGCTTATCTGAATGAACGTTATAGCGTGGTACAGCAAAATCTGGCGACCGCGCAAAAAACCTATGATTTGGTGCGAGTGCAATATCGTGCCGGCGCAGTATCCGGTCTGGATTTAACCCAGGCGGAACAGGCGATTCAAAGCCAACAGGCAACCTTAAGCCAGATTGAACAACAACGTGTGGAAACACGTACCGGACTCGCGGTATTGCTGCATATGCCGGTACAACAGCTCGCGATTCAAGAGCCAAGTCGTTTACCGAATATTCAATTGCCGAGTATTCAGGCCGACTTACCGGCAAGTTTATTGTCACGTCGTCCTGACCTTCGAGCGACTGAACTGCGCTTGCGTAAGGCACTGGCCAATAAAGATGCCAACAAAGCCAGCTACTATCCATCCATTAGTTTGACCGGTAATCTGACCACCGGTATTGGCAGCAGTACGTCCCTCTCCAATGCACTGAAAAATCCGGTTGCAACTTTAGGTGCTGGTCTGACTTTGCCTTTCCTGCAATGGAATGACATGAAACGTGATCTGCAAGTCAATGAGCTGGAATATGAAAAAGCCATTATCCAGTATCGCCAGACCATGTATGAAGCCTTTGCTGATGTGGAAAATACCTTGTCGAATCGTACTGAGCTCACTAAGCAGGTTGCATTACAGCAACGCAATGTTGAGCTGACAGAAAGAACTGAACGCTTGACTGAAGTGCGTTATCGTAATGGTGCGGTGGCGTTGAAAAACCTGCTGGATGCACAGGAAACTACGCGCAATGCGCGGCTGTCTTTGGTGCAAACCAGACAGAACCAGTACAATGCTTATGTCACCTTGATGCAGGCATTGGGTGGTAGCCCGATTAAACAATTACCTTAACAAAGCTTGATCCATAAAAAAACCGCTGTCAGACAGCGGTTTTTTAGCTCATATGATTTGAGTCAGTTTATTTCATTTGCAAATACGCATTCACATTTTTCAATAATTCAGTGGATCGCTCATGTCCGAGTAAACTGCCTTTTTCCAGCCAGTCCCGTGCGATTCCGATATCACGCTCCACGCCAATTCCCTTGGTATATAAACGTCCAAGATGGCTATAAGCATCCGCATTTACCTGCGCTGCCGCCTGCTGATAATACTGTACGGCTTGCTCAATATTGCTCTCAACACCTTGACCCTGTTCATATGCTTCACCCAGAGCATTCAGTGCTACACCATTCTGCTGAGCGGCTGCTTTTTGCAGATAGCTCAAGCCTAAGGCAATATCCTGCGCAATCTGTTGGCCTTTAAGATATTTCAAGCCCAATTCTGCCTGTGCCTGGGCATGACCCAATTGCGCAGCCTGATGCAGATAACGATTGGCCAGCTCTGCATTATTGATATACACAGGATAAATGCCTAACAGGGCTTGATACAGAAACCATGCAGCCTCTTTCGAACCTTTCGCAACCGCCTGATTCAGGTACTGGACAGCTTTATCACGTATCGGTAAGGGATATTCAGCCAGACTATAAAACCGGCCGACGATATAAATTAAATCTGCTTCAGACTGAGCCACAATCTGCCAATAGTGCTGTACCGCGCTCTGAATCATTTGTGTGGCTTTGGCAATGTCTTTTACTGTACCGACACCATTTAAATAACACAGCGCTAGCCCCATCTGTGCAGACACATCATCAGGACTAAGCTGATAGGCAGCCTGATATAACTCAAATGCTTTTTGCGGTTCGTTGGCCACCAGGTGCTGCTCAAAATACAGCGCAGCAATCATGCATAATGCAGGCGCATGCTGACTGTTGGCCGCTTCCGACCAGTAACGAAATGCCATGGTTTCATTTTTATCAACATACCAGCCATGAAAATAAGCCAGCCCGATTAAAGTCTTGGCTTGTGCATCGGCATGCTCTTTGGACTGCTGCAATAAATGCTGGAACACGCGTTGACGCTGGTCGGTATCGATACGGCCTTGTAACACACCGGCATAATAATCATAGAGACCTTTCTGGTCACCGAGACTGATACAACGTTTAATAAATTGCAGCGATTGCGTCAGGTCTTGGGGCAGAATCTGACCATGCGCATAATCATCGGCGATTTGCTGATTGGCAGCCAAATGATCTTGCTGTGCCGCCAGAAACAGATAATGAATTCCTTGCACTAAATCTTGGGTTGTTGAATCTGCCAGATAATACTGGGCCAGCTGATACTGCGAATTGGCATGACCCTGTCCGGCATTTTGAATTAACAATGCCAGACGCTGTTTTTCTGCAGTCATCTCGTTTTGAGGCTGACCTTCGGTAGAAGAAAGTTCAGTAATACGATATTGGGCATCCAGATTGCCACGTGCTACCGCATGTCGGTACCAATACAAAGCTTTTTCCGGGTCAGCCTGTTGATACGCCTCCCCTTCATGAATCTGCCCCAAATGATAGGCTGCTTCATCACTGCCCAAGCGAAAGGCTTTGTCCAGGTAGCTGATGGCTTTTTCAGTATTTTGCTCATGCCCTAGACCTTGCAGATGCATTAGGCCCATACCTACATAGGCTTGTGGAATTTCCTGTTGCTGAGCCAGTCCCTGATAAATCTGATAGGCACGTTCATAATTCGGATGTTCCGGATCTGAACTCAAACGTGCTGCATGTTTCAGTTGAGCATCAATCTGCTCAATCCATAAATCATGTTGTACAGCCTTCGCCTGATCACGTTTCACCGGATCCGGACGTTTCCACATCCAGATCGCCAACGCCCCTATCCCCAAAATCAGTACCAGCAAGAACCACATAGCTGCTCCAAAACATTATTTTTGTTCTGCGAATGAATCCTTTCATTCTAAACGCCAGTTTAAAAAAAGCACATAGATTGTGCTTTTTATTTTTTAAATCAGGCTTTTGCTCTTTTATTATCGAGTTTTTTCAAGCCTTCTGCTACAGCGACCATGGCAAAGCTTGAAGTTACCACCACGGCAGAGCCATAACCACCACAGCGCAAGCCGGCACTGGCGCAGACATCGGCACTGGAGAATGGATTATCGATGGAATAGACACAAGTAATGCCGAATTTTTCTTTGGGCTTTTTGCAGATGCCTTTGCTGCGTAACTGGGCACGTAATTTGGCCAGCATCGGATCCTGTTCGGTTTTAGATAAATCGGCGACCCGAATTTTCAGCGGGTCCAGTTTACCCCCTGCCCCGCCCGATACAATTAAAGGAATCTTGTTAAAGCGACAATGTAGCATCAGAGCAAATTTGGCTTTGACATCGTCAATACAGTCGAGGATTAAATCTGGATCACCTGCTAAAGTTTCTTTGATATTTTCAGGCGTCAGGTAATCATCAATCAGATTAATTTTAATGCGTGGATTAATTGCGCGGCAACGCTCGGCCATGACTTCAATTTTTTCATGACCCAAGGTGGTACTCATGGCAGGTAACTGACGGTTAATATTAGACGCGGCCACCACATCCATATCGACCAAGGTCAGCTCGCCCACACCACTACGTGCCAGTGCTTCTACCGCCCATGAACCTACGCCCCCGATACCAATCACCATCACATGACTTTTTTCATAATGGTTAAAGCTGTCTTCTCCATAAATTTTGGCAACACCAGCAAAACGGCGGTCATATTCATCATCTTGAAGCAGGTCGGTCATAGGTCATCTATAGCAATAAAAATACCGGATCATTTTAACAAAATCCGCTTTTCTTTACCGCCACTAAATTTTTGATCGATTTAAATGACATTCAGACCGGATGAGAGCGACAACCCACTCGAGATTGATTAAAATATCAACAAATTAATTCTATGTCATTTGGCCAAAAGGAGTGAAATGTCATGCTATTTAACACCCTTTTGGGTTTGAACATACTTTGTATCGGGCTTTATTTTTATGTTCTGATCAGCCAAAAAAACAAAAATTATTATCTCAGTATTCTCATTCGTTTAATGACTTTAGGATTATTTGGCTTGGTTATTTTCGATCGTTATGAAACACAGAATCATCTGATCATGTTATTGCTCTTGTGGGTAGGCTTTGAAAGCATGGAGCAGTTTTACGCTAGAAAAAAATCCAGTTCAGTAAAATAAAAAAGAGGCTTGCGCCTCTTTTCAATTCATCGGAATTTAGTCTTTATTCATGATAAAGAAATATTGACGATAATATTTCAGTTCTGCAATCGAATCGCGAATATCATCCATCGCCAGATGCGAGGCATTTTTCTTGAGACCGCTCATGATTTCCGGGCGCCAGCGTTTGGCTAGTTCTTTCACTGAAGAGACATCCAGATTACGGTAATGGAAATACTGTTCCAGTTCAGGCATCAAACGGTGCAGGAAGCGACGATCCTGACAGATCGAGTTACCACACATCGGTGAAGATTTTGGATTGACCCATTTTTTCAGGAATTCAAGGGTTTGCTGCTCGGCATCCTGAGCGGTCAGTTTACTGCGACGCACACGCTCAATCAGACCGGACTGACCATGCTGGCGAGTGTTCCACTCATCCATGGCATTTAACAGACGTGCAGGCTGATGTACCGCAAGCACAGGACCTTCAGCCAAAATATTCAAATTGTCATCGGTTACAATTGTTGCAATTTCAATAATTTGATCATTGTCTGTGTCTAGACCTGTCATTTCAAGGTCAATCCAAATCAGGCGGGTATCAGCGGTACTGCTCATAAATGTGCAATCTTATTGGGTTTAAAAACAACTATAGTAGCAAATTAATTACATCTTGGGTGTCATTCGGGGGCTGCTTCATGCTATTTTTGCCATCTGATTTACCCGGTTTTTTTAGGATATGAATGGCCTTAATACGTAAGCGTCGTCTGACAGAGCAACAACAGCGCCGCATTCAGAAACAACAGAAAACACGTCAAGAAGATCTCGATACCTCCAGTGATCTTGAAGGTTTAGTGGTGCAACATTATGGCCGCCAACTTGAAGTGCAAGCTTTGTCTCGCCCTGACATTCACCCTGAAAAACCTGTGGTCGCCGATGGTGAGCCTGAACCTTTCTGGAAAGAGATTGAACTGGACAGCGTCTGGCGCTGTCATACTCGAACCAATCTGGATTTATTGGTCACGGGTGACCGGGTCAAATGGCAAGCCGATCCGAATACCGGTTTAGGAATTATCACCGCGATTCATCCCCGAAAATCCTTATTGACACGCCCCGACCGCTATCACAAGGTTAAACCGGTAGCGGCCAACATTTCACTGATTGTGATCGTGTTTGCACCATTGCCTGAGCCAGCGCCGGGCCTGATCGACCGTTATCTGGTGGCCTGTGCCGATGCCGATATTCCTGCATTGCTGGTGATGAATAAAGCCGATTTGTTAAAAGAAAACGATCCGATTCTGACTCTGCTGCAAGAATATCAAGATCTCGGTTATGAAGTGATGCAGACCCAATCCGATGGCGACCTGACTGCACTGTCTAATCGTCTGGAAAATGAAACGGTGGCTTTCGTCGGTCAATCTGGTGTGGGTAAAAGCACGCTGATTAATGCGATCGTGCCGGATGCCGCACAGAAAACCAATATTATTTCGGAAAACTCGGCACTCGGTCAACACACCACGACGTCAACGCGCTTGATCGGTTTTGGTGAAGGTGCGGCCCTGATTGACTCTCCGGGAATTCGTGAATTTGGCCTGTGGCATCTGACTTTAGATAAGGTACAAAGCGGCTTTCCTGAAATTGAAAATCTGCTCGGCCATTGTCAGTTCCGTAACTGTACCCATAAGCATGAAAAACAATGTGCTTTGCGTCAGGCTGCGGCCGAAGGTGAAATTTTGCCGCGCCGACTGGACAGCTATTTACGTTTAATCGACGAAATCACTGAAGCACAGCAAAAAAATTAATTTTCTTAACCCTTGGCCCTTGAAGCGGTGATTTTGATCACCATATTTATGAGCTATACTCTTGGCAATTTTAAAATTGTAATTAGGTGAATTGTGGAACGTTGGTTCGAGTTTATGGGGAATCACCCCTTCTTATTTGGAACACTCGCGGTATTAGTGGTTTTGTTCTTCATTATCGAAGGTCAACGTAACGGTCGCAAAATTTCTCCGCAATCGCTGGGAATTTTAGTCAAAGCAAAAAATGCCATGCTGGTTGATCTACGTGATGCCAAAGACTTCCGTGAAGGTCATATCAGCGGCAGCCGTAATATTCCATATAGCCAGATTACAAAACATGTTGAAGAGCTGAAAGCATCTGATCGCCCTTTGGTGTTCATTTGTAACCTTGGACAGGTGGCTGGTACTGCATTACAGCAGGTTGGTCATGCCGATGCCTACCGTCTTGATGGCGGCGTCAGCAACTGGAAAGCTCAAGGTTTACCTTTGGTGAAAAGCAAATAATCCACGAACAGGAGATTGATCATGGCTGAAGTTACTATTTACTCGACGACAGTGTGTCCTTATTGCGTGCGTGCAAAACAGCTACTGGAACGTAAGGGTGTGGCATATAAAGAGATTAACTTGTCTCAAGAAGCGCCTGAAGTACGTCTTGAATTGATGCAGCGTACCAATCACCGTACCGTGCCACAAATTTTTATTAATGATCAGTTCATCGGTGGTTTTGACCAACTTTATGCTTTAGAGCGTGAAGGCAAACTTGATGAATTGCTGGCTTAACCTTACTAAAATTATCACTTCATATTAAGGATCAAAAAATGAGTGAAGAACAACAAGCTCAACCACAATTGGCATTAGAGCGTATTTATACCAAAGATATTTCTTTTGAAGTTCCTGGGGCGCAAGTTTTTACCAAGCAATGGCAACCTGAGTTAAACATCAATCTTTCTTCTTCTGCAGAAAAAATTGATGAAACTCATTTTGAAGTAGCTTTGAAAGTCGTGGTTCAAGCGACCAACGAAGGTGATACCGCGTTTATCGTTGATGTCACTCAAGCTGGTATTTTCCTGGTGGATGGCGTTGAAGAAGAGCGTCTTCCATACATCCTAGGCGCATACTGCCCGAACATCCTGTTCCCGTTCCTACGTGAAGCAGTGAATGATATGGTGACTAAAGGTAGCTTCCCACAATTGCTATTGACTCCAATCAACTTCGATGCTGAATTTGAAGCCAATATGCAACGTGCGCAAGCCGCTGCTGTGGATGGTCAAGCTTAATCGCTATCCTTCAAATCTAAAAAAGACCACTTATGCGGTCTTTTTTATTGCCTTGAGTGGCCTCCCCCTTTATCAAAGGGGGAATGAGGGGGATTTTAATCATTTCCTCACTCAGAGAAAGAAGTCATTCCCCTCTCTCTAACTCTCTCCCTGAGGGAGAGAGGATTTATAGGACTTATTCCGCATCCGCCATCAAATCAGCGCTCATACCTACCGTATTGAAACCGGCATCGACATACAGGATTTCACCGGTAATTCCGTTAGCCCATGGCGAGCACAGGAATAATGCGGCATTACCGACATCTTCAATCGTCACATTACGTTTTAATGGAGCAACTTTCTCATTCAGGTCAAGCATTTTACGGAATGATTTAATACCTGAAGCTGCCAAGGTACGGATTGGACCCGCAGAGATCGCGTTCACACGAATACCTTCCTGACCCAAGCTAGACGCCAAATAACGTACGCCTGCTTCTAAAGAGGCTTTGGCCATACCCATCACGTTATAGTTTGGCATTACACGCTCAGAACCTTGATAGGTCAATGTCAGCAAACAGCCTTGACGGACTTGCAGCAAAGGTTTTGCCGCACGTGCCATTGCAATAAAGCTATAAGCACTGATGTCATGTGCAATATTAAAGCCTTCACGATCCGTGATCTCGGTGAAGTCACCATCTAGCGTATGTGCCGGTGCAAAACCGATAGAATGCACTACGCCGTCCAGACCATCCCAGTGTTTAGCCAGTTCGGCAAATGCATGGTCAATTTCAGCATCGACTGCCACATCACAAGGAAAAACCAGTTTCGAACCAAACTGTTCAGCAAAGTCATCTACCCGCTTTTTCAGCTTTTCATTTGGATAAGTAAAAGCCAATTCAGCACCTTCACGATGCAATGCTTGAGCAATACCAAAAGCAATCGATAATTTACTCGCAATGCCCGCGATCAAGAAGCGCTTACCCGCCAAAAGTCCTTGTGCCATGTGAATCTCACCTAAAAGAATGTATATGGCATGATGCCAAGTCTGAAGCATTTTAGAAATTGCATAATGCACCTTTTTTTCGATTTATGATGAACTGGGAATTTAAGACTGAGTTAAGAGTATTAACTTAAATGGTCAGATGCAGGGCCTGATGAGTATTTTGCCAGAGCTGTTCAGCCAGTTCCTCTTTGTGCATATGCAGGCTCTTTGCCAGTCCTTGCAGCACATAAGGTAAATTTGCAGGTGTATTTCGGGTACGTTGCTCGGTCGAGCTTTGACAACAGAGTGGCGTCATATCCGGACAGTCAGTTTCCAATACCAAATGTTCTGGTCCGACATACTGCACCACTTGATGAAGTTTTTTGGCATTTAGATTGGTGATTTGCCCGGTGATGCCCAGTTTGAATCCCAGCTTGATAAAAGCCTTGGCTTCCTCAATCCCACCACCAAAAGCATGCGCAATGCCGCCCTGTTTAAACTGCTGCTGTTTTAAAATCTGCAAAACCTCCGCATGCGATTTGCGGATATGCAGCAAAACCGGCTTATCAAATTGCTGTGCCAGTTCAAGCTGTGCAGCAAAAAAATCTTTTTGCTTCTGAAAAATTTCCGCCTGTTTGTGCTGTTTTAAAAAGGTATCCAGACCGATTTCGCCAATGGCAATGCATGGTTCAGTTTTGAGCAGCCGTTCCAAATCGTATAGATGTTCAGCCTGATGCTGTTCAATATAAAACGGATGCAAGCCGGGTGCCAAATGGCTTTGCGGGGCATTTTCCAGATCATTGATGAAGTGATGGGTCCTTAACAAATCTTGAAAACGGTTTTGCAAAAAACCAATTAAAACCAGATGATCGACACCTACCGCTTTGGCCGTATAGGCCAACTGTTCCCGATCAGGATCAAAATCGGGAACATCAAAATGGGTATGCGTATCAAACAGTTTTAAGGTCATTTGGCTTTTGCAGCAGATGCTGGCTGTGCCTCGGAGGCAGCTTTTTCAGTTTGAGGCAGATATTCGGGTTCCAGCACACCTTGTAACTGCTCATAAGGAATCATCAGACGTGGCAAGCCAACAACATATGGCCCAATTTCATATTCGGCATACTGCAATATCAAGCCGTCTTTGCCCAGATAGAAGTTATCGGTAAGCTTGAACTTCCAGGCCTGTTCATATTCGGCGACATCTTTGGCCAGCTTGGACTCTACTACCCAGGTTTTAAACGCATCATAAGCACGCGCTTCCAGTTGGGCTTTCTGTTTGACCGCAATAATGTCATCCAGCTTGATCAGCTTTTTCTGTTCCAGATCAAAATTATAATAAGTCTGTGCAGATGCCCCGTGTGCGCCTCCCAGATAATAACTGCTGTTCAAAACTACTGTCGCTAGAGGATCACCCGAATGCAGAATCTTGGGCTTAATCATCAGGCTAATACTATGACTGGCACTCAGGGCCTTGAGCTCTTTATCCAGATTCAAGAAAGTCTGCATATAAGGTTGAGTTTGCTGCTCAAGCTGCTGTTTTGGTGTCACCACTGTTGCTAAAGCAGCTTTGGGTTCAGAGGCGGCAACGTCTGCTTCGCTGGCAGCGCTCACTTTTGCCGGTTCAATCGCATCAAGAGACAGGATATTTTTCAACTGTTGCAGAATCTGCTGGTCGATCCATTCATCAATAAAGCTCTGATTACTGTTCAGACGTTCGATCGAGATTTCCGGACAGCTTTTGTCTTCACATTCTGGAATCGCCAGCTTGAGCTTTTCGGTATCGCCGCTGAGTTTAAGTGCTTCAGCTTCGGCTTGTAGCACCTCGGAAGCACTTGATTCTTCCGGCTCATTACTCTTCGGCTGGCACGCACTCAGCAAGATCGCTGATGCCAGGATAGATAGACAAAAGATATTCTTGTATTTTGGCATTCATTCACCTTTTTGGAACCTGTAATCTCGCAGGATCATGAGCTTTAAAACATATGCTGATAGATATCAGCTTTCAAGACCTGTTGTGTTTGTTGTTTTGTTAAATAAATATCCAGTTGTTTGGCATCTTTGCTAATTTCATGGCTGCGAAAATGCAGACCAATGCCTTCCTGATCAAAGAACCAGTCAGCCTGTCCCCAATACAGTTTTTTCGGTGCTTTCTGCTGAACTTGCTGATCGTTTTCTTTGAGCCATGTCTCATAAGCTTGTTGAATAATCTGATCCATTAATAACTGTTGCTTAGGATCAATAATATCCAGTGGAGTCAGCATTTTCTGCTGGCGACGATCAGCCACAAAAAAATAATAGCGCTCATGCACGCTGACATTTTCCTGTTTGGTATCGACCCCAATCTGCATCAATACATATTGATTGCGCTGGTAGGGAATGCGGGTATATAGCGATAACTCATAAGCCTTGTTCAGATTGAGCTGCGCCTGCCAGGCATCCGATTTTTTTACATAGGCATTGATCGCCTGCTGTAAATTCATGTCCTGTTTCAACCCAATTTGATCCTGGATCACTTTGGCCTGCTGCTTTTCAATCCATTGGTTCATCCATGGATCAACCGTATGCAAGGTCTGAATATCCAGATTGATACAGTTTTTATTTTCACAAAATGGCAAGGCAATTTTAGCCGGCTGCTCTTGAATATTCAGATAAGGCAAAACATCTGCGGTCTGCTGAGCTGCGGTCATTTTCTCATTTTGCGGAGTATTAACAGGCTCTTTTTCGCTTTGATCACAGCCACTCAGGACAAGACTTAAACCAATCACAGAACCGAGGACGACTTCCTTGCTGAGCTTCATTCTCTTTGCTATATCTATCGAGTTATTAATTGCTTAAATGTAGCATAAAATAAAACAGCTTCCGGAGAAGCTGTTTTATATTTTTAAACTTTAGCTGCGGAACGTTAAAGTTTAGTGTTCACGCGTATTGTGGAACACGATGTCCGGATAACGTTCTTGCATCAGCTGCAAATTCACGCGGCTTGGTGCGAGATATGTCAAATGACCACCACCATCGACAGACAACTGGTCATGAGCTTTTTTCTTGAATTCGTTGAATTTCTTCTCATCATCGCAAGACACCCAACGTACTGTGTTGATGCTGACCGGTTCGTAAACACAATCAACTTTGTATTCTTCTTTCAGACGGTAAGCCACCACTTCAAATTGTAGCACACCTACAGCACCCACGATCAGATCGTTGTTATTCTGCGGCATGAATACCTGGGTTGCCCCTTCTTCTGAAAGCTCTTTCAGACCTTTTTGCAGCTGCTTGGATTTTAATGGATCCTTCAAGCGGACACGACGGAACATTTCAGGCGCAAAGTGTGGAATACCGGTGAACTGAAGTTTCTCACCCGAGGTAAATGTATCGCCAATCTGGATGGTGCCATGGTTATGCAGACCAATAATATCACCCGGCCAAGCTTCTTCCAGATGCTGACGATCACCGGCCAGGAAAGTTAAGGCATCGCTGATGCGCACATCTTTATCCAGACGCACATGCTTCATCTTCAGGCCTTTTTCATACTTGCCTGAACAGATCCGCATGAAAGCAATACGGTCACGGTGTTTCGGATCCATATTGGCCTGAATTTTAAAGACAAAACCGGTGAAGCCTTCTTCATCCGCTTCTACCACACGATCTTGGGTCGGATGGGCTTTAGGAGATGGCGCATATTGACTGAAGGCATCCAGAACATGGTCGACACCAAAGTTACCCAAGGCTGTACCGAATAGAACAGGCGTTTGACGACCGGCCAGGAATTCTTCACGATCTAAAGGCTCATTGGCCATTTGTACCAGTTCCAGCGATTCTTCAAATGCCGCCCAAGCCAGCTCACCGACTTTCTCACGAAGATCAGGATAGTCATAACCATCTCGCACTTCGATCTCAGTAATCACTGAACCGAAACCGGCTTTATACACGTAGAATTTTTCTTCGATTAAATTGAATACACCGGCAAAATCACGGCCAGTACCGAGCGGCCAGGTGATCGGAACACATTTAATTTTCAGAACGTTTTCGATTTCATCCAGCAGCTCAAGCGGTTCACGAATTTCACGGTCCATTTTGTTGACGAATGAAATGATCGGTGTATCGCGCATTCGACACACTTCCATCAGTTTAATGGTACGGTCTTCGACACCTTTTGCCCCGTCAATCACCATCAGCGCAGAGTCTACTGCGGTTAGGGTACGATAGGTATCTTCCGAGAAGTCTTCATGTCCCGGGGTGTCCAGAAGATTGATCATCTTGTCTTTAAAAGGGAATTGCATTACCGAGGTCGTAATCGAGATACCACGCTCTTTTTCCATTTCCATCCAGTCCGATGTTGCGGCCCGGTCAGATTTACGGCTTTTTACCATCCCGGCAACCTGAATGGCCTGACCCCATAACAGCAATTTTTCTGTCATGGTGGTTTTACCGGCATCGGGGTGGGAAATAATAGCGAACGTACGTCGCTGGGCGACTTGTGCCGCCAGTTCTTGCTTAAAGCTCATGAAATATACCTACTGCTCAATGCACAGCATTCGAGATCAAATTCGATCAATATGAAAAAAATTGGCGATATTGTAGCAGAGTTTCAGGGTGGAGTTCCGTGAGCCATATTGTCTATCCTGACGCTCAATCAATTAGAGCGCTATTAATGGAATTGTAAATTTTCTAAACGTTGTTCATCTACCGGCAAACCCAGTAAAAAACCTTGTAATTGTTCACAACCGAGCCGGGTTAAAATTTCTGCTTGCGCTTCTGTTTCAACACCTTCGGCGGTCACCACCAAGCCCAGTTTTATGGCCAGCTGAATAATGCTTTCCAGAATCATTTCTTCTTTGGAGCCGACTGCCAGATTTTTGATAAATTCCCGGTCAATTTTTAATTCATCTACGGCGAAATTCTTTAAATAGAGAAAACTGGAATGCCCTGTACCAAAATCATCAATGGCTAGACGGATGCCCATTTGTCTTAAGCGCTTAAAGCTGCGCATACTCACATCAATATGATGCATGGCAGTCGATTCAGTAATCTCGATCATTAAATGCTGAGGACTGATTTTATATTGTGCAAATAACTTTTCTAAAGTACTAAACAGATGCTTATGTTCAAATTGTACCGCAGACAAATTGACCGCGATAGGGAAAAATTCAGTATGTGTCCGTTGCCATTTTTGAATCTGCTGACAAGCCAGTTCCAATGCCCAATAGCCCATTTGAATAATCAGTCCGGTTTTTTCAGCTGCCTTGATAAACAGATTCGGGCCGAGCAGCCCAAACTGGGGATGGTTCCAGCGAATTAATGCCTCTACCCCACACAAGCTACGATCCTTGGTCCAAAACTTGGGCTGATAAAACAGCACAAACTGCTGTTCTTCCACGGCTTTATATAGATCATTAATCAGGGTACTCTGACTCTTGCTTTCATCCTGATCGGTAGAGTAATTAAAGACTGAATAGGTATTGCGTCCCTGATACTTGGAACTCAGCATCGCGGCATCAGCATTGACCAGCAGATCCTGTAAATTTTTGCCGTGCTCCGGATACATGGCAATACCAATACTGCCCGAGATATGAATACTCTTGCCTTCAATCAGGAAACTTTCCTGAATCAGTTCAAGAATCTGTTCTGACATTTTTGCAGCTTTGGCGACTGAAGTATTTTCCAGTACCAGCAGAAATTCATCCCCACCGATTCTGAGCAGCTTGGAATGATGGCCTAATAACAGATGAATCCGCGTGGTCAATTGAATCAGCAACTGATCGCCGACCAGATGGCCAAACACATCATTGACTGCCTTAAAACGATCCAGATCGATATATAAAAAAGCAATTTCATGCTGCTGTTCGGACTGACCTGAAAACAGCAGATTTGCATATTCAGCCAGATACAAACGGTTAGGTAATTTGGTCAGATTGTCCTGAATGGTTTGATTTTCAATTTGTTGATTGGCCCATGCAAGCTGACGGTTGCGTAATCCCACACGCAGTTCGGACACGATGATACAAATCAGCGTTACCAGCAGCAATCCACTCATCAGTATCATGGCCAGAAATAGCTGATCATGTGCCTGAACTAATTCCGGTGACTGTTGCATATGGGCGGCAGTAAAATTGAATGACATCATGCTAATAGAGTGCATGCCAAAGATGCTGAGTGCGATCACACCTAATACGAGAACTAACCGGAAAAATGACCAAGTACTTCTGGTACTTAACCAGAGGATAAACATAGAGGCAATGCATATCACCAGAACAGACAGGAGCAGCATCCCCAAATCCATCTCATATTTATTCAGCACAAAACTTGCTGTCAGCCCAATAAAATGGATCAACCATATGAATAGGCCCAATAGCATGGCGGTTAGCATTAAATTGAAGGTTTTAAAGTTTAGCTGTAAAGCGCCTGAAGCAAATTTTTTAATCCGTGCGATGAGATAGCAAGCAACCAATGCAGAAAGAATGGACCCGATGAACAGACCAATATCATGCTGAATATCAATCATAAAAAATGTTCCCCAGCGGTGATCATTTTTATTATGCTCTGCACTGATATTTCCATTTTCACCCGATCAAATTTGAACTCAGTAAAATCTCAAGACTGACTATCCATGCAAGCCAATTGGTCTGCAACAACATCAGTCTTAACTAAAATTTAGAATTTATATTTCTTTCTTTTGAAGTTGAGAATTGCCCCAAAAATAAAACTCAACAGAAAAATAAAATACAACTTATATATTAGAAGTGTTTCAAATTTAAGCAAATATTTAGCTTCATTTTTTTAGCTCATTTATTCGATCACCATCACAATTTTTTTCTTTTTATTTAGACAGATGGCACTTCATAGCAAAATTTTATTTGTTCTTTCGTGCAGATTTGCAAAATAAAAAAATAGCCTGTCGAAACAGGCTACTTTTATCAACGACCAATGAGGCTAAAACTTAGGGTTTTGCTTGTAATTTGGCATAGTCCAGTAACACATTTGCCGCTTCAATCACAAACGCTTCTTCTTCAGGCAGAGCCGGACGTTCTTTGGCCTTCATCTTGGCACGCGTTTCAATCAAGGCATCCAGTGAAGCCTGATAACTTTCCCAGTTTGGATAAGGTTTCAGACCTGTTGCAGCACGACGAGTGTTTTCTGCGTCCAGCGTTTTTTGCTCCATGGCAATCAACTCAGCTTTACGCTGTTGCAAGTCCAGTACCTGACGTTTCTCTTCTTCGGCTTTCTTCATCACGGCTTTACGCTGTTCTAAATACTTGAACTGAGAATCCAGTGTGACCCGTTGCTGAGAAAGTTTGGCCAATTCAGGGACGTATTTCTGTACAGCCCCTTCACGTTTAAATGGTGCCGTTGGAATGGTATCCCACTGCAAGGCATTTTTAGCCTTACGCTCACCAAACTCTTCGTTATAAATATCGACCAGTTTAATGTCTGGAACAACCCCTTTATTCTGGGTACTGCCACCGGTCACACGGTAGAATTTACGCTGCGTCAATGTCGCCTGACCATGCGCCAGACTATCCAGTTGCACCTGTGCTGTACCTTTACCGGTGGTGGTACTGCCAATCACAATCCCGCGTTCATAATCCTGAATCGCAGCAGAGTAAATTTCACTGGCCGATGCAGAGGCCAGATTCACCATCACTGCCAATGGACCAGCATAAGTTTGTGCACCGCCATCATCATCTTCAAAGACGCTGACATTGCCATTGCCATCACGGATCTGCACCACTGGACCAGACTTGATCACCTGCCCCAACATACGCGCCACTTCTTCCAGTGAACCACCTGGGTTATTCCGTAAATCGACAATAATCCCGGCAACATTCTTCGCTGCCAGCTCTTTCAAGGCTTTGTTGGTATCTTCAGACACCGAACGATAATCGGTACCGGCACGGCGTGCACGATAGTTCAGGTAGAACGATGGAATTTCGATCACACCATATTGATATTTCTTGCCATCGCGTTGAATGTCGACTACACGCGTACGTACACCGGCATCTTCTTCCTGAATCACATCGCGGGTAATGGTCACATTACGTGCCTGCCCCATGGCAGCACCCGCACCGAGTAAGCGTAAAGTCACTTTCGTGCCACGTTTACCACGAATCAGACCGACAATTTCATTACTTGGCCAGCCAATGACATCGACCATCTGCTCGCCGTCTTGTGCCACACCAATGATACGATCCCCTGATTTCACCTGACCAGATTTGCTGGCCGGACCACCTTCAACGATGGTTTCAATCTTGGTGTAATCTTCATTGCCACGTTCTGGACGAATCGATACGCCGACGCCTTCCAGCTGTAAAGTGGTCTGACGATTCAGCTCCATCGCATCCACAGGCGGGAAGTAATTACTGTGGGGATCATAAGTCAGCATCATCGCGTTCAGTGTCTTGTCGAGCACATCATCACTTTTGACGCGGCTGAGACGTTCCAGTTGACGGGTATAACGCTTGGTCAAGGTTTGCGCAGGCGTTAGATCTTCAGGACCAGTCAGGTCTTGTCCATTGGCCAATTCCGGATTGGCTTTCAGCGCTTTCTGCTTGGCCAATTCCTCTTCTTTACTGATGGTCAGATTGATCAGCTGAGACACCAGCATTTTTGACCAGTGCGCACGCTGTTCAGCCTCAGTTTTAAAGAATGGCGCTTTCTCACGATACGTTTCGATATAAACATTTGGCTGATTCAGATTCTGCGGTTTTTTCAGCTCATTCAACATATAGGTGTAGAACTGGTGCAAGCGCTGTTGATATTGCGCATGCATTTCATAAGGACCAGACAAGTTGCCGGCTTTCAGATTGGCACCAAAATTGGCACCATAGCGTTTCTTATAGTTTTCAACTTCTGGGGCCAGAAACAGACTGTGTTCCGGATCAAGACTATCAATATAGAAATCAAAAATACGCTGGGAAGTCTGGGCATCCAGACGCATATTTAAATAGTGCTGACGGTCAACCAGGGTTGCCAGCTGACGTGACACCAGCGCCTGCTCTTGAGATGGCTGAATTGCTTTACTGACCACTTCATTACTATTGGCCGCAATCGCATCATTCACTACATGGGTAAAAAAGAATCCACCTGTCGCAATCGCAACTGCGCAAGCTATAGTTTGAAATTTCATAAATAATTCGTACTTCCTTGGCCTAGAGACCAATGTGACCGTGTTGCTTTTCGACCAGAATTTAACGTATTCAGCATCTTAAACAACTTAATATGTTTATGTCGTGTAGTTTTATCATATTCTGTGCTGACAAAGTGTAGCAAATCATTGCAGAATTCAGGTATTGTTTTCTCCGAAAACTCTAAAACGGATTCCGCATATGATTGGCGCATTGATGCTCGACATCGCAGGCACAACCCTCACTCAAGAAGATATTGAACTATTAAGTGCGCCGCAAGTCGGTGGAGTGATTTTATTTGGTCGCAATATCGAATCTCCCGCCCAAGTCCGTGCTTTGACCGATCATATGCGTCAGGTGCGTCCTGATATTTTAATTGCAGTGGATCAGGAAGGCGGTCGTGTACAGCGTTTAAGACAAGGCTTTACCCTGCTGCCTGCCATGGGGAAATTTGGCGAACTTTATACGAGCGATCCACAGCGTGCCCTTGAACTGGCTGAAAAATGCGGCTGGCTGATGGCGACTGAAGTACTGGCTGTCGGAATTGATTTCAGCTTTGCACCGGTACTGGACCTGAATGACATCAGTGATGTGATCGGTGATCGTAGCTTTGCCCAAAATATTCAGGACATTATTCCACTCGCCAGCGCATTTCTAAAAGGTATGAAACGTGCCGGCATGGCCTCAACCGGTAAACATTTCCCAGGTCATGGTTCGGTTAAAGCAGACTCGCATGTTGCTGCAGCAATTGATACGCGCTCCTATGCAGAAATCCAGCAAAAAGACATGCAAACATTTATCCAACTGCAACCACAACTGGATGCGCTGATGCCGGCTCATGTCATCTATAGTCAGGTCGATCCCAATCCGGCAGGCTTCTCTGAATTCTGGATTCAGAAAGTTTTACGTCAGGAGCTTGGTTTTGACGGTGTCCTGTTCTCGGATGATTTAAGCATGCAGGCCGCATGTGTCGCAGGCGGTGCCGATGCCCGAATTCAGGCCTCACTCAAAGCTGGTTGTGATATGGGTCTGGTCTGCAATGATCGTGCAGCACAATGTATTGCACTGGAAGGGATTGTTGATTTGCCCCTCCCGAACCAGCAACGCCTGGAACGCATGCGCGGCAACATCCCGAACATCCAGATTGGTGACGAACTGGATCTGGGTGAAGAATGGCGCGAGATCCGTGATGAAATACTGGCATTTAAACAGAAATCCAGCTAAAACTTTTTAAATCCAATCAATATGAAAAAGGGACACGACAAGGTGTTCCTTTTTCATTATAGTAATGAAAAGGTTACACTATTATTTAATCAACTTAAAAATAAAAAAATAAGGTCAGAACAATATGACAGACTCACTTTCGCAACATCGCCATATTTCTTTTACGGCGCACTATACCGGCTATATCTGGTATCAAATGGGGATCTCACATCCAGCCTTTGTTACATCCAAAGGCAAGTTTCTGGCCAAACTACTGCATCCTCTTGAATCCTGGGCAGAGCGCCATGCTGGCGGTAGCATGCGGACTACACTTAAGCAGCGCCATCAGATGATTGATGAGCATCTGTGTCAACTAATTGAGCAACACCCACAACTTCAGGTTCTTGAAGTTGCCTGCGGCCTATCTCCACGCAGCTGGAATTTCAGACAGAAATTTCCCGCGATTAATTATCGTGAACTGGATCTGCCGGATATGGCCAAGATCAAGACCCAGGCTTTACAGCAGATTGATCAGCATGCACCTGAAGTCCTGACTGCCGATATTTTTAGTGAAGAGCTGGACTGTATTTTTCAGATGTTTAACCGCAACCAGCCCTTAGTGGTCATTAGTGAAGGACTGATTAATTACTTTGATCAGCAGATGTTACGCATTCTGATGCAGGGTATTACAGAAAATGCGCAGTATTTCCCGGCAGTTCACTATCTCAGCGATATTTATCCTGAACCGGTGAAAAATAAACTGGCGAACTTTATCTGGAGCAGTAGCCGTCTGCTTAAATTCATGTCTCGCAGTGCGTTTACCTTTCATTTTAAATCCCCCCAAGAACTGCAGCGCTTTTTTCAAGATGCAGGATTTGACCAGGTTGAGGTACAACAACCACAACGTTATTTTGCCGAGCCTCATCAGCCAAACCCGGCACCAGAACAAGATGAACATTTAGGTGATCTGGTCTGGATGATTCATGCAGTGAAAAAAAGCAGCGTTTAAGTATGCTGTTTTTTAATACTGATATTTTTTAAATTGCCGCATCAAAAACTTCGGCATGTTGCAACATTTTCTGCTGTTTTACAAAAGCCAATAAACGTTCTGCCACTTCAAAACTGCCATGTTTGAATAAGGCACGCAGCTGGGTGTCATCCTGTTCAAAGATCAGGCACTCAATCTGAAATTCCCCAGCTTCATCTTCCAGATGCAGGGCTAAGTCACGTGGATAAGCTGCTGCGCGCACTGCCTGTACTGGATCTAACTCCAGCAATACCCCAAAGAAATTCATGTCCACTATCTCTGCTTTTAAAATGAGATCAGAATGACGATGACTGAGAAAACGTTGTGAATCTTGCACCTGAATCCGCTCTTCACCGCGACGTTCAAGCTGCTGTATCTGCTCAGGGCTAAACGGAATAATTCCCGGCAACTGATCGACCGGTTCATCACGTAAGAAGGTTGCAAACAGATGCATGGTTTCTTTACGACGTTGTAACTGCGGTACATGATCGGCGCCTGCAATTTGTACATACTGCATATTCGGACATTGCAGGGCAAAATTGGCATTCTCATGTGGCAAGGTAAAACTGTCATATTGCCCACATGCCACCAGCACTTTGCACTGTGGAATCGGCACATTGGTCAGACGCAATAAACGGTTGCAATTGATATCATAACGATCCTGTTCGGTGGCCGTAAATTCCGCCATCTGTTTAAAGAACAAACGCTTTGCAGTCGGTGACATCCGGGTTTCTGTTAAACGTGCATGATTCACCAGGTACAAAATGACGGCCTGACCAAATTCATCCATACGCTGTTCTTTCATTAGATGCAAAGACTCTTCCAGCAGCATCCGCCAGCTTTTACGGGTTTTCTGCATCACACCCATCAGGATCATCCGATCGACCAGTTCAGGACGCTGATCTGCCAAACAGGAAGCCACCACTGAACCCAAGGACATACCTAGAATTGCCACTTGCGGCAGCTGCATCTGTTCCAGCCAGCGCCCCAGCATCGCAGCAAGGTCTTCAAGCTCCAGTGTTCCGGCAGACAGCCCCGTATCGACATTACTAATCTGCTGGTTGGCCCCCATGGACGGTAGGTCAATCAGAATGATGGGACCTGCATCAAAAAGCTGTTCTACACAGTATTTGTAGGAATTAAAATTCTGGAAAGCTCCCCCAACAATCACCATGGGTCTTAAATGCAAGGTATCCGGACGGGCGATCGCCATATATTCGATTTTCCAGCCATCCATCCAGGTGGTACGTGGCGGCTGCTTAAAACTGTGCTTATCATAAAGATCAAAAAAACCATCGTGGCTATGTTGTTCCAATACATGGGCGTCCATGTGGATAATGGAATTCATATTCCTTTTCCTCCGTCCTTGCCTTATTTTTATTGTGCAAGTCATGCTTAACAGATCTTATATTTCAGGCGCATTCCGGTGTGCCTGAACACGCATCCTGCTCTTTAAT
Source organism: Acinetobacter lwoffii (assembly GCF_019048525.1). Lineage (NCBI taxonomy): Bacteria > Pseudomonadati > Pseudomonadota > Gammaproteobacteria > Moraxellales > Moraxellaceae > Acinetobacter > Acinetobacter lwoffii. Next base: position 1,309,596 of record NZ_CP077369.1, on the reverse strand, counting down.
AATTATAAATGACATCAATGTCGCGTGTTTCATTCTATACAGAGCTGCTTTTCACAAGCAACCGCTTCAGTGACCACTTATCTGCTTTTAAACAGAAAACAATTTCAAAATGTTTAGAAGTCAGCGAAAACGGATGATTTTTAACAGATGGGCTTCATTGTGCAGCAGCAGGCTGTTAATATCGAAATGAAATTTCTAAGTGATCAAACCGCTATGCAAGAGTCTATTGAACAATACATGCAAACGGTAGGACAGCAGGCACGCCAAGCGTCTCGCATTTTGGCTCGCGCGTCCACCCAAACTAAAAATAATGCGTTATCCGCTATTTATACGGCTTTGGAAAATAGCCAAACTGCTATTTTGGCTGCTAACCAGAAAGATATGACCAAGGCGCATAACAACAATCTGGACCCTGCCCTGCTTGATCGCTTAGAACTCAACCCCGCACGCTTTAAAAGTATGTTACAGGGCCTAAAAGATGTCATTGGTCTGAAAGATCCAATCGGTGAAATTAGTGATATGGCTTATCGCCCATCCGGCATTCAACTGGGCAAGATGCGTGTACCTTTGGGTGTAGTCGGCATGATCTACGAGTCACGTCCTAACGTCACGTTGGAAGCGGCATCACTCGCGCTAAAATCAGGCAATGCGATTATTTTACGTGGCGGCTCAGAAGCTCTGGAATCGAATCAGGCAATTGCAGTCGCGATTCAGCATGGCCTGAAAGTCGCAGGCTTGCCTGAAGCTGCCGTACAGGTGGTAAATACGACTGACCGCGCTGCAGTGGGCCAGTTGATTACCATGACCGAATATGTGGATGTGATTGTGCCTCGTGGTGGCAAGAGCCTGATCGAACGGATTACCGAGGAAGCACGCGTACCGGTCATCAAACATTTAGATGGCAACTGTCATGTCTATGTGGAAGCTCAAGCGGACTTGTTGAAAGCCTTGCCGATTGCGCTCAATGCCAAAACCCATCGCTATGGCGTATGCAATGCCATGGAAACCCTGCTGGTCGATGAAAAAGTCGCTGAAGAATTCTTGCCACGCATTGCAGAGCTATACCAAGAGAAAAAAGTTGAACTGCGTGGTTGCCGGGAAACCCAGCGTATTCTTGGAGATGCAGTTATTACGGCCACTGAAGAAGACTGGTATACCGAGTATCTGGGTCCGATTCTGGCGATCAAAGTTGTTTCTGGTATAGAAGAAGCCATTGAGCACATCAACAAATATGGCTCGCATCATACTGATTCCATCATTACGGAAAACTACAGTCTGGCTCGCGAATTTCTGGCGGGTGTAGATTCAAGTTCGGTCATGATCAATGCATCTACTCGTTTTGCAGATGGTTTTGAATATGGCTTAGGCGCAGAAATCGGGATTTCGACCGATAAAATCCATGCTCGTGGCCCAGTCGGACTTGAAGGCCTGACTTCGCAGAAATGGATTGTCTTTGGTGATGGTCAGATTCGCCAATAAGTATTCAGATCGCTCATTTAAAACCGCCTCATTTATGAGGCGTTTTTTTATGGGCAGATAAATTCACACTGAAATAGATGGATCAGAACCTTCGGGTCATTTTATTGATAAATCTCTTTATAGAATTGTATGTAGAAACAATATTTGCCTTTTCAGGCGCTAAACTAAAAAACCAATCTGTTCTAAAATAAACTTTAAGCAGAATTGAGTATTCTTATTGATTATATTTTCAGCATCATTTTATTTATAAATGAAAACTATGAACTGATAAATTTTAGTTATTATTGTTAAATCGGTCGATAATGCTTAAGTCTAATCTGCTAAAGTCTATCTAGGACAGAAAAAAAACAAATGTTAAAACATATTCATTGATCTGGATTGCTGCTTCATTGTCCGCAATTGGGTCAAGCAAATGGACGAGAATTTTAATTAAAAATTGGGTAATCAATCGTGTCTAAATCAGTATTAGTTATTAATTGTGGCTCTTCTTCAATCAAGTTTGCATTACTTCTTGAGGAGCAGAATTTCCGTATTCATGGTTTAGCTGAGAACTTAGGCACAGAGAATGCTCGCATTAAAGGTGTGACGGTTGGCAATGAGCCGGTCGATATCCATATTCCATTTGCTGACCACAAAAAAGCACTTGAAGTGGGTCTTGAACGTCTGGCCAACTACCGTCCGGACGCGATCGGTCACCGTGTCGTACATGGTGGCAGCCTGACCAAGGCTGAACTGATCAATGACGAGATTATTGAAAAAATTCGTGAAGCAACGCCGCTTGCGCCATTACACAATCCGGCACACTTAATTGGTATTGAAGCAACCAAACGCTTATTCCCGGAATTACCACAAGTTGCAGTATTTGATACTGCCTTCCATCAAACCATGCCAGCGCATGCTTATCGTTATGCCCTGCCGAAATTTTTATATACTGCTCATGGTGTGCGTCGCTATGGCTTCCACGGGACTAGTCATGCCTATGTTTCAGAACGTGGTTCTGAACTGGCAGGTAGTTTCAAACAAGGTGGCTGGTTAACTGCGCATTTAGGTAATGGTAGCTCGACCTGTGCCGTTTGGAATGGGCAAAGTGTAGATACTTCAATGGGCTTAACTCCGCTTGAAGGCATTGTTATGGGCACACGCAGTGGTGATGTCGATCCAAGCCTGCATAGTTTCTTGGCGAAAAACCTGGGTTGGGACATTTATAAAATTGACAAGATGCTGAATAGCCAAAGTGGTCTTTTGGGTCTGTCTGACCTGTCGAATGACATGCGTACCCTGATTGAAGCTTCAGAACAAGGCAATGAAGATGCCGCACTGGCGATTGAAGTATTCTGCTACCGTTTAGCTAAATCTCTGGCAGCGTTGAGCTGTGGTCTGCCACGTCTTAATGGTCTGTTCTTCACTGGCGGTATTGGCGAAAATTCAGCCTATATCCGCGAAAAGACCATGACTTACCTGCCCCACTTCGGCTTCAATCTGGATAAAAACGCCAACAATGAATTGAAACGCGGTACTGAAGGTCGGATCGATTCAGGTACAGGCCCACAAATCTGGGTAGTGCCAACAGATGAAGAAGGCCGTATCGCACAAGAAGTTCAAAGTGTGGTTGAACTTGAGGTGGAGCGCAATACTGCAAAAAAGTCTAAAGCTGAGGTAACGCCTGCATAAGCAGGCTTAGCCACTTTTTAACTGATTTTTATTATTCTGCGACTGATATCACTTATGAAAACGATTTTATTGGTTCCCACTGGGGAAGGCGTAGGCTTAACTTCTGCATGTTTAGGCCTGATTTATGCACTAGAATGCCAAGGGGTAAAAGCTGGTTTCCTGAAACCTTTTGCCCAGGAATTGAATGAAATCGAAGACCGAACCACGGCTTTGTATCGTCATATTTCTCAAAGTGAAACTGTTGAACCCATCCGTTATAGCAAAGTCTTGCAGCAGATCAATCTGGGTGAACAGGATGAATTGCTTGAAGAAGCGGTACGTCTGCATCGTCAAATCGCCAAACAGCATGACCTGATTATTGTCGAAGGTCTGCTGCCAAATACTCAGGACAGTTTTGCCGATGATTTGAATGCTTCACTGGCACAAGCTCTTGATGCCAAAGTTATTGTGGTCAGCAATGCCAATATTCAGCAGCCAAGCCAAACCGCAGACAAAGTTGAACATCAGCTGCGTAATTTTGGTGGCGCTAGCTCTACCCGTCTGGCAGGTATCATGTTAATGCGCACCAAAGGCCTGCCTGAAGAATCTGCGCAGATTCCTGTCACGCTGAATCCAGATTTACGCCTTAAAGCTGAAACCGCCGAATTTATTACAGCTATTCAGCAGACGCATCCGTATATTGGTTCTGAAAAATTGCCAGTGATTGGCTTGGTGCCTTTCAGTAAAACCTTAAGTGTGCCACGCATGTCTGATCTGGCTGCCCATATTTCTGCTTACTGGATTAATGAAGGCGAAGCCAAACAGCGCCGTGTGCAACACAGTAGTCTGATTTCAGCCAATATTGAACATGAACTACATAAGTTTGTAGCTGGCGAATTAATTATTAGTGCCTCTGACCGGATTGATGTATTACTGGCAAGTAGTCTGGCCAGCAGTAATGGGATTCCTTTGGCCGGTCTGGTGCTGACTGAACATCAACAGCCAAATGATCATGTACTGGAATTCTGCCAAGCTGCCATCAAGCAAGGTTTACCGATTTTACATACACCACTCAGCACGTTTGAAACCGCACAAAAACTGGCAAATCTCAGCAATGAAATTCCAGTGGATGATACCGAACGTGCAGATCAGGTGACACGTTTTGTTTCAAGCCATATCAATCCGGAATGGCTGAATCAAATGTTGAATGGTTCTTATAAGCCACGTCTGTCACCTTCCGCTTTCCGTCATGAACTGGTACAGAAATCGATTGCTGCGAAAAAACGTATTGTACTGCCAGAGGGTGATGAACCGCGTACCGTACAGGCTGCGGCCATTTGTCAGTCCCGTGGCATTGCGCAATGTATTTTGCTAGCGAAGCCTGAAGCTGTGCTAGAAGTAGCCAAAGCGCGCGGCATTGAATTGCCTGAAGATCTGGAAATTCTTGACCCGGATTTGGTGCGTGAAAACTATATCGACAAGATGGTGGAGCTGCGTAAAGGCAAGCTCAACGAACTACAGGCCCGTGAACAACTGCAAGATACAGTAGTACTTGGCACCATGATGCTGGCGCTGGATCAGGTTGACGGTTTGGTGTCGGGTGCAGTGCATACCACGGCGAATACGGTACGTCCTGCTTTCCAGCTGATTAAGACTGCTCCGGATTACTCACTGGTATCTTCCGTATTCTTTATGCTGTTGCCAGATGAAGTCTATGTGTATGGTGACTGTGCGATCAATCCGGACCCTGATGCAGAACAGCTGGCCGAAATTGCAATCCAGTCCGCCGATTCTGCCAAAGCCTTTGGTATAGATCCACGCATTGCCATGATTTCCTATTCGACAGGAACTTCGGGTACTGGCGCTGATGTGGAAAAAGTCGCGGAAGCTACACGCATTGCCAAAGAACGTCGTCCTGACCTGTTGATTGATGGGCCATTACAATATGATGCAGCATCGGTGGAAAGCGTGGGGCGCCAAAAGGCACCTGATTCACAAGTGGCTGGACGTGCCAATGTATTTATTTTCCCGGATCTGAATACCGGTAACACGACCTATAAAGCGGTACAACGTGCTGCCAATGTAGTCAGTGTTGGACCAATGCTGCAAGGCTTGAATAAGCCGGTCAATGACCTGTCGCGTGGTGCCTTGGTCGATGACATCGTGTTTACCATTGCCTTAACCGCGATTCAGGCCGAGCAGCAAGAAGCTTAATACTTCTTGAATTTAAGTTTTCCAAACCATCTGATTGAAAAATCAGGTGGTTTTTTTATAAAAAAACACTCATAGCTTCAATAAATTCAGCACGCGATCATTATCTCGTTTTAATAAACAATAAAAATGCCAGTCTTTCGAACTGGCATTTTCAACGGTTACTCATAAAGTCTGTGACATAAAAAATTAAGCTGAAGCAGCCCTGCTTTTCAGTCCACTAACTTTAATTTCTTATAAGGTAGTCCACTCTTTACGTACCTCTTCCGCAGTTTTATTGAGCACGACGCTATCGTCTTTGATTTCACTTACCCAACTCAAGGGAATCAGATGATGCTCATTATTTTCATCATCACTTCTTGTTAATTTAATTGAATCCTGACCTTCTAAATGGTCCACCTTCCCGACTTGAGTACCACATGAAGCAATGACTGAAGCATGTTCTTTAATATCACTTGCATTAAAATTGTTCATTCTACTTGCCTGTTTCTAGAAGTTGAGAGAAACAGTCTAAGCAATAAAAAATGCCGCATGTGTAAGGGTTTTCAGGCTTTGAGTTTTTCTGGGTTAAAAATGTAAATGGTCAACATGGCTTGAGTAAGCTATAGGAAAGATACTTTTTAAATTTGAGTTTTCAAATGTTTTTATAGTTTGATGAACTGGATTTGAAGATTTGAAGATTTGAAGATTTGAAGATTTGAAGATTTGAAGATTTGAAGATAGCTTAATTCTTTGAGATTTTAAAATAGGAGAAAGAAGATAAGCTTAGGCTTGCTCTTCTTTCTGACCATACATCCAAGTTGCAGCGATATATACACAAAAACCAGCTGCCATCAAAATACCTGTAACCATTGTTAGGATCTCCCGTTTCAATAGCTGCATTATGTAAAAGTTTTATGACAGTTATATGACAATCTGGTTTTTTATTAAATTTTAAATAAACAATAAAATTCAAATACTTAATATAAAATCAGAAAAATTATGCGTATTTTTAATTTGAAATATGACACTGAATATGACAACTTGCTGTCATATTTGACCGATTGAATAGCTAAAGTCCTTGCTCAGATTGCTTAAACTATAAACTTTCGGCCAATGCTCGCCCAAAATGCCCACAACCCGATTCTTTTGTCTTATAATTTAGCCCGCTAGCTATCAGCCCGCTCAAGAGATATTTGTATGACAACTATTATCAAGCAAGATGACTTGATCACATCAGTTAAAGATGCGCTTCAGTTCATTTCTTACTATCACCCACAAGACTTTATCCAAGCGATGAGCCGTGCGTATGATCGTGAAGAGAACAAAGCTGCTAAAGATGCGATCGCACAAATCTTAATTAACTCACGCATGTGTGCAGAAGGCCACCGCCCAATCTGTCAAGATACCGGTATCGTCAACGTATTTGTTGAAGTGGGCATGGACGTTAAATTCGATTTAACCATGAGCCTGGATGATGCAATCAATGAAGGCGTACGTCAGGGTTATTTAGAAAACTCGAACGTGCTTCGCGCATCAGTTCTGGCTGATCCTGCATTTGGTCGTAAGAACACCAAAGACAACACTCCTGCCGTGATTTACCACAAGCTTGTGCCTGGTAATAAAGTAGATATCACTGTGGCAGCCAAAGGTGGCGGTTCAGAAAACAAATCTAAACTAGCAATGTTAAACCCATCTGATTCAATCGTGGATTGGGTACTGAAAACTGTTCCAACCATGGGTGCAGGCTGGTGTCCACCAGGTATGCTGGGAATCGGGATCGGTGGTACTGCTGAAAAAGCCATGATGCTTGCCAAAGAAGCATTGATGGAAGAGATCAACATGGACGAATTGCTTCGTCGTGGTCCACAAAGCAAAATGGAAGAGCTTCGTATCGAAATCTTCGAAAAAGTAAATGCTTTGGGTATTGGTGCACAAGGTCTTGGCGGTTTAACCACTGTACTTGATATTAAAATCAAAGATTATCCATGTCATGCTGCAGGTAAACCAGTTGGTATGATCCCGAACTGTGCTGCGACTCGTCATGCACACTTCCAGTTAGATGGTACAGGTGTTGCACATATTCAAGCACCTAAACTTGAAGACTACCCTGCTGTGACTTGGGATTCTTCATCTTCTAAACGTGTTGACCTTGACACGATTACCCAAGAAGAAATGAATAGCTGGAAACCAGGCGATACACTTCTTCTTAACGGTACAATCTATACAGGTCGTGATGCTGCACACAAACGTATGGTCGACATGCTGAACAACGGTGAAGAACTTCCTGTTGATCTGAAAGGCAAGTTTATCTACTACGTTGGCCCTGTTGATCCAGTCGGCGACGAAGTTGTAGGCCCTGCTGGCCCAACAACGGCTACGCGTATGGATAAATTTACGCGTCAAGTTCTTGAAGCAACTGGCATGTTCGGCATGATCGGTAAAGCAGACCGTGGTCCTGCTGCCGTTGAAGCCATTAAAGACAACCAGGCAACTTACCTGATGGCTGTCGGTGGTGCTGCTTACCTCGTGTCTAAAGCTATTCGCGAAGCTAAAGTGGTTGCCTTTGCTGACCTGGGTATGGAAGCAATTTACAAGTTTGTGGTAAAAGATATGCCGGTATCTGTAGCGGTTGATGTGAATGGTACTTCTATTCACGCGACTGCACCTAAAATCTGGCAAGCAAAAATTGGTAAGATTCCAGTAGTTGACGCTGCTGCGGGCTAATTAAATCTGTATAAAAAAGCACCCATTCAGGGTGCTTTTTTATTATATTTTCTCAATAAAATGTCAATTACCAAGTCCGTGGATCCCAAAGTTTAAAAGGTGCTTTTAGCTGTACATCCAATGATGGATCATAAGCAGTCGGTTCAATTTTTTGGGCTTTTTTACGAATCTGGCCAGTTTCCTGATCTTGTGCCACGAAGTTAAAACTGTCTGATTTTAGCTGAGTAAAAGCAATTTCATTCAGACCAACTTTTTCCGGCATCAGCATGAGTGGCCCTGAAACACTCCGGCGTGTACTGATATTCTCTTCATCATATTTAATAAAATAAGACTGTCCCGCTTCGACAGTAAAATCCAGATATTTAGGTTTCTGGAAATGCAGCGCGCCTAGCGGTCGACTGGTACTCAAACGATAGGTCCCTGCAGGCACTTCAATCCAGTAATAATGGTTGTGCAATAAGCTTGGAATATGTTCTTGATTGATAAACAGGCTGGCAGCGACAATTTCCTGACGATTCCATTTAGAATCGGGCCGGTATAAATACACGATGGCGGCTTCATCATGCTGCGGTTTCACCGTCTGAAACTGGTTGCCCTGCTTTTGATTGACCCAACCGCCAATGGTGAACATGCCGATACGATGCTGCTCGACAAAGCCCGGTTTTTTTTCAAGATCGATATTTTTTAAAGTGCTGAGTGGCTGTGTAGGCTCAACGACGGCTTTCTTACCATGACACCCCAGCAATGCCAAACTGCTGATGAGTACAATTGCGACTCCACGCATGCTTATCCCTCACTGCGTCTTTATTCTTTTGTATGCAAGTGCTTTGCGATTTGTTTTTTATAAGTTTTAGGCATCCACGCCTAGTGAATCAGATTAACACCGAGCTTTATTTTTGGAAATAAAAAACGTGCGAAAACACGGAGTTTTCGCACGTTTCGGACGAATAGCAATTAAGCAGATTTGCTATTTACGACCTTTAAATCTATTTTTGTTGCTGTCTCTTGCTGATCATGTGGCTGACGCTCGGCACGGTATTCCGGCTCTGCTTCACCTTTAATCACAGCTTCATTGATGACGACAGTGCCGACATCGCTACGGCTTGGCAAGTCATACATGGTTTCCAGCAATGAATTTTCTAGGATCGAACGTAGACCACGTGCACCTGTATTACGCTCAACTGCTTTCTTAGCCACTGCACGTAATGCCGATTCTTCAAAAACCAGATCCACATCTTCCATATCAAACAGATGTTGATACTGACGGGTTAACGCATTCTTCGGCTCAGTCAGAATCTGCATCAATGCTTCTTCATCCAACTCGTCCAAAGTGGCAATTACTGGCAAACGACCAATAAATTCTGGAATCAAACCAAATTTTACTAGGTCAGTTGCTTCAACTTGACGGAACAAGTCAGACAGCTTCTTGGTTTCATCTTTTTTACGCACTTCTGCAGTAAAGCCGATGCCACCTTTTTCCTGACGCTGCTGTACAATTTTCTCAAGTCCTGAGAATGCACCACCACAGATAAAGAGGATGTTCGAGGTATCAATCTGAATGAATTCCTGCTGTGGATGCTTACGTCCACCTTGTGGCGGAATTGATGCAACCGTGCCTTCAATCATTTTCAATAATGCTTGCTGAACACCTTCACCTGATACATCACGCGTGATGGATGGGTTTTCAGACTTGCGGGTAATCTTGTCGATCTCGTCGATATAGATAATCCCCTTTTGCGCTTTTTCGACATCGTAATCTGCTTTTTGCAAAAGCTTCTGTACGATGTTTTCTACATCTTCACCCACATAACCGGCTTCGGTCAGTGTCGTTGCATCTGCCATGGCAAATGGAACATCCAGAAGACGTGCCAGCGTTTGTGCAAGCAAGGTTTTGCCCGATCCTGTCGGACCAACCAACATAATATTACTTTTTGAAAGCTCGACTGAATCATCAGCTTTCTTGCCATTATTTTGCACTTTCAAGCGCTTGTAATGGTTATAAACCGCAACTGACAAGGTTTTTTTCGCGACGTCCTGACCAATCACATATTGATCCAAGGCCGCACGAATTTCATGCGGTTTCGGCAAAGGACGATTGGCCCAGTCATTGGTTTCCACCTGCTGACTGGTTTGAACCAAATCTAAGCATACGTCCACACATTCGTTACAAATGTATGCGTCCTCGCCTGCAATCAGCTTCCCGACTTCAGACTGCGTTTTACCGCAAAATGAACAATGCTTTTGTCCTTGAGGATGTTCGGACATATTTACTCCACTATCTCAATCTTTAAAACTTATGGACGTTTAGTTAAAACTTCGTCCACAAGACCGTATTCTTTCGCTTGCTGAGCAGTCATAAAGTTGTCACGGTCTGTATCACGTGCAACTTTCTCGTAATCCTGACCGCTGTGTTCAGCCATTAAACGGTTTAAACGTTCTTTAATAAACAGGATTTCACGTGCATGAATTTCAATATCTGAAGCCTGACCACGGAAACCACCCAATGGCTGGTGAATCATGACACGGGCATTTTCAAGGCAATAACGCTTGCCTTTGGTACCGGCATTCAGCAGGAACGCACCCATTGATGCTGCCTGACCCATGCAGTACGTTACGACATCAGGTTTGATAAACTGCATGGTGTCATAAATCGCCATACCCGCAGTTACCGAACCGCCTGGTGAATTGATATATAGATGAATATCTTTATCTGGATTTTCCGCCTCTAAAAACAACATTTGCGCAACGATCAGGTTCGCCATGTTGTCTTCAACTTCGCCCGTCATAAAAATTACACGTTCACGCAAAAGGCGTGAATAAATATCAAAAGAACGCTCACCACGAGAGGATTGTTCTACCACCATTGGCACTAAAGCGTTTTCAATCGTTGGAACATACATACGTTTATTTATTCCTAAATTTTTTGTGACCTAACCCATAATCACAATATGAGGGATAATCACTGAAATTGCAAAAAATTCGCCAACAAATCCATTATATTTTTTGCATTAGTTTTGTGAAAAACAGAAATGCTTTTTTCAGGCATCAATATGAAAAAAAGGCGCATTAAGCGCCTTTTTTATCGAAAGCTAAATTAGCCTTGTTGACGAGCTTGCTGCTCTTTCAATAAGTCTTCATAGCTTACAGTCGCATCAGTTACTTTAGCAGAAGCCAAAATGTAATCAACAACTTGGTCTTCTAGTACAACTGCTTCGATTTGGGCACGTTGTTGCGCATCGTTTTTGAAGTATTCAATTACTTCGTTTGGATCTTCATAAGAAGAAGCCATGTCTTCGATGTACGCTTCAACGCGTGCAGCATCTACTTCAATTTTCGCATCAGCTAAAACACGGCTTACAAGTACGCCAAGTTTTACAGATTTTTCAGCTTGTTCTTTGAACAATTCGTCTGGAAGCATGCTTGAATCAAATGCTTTCGCACCTTGAGCACCAAACTGCTGTGTGAACTGCTGGATCATTTGTTGACGTTGACGGTCAATTTCTTGAGCAAGCATAGCAGCTGGAAGTTCAACTTCGTTTGCAGCTACAAGTGCATCGAAAGTCGCGCCTTTAACCTGGTTGCGAAGGCCATTCTTCACTTCACGTTCCATGTTTTTACGAACGTCAGCTTTTAACTTCTCAACGCCTTCTTCTTCAGATACACCGAAGATTTTCAGGAATTCAGCATCGATTTCTGGAAGTTTTTGCTTTTCAACAAGCTTCACAGTGATTTTGAATTGAGCTTGTTTACCAGCAAGGTTTTCAGCTTGGTAGTCTTCAGGGAAAGTTACATCAATCACTTTCTCTTCGCCTTTCTTCATACCAACGATACCGTCTTCGAAGCCAGGGATCATACGACCAGAACCAAGTACTAGTTTGAAGTCTTCTGCAGAACCGCCTTCAAATTTTTCGCCGTCGATTGAACCTTCAAAATCAAAAGTGACTTGCATGTCTTTTTTAGCCATGCCTTTTGTTTCAGCCCAAGCAGCACGTTGTTTTTGAAGATTTTCAATCATCTTCTCAACGTCTTTGTCATTTACTTCAGCTGCTTTACGCTCAACTTCCAAACCGTCGAATTTCACTTCGATTTCTGGATAAACTTCAACAGTCGCTGTATATACCAGCGCGTCGTCTTTCATTTCAGTTTTTTCGATGTTTGGCATGCCCACAGCATTGATTTTTTCTTGCTGGATCGCTTCGAAAACTGTGTCACGAATAATATCGTTTACTACTTCTTGGTAGATACCCGCGCCGTATTCACGACGAACTACGTTTACAGGCACTTTACCTGGACGGAAGCCGTTGATCTTCGCAGTTTTAGCAGTGCGCTTTAAACGAGCTTCAAATTGCTCATTAATACGGCTCGTCGGTACAGAAACATTTAAACGACGGGCAACGCCCGAAACCGCTTCAGAAGTTACTTGCATGGCTTCCTCTATATATTAGGTTATAACAGGTTTATAAAAATGTGCCACATTATATGACAACATTTAAGGATATACAAAAAATACGCGCGAGTTCCAGTTTTTAAGCCCTTTTTTCACTTGAATTGCTACCTTTCCAGATACCTAGTCAACCCAATTTAAATAGAGAAAATGTATATTTTTATTGCAAATGATAAATACTATCATTAATATCCAGTTTCTTATTTGAGCAACAATACTAATTTATTCTTCGGTTCGGGAATCTGGTCATGCATAGTTTTAGTCTTCGTCCACTTACATTGGCAATTCTTGGGGTTACAGCAACATCTACTTTTGCAGAGACTGTGAACGAGACAGCGACTCCTACAACAACACATCAAATGTCTACGATTGTGGTTTCAGCGGCGGGTTTTGAACAAGATATTAAAAATGCGCCTGCTTCAATTAGTGTAGTAACCGCAGAAGAATTAAAGAAAAAAGGTATTACCAGTATTGCAGATGCGCTCAGTGAAGTACCAGGTGTCGACGTACGAAATGGCCAAGGCAAAACTGGTGGTTTAAATATCCAAATGCGTGGTCTGAATCAATCTTACACTCTTATTTTGATCGATGGTCAGCGTCAGAATACTTCTGGTTCAATTGGTCCAAATGGTTTTGGTGAATTTAGTACAAGCTTTATGCCACCATTAGCTTCTATTGAACGTATTGAAGTCATTCGTGGTCCTATGTCTACCCTTTATGGTTCTGATGCCATGGGCGGTATCATTAATATTATTACCAAGAAAGTTGCATCAGAATGGAATGGTAACGTTTCTGTTGAACAGAATATTCAAGAAAATTCTGATATTGGTAATAACTGGAAAACCAGTGCAGTTGTTAATGGTCCAGTGATTCAAGATAAACTTGGTATACAAGTACGTGGCGAGTTTTTCCACCGCGATCAATCAGATCGACTTGTTACCCCCGCAAAAACTATTGATGAAGGTAGCCAAGGTCGTGACCCACGTACAGTAGAAGCAAATAATTATGCTGTGGGTACAAAACTTACGCTAAATGTAAATGATAATGTCTCTACTTGGGTAGACTTTGATCATGCTAAACAACGTTTTGATAATAGTGATGCCCGTTTAGGTGAACTTTACGAATTCAACCGTACGACAGGTTTACCATCAGGAATTGGTTCATATAAAGACGAGATCAAATTCTTAAGAGATCGTATTTCTGCAGGTGTAGATGCTGAGCTTAGCTTAGGTCAATGGAAAACATTTGCAAACTATGTTTCTTCTGAACAAGAAGGCCGTCGTCTTCCAAAAGGAAATGTACCTGAATACAATTATTATTCAGATGGTACACAAGATCGTATTTTAGAAAATAAAGACCTAACCGTTGATTCTCGTATTATTTCAACACTTGGCAACCATAAACTTACAGCTGGTGTTGAATATAAAGATGGTGAAACCATCGATAACTCAGCAGGTAATGGAGTTGCTTTTAAACAAGATTCTTGGTCTGTGTTCGCTGAGGATGAATGGAATCTAACGGATTCTCTTGCATTCACTTTCGGTGGTCGCTACGAAGACCATAGTGCTTTTGGTGGTCACTTTACACCTCGCGCATATTTAGTTTGGAACACCAATGATCAGTTGATTTTAAAAGGTGGTATAAGTACTGGCTATAAAGTTCCAACAGCGAATGACCTTCATAATGGAATCAATGGTTTTAGCTCACAAGGCCGAAACGTGACTTTGGGCAACCCAGATCTTAAGCCTGAAGAAACCACAAACTATGAACTTGGTTTCGTTTACGACAACTTGTCTAATTTCTCTTTAGCTACCACTGCGTTCTTTACTCAGTTTAAAGATATTATCATCAGTGATGCACGCGTCGTTGAAAACTGTTTATGGGCAGGTCGCCCAACAGGACAAGCACCTGCAAACAACTGCATGACTGTAGGCAGTTTTGATAATCAGCAAAACTTTAGCTTTAAAGGCAATGCAGGCGAAGCTGAAAGCTACGGTGTGGAACTTAGTGCTAAATATGAAATTTCTCCAAGCTTTGATGTAAAAGCAAACTATACTTGGTTAGAGTCTGAAATTACCGAAGGTGAAAATAAAGGTAATCCTATTGAAAATACACCTCGTCACGCTTTGAACTTCACAGGAACTTGGTATGTGAATGATAAGTTCACTACCTGGTTAGAAGCTGAATATAAATCTGACCGTGTACGTTTCATAGATCCTGATTTAAGCGATGTCAATGTAAGTCGTGAAATTGATGCTGTCGGCAATAAGTTAAAAGCCTATGAGCTATTTAATTTAGGTGCATCTTATAAAGTCAACAATCAAGTTACTGTTTCAGGTCGTGTGAATAACTTATTGAACAAAGACTTTGGCGACTATAAGTCATTTATTAATAGTGATAACGAAGTTGAAAATGCTTTCCTATATACTAAAACGACGAGTGGTTTAGCGGGTACTTATATTCCAGACCGTAACTACTGGCTATCTGTTTCATATGACTTCTAATATTTAAGTGAAAGTTATTTAAAACCCTGCCCTGGCAGGGTTTTTTATTATCGCTAGATTAGTACTCCACGAAAAATCCCTAATTTATGTAAGCGTCCGCTGAACACACCTTCTGAATTCATCCTATAAGCCTTAATTTAGTCCCCACTTAGAAACAAGTGGGGACTAAAATTTATGACTACAAATCACCAGACATCCATCGCATCTCTTGCGAAAAAACGAAGAACATACAGTGCTGAATTTAAACAGCAGATCGTTCAGGCTTGTAAAGCACCAGACGTTTCAATTGCTTCAGTCGCTTTGCAACATGGATTGAATACAAATCTTGTATCCAAATGGATTCGCTTAATTGATGCTAAGCCAGGGAATGATCGCTCACCACTACCGAATAAACCTGCATTTATTGCCTTATCTTGCTCTGCACCATTAGATCCTACTCCTACTGACATGTTAAAGGTTCAAATTACTTTACCCCACTCAAAAGCAGAAATTGGCTTGAAATGGCAAGTATCAGAAATATCTGCTTTAGCAGAATTACTCAAGGCACTTGCAACATGATCCGTATCGATGAAATCTGGTTGTCTACCCAGCCCATGGACATGCGTGCGGGTATGGATACGGCCATGGCGCAGATTATGAAATCCTTTGGTTCAATCAAACCGCATTGTGCTTACCTGTTCTGTAATAAACGTGGCCATCGTATGAAAGTACTGGTACATGATGGACTGGGCATCTGGCTGTGTGCCCGGCGGCTGGAACAGGGCAAATTTCACTGGGCTCAAGTTCACCAAGGTGAAACCGTAGCCCTCAGCCCGGAACAGTTACAGGCACTGATCCAGGGTTTGCCCTGGCAGCGCATTGGACGACAGCAGGTGGTGACGATGCTTTAAACCAGACTGTTCCATTCTGCTATTCTCCAAACGTTCTATTTCATTCTTCTCATGACCTCAGGCATACTGCGGTCATGAATACGCTGCCTGACTTAAGCCAACTGACCCATGAACAACTGCTGGAATTCACCAGACAGTTGGCGCTGCAGCATCAGTCTCTAGCACAATCAAACCAGCAATTAGATGCCAGAGTTCAACATCTTGAAGTCACCAATCAGCAATTAGATTCTAAAGTTCAACATCTTTCTATTCTCAATCAAAAATACGAGCATGAACTCGCACTATTTAAACAGCACAAATTCGGCAGTAAAAACGAACATCTCACTGCAAAACAAATCCACCTGTGGGATGAAGCGGTTGAAGAAGATATTGCCGCGGTTGATCTAGAACTGGAACGGCTAAATGCAGATAAAACCGATGCAGTGACACACAAAGCCAAAACCAATAAACCTAAACGTCGACCACTGCCAGATCATCTACACACCATCCGTATTGAGCATGAACCTGCATCAACCCAATGTGCTTGTGGCTGCCAACTCCGTCGTATCGGCGAAGATGTCAGTGAAAAACTGCATTTCAGACCGGCACAGTTCTATAAGGAACAGCATGTGCGTGGTAAATGGGTCTGTGATCAGTGTGACACTCTGACTCAGCAAGCGATGCCCGCCTATGTGATTGATAAAGGTATTGCTTCACCTGAACTGCTCAGCCATGTTTTGGTATCGAAATATGCCGATCATTTGCCGCTGTACCGTCAACGTCTGATCTATCAGCGGGCGGGAATCGAACTTTCTAGATCAACTTTATCTGACTGGATAGGTCGCTGCGGTGTAGAACTGGAACCTCTGGCCAATGCCTTAAAAGAGGTGGTACTACAACAGCAGGTGCTGCATGCAGATGAAACACCGGTCACCATCATGCGGATGGGTGAGAATGATAAAAAACCGAAGAAAGGTTATGTCTGGGCCTATGCCACTACACAGTACAATCCAGTTCAGGCGGTGATCTATGACTTTCAGGATAGTCGTTCAGGCCAGCATGCTGCAGAGTTCTTGAAAGGCTGGCAGGGTTATCTAGTCTGTGATGATTACAGTGGTTATAAAGCACGCTTTAAATCAGGCCAGGTCATTGAGGTGGGCTGCATGGCCCATGCACGTCGTAAATTCCATGAACTGCATGTAACTGGGAAAAGTCAGGTCGCTGAACAGGCATTAGTGCTGATTCAGAAACTGTATGCGATAGAAGCAGAACTCAGGAAAAAGACCGATGGTACAGCGGAAGACCGCCGCGAATACCGACAACAGCATAGTCAACCAGTGATGCAACAACTATATGAATGGCTCAACCAACATCATCTGACAGTGCCATCGAGTTCTCCCACCGCCAAGGCCATCAATTACACTCTGAAGCGTTGGCCAGCTTTAAGCCGCTATCTGGATGATGGCAATCTACCTATTTGCAATAATTGGGTCGAGAATCAGATGCGTCCCTGGGCGTTGGGGCGCAAGAACTGGCTGTTTGCAGGTTCGCTGCGCAGTGGTCAGCGAGCGGCAAACATCATGACGTTAATCCAGTCAGCAAAGCTGAATGGCTTGGATCCGTATGCCTATTTAAGTGATGTGCTGAAAAGGCTGCCGACACATAAAGTGACCCAGATTGAAGAGTTACTGCCACACTGCTGGAAACCTAAATCGAATTAAAAATTGGTATGGGATTCAGCGGACGCTTACTAATTTATGTCCCTTTATAGACATCATTATTCTCAATAAAAATTTAATAATCAGATTAATTTTTCAATATTTATTAAAATCAAAAACTTAAGTAGATATTGTTATATCATTACATTTAAAAACTCATTTAATATTTTCTTAAAGATCATGAATTCCCATGATAAAAAGATAGAAATAAAAACAAGAATCATTATTATTCGCATACATTTTTAGCATTCATTTATTAGGTTTAACATGACCTTCATTAAAACACGTAAAAAAATCGTTTCCTCTGCAATTGTTTCATCTTTATCAATGGTAGCTGCATCTGCGATGGCAGAAGAACAGGTGATCCAGTTAGAGACTATTCATCAAGAAGTCAAAGCTGAACAAGCACCCAGCTTAAAAGTAGATCAATCTGCGAATAGCAAATTTGTTGCGCCTTTACTCGACACCCCCAAGTCAGTTTCAGTGATTTCAAAACAGCTGATTGCCGATACACAAGTGACGACTTTAGCTGATGCACTGCGTACAGTTCCGGGGATTACCTTGGGTGCAGGTGAAGGTGGTAATCCGAATGGTGACCGTCCATTTATTCGCGGTTATAACTCTGAAAGCTCGATGTATGTAGACGGCGTTCGTAATGCCACTTCACAAAACCGTGAAATGTTTGCGGTAGAACAAGTTGAAGTGACCAAAGGTTCTGCTTCTGCCATGGGCGGTGCAGGCACCACTGGCGGTAGCATTAATATGATTTCTAAAGTCGCTAAAGCAGGCGATTTTCTAGAAGGCTCGGTCGCTGGCGGCACTGACAATTACCAACGTATTACTTTAGATGGCAACAAAGATTTTGGTAACGGCATTGCTGCACGTGTTGCCGTCATGGGACATCAAAACGAAAAAGCAGGCCAGAAAGACGGTGCAGAATATAAACGTGCCGGGATTGCACCGAGTATTAGCTTTGGTCTAGACACCTCTACTCGCGCGACTTTAAGTTATTACTACTTAAAAACCGATGACACACCAGATTCAGGTATTCCCTATAACAACCCATTTGGTGCTCCAAGAACTGCAACAGCAACAGCAACAGCAACAGCAACAGCAACAGACTATCGTCCATTAAATGGCAACGGCAAGCCAATTGACGTTAAACAAGGTCAATATTACGGCTGGAAAGATCGTGACTTCCAGAAACAGGAAAATCAGATCGGAACCATCAAATTAGAACATGATTTAACTGATAATCTAACCATTAGCAATACTGCTGTGTATGGCAACTCTAAGAATGATTACCTGTGGACCAATCCAGATGACTCTCAGGGTAACTTTTACAACAAAGCAGGTTTTACAAGTGAATTAACAGGAAATGTCTGGGCGCGTGCCAACTCACGTGTGGCAAATACTGATGCTTTTACCGACCAACTTGCTTTAACCGGTAAATTTAATACCGGTATGCTTAAACATAGTTTTAATCTAGGTGCCGAATATTCAGACCAAGAAACTGACCGTACCCAATACATTATCGATGGTGTTAACGCTACAGGTAATGTACACAATGCCTGTAACGCTGGTGATATTACTTCAGGCTGGTGTACTTCGGTACAAAACCCAAACCGTGGGCCATGGACAGGTACATTAAGTACCAATGGTGCCGACCAGTACAATATTCAAAGCAAATCCAAGTCTGTTTATTTCCTAGATAGTATTGAATTCACCCCTCAGTGGCTTTTAGATTTGGGCGTTCGTTGGGATGACTACTCAACTGAGCAAACCATGACTTATGGTGCACGAAATAATGCGGTTACTGGTGCAAACAATACACCGATTACAGCAAGTGCTGGCGATCAAGTGACGATTAAAAATGATAAAGATTTTATCAACTATCAAGCTGGTCTTACTTTTAAACCGGTTGAAAATGGCAGCATCTATGCAAGTTATGCGACTTCGTCTAATCCAGTCGGTGTAGATGGTGGCGATGGTTCTGAAGGGATTACAGCTGCAATCAATAATCTTAAACCTGAAGAAGTCCGCACTATGGAACTAGGAACCAAATGGGATGTCTTGAATGATAAGCTCAACTTGACTGCAGCTATTTTCCGTACCGAAAAAACCAATACTCGTGCGACCGGAGATGATGGCACCACAAGTAATATTGGTGAAACTCGTGTCGATGGTATTGAGCTTGGTGTAAATGGGAACATCACAGATAAATGGGCAGTTTCTGCAGGTTATACTTATTTAGACAGTGAGTTAGTTGATGGTGGTTATGAAAATATTGGCACTACAGCAGCTCCAATCTACATTTCCAATAGAAGTAATGGTAATCAGGTTCAAAACGTCGCGAAAAACAGTGCAACCCTTTGGACTACTTATGCAGTAACTCCTGCTTTAACCCTAGGTGCTGGTGCCGTCGCAATGGATAAAGTCTATGGTAATGCTACTAATACCAAGTTTGTACCAGGCTATGTTCGCTATGATGCCATGGCACGTTATAACGTGAATAAAAACGTTGATTTGCAATTAAACCTTAATAACCTGTCTGATGAACGCTATTTCACAAAAGCCTATTCATCTCATTATGCGACCGAAGCAGAAGGCCGTAGTGCAGTGTTAGCAGTCAACTTTAAATATTAATTCAATGCAACCGCATAGCCTCCTGATGGGGGCTATGTTATTTTTAAAATACGATTATTCAGGGGTTTCTCGTGCTGCATCATATTCCAAATGTACTGAGCAAAGAACAGGTGCAATATTTCCGTGAGGAGATGAATAAGATTGAGTGGGTCAATGGCAAAGTTACCGCGGGTACACTCTCTGCCACCGTGAAACAGAATCAGCAATTACCTGAAGATCATCCCCTGACCCAGCATTTAAGCACAATCATTCTTGAATCTCTGGGACAGCATGCTTTATTTTTATCAGCTGCAATTCCTCTGGATATTATTCCTCCCCTGTTTAACCGCTATGAAAATAATGAATCTTTCGGCTTTCATGTCGACAATTCGATTCGTCGTATCCGTGGCAGCAATGAACGCCTTAGAACGGATTTATCCTGTACGGTTTTCTTGAGTGAACCTGAAGAATATGTCGGTGGTGAACTGGTGGTCGAAGACACTTATGGTTATCACGAAGTAAAATTGCCTGCCGGCGATATGATTCTGTATCCGTCGACCAGCCTGCATGAAGTCACGCCAATCACTTCCGGTTGTCGAATTGCTTCATTTTTTTGGGTACAAAGCATGATCCGGGATGATGCAGAGCGGCATATGCTGTTTAATCTGGATCAGAGTATTCAAAACCTGAGAATGCAGCTGGGCGATCAGCATGCAGAAGTGATGAAACTGACCAATCTGTATCATAATTTAATGCGTAAATGGGCTGAACTTTAAAAGATGCCCTGACGTCAATGATCTTTGAAAATCATTGGATTTATTTTTTATTAAAATATACTGCCTTATGGCACTATTGAACGTAATAAATAACGCATTATGTCCAAATTGAGAAAATATAAAATACGATATTTAAAATAAGTGAAAATATTTTTCACGACTTAAACTTTATAAGAAAATCTTTATTACCATACGACTAAAATCCATAAAAATAGCAAAAACTTTTCGGGATAAGTGGATTAAACTTTAAATTATAAGTAAGGCATTTAGTACATTTGGTGAAGCTAAACCACCAATATTTAGACCATATTTCAGGTTTGAACCAGACTGTCACTAAAACCCAATGAATAGACAAAATCTATACCGCTGACCCACGCACCGCTTTAACCAAGATTACGGTACCCAAGTTAGCATAAGGAGCTCTCTCATGATGTTGGCTGATCCAAGTAAAAAATACCGTCGCATGTATCAACGTGTGGATTTACCAGACCGTCAATGGCCGAACAATGAAATCAACAAAGCGCCAATCTGGATGAGTACCGACCTGCGTGACGGTAACCAAGCGATCTTTGAGCCAATGAACATGGAGCAGAAATTCAAGATGTTCCAGATGTTGGTGAAAATCGGTTTCAAGCATATTGAAATCGGCTTCCCGTCAGCATCACAAATTGACTTTGACTTTACCCGTAAATTGATTGAAGAAGGTCATATTCCGGATGACGTTTATATCGAGGTCTTGGTTCAGGCACGTGATCATTTGATTCAACGTACCTTTGAATCTTTACAAGGTGCGAAACGTGCCATTGTACATATCTATAATTCTAACTCGCCGACATTCCGCAACAAAGTCTTGAATGTTGATGTTGAAGGTGCAAAACAGTTAGCCATTAATGCTGCACAGAAAGTAAAAGAATATGCCGCAAAACAGCCGGAAACTGAATTCGTATTTCAGTACAGCCCGGAGTGTTTTACTGCAACCGAATTAGAAGTCGCGAAAGATGTCTGCGATGCCGTCACTGAAATCTGGGAAGCATCTCCAGAGAATAAAGTGATCTTGAACTTGCCTGCAACGGTAGAAGTTTCAGGTCCACACATCTATGCCGATCAAATCGAATGGATGCACCGTAACATTCAGCGTCGTGATGGCGTGATCATTTCAGTTCACTGCCACAACGACCGTGGCTGTGGCATTGCCGCTTCTGAATTGGCAATTATGGCTGGTGCTGACCGGGTTGAAGGCTGTGTCTTCGGAAATGGTGAGCGTACCGGTAACGTCGACGTGGCTGCGATTGCCTTGAACATGTATACCCAAGGTGTAGCACCAAACTTGGATTTCTCCAACATCAATGAAATCATTGCGACTGTGGAAGAATGTACTGGTTTACCTGTGCACCCGCGTCATCCTTATGCCGGTGATTTGGTGTTTACTGCATTCTCGGGTTCGCATCAGGATGCCATCAAAAAAGGTTTCGAGTTCCAGAAAAACGAAGAAATCTGGGATATGCCGTACTTGCCAATCGACCCGAAAGATTTAGGCCGTGATTATGACGCCGTGATCCGTGTTAACTCACAATCAGGTAAAGGCGGTATTGCTTACTTGTTAGAATCGAACTACAACGTGATCTTGCCGCGTCGTTTACAGATTGAATTCTCTCAGATCGTACAAAAACGTACCGATGAGCAAGGCACTGAAATCAGCGCGACCGAAATCTGGAAGTTGTTCAAGGAAACCTATGTGGATGCTAAAAACGTTCACTATTCTGCGAAAAACTACAAATTGTCAGATGACAATGGCAATCAGGTGATTGAGCTTGATCTTGAAATTGATGGCCAGTCACGTCGTGTTCGTGGTGAAGGCAATGGTCCAATTTCTGCGATTTTGGATGCACTTCAGTTGCCGATTGACGTGGTGAACTATGAAGAGCGCAGCATCAGTTCAGGTGCTCATGCCAAAGCCTTGGCTTTGATCGAACTTCAAGTGAAAGGTACTGGTAAATCTGCCTTTGGTGCCGGGGTACATGACAACATCGTGACCTCTTCCATCGAAGCAATTATTGCCTCGACCAACCGTCTGATTGATCAGGGTGTTTTAAGCACTGATCAGGTGATTGCTGCTGCGGTCTAAACGGCTGTATTAGAATTAGCAATAATTCATAGCACTAAAATGACTTTAGAAGGATACCGGCAAATGGTATCCTTTTATTATTCATACTAAAGATTTAAGGCGAATCCTCCCCGTGTCTTTTCCAGCTGACTCAGTGGGCATTGTTGTCCCACAAAAGTTCCAATTTGAAGAGCCGTTAGAGCTTGAATGCGGTCGCATCCTCCCACGTTTTGAACTGATGGTTGAAACTTATGGCGAACTCAATGCCGATAAGTCCAATGCCATTCTGATTTGTCATGCCCTTTCCGGTCATCACCATGCTGCTGGCTATCATCATGAAGATGATAAAAAAGCCGGCTGGTGGGATTCATGTATTGGTCCCGGCAAAGCTATTGATACGTCAAAATTCTTTGTGGTTTCACTGAATAATATTGGTGGCTGTAGCGGCTCTACCGGCCCGATCTCGCCAAACCCTGAAAATGACAACCGTCCTTATGGCCCCGATTTTCCATTGGTTACGGTCCGCGATTGGGTCAAAACCCAAGCCCTGCTCTCTGATCGTTTAGGAATTGATACCTGGGATGCCATCATTGGCGGTTCACTGGGTGGCATGCAGGCATTGCAATGGTCAGTGGATTATCCAAACCGTTTAAGAAAATGCGTGATTATTGCCAGCGCGCCAAAGCTTTCAGCACAAAATATTGCCTTTAACGAAGTGGCACGTCAGTCGATTTTGTCAGACCCAGATTTCCATAATGGCCGTTATCTGGAAAATGACAGCTATCCTAAACGTGGCCTGATTCTGGCACGTATGGTCGGCCATATTACCTACCTGTCCGAAGAAGCCATGAAGCAGAAGTTTGGCCGCGATTTGAAATCAGGCAAATTTATGTATGGTTTCGATGTTGAATTTCAGGTCGAAAGCTATTTGCGTTATCAGGGTGAACAGTTCAGCCGTAACTTCGATGCCAATACCTATCTGATCATGACCAAGGCACTGGATTACTTTGATCCGTCGCGTGAATATGAACAGTCGCTCAAAAAAGCCATGGCCAATACCCAGTGCAAGTTCCTGGTGGTGTCATTCACCACTGACTGGCGTTTTACTCCTGCCCGCTCGCAAGAAATCGTGGACGCCTTAATTAGCAACCATAAACCTGTCAGCTATCTGGATATTGATGCCGAACAGGGTCATGACTCTTTCCTGTTCCCGATTCCGCTCTATGTAAAATCTTTGCGTGCATTCCTGGGAGGTGAAGAACACCTGAAAGCAACACCAAAGGAGGCCGTATAATGCGTATCGATCAACAACTCGCTGAAAAGTGGATTAAGCCCGGTTCTAGCGTACTTGATCTCGGTTGTGGCGATGGTGAACTGCTGGCACAAATGAGTAAAAAGCACGATATTCGTGCATACGGATTAGAAATTGATCAGGAAAAGATTGCAATTGCAGTCAGTCGCGGGTTAAATATCATCCAGCAAGACTTAAACCTCGGCTTAAGCCGCTTTGCTGACCAGTCTTTTGACAACGTGGTCATGGCACAAGCTTTGCAAGCTGTAGATGCGCCTGACGTATTATTACGTGATATGGTGCGTGTGGGGAAACAGGCTATTATTACCTTCCCAAACTTTGCCCACTGGAAGACCCGTTCTTTCTTGGCAATCAAAGGGAGAATGCCGGTTTCTGAAGCCTTGCCGTATATGTGGTATAACACCCCGAATATCCACTTATGTACATTTCGTGATTTTGAAGCACTTTGTGCGGAAAATAACATCAAAATTATTAATCGACTCGCTGTGAACGGGAATCAAGAAGATAGTTTGCTGAGCAAGCATCTCCCTAATCTATTTGGTGAAGTCGCAATTTATCGAGTGAGCGCGCTATGAAAAAATTATTATTAAGTACGACGCTACTGGCTGGACTTTTTGGCATGCAAGCCCATGCAGATTATGTTGCACCGAGTCCTTCTGTTGCCAGTCAAGCGGCTCAGTATTCCATTATGGATATCAATAGTCTGACCAAAGCGGCGAAAGCCGGTCAGGCGGGTGCACAGTTTTATCTGGCCACCAAATACCAGTATGGTAAAGACATCCAGAAAGATGAACGTCAGGCCTTTGCTTGGTATAAAGCAGCAGCCGATCAAGGTCTGGCAGTTGCTCAGCTAAATGTCGGCCGTATGCTAGCCGATGGCATTGGTACCAGAAAAGATGAAGCGCTGGCGCGTCAGTATTTTGAAAAAGCGGCCAGCCGTGGCGATAACCGTGCCAGCTTTAACCTGGCAATGATGGAAGAGAAAAAGAAAAACTATATGGGCGCTTACCAGTGGTATGAACTTTCTACCCGTGATGGCATGCTCGACAATAAAGTGATTACACTGTCTGAAGGCAGAAAAACTGCATTGGCGGCGAATTTGACCCAGGAACAGATCCGTCAGGCACGTGATCGCGCAGACCGTTGGATTCAGGCACAATAAGCTAAATGGTATAAATAGCACCTTCGGGTGCTTTTTTATTGCCGCAAATTCTTCATCCATTGCTAAAATAGCGCCATTCTTGATCTAATAATGAGTTTTAACATGGCTGCAACTGACTGGTTATCCCAAGGCACACTGGTATTGGCGAGTAATAACAAAGGTAAAATTGCCGAGTTTGAAAAACTGTTTGCCGAGTTACAACTGCCGGTTGAAGTCGTGGCTCAAGGCAAGCTGAATATCGAAGATGCGATCGAAGATGGCTTAAGCTTTGTAGAAAATGCCATTATTAAGGCTCGACATGCTGCTAAAATTTCCGGAAAACCTGCTATTGCGGATGATTCAGGAATTTGTGTGCCGGTTCTTGGAGGCGCTCCCGGCATTTACTCGGCTCGTTATGCTGGGGAACATGGCAACGATGCCGCCAATAATGAAAAACTGCTGGCCAATCTCAAACCCTTACGCCAAGAAGGTGAAGCGATCGAGGGTATGTTTGTTTGTGTACTGGCACTGGTCCAACATGCCGAAGATCCCTTACCACAAGTCTTTCAGGGTATCTGGCACGGGGAAATTCTGGAAGCTGTGCGTGGTGAAAATGGTTTTGGCTATGACCCGTTGTTCTGGTTACCGGAACTCGGAATTTCCAGTGCAGAAATGAGCAAGGAAGAAAAGAATAAAATCAGTCATCGTGGACAAGCGATGCAGTTTTTTAAGGCGAGTTTGGCGAAGTAAGTTCCGCCTCTCATTACCCCTCTCCCTTTGGGCATAGGTATCTACACATCTATGAGATACCTAATGCCATTGTGGCTATCTCATTGAGTTCATCTATTGAATATTCCGAGAGCAGTTGAAGAGTGTTCAGTAAAATCGAAAGCCCTGCCAATAAGGCAGGTGCACTTTCCAACCTACCTCTTTTCTGCTGCCGACCTGAAAGACGGGTGAGAAATACACGAATTTTCTGATGGTGTTCATCTTCAGAACGCTGGATTCGCCAAGTTAAAACACAAGCCATACAGCTAATCAGTAACCGCCTTAAAATGGCTTCAGGTCTGGTCTGAAGCCATGCTTCAATATCATGACCTGCCTGCTTGAGCAGCTTGAAATAGCATTCAATTGTCCAGCGCCAGTAATACCAGGTCGTCATCTCTACCGTAGTAATCTCTGATGGAACATTGCTGATTAGTGACCATCTTGCGACGGTCTTATCCTGATCATCTTTCACTACGGCAACAATTAATCTGGCTTCAATCGCACTCCCTGGCTGGGGAGCAACCCGTTGGCCTGAATCGTCATTTCTCTTCGGTTTTGCTGCACGTGTTATCCGGATAGCAGTTTCTCCCACATGCAACATATGCCGGTTTCCTTTATAGGCAATCGGCTGGACCTGCTGCGTTTCTACTCGTTCTGCGGCTTCTGCAACTTTGCATGTTTTGCCCTGATGCTCAATTCGATGGCCTTCTTTCGCCCGAATCAGCCATTTAAAACCCTGGCTGCTCATTTCCCTTAGGTGGGCAATGGAGTCACCTTCACGATCAATGATATGAACACATGTTTTCTCAATGGGATATTGTTCAATCACTTTGATTTGTTCGGTAAGTGAATCTAGATGAGATTTGCGCCCAGCAGAGTGTTGACTGAATGTGGAATAGCAGCCTGAGGCATCTGATAGTGTCTGCGCCAGTGGCGCAATAGGTAGTCCCGAGGCTGCATCAACCAGCAGACTGCTTTGCAATTCATAGCCTGAATCATATTGATGGGTTCTTTGCAGGCGCTGAATTTTATGATGGTGTTTCACATACTGTAGCTGAGACCAGTCATGAACAATCAATGCATATTGATGCGGTGATGCCTTGATCTGTTCACATGCAAGATGTTCAATTGGCTGGTTTAACTGACTAAAAGAGATTTTGTCATTATTCAGGAATCGCCAGACCGCTTGTGTGGTTGCGAAACTCGACTTTTGGGCAGAAGCCAGGTCTTTGATTGCCGGAGCAAGTGAAGCAAGAGGGTTCATATTGAGCTTTACAAGGCTGTTATAGCGCTTGACAAGACGCTGATCCAGGCCAGAGATGTTAAATTGAAGAGCATGCTCTTCAATTTAACGCAAAGTTCAGGAATTGTGTAGATACCTATGCCCTTTGGGAGAGGGCTGGGGTGAGGGATTTTTAAAATACACCTCTCCCCTTGCGAAACAGCGTTTCTCATCTCCTAAAAAGAGAAGGAATCTATAGTGTAGGCATCAATACATGCACGACTGCCCCATATAGGGCAATCAAGATCGCACTGGCCAAAGTTCCCGAGGCAATATATTTGGCGGAATGGCCCGTTCCCTGATAATGGGTTTCCAGTGCCACAATATTGGCTGCAGGCGGCAATAAAAAGAACATCAGCATTACCGCATAAGTCAGCATCTGCTGCGGAATAGGTAAATAATAATAAGCGGCAATACACAGCAAAACCGCAAACAGCCCTCTATAAAAAATCAGTTGCAGACTACGCATTAAATCGAAGCGGCTGATCCGCACGTTGCTCAGCCACATTCCCAGCACACACATGCCGCTAAAAGTCACCAACACTTTATTGGCCTGATACAGCATCTCTATCCCGGGTACTTGCTGCCAGTGGCTCAAATCCCAAAATGATAATAGCGCTGCCACCGACAGTGCCACCACAGGTGGTGAGAGCAGTACATTCTTTAAAATATAGCCACTATCTTGTCTGGCTTCACTGACTGCCATCACCGCACAGATATTGCCAAACAAGGAACCACCGATGTACAGGGCAACTACGGTACTGGTTGCTTGCGGGCCAAAGACTGCCAGGGCAAAAGGAATCCCCAGCCATGCCCCGTTTAAATAGCTCAAACATAAAGCACGCAGTTTATTTTTCAAGGTGAAATAAAATAGGGCAAAGAACAGACAGGAACAGAAAAAGCTGAAGGCAATCAGCCACAAACTGCCCTCTTGGTAAAACACCATGTTGTAGATAATCAGTACTGGAATCAGTACTCGGGCCAATAAAGACGCCAAGAGAGGTCGAACTGGTTTTAAATATTGCACCCCCCAATAACCGATCAGAAAAGACAGGAGGGGAAGAATTAAGGCCATGACAATGCTGCTGAGATTTCCATATCAAGCTGTATGCTAGCACAGCTTAGTTTTTCTCAAATGATAGAATTTTTGATCTGAGTGATTCATACCCTGCTACTGTTTCAGCAAACTGTCATCAAAGCGTCACCGCGCTGTCATACAAGCCTGCTGAGATAGGTGCATGAAATATAGAGGATAAAATAATGGCAGGATTATCAATTTGGCATGTGCTGATTTTTGCAATTGTAGTGATTTTATTGTTCGGCACATCGAAACTTAAAAATCTGGGTAAAGACGTCGGCGGCGCGATTAAAGACTTTAAAAAATCAGTCAAAGATGAAGAGGCAGAACAAGCTCAGCTTGCAGAGCCACGCACCATTGATGCTCAGGTCAAAACTCCTGAACATTCGGTTAAAAGTTAAGAGTTCGCTATGCTCAATATTGGAATGACCGAGCTGCTGATTTTCGGGATTATTTCGCTTTTGGTTCTTGGGCCAGATAAGCTTCCGGAAGCAGTACGTTTTGTCGGAACATGGTACGGCAAGATCAAGCGTATGGTGAGCAATGTTCAGAATGATCTTGATCGTGAATTGCGCCTGTCTGAGCTACGTGAACAGATGCAGGCTGAAATGCAGCGGATTCAGGAACTGGAGGCCAAGATGCAGGCACAAGTGGCTAATTTGCAGCAGCCGATTGTAAGCGATGAAGTAAAAATAAAATCGCAAGCTGTCCAGCCCTTGCTCAGCTATCAGCCGGTGATACAGCCTGTATCACCCGTGTATTTACCCAAGCCTACAGCAATTCAAACCGTGATTTCCGAACAACGCTATACAGAAATGAAGGTGGCCGTATGACATCCTTGCCGACCACACCAGCCTCCAATGATGCTGCAGCACTGAACCTCGAACAGATGCCGATTACCCAGCATTTGATCATCTTAAGAAAGCATCTGTTTAAAGTGGTTGCTGTCCTGATTGGCCTGTTTTTCTGCTTATTACCCTTTGCTAATCAGACTTATCAATGGTTGTCTGAACCGTTGCGTGCACAGCTACCTGCCAGTTCAACCATGATTGCCACGGATGTCACTGCAACCTTCATGGCACCTTTTAAGCTGAACTTCTTTGTCGCGCTGATGATCGCGATGCCGTTCATCCTGTATCAGCTCTGGACCTTTATTAAGCCTGCGCTGTATGCCAAGGAAAAGAGCCTGGCCTTGCCGCTTCTGATCGGCAGTATCGTACTTTTTTATACCGGCATCAGCTTTGCCTACTTTGTGGCATTGCCCTCGATTCTGCATTTTTTTATCAGTGTTTCGCCTGAAACTGTAGCCCCGATGACCGACATCAACAGTTATCTTAGCTTCTGTTTAAAGCTGTTTCTGGTCTTTGGTTTTACTTTTGAGATTCCCATTATTACCCTGGTTCTGATCTTGATTGGCGCAGTTTCGACCCAGACTCTGGTAGAGAAACGGCGCTTTATTATTGTGGGTTGCTTCTTTGTAGCAATGTTTGTGACGCCCCCGGATGCCCTGTCAATGATCATGCTGGCTGTCCCGATGTGGCTGCTGTTTGAACTGGGTTTGCTGGCAGGGAAACTGATTGAAAAACGTCGTTTAAAGACCGAATAATAATAACCAGCCAAAACAAAAAAAATATCGATTTACTCAGGCAGCTCTGGCTGTCTTTTTATTTTCTAAATTTCAATAAAATACTGATTTATTTAACTTTAATGCAACATTTTCTTAAGATTACTGTCACATCCCAGGCTTAAGGTATTGAAAACTTCTACATCACCAAGCACTTATTTTTTAATTGGGACTTTAAAATGAAAAACGAAGATATGATACCTTGCCAGGATCTGGTTGAAGACAGTAACAACTCAAATAACACGCACTTCCAAACGATTCTGGACCAATATACTAGTCGTCGTAGCTTTATTGCGAAAACTACAAGTGGGGCAATGGCATTAGCATTTGCAGCAACAGTAAGTGGTTGTTCAGATGATGATAATGATTCTGGTACTCCTGACAGTAATCCAACTACACCGCCAGACACTACTAGCCCAGATCAACATGCCTGGAGTGACCTAAAAGCACGTCCGAATAAATTAGCCTTTGAGCCGGTTCGCAAGAATACCCAAAACTTCTTCAGTGTTCCTGAAGGTTATGAGCTTAAAGTATTGTATGCAGTAGGCGATCCAATCAACCCTGCTTATCCAGAAAAGACCGATACGACCTTAGCTTCTGGTGCCTCTTACCAGTTCCGTTCAGGCGATAACCATGATGGTATGAGCTTCTTCGGTATGCATCCAACCAACAAAAATTATGCTGCGAAAGAATCAACACAAGGTTTACTTGTTTTAAACCACGAATATCTACAACAATCTCAGCTCCATACACCAGAAGGTACAATTACTATCGATGGCGTACGTCCAGAAGATCAGGTACTCCGTGAAGTGAATGCGCATGGTGTTTCTGTTATTGAGATCAGCAAAGATGCAAATACACAAGACGTTAAAATCAACTTAAATTCTAATTTTAACCGTCGTATCACTGCAGCAACCGAGATGGAAATTAATGGACCAGCGCGTGGTTCTGACCTCGTCAAAACTATTTTCTCACCAGATGGAACATTGACTCGCGGTACCTTTGCCAACTGTGGTAATGGTTATACGCCATGGGGAACTTACTTAACGGCTGAAGAAAACTGGAGTGGTTATTTCGCTCGTCAAGCCAACGACACCCGCGCTATTGCAAAAGAAGAAATTTCATTATCTCGTTATGGTCGTGGTGGTACTGATGCCCGTTCGTCTCAATACCGCTGGAATACTCCTGTTGCTGAATTAACCGGTGATAAAGGACTTTATGATCGTTGGGATATTTCAGTTAAAGGCGCAAATGCTTTAGCAGATTATCGTAATGTCATGAATACCTGTGGCTTCATTGTAGAGATTGATCCATTTAGCGCGACTACACGTCCAGTTAAACGTACTGCACTGGGTCGTTTTGCACACGAAGACTGCCGCTGTAGCAACCCTATTCCGGGTCAGCCATTAGCGTTCTATATGGGTGATGACGCGACCGGCGAATATATCTATAAATTTGTTTCTGAAGCCGTCTGGGATCCAAAAGACATTAATGGTGGTTATACCGCTGGTGATAAATACATGGATAAAGGGACATTATATGTCGCTAAATTCAATGATGACGGTACAGGTGAATGGCTAGAACTGACTCATGGCAAAAATGGTTTAACTGCTGCCAATGAAATCTATCCGTTTGCAGGCCAAGATGACATCGTCATCAATGCCCGTCTTGCTGCTGACCATGTAGGTGCGACCAAAATGGACCGTCCAGAATGGGTTGCAGTGAATCCCGAAAATGGTGAAGTCTATGTAACGCTTACCAACAACGGTAACCGTGGACGTGCTTACCCAACCGATGCAGCCAACCCACGTAGCTACATCGACTTTAAAGGCTCGTCAGCTAGCAACTCAGGAAACATGAATGGTCATATCATTCGTTTCAGTGAAGCTAAAAACACAGTTACAGCAACAAGTTTTGCTTGGGATATTTTCCTGTTCGGTGCAGAAGCACGTGCTGCCTCTAACATCAACTTGTCAGGTCTGGATGATTTAAATGACTTCTCCAGCCCAGATGGCATGTGGTTCGATCCGCGCGGAATTCTGTGGATTCAGACCGATGATGGTCAGTATACCGATGAAACCAACTGTATGATGCTGGCAGCACTTCCGGGTACTGTAGGTGATGGTGCTAAAGCGCTTGCAGCCAGCACCAAAGCAGAAGGACAGGAAACCTTTGTTGGTGCCAAACTCAGCAATGATCGTGTTCGTCGCTTTTTGACTGGTCCATCGGGTTGTGAAATTACCGGCGTGACTATTACCCCGGACTATAAAGCGATCTTTGTCAACGTTCAGCATCCAGGGGGTGCATGGCCAGCCAACCAAAGCGAGCGTTATAGCCGTTTAGGCAAAGTACCTCGCTCTGCAACTGTGGTCATTACCCGTAAAGATGGTGGCGCCATTGCGGGTGAGGCTTTGGAACAAGCGAGCGTATAAAAAAAGCTGTTATTCAAAAATGCCGACGTCAAGTCGGCATTTTTTATATCCGGTGATTATTTCAGGCTAATTATTTTCTCAATAGTTTGACCTGCGGTCGCACCTTGTTGTGACTTCTCGATCCAGTGCCATCGTCCCTGCTGCATTCTCAAAAAATTGGAGCATCGGGTGCCATAGGCCGGACTCTGGATAAAAGTCGAAGACAGCAGCTGTTCCATTTCAACCGAGATGCCGGTGTCTGGCAGAAGTTCAGGAATCACCTTGCGTTCGTCTTCCAGAATATCCCAGACTGCATGACACAAATCGTAAGCGTCCGCTGAACACACCTTCTGAATTCATCCTATAAGCCTTAATTTAGTCCCCACTTAGAAACAAGTGGGGACTAAAATTTATGACTACAAATCACCAGACATCCATCGCATCTCTTGCGAAAAAACGAAGAACATACAGTGCTGAATTTAAACAGCAGATCGTTCAGGCTTGTAAAGCACCAGACGTTTCAATTGCTTCAGTCGCTTTGCAACATGGATTGAATACAAATCTTGTATCCAAATGGATTCGCTTAATTGATGCTAAGCCAGGGAATGATCGCTCACCACTACCGAATAAACCTGCATTTATTGCCTTATCTTGCTCTGCACCATTAGATCCTACTCCTACTGACATGTTAAAGGTTCAAATTACTTTACCCCACTCAAAAGCAGAAATTGGCTTGAAATGGCAAGTATCAGAAATATCTGCTTTAGCAGAATTACTCAAGGCACTTGCAACATGATCCGTATCGATGAAATCTGGTTGTCTACCCAGCCCATGGACATGCGTGCGGGTATGGATACGGCCATGGCGCAGATTATGAAATCCTTTGGTTCAATCAAACCGCATTGTGCTTACCTGTTCTGTAATAAACGTGGCCATCGTATGAAAGTACTGGTACATGATGGACTGGGCATCTGGCTGTGTGCCCGGCGGCTGGAACAGGGCAAATTTCACTGGGCTCAAGTTCACCAAGGTGAAACCGTAGCCCTCAGCCCGGAACAGTTACAGGCACTGATCCAGGGTTTGCCCTGGCAGCGCATTGGACGACAGCAGGTGGTGACGATGCTTTAAACCAGACTGTTCCATTCTGCTATTCTCCAAACGTTCTATTTCATTCTTCTCATGACCTCAGGCATACTGCGGTCATGAATACGCTGCCTGACTTAAGCCAACTGACCCATGAACAACTGCTGGAATTCACCAGACAGTTGGCGCTGCAGCATCAGTCTCTAGCACAATCAAACCAGCAATTAGATGCCAGAGTTCAACATCTTGAAGTCACCAATCAGCAATTAGATTCTAAAGTTCAACATCTTTCTATTCTCAATCAAAAATACGAGCATGAACTCGCACTATTTAAACAGCACAAATTCGGCAGTAAAAACGAACATCTCACTGCAAAACAAATCCACCTGTGGGATGAAGCGGTTGAAGAAGATATTGCCGCGGTTGATCTAGAACTGGAACGGCTAAATGCAGATAAAACCGATGCAGTGACACACAAAGCCAAAACCAATAAACCTAAACGTCGACCACTGCCAGATCATCTACACACCATCCGTATTGAGCATGAACCTGCATCAACCCAATGTGCTTGTGGCTGCCAACTCCGTCGTATCGGCGAAGATGTCAGTGAAAAACTGCATTTCAGACCGGCACAGTTCTATAAGGAACAGCATGTGCGTGGTAAATGGGTCTGTGATCAGTGTGACACTCTGACTCAGCAAGCGATGCCCGCCTATGTGATTGATAAAGGTATTGCTTCACCTGAACTGCTCAGCCATGTTTTGGTATCGAAATATGCCGATCATTTGCCGCTGTACCGTCAACGTCTGATCTATCAGCGGGCGGGAATCGAACTTTCTAGATCAACTTTATCTGACTGGATAGGTCGCTGCGGTGTAGAACTGGAACCTCTGGCCAATGCCTTAAAAGAGGTGGTACTACAACAGCAGGTGCTGCATGCAGATGAAACACCGGTCACCATCATGCGGATGGGTGAGAATGATAAAAAACCGAAGAAAGGTTATGTCTGGGCCTATGCCACTACACAGTACAATCCAGTTCAGGCGGTGATCTATGACTTTCAGGATAGTCGTTCAGGCCAGCATGCTGCAGAGTTCTTGAAAGGCTGGCAGGGTTATCTAGTCTGTGATGATTACAGTGGTTATAAAGCACGCTTTAAATCAGGCCAGGTCATTGAGGTGGGCTGCATGGCCCATGCACGTCGTAAATTCCATGAACTGCATGTAACTGGGAAAAGTCAGGTCGCTGAACAGGCATTAGTGCTGATTCAGAAACTGTATGCGATAGAAGCAGAACTCAGGAAAAAGACCGATGGTACAGCGGAAGACCGCCGCGAATACCGACAACAGCATAGTCAACCAGTGATGCAACAACTATATGAATGGCTCAACCAACATCATCTGACAGTGCCATCGAGTTCTCCCACCGCCAAGGCCATCAATTACACTCTGAAGCGTTGGCCAGCTTTAAGCCGCTATCTGGATGATGGCAATCTACCTATTTGCAATAATTGGGTCGAGAATCAGATGCGTCCCTGGGCGTTGGGGCGCAAGAACTGGCTGTTTGCAGGTTCGCTGCGCAGTGGTCAGCGAGCGGCAAACATCATGACGTTAATCCAGTCAGCAAAGCTGAATGGCTTGGATCCGTATGCCTATTTAAGTGATGTGCTGAAAAGGCTGCCGACACATAAAGTGACCCAGATTGAAGAGTTACTGCCACACTGCTGGAAACCTAAATCGAATTAAAAATTGGTATGGGATTCAGCGGACGCTTACCACAAATCTGCTTCTGCGATCTCCAGTTGTTGCAGCATCGGTAAAAATTCCTGGGTAAAGCGTTTACGTAAATGTCGGGTCTTGTACCAGTCTTCGCTCATCAGGCCATTCGAAACCACATAGACGCCATGGGCCAGTACTTGTGGTGCTTCACCGCGATTGCTCATATACACCGCCT
Organism: Acinetobacter lwoffii; assembly: GCF_019048525.1. Lineage (NCBI taxonomy): Bacteria > Pseudomonadati > Pseudomonadota > Gammaproteobacteria > Moraxellales > Moraxellaceae > Acinetobacter > Acinetobacter lwoffii. Next base: position 1,273,858 of record NZ_CP077369.1, on the reverse strand, counting down.
GATCTTGATCGCCGATAAACAGGTTAAAGCCGGCATAGTCACACTGGCGTTGTTCCAGATCTTGAGCAAAACGAATCGGCGTTAAGTCAGAATCTAAAAAGTTCTGGATGATATGTCCACGTGAAGTCGGATAATGCCCTTTGTCCTGCCCATCACGAAAATTGGTAATCACCGCCCAGCGACTGGAAGCCGTAATCCCCATCCAGGTGCCGCCCGACTGTAGATCCTGTCCGGCAATTATCGGACTATTCTCCCATTCATGCAGCTCCTGCGTAGGACGCTGATAGAACTCATCCCGATTTGAAATCAGACATAATGAGCTCTGATCCAGAACCCGCCAAGCCAATGCCACGATACACATAATTTACGCTCTCGATCTTTACACATTGAATGTACAACATTTTTCTTTGCTTTAAGCTAAAATCTGTGCAAAACAGAATCACAAGGAACAGGAATGCTCACCTATCCCAATATTGATCCCGTCGCGATTTCGCTCGGGCCCTTACAAGTCCACTGGTATGGACTGATGTACTTACTGGCATTTTTATTTGCCTGGGGATTGGCGACGTTTCGCGCCAAACAACGTGGCTGGACACCGGATATGGTGTCTGACCTGATTTTCTTCGGTGCACTCGGTGTGATCATCGGTGGCCGTGTCGGTTATGTCTTCTTCTACGGTTTTTCTCAGTTCCTGGCCGATCCTTTATGGCTGTTCCAGATCTGGACCGGCGGTATGAGTTTCCATGGCGGTTTCCTCGGGGTCATTCTGGCCATGTTGTGGTGGTGCAAGAAATATAAGATGACCTGGTTCCAGACTCTGGATTTTATCGCACCTTGCGTACCGACAGGCTTGATGTTTGGCCGAATTGGTAACTTTATTGGTGGCGAACTGTATGGCCGTCAGGTCACCGACCCAAACTTTGCCTGGGGCATGATCTTTCCGACCGATCCGCTGCAACTGGTTCGTCATCCATCTCAACTCTATCAGGCACTATGTGAAGGCCTGATCCTGTTTATTATACTGTGGTGGTTCAGCTCGAAGCCACGTCCACGTATGGCAGTTTCTGCGCTGTTCCTGATCGGTTATGGCTTGGCACGTTTTGTGGTTGAATTCTTCCGTGAGCCGGACAATGGCCAACTGTTTATTGGCTGGATGAGCAAAGGACAATTCCTGAGCCTACCAATGATCCTGATTGGCTTGTGGATGATGTGGTATGCCTATCAGAAGAAAATATATGACTGGGGTCCACAAAAAAATAGCTGAGAAAATCGCGTAATTTAGCGAGGCAAAGGCCTCGCTTTTTTATACTCAAAATATGCTAAAGTGCCGATTATCTCTTCTATTCTTTCATCATTATGCTTGAGTTCTGGTTTAATCCGCAGGTATCTGTTCTCAAAAAACTATTGATCTTTATTGTGATTGCAGCGACAGCTGCAGGCTTGTACTGGATGGAACCACTGCCCTTAGATTCTATTTTGATGTTTGTCGGTACCGGCATCATTTTTCTGATCTGTCGTTACTGCAAAATCCACTTTGCCAGCAAAAATCCGACCGGTTTGCTGTATAGATTACTGACCTGGATTCCAATTGCCTTATTGATTGCTTTAGTTTTTATGAATATGCAACAGGGCGAAATCCTGATTCCGGGTGCACAAGGCATTGCCTTTATGGCACTGGCAATTTGTCTGTTTTCTCCACTGTCCCTGCTCAATCAGAACAAATCAGATTCGGGTTCACCCCATGCTTGAATTTTGGTATTCGGAACGCTGTAGCCGTCAAATCAAACTCATCGTTGTCATCGCGACCTGTATTTTTATTTATGCGGCATCGACTGTGGCCCAGTTAGATCCGGTATTTGTGGGGGTGAGTTTAGCGATTGGAATTGTCGTGCATTTACTGCACCATTTCCGCCTGAAAATCTCAAAATCCAATCCCTATGCAAATGGCTTTAGCGCCTTGAGCCGGGTCATTCCCATCATTGCCTTAATTACCCTGTTTGGCTATTTACCAGAACAGCACCAGCAATGGGGCAAATTTGCCTTGGGTCTGCAATGTCTTGGCTTTGCCGCGATTGGATTATTTATCGTTTCAATCTATGAAAGCCGTGCGAAGCGTTTTGAGGACTGATCACTTCGCAGTGTTTTCTTAGAAGTAAGTTTCCAGACGATAGTAACTATAAGTCACGTTTTTATTGCGATAAACCGCATGATCTCGCTGTTTAAAATCCGATACCCAGGCACTACCTGAATAAGCCGCGATATGTCCATATTTATGTCCCTGAGTACGGTCAATAATATAGATATCGCCTTTTTTCGGCCGATCAAAAGAAGCATTAATTTTCTTATAACCCAGCTGCATCAGGGTACTTCCCCAATCTGCTGCTGCGACCGGATGATTCACAATTTTCGCTCCAGAAGATTGCAGACCGACACGAATACTGCGCGCACATTTCTGTGTACTGGTATTTCGGGTAATGCCTTGCAGATAACTGGTAAATTTCTCGATATTGATACGATGGCCATTGCTTACGCCTGAAGCGTTACGGACAGTGGCTTTTTGGGATGACTTTTTAGGTCTTTGCTCCGATTGGGAACGCACCATGATATTCGCTTGGACAGGAGCATATACTTCGCTCATGTTTACTTGATGATCATAGATCATGCCTTACCAACCGCTCCTCGCCTGTAATTTAGGCTTTCATATTGTTAACAAGCCGAGAATACTAGTCGTTTAAATGTTATCTTTCACATTAAAAATGTAAATAAATTTGTCTATTTTTGCGGCATTCAAATTAAGCCGTTCTTTCTAATACAGTTACAAAACCCATTATCTTTGCAAAAAAAAATGTAAAGCAAAGCTAACTCCGACGCCTTGCAAAGCGTTTTCAGCCTGAAATAGAGAAAATGAGCCGTTACTTTTTTCTACTCAAACGTGTGGATTTAGTCTGTAGCTCGGCCATTTTCAGACAGCATTTCACTACATGATTACATCATTTTGAGCTTTAGACCCTGTATTACACTGATGAGGCATTTTTAATGTTGAACTAAATGGAGAAGAAAAATGAGTCAGACTTTAAGCACCGTTTCAAATTTTAATTTAGAACAATATTTAGGGACCTGGTATGAAATTGCACGCTTGCCGATGAAGCACCAACCTGAAGACAGCACCGATATTTCTGCTGTCTATAGCTTGAATGAAAATGGTAAGGTTCGGGTTCAGAATCGCTGTCTGGATGGTGATGGCAAACTGGAGGAAGCTATTGCTGAAGCAACCATTGTCGATGCAGAACATGCCAAGCTTGAAGTCAGCTTTTTACCTGAAGGCCTGCGTTGGATTCCGTTTACCAAGGGCGATTACTGGGTATTAAAAATCGATCCCGATTATCAGACGGCGCTTGTAGGCGAGCCGAATAAAGAATATTTATGGTGATTGCATCGTGGTACCAGTCTGGATGAAACCACTCAACGCGAATATTTAAGTTATGCAGAATCCTTGGGTTATGATCTGTCTAATCTGATTCATACAGCGCATACTGGCCACAAAACCGCTTAAATTGCAATCAAAAGACCTCCATCAGGAGGTCTTTTTTATTCTCAATTTGGACGATGAAAGCTCATCAAAAAATGCTATGATGTGCGCAATTTAAATTGTCCCTTTCGACAGAAAATTGATTACAAAATAATCCATTTTGCTGTTAAAACGGCGATTTTTAACAGATTCAAATAGAGAGAACTATGCGCCAATATCTTGACCTTTTACAACATATCCTCGACAACGGCGGCGATAAAGGCGACCGTACCGGTACAGGTACACGTTCGGTATTTGGTCATCAAATGCGCTTTGATCTTTCGCAAGGTTTTCCTTTACTGACCACCAAAAAAGTTCATTTCCGCTCTATCGTGATCGAACTGTTGTGGTTCCTGAAAGGCGATACCAATGTTCAATATTTAAAAGACAATAAAGTCTCGATTTGGGACGAATGGGCAACCGCAGAACAGACTGCGCGTTTTGGCCGTCCTGAAGGCGAACTGGGTCCAGTTTACGGCCACCAATGGCGTAATTTTGGGGCCAGCAAAAATGCAGACAATAGTTATAATCAGGACGGTTTTGACCAGATCAAATGGTTGATCAATGAAATTAAAACCAATCCAAATTCGCGCCGTCTGATTGTATCGGGCTGGAACCCGAATGAGGCAGGTCAGGTCGCATTACCACCTTGCCATACCCTGTTCCAGTTCTTTGTACATAATGGCAAATTATCTTGTCAGTTGTATCAGCGCAGTGCCGATGTTTTTTTGGGTGTACCATTTAATATTGCCAGCTATGCTTTGTTGACGCATATGATCGCGCAAGTCTGTGATCTGGAGGTCGGTGACTTTGTCTGGACTGGCGGCGATACTCATTTGTACAGCAACCACTTCGAGCAAGCACAGTTACAGCTCAGCCGTGAGCCATTAGGCCTCTGTCAATTAAAACTAAATCCTGAGATCAAAGACCTGTTCGATTTCAAATTTGAAGATATCGAAATTGTCGGTTATGAATCTCATCCAGGAATTAAAGCCCCTGTCGCTGTTTAATTTTCTTTATTATAAAGTTCCCTCTCCTCTTAGGAGAGGACTAGGGAGAGGCCTTTTACCACACGTAAATCGCCAACTCCTTTCAAAATTATTCCTAGCCTAAAGCATGAAGGCAATCAATATAGATTTTTAACCTTTCTTTCGTACCAGTAAAAAATTATACGAAGGACTTTGGGCTTGATAAAAAGGATTCAATACATGTCATTTCAAGATTTAGAAGTTGTACACGTCGTCGCCATGGATCAGCAGCGTTGTATCGGCAAGGGCAATGACCTGCCTTGGCATATCTCTGCAGACCTGAAACACTTCAAGGAAATCACCCAAGGCGGTGTGGTGGTGATGGGTCGCAAGACACTAGAATCAATGGGACGTACTCTGCCTAAACGGGTGAACTGGGTGATTACCCGTGATCCAGACTGGGCATTTGCAGGCACCAAAGTCGCTTATAGCATTGAAGATGCGTTGAGTCAGGCCCTGACAGATGTGAAGGCTTCAGAAAAACCCGAAACCATTTTCATCATTGGTGGCGGTGAAATCTTTAAACAGACCATGAATATTACAGACCGTCTGGAACTGACCCATGTCGAACTGGATGTACAGGGCGATGCCTATTATCCAGAGATTCCAGCGGAATTTAAAAAGGTCGCTGCCGAGCAACATATCGACGACAAAACCGGCATTGCTTTTGAGTTCGCAACCTACAGAAAATAAAGCCTATTTCTCAGGAAAAAGTGATGATGCAGGGACGCGAATACATCTCCAGACATTGGAGTCTGTGGCTACTGGGCAGCCTGTTTACTTTATTCGTCCTTCTGTCGAGCCTGTGGTTCAGCCTGATGCTCTGGGTTCATCAACCTATTGGAAAAATCGGCAGCTTGATGCTGATTGGACTCTGGCTGACCTTTGCGCTGGTCGTTCTCGGGATTTATTTCACCCGGCATCTGATCTCCCGCCAAGTGGATAGCGTTCTTTATCTTCTGGCCTTTTTATTCTGTCTGCTAGGATATTTCAGTCTGGAAGCGCGTCAGGATCGAGAGTGGAATCCTGAGGTTTCCCAGCTTCTGCATTATGAGCTGCAAGGCGATCAGGTTACCTTACACAATATCCGCAACTTTGACTGGCAGGCCGATGGTCGCTATATCGAACGCTGGGAAAGCCGCAGTTTTGATCTGAATCAGATTACTGGCGTGAACATCATTACTTCCTACTGGATGGGGCCTAAAATTGCCCATACCCTGGTCAGCTTCGATTTTGCCAATCAAAAGCCACTCACCTTCTCGATTGAAATCCGCAAGGAAAAGAATGAAGAGTTTTCAGCGATTGGTGGCTTTTTCCGAAAATATGAACTGAGTCTGGTCGCATCGGATGAAAAGGATATTGTCTATACCCGTAGCAATGTCCGTGGTGAACAGGTCTATTTTTTCCCAGTCAAAATGCCGCAAGCTCAGGCTAAAGCGCTATTCAAGGAATATCTGCGTCAGGCCGATGAGCTGGCCCAAAAGCCAAAATGGTACAATACCCTGACCAGTAATTGCACCACACTGGTCTTTGATATGGTTCAGGCGATATCGCAACAACAGCTACCCTCAGATTACCGGTTGCTGGCCTCCGGCTATTTACCGAATTATCTCTATGACCTGAAAGTACTAGAACAGTCTTGGGATATGCACACTTGGTATCAACGGGCACATGTCAATCCACGGGTAGAACGCACCGCTAATCTCTCCAGTCAGGACTATTCACGCCTGATCCGGCAGGGCCTACCAAAACCCGACATGCAATAACTGTGTAGCAAATCCACTTCAATAAAGATACAAAATCAACTGGAACCTTGATCATTTTTTTGTTTATATACAAACAGCTAGTCAATGATCAGAGTATCTCTCATGCTAAAAAAATTAACTGCAATCGCGATTTTAGGCTCGGTTTTAACGGTCATGGGCTGCGAAACTGTACCCAATACAGCCACGACACAAACCGCGAATCATTTACAACTTTTGCAAAATCGTACCTGGATTGCAACCCAGATTGGCAATACTGAAATCAAGACGGTGCCAACCGCACGCAATGTTCCGAGTCTGCAATTTGATGCCAGTACCCAGCGCGTTTCAGGTTCAGATAGCTGTAACCGGATTATGGGCAGCTACACAGCAGCAAAAGACACGCTGACCCTGAGCCAGATGGCCACTACCCGTATGGCTTGCATGAACAACGATCAGCTTGATCAGAAATTTAATGAAGCTTTAGCCAAAGTGACTCATTATCAAGTGTTTGGTAAAACCTTAAAATTACTGGATCGCCATGGAAATCTCTTGATCCAGCTGGAAAGTGCTGTTCAGCCGCGTTAATACTTCCCTACAAAAAGCCTGTATGGACAGGCTTTTTTATCTTTCATACTGATGAGCTGGAATTTAACCATCAGCCCGATTGAGTTATTTAATTGAATGAGGAATCAACCATGCAACAGGCACTTTTCGGTGGGGGATGCTTTTGGTGTACTGAAGCCGTATTTTTACAGATTCAGGGAGTTCAGCAGGTCGTCAGCGGTTATGCAGGTGGTCATACGACTGAGCCAAACTATGATGATGTCTGCGGAGGCAATACCGGCCATGCCGAAGTCATTCTGATCGATTTCGATGAAAACCAGGTTAACTATACCCAGTTGCTTGATGTATTTTTTGCGACCCATGATCCAACCACATTAAACCGTCAGGGCAATGATGTCGGCACCCAGTATCGTTCTGTAATTTATTATCTGAATGATGAACAGCAGCAACAGGCGCAGCAGGCGATCGATGCCCTGAAAGCCGATGGCATCAATGTGGTGACTGAACTGAGCCCTGCTCCAACTTTCTATCCGGCGGAAGACTATCATCAAAACTTCTTTGCCAAGAACCCGACCCAGGGCTATTGCAATTTTGCCATTCCGCCAAAATTGAATAAATTACGCAGCAAATTTACGACCCTATTAAAAACCCATTAAGATTCACGAAAAATGGGCATAAAAAAAGCGACTGCAATCAGTCGCTTTTTTTATTATCTAAATCTTAGTTATCGGTTGCAAAAGCAATATCGCTGAGTCCGGCTCCACTCGCACGCGACATGACTTGCGCCACCGAGTCATAACGTGATTCTTTATCCGCTTTCAACACAATAGTCGGCTGACGTTCAGCTTGGCCCGCTTCATTAAAACGGGTTTCAAGCTGCTCTAGCGTCAGTACATCGCCATTCCAGGCAATGTCACCTTCGGCATTGATGCTGATCGTGACATTTTCAGGCGGCAGATCGATAATCTCCGCAGTAGTTTGTGGCAAGGTTAATGGAATTGATGGGTTCGCAACGGTCGCTGTCACCAGAAAGATGATCATCAATACCAACATAATGTCGATGAGGGGAATGAGGTTCATCTCATTCATGCCTACATCGTTGTCTTCACCCAGTTGAAAAGCCATTAAGCTTGACCTCCCACGAAACTCTGTTGTGTTACTTTTTCATCAGACTTTTTTGCAGCAGATTCCTGTTGCAGCATAGTATCAATCAGCAGACCATGTGCCTGATCTTGTAACTCGTGTGCCAAACCACGATTAGCACGGACACAGATGTTATAAGCCAGTACCGCAGGAATCGCGACTGCCAGACCTAAGCCAGTCATAATCAATGCTTCACCGACTGGGGTTGCCACTTGTGCCAGACCAGCCTGACCACTTTTACCAACAGCAACCAACGCATGGAAGATGCCCCATACCGTACCGAACAAACCGACAAATGGTGAAATTGAGGCAATCGTACCCAGAACTGATACACCTTTTTCGGCATTGGCTTTTTCTGCTGAAATCTGGCGTAACAGTGCCTGTTCTGCCACTGCCTTACGCTGTTCAAAGCCCAAAGGAGCCAGTTTGGTTTTCAGTTGTTCCAATGCTTTAGATAACTGAGCATAGGCAATCTGTTTCAGCTGGCGAGTGCCCATCAAACGCAGCACAAAAATGGTCCATGTCGCGATCGACATTGCCAATAACACGAAATACAGCGTTTTACTGACTGCATCAGCGTGTTGCCAATAAACTGAAAAGTTCATATTCGAACTCCTAATGGGTGAGCCGTTATTTAACCTGAAAATCGAAAGGCTGTTCCACACGGGTTGGATAAGCCACACCATTTTCAACATATTTGGTGAGTTGTGCACGACGTACCGCGGCTTCTACTTTGCGCGTTACCGCCGGGCTACAACTTGAATTTCGTGCAGTCGCAGAAACTACTTTACCCTGCTCATTCGCTGAAACATCTACTACCAGTGAACAGGCTGATTTTAATTCACCTGCAGAGAGTGAGACTTTTGGTGAACGCTGCCAAGACACGCCCCCACCAATTGATACACTTTTCGGGGATGGCGGCGCAGCAGGTGCTGGCGGTGCCACAGGCGCAGGTGGCGCGACTGGAGCAGGTGCCGGTTTAACTTTAGTTTCAGTGACCACTGTCGGTACAACCGGACTTGGGGTTGGTTTTGCTTCAACTGGCGGTGCTTTAACCACTTTTGGCTCTTCAGCCTTTTTCACCTGCTCGATTTTTTCTACTTTTTTCGGTGGTGGTGGCAGCGGTTTATCGACAATTTTGACTTCTTTTGGCTTAGGCGGCTCTTTTTGTGGCTCGGCCTTCGGCTTTGGCGGTAAAGGTTTTGGCGCTTCCTGGAGTTTTACAAAGCGCACTTTTAAGGGTTGCTTATCAATGGGTGCCAGCTCAGGTGCTTTCATCTGGCTGATCGCATATAACACACCCACATGCCCAACCAGTACAGCCGCCACGATAGAGATGACTTTCTTTTTCATCTGATTCGGCGGTGTAGGCATTTGGGGCGCAGCAACTTGACTCATTAAATCTATTACCTTGAGGAGATGATGTGGAACAAACTATCAAGCTCATCGGTTAGCACAATTAAAGTATGCCAATAATAAATGAGAAGTGTTTTCATTTGCAACCGCTAATCCTACCTTTGACTGACTTTTTTTGCATCAAAACAAAAAAGGCACACTAAAAGTATGCCTTTTTAAAACTCAATGCAAGTCTTATTGGAACACGACAGTCTTGTTGCCATCGACAATAATACGGTCTTCCAAATGCCATTTTACCGCACGGGCCAATACATTACGTTCTACGTCCTGACCGAGTTCACGTAACTGCTCAACAGTAAAGTCATGGTTCACGCGCTCCACATCCTGCTCAATAATCGGACCTTGATCCAGATCAGCAGTCACATAGTGCGCAGTTGCACCGATCAGCTTCACGCCTTTTTCATAGGCCTGTTTGTACGGATTGGCACCTACAAAAGCCGGCAGGAAAGAATGGTGAATGTTGATCACTTTCATTTCCCACTTGCTGACAAATTCTTCATCCAGAATCTGCATATAACGCGCCAGCACCAGTAAGTCATTGCCCTGCATCAACTGGTCGATTTCTGCATAAGCTTCAGGTTTGTTGTCTTTGGTCACCGGCACAACTTCGAATGGAATGCCAAAATTTTCAACTGCTTCACGTAAAGTCTCGTGATTCGACACCACTTTGGTAATTTCACAAGGCAAACCACCACGCGCATGACGCCATAACAGCTCAAGCAAGGCATGATCGACTTTAGACACCAAAATACCGACTTTTTTCACGTCACTGACCAGAGCCAGACGCCATTGCATGCCATAGCGTTCCGCCACATTCGCTGCAAAAGTCTGGGTAATACTTTCTTTGCGACTTTGAAGATTATCTAATTCAAATTCAACGCGCATGAAGTAACGTCCGCCCTGCGCTGCTGTCGCATATTGGTCAAGCGCAGTAATGTTGGCACCTTGATGATACAAGAAGCTCGAAACAGCCTGCACGATGCCCGGCTTGTCTTCACAAGTAATCAATAAACGTGCGGTGTTAGCAGTCGTCATATTCATGTTGGTTTAAGTCACTAATCAGTTAAATTAAAAAATAAGCCGAGTATTCTAGCGCGTTTCTTGGATATTCTGAATAGTTTGTTCAGATTCAGAATCTTTAGACGACGACAGGCTGGCAAAAAGTTCCGAAGAGCCCAAATTACTCAATAAACCTTCATAGGTTTGACGACTTTCACCACGTAAATACGCCCCTTCCAAGAATACCATCTGGCGCAGTGCCTGCCAGACCCATTTTTCTTCCAGGGTATTGGAATCGGTCAGATGACCTGACATATACAGGAAATTGGTCCAGTTGGTCAGTACAATCCACAGGTTAATGATCAGTGCTTCAATTTCTGAATCGGTCATGTCCATCAGGCCTGCATTAACAAAGCCTTTATAGATTTTCTGGCCCTGCTGCATGACCTGCCCGGCAAAGCGTGGATACATCTTGCGAAAATCTTCGTTATTTTCTACCAGATGATAGACATTACGATGCAGGAAACGATAAGCCCATAGCTGACTGCTCAGTACCTGAAAATAATGCACCTTGTCATTGGCATCCAGCGCACGGTCATCCGGCAGCGCCAGCATTTCTAGCGTCTGATGCTGGTACTGTTCCATCAATTCTTTAATAATTTCATTTTTATTGCGGAAATGATAATACAAGTTACCCGGGCTCATGCCGAGTTCAGCCGCAATATGATTGGTGGTTACCGATCGTTCGCCACGCTCGTTAAACAGCTGCAAACTGAGCTGCAAGATACGCTCTTTAGTTTTTAAGGTTTTGGTTTGGGACATCCTAAAATAACCATTCAGTTCATGCATTAGCAGCCTAACACACAAAGTCACTTGACTAATTAGAGTATTTGCTCTAAAAATTAATTAATCGATTTTTGAATAATGGTAGTGCGGCATGAACAGTCACACAAAAACAACATCAATGACACCACATTTTTTTGATAGCCAATATCTGAATGAAGTCTTGGCGCAACAAAAACACGCTTACTTACACTACCCTCTGCCGACTGCAAAGGAACGTATCGATCGTTTAGCTCGACTTAAGCGTATCTTAGTTAAGTATCAAGATCAATTTGCTGATGCAATTAATCAGGACTATGGTAACCGTTCAATCGGGGAAACCAAGATTGGTGAACTGCTCACCTGTCTGGAACATATCAAATATTACAGCAAAAACCTGACCCGGTGGATGAAACCCTCCAAGCGTCATGTCGGCATTATTCATCAGCCGGCTAAAGCCTGGGTACAATATCAGCCTTTAGGCGTGGTTGGGATTATCGCACCATGGAACTATCCGCTGTTGTTGTCGATTGGCCCCCTGATTTGCGCACTGGCGGCCGGCAACCATGCCATGATCAAAATTTCCAGTGCATCCGCTGCCTTTGGTGAAGTTTTAGAAAAAGCTTTGGCTGAAGCCTTCCCTAAAGAATTGGTCGCTGTGGTGAATGGTGGCGGTGTGATTTCAGATGCTTTCTGTCGTTTGCCTTTCGATAAACTGATTTTCACCGGCTCAACTGCAGTCGGTAAAACCGTCATGGCAGCCGCTGCCGAAAATCTGGTGCCGGTGATTCTGGAACTGGGCGGTAAATCGCCAGTACTGGTGCATCCATCGATTGATCTGCGCGATGTCGCGCAGCGGATTGCGGTGGGCAAACTCTGGAATGCCGGTCAGACCTGTGTAGCGCCAGACTATATGTTCCTGCCTCTCGGAAAAACTGCCGAGTTCATTGATCACTTTAAAGCCTGTGTCGAAAGCATGTATCCGGATATCACCCATAATCAGGATTACACCTCGATTATTAATGTCAAACAATATAACCGTCTGCAAGGCTATCTGAATGATGCGCGTGAACAGGGTGCGCAAGTCATTGAAATTAATCCGCGTAGTGAAAACTCGGCTGATCTGCGCAAGATTGCACCGACCATCGTGACCAATGTCACCCCGATGATGCAGATCATGCAGCATGAAATCTTTGGCCCACTGTTACCGATCATGGAATATGATCAAATTGACGATGTCATCGACTTTATTAATAGCCGTCCACGTCCACTTGCTTTATACTACTTCGACTTTGATCAGGCGCGTGCCGATTATGTCGCACAGCGTACCCATTCAGGGCATTTCGGGCAAAATACGGTACTGACCCATGTTGCGCAGGACGATCTACCATTTGGGGGTGTCGGTGCATCAGGTATGGGTAAATACCATGGCCCAGAAGGCTTCTTCAGTTTGTCGCATGAACGCTCAGTAATGTCGAATCCAAAGCTGTATAGCTTGAAATACATTCTGCCACCGTTCAATAAACCGATTCACAAGCTGATTTCGAAGACACTTCTCCGCTAAATGATCAAGGCATGAGCTATCGATATAGTTCGTGCCGCGTTTTGACGAAAATCGCTTGTCTTTTAAGCGCATTTTTGATATAAAACGCCCCTTGAATGATTTCAATCCGTTTATTTTTGACTGGCCATACAGATTTGCTGTTGGCTAAATCAATGGAGTTACACCATGTCTAAGGTTTGCCAAGTTACCGGCAAGCGTCCAGTCGTTGGTAACAACGTCTCACACGCCAACAACAAAACTAAGCGCCGGTTCGAGCCGAACCTGCACCACCACCGTTTCTGGTTAGAAAGCGAAAAACGTTTTGTACGTCTTCGTTTAACCACTAAAGGTATGCGTATTATCGACAAATTGGGCATTGAAAAGGTTGTTGCTGACCTACGTGCTCAAGGTCAAAAGATCTAAGGAGTCTGAACCATGCGTGATAAAATTCGCTTAGTTTCTTCAGCTGGTACAGGTTATTTCTATACCACGACTAAGAACAAACGTACTATGCCGGAAAAAATGGAAATCAAAAAATTTGATCCAAAAATCCGTCAACACGTAATCTTCAAAGAAGCTAAAATCAAATAATTTTAGTTTCTTTAAAAAAACGACCTTTGCGGGTCGTTTTTTTTTGCACTTTTTTTATCCGGCTTGATAAACTTTCTGCATGTTTTGGCACTTTTTGTGCTTATTTCCCAGCAAACCTAGCTAAAGGAGTATTTAGTGCCACATGACGTAGAGCTCATTATATTACTGGCTGTTGGTTTTGGCTTAGCTTTGGTCTTTGGCTATCTCGCTGCACGGCTGCGTCTTCCCCCTTTGATCGGCTATCTCATTGCCGGCATTCTGATTAGTCCCCACACACCCGGTGTGGTCGGTGATATTCATCTGGCCAACCAGCTGGCAGAACTTGGCGTCATGTTCCTGATGTTTGGTGTCGGGATGCATTTTTCCCTGAACGATCTGATGCAGGTCCGCCGGATTGCCCTGCCTGGTGCGATTTTACAGATTGCAGTTGCCACCTTGCTCGGGGTCGGAGTTTCGATGCTGTGGGGCTGGAGCTTTGGCTCAGCGCTGGTCTTTGGCCTAAGCCTGTCCTGTGCCAGTACTGTGGTTCTACTCAAAGCACTCGGTGATCGTGGCCTGCTCGATTCGATCAATGGCCGGATTGCTGTTGGCTGGTTACTGGTCGAAGATCTGGTTATGGTCTTGGCGCTGGTACTGTTACCTGCCACTGCGGTGCTTTTAGGGGGGCAGGCGCTGGAAGGCGCAAGCGATGAGAATATCTGGCTCACCTTAGGTATTACTCTGCTCAAAGTCGCAGGCTTTATTGCCTTCATGCTGATTATCGGTAAACGATTGATTCCGATGATCATACAGGTCGTGGCACGTCTTGGTTCACGTGAGCTGTTTACCTTAACCGTGGTGGCTGCTGCTGTTTCGATTGCCTTTGGTGCCTATAAGATCTTTGGCGTGTCGATGGCACTGGGTGCTTTCTTTGCCGGGATGGTGGTGAAAGAATCTGATTTCAGTCATCGTGCCGAAGAAGAAACCTTGCCACTGCGTGAAATTTTCTCGATTTTATTCTTTGTCTCCGTCGGCATGCTGTTTGATCCGCGCATCCTGCTGGAACAGCCTTTACATGTACTGGCCGTGGTCGGGATTATCATGATTGGTAAAACTATTGCCGCGATGGCACTGGTGCTGTTCTTCCGTTATCCGATCAATACCGCTTTGACCGTCGGTGCTTCTCTGGCACAGATTGGTGAGTTCTCCTTTATTTTGGCTGCACTCGGTGTTTCGCTCAATCTGCTTTCGCTGGAAGGTCAAAACCTGATTCTGGCAGGTGCCTTAATTTCGATTACGCTTAACTCCTTTATCTTTTCCGCGATTGAGCCGGTACAGAAATGGATTCGGGAACGCTCGACTCTGGCCCGCTTACTGGAACGCAGTGGTGACCCTTTGGCAATGTTACCGGATGAAGTCTCACAGGATTACCTGCGCGATCAGGTGGTCATTATTGGCCATGGTGAGGTGGGACGTCGCATTACCCGCTCATTGATGGAAGAAAACATTAAGGTGGTGATTGCCGAAGAAAACCGTGACATCGTCGAAAACCTACGTGAAAAAGGCATTGCTGCAGTGTCTGGTGTAGCCACTGAAGCCGGAGTACTGATTCAAGCACATATTCAACATGCGCGCTTACTGGTTATCTCTCCTATGGATATTATCGATATTCATAAAATCGTGGACATTGCCAAGACCTTGAATCCACAAATTCAGGTACTGGTCTGTGCAGAAAGCAAGGAAGAAGCTGAAGCCATTCGTCGGGATAATGTCGGTACGGTTTATTATGCCAAAGAAGAAATGGCGAAAAATATGAGCAATCATATTTTGAATCAGATTGAGATCGCGCATCAGCATACGCCTTCTCATTAAAGTTTTTCTTTGAATAAACACTGAATAAAAAAGTTGCCGGATCTGGCAACTTTTTTTATGTACATCAATATATCTCTGAGCCAAATATTTTATTAACACACTGGCTTCAGACTGCTCACGACTTAAATTTTAAAATACTGATTTTTCATCTTCATTTTAAATGAACGTTTTTGTGATACTTAAAATCTGCCTAATTTAATAACCTATAAAACTCAAAAAGCACACCGATAGTGTGCTTTCTAAATAAATTTCAACGATTAACTCATATACTTTGGTTCTTCATCCACAACTTCAGCCTGCCATTCATTGACCTGCTGTTCCAGCAAGCCATAGAGTGCTGCCTGAATCATCTGTTGCGCAATCACGGGCGTCTGCTCTCCAAGTAGAGCTTTCACCTCATCATTAAATTGAATCATGACCAAAGGCTGTTTATGTGAGCCTGCATTGCGTAGAGCCAACGCGCCACCTTCAAGTTGAACGAGTTCTAAAATCGCGTCTTGATTACCAAATAAATCTTTCAACTGTTCTATAGACATATATCCTCCATGTTCAACATGGTGGCAAAGCACCGGGTGCACTTTGCATCATTAGAGTAATTGATATAGGGTTAAAAATTGCAATTTCAAGTACAGCCGATCCGATTAAAATTCAATCATCTCATTACGAAAACCATCAATTAATTGGGTCAGGTCACGATGCCACTCTCTCAATATAGCAGTATCAGGTAACCATGCTTGTGGAGACTGTGTGACTTTAATGATGAGATTTGAGGAGGTTTCGTCTTCAGGTTCTGGGGTACTTGGTTCGGGCGCATACTGGCACAGACGGTAAGCGCGCTTCAGTTCAGCAATGAAACCGCTCTTGGACAAATGTTGCAGCACCGCGACTTCTGGCGAAATTTGGCCTTTGGCCGCCATGAGTTCTTCGATCGATTTTAGCGTCGGATGAGGATCATTCAGGCGATAGTAACGCACCAGTTCCTGTAAAAATGCTAACAAAGCACCATGCAAATGAAACACAGTTGCTTCACGTTGTGCCTGAGCCTGTTGTACATGTTCAGTTTGCTCTGCTTGCTGGCAGGAAAGGCGGGCAAAATACAGTTTTTGATTGGTACGGTCCGCATGATAGCGAGCAACACGGGTCATCGAGATTTCCTAAGGTTTAAAACAAATTTTGGCTTTTATAAAGTAAAAGGTTCGCCTACATTTCGCAATCAAAAGATGTTTAGACTGAATCCATCCAGCACTGAAATTCAGAGCATTGAGCTCACTGATTAAGTACGGCGATACTAAATTGCAGCCATAAAAAAGGAGCCTATCAAGTGCTCCTTTTTTGAGTTTAAGCCTGAGGCTTATCTTCTGTGGCTTTCACGCGGATCCCATGTCCGTGCAGGCGTAAAGTATTCAGGCCTTTAATGGCTTTGACTGCTTCACGGCCATGTGGCATTTCTACAAAAGCAAAACCTTTTGATTTGCCTGTTGCTGCATCAAGCACCAAAGTACAGGTCTCCACTGTGCCATATTCCTGGAACAGTTTCAGTAATTCGGCTTCTGTGACCGTACGTTCTAAATTACGAACTAAAATTTTCATCTTACAACCTTAAGAAGATAGGCAAAAAATATCAAAAAGCACGCGCCTACTCTACTTTTTGCATGAAACAACTTTGCTATAGTTTAATCGAGATCAATCCCAAAATCTAAATTAATCGACTTGCGTTCAATCAAGGCACTTTTTACAGTTTGCTGCCGGGTTTTGTAATGGGTTTCCGTGGTGCATAAATGCCGGGTGAGATCATTCAGAAAATAACTTTCAACTTTACGTCCCTGCTCATCCACGGTTTCCCGCGCCCAATGATTCAGGTTCTGTTTGGTCAGAATTAATTCATTTTTTGCCCGGGTCAGTGCTACATAGAGCACACGACGCTCTTCTTCGACATCATCAAAATCACCTTGGGCACGTGCATGCGGATAATTCCCCGGCGTGACATTGGCCACATAACAGACATTCTGTTCGGTACCTTTGGCCGAATGGATAGTGATGAGGGTCACTACATCCGTATCTGACTGGCGTTCAATTTCTGAGATTGACACCGGATCCAGTACATATTCCTCTAAAAATTCACTCAGCTGCGAATGCTTGGAGGCCAGCTGTTTGACCAGTTCAAAATCACTCTGGCGACGTGGCCAATCCTTTTTATAGTTTTCCGCCAACTGCGATTCAATCGCCTGCACCGCAAGACCGACGCAGGCTGGCACTTCGCCTTTGAGCACACTCATCTGCTGCATGATCAGAATGGTTTCTAATGGTATCTTGCCAAATTTTTCCAACTTATCTGCAATAGCTTCCATTTCCGGTTCAGCCAATAACTGCTGCGATAGCTTACTGGCACCCACATCACCAACACCATTCCACAGGGTCAAGAAACGCATCCAGGCGATATCATCCAGCGGATTGGCGACTACGCGCAGCATGCTGAGCAAATCTTTGACATGCGCCGTTTCCAGCAGCTTCATGCCACCAATAAAGCGATACGGCACATTAGCCGCGATACAGGCTGCCTCAATATGCCGTGCGGCAAAACTGGAACGAACCAGCACCATATGCTCGCCCCACTTACTACCTTGCAGATAATGACGCTCTTTAATATCAATCGCGATCCATTTGGCTTCATCAAACTCATTCGGGAAAATATGCATGCGCGGCTTTACACCTTCTCCGCGATACGCTTCCAGACGTTTGTCATATTTGATTTCAGACTGATCGAGCAGCCAGTTGGACAGATCCAGAATTTCCTGGGTCGAGCGGTAGTTTTTTTCTAATTTAAAAATCTGCGCATCTGGCACACGTTCTTTGAAATGGTGAATATTTTCAAAGTCTGCACCACGAAAGCCATAAATCGACTGCGCATCATCACCGACACAGAACAGGCTGATCCGGTCTTTCAGTGGCTCCAGCAAAGCCCATTGCAATGGATTGGTATCCTGCATTTCATCGACCAGCATATGCCGACAGATTGAAGCGACATAGTCGACCAGACCTTCGGACTGTGCCAGCGCCGTAGCTACTACCGCCAGAATATCGTCATAATCCAGAAAACTTCGCGCTTGCTTACGTGCTTCATATTCTTTCATAATTTCGGCAATCTGGTCCTTTAAGGCCAGATATTCCGGCATCTGTTTTTCCAGCGCCAGACTGAGCTTTTGCCGGGTATTCCTTGCAAAAGAATACAAATCACATAATTCTTGAGGCTTCGGCAGATGATTGGGATTTTTCTTGTCATCACGGCCGCGAATCAAACGAAACATCATCAACTGATCATCACGATCAATAATCGAAAACTGTTCCAGACCAAAAGCTTTCGGAATACGGCGCAGCAGATACATACAGAAGGTATGAAAGGTCGAGGCCCGCAGTCCCTTGGCTTGTTCACCCAGTGCAAGTTCGACACGCGCCACAATTTCACTGGCTGCACGGCGGGTAAAGGTCAGAATTTGAATCTGGTTGGCAGGCACACCCTGCTCAATCAAGTAAGCTGCGCGTGCCACGATAGTCTTGGTTTTGCCACAACCTGCCCCGGCCAGCACCAAACTGTGTTTTGCTTCTGTGGTCGCTGCTTGCTTTTGTTGGGGGTTTAATTCATCAATCAGGGTGGCTAAACTCATTTTCACTCATCATTTTGTGGATGTATGTAGTTTAACAGATCGCTTCCAGAATTATGGCTTTTCAGTTGTCCTGAAACTGTCTCCAATTTTATTTCCTGATTTGATATTAGCTAACGACAGGGCGTGCTGGATTACAGGAGAGAGAAATACTTTCACTGTGTCAAAAGATTTTTAACTATCTCAGCGACAGCTTTCCCCAAGTTCATTTCTGCATTATTTAAGGCTTCCTCTAAAGGACAATCTGGCGGATTAATCCCAATAATCTGGCTAAATCCTGACTCAAACAAATCCTCAACCCCTTCACCGACTAGACCCGCAAAAGCAATCACCGGTTTATTGAAGTATTTTGCAACCTGCGCCACACCAAATGGCGTTTTGCCAAATTTGGTTTGAAAATCAATTTTACCTTCCCCGGTAAACACATGATCTGCTTGCGCTATTTTCTCGTTGAGTTGAACCTGTTCAATCATCAGCTCTACACCTGATCGAATGGAAGCAGCAGTGAATGCCATTAAACCAAAACCCAATCCACCGGCAGCGCCCGCACCTGCCACATGACGATAATCACAGCCAATCTGCTGAGCAACCACATCGGCGAAATGACAGAGGTTTTGATCCAACTGCTTGACCATTTCAGGCGTTGCACCTTTTTGTGGTCCAAAGATTATCGATGCACCATTTGGTCCACACAGTGGATTGTTGACATCCGATGCAATAATTATTTCAGTATCTGCTAAACGTGGATCAAGTTCGGATAAATCCATTGATTTGACCAGATCTAAGTTTCCACCACAGACCTGAATTAATTCACCCGCATGATTTAGAAACCGCACACCCAGTGCCTGTGCCATGCCGGCACCACCATCATTGGTAACACTCCCACCCAGCCCAATGATGATTTTTTTCACACTCAAGTCCAATGCCTGTTTGATCATTTCTCCTGTGCCATAAGTTGAAGTGAGCATCGGATTACGCTGTGAAGGCTTCAATAAATGAATGCCATTGGCCTCGGCCATTTCAATCACGGCAGTTTGACCTGGATCAACCAAACCCCAATAGGTCTGAATACGTTGCTCAGGCAGTGGTCCGGTCACTTCACATGCAATACTTTGCCCCTTTAAACTTGAAATCAATGCATCGACCGTGCCTTCACCGCCATCAGCCATTGGCACATGAATGATATGGGCATCCGGAATGACGTTCTGAATACCGCGTTGCATGGCCTGACAAGCCTGCGCAGCAGACATGCTTTCTTTAAATGAGTCAGGAGCAAGTACAAAGGTGAGCGGCATGATGTAATCTTTTATCCACAAATGAAGTCTAAATTGTGGATAAATCCAGTACTATCCACAAGTCTTTATTTCCAGCCCAGTTCAATTGCAGTTATCTCATTAATCAAGGTTTGATTTAAAGATTCTGGCATTTTACTGGTAGTTTGAGACAGGGGAATATGCCCTGCCATCAGCTCCGCCTTGGATTGCGGAAATAAGGGTTGCTGATCTGGAAATGCATAACCCAGCGGATAAATCGGTTGCCCTGTCGCTAAATCGTATTTATCCGAAGCACCAAAGGCATGCAGCAATTCATGAACCAAGACAATTTTATTCTGTTCAGTTTGTTGTTTGGATGCAAATAGATTTATCGAACCAATCCGGCCTTTTTGCAAGGCGGTTGAATGCTTTAATTGCTTGGTCTGTACAGGATCGTAGTAATTTAAAAATAAAGTCACATTGGCTGAAGGATCTGAACTCTGTCGCTGTTTCCAGGCATAGAAACGGAATTTTAAACTCCATAAAACTGTATCGATGAGCGAGTCTTGCTCAGGGACTTTGGGTGGTAGAACTTGAAGCTCACGGCCTAAATTAAAATAAAAATAAGTCGGCTGTCTACGATACTGCTGAGCTGCTTTTTCCAGATATTCCCGTGCTCCATTCAGGTCCTGAGCTGACAGTTGCTGGATATATTGCTGTGTGGTCGGTAATCCATCGGCATTAATCGGATGCAGCAACACAATAATCGGCTTTGACCAGTTCTGGTTTTGATCACGATAGGCATTGACCGCGACAATCAATAAGATGATTAATAAAATCAGAATCCGAATCTTTTTCCACATATCGATTACACACTCTGCTTTTTCATTTTTCTTAAATACATCTGACTCATTTCTATTTTTGTTTCAAATAAATTTAAAGTTTTTATTAATCCTGACAATTTGGCTCTACCATAGTTACGAGAGTCAAAATCAGGCTTTACTGCACTGATATACTGCCCGACCATCCCTAAATTCGCCCATCCATTATCATCGGCATTATCTTTTACAGCTTTATAAATTAAGTTAAGCGTAGCTCGATCCATCCCTTCAGGTAACTGAATTTCCTTTTGCGCAGATATAGTTTTTTGTCCATTAGTCTTGATAATCTCCGAAACTTTTTTATCTATTGATCCTGTTTCTTCACCATCCTCATTATTTTTAATTTCACTATCTACAAGTAAGTTTTCGATATAAATGAACTTGTCACAGGCTTTCTTAAATGCTTCAGGCGTAGCTTTTTTGCCAAAGCCATACACTGTTAGACCATTTTCACGAATACGTGAAGCTAAGGGCGTGAAATCGCTATCGCTGGATACGATACAAAATCCATCTAATGCACCTGCATAAAGTAAATCCATAGCATCAATGATCAGGATCATATCCGTCGCATCTTTACCCTTGGTATAAGCGAATTGTTGTACCGGAGTGATGGCATGAGGAAGGAGTACATCTCGCCATTTCTTTAACGTTTCGCTGCTCCAGTCCCCATACACACGTTTGACACTGGCAATTCCATATTTCGCAACTTCCTCCAATACCGATGAAATCGCGTTGATAGAAGAATTATCCGCATCGATTAATACAGCGAACTTTTTTGTCTGAATATCCACATTCACCCCAAGATATTATTTTTAATTTTTTATATACATGATTCTGACATAAAAAATGCCGACTTTCGTCAGCATTTTTTTGAATCTTAGAGTTTAGGCTTCAACCCATTTTCCGTCCTGATAAACCAGAGACCATTTGGTTTGCTTGCCTTCTGCAGTTTCCGAACCAATATATTGTGACTGGTTCTTACGGCTAAATTTTACCAGAGTTGGATTCCCTTCCGGGTCCACATCAGGTGCCTGCAAGATAAACTGATACTTTGGATCAAGCTGGTCGGCAACAGAACGAATCTCGGCCACTTTCGGTGCACGGGTTTCACGCACTTTCGGGAACTTGCTTGCCGCCAGGAATAAACCGGCTGCACCGTCACGCAGTACAAAGAAATCGTCATGCTTGGCAGAACGTAAATGCTCCATCTTGATCGGATCCACACGTGGAGGCGCAGGCTGACCGCTCTTTAAGACTTTACGGGTATTGTCACAGCTGGTACAGGCAAAATACGGACCAAAACGACCCGTCTTCAGCTGCATTTCACCATCACACTTGTCGCATGGGATACTCGGGCCATCATAGCCTTTAATTTTGAACTCACCTTCTTCAAGTTCAAAACCACTACAGTCCGGGTTATTCCCACAGATATGCAGTTTACGGCCGCCATCAATCACATAGCTGTCCATGGCAGTTTCACAGATCGGACAACGCTTCTTCGACATCAGGTCAGCAGTTTCCGCAGCCTCATCATCAGATAATGCAGCCAGAGACTCAACTGGTGTCAGGTTCAAGGTTCCTTTACAACGCTCTTTCGGCGGTAGGTTATAGCCTGAACAACCCAAGAATACGCCTGTGGTTCCGGTACGAATCTGCATTGGACGGTCACATTCTTTACAGTGTACTGCATCCACTTCTACAGGCTGATTGCGGCGCATACCGTTCTCACCCTGCGCCGTAGTCAAACGTTGCTTAAAATCGCCATAGAAGCTGTCTAATAACTCTTTCCAGTTACGCTCACCATCTGCTACTTTATCCAGCTGACCTTCAAGATCTGCGGTAAAGGCATAGTTCATCAGATTACTAAAATTTTCATCCAGACGATCGGTAACGATCTCACCCATCTTCTCGGCATAGAGACGACGGTTATCCAGTTTCACATAACCACGATCCTGAATGGTCGAGATAATCGCAGCATAGGTCGATGGACGGCCAATGCCTTTTTTCTCGAGTTCTTTCACCAGTGAGGCTTCAGTAAAACGTGCCGGTGGCTTGGTGAAATGTTGAGATGGATCAAGTTTCTCAAGTTTAAGGACTTCACCGACTTTGACCGCAGGCAATAAAATATCGTCATCAGCTTTATTGGCACCACGCACGCGAGTAAAACCATCAAAGACCAAGGTACGACCTTTGGCTTTCAGCTCTACACCATTAGCATCCACTAAAATGGTAGAAGACAAATATTCTGCCGGAGTCATCTGACAGGCAACAAACTGGCGCCAGATCAAGTCATAGAGGCGCTGTGCATCACGCTCAACACCCACTAGGCTGTCGCCTTTTAAGCCAACCATAGATGGACGAATGGCTTCATGCGCTTCTTGCGCACCGGCTTTATTGCCATAACGGTTCGGCTTGGCAGGCAAATATTTCTCGCCAAACTCCGATTCGATATGGCCACGCACCATATTCACCGCATCATCACTCAAGAATGTCGAGTCGGTACGCATATAGGTAATGAAACCGGCTTCATACAGGCGCTGCGCCAGCATCATGGTTTTCTTCACAGAAAAACCGAGACGGGTACTGGCTGCCTGTTGTAGCGTTGACGTGATATACGGCGCACTTGGATTAACCTTGGTTGGCTTATCTTCACGTGCAGAAACCGTATAATCAGCATCTTTGATCAGGTTTAATAAGGCATCAGTTTCGGCTTTATTGCGTAGCTTGAGCGTCTTGCCATTTTGCTTGACCGCTTCGAGACGAATATCATCTTTTTTCGATTTGGTATCGGCAAACACTTGCCAGTATTCTTCAGGAATGAAGGCACGAATTTCACGTTCACGCTCGACCACTAGCTTCACCGCAACCGACTGTACACGACCGGCTGACAGACCACGCGCAATCTTTTCCCAAAGCAATGGCGAAATCATAAAGCCCACGACACGATCCAGGAAACGGCGTGCCTGCTGCGCATTGACTTTATTGGTATCCAGACGTGACGGATGCTTAAAGGCATCCTGAATCGCATTTTTGGTAATTTCATTAAAGACCACACGCTGATAACGCGAATCATCACCGCCGATGACTTCTTTTAAATGCCAGGCAATCGCCTCTCCTTCCCTGTCCATATCCGTTGCCAGATAGACTTCATCGACTTGCGATGCCAGTTTTTTCAGTTCGGCAACCACATGTTCTTTGCCAGGAAGGACTTCGTATTTGGCTTTCCAGTCATGTTCCGGATCGACACCCATGCGGTTAATCAACGCATTCTGTGATTTTTCAGCTTTTTCTGCATCCGTCAGTTTGGTACGTGTCGCTGGTTTTTTCTCTGTCGATTTTGCAGAACCGCCAGTCGGTAAGTCACGCACATGACCCACCGATGATTTTACGATGTAGTTCGGACCAAGGTACTTATTGATTGTTTTCGCTTTTGCAGGCGACTCCACAATCACTAGGGCACGCTTGCTTCCAGCGTCGGGAGACTTCGCTGTGCTGCTTTTTGATGTGGACCGAGGAGCGTTCGCCATAATTAACCGTTAATCCTGTTTATTTCTAAATTAAAGTTCAGCCAAAGCGTGTAACAGTGCTTTGATGTCGTCGAGTTGGGTCGCTCTTAAATCAGCTTCTTCATCCCAGTACATGCCGACACAGTTGGCCTGCATATCAATAGCATAAATGCCTTTTAATGCAATGGGAAAATCTTTAAATTTCTCATCACCCTGCACGATTTCGAGTTTATTATCGACAACACGGGCGCGCATCAAGGGCAAACGCGCATCTGGCATCAGCACACTGTAGTACGCGACCATACTGGCACGACTTTCAGTCGCCTTCGGGATTTTGGTCCAGTCCGGTGCCACCACCAGACGTGGATGCAAACCCATTTTACGGGCTTTGTCACGCATCAGGCCCAAGGCTTTTTCTCGGGGGCTCACGCGCAACCCGAAAATCGACCCTATGACGAAAATGATGATGACCACCGTCACCCAGATTCCAGTGTTTTCCATAGTTCAACCTTTATGTTCTATTATTAGAGTTGCATAAGCACAATATAAAACGCAAGTTTGCACGATAAAATTAATTCAGGAACATTTCATGACTATATAAAATTTCGTGACCATTCCAGTAAATATAACCTTTCTCGATCAACTCCTTCAGCAGCAAGCGGATGTCCGATTTTGGAAATAACTGTTCCAGTAAATCACGCAGCTCATAAATGTCTTTGGGTTTATCGCCCTGCAATTCACGCAGTTTACGCGCCACTTCCAGTTGTACCGGATCGATCCGGCCAAAGTTCTTGAACAGGTCTTGCTGTGCCGACTGGATTGGTGACTTGAGTATTTCAGATTCAACTGGAGCTTCTTCTGCCTTCAGTTGGGAAATGACCTGATCCAGTTTTGGATTTTCAACCGGGCTTTGTTCATCCAGATTGAGTTGCAGCCATTGTTTCAAAACTTTTTTGCGGAAGCTGATTTGCTCATCATAGCGTTTGACGATTTTCAGGTTAATCAACATGCCGACCACATGCTGAGCTTTTACCGGCATCACTTGCAGAATATTCGCCACTGAGTTTTTTAGGGTTTCCACCGTATTCGGTTTGCCGCTCATTTTCCCTAACGCATCACAGTATTTTTTCACCAGTTGCAAGGCAGGTTTGTTCTTGATGGTATCCAGACTCGGAAGATGATTTTTAGGTTGATCGGTTGGAATGTTTGTCTCATCAGGCTGAATCTGAATTAGGTGACACGGAATATCAGAAGCTTGCAGCATCTGCTGCAACATCTCGCAGCTGTCCATCGCCGAGATCAATTCAACCTCGGTTTCCGGCTCCAGTAGCGCCATAAGCTGACCGACAATGACCGCATATTCATATTCTTTTTGTGGCGATTCAGGCGTGTCCAGTACCACCACCTGACCACTGCTAATCCAGCCGGCAAGCTCGGTTAAATCCTCTAAGGAGAATTCAAATTTTCCGGCACAGCTAAACAGATATAAAGTCGAATAATGCGCCACAATCTCACGCATTAACTTGGCTGTAGGGAAATTATTTTCGAGGTCGAGTAGAACAACTTTTGGGTGCATGGGACGCAATTCCGGAATGTACCTGAGAGCCGGTATTAGAGTAGGAAGTGAGTGAAAGGTCAAATAATTTTATGGCTGAATGGGTGCAGCCCTGTTTCGGCAGAGGGCCAAACTGCATTTTATGAAATGCCGGCAAGAAATCTGTTTGCAAGCGCGAATGTTTGTTTTCAACAGGAAAATTCTTTTACACTTGATCATCGCGTTGCACTTTATTACTTTTATATGCGTGTTTAAGGCAATTTAAAAGCCCATTCAAAACAAAAATACTTCTCTTTTTATCATCTTATAGATTGACTCATTTTTATTTTTCAATAAAAAACCCTTAGATCAGCTAAGGGTTATTGTTGATTAAATCATTGGTTGCAAATTAATAATGCGGTGGTCGGTCTGCAACCGGATCAAATTCTGCTATGCCTTCAGACAGATCTGAAGACTCAACACGTTGATATAACAGCGTCATTTGCTTTTTCAGGTCAGCAATTTCCAGGGTCTGTTTGGCCACCTGATCATTCAACTGTTCAACTAAATCGTCTAAAAATGCAATTCGCACTTGCAAATCTTCAATGGGTGCGGAAAATGACGCCTGATCATTTAGATTTTGTTGTTTAGTCATTTAAAGTCCTCATTGGGGATTTCAGGAAACATTATGGCCTATATTACCCTTAGGGATGTCCAACTTGCGTTTGGTGGACCCGCCCTGCTCGACGGCGCGAATTTTAACTTGGAACGCGGCGAACGAGTGTGTTTGATTGGCCGTAATGGTGAGGGTAAGTCTACCTTACTTAAGCTGATTGAAGGAAGTTTACTGCCTGACAACGGCGAAGTTTCATTACAAAACGGCATTACCATTTCCATGCTGGCGCAAGATGTACCGATGGATTCAGGTAAAGTGGCTGATATCGTGGCAGATGGCGCTGGTGAAGCGTCAGAAGTTCTGCGTGCTTATCATGCTGCCAGTGAAGCTTGTGTACTAGGTGACATGGACGCCTGTGATCGTATGGGCAACCTGCAACACAAAATGGATCAGCTGGATGGCTGGGCCCTGGAAACCAAGGTCAATTCGATTTTAAGCAAAATGGGCCTGGACCCGGATGCAGATCTTGCCGATTTGTCTGGTGGTCGTAAACGTCGTGTCTTGCTAGCACGTGCTTTACTTACCCAACCTGATGTCCTGTTACTCGACGAACCGACTAACCATTTAGACGTTGAAAGTATCGAATGGCTGGAAAAATTCCTGCTCGATCAAAATAATTTGACCCTATTGTTCATTTCGCATGACCGTGCCTTTGTCGATAGCATTGCTACCCGTATTGTTGAACTGGATCGTGGTCAACTGCGTAGTTATGAAGGTAACTATTCACGTTATCTAGACCTGAAAGCCCAGCAAATGGAAGCTGAAGAAAAGCAAAATGCGCTGTTCGATAAAAAGCTGGCTGAGGAAGAAGTCTGGATCCGTCAAGGGATTAAAGCCCGTCGTACCCGTAACGAAGGTCGTGTCCGTGCCCTAAAAGCATTACGTGAAGAATCTAGAGCACGTCGTTCGCAACAAGGTAAAGTGACGATGGCGACTCAGGATGCCAACCGTTCCGGCAAACTGGTGTTTGAAATTGAGAACCTGAGTGTGAAATTCGGTGACAATGCACCGATCATCAACAACTTCTCTGCACTTGTCCTCCGTGGCGACCGTATCGGTCTGGTCGGTGATAACGGTGTCGGTAAAACTACCCTCATTAAAGCCATTCTGGGCGAGCTAGAACATGGCGGTACGGTGAAGACCGGTACGCAGTTAGAAGTGGCCTATTTCGACCAGCTCCGTAATGCGCTGGATCTGGAAAAATCTGTTAAAGATAACGTCTCAGAAGGTTCTGACCACGTGGATGTGAATGGTAACCGTCGTCATATCTATAGTTATTTACAAGATTTCCTGTTTTCGCCAGAACGTGCCCGTACCCCAGTCAAAGCTTTGTCAGGTGGTGAGCGCAACCGTATCCTGCTAGCGAAACTGTTGCTGAAACCATCGAACCTGATTGTGATGGATGAGCCAACCAACGACCTGGATATGGTGACTTTAGAGTTACTGGAAGAGATGCTGGGTGGCTACAAAGGCACCCTGCTGTTGATCTCGCATGACCGTGCCTTTATGGACAACGTGGTAACATCCACTTGGGTCTTTGATGGTAAGGGCAATATTGACGAATATGTTGGCGGTTATCAGGATTATCTTGAACAGCGCCCGGATCAAACCGTGGTTGACCAAAAAAGTGCCGTGAAAAAAGCCATGGCCAAAGCAGAAGCTGAGGCGGCACCGGTCGCTGCCAAGAAAGTTAAGCTTAGCTACAAGGACCAGCGTGCACTCGAACAGCTTCCAGCTGAGATGGAAGCGCTAGAAAAAGAGCAGGTCGAGATCAATGCACAACTGGCTGATGGCTCTTTATTTGTGACTGATTCCGATAAAGCACTGAAACTGTCTAAACGCTTATCCGAAATTGATGAGCTGTTACTGGAAAAATTAGAGCGTTGGGAAGAACTGGACAACCTAAGTAACGGCTAAATATTCCCCGAGCTTTTACTAAAGCATCTGTATTCGTACAGATGCTTTTTTATTTCAATAATCTTCTCTGTTAGACTGCATTTAATCTTTTGGCCCTAAATTGTTTTATGAGTACTCAGCCTGCATATCAACCCGGTGAATTTCAATGGTCATTCCTGTTACCTCAATATTGGGGCAAATGGCTAGGCATTATTTTCCTGATGATTCTGGCGATCTTACCTTGGGCCATTCAGCATCGTCTGGCGTCCCTGCTGGGCCACCTTTCTTTTAAATACTTGAAATCACGCCGTGAAACCACGCTGCGTAATCTGGAAGTCTGCTTTCCCGAATGGTCTGAAAAGCAGGTACAGGACAATGCCCGTCAGGTATTTATCGATCAAATGCTGGGGGTGTTTGAGACGCTGAATGCCTGGTACAGTCCGAAATGGTTTCAGGGCCGCGTCAGTATTGAAGGCTTGGAACATATTCAGAAGGCACAAGCCGCAGGCCAAGGCATGCTGTTATTAGGCACGCATTCAACTTTGCTCGATGCGGGTGGTTATCTTTGCGCACAATATTTTGAACCGGATGTAGTCTATCGTCCGCAGAATAATCCACTTTTGGACATGCTGATTTACCGTTGTCGCGCCACAATTTATGCCAATCAGATTGACCATGATGATATGCGCGGTCTGGTACGTAACCTGAAAAATGGCCATGCGATCTGGTACAGTCCGGATCAGGATTATGGTTTAAAACAAGGCGTGATGGCACCTTTTTTTGGCGTGCCTGCGGCGACTGTAACCGCACATCGCCGTTTACTGAAAATGACCAAAGCGGCTGCAATTCCTTTATATTTCTACCGTCATGGCGATATTAACAATCCGCGCTACCATGTGCTCATTGAACCGGCACTGGAAAACTTCCCTAGTGAGAATGAAGTTGAAGATGCCACTCGCGTGAACCGGGTGATTGAGCAGCAGTTGCGCATCGCACCGACCCAATATATGTGGTTCCACCGCCGTTTTAAGACTCGCCCTGAAGGTTATAAATCAATTTACTAAATCGATTTGATCACGGAATTTGAAGGGCTATAGCTTAAAATCATGTTTAAGTAATTGAAATAATTTAACCCGAGCTCTACATCCTGTAAAACTCGGGTTAATGAGGTTGTGCTTTCACATATTATAATTCGTTCTGCTTTTTTGTGATTTCCCTTTCAGCATCATATCCATGATGTTTTCATTCAGCTTCGTCTTCCTTATGAGAATATCCTTTCTCGACTCCCTGTGCTGATAAACCTAGAATACCCAGATTCCCAACCCCTGCCCATTCGCAAGAAGCGTAAACTGTTGTAAGCAATATCGTACACTTTTCTTCTAAAAACCTATGAGATTTTGCCCCCTTCTTTATAAGCCAGGGCAACTTCATCAGTGACTATTTTTTCCTCTTTCTCTGCTTTCTGAATGCCCTCTTCAATGGCTTTTTGTGCTTCCTGCTCATCTTTATCAGTTTGTTCTAATTCTTCCTGAATATGCTCGAATACCCGACCGGTTTGTAATACCAGAAAGACCGGAAAATGGTCAGAACCTACATGCGGTAAACGCTCCATGTGTACCAAGGCAAAATCGGTACTATGAAAGACGTGATCCAGCGACCAGCGGAAAAAAGGATAATCTGCGTGAAAAGTATTCACATAATGACGTCCTACCCGCGGATCCAGCAGCCCACTAATGCGTTGAAACAGGCGTGTGGTACGTGACCAGGCCACGTCATTCAGATCGCCCATGACGATACAGCTTTCATCCAGATCTTTAATCTGATCACCGACAATCAGCAGTTCAGCATCACGCAAGGTAGAATCCTTGGCCTCGGTCGGACTGGGTGGTTTGGGATGCAGACAGTAGAGCTGTACCGGTTGTCCTGAGCGTAAAATCACCGTGGTATGAATGGAGGGAATTTCATCACTCAGAATAAATTTAACCTCAGTTTCACTCAGTTCGAGCTTGCTATATAGATGCATGCCATACAGATTATCCAAAGGCACAGGCACGCGATAAGGATAATCAGCTTCAATCACCGAGAGTGCATTTTGCCAGTTTTGATCGGTTTCCAGAGTCAAAACCAGATCTGGCTGATGAATCTGGATCTGCTCGATCAGTAAATGATATTTGGTATTGGTAGTAAGTACATTGGAAACGACCAGGGAAATCTGACGTTGCGGATCCAGCTGATCATGCTTGACCTGCTTGACCTGTTTTTTCCAGATAAAGGTATAGGGCAATACCATTTTCAACTGATAGGCCAAAGCTGCCATCAGACCGATAAAAAGCAGCTGATTCAACCAGTTCCAGGGATGATCAACCAGGAGAAAAAGAATAAAGGCGATAAAGCCCAATACCAGAATTTGTAAGCGTGGAAAATCCGCACCCCGAATCCACCATTCATCGCGTGGTATCAGTGACCAAAAACTTAACCAAATGACAATGATTGCCAGAATTTGGATAACCCATATCATAAACTGCGCTCTTAATTAAGTTATTATTTTTTCTAAAAGAAAAATGACGTTATCAATTTTGTATGTATCATAAAGCAGATATTTCTCTCAAGAATATTGATGTTTTGATTGTGTAGCTCTTGCAGTTGAGTCCCTTTTTGGTACACTCGAATCCCTTTTGATTTTTTAACGCACCGAGGCAAAGTGACATGAAAGTAGGTCTGGTCGGTTGGCGCGGGATGGTTGGTTCCGTCCTTATGCAACGTATGGTTGAAGAGAATGATTTTGCTCATTTTGAGCCATTCTATTTCTCTACCAGTAATGCAGGCGGTGAAGCGCCGGCATTTGGCGGTAAGACCGCCCCAGCACTTATGGATGCATCAGACATTAACAGTCTGAAGCAAATGGATGTCATTATTACCTGTCAAGGTGGCGAATATACCTCTGAAGTTTTCCCGAAACTGAAAGCTGAAGGCTGGAACGGTTACTGGATTGATGCAGCATCGACCTTACGTATGGATGATGAAGCCATCATCGTACTTGATCCGGTGAACATGCATGTGATCAAAGACGGTCTGGTCAAAGGCACCAAGACTTTTGTCGGCGGTAATTGCACAGTTTCCTTGATGCTGATGGGCTTGGGCGGTCTGTTCCAGAACAATCTGGTGGAATGGGCAACTTCAATGACCTATCAGGCCGCTTCAGGTGCAGGCGCACAGAACATGCGTGAACTGATCAATGGTATGGGTTATTTATATAACAATACCAAAGAGTTGCTAGATGATCCGCGTTCTCCAATTCTGGATATCGACTCTAGAATTGCTGAATTACAACGTGGTGAAGGCTTCCCGTCTGCAAACTTTGGCGTTCCTTTGGCTGGCTCACTCATTCCTTATATCGACAAGCAGCTGGAAAGCGGCCAGTCGAAAGAAGAATGGAAAGGTCAGGTTGAAACCAACAAGATTCTGGGCAATCAGCAGATCGTACCGATTGATGGTCACTGTGTGCGTATTGGTGCCATGCGTTGTCACTCTCAGGCATTAACCCTGAAATTGAAAAAAGATGTACCTTTGGATGAAATCGAAGACATCATTGCACGTGCCAATGACTGGTCTAAAGTGGTTCCAAATACTCGTGAAGCATCGATGACTGATCTGACGCCTGTTGCTGTAACAGGTACTTTAAGCGTTCCAGTAGGCCGTCTGCGCAAGCTGAACATGGGTAAAGAATATCTGGGTGCATTCACTGTAGGTGACCAGTTGCTTTGGGGTGCCGCTGAGCCGTTACGCCGTATGCTGCGTATTCTGATTGATTATAAAAATGCCTAATATCCTTTGGATATAAAGCCAAAAGCCGATCTTTATTGATCGGCTTTTTTATGTAACTATTGCGTAAGTATTTTACAAAAAACAAACATCCCGTTAATCTATAATTTTCGCTATGCGATAATGACTGAGCTCACGATTAAGATGACTGTATATAACAAATTAAAGCTTGCCATTTTAGCCATTGTCGCTTCACAAAATATTTATGCGATTAATGTAGATCCGGTTCAGATTCAGTCTGCCCCAGGGGAATTACTCTACGCAGAAATGACTTTTCGGCAGTCTGATATCAATTTGCCGATTGAAGTCAGTCTGGCTTCACCTGAAGATTTACTCTCGATAGGTGCATCGCATCAGCCACCTGGTCATCTGAACTTTTTTACTCGGCGCAGCAATAATGGCACCGGGGTTATTACTATTACTTCTTCTCGCCCCATGACAGAGCGCGAGCTGAATATTATTGTCAAAATCAAGGAAGGCAATGCTGCACGTCTGCAACATATCCGTACGCCCTTACAAGCTAAAACTGATTTATTAAAAGCTAGTCTCAAACAGAATGAACGCCCGCTTGCACCAGTTGTCGTCGTCAGTGAAAAAGATATTGCACTCAACTTACCCGTAAGTAGCCATTACAGTACAGCAGCTTCCGCTGCCTCAAATAAGCCACCGGTTTTAGAAAAGCCATTGGCATTGCAACGCACAGCACCACCTGTATTATCGAATATTTCCATTCCTAAAACTGCATTTGCACCAGCTGTAATGACATCAAGTCCAGCGATTCAGGCGCAAGCGATTGCGCCTGTGCTTAAAAGCGAGGCTGTAACTGCACCCGATATTCAAGCCCCAGTTAAAACTGCAGCGGCGCTTTCAGATTCAGTAAAGACCTCACAAGCAACTCTTGCATCGCCGGCTCCTGCAGCAGCCTCGACTACAAACAAACCAACCAGTACGATACCAGCAAATCAAAGTGCATCAGCACCAAATAAAGCAAATATGCAGAAAGCTGTAGAGTCCCATTCTGATCATCAAACTGCTTCCAGTGATCCATTGGTGAAAAAATTTGCTGAGGAACAAGCCAGAAAATCAACTGGATCAGCTAATCCGGTGAAAACTCCAGCTCCAGTTACTACAAAAGCTTCACCAGTCAAAGCAACTCCGAATCAGACTCAACCTACTTATGTAGTTCAATCCAATGAGTCACTGTGGGGAATTGCCTCACGAATTGCTCAACAGCAGCAGCGCCCGGTCAATGAAGTCATGCAACAAATTAAAAAAGACAATGAGCATGCTTTTATTGGAGGAAATGCCAATCGTCTACGTAAAGGTGCTGCATTGAACTTAAATACGACTCATCCTACACCTGCGCCTATTAAAGTCACTGCGGCAAAGCAAACCGAGCTACCGTCTAAGCCTACTGGCAAGACTAAATACCGCCTGAATCAGGCAGAAATGAGCCTAGTGGCTGAGAACCAGCGCGATTCCGGGCAAGTTTCTGCAAACCAGAACACAGAACGCAATCAAACATCAAAGGAATTGTCATTAAAAGTTATGACAGCCCGAGAAAAAACCGTTAAATTACAGAGAAACGTAACTGAATTAGAATTGGCACTCAATCAGAAGGATCACAGAATTCAGTTATTAAATGCGCGTCTGGCCCAGCTACAACAACAGCTCAAAGCCCAACAAGCAGATAAGAAGCCAATTAATTAAAAAGTTACACATGACGATTTATTGGGATAGGCGAACTTAAACTACTCTATCCCCAAGGGGTAAAACATGCTGATTTATGTGATTCCATTAGTGATATTGATCATCGTATTAATTGTCTTTAAAAAACGACAAGATGCTCAAGAATCAGATAAAGCAAAAACTAAAACGGTAAAAGCGAAAAAACCTGGCTCTGCTTCAAAAGCTGCTCCACAAAGAACCAAAGTAGTGGAGCCAGTCGGGGTCACAAAAAAATCAGCAACGCCATTATCAGCAGAAACATGCAAGAAAATTGAAGGCCTGATTCAGGAACGTAATTTTTTTGCGGCCGAAGCACAGATTAATCAGGCACTGAATCGGGATAATTCCCAGCATGAACTCTATCTGTTGTTATTGGATATTCATATCTTACAAAAAGATGAGTTTGCGATTTCACAGCTGCTCAACCATATCCGCTCTTTGCATTTAGATGAGATTCTGGCGCAAGCTGAAGCGAAACAGCGTGAATTTGAAAAATCTTCATCTGCTGTACAAGATACCATTGATTTCCCAAGTGCCCAGCCTAAAACTTCTTCTGCGCAGGAAGCTACTTCAACTTCAGATGCTTTTGCCGATCTGGTTGCACCGGCCCCTTCAAATGAACTGGCATTTGAACAATTGCAGCAGGACTTTCAATCAAGCAAGCCGGCCCCTGTTGCAGAACCTGTAACAGATATTCAGCCACTTGAATTTAATTTTGAACCAAAGACTACCCCAGTAGAAACACCAAAAGCTGAAGAGGCTCCTGTACCTGCTGCTCCTTCTGTAGATTTTGAATTTCAGAGTACATCTACAGATATTCAAACTACAGCAGTAACAGAAACGGCACCTGTCTTAGACTTTAAACTGGATTTGGAACAATCTGCTCCAGTAGAAACAGCACCAACTGTGACTGAGGAAATCAAGCCTCTCGATTTTTCATTCTCACTTGACACACCTGTACCAGCAGCTGAAAAAACGGCTGTGCCAGCGACTGAGTTTGACCTGTCTAGCTTGACAGCTGCAGCACCTGTGGCAGAACCAGCGTCACAAACCAATCTATCAGGCATGGATTTTAAATTAGATCATTTGGAAACCACGCCAGAAGCACCTGCTGCGACAGCGATGAATTTCGATCTTCCTGCTACACCAGCTCAGGCAACGATAGACCAGCATGATCCGCTGGTGCAATCTTTCCCGGAATTACTGGATGTTAATGAAGCAAGTCTTAACCTGGATCTTGCCCAGCAATATATTCAACTCGGTGCCTATACCGCTGCTCGTGAAGTCATTGCGGAGCGAGAAGCTGAATATACTCCTGAGCAACAACAACGCGCCGAGCAATTACTGAATCAAATCGCATCTTGATGCATTTCGATTTACACTAAAGCAGTCAATAATTGGCTGCTTTTTTTATGATAAAAAATATTGCATTAATTTATATGGGCGGCACATTCGGCTGTGTGGGAGACCCTCTTGCACCGATGCCTGCTGATTTATTTATTCCAAAGCTCGAACAGATACTCGCAGAGCATTATTTCGTCGAATGCTATCATGCACCCGCTATTAAGGACAGTAGTGCCTGTACAGCAACCGACTGGTTGCAACTGGTACAGTTTATTCAGCAATTGCAATCGCGGCAGATCCAGCATTTTGTGATTATTCACGGTACAGATACACTGAGTTATGCCAGTGCAGTACTGGCACATTTTATTGGAAACTCGGCGCATGTGGTGTTGACCGGTAGCCAATATCCGTTGCTGAATGCTCAAGACAATGAACAGCGTGAATTTAGCGATGCCCTGGATAACCTGAAATTTGCATTAGATTCGGTCAGCACCTGTAGCGCCGGAGTCTATCTGGCATTCCATCATCAGCTGCTACATGCGCAAACTGCACTGAAACAGCATACTACCGAGTTAAATGCCTTTGCAGGTCTTGAGGCCAATATCGCAATCCAGACCCATCAACCGTGTTATCAGGTCAAGGTAGAAGATATTGCGAAAGCGGCTGAATTCAACTGCATGAGCATCATGATGCAGCCGATTGATCTGGCTCAGCAGCTGAATAACTTGAACAACCTCTTGGCTCGACCACCGCATTTTCTATTTTTGCAAGGTTTTGGCACTGGCAACCTGGCGGTCAATGACACCATGATTGCGCTCATTGATCAACTCTATGAGCAGGGCTGCATTTCCGTCTTGACCACCCAAGTGCCTTTTGGTGCGACGGATCAGCGCTATGCTATTGCCGAATGGGTCAATCACTGCAAAATTTTGCTGAATGAAAGTTATGGACATGCGGATCTGTATGCAAAAGCCCTGAAAATGTATTTACAATACGACACTGTAGAGCAATGGCATCGTCATTGGTACGATCAATAAGGTTTGAGGTCATTATGCAGCGTTTTGCGGTGGGAATTGAGTTTTGTGGGATGCATTATCGGGGATGGCAGACTCAACAGCCGGGAGTTGCAAGCGTACAGGAAACCATTGAAAGGGTCCTGAGCCGAGTTGCCGATCAACCGATTAGCCTACAGGGTGCCGGCCGCACGGATGCCGGGGTACATGCGACCAACATGGTGGCACATTTTGATACTGATGCCGTGCGTTCTGAACGTGGCTGGCTGATGGGCTGCAATAGCCAACTCCCTAAAGACATCTCGATCCAGTGGATCAAAGAAATGGATCACAGCTTCCATGCCCGTTTTAAGGCACAGGCGCGCCGCTATCGCTATGTGGTCTACAACCACCCTGTACGCCCGGCATTGCTGCATAAACAGGTCACCCATGTCTATGCACCGCTTGATGTTGAACAGATGATATACGCCGCGAAAAAGTTTGAAGGCACGCATAACTTTGAAAGCTTCCGCGCCGCAGCCTGTCAGTCCAATCAGCCCGTTCGTCATGTCAGCCATTGCCACCTGATTCAGCATGGTCAATATCTGGTATTGGATATTCAAGCCGATGGCTTTCTGCACCATATGGTGCGCAATATCATGGGCTGTTTACTGGAAATTGGTCAGGGTATGTACGCTGCCGATCATATTGATACTATTTTCGCTGCCGAAGATCGTAAAGCCGCAGGCGTGACTGCACCAGCAGATGGTTTGTATTTTATTCATGCTGACTATCCGGCGCAGTTTGAATTACCGGAGTTACCCTTAGGTCCACATTGGCTGAATATGCCGGAATAGTTTTTAAATTTTTTAGAATATTTACCTCCCCTAACCCCTCCTAAAAGGAGGGGAATTCCCACTGCTGTCCCATAGTTTGCTTTAAATAAAAAAACCTGAGTCCTAACAGTTAAAATATGAGTGCAAACAAACACTTTAACGACCAGGATTCAGGTTTTGTTACATCAGAATACCGTATTTCATGAGCTAATTAAACCTGTTGTGCGACAGGATTTTGAACAACTTGCTAAAGTACACCATGTTGGACAGAAATTTAGAGCGGCTTCCCGGTGGGATCAGTTTATTGCCATATTGATGTCTCAATTCTCTTGTAGGCAAAGTCTGAGAGATATTCAATCCAATTTGGAGTGCCAACAGGAAAAGCTAAGTCATCTCGGAGCAAAATCTATTCCCCGAAGCACGCTGGCACGAATCAATGAGCAGCAGCCTGCTGCCTTGTATCAACAGCTATTTTACAAGTTGCTTAAATACTATGAACACTCGAAAGTAGCTCATAAATTTCGCTTTAAGAATCCCTTGTATTCCTTGGATGCCAGTCATATTGACCTGTCGCTTTCCTTATGTGAATGGGCCAAAGTTCACGACTCAAAAGCCAGCATGAAACTCAGCATAGGATTGAATCACAGCAATGATATTCCTGAGTTTGTTGCAGTTGAAAATGGCAAAGAAAATGACATGGTACAAGGCCGCAAATTCCAGTTTCCTGCTGGCAGCATTGTAGTTTTTGATAAAGGCTATGTCGATTACCAATGGTATGCAAATCTGACTGCTCAAAACATTGGATTTGTCACACGTTTTAGGCCTAAATCTGTGTATCAGGTGATCCAGCAACATCCAGTGCTTGAATCCAAAGGTATTCTAAAAGATGAAACCATTCAGCTGAATAGCGCACATGCCCTAAAAAGAAAAGCCCCAGTGTTAAGAAGAATTGAATATAGAGATCAGCAAAGTGGCAAGCACTTTAGCTTTCTCAGCAATAACTTTCATTTAGCCGCCTCCACCATTGCGGCGATTTATAAAGATCGTTGGAAAGTTGAGCTGTTCTTTAAGGCGATTAAGCAGAATCTCAAATTAAAAGCGTTTCTAGGCCGCAGCAGGAACGCAATTCAGACACAAATCTGGATTGCGATGATCGCCTATTTATTGGTGAGTTTCGCTCAACATTTAGGGAAAACAGGTTGGACAGTTCAACGTTTACTCAGAATAATTCAAGTGAATTTGTTTGAAAGAAGAACTTTAAAAGCTTTATTTTCACCCGATAAAATACCCATAAAACAAGAGGAAGCTCAAATGAGCTTCCTCTTGTGAAAAATTGTGGGACAGCAATGGGGGAATTCCTCCCTTTTTTAAAGAGAGGTTAGGAGGGATTTTTAACGCTGCTTCCGCTTCCGATATTCCACTGGCGTTTCATTGGTCCAGCGTTTAAAGGCACGATAGAAGGTACTTGGCTCGGAAAAACCGGTCAGATAGACAATCCGCTCGACGCTCTCATTGGTACTCGCCAGCAAACGCTTGGCCAGACGACAACGATAATCCGAGAGAATCTGCTGAAAACTGGTATGTGCCTCACTCAGTTGCGTTCTCAAACGGCGTGGCGTGATATTCAGTTGTGCTGCTACAGTTTCCAGTGTGGTTTCACCACTCTCCAAAGTAGAGCCGATCGCACGACGGACTTCACCGACCAGATCATATCTTGCCAGTTCCTGTAGCTTTTCAATGGCCAGTTGCTCATGCAGCTGCAACAGCTCAGGTTCAGCCTGCCACAGCGGATATTCCAGGATAGTCGGATCGAAATACAAACGAGTTTCTTTCTGACCTAGACTGACCGGACACTCATAAACCCGGAAGTATTCATCATCAGGTGCCCCTTTATAAAAATTAAAATCGATATAAATCGGCTCAAAACGCCCTTCGGTAATAAATTTAAAGAAACGCAGTACACCTGACATAGCACATTCAGTAAAATGACGATTGACCAGACTCTCAGCAAAAGGCTGTTCACCATTGGTTAAATAGCAGCGATCATCTTCAATCACTAATTTGGCAGCAAAGGCATCGCTGATCAGTCGCTGATAAGCCAAAGCACGTTTCAGTCCCTCACCAAAATTTTCAGATGAAACAAACAGGTGTTCAATGACCTGACCACGATAAAGTGGCAGGTGCTCACCCAGATGCAATCCAATGTCCGGGTCCTTGCTGACTTCCTCTGCCGCCACCCAAAAGGCATATTGGGCACTCAGCGGGGTACGGTCATTGGCTTCCACCTGATTTAAAGCCACTCCTGCTTTGGTCAAAAGTTCTTCTGTTGGCAACCCCGCACGACGAATCGCCTGATAGCCTAAACGCAATACGACTGATGCATCCGTTAGCTGACTCACTCAAAAGCCTTCCTTGTATGTACTTCATTTATACTTAAAAAGATTAATTTTAGATTAACTGTGATTGACCAAACTGACAACAGAAACAGGTGTCTTTTTAGTTAAAAAAATTATCGTGACAGTTCGCCTATTTTACTGGCAGATGATCAGTCTAACGCCCGTTTCGTCTTGTATTTTGCAAAAAAATTGACTATAATTTGCGCCTTTCCAATTTATTCATTCAGGTAGGCTATGGCCAATAAAGAGGAACTCATCGAGTTCGAAGGCGTTGTCACCGAGACGCTTCCTAATACTATGTTCCGTGTACGTTTAGAGAACGGTCACGAAGTGATTGCCCACATCTCTGGTAAAATGCGTAAACACTATATCCGTATTTTGACTGGCGACAGTGTGAAGGTTGAAATGACACCTTATGATTTGACTAAAGGTCGTATCACATATCGTGCACGCTAAGTTTTAGCGCAAGCAAAAGCCACTTTTAGTGGCTTTTTTATTACTTGAATTATTTATCAATCAATAAAATAATTTGACACAGGCCTATAAATTCACAACTATTCATTGAATTAAAACAACACGTATAAAAACAATGAATATGAAATGCTTACCCCTACTTTCCAGCTTGTTTCTCGTTGCGTGCGCTACCGGCGGCAATCAGCATCTGCATCAGTCTCTACAACCTTATGTGGGTCAAACTGCAGCACAGGTTCGTAGCCAGCTTGATCTTCGCGCAACGGGATTCAAGACCTCCCAGCAACCGATTCAAACCGCAGAATCTCTCAGCTACACTATTTTTCGGGATATGAATATTCCGATGGCCACGCCGAATATTAGTCAGAGTATCTCGATCGGTGCACCAATGCCGATGCCCTCAAATGGTGGTTATAACATTGAGATGAAATGCCAAATCTGGTTTGACCTAAAAAATGAAATTGTTCAAGCCATCCGCTATACCGGTAGAGCTTGCTAAGCTGTACTCATCGAGTTCAAAGCCTGTATCTAATTAAATCAGGGATCAACCTCACCACGCTAAACTTCTACCGTGTATCAAATCACAACAGTATTTTTGCATGGAATGCGCTTACACTCATTTTATTTGGTGTGAGGACAACTCATGAAGTTCACACTGATTTTAGCATGCTGCACAGCCTTGGGTTTGCTTAGTGCATGCACCACCACCTCCTCAACGACTGCACAGTGTGATGCCTATTTACAACAGTTCATTGGGCAAAGCAGCCAACTGATCGATCAAACTTTGGATCTAAAACGTTTAGGTTACCAGCAGATCAGTGGGCCTGAACGCAGCGCCAAGCAATTAAGCTATGTGGTACAACGCCCCATTACCATTCCTTTGCCTGTAGCGCAGTTTCCTGCCACAGGGACAGGCACTGTACCGATTCCTGTCTCAGTAAGTCCTGCCGGCGGCTACGACGTCAAATTGCAATGTAAAATCACCTTCTTACTCAAAGATAATATTGCGACCGCGGTACGCACCACAGGCCGAACCTGTTAAGGGGTTTAAGCTTTGGAATTTCTATTATAAAAAAACGCAGCTCAAGGCTGCGTTTTTTTGAATCAAAACAGGCTTAGTTCAATGCAGCAACGACTGCTTGACCCATTTCAACCGTACCGACTTTTTGCATGCCTTCAGACATGATATCTGCCGTACGCAAGCCTTGATCCAAGACCTGACCTACTGCATCTTCAATCGCTTTAGCAGCCGCTTCTTCACGGAAGGTATAACGCAACATCATCGCCACCGAAAGAATCGTCGCTAATGGATTTGCCAGGTTTTGACCGGCGATATCTGGTGCAGAACCATGACAAGGCTCATACATGCCCTTGCCATTTTCATCCAGAGATGCCGATGGCAACATGCCGATTGAACCGGTCAACATCGCAGCTTCATCAGACAGGATATCACCGAACAGATTCGAGGTGACAATCACGTCAAACTGCTTTGGCGCACGCACCAGTTGCATTGCGGCATTGTCGACATACATATGCGATAAATTAATTTCAGGGTATTCGGCATCTTTCAGCGCAGTCACTGTCTGTTTCCACAGTTCAGTTACTTCAAGCACGTTGGCTTTATCCACTGAACATACTTTACCACCGCGCAAGTTGGCCATTTCAAAAGCGACTTTGGCGATACGCTTGATTTCAGATTCTGAATAAACGTCAGTGTTATAGCCTTGTTTCTCGCCATTTTCCAGTTCACGGATACCGCGTGGCTGACCGAAGTAAATACCACCGGTCAATTCACGCACAATCAGAATATCCAGACCTGCTACGATTTCAGGCTTTAAACTTGAAGCATCAGCCAATTGCGGATAAAGAATGGCTGGACGCAAGTTAGCAAACAGGTTCAGTTCACTACGCAATTTCAATAAACCACGTTCCGGACGAATTGAGCGCTCAATCGTATCCCATTTTGGACCGCCCACGGCACCGAGTAAAATCGCATCAGCTTTTTTAGCCTGTTCAGAGGTCACTTCAGGATACGGTGAACCATGTGCATCAATGGCTGCACCACCGAGTAAGCCCTGTTCCCATGTCAAATCGAGATTAAATTTTTCATTTACGCGTGTGAGTACTTGCTCTGCGGCTTTTACAATTTCAGGGCCGATGCCGTCACCAGCTAAAATCAAAATTTGTTTAGACATGAGATTTTCCGTTTAAAACGTCAGATTCAGACCTGACAGAGGTTAAATTTTCTTTTCTACAAACTCTGCAATCCCGGTGACTGCATTATAGGGTTTGCAAAAACGACGAATGGTTTTTTGCTCTTGTACCAGATCTACGCAAAGCGGATCCGGCGCCGAAGAATTTAATAAACTGCTGCTACGCGCACTACGGTCACGAAACATTTTTAAGCTATAGCGGTTATTGGCCTGAAAACGATGGAATACATGTAAAGTTTCCGCTTTATCCTTACTGATCGGATAAAAACGCACGACCAGTTCATGCTGTCCTGCCGGCACAGATAAATAAATCGGATTGGCCTGATTTAAATTTTTGGCCTGCAAGCGCACCAGTTTCTGCTTCAGCGCCTCATCACTGATGCGGCCATTGTCGGCGTTGACAATAATGGTCTGATTGAAGCGTTCGAACTGGCAATCTGGCGTCCCTGTACAGTAGATCAGGGCATTGCTTTTGCTCTCAGTATTTTCTTTGGCATGTTTGAGTTTCATCGTGTCGATGCTTTGACATGCAGTCAACAGCACCGATACTGAACTTAAAGCAAGCCACTGTTTCCAATAATTCGCCATAATGTCTGTCTTACCTAATCAAAAAACTCAATAATCTTCCGATATTAGCAAGGGCATCGCAGTCATGCCATGACAATTTTTACTGATTTATCCATGAATTTCGGCAAATACCCAAGGACGCGATTGTTTGGTTTTTTCTTCATAGGCACGAATATCATCCGCCACCTGCAAAGTTAAGCCAATATCATCCAGACCATTTAACAGGCAATGCTTGCGAAATGGATCGACTTCAAACTTAAAGCTTTCACCCGTAGGGGTACGAACTTCTTGTGCTTGCAAGTCAATGGTCAGTTGATAACCTTCATCTTCCGCACATTCCTTAAATAACTGCTCAACAATATCTTCAGCCAAAATCACAGGCAACATACCGTTTTTAAAACAGTTATTAAAGAAAATATCAGCAAAGCTTGGCGCAATCACGGTACGCAAACCATATTCGCTCAAGGCCCACGGCGCATGTTCACGGCTAGAACCACAACCAAAGTTGGCACGTGAAATTAAAATAGATGCGCCCTGATAACGTGGCTGGTTCAAGACAAAGTCCGGATTGATCGGACGAACTGAATTGTCCTGACCTGGATAACCTTCATCCAAGTAACGCAATTCATCAAATAAATTTTCACCAAAACCGGTACGTTTGATCGATTTCAAAAACTGTTTTGGAATAATTAAATCGGTATCGACATTGGCACGGTCTAAAGGTGCAACGATACCTTGTTCAACGGTATAAGCTTTCATATTTATTTCCCAACGAATTCGTAACCTCTCCCTACCCCTCTCCTACAAAGAGAGGGAACTCCTTCTCCCTCTGGGAGAAGGTCGGGATGAGGGCTTAAACTAGAATGAACGAACATCAACAAAGTGACCAGCAATTGCCGCTGCCGCTGCCATTGCGGGGCTCACCAAGTGGGTACGACCGCCATTGCCCTGACGACCTTCAAAGTTACGGTTCGATGTTGAAGCACAGTGCTCGCCTGGTTGCAATTTGTCAGCATTCATTGCCAAACACATAGAGCAGCCTGGTTCACGCCATTCAAAGCCCGCTTCGATCAGGATTTTATCTAAACCTTCCGCTTCAGCTTGTGCTTTCACCAAACCAGAACCTGGAACGACCATCGCCTGTTTAATGGTGGATGCCACCTTCTTGCCTTTCGCCACTTCAGCCGCTGCACGGATATCTTCAATACGTGAGTTGGTGCACGAACCGATAAAGACACGATCCAGCTGAATCTCAGCCAAGGCCTGACCGGCAGTTAAGCCCATATATTGATAAGCACGTGTCCAGTCATTGCGCTGTACGTCATCTTTCGCCTGTTCCAACGTTGGAACTGCTTGAGAGACTGGAATCACCATTTCAGGAGAAGTACCCCAAGATACTTGTGGCTCAATCTCTTCACCTTGCAAGACCACAACGGTATCGAAGTGCGCGCCTTCATCAGAATGCAAGGTATTCCAGTAAGCAATAGCTTGATCCCACTGCTCGCCTTTCGGTGCATATGGACGGTTTTTCACGTATTCAATAGTCTTGTCATCGACAGCAACCATCCCTACACGGGCACCGCCTTCGATCGCCATATTACATACCGTCATACGGCCTTCGATCGACATATCACGGAACACCTGACCACCGAATTCAATCGCGTGACCTGTACCACCTGCCGTACCAATCTTGCCGATAATCGCCAAGACCACATCTTTCGGTGTCACGCC
Source organism: Acinetobacter lwoffii (assembly GCF_019048525.1). Lineage (NCBI taxonomy): Bacteria > Pseudomonadati > Pseudomonadota > Gammaproteobacteria > Moraxellales > Moraxellaceae > Acinetobacter > Acinetobacter lwoffii. The sequence goes on along the minus strand of NZ_CP077369.1, from coordinate 1,229,083 downwards.
CTGACCTAATTTTCCGTCAACGCGCACCAACATGTTTTTCATCTTCTTTTGAACCAGGCATTGGGTCGCCAATACATGTTCAACTTCTGATGTCCCGATCCCATGCGCCAAACAGCCAAAAGCACCGTGTGTTGCAGTATGCGAGTCACCACACACCACCGTCATGCCCGGTAAGGTCAAGCCTTGCTCCGGCCCGACCACATGCGCGATGCCCTGACGGATATCATTAATATCAAATTCAACAATATTAAAGGTCTTGCAGTTGTCATCCAAAGTTTGCACCTGGATGCGCGAGGTTTCATCTTCAATTCCGGCAACACCCTGCTCACGCTCTTTTTTCGAGGTCGGTACGTTATGATCCGGTGTGGCAATATTCGCGCTTAAACGCCATGGCTGGCGCCCGGCCAGTTGCAAACCTTCAAAGGCCTGTGGAGAAGTCACTTCATGTAATAAGTGACGGTCGATGTACAGTAAGGCAGAACCATCATCACGTTGCGTTACTAAATGGTCGTCCCACAATTTGTCATATAATGTTTTTGCTGTTTGGGTTGCGCCTGCCATGTCGATGTACTCCACTGGACTGGGTAAATTCTTTCTCTGATTTTGATTATATCGCTGCAATCACATAAATCTAATTTATCATTTTTATCAGTTAAAAAACTTTTTGGAATCTTTTAAAAGCTGAATCAAATCAGACTTTCACTTTATTTTCATCAATCTAATTTTCCGATTAATTTATTAAAAATATTCGTTTTTACAAATTAAATGAGAATTATTATTATTTCTTCATCGACAGAGATGATGATTTTGAGGAACTTCGACATGGCACATATTCAACGCTTTGTAGACAATAACCAGCGCATGTTTAAAAAGACTTTCAGCTACTACATTATGCATATTACCGTAGCGATGATTGTGGGTTATTTGGTGACTGGCAGTCTGACGATGGCGATTGCCTTGAGTTTATTAGAACCAACGGTACAGGCAGTGGCTTTCTTCTTCCATGAAAAAATCTGGGAGCGTAATAACCAACAGCAGAATGAGGACATTACCGTCTAAACTCTTCGGTCGAGGTTCCTGATAAAAGACTACCTTTATAGGTGGTCTTTTTTAGTTTTAAAAATGCCAAGGCTTTGAAAATGTATAGTAATTCAGCACTGCAACATAGATGAGCTAATTTTGCTTTGATTTATTCTTAAAATATAACAATAATATATTTACACATAAAAATTCTTTATAGGTGGTTAAGATGAATCTCGCAGCCTTTGAAGCCTTCGTAAAAGTCATGGAAACCGGTTCGATTTCTCTGGCCGCAGATCAGCTCTTCATTACCCAGCCTGCTGTCACCAAACGTATTCACAGTCTGGAAGAATACTTTGGGGTCAAGCTGTTTGAATCTGCCGGACGTGGTGTACAGGCCACCCACGCGGCGCACTCTCTGTTGCCTAAAGTGAAAAACTGGCTGAATGAACTCGGTGATATTCATTATACCTTGAGCCATGAACAGGGTCAGGTACAGGGCAAACTAAAAATTGGTACCAGTCATCATATTGGCCTGCATCATCTGCCGAGTCATTTGCGCCGTTATGTTCAGGAATATCCTGACGTGACTCTGGATGTGCATTTTGTCGATTCCGAGCAGGCGCATGAACAAGTGATTGCCGGCGATCTGGAACTGGCATTTTTAACCTTGCCGCCACGGGGTGATGCGCGTCTGAATTATGTGACTATTTGGAATGATCCTCTAGTCTTTGTGGTGGCACCGTTTCATCCGCTGGCGCAGCAAAAAAATCTGTGTCTGGAAGATTTGCTCGACTATCCAAGCCTGTTGCCCTCATCACAGACCTATACCTCGCAAATTACTTTGGCCGAATTTGAGAAACAGGGCATCAAACCGAAAGTCAGTATGAGTAACAATCCGCTGGAATCGATCCGGATGCTGGTATCGATTGGCTTAGGCTGGTCGGTACTGCCAAAAACTTTGGTCAATCATGACCTGCACCAGCTGGATATTAATCTGGAAATGAACCGTCGTTTGGGCATGGTCTGGCATCCCGGTCGTACTCAGTCCAAAGCAGCTCAGGCTCTGGTTCAGCTCATGCAGGGTGCCTCGCTGTCTATTTAAGCCGTTCCTGAACATGCTGCATCCAAAACGGTGCAGCATTTTGTTACCTAAATACACCCCATCTGGCGATATCTTTCGAGTATTTTTAAGACAATTCCATTCTTTTGCAGTGCAGAGGAATGCTTAAAACTATTCGATGGAGCCTGACGGATGCAGCTCGATTCTCCCTTAAAATCCCACTCTCAAGATAAAACCAATACAAGCAGCCTGTGGCTTTCGGCCAAACCGATGCTGCTGCCCACGCCGGCACTTGATTTTGCCGATGAACAGACTGCCCGGCACTGCCTGCGCGAATATTTCCTGAACACCTTTGACACCTATGAACAACTGTTTGAATGCCTCAAACATGAAGATGCATTTTTCATCAAGCCGATTACTTTACGTCATCCGCTAATTTTTTATTTTGCCCATACCGCCACTTTTTTTGTCAATAAACTGCTGCTCAGCAAGCTAATTAGCGAACGCGTAAATCCGCATTTTGAAAGTATCTTCGCGATCGGTGTAGACGAGATGAGCTGGGATGACCTGGATGAAGTGCACTATGACTGGCCCAGTGTGCAGGAAGTCCGTGATTATCGGCATCAGGTACGCGCCCTGATCCTGAACATCCTTGAACATGCTCCGCTAACTCTACCCTTAAACTGGCAAAACCCTTGGTGGACCATCATCATGGACATCGAACATGAACGGATCCATCTGGAAACTTCTTCTGTGCTGATCCGCCAGCATGCTTTGGAACATGTACGCCAGCATCCGCAATGGCGTGCCAATATTATTACCGGCATGGCCCCGGATAATATTTTGCTGGATGTGCCGGAAGGCAAAGTGCATTTACAGAAAGATTTTAACCATCCATTTTATGGCTGGGACAATGAATACGGCCGGCATGAAGCCGAGGTTGCAGCTTTTGCAGCCTCCAAATATCTGGTATCGAATCAGGAATTTCTGGCCTTTGTCGAAGCTGATGGCTATCAGACCGAACACTACTGGAGTGAAGAAGGTCTAGGCTGGCTGCAATTTTCACAAGCTGCTCATCCCTGTTTCTGGCGCAAAACTGAATTAGGCTGGTCACTGCGATTGATGCTAGAAGAAGTGCCGATGCCTTGGGACTGGCCGGTAGAAGTGAATTATCATGAAGCCAAGGCCTTTTGTCAGTGGAAATCCCAACTGCTGGGAAAAACCATTCGCTTGCCGACTGAAGATGAATGGTATCGCCTGTATGCAGTTTCCGATCTGGATTCAGATTTACCGAGCCCTGAACAGGCCAATATCGAGTTGAAATACGGCACCAGCTCCTGTCCGGTCGATCATTTCAAGCAGGGCGATTTTTATGATATTCAGGGCAATGTCTGGCAGTGGACTGAAACTCCGATCTATCCATTTCAGGGTTTTCAGGTGCATCCGCTTTATGATGATTTCAGTACACCAACCTTTGACGGTCGCCATAACCTGATGAAAGGTGGCTCCTGGATTTCGGCGGGCAATGAAGCTTTATATAGTTCCCGCTACGCCTTCAGACGGCATTTCTTTCAGCACGCTGGTTTTCGCTACGTCGCCTCTGATCAGGCACTGCAACATTTCCCTTCGAACTATGAAAGCGACCAGCTGGTCTCCCAATATCTGGAATTCCAGTACGGCCCCGAATATTTTGGTATCGCTAATTTTGCCAAAACACTGGTCGATCTGGCACAACCCTATTTTCAGCAAGTGCCATGTCATCGTGCCTTAGATATTGGCTGTGCTACCGGCCGCGCCAGCTTTGAACTGGCACACTATTTTGATCAGGTGACCGGTCTGGACTTCTCAGCACGTTTTATCCAGCAGGCAGTCTATTTGGCTCAAGGCAATATGGTACGTTATCAGCTGCCGCTAGAAGGTGAATTAAGCGAAGAAAAAAGCTGTTCACTTGAAGATGTCGCTTTGGAACAGTTTGCGTCAAAAACGGAATTTTTTCAGGCCGATGCCTGCAACCTGAAAGCACATTTTAGCGACTATGATTTTATTCTGGCAGCGAACCTGATTGACCGGCTGCATCATCCGAAAGACTTTTTATTGCAGATTCATAAACGTATCAATATAGGTGGAATTTTAATGCTGAGTTCGCCCTATACCTGGCTGGAAGAACATACGGCGCGTAGCGAATGGCTGGGCGGTTTTCAGCAGGATGGGGAAAAGATCACGACTTTGGCTGGTATTTCCAACATTTTAACCCAGCACTTTGAATTGGTGGCCGAACCCCAAGATGTGCCTTTTGTGATTCGAGAAACGGCCAGAAAGTATCAACATACCCTGTCACAAGTCACGATCTGGAAACGGATTCGCTAAAGGTAAGGTCATAGTCTAAAAAGCCAATCATACGATTGGCTTTATATCTTATCCTTCACTGGTTGAATTTTCATGCAAGGATTCATTGAGTTGATCTACCACAATCGCCCATTCGCCATCAGAGGCTATTTTCTCGCTTAAAAATTGACGTTGTGCCTCTGACCAATACGGCGCATCCAGTAAAGTCAGATCTTTATGCAATTGATGCTCGTGAATAAATGTTTCAATACCTTCTGCACTGGCATCCAAGCCAAGCTGTTGGAACAGATGTGTCATACGTGGTCGAACGTGAGTCATATCTCATACCTCAGAATCTACTATTGTTATCATGTCCTGTTTTTCGAGCATAGCATGTCTGATTCAGCTGGACTGTGAAAAAACATTAATATTCAAATGAGGCAAATAAAAAGCACAACCGAAGTTGTACTTAATAATCACATCAATGAGTTCGGAGTGATTAGATCGACCAGTCCTGTATTTTCCAACCCTGTTCTTGGGCTAAAGTTTCCAAGCGATCATCCGGATTGACTGCAATCGCATGATCCGCATATTCCAGCAAGAAACGGTCATTAATAGAATCTGAATAAGCCCAAGACTCGGTTACGTCGCGGCCTTCCAGCCATTGTTCCAGACGCACCAGCTTGCCTTGCTGATAGCATGCGGTATTGATGACTTTACCAGTATATTTCCCATCAATGACTTCAGCATTGGTGGCAATAATTTCAGTAATTCCGAATTCACGAAAAATGGGTGCGGTAATAAAGTCTGAAGTTGCGGTAATCCCCACTAAGGCATGCCCTGCTTCACGGTGGCGCTCAATGGCTTTAAAACCTTCAGGACGCATTTGTGGACGAATGACTTTTTGCATGAACAGTTGATGTAATTCAGTCAAATAATGATTGTCATGTTTGGTCAGAAACTGGAACACAAATTCATTATAGGCATAAGGATCCAGCTGACCTTTTTTATAATCGTCATAGAACTTGTCATTCATGGCGCGATGCTGAACTGGATCGACCAGGCCCTCACTGACCAAAAACTCTCCCCAAGAATGATCCGAATCCGTGTTTAACAAGGTGTGATCGAGATCAAATAGCGCCAATTTCATGAAAATACTCGTTAAAACTGAAATTTAAGAAAAAAATTGTAAATCTATCTCCGCTAGTCGATAGAAATTCGTTAAGATCATAGCAATTTTAACATTTTTAAACTTTGCTTTTTTCGAGTTGGATAACGAAATAATGCTCCCCGATGGCAAAGGCATAAATTAAACAATTTTTAGGTAGCCAAATGATCGACTCTGAAGGTTTCCGACCGAATGTCGGGATCATTTTGGCAAACGATGCTGGACAGGTTTTATGGGCAAAACGCATTGGTCATAATGCATGGCAATTTCCACAAGGCGGAATCCAATATGGAGAAACCCCTGAGCAGGCACTCTATCGTGAGCTGAGAGAAGAAGTTGGCTTATTGCCCGAACACGTCCAGATAGTCGCGCAAACCAAAGGCTGGTTGCGCTATCGTTTGCCGCATCGATACATTCGTACGGACTCTGATCCGGTCTGTATCGGTCAAAAACAAAAGTGGTTTTTACTCAAACTCACGGCCCCCGTTCAGCATATTCAGTTGAATCTGTCTGATCCGCCCGAATTTGATCAATGGCAATGGGTCAGTTACTGGTACCCACTCGGTCAAGTCGTGAATTTCAAACGTGATGTTTACCGCAAAGCCCTGGTGGAGTTGTGTCAGCAACTACCCCAGCAAAAACCTTAAAAAATCGCATAAATAATGCAGATTTTTTACGCGGCTATTGTTATAAATAAACTTAATCACTGAAATTCTGAATAGACGGAGCAGACCTTATGTCGAATATGCAACTGGACACCTTGAGACGTATTGTTCAGGAGATCAATGCGTCCACCAGTTTGCATGAATCACTCGACATTATGGTCAAGCATGTGGCCGAGGCCATGCAGGTTGATGTCTGCTCGATCTATCTCCTCGATGAACGCAATCAGCGTTATCTGCTCATGGCGTCTAAAGGCCTGAATGCAGAATCTGTCGGCCATGTGTCTTTGCAGACCGGTGAGGGTCTGGTGGGCCTGGTTGGACAACGTGAAGAAATTGTCAATCTGGACAATGCCCCTAAACATGAGCGCTTCCTGTTTTTACCTGAAACCGGTGAGGAAATTTATAACTCCTTCCTCGGTGTGCCGGTGATGTACCGCCGTAAGGTCATGGGTGTACTGGTGGTTCAGAATAAAGAATCACAGGACTTTTCTGAAGCTGCTGAATCCTTTCTGGTCACACTCTGCGCGCAGCTTTCTGGCGTCATCGCCCATGCCCATGCCGTTGGCAATATCGATGTATTCCGTAAGCCGAGCAACCTGCCCGCCTATAAAACCTTTCAGGGAGTTTCTGGCTCCGGTGGCATTGCCTTAGGTCGTGCAGTGATTCTCTATCCGCCAGCAGATCTTGCCGCAGTCCCTGACCGTGAAGCAGATGACATCAGCGAAGAACTGCAGCTCTTAGATAACGCGCTAAATTCAGTCCGTGAAGAAATCCAGTCACTGGATGACAAAATGCAGGATGCGTTAATGGCCGAGGAACGCGCACTGTTTAGCGTGTTCTTGCGTATGCTGGATGAAAATGCCCTGCCTGCAGAAATCAAGGCTTTTATTCGTGAAGGTCACTGGGCACAAGGCGCCGTGCGAATTGTTATTGACAATCATGTGGCACAATTTTCCCAAATGGAAGATGATTATTTACGTGAGCGGGTAGCGGACTTAAAAGATCTGGGCCGCCGTATTCTGGCGCGCTTACAGGAAGCCGATGCCAGTCACCGTGAATTGACCGATGAAAGTATTCTGATTGGTGAGGAAATTTCGACGGCTGCACTGGTTGAACTACCTGTAGATAAAATTGCCGCGATTGTCACTACCGAAGGCGCCATGAACTCACATATGGTGATTGTGGCGCGTGCTCTTGGTATTCCGACCGTGGTCGGCGTGACCGAACTGCCGATCAACACCCTCGATGATGTAGAGATGATTGTCGATGCACATCAGGGCCGGGTCTTTATTAATCCCCCACGTCGCCTGCGCAGTCGCTATAAAGAAATTCAAAAAGAAGAAGAACAGCTTGCTAAAGATCTGCGCCAGTACGAAACCAAAGATGCGATTACCCCGGATGGCGTGGCGGTCAAACTCTACGTCAACACCGGCCTGATGATTGATGTGGTGCGTGGCGTGCAGCGTGGTGCCAAAGGTGTCGGTTTATACCGTTCTGAAATTCCGTTTATGTTGCGTGACCGCTTCCCGGGCGAGGAAGAACAACGTGCGATTTATCGTCAGCAGCTCAGTCACTTTGCCAATAAACCGGTGGTGATGCGAACGTTGGACATTGGTGCAGACAAAGACCTGCCGTATTTCTCGATTGAAGAAGAAAACTCGGCACTCGGCTGGCGTGGCATTCGTTTTACCCTGGATCATCCGGAAATTTTTTCTTCACAGATTCGCGCCATGCTCAAAGCCAGTATCGGACTGAATAACCTGCATATTCTGCTGCCGATGGTGACCAGTGTCAGCGAGGTCGAGGAAGCGCTCTATCTGCTGGAACGTGACCATGCGGCGATTCAAGAAGAAGAACAGGTCAAGGTAAATAAACCAAAACTCGGCATCATGGTGGAAGTGCCGAGTGTGCTTCATCAGATTGATGAATTTTCCGAACTGGTGGATTTCTTCTCGGTCGGCTCCAACGATCTGACCCAATATCTGTTGGCTGTGGATCGCAATAATCCACGGGTAGCCAATGTCTATTCACATTTACACCCTGCAGTACTGCGTGCCCTGACCCGTCTGGTGCAGGACTGTCATCGTAATGAAAAACCGGTCAGTATCTGCGGTGAAATGGCGGGCGATCCGCTGTCTGCAGTTTTGCTCATGGCCATGGGCTTTAATACCCTGTCGATGAGTTCCAGTAATATTTTGCGGGTACGTAAAACCATTTGTCATGTTCCGATGAGTGATGCACAAGAATTGCTGCAACATGTGTTAAAAATGGACAATCCGCTCATGGTAAAAAGCTGGTTAGAATATTATTTCAGAACCCATGGTTTAGGGGATATGGTGAAATCTGCATCACGTATGGTGAGTGCCTAATACGGGACTTTTTCCAGTCCCTCGACAGTGGTAGAGGTGGTTATGGAATTTCTGGTCATCCTGTTCATGATTGTTGCGGTGTTCTATGTGGTCATTCTTGCACCGGCCTTGGCTGCCCGCAAAGAAGCTCATAATTCCGGTTCATCTTATATACGCCCCGCCAGCAATCGAGCAATGAGCTATGCCGATCGGCCTAAAATGATTCCATTATTGGGCATTGAAATTTCGGCATCGCAACGGCGGCGTTTAGGCAGAGATGACCCCTCCGTCATTGCTGCCAGACTCTATCACCAACAAAAAGATCAATTTTCCAGTTTTCAGCAGGCCAGACCACAGCCTCATTCCCCTCACCACAAAGCACCAGTGCAAAGCAAACTCAATAAATTCTTTAATGACTTAATCGCGGATGAATCGACAACATCATCCCGGTATCCAAATCAATATTCGCAAACTCGTAACAACCGGCCTGTCGCCCCGCTCTCTCCAGTTAAAACTAATCCTAAGCAGCCCCCACGTCGTCCCCAGCCACCTTACAGACCTTAAGCGGCCATTAAAAAAGGGCGATCTTCCATGGAATATCGCCCTTGTCTGTGCTTGTTGTAGCCACGTTTTGAATTTTTCTTTCGATCTACAAAAACCTGGCTTTTGTTGACTTCATGCATGTGTTTTGCCACAAAATTGTGGATCACTACCTGCTCGGCTGTTTTTTTCTTGGCCATCTTGCTCTCTATATAATTTGGAGGAAGGAGTGAGATAATTATAGGGCCGACTGACTAATTTTCAAGCATATTTGCCAATGCTTTTTCAAAAATAAAGCCCATTTAGCCAGGATTTTCTATATGCAAAAATGGGAGTTATAGCCAGGAAACACCCTTATTTCATTCATTATTTTTATGGGTTTCTTCAGCCCAACAAAACTCGATTAAAAAAACGTTTAAAATAAATCAGTTATAAAATTTATTTTAAACAATACTATTCACTTATTATTTTTATCCTTTGATAAAAACATATTATCGACTTAGATAAGTTGTCATTAAAAAGTAAACATGTATTCTTTTCCGAATTGGTTTGATACTTTCTCCACCCATTGCTCTATTTTGTCAGCTGTCATGACTTGAAAATCTCGCCAATAATATTTCATCTGCTTCCATACCATCTCGATTCGATTTAACTCAGGGCTATAAGCTGGAATAAAATACAGATTCGTCGAAAAGTTAGTTTTAAGTAGCTCTCTGTAATCAGCCATCTTTTTACTTCTATGAATCGAGGCATTATCAACAATAAGAACCAATGGAAGGTTATACATCTGTTTTACTTGTTGAGCTATTCCAGTTAAATAGGCATAAAACCAAGTGCTTTTCACTGACTCTTGTAAACAGCTTGTCACCAGTTTCCCCGTTGAAAGCAAACACCCCATGACATTAACTCGTTTTAATCTTATTGCATCAACCGCATGAACATCACCTATCTTTGTCCACGCATAGCGGTTATCAGGTGTAGATGAAAATCCTGTTTCATCAACATAACCTAATATAATTTCACCACGTGCCGCTTGCTCTCGTAATTCTTCAATCTGCTGTGTTGCTTGTTCAAATGCAATCGGATCTCTTTTTTTTCAAGCTATGACGGGTACGCTTGAAGACCATACCTGAATCACGTAAAAACTTACGAATGGTTTCAACAGACACGGACACTTCGTATTCTTCATGTAGTTTGACTCGGATTTGTTCTGCATTGAGTGGACTTGTATTGACCCAATCTAGGATTTTCGCCTGATAGTCTGAGATCAATGTATTGGGTCGACCTGAGCGATGACCTTCTTTAATCGATTCAAACTCATACAATTCCCAACGTCGGCGTTGTAGCCTTATGGTTTCTGGGATACGTTCTTGTAGAGTGGCAACTTCCGCAACACTTTTACCTTCGGAAAGCCAGAGAATAGTTTGGGCACGTTGCCTTTCACGCCAATGTTTTGCATGCTTGACCAGAAAAATGAGTCGTTCTCGCTGTTCTAAACTAAGTGGTACAGAAACAATTCTAGGCATGTGTGAACATCTGTTAACTAAAAAAACCTTTTCGCATCATTAGTTATTTTTGTCAACTTATTGTTATTTTCGTTTAATCCCATTCATTATTCGAGTTATTCAAAATATATAGAATTTGATATTGTCACAGAGTGGAAAACCCGTTACTTTTTAAGAGTAACCATTTAATTTTCAACATTTTAAACTTTATTAAATTTAAAAATATTTTTTGAGTGAGCTCACTCAATTATACCCTGAATTCCGTTTTGTGCTGTAACACCCTTTATTTAAAGATATTGTAAATATAGCGAAACCTGATCTGATTAGCATATATCTCAATATTTTATGAATACTAGGTAAACGACATAAGATATTCAAAACTTGGAGAGGAAAGATGAGCCAAGATTTTAAAAAATGCCCTGTCACCCACCTGACCACTGAAGCTGGTGCCCCTGTGGTCGACAACCAGAACAGTATGACGGCAGGGGCGCGTGGACCTTTACTTGCCCAGGATTTATGGCTGAATGAAAAACTGGCCAACTTTGTCCGCGAAGTGATTCCAGAGCGTCGTATGCATGCCAAAGGTTCAGGTGCTTTTGGTACCTTTACCGTGACCAATGATATTACCCAATATAGCCGCGCTAAAATTTTCTCTGAAGTCGGCAAAAAAACCGAAATGTTTGCGCGTTTCTCAACGGTGGCAGGTGAACGTGGCGCAGCCGATGCAGAACGTGATATTCGCGGTTTTGCCTTAAAATTCTATACTGAAGAAGGCAACTGGGATCTGGTCGGCAATAACACCCCGGTGTTTTTCCTGCGGGATGCGCGCAAGTTCCCTGACCTGAATAAAGCAGTCAAACGCGACCCGAAAACCAACAAGCGCAGCGCCACCAATAACTGGGATTTCTGGACACTGTTGCCTGAAGCTTTGCATCAAGTGACCATTGTCATGTCCGACCGCGGGATTCCGACCGGTTACCGTCATATGCATGGTTTTGGCAGTCACACCTTCAGTTTTATCAATGCCAAAAATGAACGCTTCTGGGTAAAATTCCATATGCGTACCCAGCAAGGCATCCAGAACCTGACCGATGCTGAAGCTGCAGACTTGATCGCCAAAGACCGTGAAAGCAGCCAGACCGACCTGTTTGATGCCATCGAACGTGGTGACTATCCAAAATGGAAAATGTACGTTCAGATCATGCCGGAACTGGAAGCCGAAACAGTGCCTTATCATCCATTTGACCTGACCAAAGTCTGGCCAAAGGGCGATTATCCACTGATTGAAGTCGGTGAATTCGAACTGAACCGCAATCCGGAAAACTATTTCCAGGATGTAGAACAAGCAGCCTTTGCACCAAGCAATCTTGTACCGGGTATCAGCTACTCACCGGACCGTATGTTACAGGCACGTTTAGTGAACTATGCCGACGCAGCGCGTTACCGTGTTGGCGTGAATCATTCACAGGTTCCAGTCAATGCTGCACGTTGTCCTGTACATTCGAACCGCCGTGATGGTCAAGGCCGCATGGATGGCAACTATGGTTCATTGCCACATTACGAGCCGAACAGTTTTAGCCAGTGGCAGGAACAACCGGAATTCAGAGAACCGCCACTGAAAATCACCGGTGATGCCGATTTCTGGGATTTCCGTGAAGATGACAATGATTACTTCAGCCAGCCACGCGCCCTGTTTAACCTGATGAATGACCAGCAGAAACAGGCTCTGTTTAATAACACGGCCGGAGCGATGGGTGATGCGCTAGATTTCATTAAATACCGTCACATCCGCAACTGTTACGCTTGCGATCCAGCTTATGGGCAAGGCGTTGCTAAGGCCTTAGGTATGACTGTAGCAGATGCCCAAGCAGCACGTGAAAGCGATCCAGCCAAAGGTTTGCCTAGCTTTCTCTAAGCCAGTTTAGACATGTATAGAAACCACCTTCGGGTGGTTTTTTATTGCAGCATCAAGCACTATAGAAACAAGCTGGCACAAAAAGAAATACAACAATGCATCCAAATATTGAAGACATCATTCAACAACACGACATTGTTTTATTTGATGCTGTTTGCGTGATCTGCAATGGCTGGGCACGGTTTCTGATTCAATACGATAAGAAGATACAGTTTAAACTGGTTTCCGCCCAATCGCCTTTAGGTACGGCACTGCTCGAACATTATCAGATGCCAACCGAACATTACACCACGATGCTCGTCATTCAAGATGGCACACTCTATACGGAATCGACTGCATTACTGAAGGCGCTGCAGCATCTTGGTTTTCCCTTTAATTTAATGAGCGCAGGTTATTTTGTTCCACGTTTTATCCGAGATTTTCTGTATCGTGTGGTCGCTTTAAATCGTTACAAGCTATTTGGTAAAACCGAGTATTGCCTGATTCCATCCAGCGAAAATAAACGCCATTTTCTGGAAGAAGCTGTCCGTGAATCCTAAACCTGTATTCCTACAATCACTGCGTACTATCCAGCTGACTTTGGTCATACTATGGCTCTATCAGGGACTCATTCCAAAAATTCTGTTCCAATCACCCGCTGAAATTAGCATTTGGCAAAATATGGGTTTTGAGCTGGCACTGGCCAAAGTCTTGGTTGGACTTTCCGGAGGATGTGAAATGCTATTTGGCTTATGCTTTCTGAAATGGAACCGGTCCATACTCTTGCATAGGTTGAATATTATCGGACTTGCTGGATTACTACTGCTGATTGCATTCACAGCCCCGTTGCAACTTACTGCAGCATTCAATCCTGTGGTAATGAATACCGCCATGCTGATGCTTTCTGTAGTGGCCATTCAACTCATCCAAGAGGAACAACAGGAAGTACTTAAACAATAATCCGTTTGCCTTCCCGTATGCAGTAAAACGGATTAATCAATTTGGAAGAATGCTTGATGATCTCATGCAACTCATGTTCCGGTGCATCCCGGTCTTCATCTGTGAGCTGAAAAGTACGGTAATGAATCGCCAGTGAACATTTGGCCTGCAAGTCATGATGGGCATGAAAGGCATCTTCCGGATTCATATGGATCGCGCGCATCAGTTCACGCGGTTCATACGCTCCTATCGGGAGTAAGGCAATTCGCGGTGCACCCAGACGTTTACGAATTTCTTTAAAATGTGAGGCGTAGCCACTATCTCCGGCAAAAAAACAATGTTCCTTGCCATGTAATAAAGAAAATCCTCCCCAAAGTGCACAGTTCTGATCGCGCATGCCGCGCCCTGAGGCATGTTGAGCCGGCGTATAGACAATCCGGATCTCTTCAAAAAAGGCACTTTCCCACCAGTCCATTTCATGCACGGTATAATGTTCTGGCAAATACCAGGCATTACCCAGACCGGTATAAATAGGCATCTCAAAAGTGTTGTACAGCCATTCCAGACTGGCCAGATCCATATGATCATAATGGTTATGGCTAAGTAGTACAGCATCAATCTGGGGTAACTCATCCAGAGCAATGCCAGCCGGAATGACCCGCTGCGGCCCTGTGGAAGCCGATGGACTGGCATATTCAGCCCAAACCGGATCAGTCAGGAAGTTATAGGGGCCGATCTGAATTAATGTGGTGGCGTGACCAATAAACCAGACTTGCCAGTCATCCAGAGCTGCATCTGGACGCTGCTGTGGCAATGCGCGCGGACGAGAAAAAAACTCGGCACGCTCTTCGTCAAGATTGACATTCCAGGTCTTGGATTTTCGGGTAATGAGCCATTTGTATAAATCAAAGCGACCGCGCGATAGAGAAGCATGCTCAAGATTACGAAACTGTTTTCCGTCGAAATGATCTGAATGCAGATACTCAAACACTGGCTTAGACCAGAGATGTTTCCAACTGGATTCCGTGATTAACTGGAATTTTTTAGTTTTGAGAAGATCTTGCATAAACATCCACTATTTATTATTCGCTATATGCAAGACAACAACCTCTTGAAATGGTCAAGCGGTGCATCTTTTAATGAGCATACAAACTAAAAACAGGCACACTACAACATAGTATGAAATCCGTCACAGAAAATCATGTATGTTTTTGTTATTTTTAGCAAAAAAATGGCATTTCATCGACCTTATGGCTGGCTGAAGCCTTGGATTATCTAGAAAAATATCGCTCGCGCCCTTCTGTCTAAAAATACAAAATGATACTCAATATTTATAAGCCCATGCTGACAAAAGCATGTCTGCCCATTGATGATTTTATGATGAAATTCGCCATACCTCAGTATCATCACATCAATTGTGCGAGAAAGGCAAGTTGAGATCAAAATACCAACCTCAAGCGTTTTTTAGATCTTTATACACGACCTTGAGTTCGTTCCAGCCATACGGCCTTGGTTTGGGGTTTCACAAATAAAGCAATAATTTCCGGGTGCAGCTGTTTAATCTGCGCTTCGATCCGGTTGACACAGGCTTCAATTTCATCAGAAGTTAAATCATCTTTAAATTCCAGACTCAATGATGCAATGACTTGCTGAGCACCCATCTGCTCAGTCAATACCCCATTAGCACTAAAAACTGCCGCATCCTGTTGAGCAATGTTCAATACATCTTCACGCAGTTTTGGATCTGCCGTTTCACCCAGTAACAAACCTTTGGTTTCACGTGCCAGAAACCAGGCAGAAACCGCCAGAACAATACCAATTAAAATCGATGCGGCACCGTCCAATTCAGGAATATTCAGTTGATGCGCCAGAAAGATACCGACCAGAGCAATCACCAAGCCGACCAGGGCGGCAGTATCTTCAAATAACACGGTAAAGGTCGTTGGATCTTTACTGTGTCGAAAGGCTTCAAAATATCCCAGATTTCCCTTTTGTTTACGAAAGGTTTTTAAAGCCACTGACCATGAAAATCCTTCAAAAAGAATCGCCAGACCCAGCACAATATAATTGATCAATGGATCCTGCATGACTTCAGGCTGAAGAATATGCTGTATCCCTTGATAGATGGACACAATCGCACCTAGGGCAAAAACCATCAGTGCCACAATAAAGGCCCAAAAATACAGTTCACGCCCATAACCAAAAGGATGTTTGGCATTTGCCGGTTTTTCTGATTTTTTCATGCCATATAACAGTAAAATTTCATTCAAGGTATCTACTACGGAATGAATTGCCTCACTGAACATGGCAGAACTATTGGTTATATAGGACGCAACAAATTTCACCAGCGCAATCGCCAGATTACCAAACAGGGCTGCATAAACTACGATTTTATTGGATTCAGACATCCTGACACTGTCCTAAATAAGCTTGTGCAAGCTTGAATGATTTATGTATCAAAATCTTAATCATTTATTTTTGAAAGTTGTTTTACAAATTGTTGCTTAGTCGTGATCTCTCACGTTGTTGAATCACTTTACTCTCCACTAAAATAATAAAAGGGCTTTCGCCCTTTTGGTTTTTACAGTTTTAATGCTTGGAAAAATACTGCTCGCGCCACTCTTTCCAGAAATACATGATGATCCCGAACATCACCACAGCAATTCCCGCAAAAGCATGACTGCTGATAATTTCATGATTTAAGGTTGCTCCCAATACCAGAGCGATCACCGGCGTCATCACATTACTCAATGAAACGGTCGAAGCATTTAGACGGCGAATCAGCCAGAAATAACACAGCATTGCCACAATCGAAGACATGATCATGGTAAATACAAAACCGATCATTGCCTGTGTGCTAGGCAACTGAGTCGGCATATGTTGCCAGATAAACGGCACTAAAATGACTGAACCAGCCGCGGAGACCAGCAATGACCCCGTCGCTTGCGACATCGGACTCAAGGGTGCACTAATCTGTTTAACCCAGAAGATTGAGCTGATATAAGACACCATACTGATCAGCATCAGTACCACACCCCAAGGATTAATCTTGCTGTCTGCCGAGTCGGCAAAAACAAAACATAAACCGGCGACGGCCACTGCCATGCCGAGCCATTGCAGCCAGATCAGTTTATGGGTTTTTAAAATCACATGACCGATTAAACCGGCGATCAGCGGTGAAAAACCAAAAATTAGCGCCATCAAACCTGAGGTCAGATAATTGGCCGCCAGATAAATAAACAGCTGCGCACCGATTAAATTCAAACTGCCTGCCAGATAACTTTTCATTGAAGTGCGGTCAAAAGGCAGCGGGTCGCGCATGATCTTCAGCAGGAACAACGCAATAATCGAGGCACCAAAATAGCGAATGATCAGCACCCACATCGGGTGAATCTCGGCCACGCTCCAGACAATCGCCAGTGGCGTTGCCGCCCAGATCAGCACCAATAAAGCGTAAATACTTGCCGTGACCGGCAATGAAGATGAAGAACTCATAAGTCTCCTAAACGAGGCCAAGAAGTTCTGGATCAGCAACTTCAAAAATAGCGTATAGCGAATTCATGCTGAGATGAAGTTTTAATTTTTGATAAATTCATCAAGTTTCGTGCATAAAAAACAGACCTATGCAAAACATAGGTCTGTCCCAAGATATCTCAATACGACTTAAGCAATTTTGCGTAAGTCTTGCGCGATATCTAAATGTTTTTCAACATCAAACGCCGTATTTTTGCTGATCATTTTTTTCAAATGACGCATTTCTTTGGCTGCATTCACGGTAATCCCGCCAACGATCTGACCATCAGTCACACCGTACATCACGAATGAATTGTCTGCACCTTTGGCTGCATCCATTTCACCACGGATATGCCATTCAGCTGCGGCCATATCGCCGACAAACTGGAAGTTGATATTCAGCTGATCCGTCCAGAACCAGGCCGGATTGGCTTTCGGATGTTCCACACCCATCACGTGACGCGCGAAGATGCCTGCCTGAAGGTTGGCATTTTCCCAGGTTTCCACACGGCGGTGATTGCCACAGTCACGTAACTGGGTCGCAACATCGCCCGCTGCATAAATATCAGCATTCGAGGTTTGGCAGTGTTCATTCACTTTGATCGCAACATCAACATCCAGACCTACATCTAGCGCAAGCTGTGCATTTGGCACGATTCCGATTCCGTAAACTACAGCATCAGCACGCAGTTCTTCACCGCCTTCCAGCGTTACCACGACTTCTTCACCATCTAAACGGCAATCTGTAATCTTGGTTTCAAGACGCACATCGACCTGGTTTTGACGATGCTGCTCTAGCAGGAATTCGCTCAGGATTTGTGGTGAACAACGACCCATAACCATCGGACCCATTTCGATCACAGTCACCTGACAGTCTTTGTAACGTGCAGATGATGCCAACTCAAGACCAATCACGCCACCACCGATCAGGATGATACGGCGACCGGCTTGAAGTACAGGCACCAGTGCCTGTGAATCTTCCAAGTTACGCAGGGTATAGACGTGTTTGCCCAAAGCATCGAAATTAGGCAAACGGCGCGCGGCACCACCTGTTGCAAGCAAGAGCTTGTCGTAAGCAACAACATCACCGTTCAGGAGTTCAACCGTTTTCGCTTCGGCATTAATTTTCGCTACGCCATTGCCGCGAATCGTTTCTACGCCTAAATCTGCCAGTTTCTGTTCCGACAGGATTTCGATCTTGGTTTCTTCAGGTTTTAGAATCACATCTTTAGACAACGGTGGACGCTCATAAGGAAGATGGCTTTCATCACCAATTAAGGTAATTTTGCCTTCATACTTGTTGCCACGAAGTTCTAAAATTGCGCTCGCACCTGCCTGGCCAGCACCCACGATCACGATGTTGTTTACGTTGCTCATTTTCTTAACCTTTTAACTCTGCAGATACGATACCGAAGCCGGCAATCCATTCGCTGATGTCTTCATAGCAATGTGTGGTCATTTCATACTCACCCATTTCGCTTAAGGCAGCGAAGGCAGCCATCCAAGAACGGACTTCCTGACCACCACGACCACCATCATGGCGGATTTCAGCTTCAGTCATCGCTTCTAATGTTGCAAAATCAGCATGCTTGAAGGTTTCTAGCAGGGCAATATCCCATTCAGCATTCAAAGGCACGGCAACTGACGTATCCCCTGCTGCCAGCTTTTGACCCACTGCAATAATCTTGGATTGACGTGCATGACGTGCTTCAGGTGTTGGATAACGGCCTGCAATCAGGAACTCTTCTACTTCTGGTGGTACTGCACCCATTTGTGGTGTAGGTGGATCATGTGACAGACCACCGGTACCTAAAACAAGCACACGCTCATTTTCAAGATTTAAAGATTTGATGTATTGACCCACAGCACGGCCCAAAGCGATGGTACGCTTGGTGGTTGGCATCGGTGCAGCAGCGCCATTAATAAAAATTGGAATCGTTGGGTAACGATCAAGTTTACCTTCACACAGGAAATGTAAGGGCTGAGTCACGCCATGGTCAGCCTGCATACGGTATGAGTAGGCAACATCTACGCCTTCATCCAGTACACGTCGAACCAGATCTAATGCCTTGTCTTCAGGTACATCAATATGGTCATTGTCCTTGCCATAATCCCAGTCACCTGCGGCTTTGGCACGAATACCCACGCAGAAACTTGGCATCAGGTCATAGAAGAAACCATTAAAATGGTCAGGACCAAAAGTGATGATCAGGGTTGGGTCGTAAGCTTTTACTTCAGCAGAGAGTTTTTCAAAAGCAGCATGAACTTTTTGCTCTTTTGATTGATCTTGAGGCGAAGCAAATTCCATTAAAGGACTGTGCGATGCACAAATAAGTTTAACGGCCATGAGAGACTCCTAGAAGGAAAGCAGCCCTGAGAGAAGAGGCTGCCGGTAAGTCCATTTGAATGAGACTAGATGTTTATTCGTCAAAGAAACCTGCACGTGGCTGACGTAGGCCACGAATACCCAAACCGCATTCTGCATTGATCAGAACACCAGTCAGAGGACGGTTATTTTGACGAGATGCCAACAGCACGTATGAGCCGGTCATATCTTCCGGTTCAGGCAAGAAATTCAGTGGCATGCCACGTGCAATTTTCTCAGGATCACGTGCATCGAGCAGGCCCACATTTTCCTGACCGAGCGATGCCGCGCCTTTGATATTCACATTCATACCTGACGGCGCAACCGCGTTCACTCGTACTTTAGGCGCAAGCTCATAAGCCAATTCTTTCATAATCCCGACACCCGCATGCTTAGATGCAGTATATACAGGGCCTCCGCCAGCGGAGTACAGTGCCGAATTAGACAAAGTAAATATGATAGAACCTTCAGAAGCGATCAATGCATCCAGTGCAGCCTTCGCACCAAGGATCAGAGATTTGGTATTAATCCCCATAATCTCGTCAAAGGCTTTCTCCAGCTGCTCACCAGAGGTATTGACGATATCGGCATAGTGATCCCAGATACCGGCATTACCAACGAAACAATCGAGTTTACCGAAACGTTCCACAGTTGCTTGAACTGCACGAACGTTATCTGCATAGCTGGCTACATCACCTTCGATCGCAAGAACTTTTCCACCGAAGTGTTCATTTAATGCATCTACTTTAGCTTTTGAACGTTGAAGAACAGCGACTTGCGCACCTTCCTCAATAAAACGTTCTACCAAAGCCCAGCCTAAGCCTGAACCACCACCAGTAATAAGTGCAACTTCGCCTTGTAGCCAACCCATGCTTACTCTCCTGCCATCTCTACAAACAATTGACCATCTTCAACAATCACTGGGAATGTTTTGATTGGATCAGTTGCAGGTAAACACAATGCTTCACCTGTTTTTAAACAGAAACGTGCTGAATGCAATGGACATTCAACAGTACCGTCATCTTCAAGGTAACCTTCAGACATTGACGCATTACCATGACTGCATTTATCGTTCATAGCGAAGAATTCACCGCCATTGTTAAATACAGCCAGCGCTTCGATACCGTTTACGCCACAATCTACTTTTAACGCTTCGCCTTCGTCTAATTCGTCAACTTGGCAAACAAAAATCTTATTCATTAGAAGAACACACTCAGATTATGTGAGCTATATGTCGCTTGATCAAGCGTGATCTTACGGTTGAAGATCTGGAAGCCGAGGCCGCCTTCAACTTTACGGATCTTGTCATGACGTTTACCGCAGTAAATGACAATGTCTTTCTCTTTTTGCGTACGATATAGCAAATAGGTTACGTACACGTCGTATTCGCCTTCAACTTCAGTTGGCTCTACGATCACGTTGCTCACCATGTGGGTGGTACGTGACGGAGGCTCTTCAGCCCAAGCCATACCGGTTTCCAGACGCGCTACACGACGCTCTAAAAGGTCTTTTGAATCGTTGAACACCCAAGTGGTAGGTGGTTCAACTGAACGACGACGGTCACGGGTTTGTGCGTTTGGTGTGGTACGTAGCGTGTAAGAAATATCTTCAGCTAACGTATCCAACCATTCGCGGAATTTCCAATCGTCTAGCAATTTTGCTTCGCGATACAGGAACTGACTAATTTGGTGATGAAGTTCTAAGCTGATTTGACTCATTTCATAAGCTCCTTCTCATATTCGTCAGCTGCTTTTTCCACGTCTTCCCATTTTTCATGGATCAATAAATCTGCCCAGCGGCGGTACATACCACGTGCTGCAGTTTCAGAGAAAATGTAGTTGGTGATACCCGGGATACCATCTTCACGTACTTTTTCGTTGCCTTTACCCATTTCCATAATGAGTTTATTTTGACGCGCTTTGTAACCACGTAAAACTTTTTGAATTTCAATCCAGTTCTCAGAGTCATCTTGCTCGAGGAAACCGGCTGGACCAAAGGCACGCGTTGCAGAACGTTCAAATGCTTCTTTCACTTCTTGAGATGCTTCAGCATCCGCAATACAGAATGCCCATACTTCGGTTTTGTTTGGACCACGTGGATGCCATACGCGAAGTGTTGCAGTACCGTTCAACCAAGACAAAGTTGGGAACATGGTGTTGTGACCTGCAAGACGCAGTGCACGAGTCTCGCCTAGGCGCTCTTTAACTTCGTCGTAAGTTTCACGGAAGTAGTTGGCAACTTCACCGTCAACCCATACGTTTGCGTCTGGTTTCTCTGTGAAGAAGAAGCCTGAACCATGACCACGTGAACCGTACTGGATCGCGTCTTTGGCAGTTTCCCAAACTGGACGAGCCGTTTGTGCAGCACCTAATTTCTTAGAAGATTCGTCGTCTGGTTTCGCGCCCAATACTTGGATCGCAGAAGCGTGAGAGAACAAGGCGTGGTATTGGTCAGATGCGAACTGTTCAGCCGCAAATTTCCAGTTACACTCGATTTCCCACTTGTGGACACCACCGATAATTTCTGTACCACCTGGACGACGGTCAACAACGCCATCTAAGTACCAAGCGATATCGCCCATGTATTCTTCAAGATCAGGTGTGGTTTCATCCCAACAAGCGAATACCAAGCCTTTGTAAGACTTCACACGATTCACTTCAACCAGACCCCATTGCTCTTTACATGCACCATGTGGGTAAGCACGATCTTCAAGCGGGATATCTTTTAAAGAACCGTCAATGCCGTATGACCAGCCGTGGTACGGGCAAGTAAATGCACGGGTATTACCACAGTCAGCGAAGCTTACACGCATAGAACGGTGACGGCACTGGTTTAAAAATGCTTTGATTGAGCCATCTTTTTGACGTGCCACAATGATTGGATCTTCGCCCATGTAGGTGTTGAAGAAATCACCAGCCTTAGGAATTTGGCTTTCATGGCAAAGGAATAACCAAGTACGACCGAAAACACGTTCGAGTTCTAATTCGTAAATGTCAGGATCTGTATAAATAGATGGCGTAATACGTCCATTTTGTGCATCGACTAAAGCATCGATTTCGCGCACATCAATTTTTCCACTCATGAAAAGCTCTCCTGTGACCTATCTTTGGCACAAAGTAATAGACTCAACTTTTCAACGATGATGGATTTGACAGCGTTTTTCGGGAAATATTTTTTTTGTTTCAATTAAGAGCTTAAAGCAATTATTAAGCACGTGAATTTTTATATTAAAACATCTATTAATTCCGCCAGAGCATTTAGTTTATGAATGGGAAAATAATCTTCACGACATAGTTGTTTATAGATTATACTTTGAGGAAATTATAGTAAGACATTTTTTGGATTACTCTTTGGGTTGATGACATGGAATTACGACACCTTCGCTACTTTATCACCGTTGCTGAAGAGCTCAATTTTAGTAAGGCAGCACTTAAACTTTATACGGCTCAACCCTCACTTAGCCAGCAAATCAAAGACCTGGAAGAAGATGTCGGGGTAAAGCTACTCAACCGAACCAAACGTAAAGTAGAGCTGACCGAAGAAGGCGCCGTATTCCTGGAACAGGCTCGTCTCACCCTGGCACAGGCGGACAAAGCCGTTGCCATGGCACGTCAGGTGTCACAGGCCAAGCAGCAAATGCTCCGCATCGGTTTTGTACCGGTGGCCGAGATGAAAATCTTCCCGTATATCTTGCCAAATCTACGTGTACAGAACTCGGATTTAAAAATTGAACTGCTCAGCCTGAACAACAATGAGCAAATGCGTTTGTTAAAAAAAGGTGATCTAGATCTGACATTTACCCGTCATAATTTCAATAGTGATGAAATTGAAAGCCAGTTCGTGATTCGTGAACCGCTGATTTTTCTCCTGCCTAAAGATCATCCCTTAGCAAAATACGAAAGAATTCCTGTTAAAGCATTGAATGGTATTGATTTTATTATTCCATCAGCAGAGCAGTCCTTGACCCTGAACCAGGCTATTCTGGACTTTGCCAAAGCCAACGGCATTGAACTCAATATCGTGCAAAAGGCCGATAATATTTTATTTAATATCAACTCGATCGGAATGGGCCTAGGCTGTACCATTTTGCCTGGCTATATTGCACCACTAACCATGGATAATACCGTGATTCGTCCGCTGGACGTGGAGTTGCCCTATTTAGACCTGTATGTCAGCTACCATAAAAACAACAAATCCTATGTCGTGAGCAAATTTCTTGAGCTTTTGACCCGTGTGTTCTATCTGGATATTAACCGTAGCGAACAAAATTAATCCTATTTCTTCCCTGCATTAGGCATATGCCATTCAACTTATGATAGGCATGTGCTTTTTTTGTTTTATTATTTTATGCTTAAGAATCCATTTTTAATTCTATTTTATAATAAAGAATCTATTTCTGGCGCTTAAATTTTTCACTTGCCCTTGACCCAAATTGTGTATTTTTAGCTCTAAATGTACTGCATTTACCACTTAAGTCTAATAAAGTTTCATTCGGATTTTTCTCAGTTTAAATAGCTCAAGCCTATAAAAATTATTAGATTTTTATATTTATTCAAATAAATGAGAATCAAACTCACTTAGGTGCGCTACCTTAAATATTTCCGATATAAAAAAGGATGACCAAAGCCATCCTTTTTTAAAACTATATCAAACTTATTTTACGCCGTGAACAGCCAGGTAGTTTTTGATCACAGTGTTGAACTCATCTGCTTTTTCAACTTGAGACCAGTGACCGCATTGGCTGAAGATATGTGCATCAGCATTTGGCACGATGTTCAGGATGTCCCAAGTACGAGAAACCGGAATCACCACGTCTTGCGTACCATGAATCAATAGTACAGGCACAGTAATGTCTTTCATTTTTTCGAAGTCTAATGGGAATTCGAAACGGTCACGGTCACGTGCGCCAACCACATCCATTAAACGATTTGATGCATAGTCATTTGCAGCAGAAGCAAAACGTACTTTTACCAGTTCATCTGTAATCAGGTCTTTGTTTACGACAAACATAGAAAGGGTTTTCTTGATTCCTTCTTCTGTAAGAACTGGGTTTGCGTGAGCTTTAAGTGCAGCTGTCTGTTTCGCACCGCCCGTACCCATAGACACGATACCCAAAATACGATCTGGATAATCCAATGCCATCTGGAATGCTAACCAGCCACCCAGAGAGTTACCGACCAACCAGGTTTTTTCGATACCCAAAGCGTCTAGCGTACGAATCGCATGATCTACCCAGGCACGGATACCATATTCAGTACCCGGCGCAACCACAGTTTGGCCATAACCAACGGTATCAATCGCGATACAACGCGCCTGCTCGCCAATTTGTGGCAGGTTTAACCACCAGTTTGCTGCAGCCGATACACCTGTACCTGAACCGTGTAAAAATAGAATAGGCGTACCTTCACCAATTTCGTGGTAATGGGTCAACTCGCCTTCAGCGGTTTCAATCCATTTGTCTTCTAAGCCAAAGAATGGATCTGTTTGATAGTCAGGGATTTGAACAGTGCTCATATTGCTTCCTCTTACAGTCTTTCGCTTGCGTGTCCCTCTATTTTCAAGAATTCGACGTCAAGTTGACTCATTAAAATGACTTGTGTACACCCTTATATTAACCGCTCAGCCGCAGCAAACTGATACAAAATTACGATTGCACCCTACAAAATAGATATAATTTAAGTATTTGTTTTATATATTAATTTAAAATAAAACACTACTCAATCTAAGCCTTTAATGAAACAATGCAACGCTTAAACCAAAAAGCAGCCAGAAGACTGACTGCTTTTAAAATATACGGGTATTAGAATTTATGCGTATAAGTGGTGGCGACACGGTATTCTTGCAGGTCTGGTTTTGCTGGATTGGCAAAATTCACATCAATATACATTCCCTGTATACCCAAACCTTTTAATTTACCTTCTGGCACAGTGTAATTAACAATTGCATTTACTTCATCTGTGTTGAAGTTTTGACCTTGATACGCCCCAGTACCTTTCTGATCATAACCTTTGAAATATACGGCTGTTGCGTTTAAGCCTTTTGCACCCATTTCAGAGAAGTCATAGCCATAAGAAACACTCCATGACTTTTCTTCTGGCGCGGTAAAGGTCGCTACCCCCCAGTTCGCCAGATAAGGCTGTGGCACCCAGCCACCCAATGTCGGGAATGCGCTATCACCAAACATTTGCTGGTAACCCACACCTACGCTATGTGCACCATGATTCACTTTTGCGGCGACAGACACAGCCTGGTTATCGATCTCACCATATAGCTTGTCACCTGACTCCGAGTTATCGAAGTAACGAATATGGCTATCTAATTTGGTTTTTTCACCAAGCGCAGTTTTGTAATTCACACCTAGATAATGCTGTTGATAAATGTCTTGAACATCGGCATACCAATAACTTGCACCCAACTCTTTTGTTAGTTGATGATCTACACCAGCAATCCACATACCATCTGATTCAGCGCCATTATCAAATTGTGGTGGATTAAATTTAGTTAAATCACGGAATTGATTATCATAACGATTGTTAATACCATCAATATACGCCAAAGTTAACTTGGTATCTTTAAGGTCTTTAGACTCTAACCAGGCACCACTATAAGTCGTCAATAACTGACGCGATGGATCGAATACCAAGACTGGAGATACCGGCAATAACTCACCGACTTTCAGTTCAGTTTGTGACACTTTGGCTTTTAAGGTCGCGCCGACTTTACCGAAATGGTCTTTTGACTCTTTGCCATCGTGCGGTAAAACCCAGTCCGGATTTTTATCACGGCCATTGAGTTTGACTGCATGTTGCACCAGTACATCAGCACCAACCTGCACACCACCACCGATATCGTGATAACCGGACTTGGCATCCAGAGTCACCCCTTGTGACCAAGAACCCCAATTACGTGATGAGTAGTCATCTTGATACTGACGGTCTAGATAAAAGTTTTTAAATTTGAGTTGAACATTGCTGTCGTCAATAAAGTCTGCATTCGTTGCAGTTGTCCCTAAAGTTGCTGTCGCAGTAAGCATTGCAATCCATAAATTGTGACGACGCATGATGAGTTCCCCATTCAGCTGATAAAATCCATGCAGCCATCATGCGCAAGTCGGTTTAAATAAAAAATCCGACCACAGTATTAAACTTTTGCTCTTTTAGCTCTGCATATTCCAAGCCCAGATTTAAGCACTCAATCTCTTAGATTTTAAACCGATTAAAGAAAATAAAAATTTGACCAGATATTTAATTCAAATTTCTGTTTCCTTTATTAATAAGCGCAATTTTTTTAAAAACTTTAAGATAATAGACTTCCGTCATAAATCAAAAAACGTACAATTTATTTGATCTTAAATTAATCAGCAAAATTATTTAATTCAAGAGATAATCCTTGGATGAAATTCAAAGATATTCAAAAATTATCAAACGTTAAGTTTCGTAGGCTTACCGGTGTTAGTTGGGCTACATTTAACCTCATGTTGGCCGAGCTAAATAAGCATTTACCTCGTCATATTGGTAAAGGACGACCGCATAAATTACCGTTGGAAGATCGTTTGCTCTTATGTATAGAATATTGGAGAGAATATCGAACATTTTTCCATCTTGGTATGAGTTACGGTGTATCTGAAACGAGTGCAATTCGTATCACACGTGTTATTGAAGATACCTTAATCCGTTCTGGAAAATTCAACTTGCCAAAACAACTTCCTAATCGAGATGAAGTGGATTGGGAAGTTGTTGTGATTGATGCCACTGAAATATTAGTTCAACGTCCAAAAAAAACAGAAGAAATGGTATAGCGGTAAAAAAAAGCGACATACCTTTAAATTTCAGCTATCTATGCACTATATAACAGGTGAAATACTGAGTGTATGTGGAAGTCATGGAAGCATGCATGATTTTAAAATATTTAAAAAAAGCATGAGGAAATTAAAATTTAAGCCCTTTTTTATCGTTGATAAGGGTTATTTAGGGATAAAGAAATTGGGTTTTGGATGCCTC
The DNA here is from genome assembly GCF_019048525.1 of Acinetobacter lwoffii. NCBI lineage: Bacteria > Pseudomonadati > Pseudomonadota > Gammaproteobacteria > Moraxellales > Moraxellaceae > Acinetobacter > Acinetobacter lwoffii. The sequence goes on along the minus strand of NZ_CP077369.1, from coordinate 1,201,738 downwards.
ATGCCATCTAAAGCAAAGAAAACTGAAAAACTAGATTCTGAATTAAAAAAGTTAAATAAAGAGATTGGTCGTAGACGAATTCAAGTAGAGCATGTATTTGGAAGGATGAAATGTTTTAAGATTTTATCTTGTGTATATAGAAATCGTCGTAAAAGATTAAACCTGCGGTTTAATTTACTTGCTGGCATATACAATTTAGATTGGGTGAAAGATAAACAATTAAATTGATTGAAAAATGATTTATGAAGGAAGTCTAATATTTTTTATTTATCGTTTTTATGTTTAAGGAAAAAATTAAACTGAAATAATCTTCACATAGCACTATAACTAAAATATCTGAGATCAGAGTTTTAATATATTATTAAATCTACTTAATAATAAAAAAGCATCCAAATCGGATGCTTTTTTATTAGCCTTATTTTAATACGAATGCATTAAAAATTAAGCTTGTAACTCGCGCGCTTTAGACATGGTTAATGCCAGGTCTTCAATCATGTCTTCCTGACCACCTACCGTACCACGGCGACCAAGTTCCATCAGGATTTCACGTGCAGATACGCCATATTTCGCTTCAGCGCGTTTAGCAAACAACAGGAATGAAGAGTAAACACCCGCATAACCTAAAGTAGCCGCATCACGGTCTGCACGAATTGGGTTGTGCATCATTGGAATCACTAGATCTTCAGCAACATCTTGTACTTTGAACAAGTCAACGCCAGTGTCCATACCCATACGGTTTGCCACAGCGATAAACAGTTCAAGTGGCGTATTACCTGCGCCAGCACCCAAACCTGCAGATGCCAAGTCAACACGTACTGCACCTGCTTGAACAGCAGCAACAGTATTCGATACACCCATACCTAAGTTGTGGTGACCGTGGAAACCAAGCTCAATGCTTGGGTCCAAGTGTTGACGTAAGTGACCTACGCGATCAATAACGTCTTGAGGAAGCATATAACCTGCTGAATCTGTCACATAGATACAGTTTGCACCGTAAGACACCATCTTGTTTGCTTCTTCAAGCAATTTTTCAGGAGATGCCATATGCGCCAACATTAAGAAACCGACGGTGTCCATTTCTAGTTTACGTGCAGCGGTGATGTGCTGCTCAGAACAATCCGCTTCAGTACAATGCGTCGCCACACGAATGGTAGAGACACCAATTTCATGTGCCATTTTCAAATGGTCAACCGTACCGATACCAGGTAAAAGCAATGCAGAAATTTTTGCATTTTTCATACGTGGCACAACAGCGGATAAATATTCTTCATCCGTTGCAGCAGCAAAACCGTAGTTCACTGATGAACCGCCAAGGCCGTCACCGTGCGTTACTTCAATTAAAGGTACGCCGGCATCATCAAGTGCTGTTGAAATTGCAATCATTTGCTCAACAGTCGTTTGATGGCGCTGCGGGTGCATACCATCACGTAAAGTCATATCATGAACAATAATCTTAGACATTTTGGTATTCCTTTAAGCTTCAGCGGTGTTGAACACGTGTTCTGCGAACATTTCTGCAGTACGTGCAGCTGCTGCAGTCATAATATCCAGGTTGCCTGCGTATTTCGGCAGGAAGTCACCCAGACCTTCAACTTCCAAGTAAATTGATACGCGGTTGCCATCAAATACCGGACCATTTACCAGCTTGTAACCTGGTACGTATTTTTGAACTTCCTTGATCATGGCATGTACAGATTCAGTAATCGCTGCCTGATCCGGCTCACCTTCAACCAAGCAA